>JBEKPJ010000029.1:0-146573 GCA_049520935.1 Terriglobales bacterium | reverse complement strand
CGCGGATCGAAAACGCAAGCCAGTTGTGACACGACGGGATCACCAGAAACAGCCAGCGGCGCTTTCACGGGAGGTGAAGTGCTGCCGCAATTCGTGCACCCTTCAAGCGCGTAATTCAGAAAGAGCGGACAGGTTTTGGTCCGCAGCAAGCGAGTTTTGATACTACGTGTCTACCGCTTCCGGGGGGGTATGTCAGGAGTTCTGAAGTTAGGTGTTATCAATGTGATGGAGTAGTTCACCCCCCTTCCGCACCATAATCTCATTTACAATCAACTACTTAGAGGCATGTTTTTGGTTTCGTGCAGTAATCGTACAACGTTTCAACCCTCCGTAGTATTTATCTGCTTGCTAATCACCTGACTCTTAGTGAAACGTCCCGCAGCGTCAGCAGCCGGAGCGTGATTGAACAAACAAATCGTGAACGGATGAGCGCAGTAGGAATCGAACCCACAACCTACTGGTTAAGAGTCAATCTAGTTTAGGCTGTCGGCTGTCGTGACCAATAGGCGGCCATGATGTAGGTGCCTGCTGCAAACGGAACGGCAGATGGGCGTAGCCTAGTGCATCCCCGATCGAACAACTGATTCTGCATCAGTTGCCGGGGGCCTCGACCGCCGCGCCACCGCCTCGGCGATGGCTTCCGCATCGAGGAAGTCGTTCTTGTTCGACTTCACGTAAGGCTTCACAAACTGGGCCGAGATAAGTCGCACGTCTTGTCTTTGGCTGCGCAGAGCTGCGCCGATGAAGTGTGCTCCCGAGCAGGCCTCGATGCCAATCAGCGAACTTTGCAGGTTGTCGGTGTAGGCCAGCAGTTGCTTGCGCGAAAAACTTCTTCCTCACGACTACCTTGCCTTGTTCCCCGAGTGCAACCAGCTGAAAGTTGTCTTGCCGAGATCGACGCCGATAGAAGCGATGCGCATGTGATGATCCTCCTGTATATGCTGCCAGCTTGATCATCCCACCCTCAGGATGATCAGGGCGGCGGACCATCTCATTATCCTAGTTATGGCCCGGAACAACTTCCGGTTTGCCCGTGACTCGGGCAAGGCCTGTCAAGCGTTGATCTTGCCTGCAAGCAGTAGGACCTACCGCATCATGGGTGCGATAATTTCGGTAACGAATCCTCCTGCAACTTATGAAGCGCCACGTCCTCATGTACGGGTTGATCGGTGGAATCTTGGTTGCTCTGCTCCGGTGGACCGAGTATCAGTTCCTGGTCGTCGAACATTCCATCGAAATCTACGGCGGACTGATCGCCGCGACCTTTGCCGTTCTTGGCGTCTGGCTTGGGCTCAAACTGACAGCAAAACGCAAGACAATTGTTGTGAGGGAAGTCCCCGTCCCTGCCGCGGGACCGTTCATCCCTGACGAAACAAAACGTGAGGACCTGCATATCACTCGCCGTGAGCTGGAGATCCTTGAACTGATCGCCCAGGGCCTGAGCAACCGCGAAATCGCCGAGAAGCTTTTTGTGAGCGAGAGCACGGTGAAGACGCATTCCAGCCGTGTTTTCGACAAACTCGGGGCGAGACGAAGAACGCAAGCGGTGCAACTCGGCAAGGAATTCGGCCTTCTCCCCTGATTTACTCGTGCACAAGCTCGGTTCGCGCCAATAACCACTCCCCCAAACGTATGATTTTTCTCTCCGCCGCCAAAATCAGCCAAAAGTATGACGACACCGACCCCGCCTCATGCGGTATGTTGAGCCGCTCAATACGAGCGAACATGAAGTCTATGAAAACATGAACTTTTTGAAAAAAAGGAGCGAACATGAAGTCTCTGAATTGGATGAAGGTCTTTGTCGTGGGTACTCTGTCGATCGGCTTGTTCTCAAGCACTGCGCTTATTCCCGCAACCGCTCAGGAACTTCCCCGCGTCTACGACGCCTCCATGCCACGTGACCAGCAGGTCACACTCGCTGAAAGCGCCGCCCCGGCCGAGGTGTCCAGTAAAGCCACAGTTTATGTTCTCGGCCCTAAAGGCTACGAGAAAGCGCGCGAAGGCACCAACGGCTTCAGCTGTTTTGTTAGCCGGCATTTCGTAAAGCCCGCAGAAACAACAATTGAGCCGCAGTGCTTCGACGCCGAAGGCAGCCGCACTCTCTTGCCTGTCTACCTGCACGGTGAAGAGCTGCGCACAAACGGCAAGTCCGAGGCCGAAATCAAGGCAGACGTCGCCAGCGGATATAAGGAACGCCGTTACCAGTATCCCAGCAAACCGGGATTCTTCTACATGATGTCCAGCCAGAACCGCTTGAGCGCCATCCCTGAGCACGGCACTGGCATTTTCCCTCCGCACTTGATGTTTTATGCGCCGAACATGACAACGAAAGACATCGGGTTCGACGCCCAACCGAAGCTCGATTATCTTGGGATGACTCACCCCGGAGCGGGCGATAACCTTATCGTCGTTATCCCGGTGGCATCCAAATCGCCGGCTGACATGGCTGGTCGCTGAGCCCGTATGAGCATGGGGCCGGCATCATACGTGGAAAGGTCAAGATCGGATAAACGATATTACGAGAATATGAGAAAGATCACCCTCACCTTCGGGCTGATTTCCGGCGCTATCTCCTCGCTGATCATGATAGCGCTGGTGACCTTGGGCGGCAGGATTGGCTTCGACCGCGGCGCGATCATCGGCAACACCTCCATCGTGCTCTCGTTCTTGATGGTGTTTTTCGGCATCCGAACCTACCGGGACAACATCGGCAATGGTCAGATTACCTTTTTAAAAGCCTTTGCCGTCGGCCTCTCCATTACTCTGGTATCCTGCATTTTCTATGTCGTAACCTGGGAAGTGATCTACTACAACTTCCTGCCTGGTTTCTGGGACGCATATGGCGCTCATTTGGTTCAGAAGCTCACCGCCTCGGGCGCGAGCCCGGCAGCCGTCCAGGCAAAACTTCAGCAGGTCAGAAAATACAAAGAGCTGTACAAAAACCCATTTTTCAACGCAGTGCTCACGTTCATCGATCCGTTCCCGATTGGGCTCGTCATCACGCTGATCTCCGCGTTGGTCCTGAGGCGAAAGCCGCAACCGCAACCCGAGCAATCACCTTTGCCGGAATCCTGAAGCTGTTCCGGCGGCTAGGGTCGTCATTGGCACTCGTGAGTAAACCGCCGATAGCCGATCTGCCCGTCTTTGTAGGGCCGGTTTTGTTAACGTTCGCATCGTGACGTTTGCGCCATGGCAGCGACTCGAATTCACCACAAGCGGACAACTTCCGCAAACAGGAAGTAATCGATCAAGCCAGGACCTCGAGGGGCACAAGATCAACTTACGGAGACGGGCTTCGCGAAGCACGGTCGCCATTCCAGGCATTTTCGAAGGGTGGCCTTAACCGATGGGAGGGGCGGATATCACAGTGTTGCTGGCAGGATTGAGAGAAAGTGCTTCGGCGCCCTTTTCTTCTCTGCAGCGCGTTCGCCGTACGATAAACGTACAATGGAAGCGGGATTGTGGGGCATTTGGGCCTTTAGGCCGAATGCAAAATCACTAAGTTACGTGTTATCAACGTGATGGAGTAGTCAAATCCCCCTTCCGCACTATTTGCGACGCTGTCGATTGAACCTGTTTCACCGCTATGTCCGAGGCGGTTTAGCGCGGCTGCATTCCTGTTTCGACCTCTCGCGCATCTGGTTCGTGTACCTTTGCCTCAGGTCGAGCAAGTCCCGCGATTTAAAGTTCTTGTCCTCGCTGTAAACACCTTAAGACCCATCCCCATCCCCAGGAGTGACCTCGGATGGAGAAATAGATTGCACATGGCGCAGCGAATGGTTGAATTGAGGAAATCGAGGCATTGTACCTTTACCGGAAAAGGCAATGGGACTCCTGCTTGTTCCAAGGCTTCTCGTGGTTGACTGGCTTTTCCCTCCCTTGGCAACTGATCAGCTTTAGGTCAAGACCGGTCCCACCGGACGCAATGTTGAGTCACTTTACGGTGGCGGCGACGGCGAGAATCTGCTTGTCGATGGACGCCCGGACATGCTTTGGCGGCAGGTTCGCCTGTTCGAGGCCCTTCCACCCGGCGGCGGTGCGCTCCTCTGTTCCACCGCAATCTTCCAAAGCGAGCTTGCGCGAATCCGGGCCGTGTCGGTAAAGCGCCGCATCTGGCTTGGCGTGATTTCAGACGAGCTGCGGCTGCCGTCGAAACTCAGGGCGAGCGTGTCGTTGGGAATATAAGGAAGCGTCGCCACAAAATCGTATCCCGCCGACAGGACCGGCTTGCGTGGTCTTAGGTGGTCCGGTCCGAGTGGCTTATGATTTCAGGTTTCCGAGGACGATGGCACCGAGGGTGGCGATCGTAACCCCTAACAGCGTCAGTCGGGCGGCGCGCGTACCTGGCTTGGGATTCTTCATCCAGAAGACACCGATTAATGCGTTTACTACGACACAGAGTTGGGCGATCGTGAACCCTCTGCCAGTTCCGATCAGCTCCATCATCTTAAGCGCTCCATAATTTCCGATGGCCCAGAGTACGCCGGTTCCAAGCAGGCGCGGATAGTAAGTGGGCGAGCTGAGCCTCAACGGTGATTTCGAGATGATCACCAGTACACAACTGCCGGCGAACATGCCGAGGGCCATCGGCAGCATAGCCACCCACATCGAAAGCTCGGAGATGCGAATCGGAACAAAGTAACTGCCCCAGCCAACCCCTGCGCCCAGCGCGCCCGCAAGGCCCATCCAGGAGAAGCGATGCTTGTCCGAAGCTTCTCCGCCGCCAAAAATAATCAGCAGAACTCCAGCGATGATCACACTCACTGCCGCGAGAGCCGCTGCGAGGTTTGCCGAGTCCGTCTTCACGAACTCGCCGAACAGCAGCATGCCCCAGGCGATGGAGACGAGAATGTTCAAGGGAGCCCAGATGCCGAAGGCCTTGGCCATGCCCAGTCGGTCTGCGCCGATGAACGCACTCAGTCCGCTGGCCGCCCAAATAATACCGCCCAGAAACGGAAGCCAGAACGACCTCGCGGTCAGCGTGCCTACGCCGCCGATGAGAGCGACCGACAGGGCCAGGAGCAACACGGCCAGAGTCACATAGAATGTCCGTATCTGCTGGCTCTTAACAGGCACGTTCTGCGAAGGCGCGAGCCATGTGCCCCAAGCCAGTACGGTGACGACCGCATAAATTAAGCCTGCCATAACTCTATCCCTCTGGAAATTGTCGAAAGACTTGCCGCCCCTGGCGGAGGGCTTTGTCTGAGCGCTACCCACACGCGATGCGGGTCTTCAACCGGCAGGCGGCTTGCAATCCTGGCGAGCCCCGCACTGTACTGTGGGTGATTTGCGTTCACACTTTCTCTGCTCAACATCCCCATCGTGGTCGATGACCTCGAAGTCGTCGTTCTGCACGACGGCGCCCCAGCGAGTAGGAATACGTTTCCATTCTCTGACGCCGTGGTCCCTGTTCAGTTTCAGAACACAGATCCGCCAAGTGGGCGGCCATTGCCTTTCCAGGGAGGCTGCCATGCGCACCCCAAGAAGAGAGTCAACCGGATTGTTCGTCGTGCGTCACAACCACCTTCATGGTCGCGCCCGCGCGCATCGCATCGAATGCGGCGGTCGCATTGGCCGCCGCGACGCGATGTGTGATAAGAGACGAAGGATGAATCACGCCGCTCTCCAGCATCTGCACCACTCCGGGGAATTGATTCGCTCCGCCGAACGCGCCTTGCACGTTCAATTCATAGCGCGTGATGAGATATTGCGAGACAGGTGGCAGCGCGTGCGGTTGCAGCCCGAACAACACTATACGCCCGCCGCGGCGCGCGAGTTTCAGTGCTTGCGGTAGCAGCGCGCCGACGGCGTCGACCACGATATCCGCGCCGAGTTCGGTTTGCTCCTTGACAACCGCTTCAGCATCTTGCTCGCGGGAGTTGATGACAACGTCAGCACTGTTTTTCTTTGCCATCTCCAAGCGGAATGGCGCAACGTCGGTCACAATGATTTTTCCCGCGCCGCTCGCGCGGTAAACCATGCCAAACAACAAACCGACCGGTCCCGCTCCGAGAATGACGACACTTTCCCCTGGGTTAACCGGGACTCGCGTGGTGCCGCCCAACACACAGGACAGCACTTCGGCGAACACCGCATCGTCGAGCGCAACCTCGCAAGAAACTTTGTACAACGCGCGTCCCGGCGCGACGACGTACGGCGCGAGTCCGCCGTCGCGGTGAATGCCGAGCGTTCTGTAATCTTCACACTGGTTGGCCAATCCGCGCCGGCAATAGCGACATTGATTGCAATGCAGGCGCGGCGCGACCACCACGCGGTCCCCTTTGTGCACGTTTTTCACGCCCGCACCAACCGTCTGCACGGTACCGACAAATTCGTGACCGAGCACGGTGCCGACTTCGGCTTGGTGGGCGGGCGGCACGGCCAGGATATTCAAATCAGTACCGCACAAGCCGCATGCCTCAACTCGCAACAGCACTTCGTCGGGATCCTTGATCTGCGGCGTCGGTCGCTCTTGCATTTCGAGACATCCCGCGCCCAAGAAAACGGGCACGGTCATGGTAGGGGCCATTTCCACAACTCCTTGGTTCCTTAAACGCTGTAATCTTCCGCCGTGCCTGCCCCCCACGCCGCGCCGAGAATGCCGGCATCGTTGCCGAGTTCGCCGACGAGAATCCGTACGCGCGCCGCAATCGAGTGGTGCGAGTAGTGGGGCACCGCCGCTCGCGCTGGTGCGAGCAACAGTTCGCCCGCTTTGATCACGCTGCCGAACAGGACATAGGTGCTAATGTCCATCGTCATCGCGATGGTAGCGACGCCCGCTCCGAGTGCACGTCCCGCGCGTTGCAAAACGCGTTCAGCAATTTCGTCCCCTGCGTGCGCAGCGCGGACTACCTCTTCGGCCGATTCCACTTTTTTGCGGGTGGCGTACGAATACGCATTCATGATTGCGGGACCACCGGCGTACGCTTCGACGCAGCCCAGGGATCCGCAAGTGCAAATCGGACCGTCAAGATTGACCGTAAAATGCCCCACTTCGCCTGCCGCGTTTTGCTCGCCGCGATAGAGATTGCCATTTACAATCATCGCCCCGCCGATGCCCGTACCGACGATGATGAGACACATCGAATGCGCGCCGCGTCCCGCGCCGAAATGAAATTCGCCGAGCGCGGCGGCTTTCGCATCATGCTCCAGTGAAACTGGCAGATTGAGGAGTCGGCTCAACATCGCGGCAAACGGCACATCGCGCCAACCCGTCAGGTTCGGCGGGTCAATAATCACCCCCGTCCGGTGCTCAATCGGACCCGGACTGCAAAGGCCGACACGCGCTACGCGCGCGTCCGCCGTCAGACGGCTCAATACTTCGCGCGCGCTCGCCGCGATGCGCTCGGCAGCCCGCACGGGACCTTCTAGCGCGCGTGTGGGCGCTTCGCTGCGCGCGACAATCTTCCAGTCGGGCGAAATTAGTCCGCACTTGTAAGTGCTTGCGCCGAGGTCAATACCGAGGAACCAATCGTTAGTCATCAATGCTATCCGCTTCAATCGCTAGGGCGCGGCGGCTTGATACGCCCGGTCAATAATTTGATGGACGAGCAAACCATCAGTCACGTCGGGTGCGATGGGTTGGTGATGCGTGAGTGATCGCAAGAATTGATAAATGTTTTCGGTGTGCGTGCGATTCCAGCCGAGAATGCTCCGTGGCGGCGGCACGACCGCGCCTTCGTACTGGGTACCGGTCTGGATGCGCGTCCAACCTTGCTTCGAGGCTTGAGCTTGCGCGTCAAAATAATTCAGCACGTTACCATCCTGCAGACTGAACTTCAACGCGCCGCGCCCGCCATAAACTTGTACATTCATATCATCCACGGCACCAGTGGCAAAGCGCGTGACAAAGAGCGTGCCTTGCGCGCCGCTCTGCATTTTGGCTTCCAGCCACGCCGCATCATCCACATCCACCGGCTCACGCTCGGAGGAATCGGTGGACACCGGGCGCTCGGTCACATAGGTGCGCGTGGTTGCCCGGAGGTCGGCAAATTCACCGAGCAGATAGCGCGCAAGGTCTATCAGGTGGGAACCCAAATCGACCAGTGCTCCCCCACCCGATTGTGCCCGTCGCAATCGCCAACTCATGGCCCGATGTGGGTTCTGATAACCACTGTGCAGGTAATCGAGATGAAAATGATAGATCGCGCCGAGTGTACCATCGGCGATCATTTTTTGTGCCAGCATCAACGCCGGCACAAAACGATAGTTGAATACCATCCCGAGCCGAGCTTTGGCAGTGGCAGTCGCCTCCGAAATTTCTTGCGCTTCGACGGCGTTGAGCGCAAGCGGTTTGTCCACGATGACGTTCTTGCCCGCGCGCAGGGCGGCGAGAATAATTTCGCGGTGGGCAAAATTGGGCGCGCACACGTCCACCACATCCACATCTTCGCGGGAGAGGAGCGCTTCCAGGCTTGTCGTCCAGCCTTCGAACCCGCCGTCGTGGGCCGCGCTTTGCGCCGACCGCGCGTTCGTGGTGCAAACGGAAGCAAGTTTGAGGCGGGGGAGCGCGTTAGGATAAATGAGGGGGATATCGCGATAAGCAAGCGCGTGCACCTTGCCGATCATTCCGTATCCGACGAGGGCAATGCCAATTGCTGCCATGATTTCAGGACTTTAATCCCGTCTCCGTACGGTACATCGTTCCCGCTTCATCCAAAGCTTTTCGCAGCCGGCCAACCGAGGCGGGAATTTCGCCGGTGCCGGGTTTTAGTTTACCCCCGGGCCCCTTCAAGAGCGGCGAGGAAAACTCACCGACCGTCATTCCGGCACGGACGAATTGAGAGACATTGTTCGCGTTAAGTCCGCCGTCCATCATCAGATCCACTTCCTGTTCCCGCCCTTGCGCCACAATCATGTCATGCAGTGTCCGCATATACTTTTCAAAATTCGGATGCACCACATGCGGACTGCGGCCCGTTTGCGGCGGCTTCCAGAATGGATACCACGTTTCAAATTCAATGATGTCCGTGTAAGGAATCAATTGCTCGAAAAAGATCAGCGGCGTGCCCTCCCACGCCCATACGCCCACCTTCAATCCCAGCTCTTTGATGAACATCATATTCTCGACCGTGGTCTCCCCCATCGTCTCGATGGGCAACGAGATGAGGTTGACTCCAGCGTCCGCAAGTTGTCGAAAGACCTCTTGGTGGGGGCGATGCATTTGCAATTGAGCTTCGATTTCGAGCCGGGTGCTTTGCCGCACGGCTTCGATAATATCCACGCCTCCGCGGGGCATGGCAAACTGCATATAGACGCCGTCCCTCACTTCAATGTGAATCCAGTCCGCCCCGCCCGCCTCCAAATCCTGTACTTGCGCGCCGAGAGCCGCGTAGTCCGCCCAGAATAAGCCGGCCGCGATCTTGACGCGACGGGTGGGATTGCCGACAACCGATGTAGTCATGAAATTCCTCCAAACTTACTGCGCACTTGCTTTGCGCCTTCCTCTGCCTGAACCGAGGCCGCCGCCCGCACTCGACGCCTCCAGTAGAGCATAGGTTGAGTCCTTCCCGTGATGAAAGCTTTGCGCCTCTTGATAACCGAATGGCATGACGCAATTCGCTTACTGGATCTTCCGGATCGCCATCACCGCCTTCTGGAAGGGCTCGATGAGCTCACCGCGATCCTTTCGCCAGATCATCCCGATGGTCCAGCTGGCCGATGCGCTCTTGACCGGGTAGAAACGTACCCCCGGAACCCGCATCTTGTGCACCGTAGCCGGAACGAGGCTGACTCCGAGGCCGGCTCGCACCAGGTTGAGGACAGTGAACAACTCCTTCGCTTCTTGCACGACGTTGGCGGTGTATCCCGCCGCCAGGCAAAGATCCAGCGCATGTTTCTGGAATGTTTCCGAGGTCGACCGGGCAATCAGGACAAAGGGTTCGTCGCGCAGCGATCGCAGGCTTACCGGCTTCTGAAACCGGTTCGCGGAAACGGCGATCAGCATTTGTTCGCGGAGCACGATCATGCTTTCAAGACGAGCATCCGAGACTGGCATGCGAACAAAGCCGAGATCGAGACTCCCGTCGAGCACGCCTTCGACCTGATTCTGGCTCCCCAGGTCTTGCATTTCGAGCGTGACGTGCGGGTAGGCCTTTCGGAACCCGAGGACTGCCCTCGGCAACAGGTCGCCTACGGCAGCGATGCCGAATCCAATGCGAAGACGCTCAAGGTTTCCCCGAAGCGCCTGCCGCGCGAAGGACTCCAAGGCAGCGGCATCGGTGACCAGAACCCGGCAACGATCCCTTAGAACATCCCCCGCCGGAGTCAGCAGAACATGTCCCGTCGTCCTCTCGAAGAGTCGTCCGCCAAGTTCGGCTTCCAATCGTTTGATTTGCTTGGTCAGGGCGGGTTGAGAGACATGCAGCCTGAGCGCCGCATGCCGAAAATGCAATTCCTCTGCGAGTATCACGAATGATCTCAACGCATCGATGCTGAGACTCATTCCCGGATGTTATCACCGGGGCTGGTGGGCTGCGTTCCCGCCGACTCGCCGAAGGCATCGATGGCATTGCTGGCGCCGACCGTGCATGTCGCGCACCTAAGTCGCAAGAAAGTGCGGGATTTAGCGGTAGCGTCTCCTGCTTTGTGCGATGGGAAACGCCCTCGCATTTTGGCCAGCGCGCTCCGGTCACGAAGCCGGTTGGAATCGCGGTTCCCGGGCGGCCACCGAAGATCGGGAGCCAGATCATCGAAAATCCGTAGGCGGTTGCCAATCATCGTCGTCGAGCCGTTCGAACCACTGGAACCGCCGACCGAGAGCGAGAAACTCCTTGTCAGCGGTTTCGTTCCCGCAAAGTTGCCGCGCATCGGCTAGGCGCGACCGAATTGCACGGCCGCCTCAACAAAGTGAAGGTGACGGTGATCACAGACCTCGAAGCGCCGGTGGGCCAATACTTTATCGTCAGTCGTTCTGTGACCGGTTCCCAACCGGAGGGGGAGCGACTGCCGTTCGGGCGGGCATCCGTCCGGGTTGGTCCCCGAGGTATCGGACAAATGATTGACGCGTCTCACGTGCAACTAACACCGGATTACGCCCTTTCCGACAGGGCGGCCAAATTCAAGTCGCGGATCCACTCCGAGCCGCGTCTTCTATTTCTCGACCAAGCCCGGCTCGTAACCGAGGCTTACCGCCTGCATCCGGGCGAGCCGCGTATCGTCCAGAGGGCGATCGCGTTTGCGCACTCTCTGCGCAACATTCCCATCACGGTCGATCCTGACGAGTTAATTGTGGGCAATCGCACTCCAACACCGCGCGCAGGTGTGGTCTTCCCGGAGGCTGCGGTGAACTGGATTGACCGCGAGATTGAGTCTTTGCCCAAGCGTCCGCAGGACCCTTTCGAGACCACGGCGGCGCAGGTTCGTGAGTTCCGGGAACAGATCCTACCGTTTTGGCTGGGCCGGACTCTCGAAGACCAGGTCTACAGTCGGCTCGACGCGAAGGTTCTGGCGGCGAGCCGGGTAGTCAAGATCAACCAGCGCGACCACGCGCAAGGTCATATCATCCCCAACGTCCGCAAGTGGCTCGCAAATGGCCCGGCCGGGCTCCGGATTGAGGCGGCACGTCTTTCGGCTCAGGGTCCGCAAGAGAAACAGGACTTTTATCGGGCAGTGGACATCGCGCTTGCAGGAGCCCAGGATTTCATTCGCCGATACGGGGCGCTGGCCGGGGGCGAGGTTGGTCGCATCGCCCGAAAACTCGCAGAATCGCCAGCGGAGACGTTTCACGAAGCTGTGCAGAGCGTCTGGTTTCTGTTCGTCCTGCTGCACGCGGAGTCGAACGCCTCCTCGTTCTCGCCGGGACGGCTCGATCAATATCTCGATCCATACCTGGAGCGAGACCGGCGGCGCGGCGTCATAACTTTGGCAGGGGCTCTGGAAATCCTGGAATGCTTCTGGCTGAAGTGCAACGAGATCGTCTACATGCGGAATTCGGAAAGCGCGCGCTACTTTGCCGGCTTTCCCACCGGGTTCAACATCGCCATCGGGGGCCAGCGGGATGACGGAAGCGACTCGACGAACCCGCTCTCCTGGCTGTGCCTGAAAGCGCAGGAGCACCTGCTGTTGCCCCAGCCGAATCTGTCCGTGCGCCTGCACCGCGGATCTCCCCAGGAATTCCTGCTCGAAGTCGCTCGTGTCATCGGCCTGGGCAGCGGCATGCCTCAGGTCTTCAACGACGAAAGCGTGATTCCCGCGCTTCGAGGGGTGGGACTCAGCGAGCGGGACGCCCGCGATTACGCCGTGGTCGGATGTGTCGAGCTCTCCACTCAGGGCAACAACCTTGGCTGGAGCGATGCGGCCATGTTCAACATGGTGAAAGTGCTGGAACTCACACTCACCGGCGGGGTGTGCTTGTTGAGCGGCGAGCGCATCGGTTCCGACAGCGGCTCCTTGGCCGACTATGCGGATTTCGAGCATCTGGAGGCAGCCTACCAAAGGCAGCTCGATCACTTCATCGATCTCGCGATCAGCGGCTGCGATACGGTAGACCGAGCCCACGCCGAGTTGTTCCCGTCGCCGTTCTTGTCTAGCGTCATCGATGACTGCGTCGACCGGGGCGTGGACGTTACGGCGGGAGGCGCCACCTACAACCTCTCGGGAATCCAGGCGATCCAGATAGCCAACGTAGCCGACAGCCTGGCGGCGATCAAGCAGTGCGTTTACGACGAGCGCTCGGTGAGCGCCGCGCGGCTGCTGGATGCCCTCCGTTCCGACTTTGAGGGTCACGAACCGCTGCGGCAAAGGCTCCTGAACCGGGTCCCCAAGTACGGCAATGACGTCGAGTGGGTGGACCGAATGGGTGCCAGATGGGCCGAGGCGTTGGCCCGCAAATTGCGTTCTTACCGCAACGCCCGCGGCGGACCTTACCATGCCGGCTTCTATACGGTTTCGGCACACGTCCCTATGGGCAAGAACGTGGGGGCCACGCCGGACGGCCGGAAATCGGGGACGCCGCTCGCTGACGGCGGCCTGTCTCCGATGCAGGGCCGGGATGCGCACGGACCCACGGCCGTGCTCCAGTCAGTTTCCCGCATCGACGCCAATTGGGGCAGCAACGGCACCCTGCTCAACATGAAATTCCTGCCTGAGTTCTTTGAGCGCCCGGCGGATCTGGAGAAGTTCGTTGCCCTGCTCCGCGGCTTGGTCCGTCTCAAGATTCATCACGCGCAGTTCAATGTCCTCCGGCCCGAAGATCTCATCCGGGCCCAGCAAACCCCCGAACTCTATCGCCACCTCACCGTGCGCGTGGCCGGGTACACCGCTTACTTCACTGAGCTTGCCGGCGATCTGCAGGACGAGATCATCCGCAGAACAACGCAAGGTGCCAGCTGATGCGCGGTTTGATCTTCAACATCCAGAGATTCTCGGTGCACGACGGGCCCGGTATCCGCACTGCGGTTTTCCTGAAGGGTTGTGCGCTCCGTTGCGCCTGGTGCCAGAATCCCGAGGGGATGAGCGCCGCCATCCGTCTTTGGCATTTCGAAAAACGCTGTCTGGGGTGCGGCGACTGCATCCCGAGTTGTCCCGAGAAGGCGCTTCGCTCGGGCGGACCGTCGAGAATCGTTGTCGACCAGACGGCATGCACATTGTGCAGCCGCTGCATCGAGGTCTGCCCGTCGGGCGCACTTGCTTACGACGGCCGTGAAACCGAAGCCGGCGATGTAATCGCTGAAGTGGTGAGGGATCGTGTCTTCTATGAAGTCTCGGGCGGCGGCGTTACGCTTACTGGCGGCGAGCCACTCCGCCAGGCGGAGTTCAGCGCGGAGATTTTGCGCCTCTCGCATGAGCACGGCATCTCGACGGCGATCGAAACCGCGCTTGCGGTGGATGAAGAAGCTGTAGAGAGGGTTCGGCCGTGGGTGGATCTGTTCCTGGTGGATATGAAGCTCGCCGATCCGGAGGCGCACAAGTCGTGGACGGGGTCCTCGAATGAGACCGTCCGCAAGAACTTCGAGCGTCTCGCGCGCCAGGGCGCCAGGGTGCGGGCGCGCATACCCCTGATACCGGGCGTAACCGCAACGGAGCAGAATCTGAGCGCACTCGGCCGTTATGTTCGTTCCGTGAGCCGCCAGATCCCGATCGAATTGGTCAACTTCAATCCCCTGGCATGGGATAAATACCGCAGGATGGGCATCCCCTACGGTTTTGACGGGCGTCTGAGCCCCTATTCGCCTTCCGAGGTGAACGATCTGTGGGGTTATTTGCAGGAAGACCTGTGAACGGGCGTCAAGAGCGGCTCCGAATCGGCATCGATCGATCGGAAGTTTCGATCTCCGGTTTGTTCGCCTGCCAATCTCGGACCTTCGTAGCAAATGCATGACCCTCCGCCGACTAATGCCGGTCGCCGTTCCCGCGGACAGGTTGCAGACGCAGATAAACCCGCGATCGCCACGCGACGAACCCTTTGCCGTGGACGCCCGATCAAGCGCGGCAACACTGCAAGAGCCGGATACGCCGTCAACCTGGGGCAAGAGGCGAAGCAGTAGTTCACCATCCTCAACCTCGCGCGAGCCGGCCTCACAGTCAGCCTCGTTCCAGGTCCGACACACCAAGGGCGGGCGATGACGATCCGCTGAATGCCGTCATGAAATTGCTCATTCCATTCGGTTATCAAGATGCGAAAAGCTTTCATCGCGGGAGGAGCTCAACCTATGCTCTACTGGAGACGTCGAGTACGGGAGGCGGCGGCCTCGGTCCTCGCGAGTTCGCGCAATCGAATCATCACCAGGCGTGAACTCCGCCGCGCCAGTGATCCGGACGGCAGGACAGGCTCCGAGTTCATCACCTTCGGCACGACGCAAAGGACCCTCAACCAGATCGGCGAGGTCGGCGGTAAGTTGATCGAGGCGCGCAGGTAATGGCAATCCCCATTGAGTTGCCCAAACTCGGGAACACGGTGGAAGAGTGCATCCTTTCCCGCTGGACCAAACACGCTGGCGATACGGTCGCAGCGGGCGATCTGGTAGCGGAGATCGAAACCGACAAGGCGACGTTCGAGCTGGAGGCGCCGGTGGAGGGGACAGTTCTCGCCACCTTCTTCGAGGAAGGCGCGCTGGTTCCGGTTTTCACCAACCTGTTCGTGATCGGCCAGCCGGGTGAGGACGTGGAGGCGTTCCGGCCGAAAGCGCCTGTCGCTTCGCCTGCCGCCGCGGGCGGCATCGTACCGGATGCACCTGCCTCGGCCGCATCAACTCCCGCGTCGCGGGATCGCGCTCCCGCCGTCAACGCTTCGGTGCCGGGCGCTCTGAGCCCGCGCGCCCGGCGGTTCGCCGAAGAGCGCGACTTCCATCCGGCGGCGGTCCGGGGTACCGGGCCGGGCGGGCGCGTTTTGGAACAGGACCTGCGCGATCTCTACTTCGGTTCGCCACGCGTCTCGGAAACCGCAAGAGCGCAGGCGCTCGAAGGCGCGGAGGCGGCGCGTGAGGGCTCCGGGCTGGCGGGCATGATTCTGGCGGCCGACCTCGGACCGGCAGCGGTCCGTATCTCGAATATCCGCGAGCGCATCGCGCGCCGCATGCGCGACTCGCTCGTTTCCACGGCGCAATACACCCTGAACTCCTCGGCCGATGCCGGAGGATTGCTGCGACTGCGCACCAGGATCAAGCAGTCAGGCTCCACGCCGGACATCAATCTCAACCACCTGGTGGCATTCTGCGCCGTGAAGGCAGTGCTCGAAATGCCGGAGGTAAACGCCTTGTTCGTGGACGGCAAACTCTACCCGAGCGCCGCCGTACATCTCGGCTTCGCCTGTGACACGCCGCGCGGGCTGCTGGTGCCCGTGGTACGAGACGCGCACCGGATGAGCGCCGGTGAACTGGCGCTGCGCATGAAGGAACTCAGCGCGCAGGCAGTGCAAGGGTCGATTTCCGCCGACGATCTCGGTGGCGCCACCTTCACCGTCAGCAATCTCGGGAACCTCGGTATCGAATCGTTTACACCGCTGCTCAACCCGCCGCAGGTTGCGATTCTCGGAGTCAACGCGATTCAGTTGAAACCGGTACGGCGCAACGTCAACGTCGAGTTTATCGATTCCATAGGTTTTTCACTGACCTGCGATCACCAGATTGTCGACGGCGCTCCAGGTGCGCGCTTTCTCAAAGTTCTGCAGCAAAAGATCGAGAACGTGGAGACGCTATGTACGATCTGATCGCGATCGGCGCAGGACCAGGCGGGTACGAATCCGCCGCCCACGCCGGACATTTGGGCAAGAAGGTCGCACTGGTCGAGAAGAACTACATCGGGGGCACCTGCCTCAACGTGGGCTGCATCCCGGCAAAGACGTTCCTGCGCTCTTCGAAGCTGTTTCATGACTGTAAAGAGGCGGCGCGCTACGGCGTGCGCGTCGGCTCGGTGGAGTTCGATCTGCCGGCCGTGGTCGAGCGCAAGAAGCGCGTGGTCGGTACCCTCACCAAGAGTGTGGAGACGATGCTCAAGCGTGCAGGCGTGGAACTGATTCGCGGCACAGCTCGGCTGGCTTCCCGCGGTGTGGTCGAGGTGGGCGAGCAGAGGCTCCAGACCGCCAACGTGCTGCTGGCGACCGGTTCGCGGCCAGCCGTACCGCCGATCGCGGGCATCGGATCGGAGCGCGTGCTCGATTCCAACACCGTCTTCGATCTGACGGCGATGCCGGAATCCCTCGTGATCGTGGGCGGCGGCTACATCGGCCTGGAGTTCGCCTGTTTCTTCAACGAAATCGGAACCAGGGTCACGGTCGTCGAGATGCTGCCGCAGGTCGCCGCCGGCTGTGACGGGGAAATTGCTTCCCGCCTCCTCCAAAGCATGAGGCGCGCGGGCGTCGAGTTCCACCTCTCCTCGAAGGTACAGAAGATCGAGGGCCATTCCGTCGATTACCTGAACAAGGAGGGCCTTGCCCAGGCAATCACCGCCGAGTGGGTGCTGAACTCCACCGGTCGCGCTCCCAACGTGCAAGACCTGGGGCTGGAAGAAGTGGGTGTGGATTTCGGCCCGCGCGGAGTGAAGACATCCGATCGCGGAAAAACCAGCGTTCCGGGCATCTGGGCCTGCGGTGACGTCACGGGCAGGCGCATGCTCGCCCACGCCGCCACGCGCGAAGGCATCGTCGCCGTCAACAACATGTTCGGGAGGAAGGACCGCATCCGTTACCATGCGATCCCGTCGGTGATCTACACCCACCCCGAAGTGGCCTCGGTGGGCAGCACCGAAGAGGAACTTAAGGCGGCGGGCATCGAATACAAAAAGTCCGTCGTGCCGATGGCGGTGGCCGGACGATTCCTTATCGAAAATGAGAGTGGAAGCGGCATCGTCAAGGTGCTCGCCGGCAAGAAGTACAGCGAGATTCTGGGCGTGCATGCCATTGGCGACGCCTCGAGCGAATTCATCGTAGCCGCGGCCGGAATGGTGGAAACGGAAATGTGCATCTCCGGCGCGAGCGAAATCGTTTTCCCGCACCCCACCGTTTCCGAGGCCCTGCGGGAAGCCATACTCGGAATTCATTAGGAGCTAATCGGAAATGCCGAAGTCGATCGTCATCGAACCTGAGCAGGCATTCGCCAGGGACACTATCCATCTGTCCGACATTCAGGTGAACGCGTATCAATGCCCCTTGGCGGCGGAAGTGGCCGCTCACTCCCGCGAAGACTTGCTGGCCATGTGGCAAGACATGTGCGCCATCCGGGAATTCGAATCCATATTGCAGGAAATCAAGACCAAGGGCACCTACAAGGGCATCACCTACAATCATGCCGGCCCGGCACATCTGTCGATCGGGCAGGAGGCGGCTGCGGTCGGCATGGCGTTCTCGCTTTCGCCTCACGACCACATCTACGGCTCGCACCGCAGCCACGGCGAAATTCTCGCCAAGGGCTTCTCCGCCATCCGACAATTCAGTGAAGAGCAACTGCTGGAGATCATGCGGAGCTACCGCGACGGCGCCATCCTGGGCCCGGCGGAAAAGGGATTCAAGGGAACGGTGCGCGGCCTGGCGCTGCGGTTCTTCGTCTATGGGGCCTACAGCGAGATCTTCGCCCGCGAAACCGGCTTCAACCGAGGGTTGGGCGGCTCCATGCACGCCTTCTTCGCGCCGTTCGGGATCTATCCCAACAACGCCATCGTGGGCGGCTCGGGGTCGATCGCGCCGGGCGCGGCCCTGTTCAAGCGCGTGAACCGCAAACCGGGCATCGTGGTCTGCAACATCGGTGACGCCTCGTTCGGCTGCGGGCCGGTGTGGGAAGGCATCACGTTCTCAGCCATGGACCAGTACCGCACCCTGTGGGACAAATCCCTGGGCGGCGGCCTGCCCCTGATTTTCAACTGCATGAACAACTTCTACGGCATGGGCGGGCAGCCGATGGGCGAGACCATGGGCGTCAAGTTCGTTGCCCGCATCGGCGCCGGGGTCAACCCCGACCAGATGCATGCCGAGCGCGTCAACGGCTACGATCCGCTGGCCCTGGTCGATGCATTTCGCCGCAAGAAGCAGATCATCGCCGAAGGGCGCGGGCCCGTCTTGCTCGACACCATCACCTACCGCATCAGCGGCCACTCGCCTTCCGACGCTTCCAGCTATCGCTCCAAGGAAGAGATCGAGCGCTGGCAGCGGGTCGATTCCATCCGAACGTTTCGGGACAAGCTGATCGTGGGCGGCGTGGCGAACGAGGAAACACTCGCAAGCGCCCGGACCTGCGTCGAGCAAACCGTCTTCGAGACGTTCAAGATGGCTGTCGATCTCGCGACCAGCCCGCGCATCTCCATGGATTCCGAACTGGTCGGCAGCGTGATGTTCTCCAACCGGCGCGTGGAAAAGCACGACGATCGGGAGCCAGAGTTCCTGCAGGACCTCACTTCCAACCCGCGCGTGCAGCAGATCAAGGGCAAGATCCGCACCCCCACTTTCGAAGGCCAGCCGGTGCCGCGCATGAAGGCCTTCAATCTGCGCGACGCTATCTTCGAAGCGATGCTCCACCGCTTCTCGATCGACCCTACCATGGTGGCGTTCGGCGAGGAGAACCGCGATTGGGGCGGAGCCTTCGCCGTATACCGCGGCTTCACCGAAGCCCTGCCCTACCACCGGCTGTTCAACTCGCCCATTTCCGAAGCCGGTATCGTGGGTGCGGCGGTCGGTTACGGCCTGGAAGGCGGCCGCGTGGTGGCCGAGTTGATGTACGCCGATTTCATGGGGCGTGCGGGCGACGAGATCTTCAACCAGCTCTCCAAGTGGCAATCCATGTCGGCCGGCCAGCTCACCATGCCGGTGGTTCTGCGAATTTCGGTGGGCGCCAAGTACGGCGCGCAGCACTCGCAGGATTGGGCCGCCCTCACCCAGCACATTCCTGGCCTGAAGGTGGTCTACCCGGTGACACCCTATGACGCCAAGGGCATGATGAACACGGCACTTTCTGGCACCGATCCCGTGATTTTCTTTGAAAGCCAGAAGCTCTACGATTACGGCGAGCAGTTCGTCGAGACGGGGGTGCCTGAGGGCTACTACGAGATCGATCTCTCCGAACCTTCCGTAAAGCGTGCCGGCAAGGATCTGACCATCGTCACGCTCGGCCCAGCCCTTTACACCGCGGTTGCAGCTGCGAGGGAGCTCGAGCAGAAGCACGGGCTGGCGGCCGAAATCGTCGATTTGCGCGCCGCCGTTCCGCTCAACTACGACGCGCTGGTGAACTCCGTGCGCAAGACCGGCAAAGTGCTGCTGGCCTGCGACGCCGTCGAGCGCGGGTGCGTCATGCAAACTGTGGCTTCGACGCTCACCCAGCTTTGCTTCGACGACCTAGACGCGCCTCCGGTGGTGATCGGTTCCCGCAACTGGATCACGCCCGCCCCCGAGCTGGAAGCCACGTTCTTCCCGCAACCGGAGTGGCTGCTGGACGCAATCCACGAGCGCATTCTGCCTTTGAAAAACTACCGTCCAGGTACCAATCAGACGCTGGGCGAACTCGCCCGCCGCGCGCGGCTGGGGGTGTAATCACCCAGGTCACTCGCGCTCGTGGCCCCTCTCGCCGGCGCATTCGAGTCGTGAAACCCGCCGCCCCCGCGGCGAAACCGCTCCCCGTCCAAAGTCAGTCCCCTGCCGATCGGGCCCCTCAATGCCGGCCACAAGCGGCGCGAAACCCATGACGATCTTTTCTGGCATGATGCTGGCAACGTCTTCCATCTAAGAATGGAGGAATAAGCTCAAGAAACGCTGCTCACGACCGAACCTGCCAAACGGGTCTTCGGGTTTTGCCCGTCCCTGAATCAAGCGGGTAGACGGCGAACCGGCGAGACGACACGAACCGAGCACAACGCCACCCGCTCTCGGCGCGGGATTGTCTACTTGCCTGCGGTGGCAGGAGGTTTCATCTCCTCGGCTGCCTTCTGAAGATCATCAACGGAAGTCGAGCTAAGGTGGTAGAGAGCGGCCTCATTCTCGCGCTTGGCCAGATAGTCTTCCTTGGACTTGGCGATCAGAACTTTCTCTACGCGCTTGCCGTCTTCGGACGTGACCGTGAGCGCGAGGAGCGGAGTGGCAAAGCCGGAATCGGGAAACTTGTCGGCGGCAAGGTCCCGCAGTTTCGAAATGAATGATTGCACAGTTCCGGCGTCCAGCTTCTTTCCATCTTGCCACCAGTCGCTGCCGCTGCGGGTGAGGAAGTAGGCTTTCGAGCCGGCATGCAGTTCGACTTTGTTGGGTTCGACGAAACCAAAATCGAAGAGCTTCTTGTTGCGGAAATCGTCCAGTCCAGTGTCCAGAGCATGGCCGAGGTCCGAGTCTATTTTGTAGATCCCGTCGACGGCGCTTGATTTTGCGTAGTAGGTTTCGACAGCCTGCGTCTTACCCTTTTCCCGCTTGCGCACCTGAAGCTCCTGAGTACCGGACTCATCGGTGACGCGCGCGGTCGCCAGCGGCGTGCCATGCGCAAATGCCGAAGCCGCTTCCTTGATGTCATCGCCAGCAAGATCCATTTTGGCGTCGGTCAACTTGCGGGCCAACTCGCTCACCTGAGAAGGATTGGCACGCAGCGGCTTGGGCTTCAAGATCTGCCACTCATCCTGACCATGATTGCGGCCGAACTCGATATCCTGACCCTTTCGGATCAGTTCGATGCGGCTGAGCTTGTCAGGGCTGACGGTGAGCAAGCGCTTATCCCGCAGATCGTTCAGACTCTTGTCCACGCTGGTTTTCGTATAGCTGGCCACGGCAAAAACGCGAGGATCGCTCGCGAGCATTGCATAAGCAGCCCCGCCGGTCGGCGTATCGTCTCCGATGAGGAGTTCTTGCAGCTTGTTGTTTTTCTCGGCGATGTCAAGCTGGAACCTAGGCGGGTCGAGACCATATTGCTTCAGATCGGTCGCTTTGTCCTCGACCACCCGCTCTGAATTTAGGGATGAAAGAGCACCGAGCACACCGGAAACTGCGGTCTGGTCGGCAGCAAACGGCTGGGGCGCGGTGATTTGCCAGTTTCCCGACTCCGCTTTCTTGAGCAGGATCGGCGCCGCGTCTTTTCTCTTTAGATCCAGACTGGTTATCGCCGAGGCATCGAGTTTGAGGATGGCAGGCCGGGCATCGACCGATGCCAGGGCGGCACCCTCGGCCGGTTTGTGATGTTCAGACCAGTAAAGGACTCCAGCGAGAACGAAGAGGACGAGAACCGCAACCATCAGACTACGAATTTTCATAGTGCTTCTCGAGAAATGATCGACTCGGATCGAGAGATCTTCCTACCTCCTCTTCCACCACACACCAATTCCCGCGACTACGACGACCAGCGGCAACACGAATTGGCTGGTGAGACGGACCAGGTTTAGCTGGCCGCGGGTCATGGTAACGCGCCGGTCCTCCGGCTGCTTCGGGCGGATGGAAATCAAGTCCTCGTCCGACGCCAGCCAGTTGATCGCGTTCAGAGCCAGATCGCCGTTGCCGTTGAAGTTGATAAAGCGGTTGGCCGCCCAGGACGAACTGCCGACAACGACGAAACGTCCCTGCGAGTTCTCTTTTCCGGTGTTGTAGCTGCCTGCGGCGGCGATAGTGAGCGGCCCTTTCTTGTTGCCGGGATCGTCGACGTTGACCGAAGCCGAGCGCAGGTTGTTCGTCGCCAGACTACTGGAGGAAGAATCAAACAGCTTCTCCACGCTGGCTTTGTCCGTGTTCTTGATCTCGAGCGAGCGGGCCAGCGGAAAGCCGGTGGCGGTACCCTTCATGTCGTTGACGATGGGCTGGGAGCTATAGGTAGTTACCAGAGCCACCTGCGGCCCCAGACCGGCGAGCTGACCAATCGGGTTGAGATCGAGAATCAGGTCTTGATTCAAGGTCACGCCCCAGCCCTGCAGCAAATTCGTGAGCGCGTCATTGTCGGCGATTTCGGTACGTCCGAGCTTAAGCGGAGGGTCGAGCATGAGCAATGCGCGGCCGCCGTCCTCGACAAAGCGCTTGATGGCGCCCACTTCCGGCGGCTCATAGTTTCGCGTCGGCCCGGCGATGACCAGCGTGGTGCAGTCGTGCGGGACCTCGGCTTTCTGCAGCAGGTCGATGCTCTTGCTTTCGTAATCGTCCTTGGTCAGAAGGTCTTTGAAACTGGAAAGGCCGTCGCGGTCGCGGTCATCCGCTTGATGTTCTCCGCTGCCCGTCACAAAACACACCGTCCGGGTATTGCTCTTGAGGTCGCGGATGAAGGCACCGGTGATGCCCTCTTCGGTCATGCTCTTGGCCTCTTCTCGTTTCGACCCTACCTGGACGACAACAGTTCCCAAGTTCTTGACCCCAACCTCTCGCGCCAATTGGGGGTTCTTATCCGGGTCGACATACTCCACTCGCACTTTGCGAGAGAGGTTGGCGTACTGGTCGAGCAAATCCTTGCCCTCGCGAAAGCGGGTACTCTGGTCGAAGTAGGTAATCGTGGCGTCTTGGTGGAGGCCCTTGACGATCTTGGCCGTCTGCTCGGAAAGGCTGTAACGCTTGTTGGATGTGACGTCGAACGACTTGTTGTACCGGTCGGCAAGTATGTTGGCGACGACGACCCCGGCAATCACGACCAGGATATAAATCGTCACGTAGGCTGCATACTTGGTTTGTCTCGCCTGGAGCCACTGGCTCGCCATCTTAGGACCTCCACCGCAGCGATTCCATGGATCTGGCACTGAAAAACAGTCCCAGGAAAATCACGGTCAGGTAAAAAACTGTGTCTTTGGAATCCAGCACGCCTCTGGCAAATGATTCGAAATGCGTGATTACCGACATGTAGGCAAGCACGCGCGCCCAGGTTGTCGTTTCATATCCGCTCGCCCACTCCAGGACCCACAGCAACAGACAAACGCCAAAGGTTGCAGCGCCGGCAATGATCTGATTCTTGGTCAACGTGGAAATGAATGTTCCGATGGCCAGCAGGGCGCCTCCCTGCAGCAACAAGCCGAGATATCCGATGACCAAAGGTTTCCACTCCGGATTGCCGTATCGGAAAAGAAAGCCGAAGTTCAAAGCGGTAAACAATAGCAGGCAAGAATAGAGCGCCATCGCCGCCAGCCATTTTCCGATAATGATTTCGAGGTCGCGAATGGGCGATGTCGCCAGCAACTCGATGGTTCCGCTACGCTTTTCCTCCGCGAACAGGCGCATCGTAATCATGGGGATAAAGAACAGTCCCACCACGCTGACATTGGACAGCAAGGGACGAATGATTTGTTCGTTCAGGTTCATGGGGAACGATTGCCCCCGCATCTCCATCTGCATGCCCTCGATCACGAAATAGCCGAGCGCGTTCCAGAAGAAGAACCCGAAAATCAGGCCGAACATGGTCAGCAAAAGGTAGGCGACGGGCGAAACAAAGTAGCTGTGCAGTTCCTTGCGACAGATGATCCAGGTATTTCTCACGGCCGTTCTCCTTTCGGGACGGCCTGCTCGGGTCCCGCCGAAGCTTCAGCGCCCGTGAGCTGAAGGAAGATCTCTTCCAGGCTCATGGCTGCTGGTCGAAGCTCATTAAGGTCCCAGCCCGATTCAACCACGGCCCGCGCCAGGTCGCCGCGAACGAAGTGTCCTTTTTGACTGTCGACTTCAAAAACGACGTGGCCATCCTCCTGAGCCTGGCTCACTACGCGGCTGACGCCAGAGACTTGTTCCAGCTTCTGCTGCACGATCCCGGCATCCAGAATTCCGTTTCGTGCGGCAATCTCGACCCGAACCGATTCGGCGCCGCGCGCCCGCGCTTGCAGGTTACGCACCGAGTCGGTGGCCACCAGCTTCCCCTTGTTGATGATGATCACTTGCTCACAGGTTTGCTCGACTTCGGGGAGGATATGGGTGCTGAGGATGATGGTATGGTCGCCGGCAAGACTTCGGATCAGGTCCCGCGTTTCGTTGATCTGCTTGGGATCAAGGCCAGCCGTCGGCTCATCCAGGATCAGCACGTCGGGATTGTGAATGATCGCCTGCGCGAGTCCGACCCGCTGCCGGTAGCCCTTCGACAGCTTGCCGAGAAGCTTCTTCCTGACGTCGGCGATGGCACAGCGATCCGACGCATAGTCGACCCGCTTTTGCAGGCTGGCCCCCGACAACCCCTTCAGCTTGCCAACAAATTTCAAGTATTCTACCGTTTCCATCTCCGGGTAAATGGGCGGCGTTTCCGGCAAATAGCCGATTCGCTTCTTGACCTCAAGCGGTTGTTCGAGGACATCAAAACCGGCCACCGTCGCCCTGCCCGCCGAAGGGGGAAGAAAACACGTCAGCATGCGCATCGTCGTCGTTTTGCCGGCACCGTTCGGGCCAAGGAAACCAACGATCTGGCCCTTCGCCACTTCGAACGAAATCTGATCCACGGCAACGGTGCGCGCGTACTTCTTGGTGAGCGCCTGAACTTCGATCATAGAAAATTTGTTGGCAACAGTCGAAGTGCCCTGTTTCGCCGAGCCGCACTTGAACATGCGGGGCTGGAACCATTTTAGAAAGTGCAGGTCCAGAATGTCAATGTGCACCCGGAGGATCCCGGACGACCCGGAAGAGCGGAAAACTTTCCGCCTCCGCGGATTGCAATTGTTCCCACCAGGCTCGACGGCGTTTCGCCGACTTCAAGCGGGTGCGCAACCACTGGAGATCCGACCGTCCGCCTACCGGAGGACCCGCGCGGTGGCAACCATCATCGTCTCCCCACCGCGTCGACGGTACGAACTTTACCGAACGGCCTGTATAAGGTTGCGGCCGGGCGCGAAATCCGGGCTTTATCAGCAATCATCTCCCGATGGGCAGGGCGGAGGCTGTCGAGCGTGGCGGAGCAAACGACTCTTGCGGCTCTTGCGCACGCTTACGCGCAACGGATGTGCTCAAACGCGGCGCAAAGAGCTTGCTCGAGTTCCTTTCGGATCTCATCTACCCGATCCAGCCTGCGTTGATACTCGGCTCTTGCTTGATGACTGTTGTCTGTCCCGCGCTTCCAATACAGGACATTGGCGGAATGGATGGTGTCTAGCTCTTTCTTCAAGGCCGCAAACTTATCTCCGGCGGTCGAAGTGGGTTTCATAAAGCGTCCGCGGGTAAGTTTGCCACACGAACGCCGTAAATTTCCGTAATTACGATCACAGTACATCGTGACTGCCAGCCCGAGGCAGTCGAAGAACTTCACACCCGCCAAGAAACCGTCCCCCCCGACCTTGACCGCCTCGATCATGGTGCGACCCAACCAAACAGTGCGACCCAACCAACGACAGTCACGGACAAGTCGGGCCTTGATATGTCCCGCCGCTTCTCGTTCCGCACGTCGCCAAGCTCAGCCGTGATCATCGAGTGATGTTCGCTACTTCCCTGAGACCCACCGCCATAGGGCGCACAGTGCGCAATTGCGGTACGGGAACTCCGGTGGGACGCACACCAGCATGGGAAGACGTTGGCCCGGCACGCGCCAGGAGCGGGCCAATTGGGCGCGAAACGGCGCGGCCGCCAAATGGGCACCCCGTATGCCGAAGCTTGAACGCGTGATCGAGGGTAGGGCTCGCAACGACTGCCGTCAGGCCTTTCTGCACGGATACCGCCGCCTTTTCGCCTGACCAGGAATTTAAGTTCCGTCTCCAAAACCTGAGAAACGACGAGGACCCCAGACATGGCTGCAGCGCCGGCCCACACCGAAAGAAGATGTGATAGAAACAGCCGGGTCCATAACTACCGCTGCGCGTCAAGGCCGCGATGCTGAGCCAAAACTGCTCAGGAAGGCTTCGCCGCCGAGAGGCTGGAAATCTGCCAGGCTGGAGGCGGGGGACCGAACTAGGGTTGATCGCACCAGTCGGCCGGCTCCGGACCTGCTCGAACGAACTCGGCAGCGCGCTCCCCCTGTCGGTCGAATGCGACTGGTGCCAGCCACTGCCGCGGCCGAAGCAGTGATCCGCACCGCCAGCCGAAGACCTACGATCGAATCGAAGCGGAAGTCCTGCACGTTGAACCCATCCGGGCGAACAAGACGGGAGCTCGAGGCCGAAAAATGCCAATATCCCACGATCGCAGTCCGTTTACAGTCCGATGAGCGTGCCTTACAATGTCTTAGCGGCTAAGCAGGGCTGCAAGATATCCCTGCCAGCCCTTGAAGGTGGGTTGGCGGAGGGTTTTCAATTCCCTTCTGCATACTGATTCCCGCGTGGTTTTAGGAAAAATTGGAATTTGAGTCGGCCTGCGGCCCGGACGGAGTTTCTTTGCAATGACGATTTTGATCACCGTGGTTCACGTTCTCGTGTGTTTGTTTCTGATTGCGGTCGTGCTGCTGCAGAGCGGCAAGAGCGGGGATTTGGCGGCGGCGTTTGGCGGCCAGGGAAGCCAGACGGCGTTTGGTCCGCGCGGCGCGGCTTCGGCTCTTTCGCGGGCGACGACATGGTCGGCGATTATTTTCATGCTTACGTCGATCCTGCTCTCGATTTTCGCCGCCCGCCGGAGCGGACCGACGTCAGTGCTCTCGGGAGTAAAGCCTGCACAGACCAAGTCACAACCAGCTGCGCCGGCTTCGTCCGCGCCTCCGATGGTCCCGCAAAACCAGGCGCCCACGCAGAAATAGCTTTCGGTCGTCCATCACCTAGCTCGACCAAGGGTCATGCAACCAGGAAGGGATTCTGTTCTCTTTCTTCTCCTATCGTGGTCTGCGCTCCGTGGCCTGGAATTACAACCGTCTCATCGGGCAAAGTGAGGACGCGTTCCCGCAGGGAGCGCATGATTTTCTCGAATGATCCCCCCGGTAGATCGGTCCGTCCAATGCTGCGGGCGAACAGGGTGTCGCCGGCGATCAGCAGTTTCTCCGCAGGAAAATATAGGCAGACACTGCCCTCGGTGTGGCCCGGCGTGTGGAGGACGTTCGCCTTGAGATTTCCTGTCTGCAAGGATTCGCCATCGGCAATGCTCGCTTCGATGGCAACCGCTCCGGGCGCAGCCATGCCCAGCCAGGAAGCCTGCACGTCGAGCATCTTCAGCAGCGCATAGTCATTCTGGTTGAGCAGGATGGGAGCGCCGGTCTGCGCCCGCAGCTTCATCGCTCCGCCGACGTGGTCGATGTGGGCATGGGTGATGATGATCTGCTTCACTTGCAGCTTGTATTCACGGATGACGGCGAGAACGTTTTCGATGTCATCTCCCGGGTCGATCACCATGGCTTCGTGCGTCGTCTCGTCGCCGATGATCGAGCAGTTGCATTGCAGCGGACCTACGGGGAGGATCTTGTGGATCATGAATTTATTTTCGCTGAGGCGGCCCGATTCCGCCACAGGCGGACGCCGCTCGCTTTTGTTTTTCCCCAGGGTGATGTCCGCTCGAGAACCTTCCGAGACCGACGGGACAGCCCAGGGCGGGCCGGTCCGGCTGAATCTGTGCGTTTCCGAAAACCCGTTGCCAGCGGCATTCGGTGATTAAGCAGGCTGCGCACACCAGCGCCGCTTCCAGCAACTTGCCGTATGCCTAAGGGTTGCCGGTAGAAGTGCAGGCGATGCTGGGGCGCGAAGCCGAGGCTCCGGGTTCACCTCATGATGCCACCGGGACTTGCCCTGTTCTCTGATCCGAGCGAAAGCGCAGGAGCGCGGCGATATTGCCGGCATGATCGAGATCGGCATGGTCCTTGAGATAAAACAGTTCAATGTCGCGACGGATGGCAATGGGGATGATGGCGTCGCAGACGTCGGCGAGTTCGCGCGTGGAGTGCCCGCAAGCCACGCAAGCCGCGACCAGATGGGCGTCCAGGTGGCCGCAGTTGGGGCACTGTACGGCCTGGGAGGAATACTTTTCGCCGAGGAAGATGCTCTGTACTTCGCCCGCCTCGAGCGCCTGCAGCACTCGACGGAGGCCGCTTACGCCGCGCCCGTTCGATTTGGCAAAATCCAGCGCTTCGCTGGCTTTCTTCGAGCCTCGCTCGGTGATCCACTTCTTGAGAACGATGTCGGCGCGATCGCGAATCTCTTCATTCGAAACACTGGCAACATCGGCTGAAAATCGGCCGATCAGGCGCTCTCTGACATAGGGATGCAGATTGGATTCGAACTCGGACCAGTTGGCATCCTGGCACCCGACGATCAAACGCTCCCAGATGCCCTTCTCAAAATCGAAGCGCAGGCGCTCGGAGATGGCTTTGAAATGCTGCAGAGCCTCCTCGGCCACGCGACGTTCGGCATGCCCGCCCTCGTACCCGTTGTAGCCATCTCGTGAAGCGTTGCGCGAAAGCATGTGCACAATCGCTCCGCGTTCGCGGAGGTCGTCGAGGCGCAGATCGAAGAAGCGGGCGCGCTGGCGGTCGACCATGGCGACGCAGAGCGCGGGCTGGGCTCCGAGCAAGGCTGCCAGCGGTCTCAGCTGAAACTGGGACTGCAGATAGATGCGGGTGCCCCCGAGATTGGGCGGCAGCTCATACTCTTTCCAGAACTTCTGCGCGGAACAGGCGAACACGGCCTTTCCGCGGGCATTGCCCCGGAGATTGGTCGCCAGATCGAGAACACGATCGAGGTCGGCGTGCAGCGACCCGTTCTTTCCCAGCGCGGCGGCGCTCTTCAATGCCTGCTTGACAACGTCTTTGGCCACGATCGCCTCGCGGCGATGGGATCGATCCTGCGGAGGATCGGGCTGGAAATAGAAGCTCAGGGCGCAGGCCCCTTTGGTTTCGTCCGCTTGAAAAGCAGCAAGTTCACGGATTTCGTCCCGGGTCATCATCTCGACGCTCCTTAAAACATATTGAGATGCGGTTACTGACTAAGATGATTTGCTTCGCGTTTTAGCTTCGGTGTTTGGCTAGGAGTTCGCCATGGAACTCACTGGCGATCGAGGGCGCGCTGCGAACGCAGTCGCGTGCCCGCTGCACGGATTCGCGCACGGCCTCCGGATGCCGGCCGGTGATGGCGGCAATTTCGTTGAGGGAAAACCCTTCGATGCCATAGAGGAGAAAGGCTTCGCGGTCGGTGCGATCCGC
This sequence comes from Terriglobales bacterium, assembly GCA_049520935.1. Classification (GTDB taxonomy): domain Bacteria; phylum Acidobacteriota; class Terriglobia; order Terriglobales; family Acidobacteriaceae; genus Acidiflorens. The sequence continues at coordinate 117,201 of JBEKPJ010000029.1, read as the reverse complement.
CCCGCGGAGCGCAGCCTGCACCAGGGCAATCACTTCGTCGGAGTAGGCGTCCTGCTCGGGAGTGGACAAGCGCCGGTCGGGGATTGCGCTTTCGCGCGTCCAACCCTCATCGCTCTGGTGGAATTGCAGGCCCGCTTCATCGGAGGCCTCGACATTTTGCCGGCGGCGGCTGTCTTCGAGATGAACATGGGTCGACGACTCGGCTTCCTGCAGATGGGTCGTCATCTCGTTCATGGACTGCAGGGCGAGGCGGTAGAGCCAAGGCTCGAGCGTCAGTTTTTCCGGCCGGTCGTGGTCGCCGAGCGCCCGGGCGATCACTTCATTGACTACTTCGGAAGTTGACAGTCCCTGTTCCGGAATCTCCTCGTTGGTGCGTCGAAACCGCAGTTCGCGATCCACGAAACGTTCCAGCCGGGCAAGATTGGCGTTGACGTAGCAACCAATGTCATCGGCGGAGATGGTCGGCAGCAGAACGGCGGCCATGGTCTTTTCAAATGGAACGCCGGGCTCGGGAGATTGCGGCGCACCCCCACGCCAGCGACGCCATTTGTGGCTCGAGCGGAGCAGCTCCTTGTGGCGCCCGATCTGCTGGATGAGTTCGTCAAAGGCAGCCTTGATGGCCGCGGTTGCGCTCGGCGCCTGCTCTTCGGCGGTCAGTTGGCCCGAGGGCAGGCGCAGGTTCAGGCTCACGTGCGTGAGCTCGCGCATCGAAACCGGATCGATGGTGGCTTTGAGATGGACCAGTTCGGGCCGGAAGACGTGCAGGCGCTTCTGGATTTTCTCGACCTGGTGGCTGATTTCTTTTTCGATGTCGGGGGTTTTGTGGACCTTGTAACTGACGTGAACGTTCATTTTCGAGCCTCGAACGCGGGAGAACAATCCCTAAAAGCGGTCCCTTAACAACACAATTGTACACCCTGTGGGAAGGGCCGAAGGAACGGCCGATTGGCTTTGGCCCTTTCGATTTCCCGTACCGTTTCCCCGGCCTATTTCACGTACACCGAATCCTGCGTTAGTTCCTTGGGCATGTTGAAGGGAAAGGGGGGAAACTCATGCGAGACGCCCGGGAACAGGGCAACCGTAACCTCGGAGCGGTGGGTACCGTCGTGCACGGCGATTTTGTGTTTCTCGTGTTCGGAGTAACCCTCCCAGAGAGAGACGCCGGCATAGGCACCATCCTTGCGGAGGATGTAGTAGGTCATGTCGAGGAATTTGAGCTTGCTCTTGTCGTTGTTGTAGTTGCGGGCGATGCGCTTGAGGGTATCCATGCCGGCGTCGAGCGGAGACATGCCGCGGCGCATGTTTTCGACAATGGTGTGGGCTCCCGCTACCTTGATGTTTTCTTCTCCGCTGCCGGTTGCGCCGGCCGAACCCACGTCCTGATCGGTATAGCAGCCCGCACCCACGATCGGCGAGTCGCCGCAACGTCCAGGAAGCTTGAAGGCCAGGCCGCTGGTGGAGGTGACGCCCGACATTTCCCCTTTCTCGTTGAGTGCGGAACAGTGGATGGTACCGGTCGGCGGAGACAGAACGCGGCGGATGGCGGCCATGCGAAATTCGGGCTCAATACCGAGTGTTGCCGCTTGCTGTTCGAGACGCCGGATGAGCTCTTGCCAGCGCTTGGACTGCGGTTCACCCGTCTCGGGCGAGGGGGGCTTCCATTGTGGGTCGGCCAGGCCGGGGCCCCACCAGTCATCGGAGGAGTGGTTCTCCTTCCACAGCAGCCAGATCTTGCGGGAACGTTCGGTGAGCAGATTCTCTCGCGGGAACCCGACGGCGACGGCAAATCGTTCGGCACCTTCGCCGACCAGCATGACGTGGCCGGTATGGTCCATGACGGCTTTGGAAACGAGCGCCACATTCTTGATGTTACGGACGCCACCGACCGATCCGGCGCGGCGTGTGGGCCCGTGCATGCAACAGGCGTCGAGTTCGACGACTCCTTCCTCGTTGGGAAGTCCGCCGAGGCCGACACTGTCGTCGTTGGGGTCGTCTTCCGGACCTTTGACCACGCGGATGGCGGCGTCCAGCGTGTCTCCGCCCCCTTGCAGAAAAGCGAAGGCTCCATCCAGGTAATTTACACCGTTATTGGCGCAGACTATGATCGGGCGCTTGCCGGTCCCGAACACGCCGGCGGAGCTGGAGAGGTTGCCCTGTGATTTGTCTTCGGCCTTCGAATCTGTCGCATTCAGGCCCGTTCCTACTGATACCGCGATGGCCGAGCCTAGAAAACCACGACGGCTGATGGGCATGAATTCTCCTTGAATGACGACCCAAAATAATGATCAAAGGAAACGGCGAGAAGGATACCACGAGAGCGCAGCTCAGAAGACTAAACCAGTGATCCTCCGGACGAGTGGTCTCGAGTGTTGCCGATCGGTGGCGAAACGCCGCAGTTCCCGTGCCCCTGGCGCCGCGCCCAACCCGAGGATGTTGGCCAAAGAACAGGATCTGGGATTTCGCAACTAAGCTCCTACCACGTGCAGCAGACGGGCGACTCCTTCGCGAAAATCTCTGGGTTCGGTGATCAGGCTCAGAACCACCTGGCCTTCGCTCGGAAAATCATAGAAGTGGCCGGGATGTACGACGACCCCCATCTTGCGCAAAAGATCGATGGCCAGGTCCTCGTCCGTTCCGCGTCTGGGAACGCGCAGCACTGCGTACCATCCGCCTTCGACTTGCAATCGAGTGACTGAGGGATGGCTCAGGAGTTGGCGATCGAGGTCGGCGCAGTTTACGCGCAGACGGTCGAGAATAATCGGTTGAATACGCTTACGCTGATCGAGCCACACCGGGGTGGCGAGCTGGATGGGAGCGTTCATCGACAGATAGGTGTCGGCGATGATTTCCAGGCGCGCTCCGGCAGTGGCGACCATTTGCGGCGGGCCGCTCGTGGCCACCCAGGCGAGTTTCATTTGCGGCAGGGCGGAGATTTTTGAGACTCCGCTCAGAACGAAGGTTAGAGCATCGGCGTTGGTTACGAAGCTGTTGCGGGGCGTCCCATCGTGGGAATAATCGAGGAACACTTCGTCTACGATCAGAGCCAGACTGTAATCGCGACAGAAGGCGTTAAGCGCCGCGGCTTCGCTCGCCGAGACGTAGGAACCGGTTGGGTTGTTGGGATGGACAACAATCACGGCTCGCGACTTGGTGCTCGCCGCCTTGTAGAGAAAATCGAAATCAATTTGCCATCCGTGATCGTAGAGGAGCGGGTACGGGACCAGCTTTACGTCAGCAAGATCGGCCAGGAACTCGAACAGCGGGTAGCTCGGTTTGGCGACCAGGATCTCATCTCCCGGATTCGCGAGCAGGCGGAAGACATGGGAGTAGGCTTCACTGGTGCTGGTGGTCAGAATCAGGCGCTCGGGATCAAGCGCAAAAACCTCGTGCGACTCGCGGTAGTAACGGCACACCGCTTGACGCGCTTCGAGCAATCCGCGGGGCTGCGGATCGTAACGCATCGCTTCGGGATTCGCCAGCGCCCCGAGCACGGATTCGGGGTCGGAATGGATGCCGGCCTCGGTCGGGTTCGAGATCGTCAGGTCGAGAATCTTCTGGCCCGAGGCACGAACTTGTTCGATCGCGCGGGTGAGGGCGTTCGGATTGAGCCGCCAGTTTGTGCGCTCCGAGAACATCGCGTCCGTGAAGGGCGAGAGTAGCAGGTGAGGTTGGGCAGCGACAAGCTTTCAGCCGCTCCCCCCGCGACCCGGTCCAGTTCGGAAAACGCCCGGGTCGACCTGGGGGAAAGCGGGTATTGTAGCGAAACCGACCCCTCTCACCCCTGCTTGGCGAAGGCTTCTTTGTTCACCACGTACGGCATCTTCGTGATGTCGCCTCCGTAGTTACCTTCGAGCACATCGATGAGGCCCTGCACACAGCGTCCGGCCATGCCTTTGTTGGGATCGGAGGCCAGGCGCGTAATGCGGGCGGCGCTGGCGAAGTGGGGCAGGAGGCGGCAGCGGTCGGCGATGGCGGGATCGCGTAGCGGTGAATTGGCAGGCAGCGGCTCTTCCTCGTAGACGTCGAGAGCGGCACCGGCGATCCAATTCTCGCGCAAGGCGTGGGCCAGGGCCGCCTCGTCGACGACCGGGCCTCGCGAAGTGTTAACAATCATGGCGGTGGGCTTCATCAGGCGCAGCGTGGATTCGTTGATCAGGTGATAAGTGGGAGTGGCGCCTTCACCGGCGCGCACCAGCGGCACATGCAGGCTGATGAAGTCCGCGCCACGCAACGCTTCCTCGAATTGGGTGTAACGAATTGTCGCTCGCTCGCGACTGATGCCACGTTCAAAGCGCAAGTCTTTCACCTCTTGGATGGCTTTGATGTAATCGTGATTTTGATAGGCTGGATCGAAGCACAGGATGTTCATGTCGAAACCGGCGCACTTCTTGATGAAAGCCATGCCGATACGGCCGGTACCGATGACGGCGACGGTCTTTCCGGTGACTTCGTCGCCCAGAAAGGGCAGGTAGGGATGCCAGTAGCTCCAGCGGTTTTCTCGCGTCAGATGTTCGGCGGACCAGAGTTTGCGGGCGAGCGCGCCCATCAGGAAGAAGGCGAACTCGGCGGTGGCCTCGGTCAGGACGTCGGCAGTGTGCGTGAATGGAACTTTGTATTGGTTGGCGTCGGCGCGGTTAATGTTGTCGAAACCTACAGCGATCTGCGCGACCACTCTCAGCTTGCCGGCGCCGGCGGCGAAGACCTCGGCATCGATCGGATCGCGCAGGGTGGTGATGAGGCCATCCACACCGGACTTTATTTTTTCGACGATAAGACTTTTGGGCGGGGCTTCCGGTCCGGGATAGATCTCAAGATCGTATCCCTTGTCGCGGAGGACGTGGGAGGCGTCTCCGATGTCGCAGGTGGCGAAAACGCGGATTCGGTGGGTCATGGGCTCGAACAGTGTATCCTGAATTGTTCGACGAGCTGAACCCGGCAACACTCCCCCCAAGATGTCGATTGGGCGCACGAGAGGCAGGGGCGCCCTCGCGCGACCGCTTCTTGTCGGGCGCTTCCGGTTTACGGCTCGCGTCGTTCTGCTCTTGGCAGGGCGGAGGCGGCCTGGGCGTGGTGTCGCACATCGGCTCCGAGTACCCAGAAAATAACATCTTCGGAGATGTTGGTGGCGTGGTCGGCTACGCGTTCCAGATTGCGTGCCACCAGAAGAGCATCTAACGCCTGCTGAGTCACTTGCGGCTCTTCATTCATCTTTCGCACGAGCACGATGAAGGCCTCGTCGCGCATGCGGTCGACGACGTGATCCATTTCGAGAACGGCCTGCGCCAGTTCGGCTTTGCCTTCGACGAACGACTCGAGGGCGCGACGCACCATGGCACTGACGGCGGTAGCCATGCGCGGGATATCAACCGGCAGGTCGACGGCGGGCAATTCGATCAAGTCCATGACGCGCTCGGCGATGTTGACGGCCTGGTCTCCCACGCGTTCCAGATCGGCGTTGATCTTGGTCACCGCCAGAATAAAGCGCAGATCGACGGCCGCGGGCTGTTGAGTGGCGAGGACGTCGAAGGCCAACTCGTCGATTTCGCGCTCAGCGGCGTTGATCAGGCTTTCGTTTTCGAGCACCAGTTGGCACCGGGTGAGATCGCGCTCGGTGTAAGCCTGGCAGGCGCGATCGACCGCCAATTCCGCCAGACCTCCCATGCGGAGCAGTTTCTCGCGGAGATCTTCCATTTGTTGTTGAAAGCGCGTGCGCATTTATGCGAGCCCCATTTATCCAAATCTGCCGGTGACGTAATCTTCCGTCCGTTTGTCGGAGGGATTGGTGAAGATCTTTTCGGTCTTGTCGAATTCGATCATCTTGCCTAAGAGAAAAAAGCCGGTAAACTCCGCCACCCGGGCGGCCTGCTGCATATTATGCGTCACAATCACGATGGTGTACTGCTCTTTTAATTGAAAAATCAGCTCTTCGATCTTGCCGGTGGAAATGGGGTCGAGCGCGGAACAGGGTTCATCCATGAGCAGAACTTCGGGCTGTACGGCGAGGGCGCGGGCGATGCACAGCCTCTGCTGCTGGCCGCCGGAAAGGCTGGCTCCGGATTTTTTGTGGAGCTGGTCCTTCACTTCATCCCACAAGGCGGCGCTGTGCAGCGATTTCTGAACTACCTCATCAAGCTGTTTGCGGTTGCGAAAACCGTTCAGCTTGAGTCCGGCGGCGACGTTGTCGTAGATCGACATGGTGGGGAAAGGATTCGGCTTCTGAAATACCATGCCTACGCGACGGCGCAGCTGGGTGGCCGAGGTTCCGTTATAGACACTCAGATCACCAATCCGCACACTGCCCTCGACCCTGGCGTCGGGAATGGTTTCGTGCATGCGGTTGAGGCAACGAATGAAGGTTGATTTTCCGCAACCCGACGGACCGATGAGTGCGGTCGCATGGTCGGCCGCCACGCTGATGTTGACGTCGAACAAGGCTTGCGTTTTCGCGTAAAACGCATTCAGGTGTTCGACCGTGATTCCGACGCCCATAACTGCCTTAGCTCCTGCCCCGGCTCATAATCGCGCGCTCAAATTCGGGATCCTGCGACTTCTGCCCGGGATGACGATTGGTTAGGATCCTTTTCCCCATCATCGCCTAAGCTCCCGACAAAGTCCCGTGCTTGACCGCGATACGAACCGCGGCCACGGCACTGACGATCAGTACGATCAAGACCAGCGCACCCGCCCAGGCCTGCCGGTGCCATTCGTCGAAGGGGGAAATGGCATAGGTATAAATTTGCAGCGACAGGGCTGCCGTGGGCTGGTCCGACTTCCAGTTCCAGAACTGGTTTCCAAAGGCGGTAAACAGCAGCGGCGCGGTTTCTCCGGCCACGCGGGCGAAGGCGAGCATGACGCCGGTGATCACGCCCGAGGTCGCGGTGCGGAGCGTAATCGACAGCGTAGTGCGCCAGCGGGACACGCCCAGGCCATAGGCGGCTTCGCGGATGGCCTGCGGAACCAGGAGCAGCATCTGCTCGGTCGTGCGGGCAATGGTTGGAATCATCATGATGGCCAGCGCAACTCCGCCGGCGAGGGCCGAGAAATGCTTTTGGTGAACGACGACCAGCCCGTAGGCGACAATGCCGATCACGATCGAAGGCACGCCATTCAAGACATCGGAGATGAAACGCACGATATCCCCATAGCGGTTGCGACCGTATTCGGAGAGAAAAATGCCTGCCCCGATTCCGAGCGGTACCCCGAGCAGACTCGCGATCGCGAGAATGACCATGGAGCCCACGATCGCATTCGCCATGCCGCCGCCGGGTTCGCCGACCGGCTTCGGCGTCTGCGTGAGGAAGGCAAGGTTAATCGAGCCGAGCCCCTTGTAAACCAGATACGCAAAGATGGCAAACAGCGGGAGAAGCACCAGGGCAACGGTGAGCACGGACAGGACGGTCATCACCCGGTCCGTCACCCGCCGCCGGAGGCTGACGGGAGAAATGTTGATCCGCGGAATACCCCTCGGTGGCCCGCCGACCACTGTCGAATTGGAGTTCTTGTCAGGCACGTCGTATCAGGCTACACCCCGCGCCGGCTGGCCTCGAGTCACACTCCACACCATGAGCCGCGCCAGCGCGTTGACGACAATGGTGACGAAGAACAGCGCCAGGCCAATTTCGATCAGGGCCGAAAGATATAAATCGCCGGTGGCTTCGGTGAATTCATTAGCCAGCACGCTCGCCATGGTGTATCCGGGTGCAAACAGCGACTTGGCAATCTCGGGACGGTTCCCGATCACCATGGTGACGGCCATGGTTTCGCCGAGGGCGCGCCCCAGGCCCAAGATGATGGCGCCCATGATGCCCGCCCGAGCATTGCGCAGGACACCCATGCGGATCATCTCCCAGCGGGTTGCGCCGAGCGCCAGCACCGCTTCCCGCTGATGTTGCGGAACCACGGTGAGCACTTCGCGCGTGACCGACGAGATGATGGGAATGATCATGATGGCCAGAATGACGCCCGCCGCCAGCATGCCGATGCCGTAGGGCGGCCCGCTGAACAGCGTCGTCCAGCCGAGCGTCCGGGCGAGCATCGGCTGAACATCTTCCCGCAACACCGGCACCAGAATAAAAATTGCCCAAAGGCCATAGACCACGCTGGGGATGGCGGCCAGCAGTTCCGTGGTGAAAGAGAGAATTCCGCGCAGTCCGACCGGGCACATCTCGGTAATGAAAACGGCCACGCCGAGAGACAGGGGAATGGCGATCGCCAGCGCCAGCAGCGAGGACACGATGGTGCCGTACATAAACGGCAAAGCACCATAGAGATCCTCCACCGGATTCCAGTCGGATTGAGCGAAAAATTTCCAGCCAAACGCATGCCAGGAGAGCTCAGAGCCGACCGCGAGCTGGTAAACGATAACCCCCAGCAGGGCGACCACGGCCAGCCCGCAAAGGCGCATTGTCCAGCCAAAAGCTGCATCGGGGATCTCGCTGACTTTCCCCGGCAATAGCGGCGTGGTTCGGGTTTCGAGTTTCAGGGCGACCTTTGTTCCCCGCTCCGGTTCGGGAGCGCTGAAACGCGGCCGGGGCAAGGCTCGATTCGACATCTCCGCTTGAGGCTACCAAAGGCGTGTTACAAATCGGTTAAAAAGCGAGCCAGCTCGCCCATCTCGAAAGACGACCGTCTGTCGAGGCTCGGCTGAGAACCCGGAAAACGTCTTTTTGTGCCACCGCCAACCCCGCAGTCTCGTTCAGGGCACAAAACCGACCCCACACGGTCGAGTCCTCGCTCCCGGCAGGAGTGCAGAGGCCGCAACCTGTCGCCGGGCATCGGGCTTCCGTGGTTGCGTGGGAGGGGCCGATTGTGAGAAGACTGGTTGTCACCGTCGTCCGTCGCTCTATGCCTACTTTTGCCGCCATTGATATCGGGTCGAACTCGGTTCGTTTGAAAATCTCACGCCTGCAGGCCGGACGGATGAAACAGATCCACGAAGACCGCGAAGTCACCCGGCTGGGAGAAGGGGTTTTCAGCGGTGGACTGCTCTCGCCCGAGGCGATGACGCAAACCGTGCGCGTGCTGCGGCGTTTCAATCGCGCCATCCAGGAATGCGCCACCGATTCGGTGCGGGTCGTAGCCACCGCGGCGCTGCGCGATGCCCGTAATTCGCGGACCTTTCAGGAGTGGGTGCGCTCGACGACCGGGTGGACAATCGAAATCATTTCGGGACTGGAAGAGGCCCGGCTCATTCACCTGGGCATTGTCTCCGCCGGCCGGCTCGGGGGCGACCGAGTGCTGCTGGTCGATCTGGGCGGCGGCAGTTGCGAGCTTACGCTTTCCCGCGAGGGGCATCTCCGGGATTCGGTGAGCTTGCCGCTCGGTGCCGTGCGCTTGACGGGTGAATTCCTGCCGCACGATCCGCCGCGCAAGAGTGAACTGAAGCGGCTGCGGGAATTTGTGACGCGGGAGATTACCCGCATCCAGAATCGGATCAAGGCGGCGCACGTGAACACGGTCATTGCAACCTCGGGTACCGCCGCGGCGCTGGTGGCCGCGGCCAGCCACATGGCCGGCCCCAAGAACCGTCGTCCGGCGACGTACGGCAGCCGCGAGACGATCCTTCGCATTGCCAAACAGATCTCGCGCATGCCCCTCGAACAACGGCAGCGGATTCCGGGCATTGGCCCGCGTCGCGCGGAGATCATTTGTGCGGGCGCGGTGGTGTATGCGGAATTGCTGGAGCGATGCCATCTCGCAGGGTTTCGCTACTCCGCCCTCGGACTGCGCGATGGCATCCTGGCGCAGATGGCGGCCGATTACGATCGCAGCACGCGCTCGGGACGCGCCATTGAGTCGGAGCGCTGGGAATCGATCAAGCGCGCGGTCGAGCATTATCGCGTGGATTTTCATCATGCCTTGCATGTGCGTGACGCCGCGTTGCTGCTGTTCTCCGCTCTGAAATCGGTACACCAGCTTCCAGCCGAGTATGTCGAATGGCTTTCGGCCGCGGCCATGCTCTATGAGGTGGGCGATTACGTGAACCGCAACGGACACCACCGGCATACCTACTACATCATCGCCAATTCGGAAATTCTGGGATATACGCCGCAGCAGCGTCGCATCATCGGTTCGATTGCGCGCTACCTCGGAAAATCGCGCCCCACGCCGGGAGAAGGACCCATGAGCACCCTGAATCCTGAAGAGCAGGAGAATGTGAAAAAGGCCACCATGTTGCTGCGCATCGCGCGCGCCCTGAATATGGGGAGGAGCCAATCGGTGGAGAAGTTCGGAGTCTCGGCACGCGGCGGCAAGGTCATGCTGCGACTGGCTCCCCGGGGAAAAGCCAGCGTGGACCTGGAGGTGTGGTCGATCGAGAAAGATCGCTCCTACTTCCGCGAAGTCTTCGGGCGCGAACTTTCTGTGGCGGCGGTGTGAAGCGCGCGCAGGATGCGCGGGGTGATGCACCAGCTCAGGGAGCCGGAGTTGCGACGCATTTCGACTTTGGCCACGGCCCCTTTCTTGAGCTCGACGACGGCTTCGCAGCCGCTGTCACTGATGACGCGACCCAGAAATTCGCCTAAGTTGGGATTGTGTCCGACCACCAGCAGCGAATCCTGGCGGGCATACTTTTCGAGCAGCTTCTGAAACTCCGAGAAGCTGGCCTGCGGCCGCAGAGCGTTGTCGGTAATCAGCTTGCCCTCGTGCCCCATTTCGTTGCCCACCAACGACGCGGTTTGCGTCGAACGCTTGAGCGGGCTGGAGATGATGATTTCGACTTGCACGCCGACCGCAGCCAGGGCGCGTCCGATGTAGCCGCATTGCTCGATGCCATCTTTATCGAGACCGCGTTTTTCATCCTTCTTCGCACTGCTCAACTGCTGGCCGGCACTGGCGTGGCGTAAAAAATAAAGAAACATTTAGGGATAACTATTCCTTTCCGACTGCAATTCTCCCCGTCCCCACCCGCGACGAACGGCGCGGAACCGCAACCGGGATCTCGTCCGGGGTCTTCGCCCCCTCCGCCAGGCCGATGAGAAAATCCTGGGCATTGAAGACCGAGGCGCCTCGGGGCGGCCGCTTGCTGCGACCTTTCGGAGACTGCCAGGGGCGGAGATAACGGCCGTCTTTCTGGAGGAATCTTGCCTTCACGTTGTCGGCGAGATAGGCGGCCAGGATCTCGTGCACCACGCGGTCGCGCAGCAGCGGGTTTTTCAGGGGGAACAAGACCTCCACCCGCTCGTGAAGGTTGCGCGGCATCCAGTCGGCGCTGCCCAGGTAGACTTCGGGTTCGCCCCCGTTTTCGAAGTAAAAGATACGGCTGTGCTCGAGAAAGCGGCCGACGATGCTGCGCACGCGGATGCGATCGCTGAGGCCGCGAATCCCCGGACGCAATGAGCAAATGCCGCGCACGATCAGATCGATGTCCACGCCGGCCTGGGAAGCCTGGTAGAGCGATCGCACAATCTCCTTGTCGACCAGCGAGTTGAGCTTGACGATGATTCTCGCCGGCCGGCCGAGGTGCGCATGTTGCGCTTCTCGCTCAATCAACTTCATGCACTTTTCGGCGAGGTCCAAGGGCGCCACCAGCATGGGGCCGTAGTCGGGATGCTCGGCGTAGGCGGTGAGAAAACTGAAGACATCGTGAACCGCGTGGGTAATTTCTGGGTCGGCCGTGAGCAAGCTGAGATCGGTATAGATTCGCGCCGTGGTCGCGTTGTAGTTGCCGGTGCCCAGATGAGCGTACTGGCGGGTTACGCCGTCAGGATCGCGCCGCACCAATAGAGAAAGCTTGCAGTGCGTCTTCAGGCCCACGAGTCCGTGAAACACTTGCACGCCCGCGTCTTCCATATCGCGCGCCCAGCGGATGTTCGAGGCTTCGTCGAAGCGGGCCTTTAGCTCCACCACCGCGGTGACTTCCTTGTGCGCGGCGGCGGCGATCAACGAGGGAACGATCAGGGAATGCTCGTTGGTGCGGTAAAGAGTCTGCTTGATCGAAACCACCCGCTCGTCTTCCGCGGCGGACTGAATGAACGACAGGACCGCGTCGTAGGAATCATAGGGATGATGCAGGAGAACGTCGTGGCGGCGCAACTCTTCAAACAGGTCGTGGGACTTTGCCGTCAACCGCAATTCGCGTGGCACGTAGGCGTGGAACTTCAGATCGGGCCGGGCGGTCTCCTCATGAATATTAAACAGGCGCGAGAGATTCACCGGCCCAGGAACCGGAAAAATCTGCCAGCGATCGAGTTCAAAAACCATGCCCAGGCGCTCGATGATCTCGGGATTGGCCCCGGCTTCGATCTCCATGCGCACCGCGTCTCCCTTGCGACGGTTATGCAGCTCGGCGCGCACCGATTCCAGCAGGTTGCGCGATTCTTCTTCCTGCAGGTAGAGGTTGCTGTTGCGGGTGACGCGGAAGGCGGCGGAAGAAATGATGTCGTAACCCTTGTACATGCGCGCCGCATGATGGACGACCAGGTCGGCGAGAAAAATGTAATCGCTGCTGCCCTCGGACGGGAGGCGAACCAGGCGCGGCAGCGAGCGCGGAACCGTGACCACCCCGGTGTAGGTGAGCGAGGAACGACGGCGCCGCCGCAGCAACAAGGCCACGCACAGCGCCTTGTTGATGACCCGCGGGAAGGGGTGTGCCGGGTCGACGGTCACCGGAGTCAGCAGCGGGTCGAGCTCCCGTTCGCAATAGTCATCGGCAAACGCCAGGGCGGATTCATCCAGTTCGTCGATTCCGAGCACGCGAATTCCCTGCTCGGCGAGCTCCGGCCGCAAGCGGTCGTTCCAGCAGGAATATTGCTCTTCCACGAACTCCTGGGTTGCCTCCTTGATCAGTTCCCGTTCCTCGACCATGGTGAGGCCGTCGGGGGTGGTGGAATTGTGCCCGTCTTCGAGCTGCTGCAGCAGGCCGCCCACCCGGACCTCGAAGAATTCATCCAGATTGCTGGCGGAAATGGCAAGAAACTTGACGCGTTCGAGCAGCGGATTGCGGACGTCGCCGGCTTCTTCGAGCACGCGCCAATTGAATTTCAGCCACGAGGCTTCGCGATTCAATAGCGGGGCACGGTTGCCGAGAACTTGTCGAACCATAGGGTCGAGGTTGGGATGATAAGCCGCAGACTAAGCAGTTGCTTGCGAGGCATCCGACGGAAAACAGTATACCAAGGCCCTGACCCTGGCAATTGGCAAGGGGGCGGTGGCAGGACGGGTGAAGCGGAAGCAGAAAAAGGCGCCGACTTTTAAGGCCGACGCCCTGGTTAAGACCTCGATTCGCGCCGCGTGTGATGACACAGGGGCGGATCGGTCGTGGTTTACGGCAAGTAATAGCGGAACGAGGTGAAAACCATTCCGTCGAGTCCGTTCGGCGCTCCCGCCACACCCGACCAAGTGTTGCGCGTGACGTAGGAGTATTGCGTGCCGTACTGGAACCTTCCCCTGGGCCCGCTGTAGAAGCGATACCAGAAGCCGAAGGTTCCCTCGAGCAAGGCTCGCGTATCGGCGGTGCAATTGGCGAGGGTTCCCGGAGTGAAACCACCCGCGCCGGGTGCGGTTTCGGTGTAGCAGCCGGTATTGAGGAAGGTGGGAGCGCCATAGCCAACGTTGGCTCCGGCGCCTTTGTTCGCCAATTTATCGAAGCTATACGAGTGGCCCGCGTACTCTACGCCGCCATAACCGTAGACATCCCACTTCTTGCTCTTCCACTCGATCGTGCTTAAGCCAGCAAAGTTCCTGATCAAGTGAATGGTGCCATTGGCATAGATGGAAGCATCCGACAGTCCTCCCGGAGCGTAGCGGCCAACCCCGCTACCGCCAAAGCCCTTCAATCCGAACGTGAGGTGGTGGCCAAAGACCCAACGCGCGCTGGCGCCGAAGCCTCCACCTTCTTTCGAGGCGTTGTAGGCTCCGGTCGCGGTGGTGGCGCCAGTAGCCGTACAGAGCGGGGTGCCGGCCGCAAATTCCACGCAAGGGAAGACCCGGTCGGTGAAGCGGTCGGCCAGGCCGAAGATCTCGTAGTGTCCGAAGCCGGGATCAAAAGCGATCTTGGCGATCAGATCGGGTGAGGGATTAAAGGAGTAATTGGCGGTGGTGTTGTAGCTGTTGCTGGCGCCAGCCTCGCCGAGCAGGTAATTGCTGGCGTTGCCGTGGGTGGTCAGGGTGGCCTGCGGATTTTCCACTGCGAATGCGACCGCAACCTTGTCGCCAAAGCTCTTGGTGAGGCGGAGACCATACTGGCGCGCGAACAGGAAGCCCGCGTTATAGTTCGGGTCAATCGTCTTCGGGCGAACGTCGTTGGTTTTGCCCATGTCGTCGTCCGGGGCAATACCTTTCGCATCCTCGGTCACCAGGCTCCACGCCTGGCCGCCAAGGAAACTCCAGCCATTTTCAAACCTGGCCTGCCCCCACGCCTGGCGGAGACGGAGAGTGTAGCCGTTGGTTTCGGTGGAGGTGGAGGTGACGCCGGCGGAGAGGAAGTCGGCGGAAACGTAACTGGACAGATCCACGTGCCCTACGTGGCCCTCGACGAAGGTGGTGATCTTAGACTGGCGGGCGGAGCCGAAAAACTCCGACAGACGACTCTGGGACGCGCCCGGCATGGTCAGGGAGTTAAAGGGCGTGGATATGTCTGCACCCAAGGCACGCGAGCGCCGCACAAATTCGGCTGCCGCATATCCACCGGGAGTGATGTTGATGCCCCGGAAACGAATCGTAATCGGACTCTCCATCTGAGGGTTAAATACTTGTTCGGGCGGCGGGCCGGAGGCCTGCGGCGAATCCTGATGCAGGTTGAGAACGGCGTTTTTCAACACCGGGGTGTCCGATGAGGTCGCGCTCACGGTCTTTAAATCGGCCACATCGCCGGCGAGCGCATCCACTGCTTTCTGCTGTTGACTGGTCTGGGTCTGAGCGACCGTCGCCTTGTTAGCGGCATCGGCGGCGGCAGCTTGCGCCTGCTTCCAATTCTGCTGCGCCTGCTGCAGTTGCTCGGTAAGTTGCTGGATTTGCCGTTGCTGAGCCGCCATGGCATCTTTCAACGCCTGGATGTCGGCCGCGGTTGCCGCCGGCTGCACGGGCGTGCCCGCTCCGGGCGTTGGTTTCTTCTTCGGAGTCGCGGCGCTTGGGTCCGAGGTTTGCGCCCAAGCGGCGGCTGAAAGCAGCGAAAGCGTCAGCAAGGTGACAAGGAAGTGCTTGCCTGACTTCATAAATGACAATCCTCTCCTTTTGATTTTTTGGTTGCGCGTTACAGGCACCCACGGACCCGCCCTATGAGCCAAGGCTGCCGTCGGTCCCTTTTTCGAGAAGCGAAACGATCACTAGCGATCACTAAAGAGCTGAGGGAGGCAATTATTACACAAAGTCCATTGATTTAATGGGCATTATTGACATTGAAGAGATAGCACGCAGTGTACCATTCCGCTTTCGCCCTCCAGAGGAAATGTTTTGAATCACTTACGGGGATCGCGTAACAGGTGAGCCACAGCAGAATATGCAGCCGGTTGCAGTTCCAGGGAGGAGAAAAATCCCCCGCCCCCGGAGCAAGCACATGGAACTCCGGGGGCGAAGGCTCGAGAATCTATGGCAGATAGTAGCGGAACGAAGTCATGAACATGTTGTCGATGCCGTGCGGTGCGGTGAAGACCGCCGGCGCTGTTGCGGTAGCCGCCGCGAACGTTCCCGTCCAGGCGTTTCGGGCTACGTAGGAATACTGCGGGCCGAACTGCAGTCTTCCCTTGGGACCGCTGCGCAGTTTGATCCAGAAACCGAAGGTGCCCTCGAGGGTGCTTTGCGTATTGCTGCTGCAACTGCCGAGCGCTCCGAAAGCGTAACCGGTACCGGTTGAGGGCACGGTTTCGGTGTAGCAGCCGGCATCGGAATAGGTGGGAGATCCGTATCCCACGATCTTGCCGGAGACCGGGTCCGTTTGATAGCGGCGTCCCACATACTCCTCTCCGCCATTGAGGTAGACATCGATCCGCGGGGCGTGCCATTCCAGGGTGGCCAGGCCCTGATAGCTGCGCAACGCCGCCAGCGTGCCATTCGGATTGACCGTGGCATCGGGTAGACCCGAGGTACCGTAGCGGCCGATGCCATTCCCGTAGAGAGCGTGCAATCCGAAATCGATGTGCTTGAGGAAAGTGAAACGGGCGTTCGCTCCCACTCCACCGGCATTTTTCGAGTCGTTATAGGCGCCGATCGAGGAGGAGGCGCCGGTACCGCACAGGCTGGTGTTGGTAATCTCCACGCAGGGATACACCCGGTCGCGGAAGCGGCTCAGAATACCGAAGACCTCATAGTGGCCAAACCCAGGTTCAAAGGCCGCCTTGACGATAACGTCAGGCATGGCGTTGAACGAGTAGTTGGCCGCCGCCGTGCAGGTGGTCACGCCGCTCGCGTTGGTCGAGCAATTGGTGATGCCGGAGTTGTAGAGTCCGCCGCCGCTGCCGGGGCTGCCGAATGCGAAGTTGGCGGCGTTGTTGGTAGCCGAGAAGATGGTCTGCGGATTCTCGAGCGAGGCGGCGAGCCAGAAGCGATTGTCAAAGTTCTTGGCCAGCCGTACGCCCCATTGCCGAGCCCAACTGAAGCCGACCGTATACTGCGGATCGATGGTCATGGGCAAGGCTTCGCTGCGGTTATCGACGCCCTTTTTGGTTTCTGTCACCAAACTCCACATTTGACCGCCCGTGAAACTCCAGCCATTGCTCAAGGCGGCTTGTCCCCAGGCCTGGCGTTGACGCAGGGTGTAGCTGTTGCTCTCGTTATTGTTGGATGTAATACCCGCGGAGAGAAAGTCGGTTTCTACATAACCGGTCAGTTTGACGTCGTTGAACTTGCCCTCGGCGAGCAGGGAGATTCTCGACTGACGGCCCGATCCAAAGAACTCGGAAACGGCGTTCGCGCCGGCCCCGGGCATGCTGACACTATTGAAGGGCGTATTGATGTCCGCTCCCAACGCCCGGGTGCGATAGACCGATTCCGCGGCGAGGAAGCCGCCGGGAGTAAGGGTGATGCCTTTGAAGCGAACCGCCAGCGGGTTCTCCAGATCCCCCATTCGCTTCTGAGTTTCCTGGAGGGTCGTCGCTGACGTGGCATAGCTCGATTTGAGGTCGTTGACATCGCTTTTGAGCGAGCTAACCGATTGTTCTTCTTGGGCACTCTCGGCCACGGCCGTGTCCGCCTTGGTCTGGGCCTGCGTAACCACGGCCTGGCTCTGGTCAAGCCGCTGCTCCAGCTGCTGGATCTTCTGATCGCGGCTTTGCACCAGGTCCATCAGCTGTTTGATCTGCTGCTGCTGCGCGTCGATTGACTGTTTCATCTCGCTCAACTGCGTCGCAATCGTCGGTCCGGCCGCCTTGGCCGCAACTTTTTTCCGCGCGCCAGGAGCCGAAGGAGCAACCGCATTTTGAGCCTCGGCCGCGATCCCACCGCCGGCCATCATCAGCGACAGCGCTACCAACAGAATTTGTTTCATCGTTATCCCTCTCTTAAGGATTTCAAGGTCATGACCGCCGAGTATTTTGCTAGGCACTACTAGTGGATTTCTTTAATGGCGACTTTCACTTTTTCCGCAACGCTCGCCGGCAACGGAGCGTAGCTCAGCTGGTTGGTCATCTTCTGTCCGTCAACGACCATCCACTCGAGAAAATCAGCGAGGATCTTCCCTTTCTTGGGGTCCTTGTTCTGAACCGGAATGAGCAACCAGGTGAAACTGGAGATGGGATAAGCGGTCTTGCCGGGCGCGTTGGTGATCGAGACGCGAAAATCAGCGGGCATGGTTTTGACCGATCCTGCGGCCTCGGTTACTCCCTCAAGCGAGGCTTTCACGAAATTGCCCGCCGCGTTCCTCACCGAGCCGTAGGTAATTTTGTTCTCCACGGCATAGATCAGTTCGATGTAGCCGATCGAGCCCGGCTGCTGGCGGATCTGTCCCGCGACACCTTCGTTGCCCTTGCCGGCCATACCGACCGGCCACTTCACCGAAGGTCCCTTGCCGACGGTATTGCTCCAGTCGGAACTGATCTTGGAGAGATAGTCGGTGAAGATGAAGGTGGTTCCACTGCCTTCGGCGCGGTACACAACGTTGATCCGTTGCTGGGGAAGGCTGACGCCGGGATTCGCTTTGGCGATGGCGGGATCGTTCCAGCTGCTGATCTTGCCGAGAAAAATTCCGGCCAGCGCCTCCGGAGTGAACTTGATTTCACCGCTGACGCCCTCCACGTTGTAGGCGGGCACGACCGCGCCGAGGACGGTAGGAATATGCAGGATTTTGGTCTTGGCCTCTTTCAGCTGCTCATCGGTCATTGGCGTATCGCTGGCGCCGAAATCGACCGTGCCGTTCAGAACCTGGCGGATGCCGCCGCCGCTGCCAATCGATTGGTAATTGATCTGCACATCGGAGTGCAGCTTGTTGTACTCGTTGAACCATTTGGAATACATGGGATACGGGAAGGTCGCGCCCGCTCCGTTCAACGTGGTCTGCCCCAGGACTGGCAGCGCCAGGGCAAGACCTGCCAGCAGCAGCACGATGCGTCGTATCACTCGATCGGCCCTCCTAAAGGGATGGTCTGCAACTTTGTATTTTGTATTTTCTTGGCGAAGGGACAATTAAATCGGCGCAGTATTAAAGGAAGGTTACAACCGGGTGAATTTCTGATGAACGAACTTGGCCTTGCAATTACTTAGCGGCTAAGGCGGGATCGAGCCGCGTCCCTTCGCGGCCAAACATATTGCCGGCGAATTCTCGCTGTGGGCCCGGCGGCAACTCGTCGGGCTCGCGGCCATGATTCCTAGCGAACCTGGGCGATAGAGAGCAGGATGTGCGCCGAGCGGGCGAGCAGCGTCATGGCCCCGGCCAATAAAACCGTCATCCGGATCCTTGCGGCAGACCGGCCTGATGTGAGCCGAGCAACGATCGTAGGGCATGCCGTCCCCGGTCGCATCAGATGCCAGTTCGTCATCTTTGCCATGGAGGCCAAGCAGAAATCCTTATCTTCTGGCAAACTGGCTGGCGGTGAGGATGAACGATTGTGAGTACTGAGATAGGTTATGCCCCGGGCTGGCCTGGCATCGAACCGCGCTGGACCTCGAGCGCCAAGACCGGCGTCGGCACGGCTCTCAACCTCCATAGCCGTGTTTGGTTCACGCTGAGTCACGGGATTCTCAATGAAATCTATTTCCCCCGGGTCGATCAAGCCTGCACTCGCGACCTCGGCCTGATCGTCACCGACGGCCATTCCTTCTTCTCCGAAGAGAAACGTCACTGCAGCTTCGAAATTCTTGCCATCGAGCCGGGAGTGCCCGCCTACGAACTGACCAATACCTGCATGTCGGGCCGCTACAGGACCGAAAAGGAAGTGCTGACCGATCCCTGGCGAAACGTGGTGTTGCAGAAAATCAAATTCGTGCCCTTGCAAGGAAATCTCTCCGATTATCGCCTTTATGTGCTGCTGGCTTCGCACCTGGCCAATTTCGGACACGGCAACACCGGCTGGTCGGGCGAATACAAGGGCAAGCCCATGCTCTTTGCCCAGCGCGAGGCCTGCGCCTTGGCCCTGGGCTGCTCTGCGCCCATGCCCCGGCGTTCGGTGGGATTTGCCGGCGTGTCCGACGGCTGGCAGGACCTGTCACGACACTTCCAGATGACGTGGGAGTACGAGCGCGCGGAAAACGGGAACATTGCGCTGACCGCGGAAGTCGACCTTGCTGCCTGCCAGGGCGAGTTCATTCTCGCCTTGGGCTTTGGGGGAATCTGGTCGGAGGCCGGCCAGCAGGTGGTCTCTTCCCTGCTGACTGCCTACGACGCGACCCGCAACGATTACGTTTCCCACTGGCAGAATTGGCAGCGGACCTTGCGCCAGCTCGACGAGAAGCCGCGGAAAAAAGATCTTTACCGCGCCAGCATGTCGGTTTTGCGCACTCACGAATCCAAGGACTTCCTCGGAGGTATTATCGCCAGCCTCTCCATCCCGTGGGGCTTCAACAAGGGGGATGAAGACCTTGGCGGCTATCACCTCATCTGGCCTCGCGACCTGGTCGAAAGTGCCGGCGGACTGCTCGCGGCTGGTGCCCAAGACGACGCGCTCCGCGTCCTCAATTACCTCGAGGCGACCCAGGAGGCCGACGGACACTGGGCGCAGAACATGTGGTTGGATGGTCGTGCCTACTGGAACGGCTTGCAGATGGACGAGACCGCCTTTCCCATCCTGCTGGTCGATTTGTTGCGTCGCGAATCCCCGCGCTGCTTCGAGAGCAGCGAGCGTTGGTGGCCGATGGTGCGCCGGGCAGCGGCCTATATCGTGGCCAACGGACCGGTTACGCAGCAGGACCGCTGGGAGGAAGATGGCGGATATTCACCGTTTACCCTGGCCGCGGAAATCTCGGCGCTGCTGATCGCGGCCGATTTTGCCCAGTCCATGGGCCACCCCAGGTCGGCTGAATTTTTGCGGGAGAATGCCGACACCTGGAACGACAACATCGAACGCTGGACCTATGCGGTCAACAGCGACCTCGCCCGCCAGCTGGGAGTCGAAGGCTATTACGTCCGCATCGCTCCGCCCGACGGAGATGGAGCCGCTTCTCCGCTGCAAGGGTTTGTCCCCATCAAGAATCGTGCCACCAGCAGCTCGCATGCCCGCGCGACCGAGATCGTCAGCCCGGATGCGCTGGCGCTGGTGCGCTTTGGCTTGCGGGCACCTGACGATCCGCGGATGATCAACACTATCCGGGTTCTCGACGAACTGCTGCGGGCGAAACTTCCTCAGGGTGCGGTCTGGTACCGCTATAACTGCGATGGCTACGGAGAACACGAAGATGGTTCTCCTTTCGATGGGACCGGAATCGGCCGTCCCTGGCCTCTGCTATCCGGGGAGCGCGCTCACTACGAACTGGCCGCCGGCCGTGCCGATCAAGCCGAGGCCCTGCTCGAAGTCATGGAGTACTCGACCGGAACCAGTCGCCTGATTCCAGAACAAGTCTGGGACACAGGCGACATCGCCGACCGCGAACTGTTCGCCGGCAAGGCTTCAGGCTCGGCGTGCCCGCTGGTGTGGGCGCACTCCGAGTACATCAAGTTGCGGCGGTCGCTGCTCGACGGCCGGATTTTCGATCAGCCGCCGCAGACCGTGGAGCGGTATCTAAAAAGAATGGTTCGCGCCGAATACTTCAACTGGCGATTTAACAACAAGCCGCGCTCGATGCCCGGCGGGAAAAAACTGCGACTTCTGCTGCTCGAACCCGGGCTGGCGCGCTGGAGCTTCGATCACTGGCATACCAGCCAGGACAGCGAGTCGACCGATGGCGGATGGAACCTGCAACACGTTGATCTGCCTACGGAGACTCTCGAAGCTGGACGCGAGATCAATTTCACGTTCTACTGGAAAAACAGCGGGCGCTGGGAGGAACGCGACTTCATGGTGACGGTCGAGTAGTCCTCGGAACTTCAAATCGACGCTGCTAAACTGGGCCACTCACGAATCCCTTCGAGGCACCATGCGTATTGTTTGTCCGTTTGTTATGGTCGTACTGATGACCGTCCTCGCCGCATCCGAGACTCTGCCTGCGCCCTTCGCCGTCACCGATCCCAAGCAGATCGCCTCCCGGCCCGACGCGCGAGTCGAAAAAAATCTCACCATCGAGAAGCTCTACATGACCCGGCAGGTGGGCGGTGCGACTTGGTCCCCCGACGGGAAGACGGTGGCATTTGTCAGCAACCTGAGCGGGCGAAACAATCTCTGGCTCATGCCCTCCGCCGGAGGATGGCCGATGCAACTGACGGTAAGCGAGGAGCGACAAGCCAGCCCGACCTGGTCGCCGGACGGCAAGTGGATCGCCTACATCTCCGATTACGACGGCGACGAGCAGTGGGACATATTTCTGGTTTCGCCGAAAACCGGACAAGTCGTGAACCTGACGAACACGCGAGAGATCGCCGAAGAAGACCCCACCTGGTCGCCCGATGGCCGCTACCTGGCATACATCGTCAAGCCAAAAACGTCGTCGAGGTATGAGATCGACGTCTACGACACGGTGTTGCGTGACGTAAAGCACGTCACCACGGGAACAGCCAAAGATCGCACGAACTTTTGGCCCATCTGGTCGGCCGACGGCAGGTCGATCGTCTACACCCAGGCGCAATCGAAGCGGACTGACTCCAATATCTATTGGGTCGACGTTGCCAGCGCGCAAAGCACGCTGCTTACGCCCCATGCTGGCGAACATACCTACACGGCCGCCGACCTCTCCCCTGACGGCAAACAGGTTCTCATCACCTCCGACGCCGGCAATGGCTACGAGAACGCGGCTCTGCTCGACATCGCGACCAAGAAAATCCACTGGCTCACCGCGGACAAGTGGGAAATTCATGGGGAAGGCTTTTCTCCCGATGGCAAATTTCTGATGTACAGCGCGAACATCGAGGGCAACACCGATCTCTATCTGTATGACACCACGAGCGGCAAATCGCGCATCCTTCCCCTTCCCAAGGGGATGAACTACCCTGCCGACAGGATTGCACCTTTCACGCGCGACAGCTCCCGTGTCCTTTACCAGCACGCGGGGGCGACCGCTCCTGGCGATTTGTGGGTGTTCACCCTGCCCGACGGAAAAGCACCCGAGGGCACGTCGCATCAACTCACGAGCTCGCTGGTTGGCGGCGTGCGCGCCGAGGACATGGTCGAGCCTTACCTTGTCCGCTATCCCAGCAAGGATGGCAAGTGGATGATTTCCGCGCTCGTCTATGTGCCCTTTAACCTGCCGCGGAACGGCGAGCATCCCGCGATCGTTCTGGTTCACGGCGGACCGGCCGCGCAGACGCGAAATAACTTCAATCGCTTTGTTCAGTACATGGCGAACCAGGGCTACCTGGTGATTGCTCCGAACTACCGCGGATCGACCGGATACGGAAAGGATTTTCAGCAGGCGAATTTTTTCGACATGGGCGGGGGCGATCTGCAGGATGTGCTCGCGGCCGCCGATTGGATCCAACAGACGGGATACGTTGATCCGAAAAAACTCATTTTGATGGGCGGAAGCTACGGGGGATACCTGACGATGATGGGCGTAACCAAAGCTCCCGAGTTGTGGGCTGCGGGTGTCCCGATCGTGCCATTTGTGAACTGGTTCACCGAGATCCAGAACGAAGACCCGGAGTTGCGCGAGTACGACCTTGCGACCATGGGAGATCCGGTGAAGAACAAGACGCTCTACGAGGATCGTTCCCCAATCAACTTTGTCAACCAGATCAAGGCGCCTTTGTATCTGCTGGCAGGAGGAAATGATCCGCGCTGTCCGAAGAGCGAAGCACAGCAGGTGGTGGACGCGGCCAAGAAGCGTGGTGGCGTGGTCGAATACAAAGTCTACGAGAACGAAGGCCACGGTTTCGCGAAAGTGGAAAATCAGATCGATGCCTACCGGCGCGTGGCCGATTTTGTGAAGGCGCATGTTCCCCCGGCGGATTGCGGATGCTCACTGACTGAGTGAGCCGGGCGGCCAGCGCCGATCGTAGCAAAACCGTCAGTTCGCCGTTGATAAGCGGAGCGAGGAAAACCGAGGAGTGCGAAAAGCTCGCGATTCGCACCCGCTTGGCGGGGCGGCGCGGTCACGCCATTGCAATGCCCCGCGTTTCCGAAAAGAGCATTCCGCCCCGGCCGGCGGCGGCAGGGCCGACGACTCGCCTGCCGGCGCCCCGGGCTCCGCCGCCCGAAGATACCGTTACTCGCATGTAAGTTCTGGTTCCGGTTTCGGCAATGTCAGAGCCGCAAATTCATCTCGCGGGCGGAGCCTTCCTGCGCTCGAGCGCCCGGCTCGCAGACGATCCGAGCATCTGCAGCCAGACCGCTGTCCTTCCCAATTGCGGATGCCCAGCGCAACCCAGTTGGCCGAGTCGGCCCGTCAGTCTTGACATTCACGCCGAGCACGATATTCTTGAAGAGTCCTTTCCCCCCCAATAACCGCGTCAACCGGTTTGACGCCGACTCCACCAAGCGAGGGAAGAAATCTGCATGAAGGCCTGTGGTAATCGAACCAGCAGCCAGGTTACCCGAGTCCGGGGTCGAGTTAGCTCCCGGACCGCGGTTTCGGTACCATCGGGAACGGCGGTTCGATCGAGCCCGCGCGCCACCATTCCCGACATCTGGAGCCGCGCCTGGGCGTTCAGGCGTCGCTTGGGCGAGCGGTTCGAAAGCTTGCCATTCGAAGAGCGCTATATTTTCTGGGGAAAGAATCGAGGTCGCATGTTTCGGCTGAAGCTTGGGTTGGTGTTGATTTCTGTGGTCGGGCTCGCAGTGGGCTTGGTGGGGTGCGGGGGAAGCTCGTCCGGTGGCTCCGAACCCGGGGACTTCACGCTTTCGCTTTCGAGCAACAACTTGACGGTCGAGCAAGGCACACAAGGAACGATCACCGTCACTATCAAAGCGCAGAACGGATTCAGTGGCAACGTCACCCTTACCGCCCCTGCCAGCTCGGGACAATTGCCGCCCGGTGTCACGGCGAGTTTTTCACCGATGCCCGCCACCACCACCAGCACGCTCACCCTGGCGGCCACCGCCACAGCGACTACTGGAAAGGTCCAGCTGACGATCACGGGCACGTCGGGTTCGGTGACGAGTACGACGCCCCTAACCCTCAACGTCACCGCGGGCACGGGCCTGCCGGCGACTACCACGACGCTGTCATCTTCGCTCAATCCGTCCGTTTTCAACCAGCCCATAACCTTGACCGCAGCGGTCACGTCCGGCTCCGGCCCGCTGCCCGCCTCGACCAACGGAGAGATCATCACCTTCTCGCAGGCCAAGACCATCCTCGGAACGGGCACGCTCAGTGGCGGCTCGGCCACGCTCATGACCCAAACGCTGACGACGGGTGGCACCGACAACATCACGGCCGTGTATCCTGGCGACGCGAATTTTGCTGGCAGTACATCCGAAACCTTGGCCCAGGTAGTAAATCCCGCGCCCACAACCACCACCCTCACTTCCTCGCCCGATCCCTCCAATCTCGGGCAGAATGTGACTTTTACGGCGACGGTTACAGGACAGTTCGGCGGAACACCCACCGGCTCGGTGGCATTTTTCAACGGGACTACGCAGGAAGAAGTTGAGACGCTCGTGAACGGCGTGGCCACCTACGTCACCCCCAATGTGCCCGTTGGCGCCAATTCATATACGGCGGTCTCCAACCTGAACAGTGCATTCGTTGGCAGCACGTCAAACGTACTGACGCAAACCGTGGGTACCGGAACCGCCATTGATTCCTCGATGACCTGGAATGGCATCACGCGTTATTACGAGGTGTTTCTGCCGACCGCTCTCCCGGCGAATCCGGCCATCGTGTTCATGCTCCACGGAACGCAGATCAACTCCACCGGGTCCGATCCGACGCCCGTCATTCAGCTGGACTGGGGCTGGTCGGCGGTGGCCAACTTCTACGGCTTTATTCTGGTCAAGCCCGCTTCCACCTATGACCCGACATCGAATCAGTGGAACTGGAACTCCTATTGCATGGACGGAACCAGTTTGTGTGCACCGGACGGATCGGCCGGAGGAGCGTTTGCCTACGCGGAGGGGTGTGGTTCGACCGACGGAGAGTGCCCGGACGATTCCGGATTCCTGCGACAGCTGATCCAAAATCTCACAACTCAGTACAACGTGAATCCGAGTCAGGTTTACTTTACCGGCTTCTCCTCGGGCGCCCAAATGACCGAGCGCGTCGGCGTAGAAATCTCCGATCTGGTGGCGGCGATTGCTCCCGCTTCCGGCCCCATGTACAACGCACAAGGGACCGTTTACCCGATTCCCTTGCCCGGCAATGCGCTCGCGCCCATTTCCGTTCAGGAGTGGCACGGCACAACCGACACCGAGTTGCCACCCTGCGGCTATGGCCAGACCAGTTACTCTGGCATTACTTTCACGCTGGACACGGTCGACGATACATTCAACTTCTGGACCGGAACGCAGGCCAATGCCTTTACCAGCCAGAACGCCGTGTTTCAGGCCAACGAGACTCTATGTACGACGGTGACTCCCCCGGGGGATAACGACGGGAGCGTGGCCAACAACGCAAACGATGCGCCCACTCCGCCCGATCCAGTGGTTCCCGCAATGCCGGCGACCCTGACGGGTAACATTGCCGTGAGTTGCGCGGCCCCCGCCGCGACGAGCTGTGCCACCCCACCGATTTGGTGGACCAGCGCCGCAATCACCGCCGCCAGCGAATCGGCCGCGACGGTGACCATCACCAGCACCTTGAATCCCGGCGTGGGAGCGGTGGCCGTCATTGCGGGGATGACTCCATCCGGATACAACGGGACCTGGATCGTTACCGCTTCCACGCCCACCAGCTTTCAGTACACCGACACGGCGAGCGGGCTGGGCCCGGGGACAGCTTTTGGAACGGCGCAAGGAGGCCAAAATACGGAAGTGCAATTCATTTGGGAGCCGGGAATTGGTCACTCCTACCAGGAGCAGTACAATGCCGCGCGCTGGTATTTCTTTGCCGCTCACCCGAAGCCGCAATGATCGTGCAGGGTAGACGAAAATGCCGATGAACGAATGATCAGAAGTGGAAACTTGAAAACCGAACCAGCAGGCGCATTCGGGCCCGGGCCCAAGGCGCGCGGATGGGGCAAAAAGTGCGTCGCCCCGCGATCGCTATGAAGACGCTCGTTCCGGGTGACATTGTTTTCGAGCTTCCAGGCGCAGCGTGACCATGTAGAAGACAATTCCGATGTTGACCACCATTACCAGCAGGCGGAGCCAGCTGGGACGGCTGATCAGATCGAGAACCTCGAAGGGAACGTAGATGGTGCCGGAGGCGATGGCTAGCCATTCCGCCCAGGGACGGATGTACCACAATCCGTAGGCCTCGATGAAGCGCAGGGTCACGTAGACGGCGGCGACCACGGCAATCACCCACAGGCGCACGTCGCTGACCTGGTAGACGAGGTCGATGAAGACTCCCACATA
The DNA here is from genome assembly GCA_049520935.1 of Terriglobales bacterium. Taxonomy (GTDB): domain Bacteria; phylum Acidobacteriota; class Terriglobia; order Terriglobales; family Acidobacteriaceae; genus Acidiflorens. The sequence goes on along the minus strand of JBEKPJ010000029.1, from coordinate 90,295 downwards.
GTGCTGGTGCGGGTTGACGTGGAAGAATTCGAGGAGACTCTCGGCCACTCCCCAGATATCTCTGTGGCGCATGTGGAACACGCCCATGCCGGCGAGAACGACGACCATTCCTTTGGCGAACTCCAGCGTGGCTACGGTACGCACGCCCTTGATGTGCGCGGGATCGTGGATTTGGGGATGTCTCATCAAACCGGGATCGGCGAATCTTGTGGACTGGGATTCATTGTAAAGTACGGCCCGCAAAAAACCTGCCCCGACCGACCCCAAGTTGCCGCCGGCAGCGGGCAAGCGCACATCACTGGAACTCAGAGCGCAACTTCGATTTTCTTCAGGCTGCCTAGCGATGGCATCATGAGACCGAATCGGTCCTCTAGGCCTGTTCGCGGACGCTGGCTCGCAACTCCTCAACGATTTCCTCCGCGGCTTTGCGTGCCGCTACTGCTTGGGTGACTTCGAACGAGATTGCGCCTACGCGGGCATGGCCGCCGCCGCCGTAGCGCTACCCGGAATGAACTCTTGCTCAGGCCAATGCTGTAAACGGAATCCGGATGAAGATAATAGGGGATGAATTTGTTGTAGCCCTCGAGGTCGAGGTCGGTGATGTCGAAGAAAATGGTGCCCTCCTTTTCTTTGGCGCGCTCGCGCAGAATTTCCACGGAACGCTGATGACGCTCGAGCAGCGGGGGGAGGACCGCCTCGACGAACGGCTCTCTTAAGATCTTGGACAACGGATGGTAGGCAAGCTGCGCGATCATCTTCTTGACGAAGTCGCGGTCGGTGGAGGCTTCGATGGCCATGGTGAGCTTCATGGCGGGGGCCTGCATTTCGACGGCGGCCTTGGCGTCTTCGTACATCGCACCATCGACGACATCGGCCCAATGGACCAGCTCGGACACCGGGTTGGGATCGAAGCCGAAGTGCTCTTTGGCGATCAGGGCGATGAAGCTGGTGCAGGACTTGAAGGCGGGATCGTAGAACTTGCGGTTGCTTTGATCTTGCTCAAAATGGGCGGCGTCGGCAGGGGAAAGAAAGGCGCTCTCGTGGTGGTCGAACCACCAGGTCACCTGGGGCGAACTGGAGTACTTGAAATCGACGATGGCGTTCTCGTCGCCGTCGAATTGCGTCTCGTCGAAAAGCGAGCCGGCGCGGTGGAGCAGGCCGGAGTAGACGAAATCAACGTCGCCGCGGATGCGCTCGCGATAGAAGCGGGAGAACAGTGCGGCGGCGCATGCCCCGTCAAAACATTTGTCGTGATAGAAAACCCGAACTCGCAAATTGACTTCCCCTGCCCGCTGCTGCGGGCGCGAAGTGGAAAACAGATAGAGTTGCTGGTTTGGAGATTTATGTCAAGCGGAATGTCGATCCCTGGCGGAAAGCGCAGCCCGCTGCGCCGACCCACGACTGTTGCTTTCAGCAAAGCGGTGGCAATGCGAGTTTTCTCCAGTCTGGGACGCGGGTATGGCTCCGGCCCGGTGTTGTTCCGCTGGGTGTGCGGGACAAACCTGCCTCAACACCACCTTGGCGAGCGTCCGCTTCCCTTGCGCCGTTTCCTCACCCCGTTAGGCGAAGGATTACTTCCTGCGGCGGCGGATCTTGAAGTCAAAGCTGACAACTCCGTTCTGATCGCGCAGGGCCACGATCGAAATCGTGCGGGTCAGGTTGTACTCGACCTGAATGATTTGCTGGTTCGAAACCGAGACGTTGGTGCTGTAGGTCAGGGTAAGGTTGCTGGCGACTTGCTGCTCGACGGTGACTGCCGGACCGCGCACCAAGTTGGTTTCATTGGCCAGGCCCTGGGGATCGATCTTGACGCGACTGGCTCCGAACAGGCGCTGCAGACGGCTGTTGACGGTGCTGTTCAGGGCCTGATTGATCAGGAGGTTGGAGGCATCACCGCCGAAACCAAAAGTTCCGGTCGATTGCGCGGCTGCGGATTCTTCCTGGGTGCGGCCGAGCGCCAGCAGGGCGATCACGTCGGCCTCGGGAAGCTGCGGCTCGGATTGCCAGGTGACCTTGAGGCCGTTGGGAACGCTGGCGTCGCCGCGGAACTGGACCGTAATGTCGTAATCGCGGACGCGGGTGCTCGCTTGCATATCAATGACGGGCTCGGTCCGCGCCGGGTTGGCGAAGGTGACGTCTCCGCGTTCCAGCTTGTACTTGTTGCCGTTGAAAGAGATTTCTCCTTCGAGGACCTCGACCCTTCCGAGAATGGCCGGACGGTCGGCCGTGCCGCGCAACTTGAGGTCGGCGTTGCCGGAAAGCCGGGCGACGGCGGTTTGCATTTGCAATTCGGGAGTGGTGGTTACATGCACATCGAGCTTGAGGCGGCTGGCGAGACTGTCGGTGTCGGTGAGAACGACGGTCTGCTTGCTCTTCTCGAGGTAGCCGGCGAAGTCGAAACCTGGAGTGACGGCCAACTTGGTGACGGTGACGTTTCCGCTCAGCAAGGCTGCATTTGTGCTGCCGGTCAAGCGGAGATCGGCGTTGGCGGTCGAACTCACCCCAGGAGGATAGCGCAGACGAACGTCGTGGGCGGTCGCGCCCAGGTCGAGTTGGAAAGCACTGTCACGATAGGTGGCAGAGCCGGTCAGACCTATTTTGCCGCCGCCGGTCGTGCCATTGAGGCTCTCGATCTGCACGCGATTGCGATCGAAGAGCAAGACTCCGTTCAGATCGCTGAGGCCACTCGGAAAGTCGTTGTGACTGACGTAGGTGTTGTTCACCTCGAGCCGTCCCTGCAGAACGGGTTGTGAGAGCGCGCCGCTGGCATTGAGCTTGACCCCGAGCGTACCGCGCGCCAGGATCTTGGGATTGAGCGTCTGCAGCAGGGCCATGTTGACGTTGCCGTCCAGGCGGAGATCGAGTTCCTGTTGGCCGGCCAAGTGGGCGCGGCCGTGGGCGGTAAAATCGGTGCCGCTGCCTCCGAGATGGAAGCTTTCGAGCCGCAGCACCTGATCCTCGACTTCCAGGCGGATGGGCTCGGCGCTGTGGATTTGCACGTGCGCGACTTCAGTGCTGAAGGACTCGATCGCAGCCACGGCTTTTAAATCGCGTGGAGTTCGTAATGGACCGCGAACCTGCAGCTTGCCCTCGAGTGGGGAGGGGCCAGTCATTTTTCCGGGAAGATAGATGCGCAGAACGGGATTCACGTCCACATGATGAAAGACCAGGTTGAGATCGGCGAGAAAGTCGCCTTCGAGGGCCACCGTACCGGTGATCGCGAGATCCGCTTGGTCGAAGTTGGAGTGGGCTTTGAGCTTGAGCTCGCGGCCTTCGGTTACCGCGTCCACAAAGAAATCTCCGGCGCGTTCCTTGTCCAAGGCCAGGTCTTGAAGATGGATGTGAACCTCGAGAGAAGGCTGCTCAATGGTTCCCCGGGCCTGTACCGTGAAATCGGCAATGCCGTCCGCCGTAAACCGAGTCGATTGCAGGCGCGGCAAACGGGCGAGATCGAGATTCCGTCCGGCGAGACTCAGGCGGAAACCGCTTTTTGGAAACTGGTTCTCGAACCATGCCTGATCAAGGTTGCCGAGCGACCCGCTTCCCGACAGAGGCGCTCCGTAGACCGTGGTCTCGACGTTATTGAACTGAAGTTCGTCGCCTGCCAGGCGGAGATCGCTCCTCAGCAAAGGCACCGCCACTCCATAAGCGACCCCGTTGTGCAGTTCGAGGTGCCCGTCGCCGTGAGGATTCGGCCGGGTGCCGGAGAGGGTGGCGGCCAGATTCAGGGTGCCAGCCAGGGGACGGGCCGTGCCGGCTAATCGCGCGATTTCCGCCACATCGGCATTGCGCAGGTCGAAGTGCAGGCTGAAAGGAGCGTTCTCGTACGGTCTGCCGGCGGCGAGCACGGAACTGGCGTCGAAGCGCGCAATGGTGCGACCGTGCAGGAGCGAAGCGTTGTGCACGGCGACTTGATTACTGGAGTATTGGATCGCGGTCGAGAGCGCGTCCCAGTGAACGGAACGAGCCGGGAGTTGTGCGGTCGCCGGCAAGATGGTGTCGAAGTCGAAGACCTCGAGATTGGAATTGACCGTAAGAGCCGAGAGCTTACCGCTGGCTGTGCCGGCAAGGCTCGCCCAGCCGTGGAGGGCGAAGGGAAAATTCGGCGATCCGTAGGCCGCTTCGAGCAAGGGAAGACTCTCCTTCAGATTGCGACTGGTGATCGAGAATCGCAGCGCCGAGGCCGCGGCCAGATTCCCGGAGGCGGTGATTTCCGAGCCCGGGGTTGCCAGCTGGAGCTGGCTCACTTCCAGTTCATCGCGCGATCCGCGAAAGATGCTATCGGTGTGGCCGCGCAAGGGAATCTCGCCGGGGACGGGATTGAGAGGCGGCGTGAAGGCGAGGCTGAGGCTGGTCTCGGAATCGCGGATCGAGCCGACCCAGAGCATGTCAACCCGGCCACTGATCCCGGCAGACAAGTGCAGCCGATCCAACGGAAGACTGGCCGAGCTCAACAGACTCAGGGCGGGCGACAGGGGAAAGCCTGCCAACTGCAGATGTACCGAGCCGCGCTGAAGACTTCCGGGGGCGACTCGTCCGATCGTGTGGCGCCGTCCGGGCGCTCGAGACGGTTCGAGGGAACTCTGCCAGTTCGTCACATCGGCATCGCCCGCCAAGTCACCGCCAAAGAGGTTGGCTTTAATGGCGGAAACACGGAGACGGTCGGCAGTGACGGAAAAATCCGCCGCCGCGCGCCCGTTTCGCATCGCCAGCTTGCCGTGCGACCATTCGATGTCTTTGGCCTCGACCGTTCCCTGGGTGGAGAAATCATGCAGGTTCCAGAAACCTTTTCCCGCAAGCTGGGCAGTGCCTCTGCGAAATTGCGGCTGGCCGGCCAAGGATGCGAGCTCGCCGAGGTCGGCCAGGCAGTGGTATTCGCCGAGGATATGGGGGTCATGAAAATCTTGCAGGCGGCCCTTGAACTGGATCTCGGATTTTCCCGACGTGAGCTTGAGACTGCTGATATCGGCAACTCCGCTCGCCAGCACCAACGAGAGATCGGCGCGCCAGACAAACCCGGGGTAGTCCTGATAATGGGTAGCGACGCCACCGGCGACCACGTGGGCTTCGTACTGGCGCCGCAGCAAGGAGTAGTTCAACAGCAGGGAGAGGTCGCTGGCGACGAAATCGAACGGGACTCTTTTGTCTTCCCCGAGAAACTCGCCCCGTTCGACCTCGATGCGCGAAACCGAGAGCGAGAGCAGTTGCTCCAGGGGCCCCTGGCCCGAAGAAAGGCTGGCTTGCGGTACGGGAGCGTTGGTCGAGCCATCAGCGTAGGCGATGAGGTGGACGACGGGATGCTCGAGCAGCAGCGAGTGCAGTCCCACATCGGTACCGAGCAGGGAGATGATTTTCAATTCCGCCTGCAGCCGATCGACCCGCAAGAATGGAATTTGATGGGGTGCTTCGCGCCCGTGGATGATGAGATTGCGAGCGTCCACGCGCAGGCGGAACGGGGTGGTGTGGAGTTCGCCAAGCTCGACACGTCCGCCGGTGAGTTTCTCGACCGAAGCGACGACACGGCGGCGGACCCTTTTCTGAAAGGAATCCGTGGTCACGTACCAGGCCAGCACGGCGAAGGCGACGAGACTGAAAACGCAGAAACCCAGAAACAGGTGCCAGAGGATGCGGCGACGCTCGACAGGAGCGGGCGGTGTCGATGGCTCCAGCGATTTCTCCGTCAACGGTTGCGTTCTCCGGCACTCGGTTCGGGCGATCCGATATGGCTCTCGGAACGGAGACTTGCCAGCCATCCGGAGAGCAGCTCATTCATTTTTTTCTCGGCCAACAGATCCTTGATTCGGCCGAAAACTTCGGTCAGGGGCTTCGCCTGACTGCCGGCGCGTTTCAGATCCGGCAGCAACTGTTCGTGGTAGTAGGCTTCGACCGCCTGCTGATCGATCTGGATCGAGGGCCGGAGACGGTCCTCTACCAGCCTCATGAGCTGCATCTCGTCGCCCAGACGCTTTTCGAGCGCACCCTGCGTCAGACCATAACGTCGCAGCTTGGCTCGCCAGGCGTCTTCGCTGGGGCAATCGGGATGCAGCTTGCGGACCTCGGCCACGCGGGCAGCGATCTGGGCTGTGGGGGCGGGCGTGGAGGGCCGCACCTGTTCGCGCAGCAGCTCCTGATCGATCAAGCGGTCCAGAGCCGCCCGGCGTTCCTCGGAGGTGAACGAGTCCGGATCGCGGCCGTTCGAAAAGGCCTCCAGGGCCACTTCTTGCTCCCAATCGCTTTGCAGGACCACATGGCCGTTAACATCGCTGACCACGCGATCGACGATCTGGCCCGCCAGCGCCAGCCGAGCCTGCGCCAGGGCGAGCAGCAATGCCCAAACCATGTGCTTTGCGAGTTGTATGCGCGGCATTTTCATTCGAACAACGACCCTTCGCCGCCTGCCCTCAGAACGACTGCCCGACGCTGAAGGAAAAGTTAAAATGGCCGGCGCGTTGATAGCCAAACTGCCCCGTTTGCTGCGAACCATTGGTCACGATGTTGGTGAAGGCAGGAAAGTAGGGCGGATTTAGATTGTATCCGAAGTCAAAGCGCAGCGGTCCGATGGGCGTCTGATAACGCACGCCCAAGCCGACGGCGTGCGAAACATAGTTGTAGTTGCACTGCGTGTGCGTGATGTTCTGAAAGCAGAGATCCCGGTCAGGTTGGTGGAAACGCGCCAGGCTGGGAAGCAACTCCTGGGGACGCGCAAAGACGTTGCCCATGTCCTCGAAAAGCGTAAGGCCGACATTCTCCTGCAGGTAGGGCACGGTAACGTTTGGAAACCGCATCTCCAGATTATTGAGGAACACGGCGCTGCCGCCGACGGGGTAGCCGGTAAACGGGTCGCGTGGTCCTGCCTGATTTAACCCGAATCCGCGATTCGAGTTGCCGCCGCCGCTGTAAAAGCGTTCCGGCAGCGGGATCAGACTTTGGCCAGGCGCCGGCGCTTGCGCCGGATCCAGCAGAACCGTGCTTCCGAAGCGGTTCTCGACGCCAACCGTGGTGGAGCGGGCGAGAACGAATTTCTGTCCCGTACTGCGATCGCGAAAAAGGGTGTAATAGGTTGAGTTCTTGACCAGCAAGCGGCTGAAGTCGGCGGCCGAGCCAAACCAACCGGAGGCAAAGCCGCCTTCGACGGAGGTATAGCTGCCGCGCGTGCTTTCCAGATCGTTATCGCGGCGGTTCCGGACATAGATGAAATTCGGAGTACCCACTTGGGTTGGTTGCGACAGAAGCGGAATGAGGTTGCTTGTGACCTCAATGTTGCTCGCCTCCACGCGCCGGTAACTGAAACGGTAGCTGAATGTCGTCAGTTCGCGATCTTCTCTTTTGTAAAGTACCTGCAGGATCTGCAACGTGCCTTCCAGGCGCTTCGAAGTAAAGGTGGAGACGTCGACCGTGTTGTCGTAAAGCGCAGTCGCAGAGAAGCGCAGACTGTCGAAATTGAGCAGCTTCGGAATATCAAAACTGATCAGCCCTTTCTGTTGCAGGCGGCCGAGGTTGCCTTTGAGCGTGAGCGTCTGGTGGCGCCCCCCCACGTTGATGCGGCTGACCCCCAACGACACCATGGGACTGACGCCGGTAGCGCCAAGAGGCTGACTGATTCCGTAAGCCGGCTGCCCGGTCTGGAACTCAAAACCGACACCGTAATCGAAAGTGTAGCGATCGGCCTCGCGCGTGGTGACCACTACGTTTTTGCGCGACTCGGTACCATCCGGGTTCTGGATCGCGGTGTCGACTTGCTTGAAAAGGCCGAGGTCGTAGAGGCGGCGCTGGCTCTCCAGCATGCCTTGCTGGCTGAGGGGTGCGCCCGGCTGAACGTGCATTTCCCGGTGCGCGACGCCCGGTCGGGTGTAGTGCAGTCCATCGAGGAAAACCTGGTTCACAAAGAACTGCTCGCCTTCGTGAATGGTGAAAGTCACGCCTACGCGGGGCGATTGGTCCGAGGCGGGAACCGGTACATAAGCCACGTCCACGCTGGCGTTCGGAAAGCCGCTGTCGAAGTACTTGCTGAGAATCGCGTCGCGGTCCTCGGCCAGACTGGATTCGTCGAAGCCCTGGTTCTCGGCCGTGGAAATTTCCGGGAGCTGTTCTTGCGGCAGGGTGTAACTGCCCTCGATGCGTACCCATTCGACTCGGGTTTGCGCTCCCTCCTTGATGTTGACCTCGATTGCCAGAAGCGAGGGGTCTCCCTGATACCTGGTTTCGAGCTTGCTGGCGACCTCCGCCTGGCGAAAACCACTGGCGCGATAGAGGCCCTCGATGCCGCGCACATCCTCTTCGAGGTAGGCCTCGCTGTAGCGCCCGTGACTGAACAGGCGTCCGGCGGCTTGGTCCTGCATGCGGGAGCGAATCTGCTCGTCGGAAAAGAACCGGTTGCCGGAAATGTGGATGGCGGCGAGTTTGTGACGATCTCCGGGATTGATGGCGTACACCACCTGCAGATCCTTCCCCCCTTGGGTCGCGCGCTGGCTCACGCTGACGGTGGCATCGAAGTAACCGAGAGTCTGAAGGTGGTTCTGGAGGTTGCGCCGACCCTCATTGAGCAGGTCATCGTCGACCGCGCCTTCTTCATAGATCGGCACCAGCTTCTTCAATATGCGCTGGCTCAGTTTGAAACCCTCGGCCGCGATCTGGACGACCGGACCGCGATCGATTTTGAATACGTAGTCCACGGCATTGTGCTCGGGGCGATAGCTGCGGCTGGCGACCGAGATCTGGGCGAGCAAACGATCCTGCTTCTGGTAGCGGGAGCGGATTCTTTGCAGGGCGCGGGTAACCCGGCTGGAAACCACCCCGGCGCCGGGATGGAACTTGGCGATCTCCTTGATCTGCTCGACGGAGTAGCCGGCGTCGCCTTCAACCCGGATCTCTCCAATCAGCGCACGCGCCCCGGGGACGACGCGGAAGGTCAGGTTCAGTTGATGTTGTTGGTCATTGCGACTTTCCGAAGCCGTTACCTGCGCCTTGTGAAATCCGTTTTCCTCCAGCATGCGTTGCACTCCGGTCAGGGCACGATCCAGCTTCTCGCGGGTGTAAAGTTCGCCAAGCTGCAAGCGACTGGCGCTTACCAGCTGGTTGGGCGACGGATTGGTGGAGACGCCTTCCACCGCGACCGTGCCGATGAAGAAGTTGGCGACGGTCAGGAAGCGCAACCGGACACCGGCCGTGTCGGTGCGATCCGCCTCGGCCTGGATATCGGAGAAGCGGCCGGTGGCATACAGAGCCTGCATGGCGTCGTGCAGGATGTCGCGGGTGAGCGGTTCGCCGATCTTGAGCGGCGTGGCCGCCAGCAGCACGGTGGCCTCTTCGGGAGCGAGGCCAGGCAGTTCGATCTCATCGATGGATAGACCGAGATAGGGGGTGATGGTACCAAACTTCGCTTCCGGCTGGGCTTCGGAGGTTTCTTCCGGCCGCGCCGGCGCCGCCGAGGGTGCTTGCTGGGCGCGGGGCGACTCGGCCCAAATCGCAGGAACCAGCATCCCTGCGAGCAGCATACGCGCGACGAAGCGACCGGAGCCGCGTGCCATTCCGGGGTTGCGGCGGGTGCCGGGAGGTGCCGATCCTGGCCCGGTCGGACAGAGGCGGGCGGCAGTTGCCAAGCAATCGGGGAGAGGCAAGGGCGCCGGTCGCGACGACCGGGGTTCCTCCCGAGATGCAGACTGCTTCATCATTAAAATCAAAATCTTTGTTAAATCCTTCGGTTTCGATGAATCACCCGCGGGCATGCGTTGCTTGCACCGACGAAGTTTGATGACACGGAACCTATAATACTGGTTGCAAAGCCCAGGAAAGGTAATCGCGAAGGTGAGCGCCAGGGATCTCGAGATGGACGACCGATACTCAAGGCAGGTTTTGTTCCAGCCGATCGGAGCGGAGGGACAAAAGAAGCTAGCCGGCTCGCGCATCGTCATTGTGGGATGCGGGGCCACGGGTTCTGTGCTGGCATCGCTGCTGGCGCGCTCGGGCGTGGGCACGATGCGGATTCTCGACCGCGACTATGTCGAACCGAGCAACCTGCAGCGGCAATCGCTGTTCGACGAGAATGATGCCCGCGAGTCGGTTCCGAAGGCCATCGCAGCGACGCGCCAGATTGCCCGTTTCAACTCGCAGATTGTGGTCGAGCCCCGAGTCGTCGATTTGATTCCCGCCAACGCCGACCCGTTGCTCGGCGGCTGTGATCTGATTCTGGACGGCACGGACAATTTCGAGACCCGCTATCTGATCAATGACTACGCGGTCAAGAATTCCGTGGCCTGGATTTACGCGGCGGCGGTTGGCAGTTACGCCGTGACCATGAACATCCTGCCCGGCGAAACCTCGTGTCTGGCTTGTATTTTTCCCCAGTCTCCGCGGGGAACGGTGGAGACCTGTGAGACCTCCGGCATTATCGCTTCGGCGGTGAGCCTGGTGGCTTCGATTGCGGCAACCGAAGGGCTGAAGTTTCTGGTGGGTGCGAGGGCACAGATACGGCGGACGCTGCTGTCGTGGGATGTGTGGACAAATGAGCGGGCGGAGCTGACAACCCTCGGTTCTCGTACCGGGTGCCGCGCTTGCGCCGGTGACTTTGTACATCTGGCGGGCGAAGGGCGGCCGCACATTACTTTGTGCGGACGGAATTCGGTGCAGATCCATGAGCGCCAGCGGCCGGTCGACTTTGCCGAGCTCAGTACTCGCCTGGCGCCGCTCGGCAATGTTCGCCACAACGAGTTTGTGCTGAAGTTCTGGCGCGAGCCCTATGAGATGACGCTATTTCCCGACGGGCGGGCCATCATCAAGGGGACCACCGACACCTCGATTGCACGCAGCCTTTATGCGCGATATGTGGGGAGCTGAATCCGTTGACTGGCCGGACCGCATTCGGAAACCTCCTGCCACCAAGGCCGCGCTGAACGGCTCGGCCAACCCCAATCGACTGTCCGATTGAGTTCTCCGGGCGACCCGCCCTGATCGCGGACAGGCTAATTCGCTGCAGGTTGTGCGCATCCGCTTTCACCATCGTCGTCAATCCGCGGCCCGCCGATTTCAGATGTTTAGCCCGATAGTACCCTGTATCACCGAACTTTCTGGCCAGTCTTTGGGCGCCCGGCAACTGGCCAGCAAACTGCACGCCTGAGAGCACAGGCACGTTCCCCTGTGGAGGTAGTATGCGACCCAATTTGATTTTCACCGCGGTAGTTCTGATGACCGCAGCCGCTTTCGGGCAGCAACCCGGTCCTCGCCCTGGCCCCTGCTTTTACGGATGCGGGCCCTATGTCCCGCTGTTCACCACGCCGATGATTTCGCTGCAAACGGTTTCGCCGAATCCGGTGGGAGCGAGCAACGCCACTACCGGATTGATCGCGGGGGCGACGAACGCGACACTTTCTCAGGTCCAGGGATCAACGAGTTCGGTTTACACCGAACCGGTTTGGTATCAGGGCGGCGGCGCTCCCCTTGCGAGCTCGCAGGTTCATCTGGGGCCGGAGCCGATTGGACGGGAAGGACACCTGGTGCACGAGTCGTTTCGAGAAAGCATGGAGGATGAGCGTCCGCCGCAAGGCCATGGTCGACACGGCGAAGCCGCCGGCTGGATGTACTTCACCGAGCGGGAGCACACCTCGAACCTGGTGCGCCCAACCGTAGAAGCGAAGGCCGGTCACGTTTATACCAATGATGACGTGACGCGCCAGAATGACAAAAACGGCGAGGTGAGGTATGACGGAAAGCGGGAGAAACTGTAGGCCCACTTTTCTCGCCCCCCGAGATCCGAATTGAGGCCCAGGGTTGGCCAGGTTTCCCTGGGCGCCCGGGGCCTTTTCTTTCCTTACCGTCGGTGGCCCTCAGCCCGCGATCCGGGTCCAGTCGAACGGGCGTGATCGCGCCGAGCGATTTGAAACCGGCATCAAGTTCGGGTCGAGCTCTGGCAGGCCACACCCACGGTGAGCATAACCATCGTGGGTCTGCCAGTCCTCGGGTCTCGCCATGGTTATTCCTCGCGCACACTATTTTGGGCGCGGTTTTTCGCCGTCGCCTGAAACCAGGCACGTGTTCGGCAAACAGACGGGGGCAATGGCACCCTGTCTGCGCCGCCGACGCAAGTTCGGGAAGCTTCTCCTTGCCCAATCTGTTATCTTCGTCGATTGGTTCTCTCCTACAAATCTCCTGAAGGCGCCGGTGCGCGCCGAGGATGAGTGCTTCGATGTCTGAGCTTCGACGTCCGGAACCTTCTCGTCTTTACCGCTGGACAGTATTGCTGTTTGTCAGTCTGGCAATGGGCGGCAACTACTACATCTACGACAGTATCAATCCGCTGGAGCGCATTTTTATCGATCGGCTGGGTTTTTCTGCCACCGCATTTGGCTGGCTGAATTCTGCCTACAGCGTGGCCGCGGTGGCGACATTATTGATTGGCGGTATTGTCATTGACCGCATCGGCACGAAGAAGGCGATCACTTTTTTTGGCGTGCTTTGCCTGCTCGGTGCCACGCTAACCGCTTTGCGCGGTCAGCCGGGCGTGATGATTGCCGGACGGACGGTGCTCGGGCTGGGTGCGGAGTCGATGATCGTTGCGGTCACAACCGTACTTGCGAAATGGTTCAAGGGCAAGGAACTCAGCTTCGCCTTCGGCATTAACCTGACCATCGCCCGCCTGGCGTCGGTCGCGGCGGACAATTCTCCCACCTGGGCCAACCAGGTGTTCTATCCCCACGGGCCGGCGGGGGAACCGAGCTGGCAAGGGCCGCTTCTGATCGCGGTCGGGGCCGGAGTACTGGCGGTCGCCTGCTCGATCATTTACTGGGTCCTGGAGAGCCGGGCCGAGGGCCGATACCAACTGGCTCAGGCGGGTTCGATTGACAAGCTGGAGTTCGGGCAGATTTTCCGCTTCAACTCTTCGTATTGGTTCGTGGTTGGGCTCTGCTTCACTTTTTATTCAGCCATCTTTCCCTTCCGCACTTTCGCCATCGACTTTTTCACCAACAAGATCCTGGCCGGGCATGGCGGGGTGAACGCCGCCGAAACCATGCGGGTGCTGGCGCATGAGCAGGCGGGAATGTTCAACAGCCTGCTTCCCCTCTCGGCGATGGTGGCAACTCCGCTGTTCGGCTTGCTCGCGGACAAGATCGGCAAGCGCGCCTTTCTCATGATGTTTGGCTCGATACTGTTGATGCCGGTTTATTTGATGATGGGATACAGCAATGTTTCGCTCTATGTGCCGGTGTGCATGATGGGGGTGGCATTCTCGCTGATTCCGGCCGTCATGTGGCCGTCGGTGGCCTACATCGTCGAGCAGAAGCGGTTGGGAACCGCCTATGCGCTGATGACGCTGATTCAGCAGATCGGTTTTTTCATCCTCAACCTGCTGATCGGGAAGGCCAACGACTACTCACGCGCCGGTCTGGACAATCCCGGAGGGTATGGTCTGGGGATGTGGATCTTCTCCGTCCTCGGTTTTGTGGGGCTCGCCTTCGCCATCCTGCTGCGGATTCGCGAAACGGGACCTCATGGCCACGGGCTGGAGACGATTACGGCGAAGGCGTAAGGCGCTCTCTGTCGGCCTATGCTTTTCTGGATAATCGGGCGCTGGGCCACCCGTGGTGGGATATCGCGCTCGAGGCGGCGGGCGACGCGTCCCGCCTGGCGGGGCATGCTGGGTTACGAAAGTGATTTACTGGCTGAGTGAGCCGAACCCTCTGGGAAGCTACGGTTTTTGGTATTCTGACGGCTTGGCGACGGTCGAGAGCGATTCCGCGACTCCCCCGGCAAATTTGTACAACGAAAAGAGTTCGAAGCCGCATCTGAAGCAGTAGCGGCCGGAAAAAGGCGACTTGACCGACCACAAACAACGTATCACCGAAGCAGAAGCAATTGAGCAGGCAAAGCAGGGTCACGAAGCAGCTTTCGAAGTCCTGTATCACTTGCACAAGCGCCGAGTTTACTCGCTATGTTTGCGCATGGTGTCCAATCCCGCCCAAGCCGAAGATCTGGCCCAGGAAGCGTTTCTCCAGCTGTTCCGCAAGATCGGAACCTTTCGCGGGGAGTCGGCTTTCTCCACCTGGTTGCACCGCATGACGGTAAACGTGGTTCTGATGCAACTGCGCAAGAAGGGGCTGCCGGTCGTGTCGCTCGAAGAGACGCTCGAAGCCGACGACGAAGCTCCGCGAAAAGAGTTCGGAACCAAGGATGTGAAGCTGAGCGGCTCGATCGATCGTTTGCAGCTGCAGCGGGCGATCGACAAGTTGCCGCCCGGCTATCGAACGGTTTTTGTGTTACACGATGTGGAAGGATTTGAGCACAATGAGATTGCCGAAATCGTGGGCTGCTCGATAGGCAATAGCAAGTCGCAGCTCCACAAGGCACGATTGAAGTTGCGCGATTATCTGAAGTTCATGAGAGCCGAAAAGGCCAAGACAGGTTGAGGGAAGTGCGGTAATTGGGGAGAGGTTGCTATGACGTGTGAAGAGCTCGAACGATTCCTGCCTGAATTCCTCGAAGCTGAACCAGGCGCATTGCCCGGCGACGTTGCCGAGCATGTTCAGTCTTGTCCGATGTGTTCGGACTTGGTGTCGGACCTGAACCTGATTTCGAACCACGCCCGGCAACTGGCCGAAAGTAATGAGCCGGCGGCCCGTGTGTGGGTAAATATTGCCGCCGAGCTGCGCGCTGAGGGCGTGATCCGCGATCAGGATCCGGCATTCTTGCCCGCCCGTCCCCGACTGGTTCCAGCTCCGGCTGGACGACGATGGAGCGCTTGGTGGCTGGCGCCGATCGCGGCGGCGATGCTGGCGGCCGGCGCTTACGTAATCAGCCATAAGCCGGCGCCAACCGTGGCGTTTCGCGCTCCGGCGCCCAGCATGACCGCTCCGCCCTCCAGGGTGACTGCTCCGGCTCCGTCTCCAGTTCCAGAAACCTCAGCCCCCCCTGCTGCCGCAAGCGTGCAAATGGCCAAAACGACGGCAGCGGCGGCAGGTGGTCGAAAACGATTGCTGCAGCCGCCTCCGACCGCGGAAGATCAGCAGTTTCTGAGCGCGGTTTCGACCCTGGCTCCCTCGACGCGGGCGAGCTATGAAAATGAGCTGCAGGCGGTCAACGCCGACATCCAGGAAACGCAGGCGTATGTGGATCGTTACCCGGGAGACGCCGACGCGCGACAGCACCTGATGGACGCTTATCAGCAAAAGGCACTTCTCTACCAGATCGCGTTGGACCGTATTCAATAGGGCAAAGGCGGACCGGCATTGCCGGCCGCGGGGGCAGCATTTTATGGCGGGTCTTCAAGCGAGCATCCAGCAGCCAAGTCTCAAGCAGACGGCGGTGGTAACTCTGGTTCTGGCAACCTGTATGTCGGCGGCGAGCTTCGGCGAGACGCGGAAGGAGTACCGCTTTAGCGTCGGCGCAAACGCCATCGTCTCGGTCGACACGCAATACGGGGCGATCTCGGTGAAGCCGGGAAGCGGCGAGGAAGTGGTAGTCACGGCCACGCTTAAGTCAGACAAGGTGGAAATCGACCAGCAGCAGAATGGCAATCGGATCGAGGTCGCCAGCCACTTGCTCGAGGGCGCCGACCAGCAAACGGGTCGGGTTGACTACGAAGTGCTGATTCCCTCCGATGCCACGCTCAATCTGCATTCTTCGACCGGTCCGCTTTCAGCGGAGCGCTTGCAGGGAGATTTGACCCTAGAAGGCGCCGAGGCGGTGGTGAATGTCCACAACGTCGAGAATGGCCACGTGCACATCCGCACGATGCACGGACCGATTACGCTGACTGACGTTCGCAACGGTCATGTTGAGGTTTCCTCGATCAGCGGCGATGTCCATCTGAAGTCGGTGACCGGGCCGCTGGTACTGGCAATGTCGGGCAGGGGGAGAATCTTCTACGACGGCGATTTTGGATTGGGCGGCGATTACAAGTTCACCACCCACACCGGCAACATCGAGGCGCTGGTTCCCGCCGATGTCTCGGCCGATTTCCGGGCGCATTCGGTGCTCGGGCGGGTGCAACACGACTTCCCACTCCAGGCCAAGCATTCGCGGTTCCCCATGGAAGCCGGACGTTCCTTCTTTGGCACCACCGGCAAGGCATCCTCCGAAGTCGTGCTGCGATCTTTCAGTGGTAGAATCCGCCTCAAGCAACGCTAAAATACACTAAATCCTAAGGTGCGGAGACCAGTGGTGGCAGAGGGGTGCGGACGAGCAATAACCCGTCCGTTCTTTCCGCGCCGCGGACCGCCCCGCAACCAGTGAGTTTTGTCGGGGAATACGTTGGTGACGATCGTAACCTGCGCCAGCGCTCGGCGGTCCCGTGGGGCTGAAATCGAGAGTACATTGCACCTTTGGGGAAAAACCGCGGAAACCGTCCCGTACGGGTATCCCCTGGCTGATTTCGGAACAGGAGAATCCAGGTGAAGTTGTCTTATCGGCTGCTTATTTTCACGGTGGCGATGCTCTGGTGCTGGGCGGCATCGGTCGCTGCCCTCCCCAAGGAAAAGGAGAAGGAACACGAGGGGAAGCAAATCGACTCCGGCACATTCGGCGTGTTCCAGAATGGCCATCGGGTGGGGACGGAGACGTTTTCCATTTATCAGGTCAGTAATGGGAGCGTGATTGACTCCGAGTTCAAAAGCGAGAATACTCCTCCCGACGTGCAGCACTCGGAGATGCGGCTGAGCGCAAATGGTGAGATTCGTCGCTACGAGTGGAAGGAACTGAGTCCGGAGGTCGCGGAATCGGTGCTGGTTCCGAATGATGACTTTCTGCTGCAGAAGTGGAGCGCCGGCGCGCAGGACAAGGAACACGAGCAACCCTACTTGCTGCCGCCATCGACCACCATTCTGGACGACTACTTTTTTGTCGACCGCGAAGTGCTCGCCTGGCGATTTTTGGGCCTAGCCTGCAAACAGGATAAAGGACCGGTGGAGTGCCCGTTGCGGCATCGGACGCAATTTGCCACCATCAATCCGCACCAGCGTTCTTCGGCGCCGCTGAGCATGGAATTTCTGGGCCGCGAAAAGGTGACCCTGAAGAACGTACCGCGAGACCTGATCAAGCTGGAACTGAAGACCGACGCAGGCTCTTGGCAACTTTGGCTGGACGATCAGTTCAAGGTGCTGCGCATGTCCGTGGTGGGAGACAATACGGTTGTGGAACGCGACTAGGGAGCCCCTGAGCCGGGCCGGCGTTCCCGGGCGCGGGACCCTGATGAGGATCTGTCGTCGTCCGTCGGGGACGATACGATAGAGTGGATGCGGCAAGGAAATCGTTCGCTGGCCGGCCGCAACGGATAATTTTTGACAATTCTTGATTCACGCACCTCGCGCGTTCTGTTCACAGCTTTCCTGTTCGCCATAGGACTGGGCTTCCTCTACACCGCACGGCGCACGCTGATCCTGTTCCTGTTCGCCATTTTCTTTGCCTATCTGATCAATCCGGCAGTGGGGCGACTGGAGAAACTCTTCCACAGCCGAACCTGGGCCATCACCGTCATCTATATTTTGCTGCTGGTTGCGCTCGGACTGTTCGGCTTTCTGGTGGGGCCGCGAATTGCCCGGCAAAGTTCGCGCCTGAGCGAGTCCCTGCCCGGGTTGGTCGATAAGGCCAGCGCCGGCCAACTCTCGGGCCAAATCGGCCAAATCACGGCTCGGATTGGAAACGAGCATGGCTGGAGTGTCAGCACGCAGGAGCGAATTCAGGCGTTTCTGCTCAGCCGGCGGGATGATCTCACGCAGTTGGCACAGCACATCGGCATTCGCGCGGCCGAAGCGGCGCAGGAGGTGTGGGTACTGTTTCTGGTGCCGATCCTGGCAATCTTTCTTCTGCGCGATGGCGGAAATTTCCACGAAGTGCTGCTGTCGCTGGTGCAGTCGCGCTCCCAGCGTGAGTTTTTGCAGGATGTGCTGCAGGACCTCAATCAGATGCTCGCCCAATTCATTCGCGCGCAGTTAACCCTGGCGGCGCTGTCGCTGGTCGTCTACAGCTCATTTCTGGGCGTGATGCGGGTTCCGTTTGCTCTCACCCTCGGCACCGCTGGCGGCGCTCTCGAATTCGTTCCCCTTGCCGGTCCCTTGCTGGCCGGCGCCGCCATGCTGATCGTGGCAATCCTTTCGGGCTACCCGCACTGGGCGCTCCTGCTGCTGTTCCTGTTCGTGTGGCGGATGGTCCAGGATTACGTCATCTCGCCGCGGATCATGGGCGTCAGCGTGGAACTGCACCCTCTGGCGGCTTTGTTTGGCATACTTGCGGGTGGCGAAATTGCCGGAATTCTTGGCGTCTATCTTTCCATCCCGGTGATGGCCAGTCTGCGTATCGTCTGGCGCCGCTGGCGCATCTATGCCGAGAAACGCAAATT
The DNA here is from genome assembly GCA_049520935.1 of Terriglobales bacterium. Classification (GTDB taxonomy): domain Bacteria; phylum Acidobacteriota; class Terriglobia; order Terriglobales; family Acidobacteriaceae; genus Acidiflorens. The sequence continues at coordinate 71,973 of JBEKPJ010000029.1, read as the reverse complement.
CGGGCCGCTCAACGAATATTCCTTCCCGCCAGAGTTGGGACGCGGCAGAAGTTAGAAGACGCTGGCAAGGTTCGGGCCGGGAGTCCCATCGTCCATCCGGGCCGAACCCGGCGCTCGCTGGCGATTCCCGGGTGCATGATTTTGACGCCGCATCCCGGCGCAGCAAATCGTCGACCGAGCCGCGGACTCGCACCCCAGTGTCGTCTCCTCGCCGGGCGAAGAGGAATCGGCGGCACAAGCGGCGAGAATTCGGTTTGTGTTCGCGCCGGTCCCCCGTTGAAATTTCGCTGGTATAAAATCGAAGCTGATCATGTCATCCAAACTTGCGGTAGGAATCCTTGGTGCCACCGGCATCGTGGGCCAGCGCTTCATCCAGATGCTCGAGCGGCACCCGTGGTTTGAGGTCGCATGGCTGGCGGCTTCCGATCGCTCCGAGAGTCGGCCTTACGGGGACGCTGCGCGCTGGCGCTTGAAGACCCCGATCCCCGCAGAGGTGGCCAAAATGACGGTCGCGCCGGCCAAACCGGAGGGCGCTCCGAAAATCATCTTTGCGGCTCTCGATGCCGGAATCGCCCGTGAACTGGAACCCCAGTTTGCCGAGGCCGGCTGTGCCGTGGTATCGAACTCGAGTGCCCTGCGAATGCAGGCCGATGTTCCCTTGGTCATTCCCGAGGTCAACGGGGACCACATTCAGTTGATCGAAAAACAGTCCTGGCGAGCAAAATCGGGGGGATACGTGGTCACCAACCCCAACTGCTCCGCCATCGGACTGGTGCTGGCGCTGGCGCCGCTGCATCGCGCCTTCACGCTGGAAACGGTGATGGCGGTAACCATGCAAGCGGTGAGCGGCGCGGGATATCCGGGCGTAGCCTCTCTCGACATTCTGGGCAACGTGATTCCCTACATTGCCAAGGAGGAAGAGAAAATGGAAGAGGAGACGCAGAAATTGCTCGGCACACGGAACGGTTCGCACATCGACCCGGCGCCGTTTGCCATGAGCGCGCAATGCAATCGCGTCCCCGTCGAAGATGGGCACACCGAGTCGATCGCGATCAAATTGAAGAAAAAGGTCTTGCCGGAACAGATCATCGCCGCCTGGAACGACTTTCGCGCCGAACCGCAACAGTTGCGGTTGCCGAGCGCTCCCGATCAGCCGGTCGTGTACCTGACGGCTCCCGACCGTCCGCAGCCGCGCTTTGATTGCGATCTCGGCGCGGGAATGACCACCGCGGTCGGACGATTGCGCAAGTGCAACGTTCTCGACTGGAAATTTACGGTCCTGTCGCACAACACCATTCGCGGCGCGGCGGGTGCGGCTCTGCTGAATGCGGAACTTCTGAAAGCCAAGGGGTATCTGGGGTGAAACCACTCTCTGTCGGCGCCAAGGAGCCTGCCCGCCCATGATTGTCATGAAGTTTGGCGGGACTTCGGTGCAAGATGCGAAAGCAATTGATCGCGTAGCCCATATCGTGCAGGGTCGGCTGGCGGACCGTCCGGTGGTGGTGGTGAGCGCCATGGCCAAGGTCACCGATTCCCTGCTCGCGATGGGAAAGGCGGCAGGCAGCGGCGATCGCAAGACCGCGCTCAAGATGGCGCGTGTGTTGCGCGAACGCCACTATGACACCGCCGGAGAATTGCTTGGGACCGCGCTGTTCACCGAATTCCACAGCGATCTCGGGGCCGACTTCGAGGACCTGGACGAACTGTTGCGCGGCATTGGCGCAGTCGGCGAAATCACGCCGCGCACCTACGACAACGTGGCCTCGTTCGGCGAGATGCTTTCGAGCAAGATCGTCGCGGCCGCGTTCGTCGCCCGCGGTTTGTCCGGGGTTCACGTCGATTCCCGCCAGGTGCTGCTCACCGACAACGCCTACATGCGCGCGGTTCCGCAGTTTGAGGAAACCAACGAGCGTCTGCGCAAGCGCGTCCAGCCTTTGCTTGAAGGGGGCAAGGTTCCGGTCATGGGCGGATTCATCGGTTCCAACCGCGCCGGCATCACAACCACGATTGGCCGGGGAGGGTCGGATTTTTCGGCCGCGATTTTCGGCGCCGGACTGAACGCCGAGCGCATCGAAATCTGGACCGACGTCGACGGTATGATGACCACCGACCCGCGCCTCTGTCCTGACGCGCGCCGCATCAAGGTCATCAGCTTTGACGAGGCCGCTGAATTAGCCTACTTCGGCGCCAAGGTTCTGCATCCCGCCACCGTACTCCCGGCGGTACAGCAAAATATCCCTGTCTATGTTCTGAACTCGCTGAACCCAACCTGCGAAGGGACCAAGGTTACGGCGCGAGCGCCGCGCTGCTCCAACATTTTCAAGGCCATCGCCCTCAAAAAGAAGATCACGCTGGTCGAAGTGGCCTCCCCCCGCCGATTGCTGGTGCACGGTTATCTGAAGTCCATCTTCGAAGCGTTCGACAGGCATGGGGTCGCCGTGGATGTGGTTTCCACCTCGGAGGTCAGCGTGTCGGTCACGGCCGAGACCACGGAAAATATCCCCGCCCTCTCCGCCGACCTGGCCAAGATAGCCGACGTAAAGTACGAGGGGCGCAAGGCCATCGTCTGCCTGGTTGGCGAGAAATTGCGCGAGACTCCCGGAATCGCCGCCAAGGTTTTTGGCATTCTGGAAAATGTGAAGATCCGAATGATTTCGCAGGGCGCATCCGAAATCAATCTGACGTTTGTGATCGAAGAAGACGATGCGGCCGAGGTCGTGCGCCGCCTGCATAAGGCGTTTTTCGCCGAGGCGGACCCGGAGGTTTTCGCATAAAGTCGCCTTCGCCAACGCCTGCCGAGAACGCGGACAATACCGGGCACGCCCGGCAGGCATCGGTGAGCCCGCTTTTCCGGAGCTCGCGGCAGTTCCAGGCTTGCTTATGAATCTTCTCATTCTCGGCCGCGGCAAAACAGGATCGGCGGTGGCAGAAGTCGCCTTGTCGCGGCGACATCATGTGCGAGTTCTTTCCTCCGCGGATAACTCCGGCGCCAGCGCGCTCACGTCGGACGCGCTCCACTCGACCGATCTGGTGGTCGACTTCACCTCGCCCGCCGCGGCCGTCGCCAACGCCGAGGCCTGCATCCGCGCCAGGAAGAACATCGTGGTTGGGACCACCGGCTGGTATGACCAGGTACCGCGTTTACGGGAACTGGTGCGAGCCGCAGACTCGGGCTTTGTTTACGGTCCGAATTTTTCCATCGGCGTGAACCTGTTCTTCGAGATTGCCGCGACCGCCGGAGCGGCCCTCAAATACGGTTACTCGGGCCAGATTTTCGAGCGTCATCATGCGCAGAAAAAGGATGCTCCTTCGGGAACCGCGATCACGCTGCAGACCATTATCGACGCCAGCGGCGGCCAGGAAGTGGAGGTTGTCTCGTTTCGCGAAGGCGACGCGGTCGGGATGCACGAAGTGGTTTTCCATTCTCCGAGCGATCGCATTTATCTTTGTCACGACGCCCAGTCGCGCCAGGGGTTCGCCGAAGGGGCGGTACGGGCAGCCGAGTGGCTGGCTGGAAAAACAGGTTTCTACGAGTTCCGCGAAGTCTGGCGCGAGCTTTAGAGCTCGGAAACACTGGCGAACCCGGCTCGGCAAGAGGCTTCGGTTCTGCTCCCGGCAACTTGCCGAGGGCTCGTCTCCGGCGCGCCGGCCCCCGCATGCACGCGCCCGCGAGAAGAGTTATTCTTAGCACATGCAACTCCGGGGATGTGGTACAGCTCTTGTCACACCGTTCTCCGAGGACGGCGCGATCGACGAAAACGCACTGCGCAATCTGGTCCATTGGCAGGTCGAATCGGGTATCGATTTTCTGGTCCCTTGCGGCACCACGGGAGAAACTCCCACGCTCGGTCATGACGAGTGGCTGCGCGTCATCGATGTCACCATCGAGGTGGTCGCCGGACGCGTGCCGGTGGTCGCGGGTGCGACCTCCAATTCGACGCAGGAAGCCGTGGCCAAGGCGAAGGAAGTGGCGGCGCGGCCAGGCGTCAACGCGATCCTCACGGCTTCGCCGTACTACAACAAGCCGACGCAGGAAGGTCAATACCGTCACTTCCGCGCCATTGCCGAATCCGTCGACAAACCAGTCATCCTCTACAACGTGCCGGGTCGCACCTCCGCCAACCTCGAACCGCCAACCTTGGCCCGCCTCTGCGAGGTCCCCAATATCGTCGGCGTCAAGGAGGCCAGCGGCAACATGACGCAGATCGCCGAGGTGCTGAACCTGGTGCCCGAGAGCTTCCTGGTGCTCTCTGGCGACGACGCCGTGACTTTGCCGCTGATCGCGCTCGGCGGCGCGGGTGTCATCTCGGTGGCATCCAACGAAATTCCGCACGAGATGGCGGAAATGACGCGAGCGGCGCTGACGAACGACTGGCCGCGAGCGCGCACCCTGCATCGCAAATATCTTCCGCTGATGCTCGGCAACTTCCTCGAATCGAGTCCCCTGCCGGTGAAGGCTGTCCTGGCGATGATGGGCAAGATCGAAGAGATCTATCGGCTGCCCCTGTTGCCCATGCGGCGCGACATGCGATCCAAGCTGCAGAGGATTGCGACCGATGCCGGATTGATTGCCCGGCCACCGGCGGCTCCGGCAGCAGCTACGGAATTTTATATCTATGAAAATTGGGCGGCGGGTCCCCACAAGGCCATGGTGCATCGCGCCTCGTGTGGCCAATGCAACTCCGGCAAAGGACGTCCCGCCGGGCACGATCCGAATCATTCGCGCTGGCTGGGACCGTACCACAATCTCGCCGAGGCACGCGAGGCGACTCATCAGATGCCCGGGGTGCTGATTCGCAGCGAATGCAAGTGTGTCGCATAAAGCCCGGCGCCTAGGGGCCGCCGCCTGGCTCCGGGTCACCCCAGGATGAGTACTTTTGCTCTTCTATGCCAGATCCACTCTCTACTCTGAAGTCGGCCATCGAACACTTAGCCGCTGCCGAAAGCAGTTCCAACAGCGCCGAGGCGCGCCACACCTTCCTCGACTTTCGTTCCGCCCTGACGCGCGGCCAGGTGCGCGCCGCCGAGAAGGTAAACGGCCGCTGGACCACCAATGCCTGGGTCAAGCAAGGGATCTTGCTCGGCTTTCGACTTGGCGAGTTACAACAAATGGAGGGAGATGTACTCTGCTTCGTCGACAAGGACACCTTCCCCGCCCGTCGTCTTACTCTCGCCGATCACATCCGGCTGGTGCCCGGAGGCTCTTCCATCCGCGAAGGCGCTTATGTTGCGCCGTCGGTCATCTGCATGCCTCCTATGTTCATCAACGTGGGAGCATACGTGGATGAAGGATCCATGATCGATTCGCACGCTCTGGTTGGATCCTGCGCCCAGATCGGCAAGCGGGTCCACCTTAGCGCTGCTGCGCAGATCGGCGGCGTGCTCGAACCCATCAATGCCGCTCCCGTGATCATCGAGGACGATGTGCTGGTGGGCGGCAATTGCGGGGTCTATGAGGGGACCTTGGTCGGAACCCGGGCCGTGTTGGGGGCGGGGACGATTCTGACACGATCCACGCCGCTCTATGATCTGGTGCGCGGCGAAATCTACCGCAGCACCCCGGAGCGCCCGCTGCAAGTCCCCGAAGGCGCCGTGGTGGTTCCCGGTTCGCGCGCCGTGAGCCGCGGCCAGGGAGCGCAGTGGAATCTCTCGCTCTATACTCCGGTGATCGTGAAGTATCGGGATGAGAAGACCGAACGGGGCATTGAACTGGAAGAGTGGTTGCGATAGGGCGTCGGGCGAGCATTCGCTCCGCGTCGCGATCGCCTCCGCCGCGCACGGCCGGCTTCTCGCCAGCGTCTCTAGGATGGCCTATCGACTCGCTCGCCACCGGCAGTCGGATTGCGCCGAGTCCGGCCTTCGAGACCCGGGCTGGGAGCTCGATTTCGACGAGCGTCGCGCCTGGTGGCGCCCGCGAAGTTTAGCTCTGAAAGGTCGCGGCGGGCCCGCCCGGCAGCTGCATCTGTTCCGCCTCGACTCGGCGTCGCGCTGCCAGATGTTTGGCGCGAAAATGGGCCTGCGCCCGCTGGCCCCAGGCGCGCACGAAGTAATAATTCAGTCCACATCCGATGGCCGAACTGACCACTGGAATCAGGCGTCCGGCCCACTTCTCCACCGCATCGGCTCCGGCCTGAACCGCGATGCGCTGGATCACTTTGGGCACAAAGCGATTGACCACTTCCTTTTCCAGCAACTCGCGGCTGATGTCGACGCCGGCGGCGCTGGCGGCGGCAATCCAGAGCTCGGCGATTTCATCGTCGGTGTTCAGCTCGAATCCGTAAAGCAGACTGAGCTTCTGAATGGTACGCATGGTTATGGCCGAAAGAATGCCGAGATCGGGCAGGATGGTGAGGATGCCGCCGAGGCCAAGTCCGGCGCCCTCGGCCGCCGCCAGTTTCATGCCGGCGCGAGTTACCGATTCCGCGACGTCATCGAGACGCTCCACCGGCAGCGTGTAGACCCCATGAAACGTGGCCAGGGGCAAATCGTGGGCCACACGCAGCTGCATCAGAAAGCGCGCGGGATCGACTTTGATGCTGTCGTAGGTGCGCGTCAGGCCGTCGCGAATTGCGCCTTCCATGCGCAGCCGCATCCACGACTTCTTCTCTTCGGTCATGGCTCAGTATGAGTCTATCAGCCAAAGGCAGCGTCATGATTCCCCCGGCGCGGCGCCGGCCAAGGTCTGGGCCAACCTCTCTGTGCTAGCATCAGTTCGTCGAATGTCCAAAGGAAAACTGCACATCGTTCCCCTGGGCGGGATGGGTGAGTTCGGTATGAACTGCATGGCCATCCGCTTTGGCGATGACATCGTCGTCGTCGACGCCGGTCTTATGTTCCCCGAAGCCGAGTTGCTGGGAGTCGACATCGTCGTTCCCGATATTTCCTACCTGCTGGAAAATCGCAAGTTCGTGCGCGGGATTGTACTGACACACGGCCACGAAGACCACATCGGGGCCCTTCCCTGGATTCTCAGCGAACTCAACGTTCCTGTCTGGGCCACCGAGTTCACGCTGGCCTATGTCGAGGACAAGCTCGACGAACACCAGTTGCTGGACGATGCCGACCTGCGCGAGATCACGCCCGGGACACGATTCAAGGTTGGACCGTTCACCATTCATCCGCTGCAGGTCACGCACAGTCTGGTGGATTGTGTGGCTCTGGCTATCCACACCCCGCTCGGCGTCGTGCTGCATACCGGCGACTTCAAGGTCGATCCGACGCCTACCGACAATCGCCTCTTTGACCTGCATGGCTTCGCCGAATATGGAAAAGAGGGCGTGCTGGCACTGTTGCAGGATTCCACCAATGTGGAGCGCAAGGGCTACACTCCGAGCGAGCGCGCGGTGCATCGCAAGTTCGAGGAAGTATTCGTGCGCACCAAGCGGCGTCTGTTCATCTCCTGTTTCTCCTCTTCCATTCACCGCATCAAGCTGACGGTCGACATGGCGCGAGAGCACGGACGCAAGATCTGTTTCATCGGGCGCTCGATGGAAAATTCTTCCGAGATCGCCGAGGATCTCGGCTACATCCAGATTCCCGAGGGGATGCTGATTCATCCCGGCGAGATGAAGAATTTTCCGCCGGAGAAAGTCTGCGTCCTGATCAGCGGAACCCAGGGCGAACCGATGTCGGCACTGTCGCGGGCGGCGGTCGACAACCACAAGCATGCCAAGATCGAAAAGGGCGACACCGTGGTCCTGTCGTCGCGCATTATTCCGGGCAACGAAAAAGCCATCTATCGGGTTGTCGATCACCTGTTTCGTCGCGAAGCGTTCGTCGTCTATGACGACGGGTCTTATCCACCCATCCACGTCAGCGGACATGCCAGCCAGGAAGAATTGAAGCTCATCATCAATCTGGTGCGGCCCAAGTATTTCATTCCGATCCACGGCGAGTATCGCCAGCTCAAATTGCATGCCGAGCTGGCCGGGTCCATGCGCGGCGCCGTGGGCAATGTGATGCTCGTCGAAAGTGGCGACGTACTGGAAATCGACGACCTGGGCGCGCGCCTGGCGGGTCGCGTCAATGTGGGGCGCGTGTGCATCGATTCCGGCTCCCGCACCGACGTGGTCGAAGACATCATTGTGCGGGACCGGCGCCATCTCAGCGAGGACGGTTTCGTGATGCCGGTGATCGCCATCCATAAGCTTACCGGGCGGGTCGAGACGTCTCCGGAGATTGTGACCCGCGGCTTCAACCCGGGCGAGACCATCTCGATCGAGCGCATCAAAGAGATCGTTGCCGAGACCCTCGATGCCTCGAGCGCCGAAGAAAAGGCCGACTACGGCATGATCAAGGAAAAAATCCGCACCGACCTGAAGCGCTACATCTCGCGCCAAACCCAGCGGCGTCCGCTGATTATGCCCGTGATCCTCGAGATCTGAGTCCGCCGACGATTCGAGGCAGATAGCCTCAAGGAAAGGGATATTTTCCCGCCCACGGACCCCTCCAGCGTGAATTCCCTCCGAACGCCGAACTGGAGGCACCCCGGGCCGGCCATCTTGACCTCGGTTGCGACGCAGCACGCAGAGGACCTTAGAATAGCTGTGGACTACCTATGGTCTCGCTCGACGATATCCGCGCGGCACGGGCTCTGCTGAAGGGCATCGCGGTGCACACGCCGCTGCTCGAATGGACGGGAGCGGCCGAGGCGCGCAAACTCTTTCTGAAGCTCGAGAACCTGCAACCCATCGGCGCGTTTAAGCTGCGTGGGGCCTACAACAAGGTCGCCTCACTCAGCGACGACGAGCGTCGGCGGGGAGTCATTTCTTATTCCAGCGGCAATCACGCACAAGGCGTCGCCTATGCGGCGCGGGCACTGCGGGTGAGGGTCATCGTCGTGATGCCGGAGAATGCGCCGAAGAACAAGCTGGCGGCAACCGCGGCGCTCGGAGCGGAGATTGTTATCGTCGGTCCGGGCAGTGAAGAACGCCGGCTGCGCGCCGAACAGCTGGCCGGCGAGCACGGGTACGTGGTGGTGCCGCCCTACAACGACGAAAAAATCATTGCCGGCCAGGGAACCGTCGGGCTTGAAATTCTTGAGGACTTGCCTCGGGTTGAGACCGTACTGGTCCCGGTCGGCGGAGGCGGATTGATCAGCGGCGTGGCGGCGGCGATCAAGCTCAGCGATCGCGCGGTGCAAGTGGTGGGCGTCGAGCCGGAGCTTGCGGCGGATGCGCAGGCCAGTCTTCGCGCCGGGCATATCGTCTCGTTCCCTGCCCGGCAGGTTTCGCAGACTCTGGCCGACGGGCTGCGCACCCAGAGCGTGGGTGCGGTGAATTTCGAACACATTCGTACCTACGTCGACGACATTGTCAGCGTGAGCGAATCGGAGATTCGCGAAACCATGCGCATACTCAGTACAAACGCCAAAACGGTGGCCGAACCAAGCGGGGCGGTTGCTCCCGCCGCATTTCTGTTTCATGCCGACCAGCTGCCGGCCACCTCAGTCAACGTGGCCGTGATCAGTGGCGGCAACATCGATCCCGCGTTGCTGGCCGAGCTGCGCCATGGCGGACCGGTTTAGAAGCGAGGGCGGACGGGCTCTCGGCACGGGCGCCGTTCGCGATCGGCGAATATACAATCCGGAGTTTCCACCCGAGGACGATTTTGAACCGCTGGCTTGATCAGTATTTTCAGCTCACTCACCACCAGACAACAGTTCGCCGTGAGATAGTGGCCGGACTGACGACTTTTTTTACCATGGCCTACATCGTGGCCGTGAACCCGGCGATTCTGAAATCTGCGGGCATGCCGGCGGACGCTTCGCTTACCGCCACCATTCTCACCGCCATTTTCGGAACTCTGCTGATGGGCTTCTACGCCAATCGTCCGTTTGCCATTGCTCCTTACATGGGGGAAAACGCTTTCATCGCGTTCACCGTCGTGCATGGGCTCGGCTACGGGTGGCAAAGCGCGCTCGGCGCGGTGTTCCTGGCGGGAATTCTCTTTATCTTGATGACCTTGTTCCGGCTGCGGCAGTGGATGGTCGATGCCATTCCGACCACGCTGCGTTACAGCTACGCCGTGGGCATCGGACTGTTTCTTACCTTCATTGGTCTGAACCAGACCGGGATCGTTACCCTGGGGATTGCCGGCGCACCGGTGCGTCCGGGCCATCTGACGTCGCTTTCGGTCCTGCTGGCTATCTTCGGTTTTCTGCTGATGACGGTACTCACGATCCGCCGCTTCCCGGCCGCGATCCTGAGCGGAGTTTTCGCGACCGCGCTGCTCAGCTTTGTAACCGGCGCCGCTCCCTCGCCCACCTCCTGGGTCAGTCCTCCACCGAGCCTGCGGCCGCTCTTTTTCCAGTTCAATCTGCACGGTCTGTTGACCTGGGGATTTTTTCCCGTCGTCCTGACGATCTTCGTGATGGCCTTTGTCGACACCATGGGCACGCTGATCGGAGTTTCGGCGCACGCTGGCTTCCTCGACCAAGACGGCAATCTGCCCCAGATCGAGCGTCCGATGATGGCAGACGCGCTGGCCACGACGTTCGCCGCCATGATTGGAACCTCCACCTCCGGCGCCTACCTTGAGTCCGCCACCGGGGTGGAAGCCGGGGGGCGCACCGGTTTGACCGCCGTGGTCACGGCACTGTGCTTTGTTGGCACTTTGTTCCTGGCACCTTTTATTTCGGCCATCCCGCCGCAGGCCTACGGGCCGGCGCTTATTTTTGTGGGATTGCTGATGCTGACGCCGATTACGCGCATACCCTTTGACGACCTGACCGAGCTGGTTCCGGCGTTCGGTGTGATCGTGCTCATGGCCTTTACCTACAACGTGGGCATCGGCATGACGGCGGGCTTTGTCTTGTATCCTTTTTGCAAACTGGTTTCCGGACGCCTGCGGGATGTTCGTCCCGCGCTTTGGGCCTTGACCGTGTTATCGCTACTGTTCTTCATTTTTTACCCGTATACCTAGTTCGTTCGAATGCAGCAAGCAGACAGAGATTGGGGGAACCGATCATGATTCGTTTTGGCATTGCCGGCTTCGGGTTGCACGCCGTGAGGCGCCTGATGCCGGGCTTTAGTCTGGCGCAGAATTCAAAAGTCGTCGCGTTGTCGCGGCGAGATCTCATTCAGGGGCGCGCCGCCGCCGCCCAGTATGGGATCCCGCATGTGTTTGCTTCGACCGAAGAACTCGTCCGCTGCCCGGAAGTCGACGCCGTGCTGGTGACCACACCGAACGCTCGCCACCTCGAGGACGTGCTCACGGCGGTGGCAGCCGGCAAGCCCGTGCTGTGCGAAAAGCCGATGGGCATGGATGCAGACGAATGCCGCCAGATGGTGGAAGCGGCGCAAAAGGCTGGCGTGCTTCTTGGCGTGGCGCAGATTTTTCGCTTTGAAGAAAGCACCTTGCGGTTTCAGGAACGCATCGCAGCCGGCGACATCGGCCGCCCTGTCTTGGCGCGGTCGGAGTTCTCATACCCCGGATCGGGCCATGCGCGCACGTGGCTTTACAATCGCGCGATCTCCGGCGGCGGCCCCATCGCGGACGTGGGCGTGCATTGCATCGATGCCCTGCGTTACATCCTGCAGGATGAACCGCGGCAAGTGAGCGCTCTCGGCTACTCCGACCAGTCGTCAGGAGACGTGGAAGCCTCGGCTGTCGTTACCCTGAAGTTTCAGCGAGGAACGCTCGCCACGGTGCTGGTATCAACCCGCGCCCATTACCGCACGCCGCTCGAAATTGTCGGCGACTTAGGCGTTCTCCGAGCCGATGACGCCTTCAGCGTGGAGCGACCGCTGAAGCTGGAACTGTGGCGCAATGGAAACTGTGTCGCCGAGGAAACGGTCTCCAACCGGCTTGCCTATGCCAAGCAGGTAGACGCCTTCGCCTCGGCCGCCGAAGGCGGGGAGGCGTTTCCGGTGCCGGGGCTCGAAGGCTGGCGGAATCAGATTATTCTCGACGCCGCCTACCGCAGCCTGGCTGGAGGAAGACTGCAAGCGACATCGAATCAATAAAAGGTTTACTTTCATGGTTTTACATGGCAGCTTCGGGTTATTATTCGTCACCAAAGGGCGGCTGCGACTGATGGGCTAAGGAAGTGGCCCGAAATAGCCACTTGCCAAAATATCGATCCGTGGTAACATCCTTTTCACTTGGCGACTGGTTACTTTCGTGTCGCAATCGGGGTTGCGGGAGGGGTTTGCACGGAGGGTGAAGTACCGCTTTTCGGCCAGCTGCTTTTGCCGTTTCAGGCCTGCGTCGGTTCCTTCCATCTCACTTCCGAACGGGTTAACTCTCTGCGCGATGAAGAAAGTGAAGTGATGACAGTGTGCAGCAGATTGCAGTAACAGATGGGTAACAATCGGGCCGGTTAATTGTAAGCTATTGACAATAAACAATATAATATGATTTTCTGCTATGGAACTTGAACTGCTCTAATTGCACCAGGCGAGCTGCATTACCTTGGCACAGAGACCAGGGTGAAGTTGGGGACGACAAGACGGAATTTGGGAGGGATAACAATGAGGCGAGTGGTAGTTTTTGCGTTGCTGGCTCTAGTATTGCCGATAGCTGCGTGGGCGGATCCGATCAATATCACCAACCAGTATGGTTCGATTTCGGTTTCAGCTTCCGGCATCAGTTCGGTGGGATCTCAACTGACGGCGTTTAACTCTATTACCGCGCCGCAGGGAAAAACGATCGGATCGGTCAGTTTCTCAACCGGCGCCCTGGTCAGCGGCTCGATATGGGCAGGTGGGGTTTTTTCCTCTACCGGTTCGACGTTCGTCATAACCGCCAAGGGCAACTTCGGAATGCCCAAGGGAACGATCTTTACCGGCAGCTTCGTCGGTCCGGTGGACTGGACTCTGGTCAGCAGCCAGGGTCAGAACCGGGTCTATCAGCTGAGTGGAGAGATTGAGGGGACCCTGTGGAACGGTCATACCGTTACTGGATCGACCACCCAGACCATAAAGACCGCCGCGGGACAGATCCAGGCAGGGATCGGCCACATTCGCGTCGGGTCTACCGGCCTCGGTACGCCGGAGCCTGGAACCTTGGGTTTGCTGGGCACCGGGCTGGTTGGTATTGCCGGCATGCTACGCCGCAAAATGGTGCGTGGATAGCTCTGTCTTCGTCTTCGTTTGGTTTCGGCCGCAACGCCCAACTCATGGCCCCGCCGCTCTGGCGGGGCTTTTGCTTTTCCCATCTCTAGCCATTTTCTTGCTTCGTCTCCTCGATCGACCTGTTCCCGCCAAAGCTCCACTGCTCGCACCCTGTGCCAGGATCAGCGTTTCGGTGTGAGACCTGATTTGATTCGGGTCGCGCGGACTTTACCGGCAATGTTGGCCTCGGTTACTGCGGTAACGGTGCGCGATGGCTTTCCGTTGACCTTACCCTCGTCCAAACTTAGAGTCAGGCGCAGGGGGATGTATGAAGGATATCCATGAGGTTTTGCGCCGCAAGCAGGCGCAGTACGCACAGATCGGAAAGCAGATCGAGATGCTGCAGCAAGCCGCCGAAAAACTGCGCGAGGTTGCGCCTTTGCTCGCCGAAACTGACGCCGAAGACGATAGCGCAGTGCTGGCGGAAGTGGACGAGGAAAACTCCAACGCGATGGCTGCCAAGGCCGCCGCTCAATCTTCACCGGCGGCGCCAAAGCCCGGGCGCGGCAGCACTCCGCGCTGGCCGTAAACAGCGGCGAGCAGAGGGCAAGGCACGCGGCGGGAGGAGTTGGTTTCCAATGATATTGCAGGCACTGCTAGTGTCCAAGGATGACCTGACGGCGGAGACCCTGATTCGGGTCATGGCGCAGTTCGGGGTCGCGGTCGATCGCTCGAGCGCGGCCGATGTGGCTGAGGCGCGCCTCGCGGAAGAACGCTTTGATCAGGTCATCGTCGACTTCGACGATCCCGATGCGGCATCTCTGGTGCTCGAAGCCTGCCGTCAGCTGAACGGTCCAGATCACCGGCCGCCGGTCACGGTGGCGCTGCTCCAGGATACCGCGCAAATCCGCTCCATCCTCGGCGCTGGCTTTGGCGCAGGCGCTCATTTCGTCCTCACCAAACCAGTGACGCCCGAACAGGCGCAGAACACACTGCGCGCGGCCACGGCGCTGCTCAAGCGCGAAAGACGGCAGTCGATGCGGGTCGCGGTGCAGTCGTCGGTATTGATGCACGCCGGCGAGAGCAACCCGGTGGAAGGAATTCTGCTCGACCTCAGCAGTGGCGGAATGGATGTGCTGGCGGCCAAGCCGCTTGCCTCCGCTGCCCTGGTCGAAGTCGGTTTTGACCTACCGGACGGTCCCTCCGGCATGAAGGCTCAGGCGGAAGTGGCCTGGAGTAGCGCCAACGGTCAAATTGGCCTGCGCTTTGTTGAAATGGATGCCAACTCGCGCGACGCCATGAACGAGTGGCTGGGTGCGCGTTCGCACGAAGCTCTGCCCGAAGAACCCGACATCGTCAGCCAGTGCAAGTTGACCGATCTCAGTCTGGGTGGATGCTACGTGCAGACCGAATCTCCGTTCCCGCAGTGTTCGGCCGTCGACCTGTGTCTGCGCGCCGCTGGCATGGAGATCCATGTCGAGGGTCTGGTTCGGGTCATGCATCCCGGACATGGCATGGGCATTGAATTCCCTGCCCGTACCGAAGAGCAACGCCGGAGCGTCGGCGAGTTCATCGAGTTCCTGACCAGCCAGCCCGGCGCCACTCCGGAGCTGGAAACTTCTCCACGCTCGCTGCTCGCGAGTACGGTCGATCTCAGCCAGACCGCGGGCACCGAGGCAGAGGATCCCCTTCTCGAACTCCTTCGCAACGGCAATTCGCTCGAAGAAGAAGCATTTCTTTCCGAGTTGCATCGCCAGCGCAGCCCCGCTAACGTCACCGCCTAAGAAAGCGCGGTGCAGCCGTGGGATGCTCGGCGCAACCAAGACCGCGGGCCGAATCGGCGTGCCGCCGTTCGCGTCGGCCCGGCCCCGGCGCTCTGTTGCACCTGATCGTTCCCAAGCTAGCTCGAGACGGTTCCCAGCCTTTTTCTCTCCTGATTTTGTGAGATTGATTTCAATGCCATAGAATTGCTCTGCTCTCTCACACCCCGATGCGACCTCGAATCCTGCTGGCAACCTCGAACGCTGGAAAACTTCGTGATTTCTCCGGCGCTGCCGCGCCTCTTGGCATCACCGTCGCCAACATCGCGAATTTTTCCACCTTGCCGGAAGTCGTCGAGGACGGAAACACCTTCGAGGAGAACGCGCGTAAGAAAGCGGAGTCTTACAGTCTGGCCGCACCCGACGAACTGGTTCTGGCCGACGACTCAGGACTGGAGGTGGACGCGCTCGGCGGCGCTCCCGGGGTCCATTCCGCACGCTATGCGGCGCACGACCCGGCTAACGCCGACGGCAACACCTGCGACGAGGCCAACAATGCGAAAGTGCTGCGCAAACTCCGGGGGATACCGAAACCCGAGCGCACCGCGCGATTCGTATGCGTTCTGGCCGCAGCCCGCGACGGGCGAACAGTTCGGACTTTCTCGGGCAGCGCCGAGGGCCTGATTCTAGAGGCACCCCGGGGCGGCCACGGATTCGGTTACGATCCCTTGTTTTATTTTCCCCAAATCGGCAAGACGTTTGCCGAACTGAGCGCCGAACAGAAAGCACTGTACAGCCACCGTGGCGCGGCGTTTCGCGCGTTCCTCGAGTGGTTCGGGAAAACCTAGCCGAGCGACGGGCGATCGCCGCTGCCGGCGTAACTCGTAGGCCACGGCGTCGGCCCCGGGGGGGCGCCCCCGCGGCCCGAAAGAACGCCGGCTTCAGTCAGCTCGCGAGCAGCCGACAGCTTCACTTCTGGCGAATGGCGCGGCGCTCATTCCTGGCGGCCAGGGCTTCGGCGGCTACCTGTCGACTGCCGGGCTCCACGGGAATGCCAGGGCTGGATTTGACAGTTTTGGGCACCAGGGGGCCCATGTTGGGACGGCTTACTCTTGCATCACAGCGGGGTGGTTATGGCTAACAGCGCTGGCAACCGCCGCCCCGACCTCCCGGTCCTTTGATTTCCGCATCGCGGCGAGACTCACCGGCGCCTGCGAGAGGGCAGCGTCAAGGCCTGCACCAGGTACTGAAAGTCCGCGGGCGGTTCGCAATCGATGGACACGTTCTCTCCCGACCGTGGATGCGCAAACTCAAGATGCGCAGCATGCAGAGCGACGCGCGTTATGCGCCGCTCCGCCGCCTCCGCGGGATGGTACTTTCGGTCGCCGATGACGGGATGGCCGAGCGCCGAAAGCTGCACTCGGATCTGATTCTGTAATCCTGTGACCAGCGCGACCCGAACCAGCGAAGCGCCGCGAAGAAGGCGTTCGACCGAGTAACGGAGTTCCGCTCGAGCCGCTTTCGGGTCGCGCTCCCGGGTCAACTTCTGGAACATTCCTTCTTGCCGAAAGTAGTGAACCAGTGCGCCCTCTTTGGCCTTGAGCTGCCCGCGCACGACCGCAAGGTACTGCCTCACCGGTGTGTGTTCGAGAAACTGGCGAACCAGCGCCTCGCGATCCGGCCATGTCTTCGCAAACAGCAGGATGCCGGAGGTGTAGCGATCAATGCGATGTACGACAAAGGCCCGTTGTCTTTTTTCTTTTAGCTCCGTGGAAAGAAGCGAGAGGGCGGATGGCGCGCCGGAGTTATCCGCAGGCACAGCCAGAAGCTTGGCTGGTTTGTTAAGGGCTACGATGGCATCGTCTTCGTAGAGCACGGAAAGTTCACGAGATGAGCGAGGTTGCCGGCGATCCTGCTTTCCGGCGTATTGAGCACGATGGCGTGGAAGTTTCTTCATCTCGTCGCTTGGCTTTTCTGGCACTTCCGCGGCTGGCGGTTTCTTTGCGGGCGCGGGCCTCCTCTCATGATGAGGGAGCTCCGTGATGCCAGTCAATGAAGGGAAATCGGGCCGTGGTTCAGTTTCGAGGACACCTTCCCCGGCGGTAAACGGGCTGCGGTAAACAGGCTGCGGAAAAAGTCTCGTGGCCGATTACCCAAGGCCGTTCTTCCTTGACTTCAGTTCCCGCCGGACAGGATAATACCCAGTTTCAACTTTGGACCACCTTAAGGAGCATTCCGCGTGGCATCAGCTGCCAATTCCGTCGCTCCCACCATCAAGCCAGGCGTTGCTCCACTGCGTGCCGGCGAAGGGACTTCATTCCTGCTGCGCCGTCTGCATTCTCTGAGCGGCGTCATTCCCATCGGAGCCTTCCTGCTCGAACACTTCATTTCGAACGCAGAAGCCTTCCGGGGGCCGATCGCCTATGGCAAGCAGGTCGAGTTTCTCAACAGCCTCCCCGGGGTTTTTCTGCTGGAGCTGTTCTTCATCTGGATTCCCATTCTCTACCACGGGCTCTATGGCGTCTACATTTGGTATCAAGGCGACAGCAACGTCGCCCATTATCCCTGGAGCGGCAACTGGCTCTACACCTCGCAGCGCTGGACGGGCATCATCGCCTTCGTCTACATGGTGCAGCACACGTTTTTTCTGCGCTTCACCGGCATCCATCTGCCGACGCATCCCATGCAGTCATTCGCCAAGGTGCAGGCGGAGTTTCAGAATCCATGGATGATCGTCTTCTATGCGGCTGGCATCATCGCCGCTTCCTGGCATTTCAGCTATGGCTTATGGCTGTTTGCCGCGAAATGGGGAATCACGGTAGGCGAGCGGGCGCGCCGCCGCTTCGGCTACCTCTGCCTGGTGCTCGCCCTCGGACTGGTATCGATCGGCGCGGCCAGCATGTATGGATTCCTCAGCACTCCGCCGCAACCCCTGGATTCGAACGCGACGGAAAATGTCGTTATGCGCTAGTTGATTGTTGCAGCAGGTCCGGGCCCGGCCCGGCAGATCGGACTCCTCGAGATGGCAGCAGCTCCGAAAATCATCGTTGTAGGCGGCGGCCTGGCAGGGCTCGCCGCGGTTATCAAAATTGCAGAGATGGGCGGCGAGGTGGACCTGTTCTCGATCGTCCCGGTCAAGCGTTCGCACTCGGTTTGCGCCCAAGGGGGCATCAACGCCGCCAAGAATCTGAAGGGCGAGGGCGATTCCACCTACAAGCATTTCGACGACACCATTTATGGTGGCGACTTCCTCGCCAATCAGCCGCCGGTCAAGGCCATGTGCGAGGCCGCTCCCGGGATCATTGATCTGCTCGACCGCATGGGCGTTCCCTTCAATCGCACGCCGGAGGGCCTGCTCGACTTCCGCCGTTTCGGCGGAACCCTGTACAACCGCACTGCGTTTGCCGGGGCCACCACCGGGCAGCAACTGCTTTACGCGCTCGACGAGCAGGTCCGCCGCTATGAGTCGGAGGGCAAGGTCAAGAAGTACGAGCACTGGGAGTTTCTCTCCGCCGTACTCGACGGAACGCGCACCTGCCGCGGCATTTGCGCCATGGATTTGCGGACGATGGAAATCCGTACCTTCCCGGCCGACGCCATCATTATCGCCACCGGCGGCATCGGCGCGATCTTCGGCAAATCCACCAATTCCGTGGTCTGTACGGGATCGGCACAATCCGCCCTCTATCAGCAGGGCTGCTTCTATGCCAATGGCGAGTTTATTCAAGTGCATCCTACCTCCATTCCGGGTGAAGACAAGCTGCGCCTGATGTCGGAATCGGCGCGCGGCGAAGGGGGGCGAGTCTGGGTTCCGAGAACGCAGGGCGACAAGCGCGATCCCAAGTCGATCCCGGAGAAAGAACGCTGGTACTTCCTCGAGGAGTGGTATCCGAAATACGGCAACCTCGTGCCGCGCGATGTCGCCACGCGCGCGATTTTCAAGGTGGTTTACGAACACAAGCTCGGCATCGACGGGCAGCCGATGGTCTACCTTGATCTCACGCACATCGACGCCAAGACCCTGGACCGCAAGCTGGAAGGCATTCTTGAAATTTACGAAAAGTTCGTGGGCGACGATCCGCGCGTTACGCCGATGAAGATTTTCCCGGGCATGCACTACACCATGGGCGGACTGTGGGTGGATTACAAGCAGCAGACCAACGTCGCCGGCATCTTCGCGGCCGGCGAGGCCGAGTACCAGTACCATGGCGCCAACCGCCTGGGGGCGAACTCGCTGATGTCGTGCATTTACGGAGGCTTCATCTCCGGGCCGAATGCCGTGGAGTACGCGAGAAGCCTGCAGGCCGCACCCGGCAACGGACACTTCGAAGCCGAACGCAAACGCCAACTGGACATCAACGCCGGACTGGCGAAAGCCGATGGCAACGAAAATCCCTTCCTGCTCTGGCGCGAACTGGGCGCGCTCATGACCGAGAGCTGCACCGTCATTCGCTACAGCAAGAAGTGTCAGGAAGCGGACGCCAAAGTGGTTGACCTGCTCGATCGCTTCCAGAAAATCAATCTGAGTGACCGCTCGCAGTGGGCGAACACGACCATCGCCTTCACGCGCCAGCTCTACAACATGCTGCAATTGTCACGGGTGATCGCGCAGGGAGCGGCCATGCGCGACGAGTCTCGCGGCTCGCACTATAAGCCGGATTTCCCCGAGCGCGACGACAAGAACTGGATGAAGACCACCAAAGCGACGTTCGCGCCCGATCTGGACGAGCCGAAATTCGAGTTCGAGGCGGTGGATGCGGCGCTGATTCCGCCGCGGCCGAGAAAGTACTGATGGGAGCGGAAATTCCCTATTTCCTCGATTTGTGCCGCCACGACCGTTGTCCGAGATGCAAGCTAGGAGCTAAAGGCTAGAAGCTAATGGCGAATACAAAAACCGTAATCATCAAAATCAAACGCCAACTCACCCCCGACGCCAAACCGTCGTGGGAGGAGTTCGAGATTCCTTACAAGCCGAACATGAACATCACTTCGGCGCTGATGGAGATCGCGGCCAACCCCATCACCCGCGACGGCAAGCAGACCACACCCGTCACCTACGACTCCAACTGTCTGGAGGAGATCTGCGGCTCCTGCGCCATGCTCATCAATGGACGAGCCCGCATGGCCTGCTCCACTCTGCTCGACAGCCTCGAGCCGCCCATCAAGCTTGAGCCGTTCTCGAAGTTTCCCGTAGTGCGCGACCTGGCCGTTGATCGCAGCGTGCTATTCGAGAACCTGAAGAAGGTCAAAGCCTGGGTGCCGGTCGATGGCAGCTACGACCTGGGGCCCGGTCCGCGCGTCACCCCGGAGGTGCAGGAAATCTCCTACCCGCTCTCGAACTGCATCTCGTGCTGCTGCTGCATGGAGGCCTGCCCGCAGTTTACCGAACATACCGGCTTCGTCGGCGCCGCCACCATTTCGCAAGTGCGGCTGTTCAACAATCACCCGACCGGCCAGGCCCTGAAGCGTGAGCGGCTTTCGGCACTCATGGGAGACGGAGGCATCCAGGAATGCGGCTACGCCCAGAACTGCGTCGAGATTTGCCCGAAGAGTATCCCGCTCACCACATCGATTGCCGAGGTCGGGGGCCAGGTCATGAAGCAAGCGCTCGTCGACCTGCTGCGCAAATAGAGCGTTGAAGCCCTACCAATTGCGCTTCGATCCCGGGGTAACCAGGCAGATGGTTACCGCACAGTCACTGCCCTAACTCCCTTAAGTAATGGGCTTTAGCGTGAATTGCTTAACAAAGTCATTCTTCTGTGGTTTACAATTGGCCATCCGCTTGGAAAAGGGGCTTTTTCAGCCACTTCAGAAGTTGGTACAAGGCTGGGAATGGAAATGGCACGAATCCTCAGGCCGATCGCAGGGCTGCCGCTAGGGCTGGTCACGCTGGCGATCTTTCTCGCGGTCGCTTCGCCCCGTGCCACGTTTGCCCTGAAGCAACCCGTCATCCATCACCGCCACCGGATTTTGCACTCCTATCGCTTCCACGGCCTCCGGGGCATTCTCTGGAACCCGCTGTTCCGACCGTCGCACGATTCCCTGATCCGGCAAAACGAAGAAGTTGACCGCCTCTTGCTGCCCCGCATTCAGGACGACGCGGAACTGGAAGAACTTAAGGCTTCCGGCGAACTGGTGCCAATCGTGGAGAGCAACTCCCTGAAGATTGAGCGGGCGCTTGATCCCACCCGCCGCTATTGCCGTCCCTGGACCCGTGATTTCGTGGAAGACCTTTCCGAGATTTACTATCGCCAGTTCCACGCCCAGATCCAGTTGAACTCGGCGGTCCGCACCGTCAAGGTGCAGCAGAAGCTGCGCCGCCGCAATCGCAACGCCGCTCCCGCCGAGGGCGACACCGCCTCGTCGCATCTGGCCGGCATCACGGTTGATCTGCAGCGTCGTGGCATGACGAAGGAGCAGATTCGCTTCGTCGAACACTATCTGTTTTATCTGAACGCGCTCGGCTTGGTCGAACCCGAAGAGGAGCGTCGCCACTGGTGCTTCCACGTGATGGTTTCCGACCGCTACAGCGACTGGCGACAGACGCAGACGATCTTCGCCATCGCGCCCGCGGCACAGCCCGCGACGCCACCGGTAGCCGCCACCGTAACGACATTGGGCGACACCAACTGAGCTCGAACGGATCTTCGTCTCCGTTACACTTTTCAGGGCATGATTATTCTCATGGCCGGGCTTCCTGGAACCGGCAAAACCACGCTCGCGCGGCAACTGGCCGAGCGCGTCAAAGGCGCGCTGCTCAGCAAGGATGCAGTGCGTGCCGCACTGTTTGCGCCCGAAGATATCACGTACTCTGTGGAACAAGATGACTTCGTGATGGAGCTGATGCTCGACGCCGCGCGTTTCCTGCTGCAGAAAGCGCCGGCACGCGCGATTTTCCTCGACGGCCGTCCATTCTCCCGCAGCTATCAAATCGATCGCGTGGTCCGAGCCGCAGAGGAACTCGCTCAGCCCTGGATGATCATCGAGTGCGTCTGTTCCGAGCAATCAGCCCGCCGGCGTCTCGACCTCGAGCCCGACCCCCTCCACCCCGCCCGCAACCGAACCTTCGGCCTCTACCTTGAAGTCAAAGCGAGGTTCGAAACGATCCGCTATCAAAAGACGAGGATCGACACCGACCAAACCCTGGAGCGTTCGATCGAGCAAGCACTCGCTGCCCTTTCCGGTTGACGGCTCCGAAGACGGAAACGGGCGTGGCGAACGCCCGTCTGCGGGCTATCCGAGCGACCAGCCCTGGCGCGCCACGATCGTATAGAATTCTTGCTCGTCATGAACAAGCTTCCCCTCGCCCTCGCCCTCGCTTTCTCCTTGGCCGTTCCCCTCCTGGCGCAGAACGCGGTCAGCGCCAGGGCCCGCGAAATCCAGAACTCCGCCCTCGTCATCGACACGCACGCCGACACCCCGCAGCGCTTTCTCGACGAACACTATGATATCGGTTCAACCGATCCCAACGATCCCGGCCACATTAGCCTTGACAAGGCGAAAGCCGGCAATCTGGGAGCCGAATTCTTCTCCATCTGGGTAGAGCCGGAAACCAACCGCGGCCACTTTGCCCACCACACGCTCGATCTCATCGATGCGGTCTACGAGCAGGCGGCCCGGCATCCCGATCGCATGCAGATGGCGTTCAGCTCTGCCGACATCGAGCGCACCCACCGCGAGCATAAGCTCGCCGCCCTGCTCGGGATCGAAGGCGGACACTCGATCGAAAACGATATTCGCCTGCTGCGCGATTATTACCGCCTGGGCGTTCGTTATATGACCTTGAGCTGGTCGAACACCAACGAATTTGCCGACTCTTCGGGAGACATCGACGACCCGAGAATCGAGCATCACAACGGCCTCACCGAAGGCGGCAAGCAGATCGTTCTCGAAATGAACCGGCTGGGCATGCTGGTCGACATCTCGCACGTCGCCGACAAGACCTTTTATGACGCGATCGCGATTAGTAAAGCTCCCGTCATCGCCTCCCACTCCTCCGCCCGGGCGCTGACCAATCATCCGCGGAACATGACCGATGACATGCTGCGCGCCGTTGCCAACAACGGCGGAGTGGTGCAAGTCAATTTCTACAGCGCCTTCATCGATGAGAACTATCGCAAGGCGGCCGACGCACAGGCCAAGGATCGGGACCTGGCGGTTGCGGCCAACGCCGAACGGCTCAAGGCTGCCGGAAAAACTGTCACCTATCTCGATGATGACCGCGTCGAGCGCCAGTGGGCTGCCATGATTCCGCGACCGCCGCTGGCTTCGCTGATTGATCACATCGACCATATCGCCAAGGTTGCCGGCATCGACCACGTAGGCCTGGGCTCGGATTTTGACGGTGTCAGCGGAGCGACTCCGGAGGGTATCGACTCTGCCGCCGATCTGCCCAAGATCACCCAGGCCCTGCTCGACCGCGGCTACGGCGCCGCCGACATCCGCAAGATTCTGGGAGCGAACCTGTTGCGCGTCTTCCGCGAAGCGGAACGGGTGAGCCAGGAGATGTCCGCCAGATGACGTGAGGACCCGGCCAACGCACTTCGGCCGGACTCGCGCGCGGCCGACCGAGTGCTCCGGCACTCGGGGCGTGAACTTCGGTTCCGGATTTCGCTCGACCGGACGGCGTCGACCATCGATTCAGCGGGAGGCGCGAATCACGAGCGCCCGTAAGCAGACAGGCCAAACCGGGCGCAACCCCGCGGGGCGGACCGCGGGAAGCCGGGCCAGGAAGGCCCGACAATGGAATCGAGAACCGCGGCCACTCGCACGCAGAGCCACCGCGGCCGTACAATCTTCATCTTCGCATCCATGGCGTCGAATCCGTGTCGTACAATGAAAGATCGCAAACTACCACACCCGGAGCATCCATGCGCACTCTACTGCCTACGCTTGTCCTGATCCTGTCCACGTCCCTGCTCGGCGCCGCCCAGGCCGCCTCAACTCCTAAACCGGCGCCGCCTGCCGCGGCCGAACCCACAGCCATTATTCACACCACGGCCGGCGACCTGAATTGCACCTTGTTTCCGAAGATCGCCCCGCTCGGAGTCGAGAATTTTATCGCTCTGGCGAAAGGCACCAAAGATTGGACCAGCCCGGTGTCGCACGCCAAAAAGCACGGCGTACCGCTCTATGACGGCACCATCTTTCATCGCGTGATTCCCGAATTCATGATTCAGGGTGGAGACCCGGCCGGCAACGGCACGGGCGATCCCGGCTACAAATTCAAGAATGAGACTTCACCCGACGTCAAGTTTGACCGCCCCGGGCGTCTCGCCTACGCCAACGCTGGACCTGACACCAACGGCTCGCAGTTCTTCATCACCGAGGTCCCCTACCCCAGCCTCAACGGCGGCTACACCATCTTCGGACAGTGCGACGAGGCGGCGGTCGAACTGGTGAAGAAAATTGCTCGTATGGCGACCGACGGCGAACGCCCGCTGCGTCCGGTCAAGATCACGCACATCGACATCCACGGCACCGGCACATCCGCGCACAAGGCGGTTGCAAAACCATCGGCGGGCATGGAAAAACCGATGTAGCCGACCCTGCCCCGCAGACCTGAGCGAGGGCGAGCGTCGGCTCTACCCAGCGAGCATGCGTTTCGATTCAACTAGATCGATTGAGAAGTTCGAGGAGACTATGACCCGTACACCCGGAACCTATGCCGTATTCGAAACCAGCGAGGGCGACATCATTTGTCGCCTCTTCGAAAAAGATGCCCCCAAGACGGTCGCCAACTTTGTCGAGCTTGCCGAGGGCAAGCGCGAGTGGACGCACCCCAGCACTCGCCAGAAAACCAAAAACCCCCTTTACCACGGAACCATTTTCCACCGCGTGATCCCCGGCTTCATGATCCAGGGTGGAGATCCGCAGGGCACCGGCATGGGTGGCCCCGGCTACCAGTTCGAGGATGAGACCAAGGGGTCGCCGCACAAGTTCGATAAGGCAGGCAAACTCGCCATGGCCAACGCCGGTCCCAATACCAACGGTTCGCAATTTTTCATCACCGTCGCCAATACCGACTGGCTCACCGGAAAACACACGATTTTCGGCGAGGTCGTCGAAGGCTACGAGGTCGTGGAAAAAATTTCGAAGGTCGGCCGGAATCGTCAGGATCGTCCTCATAAGGACGTGTCGGTAAAGTCCGTCAAAATCGAGCGCTAATCAGGACGAAAAAACCGAGGCGCTCCGGGTTTTCGTGCTTCGAGGGGCGAATCTGGCCGAAAACCGCTTTGTGAGTCCCGTCACACCGATCCGTGATGGCCAGCCTATTTTTGGCAGCTCCAATCTATAATGATTACTACTTTTCCCGCGCTTGGAGGCTATCAGAATGGCGTCGTTCAACGGAGTCCCTCTCCCACCCAACGGACAGAAGATCGAATACAGCAACGGCAAATATCGCGTTCCCGATCATCCCATCATTCCTTTTATTGAAGGCGATGGCACCGGACGCGACATCTGGAAAGCCTCGGTGCGCGTTTTCGACGCCGCTGTCGAAAAGGCATATCACGGGCAGCGCTCGGTTGCTTGGTATGAGGTCTTCGCCGGGGAGAAAGCCAAGGCGCGCTTCCAGAGTTGGCTGCCCGATGACACCGTCAGCGCCATCCGTGAATTTCGCGTCGCCATCAAGGGCCCGCTGACCACGCCCGTCGGCGGCGGCATCCGCTCGCTCAACGTCGCCCTGCGCCAGACCCTCGATCTCTACGGCTGCGTGCGCCCGGTGAAGTACTACGCCGGCGTACCCTCGCCCGTCAAACATCCCGAGCGCATGGACATCGTGATCTTCCGCGAGAATACGGAAGACGTCTACATCGGCATCGAGTGGGAGCAGGGAACTGCCGATTGCGCTCGCCTGATCGACTTCCTCAACCGGGACATGCTGAAAGGTGGCAAAAAGCAGATTCGCCTCGACTCGGGCGTCGGCATCAAGCCGATCTCCGTGACCGGCACCAAACGCCTGGTCCGCATGGCCATTCAGCACGCGCTCGACAACCATTGCAAGTCGGTCACGCTGGTGCACAAAGGCAACATCCAGAAGTTCACCGAAGGCGCCTTCCGGCAGTGGGGATATGATCTCGCCACCGCCGAATTTCGTAACCAGGTCGTCACCGAGCGCGAGAGCTGGATCCTCGACAACAAAGACCGGAATCCGAATCTCACCGTCGAAGAGAACGCGAACCTCGTCGAACCCGGGCTTGAGTTCGCAACCGACGACTTCCGCGAGCATGTCTACCAGGAAGTGAAGAGCTGTCTTGACTCCATCTACGCCACACACGGCAAGGGCATTTGGAAGAAGAAGCTGATGATCAACGATCGCATCGCGGATTCCATCTTTCAACAGGTGGTCACGCGGGCCGATGAATACAGCGTATTGGCCACGCCCAACCTGAACGGCGACTACATCTCGGATGCCTGCGCGGCGCAGGTGGGAGGCCTGGGCATCGCTCCCGGAGCCAACATTGGCGACGGCTACGCCATCTTCGAAGCCACCCACGGAACCGCTCCCAAGTATGCCGACAAAGACGTCATCAATCCCGGCTCCGTAATCCTTTCCGGCGTCATGATGTTCCGCTTCCTGGGATGGACCGAGGCTGCGGATCTGATCGAGCAGAGCCTGGAGCGCACCATCGAGCAGAAAAAAGTGACCTACGACTTCGAGCGCATGCTGGAAGGTGCGACCAAGGTCAAGACCAGCGAGTTCGCCACCTGCATGATCGAAAACATGAGCGTGCCCGTAGCCGCCGACTGAGATGTTTCTGCGAGCGACCGCGGCGGACGACCGATCCGTACGAGCGTCGGCCGAATCGCGGCACCACGAAAGCCGTCGCGAACGCGAAAGGAAGCCAGATGAACGTCGGAGTTCTTGGGTCGGGCGATGTGGCAAAAGCGCTGGCCGGCGGCTTCATGCAGCATGGGCACCCGATGCGTATGGGCACTAGGACGACCGCCAAACTAAGCGACTGGCCTGCGAACGATCCGAAAGCGTTCTTTACCAACCTTGATGAATCCCTCATGGAGCGGCTGCAACTCGAATTTCCAGACGCGAATTTTGCCAAAGCATTCAATTCCGTCGGCGACGCCACCGTGGTGAATCCCCGATTCCAAGGCGGCAAACCGGCGATGTTCCTCTGCGGCAAAAGCGAGACGGCCGAGAAGTCCGTCCGCAAGATTCGGGATGAGTTTGGCTGGGAAGCGGTCGATATGGGCAGCGCGGAAGCGGCGCGCGCCATCGAACTGCTCTGCATGCTCTGGTGCGTTCCCGGCTTCCTGCGGGATTAGTGGACGCATGCGTTCGAACGGTTGCGCTAGGACAGCATCGCCCTCCGGACCGTCGTCCCGCAGGCCGCCAGCGTTCTGCCTAATTTATGCTCTTGCATTGGAAAGGAAACTTCATGCGCAATAAAGTAACGATCGTCGGTTCCGGAAACGTAGGTGCCACCGCGGCTCACTGGATCGCCTCCAAAGAATTAGCCGATGTGGTGCTTATTGATATTGTGGAAGGCGTTCCCCAAGGCAAAGGACTTGATCTGGCCGAGGCGATGCCGATCGAAAAGCGCGATTCCGCCATCCTTGGTACCAACGATTACGCCGATACGGCTGACTCCGACATCGTCGTCATCACCGCCGGAATTCCGCGCAAGCCGGGCATGAGCCGTGACGACCTTCTGAACACCAACTACAAGATCATGAGTGACGTCGTGGGCAAGGTGGTGCAGCACTCACCGAACTGCATCCTGATTATCGTCTCCAATCCGCTCGATGCCATGGCCCAGGCGGCTTACAAGATCAGTGGCTTTCCGCGCGAGCGCGTCATCGGCATGGCCGGAGTCCTCGATTCAGCGCGCTTTCGAACTTTCATCGCTCAGGAACTCAAAGTCAGCGTGGAAAACGTAAACGCCTTCGTCCTCGGTGGGCACGGCGACACCATGGTCCCGCTTCCCCGCTATTCGACCGTCGCCGGCATTCCCATCACCGAGCTCATGGACAAGGCTACGCTCGACCGCATCGTCCAGCGCACGCGCGATGGCGGCGCCGAGATCGTCAAGTATCTCAAGACCGGCTCGGCTTACTATGCCCCCTCGGCCGCGGCCACCGAAATGGTCGAGGCTATTCTCAAGGACAAGAAGAAGATTCTCCCCTGCGCCGCCTATCTCAACGGGGAGTATGGCATCCACGGACTGTACGTGGGCGTCCCGGTCAAGCTCGGAGCCAAGGGCATCGAACAGATTATCGAGATCAAACTCACTGCGGAGGAGAAAACCGCGCTCGACAAGAGTGCGGCCGCGGTGAAAGAGCTCATCGCCGTAATCAACGTCTAGCGGCGACGAACCGTCGGGACGGGGCCTCGCCCCGTCTCCGGCCATGCGGCCCGCGATACAACTGGATCAGCTGCGACCGGCCTCGCGGAATTTTGCGGAGGCCGGTCTATGATTTCTCTTCCGTGACGGCAGCTCGCTCGCTATAGTGTCTGTGGCCAGCACACGATGGACTTCGATCAGCTCGAAATCTTTCTCGAAGTGGCGCGCCTCTCCAGCTTCTCGCGTGCGGCGGAGAAGCGTTTCCGCACCCAGCCCGCAATCTCATCGCAGATTCGGGCCCTGGAAGAAGAAGTCGGCGCGCGCCTGCTCGACCGATCCGGAGGCCGTGTCTCGCTCACCGCATCCGGCAAACTGTTCTTCAAGTACGCCGCCGAGACGATCGAACGCCGCAAGACGATTCTTACCGAGATTGCCGAGACCGAGCGCGTGCCACGCGGCGAAATTGTGGTCGGGGCAAACGAAGGCACGTGCCTGCACATTCTGCCCGAGGTCTTCGCGCAATTCAAGCGCGACTATCCCCATGTTTCGGTGAGCATTCAGCGCTCCGACTACGCCCGGATTCTTGAGTCGATCATCGAAAACGTGGTCGACTTCGGCGTGGTTTCACTGCCCGTAAACGACAGCCGGCTTGCGGCACAGATGATTCATCGTGACGAACTTGTCGTCATCACGGCTCCCTCTCATCGCCTGGCGGCTAAGAAAAGCGTCACCCTGGCGGAGGTCTCGACCTATCCGCTCGTCGTGCCCAAACTGGGCCACACGCGAGACGCGCTCGATACACTGTTCCGCGACCATCAATTGAAGCCCACCCTGGCCATGGAACTCGATTCGAGCGAATTGCTGAAACGTTTTGTGGCTGCCGATGTGGGCGTTGGATTTATTGCGCGCTCCAACATCGAGGAGGATATCCGCGCCAAGGCTCTGGCTGCGATCACGTTTTCGGACGTGCACATCCGCCGCGACTTGGCCATTGTTTTCCGCAAAGACAAATCGCTGAGCCGTGCTGCCAAGGCTTTCATGGACATCGCTGTGAAACAGAAGAATTTTTCCGTCGCCGGCGCCGGGAAGCGATCGAAATGAGCCGGGCGATCGGTTTTTTGCTGTGTTCCGCACTGCTGGTGGCTCCGGCGATGGGACAGAAGCGGGTCACGGCGAAGACCTCCGCCGGCAATGCCGGGAAACTGATCGCGCTGCGGGTCAAGGGCAGCACCCGCTACACCGACCAGGACCTTCTGGCCGCCTGCGGGCTGCGACTCGGCCAACCCGCCGCCGACGGCGATTTCAAAGAGGCGGTGCAGCGACTGGGGGACTCCGGGATGTTCGCAGGTGCCGCGTATTCGTTTTCCTCCTCGGGCGCGAGCACCACCCTTGAATTGCAACTGACCGACGTTGGCAAGGACAAGCTGGTTCCGGCGAGTTTCGAAAATTTTCCCTGGTTTACCGATACCGAGCTCCGGGGCGAGCTCCAGCGCATGGTGCCTCTTTTCCAGGGCGAGGTGCCGCTTGCCGGTTCTCTCATCGACCACATCCAGGAGGCGCTCCAGACGCTGCTCGACCGGAAACAGATTCCCGCACGGGTGGACTACCTTCGCGAGACCGCTGAGGAGGGCGGGAAGCTGTTGGGTATCTCTTACTCGGTCGAGAACCTCGAAATCCGCATCCAGAATGTCGAGTTCCCGGGGGCTACTCCGGACCTGCTGCCTGGGCTGCAGGTTGCCGCTCGCCGACTTGCCGGAGCTCCCTACCGACGAACCAGCATGGCCAAAGTCGCCGAAGTTGATTTTCTCCCTGTGTGCCTCAAGGGGGGATATCTTAGAGCTTCGTTTGCCAGAGCCGACGCGCGCCTGGTGTCGAAAGCAGAGGCGGCGCCAGCCGGTGGCGAGGTCGAAGTGACGGCGATCCTGCCGTTGACACCCGGGAAGGTGTATTCGACATCCGGCATCGAGTGGAGGGGCAACGCGGCTGTCGCCACCGCCGATCTCGCTCCCCTCGTTCACCTACCTGTCGGGCAGCCTGCCGATGCCCTGCGTCTTCGGAAGGATCTTGAAAGCGCCACCAGGCTTTACCGCAGCCGTGGTTATATGGCGGTTCAGATCAAGCCCGACACCCTATTCGATGATGGCAATAGCGCCGTGCACTTGGTAGTGAACGTCGTCGAAGGCGATCTCTACAAGATGGGAGAGTTGGAAATCAACGGACTCGACACGCAATCGACGGCCCGGATGCGGGAGGCATGGACCCTGCGCGAAGGTCAGAGCTACAACGCCGACTACCCGGCAAAGTTTCGCAACCTTGCCGAACAGATCCTCCCCCGCGGCGTCAATTGGGCCGTGACCGTGCACGAATCGCTGGACGCGAAAGAAAAGACCGTCGATGTCGAGGTCCGTTTCAAACAGCAGTGAGGGCGCGGATGTTCGCTGCTTACGTCCCCCTTTTTTATCCCCAGCAGGCCGGGGATCGACATCCGTGCCGCCGGTTCTGTGGACGATCTAATGTAGGAGCTGCGGCCCGGCGATCAAGCGGCTGCCGGACAGGTCGACAGCCTGGAGAGCCATCGTCCAGCACCATCCCGGCGGGGCGCAGGAGGAACTGCGCGGCCGGAATCTAGCGAAGACAACCATCGGACGCCGGAATGGCGCGGAGTTGCTTCGATGAGCGCCGAAGAAACTCGACCATTCCGGGCACAGGTCTGCACTCGAAAACACTGTCTGCCGCGATGCCCTCGAACTTTGACCGGCGAACTTTGACCGCGAACTCCGCCCGCTTGCATTCGAATCCTTATATTGACATCATGAAACAGGCGTTTTGAACCATCACCGTTCAACAGGAGAAAAATACGGAATGAAAGCAAATCGAATTGCAGCAGCGGTTTTTGCCGTGCAGATGCTGGTCGGGCTGGCAGCGGTGCCGGCGCTGGCTGGCGGCAAGAGCCAGACTTTAACCGGCGAAGTGAGCGACGCCATGTGCGGCGCAAAACACGAAATGGCCGGCGGAGCGGCGGCTTGCACGCGCGCGTGTATGAAGCACGGCTCCAAGTACGCACTCGTAGTTGGCGACCAAGTTTATACGCTTGAGACATCCGATCAGGCCGCCCTCGGCAAACTCAACGACCTGGCAGGGGCGAAGGCCAAAGTCACCGGAGATGTGGATGGCACGACCATCGCAGTGAAGTCAGTGGCGGCGGGCTCGTAGCCCAACCCAGCTCGGTTCGAGATCGATAAAAAAAACCGGCGGGCAACCGCCGGTTGTGTTTTATCAACCCCTGGCGAGGATTCAATTCTGGTTTGAGCTGTCGTCGCGTCGCTTCAGCGTGGGGCGATCGTCGTCACTGGTATCCGAGCCGGTCGACGTCTTGTCGCTGGTCGAAGCGCGCCGCAGGCTGGGTTTGTTCGCATCTTTCTGCTCAATCACCTTGTGCCGGTTTTCGATGGTGGCGAGCCGCGATTTCACATCGTCAAACTCCGAAGTGGAAACGATGTACTGCGGGCGCGCCGGAAGAATGGTCGCGATCTCTTTCTGTGAGGCCTCAATGCGGTCGGGAGTCTGCGGATGCGACGCGAAGGCCTTGGCGATCGTGCCCGGCTTCTTTTTCTCCTTCGCCTGTATCTTTTCGAAGAAACTGATGAAAGCCTGCGGATCGTATCCCGTCTTATACATGTACTGCAGACCGAGGTAGTCGGCTTCCGCTTCAAAATTGCGCTGGAACTTCATGAACGTGAGCGGCAACCCCAGTCCCGCTGCTTCGTAGATTCCGTAACCGATGCCGCCGCCGATGAAGATCAGCGGAATGGTCCCGATGTTGGCCCAGTTCGCCCGCGTCATCTGACGCATCCCGTGTCGCGCCGCCACGTGTGAAATCTCATGCGCCATCACGCCGGCCAATTCGGCTTCCTCGTCTGCCGCAAGAATCAGGCCGGAGTTCACGTAGAAGAATCCGCCGGGCAGTGCGAACGCATTGACCTCATCGGAATCGATCACCTTAATGGTGAACGGAACCTTGGCGTCAGAATTGCGCACAAGGTTCTGCCCAATGCGGTTCACATACTCGTTGATCACCGGATCCTGGACAAGTTTCACCGTACTTTCCACCTGCATTGCATACTGCTTGCCCATCTTGATCTCGGTCTCGAGCGAGTACCAGTCTCCCAGGCCCCGCCCTCCGATCTTGCGGTTGCCGATGGCATCGACATCGTTCTCGCCGCCGTCGTGCTTGACCTTGCTTTCGTCGGGCTCCTGCACTGGCGCAGGTCCGCTCGGAGCCGCATCGCTGCCGCTTGCAGAAGCATCCGCCGGCGGAGCCGGACTGGAACCAGGAGTCGCCGAGGGGCTCTGCGACGGAGTCTGCGGGGCTCCATTCGAAGCCGAAGTCGAGGCTGAAGTCTGATCTTTCGGTGCTTGGGTCGGGGGAGTTTGCGCCGGTGATGCTTGCGGCTGCGCGGCCGGTGCCTGCGAGGTTTGACCCTGCGCCAGCACGGGCAATGCGATCAGCGCGAATAAACTCAGGGAGATCAGCGATTTACGGTACGACATTTGAATACCCCGTAGACACCTGGTGGGCTGCAACGATTATACCCCCGAGCGCAAGTGGCAATCCAGGAAGACGCCGCAGGGGAGATTCCCACCTACTTGGACGCATATTGCACGCGCAGCGTTACCCTTTATTTCCGATATTTCCAGCCATCGAGCCACCGCCTGTTGCCATGCCGAAACCCACGCCGCGGCGCGGCATCTGCTTTTCGTTTCGCCACTTACCGGTGTACTATGTCGGGTCTTACAGGCATTTCGAGAAGAGGAGCCGCCATGTTGAACCGTCGCAGTTTTCTGTCGTCGTCGTTCGCTTCTTCCCTCGCCGTTGGCGCCGGCCTGGCGTGGCCGGGAAAGCTATGGGCCCAGCTCCAGTCCCTGCCCGCAAAGCTGCCCGAGCGCTCGCTGTTCGAGCAAAACGAAGACACTTACTGGGCCGAGCTCCGCCGGCAATTCCTGATTCCCGCCGATGAGGTTTACCTCAACAACGGCACCGTCGGATCGAGCCCCGCGCCGGTTCTCCGCGCCGTTTTCGAGGGCTATGAGGCGTGCGAGAAGCTTAACGAAACCGACCCCGAGGACTATCCCATCTGGGGTTACGCGGCGTGGAACCAGTTTCGCGATCCGTTGGCCGAGTTCGTAGGTTGCAACCGCGACGAGATTGCGCTGCTCAGAAACGCCACCGAAGCCAACAGCTACATCGCCAACGGCGTCGACCTCAAAGCCGGCGACGAAGTGCTGATGACGGATCAGGAGCATCCCGGAGGTGAGCAGCCCTGGAATCTGCGCGCCAAACGGTACGGCATCGTGATCAGGAAAATCAGTCTTCCAAGACCGGTCATGAATCCCGCACAGGTATTGGAGCTCGTCAACGCCAATATTACCCCGCGCACAAGAGTCCTCTTTTTCAGCCATATCACCACGTTTTCTGGAGCCGTGCTGCCGGCCAAGCAACTTTGTGAGCTGGCCCGCAGCAAAGGAGTGATTTCGGCGGTCGACGGAGCACACGTTCCGGGAATGATGCGCCTCAATCTGCATGATCTCGGCTGCGACTTGTATTCTGCCAGCCCTCACAAGTGGCTGCAGGCGCCCAAGGGCTCGGGTTTTCTCTACGTCCGCGACGAAATGATCGACCGATTGTGGAACACCATCGCCACCGAAGGCTGGGACGAGCCGAGGCTCCGCGCCGAACGCTTCCAGCGCATCGGCAGTTCGAATGTCCCCGCCCTCTGGGGCTTGCGCGCCTCCATTCAACTGGCCAAGGACATCGGCATGGAGCGCATTGAACATCGCCACCGCCAACTCTGCGACTACGTTCTGGAGGCGATGATCGAGCGCGGAGCAATCTCCTGGACATCCCCCGATCGTTCTCTGCGCTGCGCAATCGCCACCGTGAACGTGCCCCCCATCGTTCGTAAGGACCTTGAAGACTGGCTCTGGAAGGAAAGGAAAATCCGCATCCGCGGAGCGGATCCAAACAAACTGCGCCTCTCCACGCCCTACTACCTGTCCAGGCAAGATCTTGACCGTTTTCTGTACGCCTATGACCAATACCGCAAGGCGAAAACCTGAGATGTGAAGATCAGGCCGGACCACGGCCCATGATATCTTCTTCGGAGGATTCGCATCTCGGAGCATCCCGGGTTATTCATGAGCACCGACAACCATCAGCCCGCGCCCGCCTTGCCTGCGGGACAACCGCAGCGACCGGCGGCAGCGCCGGCGGACGCTTTTGTCTTCTTCGGCGCCACAGGTGACCTCGCTTACAAGCAGATCTTCCCCGCCTTGCAGACAATGATCCAGCGCGACAGGTTCGATCTTCCCATCATCGGAGTCGCCAAATCCGGATGGACCCTCGACCAGATGAGGGCCCGGGTGCGCGACAGTCTGACCGCGGGCGGCGGCATCGACGAAGGTGCCTACTCCAGGCTCGTGCAGCTGCTGCAATATATTGATGGCGACTACCAGGATGCGAATACTTTCGAGCTTTTGCGCAAGGCGCTCGGTTCGGCGCGCAGCCCGTTGTACTATCTCGCCATTCCTCCCGACCTATTCGGTTCGGTCTCGCAGTCCCTCGGCCGGCTCAACCGATCCGGCACCCCGCGCATACTCGTCGAAAAGCCATTCGGCCGCAACCTGGCTTCGGCGCAAAAACTGAACGCGACCCTGCACCAGGCCTTCCCCGAGTCGGCCATCTTCCGCATCGATCACTTTCTGGGTAAAGAGTCGGTCGAGGATCTGTACTTTGTCCGCTTCGCCAACACTTTTCTGGAGCCGATTTGGAATCGCCAGTACGTCGATCATGTGGAGATCACCATGGCCGAGACCTTCGGAGTCGAGGGACGCGGCAAGGTTTACGAAGAGAGTGGCGCGATTCGCGATGTGGTACAGAATCACCTGCTCCAGGTCGTTGCCCTGCTGGCCATGGAGCCACCGAACGAACTCGCGCCGCGCGCTCTGCATGACGAGCAATTCAAGGTTTTCCGAGCCATCCCGCCGATTGAGGTGACCGATACAGTGCGCGGGCAGTTCGAGGGATATCGCAAGGAGAACGGGGTCGCCCCGGATTCCGAGGTCGAGACCTATGCGGCCCTTCGTCTCTACATCAACTCATGGCGGTGGAAGGGCGTTCCTTTTCTGATCCGGTCGGGAAAGTGCCTGCCCGTGAACGCCACAGAAGTGCTCGTACAACTCAAGAAGGCTCCGCTGCACGAGACCGTAGACGGCAGCAACCATGTGCGCCTCCGCCTCGGACCCGAGTTCTCCGTGAACATCGGGGCGCAAGTGAAGCGTGCGGGTCCGGAGATGACGTCGGCGCTGGTCGAACTCTCGGTGCTCGAAAGAGGTCCGGCAGCCCAGGCTCCCTACGAACGTCTTTTGGGCGAGGCGATGCACGGCGACAAACTGCTGTTTGTGCGCGAAGATGTGGTCGAGGCAGCATGGATGGCGGTGGATCCGATTCTGGATAACTCGGTACCGGTCCACCCCTACCGGCCCGGAACCTGGGGACCACCCGAAGCCGACCGCCTGGCGAGCGATATCGGAGGGTGGCATAATCCGGCGCCCTAGCGGCCGAAATCGTTGCTGGGGGGTTGCGATTCGAGGGCAAGATCAGGAGTTTTGGGAGGGCGCATGATTCGTAAGGTTCTGGTCATCGACGTGGGAGGCACACACGTCAAGATTCTGGCGACCGGTCAGAAAACCGAGCGCAAGCTCGATTCCGGCAAGCGGATGACCGCAGCGCGCATGTGCAAGTGGGTGAAGCAGGCTGCCAGAGACTGGCAGTACGACGTTGTCGCCATTGGCTATCCCGGCCCGGTGATCCACGGCCGTCCGGTGCGTGAGCCGTTCAACTTAGGCAAGGGGTGGGTGTCGTTCGATTACTCGAAAGCCTTGGGGCGCCCGGTGAAAATGGTCAACGACGCCGCCATGCAGGCGATTGGCTCCTACCAGGGAGGGCGGATGCTTTTTCTCGGGCTTGGCACCGGCCTCGGGTCCGCCATGATCGTCGATGCTGTGGTCGAGCCGATGGAGCTGGCGCATCTTCCTTACAAGAACGGAAAAACCTACGAGGACTATCTCGGCATGGGCGGCCTGAAGCGCCTGGGCAAAAAGAAATGGTGCAAGTACGTAATGCGCATCGTCGAAGAGCTGCGCGAAGCCCTGAATGCCGACTACGTTGTGCTCGGAGGCGGCAATGCCGTCCGGGTCAAAACCCTTCCTCCCAATACTCAACTGGGCAAGAACGAAAATGCGTTCTTGGGCGGCTTTCGCCTATGGCGGGTGGACAAACACTGGAAAAAACGCATTGACGCCAGCTAGCCGAACCGCGAGGCTCTGCTAGCGGCGAGAAGCTGGCATCGGGAACTCTCCTAGGTCCAGCGGAACCATCGCAACGCGAGGAGGAACGAGACGCCGCCCCAGAGGGCCAGGACCAGCAGTCGTGCCGACTGCGAGCCGAGCGGGGCACCTTCGATGATCGTGGCTCGCAAGGCATCGTTCAATGCGGTCAGAGGCAGGGCTTTGATCAAGGGCTGGGAGAGCGCGGGAAAGCGCTGATAGGAAAAGAAAACGCCGGAGAAAATCCACATCGGCATCATCACCAGATTGATCAGTCCGCTGACGCTCTCGATTTTCTGCGCCCGGCAAGCGGTCAGCAGACCGACCCCGCCGAACGTGACCGCTCCGAGCGATGCAAGCAGAATGACCGAGAAAATCGATCCTCGCACGCGCATGTGAAAGACCAGGACGCCGAAGCCCAGGAGCAACCCTACCTCAATGACCATCAGCACCAGGCGGCTGCTGGTCAAGGCCAGGAGGAAATCACTGCGCCGCATGGGCGTGGCTACAAAACGCTTGAGCAGTTTGCGCTGGCGCATTTCTACCAGGGCGAAACCGACTCCCCACATGCCGGAGTTCATCAGGTTCATTCCCAACAGACCCGGTATCAGAAAATCAATGTAGCGGGAACCGGGTTCGCTGGACGACTGGGCCGATGTCCTAATCACGTCCTTGCGCCCGGCAGCGGATTGGAGCGCAGCGTCGATTTCGGCGCGGGAGAGGAGGCTCTCCGGACGCGCGGGATCGTAGTAGTAGGTGTAGCTGCCGTCGGGATTTGACGCGATGGCCAAGTCGTACTTGCCGAACTGGAACCCTCGGAGCGATTCGTCGCGGCCCAGGATAGTCGCGCGGATGGCGGATGTTCTCTCGGTCGCGCTTCGGACGGGCATGCGCTCGAGCATAGCCAGTGTGCGCTGCGCTCCCGCGCTGTCGATAATGACCACCGAGGTTGTATCTGCTGGCTTGTTCCGGAAGGCGATGCCCAAACCCGCCGCCAGCAGCAGGGGGAAGATGAAGACCCAGAAAACGACTTCCGGCTCGCGTTTGAGTTCCAGTAAGCGCGCCCGGAGCAGTTGCAGGTAAGCCGACCAGCGGTGGTTGCGAGCTGCGGAAACGGCGCCGATCGGCTGGCGCTCGGGAGGGGGTGGAGCGCTGGTTTCAACGGCCATTCAGTCCTCCCGCAGGTGGCGTCCGGTCAAAGTAACGAAGACGTCTTCGAGACTCGCTTGACGCGTGTTCAGGTGCAGGAGTTTCCGCCCCTTCTGATTGATCGAGCCGAGCAGCGCCGGGATGGTGAGATGCGGCTCGTGCACGGTAAGCGAAATCTTATCTGCATCGTTGCGCACCGATTGCACGCCGGGCAAAACGCGCCACGCATCGTCTTGACCTCGGTGCTCGTGCGAATCCCCATCGATTTGAAACTCGACCACGTGATGCCCTCCCAGGCGATCGATCAGGTCCGAGGGAGTGCCTTCGGCGATGATCTGGCCGTGATCGACGATGGCCAGCCGATCACAGAGGCGCTCGGCTTCGTCCATGTAGTGCGTCGTCAGCAGGACCGTGCCCCCTTTCCGCTGGAAGGCGCGGATGATGTCCCAGAGCTGCCGGCGGCTTTGCGGATCAAGTCCGGTGGTGGGCTCGTCAAGGAAGAGGATACGCGGATTGCCTACTAGCGCTGTGGCTACGGCGAGGCGCTGCCTCTGGCCGCCGGAAAGCTTGCCCACCCAGGCTTCGGCCTTCTCCGTGAGTTCAAGTTCCTCGAGAACCTCGCGAGCGGGTCGGGGTTCATCATAGAAGCTGGCAAACAGTTCGAGGGTTTCGCGGACGTTCAGCTTTTCCGAAAGACGCGTCTCCTGCAGCGAGATTCCGATCCACTCGCGCAACTGACGCTCGTTCCCGGCCCAGGTATGGCCGAAGATCAGGACTTCGCCGGAGGTGGGCGCGAGCAGGCCTTCGAGAATTTCGATGGTCGTGGTTTTCCCTGCTCCGTTCGGCCCGAGGAGACCGAAGCACTGGCCGGCTTCGATTTCTAGACTTAGGCCACGGACGGCTTCGACTTTGCCATCGTAGGTTTTGCGCAGGTTGGCACACTGGATCGGAAACGCCACCTGCAGATTGTAGCTTAGCTCGCTCGGGCTCAGCCGCGGAGCCGCGGTAAACACGAGATTGCTTCAGGGCCCTCGTTCCGTGGTCGGCCTCCTGACATTGCCCTTTGCCTGCTGCCACAGGATGATATTCAAGGTCTCGGCGTCGGCGGCATCCGGTCGCGAGAAGTTCATCCGCGACGATTGCTTCGCCCCCGGCGCTTTGCTGTCATTCACCGTGTAGATCAAGCCGTTGCGCAGATTCCTCTCGTCAACCTGATAGGGGGGCTGGGTTCCCGGGCCTGCGAACAGCGGCGACATGAGAGGAGCATGGGCGTCGAACAGGTTCATGGGAGCAAGGCCAAGCAGCGCCTCCATGGTGTGGATGGCGCTGACGGTCGTGTAGAAGTTATGGTCGACCAACGGTTGCGACGAGCGGGGCGCGTATTGGCTGATCACGAACGCGATCGAGCGGTGGGCGTCGACGTGGTCGGCCCCGTCTTGCGCGTCGTCTTCCAGGACGAAGATGGCGGTGTCTTCCCAGTAGGGACTGTGGGACACGGCATCGACGACGCGGCCCACGGCCAGATCGTTATCGGCGACCGAAGCTTGCGGTGTGGGCTTGCCGGGACGTGTGCCTCCGGTGTGATCGTCGGGGAGATAGAGCAGCGTGAATTGTGGAAGCTGTTTGGCTGTTCCCTTGGCCTGCACGAACTCGTCGAACTCTCGCAGGAATTCGTCGGCACGGAGTTGGTCGGGGTAGTCGGTTTCGAAATCTGGAAACAGCGGATCGTAGTGGTCGCGCAGCGCCGCTTTGGTGGGATGCATGCGCTTGATCTGCGGAATCGGCCATGGCCAGGGACTGGAGCCGCCGCGTGGATTGCCTACGTTCGGAGGCAGAGCCTCGCCTTTCCTGATTTCCGCTTGGGGGCAGGTTGAAGAACTGGGAGAGGGTGTGCCCTGCATCGGCGAATCAGTCTTTTCGTTTTTGCACCACACCGCGGCGATAAATTCTCCGTAGATGCGGTAGGTGAGGTTCGCTCGGGCCAGGTTATCCCAGAGGAATCCCGTACCCGGGTCGTCGACGTCCGGAATCCCTTGCTCGAGCGGAAATTCTTCGGCCACCGCACCGCCGGAGTCGTAGGTGCGCTCCTTGCTGCGGTAGCCGATGGGCCAGTTTTTTTCATTGTAGTCGCTGGTGGTCGAGGCCGTGGACCAGAGATGCCCGTCACCGGAAACCTCCCCGCTGTCGTAGAAGTTGTCGAGTACGCCAAATTGCAGGGCGAGCTTGTGCTGGTTGGGGGTGACCTCGGCTCCATACATGGTGAGCGACTGGTCGCCGTCGCCCACGGGTAAATCGCCGAGAATCTGGTCGTAGGTGCGGTTTTCCTTCAGGATGTAGAGGACGTGGTGAAAGGGATTCTTTCCGCGGGCGAAAGCCAACTGGCCGCCATCGGATCGGGACAGGCTGTCTTGTTCGGCCTGACGCGTGTAGGCGGCGAGATTCCTGTCGATCTCGGCGAGATCCAGGCGCTGGATCGATCCGCCGATCAGCGTCGGGATGTAAGGATGGTCTTTTCTTCTCCCCTCTCCTTGCAGCGTTGCTTCCCTATTGTTAGGGCCGCTGCTTTCTCCTTTCGCGGTTGCGATGAGCAGGTCGTTGCCGGCGATGGCGAGGGCGCTCGGATACCATTCGGTGGGGATGAGGTGAGGAGGATCTTCGGTCTCGGCTCGAACCGTCCTGGCGTGCGAGACCGGCGCACGAGAACTTCTCACTTCGAATACCGCGACCGCGTCGAGCGACGCGCTGGCCGCATAAAGACGCCTGCCATCGGGCGAAAGTGCGATGGCTTCGAGGACCGAGCCGCCGCTGATGGTGTAGCGATCCAAGGGCAAACCAGAGCTCAGATCGACGGCCACTACCATATCGGCGTTGGCGAGCGCTACGTAGAGGATGCTGTCGCTCGCGTTCAGCAGCATCGCTGTCGGATGCAAACTGGGAGCGGTGGCGGTCCCCTCGGTACGCAAGCAGTCTATCCAGCGCTGCACTTTTCCCGTCTCCAGATTCAATTCCGCGATGGACGCGCTGTTCCACAAGCTGACCCACGCCTTGGTTCCGGCCTGGTTGGCAATCACCGTGTAGGGATATGCGCTCGGAACATGGCGACTGCGGCTGAGATCAAACGATTGCAGGATTTTGCCCGAGCTCGTGTCGAGGACAATGCTGTTGTCGGCGAGATTATCGGCGATGAGCAGGTGGTCCCCGGTTGCGCCAGCCAACACCGCGAATCCAGCGGGATAGGGAAGCGCGGTTCCGGCGGGAGTCTTGCGCAAGCCGAATGCCACCTCTTTTCCCTCGGCGACGGCCTGGGGCGGAATCCTGAGGAAGCGCTCGGCAGTGACCTGTCCGTCGGCGAAGCCATAGACGGCAATGCCGTTGCCGGTACTTTTCGGTTTCTCGCCGGCGGGATCGGTGATCGATCCCATCGAGGCATAGAGATGTCTGCCGTCGCTCGCAAATGCCAGACCTATGAAATAGCTTTGCCGTGTCGAATAGTCGCCGCTCAGCCGCTCGTCGGGAAAATCCTGCAGTCGGTTCGTACTGAGATCGAGAATGGCGATCGACTGGCGCCCACCGCTCTGCTCGGTGCCGTATCCCTGGTTGAGCAGTGCGGCGTAGCGGCCATCGGGGCTGACGGCAATCGTTGCGGGAAAGCTGTTGGTGCGGGCGATGTAGCCGGGCACCGGGAGCGTCAGACTTTTGCCGGTCGGAAGCTTGATCTGCTGCGAGCGCTCGGTGGCATGAGCAACCACAAACACGACAACCAGCGAGAGAGCGGCAAGCCGGGCGACAGGGGCGATTTTTTTCAAGTGCGGAGGCCTCGTGAGGGTTGTACCATCCGCCCCGGGAATCAGGCAAACCGTCCAGAGTCGCCGACTCTCCGGCCTTTATTTTGTGGCGATCAGATGTACCTCCGACACGGGCTCTCCGGAACGGGATTTCTTCACACCCATCAGTTGCACCGCTTTGGCGGCAATGTGTTCGGCGGAAACCTCGAATTCCTTGATCAGCTCCCAGGGAGCTCCCGAGTCTCCGAAGCGGTCCTTGACGCCGATCGCGCCCGTAATAACCGGGACGCCGTAGAGCTCAGGCGCTTGGGTGATGGCACTGGCTACGGGCCAAGCCAGCGCTCCGATCTGATGCTCTTCGGCGGTCAGGACCACGCTGGTGTCCCTGGCGGCGCGGACGATCGCTTCGCGGTCGAGCGGTTTTAGCGTGTGCACATTCAGGACCCGTGTTTCGTAACCAAAGTCCTGTTTCAGGATCCAGGCGGCTCGCATGGCTTCCGGGACCATGGGTCCGCAGGCTGCGATGGTCAGGTCTTCGCACTCGTCGCGGTATTCGGATTCTAGTTTCGTCTCGAAGGCTTCGCTGAAGTTGTCCGCCTCTTGGCGCAGACGAATCACATTGGCTCGGCCAAAGACGAATGGCGTTTTCTCGTCGGTGACGATGGGCGTCGCTTCGCGGGCAAAACGGATGTATTTCGGTCCCACGTGCCGGAGTAACAGATAGTCGGTGGCTTTGCGAGTCTCAATGATGTCGCAGGGGACAACCACGTTCATGTTCGGCAGTGCACACATGGCGAAGCAGTCTTCGAGCGCCTGATGCGTAGCCCCGTCGGGACCCACGCTGACTCCACCATGCGCTCCGGCGATCAGGACATTGAAGTTGCCGTAGCAGATCGAAGTGCGTATCTGGTCGAGATTGCGGGCGGCGGCAAAAGTAGCGTAGGTGCCGAAGACCGGGAGCTTCCCTTCTTTCGCCAGCCCGGCGGCGGCGGAGGTGGCGGACTGCTCAGCGATGCCCATACTGATCCAACGCTCCCGACGCTCGGGCTTGCCGGCATAGAACTCGCTGATGGTGATCGAGCCGGAAATGTCGAGTCCCAGGCAGACGATGCGCGGATCGTCGCCGTTAGCAGCCAGCGATTGTCCAAAGCCCAGGCGTGTGGGCTTCATCTGGACTTTCATGGTCGCCGACTCGTTCCACCAGTAGTTGCCCTGGAACTTGGGCATCTCGGCGTCGAGTTTCCGCTCCACCTCGGATTGATACTTCCTGGCGTGAGCCAACAACTGCTCCACCGGGACCTGGCCTTCCAACCCGAGTTCCTTGAGTCCCTGCGCTAACTCCTCCGCGTTCGGAGTCTTGCCGTGCCATCCCGCCTGTTCTTCCATGAAGCTGACGCCTTTGCCCTTGACGGTGTTGGCGATGATCAGGGTGGGCTTGCCGCAACCGTTCTTGCCTTTGGCCTTCTCCAGCGCCTCGACCACCTGGGTCATGTCGTGTCCGCTGATGGTCGTGACCTCCCATCCGAAGCTGCGATATTTTTCTTCCAGCGGCTCGACGTTCATAACATCTTTGACCCAGCCGTCGATCTGGAGACGGTTACAATCGATGATGCCGGTCAAATTCTCCAGCTTGAAGTGGCCCGCCGCCATCGCGGCTTCCCAGATCTGACCTTCCTGCTGCTCACCATCTCCCATGATGCAGAAGACGTGATGCTTTCGCTTGTCGAGCTTCGCGGCCAGCGCCATGCCGACAGCAATGCTTAGACCCTGGCCGAGCGATCCGGTCGAGACTTCTACCCCGGGGAGTTTTAGCCAGTGTGGATGCCCTTGATAGGGCGAAGATAGTTTGCGCAGCAGCGCGACGTCTTCCTTCGGGCAAAACCCGGCGAAGGCAAGTCCCAGATAAAGACTGGGCGCTTTGTGCCCAGTTGACCAAACGATGCGATCCCGCCCCGGCCAGTTCGGATCCTTGGGATCGTGGTCGGCCACGCGAAGGTAAAGCGCAGCGGTGATGTCCATGATGGAAAGCGTGCCGCCAGCGTGTCCGGAACCGGCTGCGCACAGGGCGGCGAGGTTGTAGCCGCGCATCAGCTTGGCCTGCTGTCTCAGTTCTTCGATGTTGTAGGCACGCAGAACTTCGCCGGTGGTCGAATTTTGAATAGACATGGGGCTGCTCCTTGCGATACGCCGGGCATTGGGCAGGGCGAAAAACGGCGCATAGGCTTGCAGAATGAGCCTAGCCGGAGGGGTCGCAAGGGTCAGTGAGCTGGGTCACCGGCGGCGGTGATGCCGGATCGGCGACCAGGATCGCCTGCCGGGTAGTTTTGGCCGGATGCAGTCCCCTGGTTCGTCTTTCGGCCGGAGCGGGCGAGGCCTCGCACTCCCCATGCTAAGCACCATCGGTCGACCGCGCCGACTTGAAGATCGAAAACACTGCACCCTCGGGGTCAGCGATGACCGACATGCGGCCCACTCCTTCCATCGTCGTGGGCGGAAGCAGAACCCGGGCGCCCATTTCTTTCGCGTGCTTCGCAGTGGCATCCACTTCATCCACCTGGAAATAGGCCATCCAGTGCGGTGGAACTCCAGGCTGGCGATGGGCTGATGGCGGAACGCCTCCGATGAACTGCTCTCCGTTTTTGATGTGCAGGTAGCCCGACTTGTCTTTCGGATCGGCGGCGATCTGCCATCGGAAAAGAGCGGAGTAGAAGTCAGATGCGCGCCTGGCGTCGGGCGTGCTCAAGTCGGCCCAGCAGAGCGTGCCGTGGACGCCGGCGATTCTGATCCCCGTGCTCTTGTTGGCCTGCCAGACGCAGAAGATCGCGCCCGTCGGGTCCTCGATGACTGCCATGCGGCCGGCATCCATGACGTCGAAGGCCGGGGCGAGCGCTTTCCCACCGAGTTGCTGCGCCTGGGTGAGAGTGGCGTCGGCGCTGTCGACAGTAATGTAAATCGTCCAGTGCGCAGGGATGCCTTGCGAACGCTCCTCGGGACGCAGGGTGCATCCGGCGGCCGCTTCACGCCCCGCGAGTTTGAATTCGGTGTAAAAATCGTTCGGGCCCATGGCATTATCGTGCGCTTCCCAGCCGAACAGCGCGCCGTAGAATCTCTTGGCGGCATTCTGGTCTGTGGTGTGGAGTTCAATCCAACAGAAAGAGCCCGCGGGGTGCTTCTCGATGTTTGT
Source organism: Terriglobales bacterium (assembly GCA_049520935.1). Lineage (GTDB taxonomy): Bacteria > Acidobacteriota > Terriglobia > Terriglobales > Acidobacteriaceae > Acidiflorens. The sequence continues at coordinate 27,354 of JBEKPJ010000029.1, read as the reverse complement.
CATAGCGGCGGAATTGTACACCAATCGGGGAGTGCGCGACGGGGCAGGAGACGGGGCCGCCAAGGACAGCGGAGATTCGCTGGCCTTCGTAGGCGCGAAGTCAGCGGCGGTTCTTCCCTTCTCGAACCGCCGGGGCCGCATCACCAGGCCATAAGGTTTCCGCCACCTGCCTGCTTGGCCCTTTCGAAAACCAGATTGGCCGCAACCATATCCTCCATGGCTACACCCATCGCCTTGTACACCGTGATCTCCTGGTCATCGCGGCGACCCGCCTTCCGATCGATCGCAACCGCCCCGAGCGTTGTCGCCCTCGCAATGTCCAGACCCGCCAGTTCACTGCACCCGACCGGCGGGGGGCGAAAGGCGTCGAGGGTCTCGACAAAGAGGCGATGGGCTCTGGCCAGGTCCTTCGGCAGTTCTCCACTCGGGGGATGAAATCCAACCGAAGAAACGTGGGTGCCGGGCTTCACCCACCGAGCCTCAATCACGGGGGCGGGCGAGTGCGTAGCTAGGCACACAACGTCGGACTCACGCACCGCTTTTTCTATGTCCGCCGTGGCGCAGGCAAGATCGCTCTGGGCGGCAAGCTTCTCGGCCTCTTCAAAACGCAGGGAACAAATGTTAATGCGGTCGAAATTCCGAACCCGGGGAAGCAATCGCAGGTGTTGCCGTCCCTGAACGCCGGCACCGATCACGGTAGCGATCCTCGATCCGGCGCAACTGAGCAGGCGGACGGAAACGGCGGCCGCTGCGGCCGTGCGCGCGGCCGTGATGTGCGTGCCGTCCATGACGCAGGAGGTCACACCGGTGTCGGGATCGAACAGGGTAATCAAGGCCAGGTGATTCGGCAGGTTGATTTGCAGGTTGCCGTCGAAGACATTGACGATCTTGATGGTCAGTTGCCTGCCGGGCTGCCAGGCTGGCATCGCCAGCGAGAACCCTTTGCCGGGCACCGACAGCTGGGAACGGGGAGGGGATTGGATTTCTCCCAACTCGAGCCCCCGGAAACCGGCTTCGAGTTCATCGAGGAGCTCGCCGGGGTGGAGATACTTTTCCACCTCTTGCTCGCTGAGAGTCATCACCAGCCTGCGGCCCTTCTCGATTTCGAAGGCTGCTTTTCCCGGTTGCTCTTCGGCTTCGTTCATGCGACGTCTTTGCGGACTCAGCCCAGGTTTTTGCCGATCCAGTCGTTGATTCTCTCTAAGGCTCGATTCAGGTTTTCGAGCGAGTTCGCCACGCTGAAGCGGAGATAGCCTTCTCCGTGGGCGCCGAAGGCGGTCCCAGACAGACAGGCAACTCCGGCTTGTTCGAGCAGCGCGTCGGCCAGTTTTTTGGACGGCCATCCCGTCTTCCTGATGTTGGGGAAGGCATAGAAGGCGCCTTTTGGTACCAGGCAGGAGATGCCTTTGAGCTGGTTCAGTCCGGCCACGAAAACGTCGCGCCGGCGGCGGAACTCGGCATTCATCCGGTTGACCGAGGACTGATCGCCGCCCAGGGCTTCGATACCCGCAACCTGGGTGAAGCTGGCGGTACAGGAGTTCGAGTTGGTCATGAGGCGCGCGATGTGCGTAGCCAGGTCGGCCCGCATCACGCCGTAGCCCATCCGCCATCCGGTCATGGCATAGGTCTTCGAGAAGCCGTCGAGGATGATGGTACGGTCCTTGAAACCGGCGACGCTGGAGATCGAGAAGTCTTCGCCGTCAAAAATCAGGCGACTGTAGATTTCGTCCGACAGAACCATGATGTTGCGGTCGCCGATGGCGTCGGCAATGGCCAGAACATCTTTTTTTGTCAGCACGCCGCCGGTAGGATTGTGCGGCGAGTTGAGGATGATCAGCCGGGTGCGATCGCTGATCAACGACGCCAGTTCTTTGACGTCGACCGAGAAGTCGCGCTCCTCGCGCAGCGGTATGGCGACGGCACGTCCGCCCACATAGTTGATCATCGACTCGTAAATGGGAAAGCCGGGATTGGGATATATGACTTCATCTCCCTCGTCAACCAGCGCCAGGATAGTAAAGAAAATAATCGGCTTGCCGCCCGGTACAACGACCACTTCGTCGGGCGAAACGGAGATGTTTCGGGTGCGGCTGACGTAGTCGGCAATGGTCAGGCGGAGTTCGGGCAAGCCGGCGGCGGGGCCATAATGGGTCCATCCTCGATGGAGCGCGTTGACCCCGGCTTCGACCACGTTGGCCGGCGTGTCGAAGTCGGGCTCGCCGATTTCAAGATGAATGATGTCTTTGCCCTGTTTCTCGAGCACGCGGGCTCGGTTCAGGACTTCAAATGCGGTTTCGGTTCCTAACCGCGACATGCGGGTGGCCAGACGCAATTCGAGTTGGGTTGTAGTTGGCATAGCGGCGCAGAAATTATAGCGCTTTGCCGCGGGAGGGGCGAGGCGGCAGTAGCCGCCTTAGCCACCGAGCTCGACCGGACAAGGACTATTCCGAGATGGTGCTTTCTTCACTCTGCGCCCGCAGGATGCGATCGACCGAGTAGGGAGCCCTTTGGGCCGGCTCGTGGTAATGGCGCACTTGCATCTCTCCCAGCAGGCCTACGGCGAGCATGTTCAGGCCCGCGAGCAGGAGCACGGCGGAGAACATCATGAGCGGGCCATGCTGGTACATGACGTCGGCGTGACGAAGAAACTTTTCCAGAATGAGCCAGCCGGAAATTCCGCTGCCGGCAAAAATGCTGAGCATTCCGAGCGTCCCGAAAAAGTGCAGGGGGCGGGAAAGATACTTGAGCAGGAAGCGAATCGTAATCAGGTCAAAGAAAACACGGAAGGTGCGCGAGATTCCGTAATGCGAAGCACCGCGTTCGCGGTTCACATTCTTGATCGGCACTTCGATGATCGAAGCGCCGTACCACGAGGCCAGCGCCGGGATGAAGCGGTGCAGTTCTCCGTAGAGCGGCACTTGGCCGAGAATTTCCCGGCGGTAGGCTTTGAACGTGGTGCCGAAGTCATGGATATCGACTCCGCTCAGCTTGGCCATGAACCAGTTGGCGCAACGCGACGGAAAACGGCGCAGCCAGAAATTGTCGACGCGATGCTTGCGCCACCCACTGACGATGTCGTAGCCCTCGGCAATTTTCTCCAGGAACAACGGGATATCGGCGGGATCGTGCTGCAAATCGCCATCCATGGCGATGATGTATTCGCCGCGGGCATGATCGAATCCGGCCGCCAGGCCGGCGGTCTGTCCGAAGTTTCGCCGCAGCTTGACCACCGTCACCCGGCTGTCGACGGCGGCGATCTCGCGAAGCAACTGGAAGGTGCCGTCGATCGAACCGTCATCGACCAGCACCATCTCGAACGTCTCGCCGCTGGCTTCCATGACCGACTTCAGCCGAGCGTAGAGGTCGGTGACGTTCTCCTGCTCGTTGTGGAGTGGAACTACGATTGAGTACTTAAGCACAATAGTTTGATTATACGGCAGCGGGGTGACAGTTTCCGAGTGACTTGTCTGGGAAGGCATTTGCCGACGGCACCGCGCGCCGTCTCATCGGTCCCTAATCCCGGGGCTCGCGATTCGCAGCGGTCGGCAAACCCGGCTTTTGTCCCGTGCCAGCTCTCTCCGGCCGGTCGGCTTCGGATGGTCGCTCGCTCGGCGGATAGGAAGATGCTGCGGCAATTCCAGCGTCCGCCCCCTGGCCGAAACCGGGGCGCTGGAGGGCCCCGGCCTATCCGCGTCTTTTTTGGTCTTTAAGCATTGCCCCGCAGCATTGCCCCGCCGGGTTGATGTCGGCGCAATGGGTCCAGGAAATCTGCCGGGGGGCGAAAGGCTCTTGGCTGGTAGCCCCGGCAGGAATCGAACCTGCATAGTCAGTTTAGGAAACTGAAGTCCTATCCGTTGAACGACGGGGCCGTATTGAACTCAGGTTAGCAGGTCGGGAAATGGGTTGCCAAACTTGAACGCCTCGTGATCATCTCCGCGGCGAAGAACGCGGACAGGAAACCGCCCCGTGCACGGATCCTTCGCTATGCTCAGCACACTGCGGGACTTGCCTCCTGCGAGTTCGTTCTCGATCCGCCGCCAACGAAGTGGACGATTTCCAGGCGATCTCCTTCGTGCAACCGAATCTCGGGCCACTGGTCGCGGGGGACGATCTCGCGGTTGAGTTCGATGGCTAAACGGTCGGGCTTCATGCCGAGTTGCTGGACCAGGGCGGCGAGAGTCTCGGCCGAGGAACTCTGGCATTCGCCGTTGATGGTTAGATTCATTCGATCCCTTCTCGCATGCTTGCTTGATTTGTTCGGCAGCCAACCAGGCTCGAATTGCTCGCGTCGCTGCCGGCGGATGCCTTTGGCCTCGCTCCGAGCGGGGCCGCGCGAACCCGGTCGCCCAGCAACCTACCTCGCTTCGCGCAATTGAAATTTGCGGGTGGCGGTTCGCCCGTCGAAACTCGCTTGCACGAGGACGGAAGATTGAGCCAGGGACTTTTCGTCCACCTGTACGTTCATCTCGGCGTTGCCCTTGGCATCGGTCAGCACCTGCGCGTAGTAAGGGGCAGCGTCGGGGCGAGCGAAGCGGAGGGTAAGGCGAGCGCCGGCTACGGTCGCTCCGCCGTCGGTAACTCGGATCTGCATGCATAAAGCCCCGCTGGCATGCACGGAATTGGAGTTGGTCCACTCGAGATCGAGCTGCTTTACCGCGGCCAGTGCTTCGGGGGATTCTTTCTTGTTCAAGATGGAATCAAGTTTGCCGTCGCGGACGGCATCGAGGACTTCGCGATGCAGCTCGCGCAGGAGCTTCTCTTTATCCTGATCGTTGGTTGGAGAGGCAAAAGAACCGCTGGCGCCGGCGTTGTAGGGGACGGCGCGCTTGCCGATGCAGCGCCCGCGAACGAAGACTTGCGTCTGCAGCAGCTGCTCGCCTTCGCGGGCCTCGCTTTGCACGTGGTAGACGATGTCTTCGTGACGAATATCGGTGTTAAACCCAAAGATCATGCGGATCAGGCTCTCCCTGGCCTGTCGAAGTGCTGTCGAGACAGGTTCCGGCGGATGAAACGGATGTTAAAACGCGTCCTTAGCTTGACAGTGTTCAAACCAAAAACTAATCTAGAACGTTTACCAGCGTTTACTATTGTGCTTGGCGCCGATTATATATAGCTCTTCCTATGCCGGACAATTATTTCGCTCGCTACCTGCCTCTTCTGATGCACTTCGGCGTCGCCACCGCGCTGGCGGGCGTGATTGTCGTCCTTTCGCAGCTTGTCGGCCAGCATAAATCGGGCCGCGCCAAAATGTCGCCCTATGAATGCGGCGTCGAACCCATGGGCGACGCGCAGGGAAGGTTTTCCATCAAGTTTTACCTGGTGGCCATGTTGTTCATCCTGTTTGACGTGGAAGCGGTCTTTTTATATCCCTGGGCGGTGATTCTGCGCGAACTGAAGATGTTTGGCTTCTGGGAAATGATGGTGTACATCGCGATCGTGCTGGTCGGACTCTTTTATGTCTGGAAAAAGGGTGTGCTGGACTGGGGATCGACGGCCATGAAGCGAGGGGATTTCTGATGCCGCTCGCTCCCCCGATCACTGAGATTGAAAGCCTGAAGTCGCATCCCGCGCTGGCGGGACTGGTGGCATGGAATGCCACGGTCGTACAGGCGGCGAAATTCGATCGTGAGGAGCTGACGGTTTGGATCGTGAAGGAATCGATTCGCGAAGTTTGTGCCATTTTGCGCGACTCGGCGGATTGCCCGTTTAACTATCTGGCGGACCTGACTTGCGTGGATTGGTATCCGTCGGAGCCCCGCTTTGAAGTGGTCTATCATCTCTTGTCCATCGCCAAAAAGGAACGGGTCCGTCTCAAGGTGCGCCTGGACGGGTCGAGCGCCGCCGTTGAATCGGTGACCTCGGTCTGGCCTTCGGCCAACCACTACGAGCGGGAAGTATTCGATCTGTTTGGCGTGCGCTTCACAGGACACCCCAACCTGAAGCGGATCATGATGCCCGACGACTGGGAGGGTTATCCTTTGCGCAAGGATTATCCGGTGGAGGGTTACCGGTGACACAATTTCCCACTGCTGTGGCCGAAGCGGGACGCGACATGCCGTCGGGCGACCGCACCATGATCCTCAATATGGGGCCGCAACATCCGTCGACCCACGGGGTGCTGCGCCTGGTGCTCGAAATCGACGGCGAGACCATTGTCGGCATGAGGCCGGAGATCGGCTACTTGCACACGGGCATCGAGAAGACCTGCGAGGCGAAGTTTTACCAGCAGGTTGTGCCGCTGACCGACCGCATCGATTATCTCTGCCCGATGACCAACAATCTCACCTACTGCCTGGCGGTGGAAAAATTGCTGGGGCTGGAGATTCCGGCGCGGGCGCAGTGGATGCGGGTTTTGATGAATGAGCTGACCCGCATCAATTCCCACCTCGTCTGGCTGGGAACGCACGCCATGGATCTGGGAGCCATGACGGTCTTCCTCTACTGCTTCCGCGAGCGCGAAGATATCTTGCGTTTCTTTGAGATGGTCAGCGGCCAGCGGATGATGACTTCGTATTTCCGCATTGGCGGACTGGCACTCGATCCGCCGCTCGGATTCTTCGAGAAGGTAAAGAAGTTCGCCGACCGTTTCCCGGGCAACGTGGACGAATACGAGAACCTGCTCACCGGCAACCCGATTTTCAAGATGCGCACTCAGGGCGTCGGGCGCCTGAGCGCGGAGGATGCAATCGCGTTGGGGGCTTGCGGTCCCACTTTGCGCGGCAGCGGTGTGGACATTGATTTACGGCGCGATGCTCCTTATAGCGGGTATGAGCATTTCAAGTTCAGCGTTCCGGTACGCAGCGAAGGGGACGTGTTCGCGCGCTATCTTTGCCGGGTTGCCGAGTTGCGGGAGTCGATTGGTATTGTGCAGCAGGCGCTCTCGGGAATGCCCGAGGGTCCGATCAAGGCTGACTCACCGAAGGTGGTGCTGCCCGACCGCGAGAAGATGAAGACGCAGATGGAAGCGCTCATCTATCACTTCAAGATCATCACCGAGGGTTTTACGGTTCCGGCGGGCGAAGTTTATCAGGCGGTCGAGTCGCCGCGCGGCGAGATGGGCTATTACATCGTGAGCGATGGAACGGCCAAGCCCTATCGCGTGCACATGCGCGGGCCATCGTTCGCGAATCTGCAGGCTTTGGCCAAGATGTGCGAAGGGCAACTGATTGCCGACGTGGTGGCGGTAATCGGCAGTATTGACGTGGTGTTGGGGGACATTGACAGGTAATGCGTTTTTCTGACGATTTCGAAGCTCGCTTTGCCGAGATGCTCGGCCACTATCCCACCCGACGGTCGGCGCTGGTGCCGACCCTTCTTTACGCCCAGGACGAGGCCGGCGCACTGAGCGACGAAGTGATTGCCGAACTGGCCAAGCGCCTGGAACTGACCGAGCTCGACGTGCGCAACGTGATCAGCTACTACTCGATGCTGACCACCAAGCCGCGCGGCAAGTACAACGTGCAGGTTTGCACCAATATCGCTTGCATGCTGCGCGGAGGCGAACAGCTGCTCCGTCATTGCCAGAACAAGCTCGGCATCGGGCACAAGGGGACGACGGCGGACGGCCTGTTTTCACTCGAAGAAGTCGAATGCATTGGCGCCTGCAGCTGGGCTCCGGCGGCGCAGGTGAACTACGATTTCCACGAGAACCTGACGAGCGCAAAAATGGATCAGATTTTGGATGACTGCAGGAAAAAGGGAACGCAGTAGAACTTGATGGAATCCTGGGGACTCGGGGATTCGATTGCGGATTGAAGGCAGCGGGCAATGGCAACTTTGGTGTCCCATCCCGACGAGGTGCGCGTGATCTCGAAGCGCTTTGGCAAGGGCGCGACCAGTATCGACCGCTATCTCGAACTGGACGGCTACAAGGCCGTGCAGAAGGCGCTGGCGATGAAGCCGGACGACCTTATTAATGAGGTCAAGAACTCGGGACTGCGGGGGCGTGGCGGGGCCGGATTCAGCACCGGGATGAAGTGGTCGTTTGTGCCCAAGCAGTCGGCCAAGCCCAAGTACGTTCTCTGCAACGGGGACGAGAGCGAGCCCGGCACCTGCAAAGACCGGCTGATTTTTGAACACGACCCGCATTCGGTGATTGAAGGCGCCATGATCGCGGCGCTCGCGGTCGGATCCCACCATGCGTACATCTACATTCGCGGCGAGTATCGATACCTGTCGGTGATCATGCAGAAAGCGATCCAAGATGCTTACGCCCGGGGCTTCGTCGGCAAGAACATTTTCGGCAGCGGGTACGATCTGGACGTCTACTGGCATGGTGGGGCGGGTGCGTACGAAGTGGGCGAAGAATCGGCGCTCATGGAGTCGCTCGAGGGCAAGCGCGGCATTCCGCGCATTCGTCCTCCCTTTCCGGCCGTGGTTGGCCTCTGGGGCGGCCCGACGGTCATTAATAATGCGGAAACCCTGGCCGCGGTGCCGCATATCGTTTTGGGAGGCGGCGATTGGTACGCCCGGCTGGGCACTCCGAAAAACGGCGGTACGCGGCTGTTTTGTCTGGCCGGACATCTGAATAAGCCCGGTGTCTATGAGCTGCCAATGGGCTACAACCTCAAGAAGATGATCTACGAGGTCGGCGGTGGAATTCCGAACGGGCGGAATCTGAAGGCGGTGGTTCCCGGTGGGTCGTCAACCCCGGTGCTGTTGCCCACGGAAATCGACATCGCCATGGATTTTGACTCGGTGGCGAAAGCCGGTTCCATGCTGGGATCGGGCGGTGTGGTGGTGCTCGATGATACGACCTGCATTGTGAAATTTGCCTTGCGCACCATCAAGTTCTATCAGCACGAGAGCTGCGGCTGGTGCATCCCCTGCCGCGAGGGGACCGATTGGCTGAAGAAGACGCTGACCCGGTTTCATGCGGGCGCCGGCATGGAAAAGGATATCGACAATATCTATTACCTGGCCGAAAACATGCTGGGGAAGACCTTCTGCCCGCTGGGCGATGCGGCGGCCATGCCGACGATGGCATTTGTGAAGAAATTCAGAAAAGAGTTTGAAGATCACTTGGATGGAAAGCCGTGCCCGTTTGAAAAGGCGGGCACTCAAGAGCCGGTGTTCGCGTAACGAAATTCGTGCTGGGCAGTTTGTAATTTGTGATTGCGGGTGATTGCGAAGGACAAATTGCCGATTCCAAAGCCATGGCTGACGTAAATCTGACTGTCGACGGCAAGAAGATCACCGCCCCTGCAGGGTCCCTGCTGATTGAAGCCTGCAAGAGCGCGGGTATCGAAGTGCCTTCATTCTGCTATTACCCGGGGCTCTCCTTGCAGGGCGCTTGCCGCATGTGCGTGGTGAAGATCGAAAAAATGCCCAAGCTTCAGACCGCCTGCACGACCGTGGTTGGCGAGGGCATGATCGTGTCCACCGACAGCGATGAAGTGCGCCAGGCGCGGAAGGCGATGGTCGAGTTGCTGCTGGGGAACCATCCCCTGGATTGCCCGGTGTGCGACGCGGGCGGCGAATGCGAACTGCAGGACATGACCTTTTCCTATGGCGCTGCCGAATCGAAATTCATGGAGGCAAAAAACCACCGGGAAGAGCAGCAATGGTCTCCGGTAGTCTATTTCGACCGGCCGCGCTGCATCCTGTGCTACCGCTGCGTGCGGGTCTGCGGCGAGGGCATGGACGTTTGGGCACTGGGCGTGCAGAACCGCGGCGTGAGTTCCATCATCGCACCCAACCAGAGCGATCATCTCGACTGCGAAGAATGCGGCATGTGTATCGACATCTGCCCCGTGGGTGCGCTGACTTCGGGGGCTTATCGCTACAAGACCCGTCCCTGGGAGATGAAGCACGTGAGCACCATCTGCACGCATTGCGGGGATGGGTGCAAGACCACCCTCGGCGTGCGCCGCTGTGACACCGGGGCCGAGATCGTGCGCGGCGATAACCGCGACAAGAGCGGAATCAACCACGATTTCTTGTGCGTCAAGGGCCGCTATGGTTTCGATTTTGCTCACCACCCGGAACGGCTGACCCAGCCCCTGCTGCGCAAAAACGGGAAACTGACTCCGGCGTCCTGGGAAGAAGCATTTGAACTGATTGGCAAGCGTTTTCGCGAAGTGCGCGATCACGACGGCGGAACCTCGATCGCGGTCGTGGGATCCAACCGCACCACCAACGAAGAAAATTATCTGCTTTCGAAATTTGCCCGTATCGTCCTCCACACCAACAACCTCGATCATCACCGCACGGCCGACTACCCGGCGCTCGCTCGGGCGCTGCATGGCAAGCCCGGCAAGACCGCCTCCATGCGCGACGTGCTGACCGCGCCCGCCATTTTGCTGATCGGCAATGACCCCACGAATCAGCACCCTTTGCTGGCCTGGCAGATCCGGACCAACGTTCGGCTGCGGCGCGCGAAGCTGTACCTCGTCAACTCGGCACCGATCAAGTTGCGGCGGCAGGCCGCCGCCATGGGTTTGGTTCCGGCGGGCGCGGAGGCGAAGGCCGTCGCGTTTCTTGCCGGCGACGATTCCCTGCTCGATTCGCTGCTCTCGGAGGCGACCGGCCGCGAGGCGTGGATTGGGTTGCGAGAGAAAATTCGCGGCGAGCAGAACCTGGTCATCGCCTTTGGTTCGGAACTGCGCGGCGAGGACGTGGCGACGCTCGTGAAGTTGGCTTCGACTTTGACCGGTGCCAGGCTGATCTGCCTGGGCGATTACTCGAACTCCCGCGGGGCGAGCGAAATGGGGCTTTATCCCGACCTGCTGCCCGGATACGAGCCGCTCTCGGCCGCTACCCGATTCTCCAAGGAGTGGGGCCATGTTCCCGCCGCGCCCGGCTGGACACTGCCGGAGATGATCGAAGCGGCCCGGCAGGGCAAGCTGAAAGCGCTGTATGTAGTGGGTTCAAATCCCGTGGGGCGTTTGCAGATCGATCCTTTTGTCTTCTCCAAGAGTTTTGTGGTGGTGCAGGATTTGTTCCTCACCGAGACGGCCAACATCGCCGACGTGGTTCTGCCAGCGGCCAATGCCTACGAAAAGACGGGCACGTATACGAACACTTGCGGCGACTTGCAACTGGTGAAGAAGGCCGGCGAGGTTTCGAACACCAAGCCGGACTTCGAAATGATTGTACGGATTGCGGACGCCATGGGCTTCGAGGTGCGCAATCTGGTGCCCTTTGGTGGCGGAACGCGCTCGGACATGGGCCAGACGCGAGGCGCGCAATCGGGCGAGGCCGATCGTCATGCGGTGTGGCTGGAAGCGCACAACCTGGAGCCGAAGATGACCCCCTTCGACCCCATGGCGATTCTGGACGAGGTGCAGCGCCTGGTCGCCGGCTACGATGTTTCACGGGTCGACCTGCTGGCCGGCAACGATCAGCATCTGGAAATTGCCGACTCGGGAGCGGGGGCGTTGCAGAAACGGGACCTGATTGCTCCGGCGGGCGACGACCTGTTCAGCTCGGGAACGCTCGGGCGCTATTCGAAGACTCTGAATTCGGTTTACGAAAACAAGTCGGCAGTGCCGGAAGTGGCGGCGGACTAAGAAGCTTACGATCCAACGCCGCGGGCGAGATCGCCCGCGCGGCATGAAAAACCTTACTGAAAGACGAAAGACATTTTGCTTAGCGTAACCGCTTTCCTCATCATTTCGATCATCAAGACCCTGGCCGTAATCGGCATTCTGCTGACGGCGGTGGCGTACAGCGTCTGGCTGGAGCGCAAGGTGTCGGCGCACATCCAGAATCGCTGGGGCCCCACCCGGGTTGGGCCCTTTGGCTTGCTGCAGCCGTTGGCCGACGGGGTCAAGTTCATTTTCAAAGAGGATCTGACGCAGCCACATGTCTACAAGCCGCTGTACATTGCGGCGCCCATGATCGCGCTGGTGTTTGCCATCACCTCGATTGCGGTGATCCCGTTTGGCAACTTCGTCTACATCGGCCCCTGGGGCACGTACCTGCAGATCACCGATATGAACATCGGGCTGCTGATTGTGCTCGGCATTACCTCGATGGGCGTGTACGGGGTTGCGCTCGCGGGATGGTCGTCGAACAACAAGTACGCCCTGCTCGGCGGACTGCGGGCCAGCGCCCAGATGATCAGCTACGAAGTCTCGCTCGGCCTCTCGCTGGTGGGAGTGATCATCATGTCGGGAAGCCTCAGCCTGCGGACGATCGTCGAAGCGCAGGGTGGGCGCTTTTGGTATTTCATTCCCCGCTGGAATATTTTTCACGGACAGACGCTGGCATTTTTTATCTATCTGATTTCCGCCTATGCGGAGACCAACCGCACACCGTTCGACTTGCCGGAAGCGGAGTCGGAGCTGGTTGCGGGATATCACACCGAATACAGCGCCATGAAGTTCGCGATGTTCTTCATGGCCGAGTATGCCAACATGGTGACGGTTGCCTGCATCGCTACCTTGCTGTTCTTGGGCGGGTGGAACGGGCCGATCTTTCATCCGCCTCTGCTGCAGGCGGTAATGCCGGTCGTCTGGTTCTGCTTGAAGGTTTTCTTCTTTATGTTTCTGTACGTCTGGGTGCGCTGGACTTTACCGCGATTTCGATATGACCAGCTGATGGCTTTCGGGTGGAAAGTGCTGCTGCCGCTGTCGATTGCCAACATTGTCTATACGGCGCTGGTCGTGGCTTGGAGAGCCTGAGGACGAGAAACCGCTAAGGCTTGCATACGATGCTTCATCTAGTCCTTTTTCTATTTTTCGGAGTGATTTGCGTGGCGGGGGCGGTGAACCTGCTGGTGCAAAGCCATCCCATTAACAGCGCGCTGTCGTTGATCGTGGTCATGGCGTCGCTCGCTGCCGAGTACTTGCTGCTCGGCGCCGAGTTTGTGGCGGCGGTGCAGGTGATTGTGTACGCCGGCGCGATCATGGTGTTGTTTCTGATTACCATCATGCTGCTGAACGCCGGCAAAGAAGTCCGCAGCAAGGGCAGCCACGTAGCCACGCTGCTGGGCGTTCCGGGAGTGACGATCGGGGCGCTGCTGGTCGGCTGGACGCTGGTGGGCCGCTCCTCCACAACCCAGTTGGTGTCGATCGGCGCGCTGTGGGGAGATCCGAAAAGCATTGCCCGGCTTCTTTTCCACGATTTTCTGCTGCCTTTTGAAGTCACCTCGGTGCTGATTCTGATCGCCATCATGGGCGCGGTCGTGCTCGCCAGCCGCCCCGAAGCAATCGCTCGCGACCCGAGAAAGGACCAATGATGGAGATTCCTCTTTCTTACTATCTGGTGCTGAGCGGAATCTTGTTCACTTGCGGAGTGCTCGGGTTCCTGATTAAGCGCAATATCATCACCATTTTCATGTCGATCGAGCTGATGCTGAACGGCGTGAACCTTTCGTTCGTGGCCTACGCCGCGCACTGGCACGCGTTGAGCGGGCAGGTTTTTGTTTTCTTCGTGATGGTGGTGGCCGCCGCCGAGTCCGCGGTGGGCCTGGCCATCATCATTGCCGTCTATCGCACGCGTGAAACTTTGAATGTGGACCAGGTGAACCTGCTCAAGTTATGACGCCGAATCCCTATCTCTGGCTCGTCCCGATTCTTCCCCTGGCGGGGGCGGCGATTAACGGCTTTCTCGGCCGACGGTCCTCGAAAACCGCGATCACGGCGATCGCGCTCGTTTTCTGCGGCGCGTCGTTTCTGTTGGCGCTGGTTCTGGCAGCGGGATTCCGTTCCGCATCCGCTCCTTATTATTTCGACCTCGCCCACTGGATCCGCTCGGGAACGTTCCAGGTCGACTTCAGCTTCTACCTCGACCAGTTGTCGCTCGTCATGCTGCTGGTGGTTACCGGCGTCGGCTTCCTCATCCACATCTACTCCATCGGGTATATGTGGGAGGACGATGGATTCTACCGCTTCATGGCTTATCTGAACCTGTTCATGTTCTTCATGCTGACGCTGGTGCTGGCGAAGAACTATTTGGTCATGTTCATCGGGTGGGAAGGCGTGGGGCTGGCGTCCTATCTGCTGGTCGGTTTCTGGTTCACCAAGAACTCCGCGGCCTCCGCCGGCAAGAAGGCCTTCCTCGTCAACCGTATTGGCGACTTTGGCTTCCTGATTGCCTTGTTCTTGATGATCAAGCATTTTGGCTCGCTGGATTTCGCCCACGTCTTTGCCGCCGTGCGCACGCTGCCGGCGGAGACAGCGGGCGCCGGGTTGCTGACCGCGATTGGGCTCTTGTTGATGGTTGGCGCGGCGGGCAAGTCCGCCCAGATTCCTCTGTATGTGTGGCTGCCGGATGCGATGGAAGGTCCGACTCCCGTGTCGGCGCTGATTCACGCGGCAACCATGGTTACGGCGGGTGTTTATATGGTGTCGCGATCGTCGGCCATCTTCGAACGCGCGCCGATGGCCATGACCGTGGTGGCGACGATAGGCACGCTGACCGCTTTTTTTGCAGCCACCATTGGCATCGCGCAGACCGACATCAAGAAGGTTCTCGCCTATTCGACGGTTTCGCAGCTTGGCTACATGTTCATCGCCTGCGGCGTGGGGGCATTTTCGGCGGGCATCTTTCACCTCATGACGCATGCTTTCTTCAAAGGCCTCCTGTTTCTGGCGGCGGGCTCGGTGATTCACGGTGTGGGCGGCGAGCAGGACATGCGAAAGATGGGCGGGCTACGGCAGTCTATGCCGTGGACGTTTGCGACCATGGCAATCGCGACGCTAGCCATCACCGGCATCCCGCCTTTGGCTGGCTTCTGGTCGAAAGACGAGATCCTTTGGCAGGCATATGGTGCCAGCTGGATCTATTGGCTCATCGGCGTCATTACCGCGTTCATCACCTCCTTCTACATGTTTCGCCTGATGTACATGACTTTTGGCGGTGACTATCGCGGTGCCAGCCCGCAGCCTGCGCATGCGCCTGACGCTCACGCCCACGACGATCACGGTCATGGGCACGGCGGGCCGCACGAGAGCCCCTGGGTGATGCTGGGGCCGTTGGTGGTCCTGGCCTTTCTGTCTCTGGTGGGGGGATTCGTCGGCTACGGAAATCGCTTCGAACATTTCCTCGCTCCGGTGTTCCAGCAGGGAGCGGCAATGGTCGAGGAAACATCTTCTGACAGCGGCAAAGGCACGGAGACTCTGTTGATGGGAGTTTCGATCAGCGTGGCCGCTCTCGGATGGCTGCTGGCCTATCTACTCTACAGCCGTCGTCCGCAACTGCCCGCGCGCATCGCTGCTTCGCTCGGCGGACTTTACCAGGCCGTCGTCCACAAGTACTACATCGACGAACTGTACGCCGTCCTTTTCGTCAAGCCGCTCATCGACGGCTCGACCGCCATTCTTTGGCATGGGGTAGACCAGGGAGTGATCGACGCCACGGTGAATAACACAGCCACCGCCGCCCGCGAAGTCTCTGACCAAGCGCGCCACATGCAATCGGGCAATCTGCGATCCTACGCCGGTTGGGTGGCCGCGGGAGGGGCGGTCGTGATCGCCTACATGGTTTGGATGGGAGTAACCCACTAATATGGAAAGCCTCAATCCCATCATCCTTTCTCTGGTGACCTTCATTCCTGCCGTGGGCGGGTTGCTCATTCTGCTCATTCCGCGACGCGACCGCGACATCAAGTGGTTTGCGTTGGTCATCTCGATTTGCACCTTTCTCGCCTCGCTGCATTTGCCGGTGCACCTGCATCGCGACCACAACCTTTTCAAGTTTGCGATCGACAAGGTCTGGATCACAACGCCCAACATTCATTACCACATGGGCATCGACGGGATTTCGGTCTGGCTGGTGGTGCTGACCACCTTCCTCACGCCGCTTTGCGTGCTGATTTCATGGACTTCGATTCACGAGCGGGTGAAGGAATTCTTCATCCTGCTCCTGATTCTGGAGACGGCGCTGATCGGGGTTTTTACCTCGCTCGACTTGTTCCTGTTCTACTTCTTCTGGGAAGCGACCCTGATCCCGATGGCGCTGCTGATCGGCATGTATGGGCACGGGCGCAAGGTCTATGCCGCGGTGAAGTATTTTCTGTTCACCATGATCGGCTCGATGTTCATGTTGGCCGCCATTGTCTGGCTCTACGCGAAGACGGGAAGCTTTGATTTTGTGGTCATTCAGAACGCCATTCGCAGCGGCAGTATCCCCGGTTTCGAAAACGCCTCGCTCTGGCTCTTCCTGGGCTTCTTCATTGCTTTCGCTGTCAAGGTGCCGCTGTTCCCTCTTCACACCTGGCTGCCGGATGCACACGTGGAAGCGCCCACCGCGGGATCGGTACTGCTGGCGGGCGTGCTGCTGAAGATGGGAACCTACGGGCTGCTGCGCTTTGATGTCGGATTGTTTCCCGAACAGGCTCACCGCAATGCTCCCTGGATCGTGACCCTGGCGCTGGTGGGCATCATCTATGGCGCGCTGGTTTCGCTGGTGCAGCCGAATATGAAAAAGCTGATTGCCTACTCCTCAGTCAGCCACCTCGGGTACGTGGTGCTTGGAATTTTCAGTTTTACTGCCGCCGGGCTGAATGGTGCGGTTTTTGTGATGCTGGCGCATGGCGTCGCGACCGGCGGGCTGTTTATGCTGTGCGGCGTCCTCTACGAGCGACGGCATACCTACCAGATTTCCGAGTTCGGCGGGCTCGCTTCGCCGATGCCGAACTATGCCGCGTTCTTTCTGGTGACCGCGCTCGCTTCGCTTGGACTCCCACTGCTCAACGGTTTCATCGGTGAGTTCCTGGTATTGAGCGGCGCCTTCCAGGCGCGGCCGATTTATGGAATTCTGGCGGCTACGGGCGTGATCTGGAGCGCAGGCTATCTGCTCTGGATGTATCAGCGGGTTTTTTTGGGCCAGGTAACCAACCCGGTCAACAACACTCTTTCCGACCTCAACGTTCGGGAGAAGTGGGCGCTCTCGCCGATTGCGATTGCTGCGCTCGTGATGGGTGTCGCACCTTTGGTTTGGCTGAGCGCCATTGATCCGGCGGTGCAACCGTATACGTTCGCTCCCCTCTCCCAGTTGGCCAGCAAGGTGGTGGGGCAATGATGCCGGGAGCGCTGAGCTGGACGTTGCCCGCTCTGCCCGGCTTGCTCGCCCAGGCGCAGGCTGCCCTCCCTGCCGCGCTGCCGCAGACCGCCGACTATCTGCGTATATTGCCGGAACTGGTGCTCGCTATTTTTGGCATGCTGGTCATGGTCGTCGACCCTCTCCTCGATCCCGAGCACAGCCACCAGTCGCTGGGCACAATCGCATTTCTCGGCAGCCTGACCGCGCTGGTGTCGGTCTTCTGCATGGCGCGGCATCCAGGGACTGCTTTCTGGAACATGGTGCGAGTGGAACCGTTCAGCGTCTTCTTTCATTTTCTGGTTATTGCGATTTCCTGTGTCGCCATCCTCAGCTCTTTTGAATACTTGAAGGTGCAGCGCATACGAGCCGGAGAGTACTACGCGCTGATTCTGTTCGGCACCGTCGGCATGTGTTTGATGTCATCCGCCATCGAACTCGTGCTGATTTTCATCGCCCTCGAAATCTCTTCCATCTCCACCTATGTGCTGGCAGGTTTCCGGCGCCGCGACGCCGCCAGCAGTGAATCTTCGCTGAAATATTTTCTCCTCGGATCATTTGCCACCGCCTTTTTTCTCTACGGTGTCGCGCTCATGTTTGGTGCCACCGGTTCGACCAATATTGACGCCATCAGCGGGGCGCTCAGGTCCGCCGATGTGCCGGTTCTGGCATACGTGGCCACGGCCTTGATGTTCGTGGGCCTGGGGTTCAAGGTGGCCTCGGCGCCCTTCCATGTTTGGACTCCTGATGTTTATGAAGGGGCTCCGGCTCCCGTAGTGGGACTGATGTCGACCGGTCCCAAGGCGGCGGCGTTCGCGGTTTTGTTGCGCGTGCTGATGGAGGCCAACACCCCGGGACGTTTCTGGCTGATCTGGGTTTCGGCCGCGCTTTCGATGACGCTCGGAAACGTGGGGGCCCTGGTACAGAGCAATATCAAACGCATGCTGGCCTATTCTGCGATTGCGCAGGCGGGTTATCAGCTGGTGGCGTTTGCGGCCCTGCCGGAACTGGGCGCGGCGGCAGTCATGTTTTACGCGGCTTCCTATGCGGCGATGAATGTGGGAGCGTTTGCCATCGTCAGCCACTTTGCCAACGCGGGCGAGAAATACGTTACCCTCGAAGATTACGCGGGCCTGGGCAAACGATCGCCGGTTCTGGCCGCGACCTTCACTTTCTTCCTGATGTCCCTGATCGGAATTCCGATCACCGGTGGCTTCTTCGCCAAGTTCTACGTGCTGAGCGCGGTGTTGAAGTCGAATGTGGTGGGATTGACCCTGGTCATGGTGCTGAATAGCGCTCTCGGTGCCTATTACTATCTGCGTATCATCGTCATGATGTATATGCGCGAACCGCGAAGCGAGGTACCGGTTACGCCGGTTCCGTTGGCCGCCGCCTTGGCGATTGCACTCTGCTGCGGGCTGACGCTGTATCTTGGCGTGTTGCCGGGACCGGTGCTCAATTATGCTTCGCGGTCTGCGCATCAGCTGTTGAACCATGAGACGAGCGGAATGCCATCGACGGCTTTCGCCGCTCCGCCGCCCTAGCCCCTCGGGCAGTCGCAAGGTGCACTTCGGTCGCGTACATTCGCATCTCGATTGACAATCGCCCCCCGAGTCGGCATTATTACCTACACGAGTTTTCCCGGAAGTTTTGCTTCCCGGTGGAGGTTCTATGATTGAGTGGTTGCGGAATCTTTCCAGCGACGATCAGGGGCAAGATATCGCTGAATATGCCGTAATGCTGGCCGTCATTCTGGTATTGGTTATTGGTACGGTACGTCTGATCGGGGGGAACGCCAATAATGCCTTCTCCAGTGTCGCGAGTTCTTTGGGTCAGTAACTTGTCTCTTAGTATCGCAGGTCGAACGACGTCGGTGCTCTGACGAAAACGTCCGCACACTAAGGATTGAGGTTTAGCATCACCATGACTCGATTTAGCACCTTCAACCTATCTGGCTGCTATTGGTTTTCGTTCCCGGCGGAGGTCGAGGATTCGAGTCGAACCCCAGCGTAAGCAAGTTCGAGAATCCCGCCGAAGCCGCGATCGAATCGCGGCTTTTGTTTTTTGCGGGTCACGGAAAGGTCATCGCCATGATTGTAAACATGTCCGACAACGCCACCGAACAACAGATCGACCACATTATTCAACGTATCCGCGAGGCCGGATTCCAGCCTCACGTCACCCGCGGTACCGAGCGCACCATCGTTGCCGCTGTTGGCAGCGGGGGGCGCCGGCATGAAATCGAAGCGCTGTCGGTGGCACCCGGCGTTGACAACGTGGTGGCAATTGCGCAGCCGTTCAAACTCGTCAGCCTCCAGACCCGACCCCAACGGTCGATGGTCGACGTTGCCGGCGTAAAGATCGGCGGTCCGGAAGTGGTCGTGATTGCCGGTCCATGCTCGGTCGAATCGCGCGAGCAATTGCTCGAAACGGCCGAAGGCGTGAAGCGCGCCGGGGCTACCATGCTGCGCGGCGGGGCCTACAAACCACGCACCTCGCCTTACGAATTCCAGGGCCTGGGAATTGAAGCACTGAAGATTCTGCGCGAGGCGCGCGACCTGACCGGATTACCGGTCGTCACCGAGGTCATGGGTACCGAGGACGTGGACCTGATCTGTGAGTACGCCGAGATGCTCCAGGTGGGTGCGCGCAACATGCAGAACTTCGCCTTGCTGCGCCGGCTGGCAACGGTCAAGAAACCGATTCTGCTGAAGCGCGGCCCTTCGGCCTCGGTGAAGGAGTGGCTGTTGGCGGCGGAATACCTTCTTTCTGGCGGAAACGACCAGGTCGCTCTTTGCGAACGCGGAATCAAGACGTTTGAAACCGGCACTCGCAATACTTTCGATCTCGCCGCGATCGCCCTTGCCAAAGAGCTCTCCCACCTGCCAGTGGTCGCCGATCCATCGCACGGGACCGGCAAGCAAAGCCTGATCGGGCCGGTCTCACGGGCGGCGATTGCCGTCGGTGCCGATGGCATCATTGTCGAAGTCCATCCCTGCCCGGAACGGGCGCTTTCCGACGGGCCGCAGTCGCTCGATCTCGCCCAGTTCGAGCGGGTCATGCGCGGCCTGAGCGCACCCTTGCGCCCCGTGCTGGTCCCGGCCGCAGCACAGACGGCTTAACCCCCGCTGTGGTAGGGGGCTCGCACCGAGCGCCATGCGTTCTGGTCCGCATTCGCAGGCGCTCGCGGTTCTCGCGCGAGGGCTGGCTTTTCGGCAACCACGGGCCACGAACATGGTCACAGTCGGGCCAAATTGTCCCAAACCCCGGTTTCCCTCTGTCCCATTGTTTGTTTGGAGTGAGTTAGCTCGACTAAGCGGTTCTTACCTCGTTCGGATGCGCCAAGTTGTCCTCTTCCCGCGCCTTCACGTCCTTCGGTAAGTACTTGTAAACGATAGGCTTATCGTCTGCCTGACTGGTCCTGCGATTGCCTACTACAGGCTGGGCACGAGGACGTGTTGTATCCCACGCCGCTCGATCAAGGCCTCACAAAACATTTATGAAAAATAGCCATAAAGTTCCCATAACAAGCGGACAGGCGAAACGTCCGCTCCATTCCCCAGCATTCAGTGCTGCTTGGGGCCGAGCGGCGGGGGTGGCGTTGCTGATGTTGTCAGCAACACCATTGTTCGCTGGTACCGCCGAGCCGAGACCGGACTCGGTGGTTTGGGGGGTCAATTCACCGCTCTCCTCGACGGTCACAACCGTGGTCAAAACCGTCACCACAGTCGGTAGCGACTCCCTGGCTCGCAAGTCTTCTCCAGTGTCCGTTGCTGCCGCCAGACCGAAGGCCGACTCGGTGGTTTGGGGGGTCAATTCCCCGCTCTCCACGACGGTCACAACGGTGCTTAAAACCGTCACCACCGCAGTCAGTAGCGATTCCACGACTCGCAAGTTCTCTCCCGAGCTCCAGGAACCGACCACCGATTCTAACGGCATGGTGACGGTCATCGTTCAACATCGCCAGATGCCCACGACGGCCCACCTGAAGGACATGCAGGGCCGCGGCGCGACGGTGAAGTCGAAGTTCCAAAGCATTCGTGCGGTCGCCATGCGGGTGCCCGTCAGCATGCTGGCGGAACTGGCAGAGGATCCTAACGTTACCTACATCAGCCCCGACCGTACGCAAAAGATGACGGCGAACCCGGTGACCGAAGAGTTCGTAACCGCGATTCAGGCGGACATCGCAGCTTCGGCCTATGGGCTCAACGGCAGCGGAATTGGCGTCGCGGTGATTGACAGCGGAATCGCAGCCAACTCGGACCTGAACAATGCGAGCGGCGTGAGCCGTGTCGTCTATAGCCAGAGCTTCGTGTCGGGCGACACCACGACGTCCGACAAGTATGGTCACGGAACCCACGTGGCGGGGTTGATTGGCGGCTCGGGCGCCAGTTCAGGCACCGGGAATGGCTATGCGGCGACGTATGCCGGCGTGGCTCCGAACGTTAACCTTATCAACCTGCGCGTGCTCGACCTGAATGGAATGGGTGTAGACAGCCAAGTGATCGCCGCCATTCAGCAAGCGATCGCTCTGAAGAGCACCTACAACATTCGCGTCATCAGCATGTCGCTGGGGCGTCCGATCTTTGAAAGTTACACGCTTGATCCGGTTGACCAGGCTGTGGAAGCTGCCTGGAAGGCTGGCATCGTGGTGGTCTGTGCTGCCGGCAACAACGGACGCTTCGCGCCCACGAACGGTTTCGGAACGATCGGTGTTCCGGCGAACGATCCCTCGGTAATCACCGTGGGGGCAACCATGACAGAGTTGACCTCGACACGCGTTGACGACCAGATTGCGAGCTACAGTTCCAAAGGACCTACCTCAGTCGATCACATTGTGAAGCCCGACCTGGTTGCGCCGGGAAACCGCATCGTCTCTTTGCGGGTGCCAGGCAGCACTCTTGATACGGCGTATCCGCAGTTTCAGATTGCGCCGACCAGTGGAACGGCAAAGTATTACGAGTTGAGCGGCACCAGCATGGCAACGCCGATTGTGAGTGGCGCGGTCGCGCTGATGTTGCAGCAGAATTCCGCACTGACTCCTGATCAAGTAAAAGCCCGTCTGATGAAGACGGCGTGGAAAGGGTTCGGACAGTACACGTACTCGCACGATAGCCATGGCAACCTGTACAACAACGAATACGACATCTTCACCTATGGCGCCGGGTACTTGGATATCGACGCGGCGCTCGGCAACACGGACCTCGCGACGGGATTGGCACTTTCCCAGACCGCGGTCATGGGCTCTGGCGGTGTTACGGTCAAGAACACCACTCCTGACTCGAATTTCAGCGGCTCGAGCGTGGTCTGGAGTGCAACTTCGGTAGTGTGGGGTAACTCGGTGGTCTGGGGCGCCAATGCCCTTTCCGCTACTTCCGTTGTCTGGGGAGCGACCAGCGTTGTTTGGGGGTCGACTTCGATAACTGGCGACAGTGTAGTCTGGGGTTCCTATTCTTCGCTCGTCAGCACGCTGGCAGCACTGAGCGATGGCGATCCAGGAGACGACTAGACCAACGACTGAAACCATATTCGGAGACTACCATGACAAACACACTGCCAATGAAAGCCAAAGTCATGATCGGAATGGTGGCCGTTGCGAGTCTGTGCGCCCTGTCGTTCGGCGTCGTCAGATGGCAATCGCAAGCCTGGCCACAGTTGGTGCTCCTGCTCGCGGCAGCCGCACTGAGTTCGCGTCTGAAGGTGAAGCTGCCTGGGATGACGAGCTCAATGTCGGGAAACCTGCCCGTCATTCTGCTTGGAGTCACGCAACTGGGATTGTTCGCTAGTCTGCTGGTAGCAATTACGGCAGCCATCGCGCAATCTTATTCCGGCGGGAATAAAACGAAACCTGTCCAATTTGTATTTAACGCATGCACCCTGCTGAACGCAGCCGGCCTGGCGTACCTGGTTTTTCACAGCCAGATATTTGCCGCCCACGCGTCAGCGCACACCATGTCTCTGGTACTGGCCGCCGTCACCTACTTCCTGGCGAATACGGCGCCGGTAGCGAGCATCATCGGTCTAACCGAAGGCGTCAATCCTTTTGCCATGTGGCACAAGGTTTTCCTGTGGTCGTTCCCGAACTACGTAATCGGTGCGGGACTGACTGCGATCGTTTCCACCTTCAGCACGGCCAGCGGACTGGCAACCATGGCAGCCCTGATGGCGGTCCTGTTCGCCGTATACCAGTCGTACAAGATGTACGTCGGTCGCGCCGAACAGACGGAACCAAAAGCGATGGCGATGGCGGCCGGACACTAGCCGCCGTCGAGTGCCCTCCAAAGTGCGCGGCCTTCGGGCCGCGCGCTTTTTTTTGCGCATCGCAATCCGTTCTGCCCAAACAATCGTACCTCGCATGAAAGCTCAAATTCACAGCGAGAGGACGATACGGAAATGAAACGCAGCATTATGGTAGTTGCAATTCTGCTTAGTGGGGCGGCGCTCGGGGCCGCGGCGGGAATGAAAAATCCGATGGTGGGCGGCCAGGAGATGTACCCCAGCAAGAACATCATAGAAAATGCGGTCCATTCCTCCGATCACACCACCTTGGTGGCAGCCGTGAAAGCGGCCGGGCTGGTCGATACCTTGGAGGGAGTGGGACCGTTCACGGTGTTTGCTCCGACCAACGAGGCCTTTGACAAGCTTCCACCCGGCACAGTGGACACGCTCTTGAAGCCCGAGAATAAGGCCACACTCACCAAGGTGCTGACCTATCACGTGGTGGCCGGGCGCCTGTCCGCGCATGATCTGCTGAATAAAATTAAAGCGGGCAACGGTACGGCCGAGTTGACGACCGTGGAAGGCGGAAAACTGTGGCTCCGGCTGCACGACGGCGAACAGATCGAACTGAAAGACGAAAAGGGCGGCACCTCCATGGTGACCATCGCCGACGTCTTTCAATCGAATGGCGTAATTCATGTAATCGATTCGGTGGTGATGCCGAATTGAAGAAATGTCCCGAGAAGCACTGGGGCCCCGCTCGGGCGGGGCCTCGTGCGGGTCGGCTATTTTGCCACCGGCGAGGTGGGGCGAGGATGATGTTCACCAACCCGGTCGCCAGGCCCGGGGCATTTCGACCGTCAAAGATTGATCAGGACGACGGCTCCGGCGCGGCGACTTCTCCTGGCTTGTAAGCACGTGCGAAACGAAAATGACCGCGAAACGGTCGTCGACCACGGTTTGGGTCACCCCAAGAGCGTCAGGACATTTTCCCGGACGTAATCTGCCTGCATCCCACTCGAAGCTTCCTCCCCGGCACACCCCGCATGAGAGTGCGGGAACAAAGTTCTCCCGCTGCCCGCTGCCGCATCCCGCCGACCAGGCTTCGACGCCGTTTTCAACCACCGCCAGCGAAATTCCAGCCGTGCCGCCCGTCGCCTGAAACGGGAGATGGCAGATTCGAGTTGAGTGCGCTTCTCGGGCGATTTCTCCGATTGTGCGAGGGCGGGGACGAGCGACAGCGTTTGCGCAAGCACCAGCCTCGCTGGCATTTTCGCGACCGCGGGAATCTCCTGGGGCCGCCGTGCCGGGCAAGGCTTGGTCGAGGATGCTACTTGACGTCACCGCATTCGGCGCCGATGTACTTGGAGCTAATGGTCAGATCCATCGTTACATTGTGACCACTATTCGAGTTGCTAACCATGTGCATCGTTCCCTTGACGGTATCCGAATCGACGGCCTCGATCAGAAAATTCCCGTCGGAGGTCGACTGCTTCTCTTCGCAGTGAAACTTCACTTCCGTCTTGCGTCCCGTGGAACTGACAACGGTCCGCGCACAGTCTCCCCGGTTGTTGCTGAAAGCCGAGTGCTGTTCAAGTTTCTCTCGCGTGACGCATTCTTTGCGCACGTCCGTGCTCGGTTTGCCGCCCATCATGGCTTCGATGCGGGCGCGCTGCTCGGGGGGCATTTTGGCGAGAGCGTCGGGAGGAAGGCTGGGCGCCGCTGGCATCCCGGTCATGGAGTGCGTGACCGTCACTTCCCACAGACCTAGCTTGACATTAAGGGGAGCGATGTTGTCGGCGGCCCAAAGCGTGGAAACCAGACCAACGATCAGGGCGAGAAGCAATTTTGCTCGTAGCAAGGGACTCCCGGTTCAGCGTGATGTGGCTGCGTGCAACAGGATTGCACAGTGGGAACCGGCTAGCAAACCAATTCTTGAACGATCGTTGGCGACAGCGGTGCCATGCCCACGCGGAACGCCGCCACCGCCACCTCGGGCGCAGGTCCGTGCTGTACAAATCTCGATGATTGCTATACAAATAGCGAACATCCTGCACTCAAACGGGGCAAGAACCTCATTCCGGGGACTCGGTCGTTGTTCATCAATGCCAAATACTACAAGCCCAGAACGCTCGAGGACGCGATCGCCGCGCTGGCCTCCGGGGAGGCTCGCATTCTGGCGGGCGGCACGGATTTCTATCCGGCGCTCGGCCCCGGCGGCCTCGAGGAAACGGTGGTCGACGTTTCGGGCCTGGAAGAATTGCGTGGCGTCTCCAAGGACCGGGACGGCTTCCGGATCGGCGGACTCACCTCGTGGAGCGAGATCCTCCGCACCCCACTTCCCCGTGGCTTCGATGGGTTGAAAGCCGCGGCGCGTGAAGTCGGTTCGGTGCAGATACAAAACCGGGCTACGGTGGCGGGAAATTTGTGCAACGCTTCACCGGCAGCCGATGGCGTGCCCCCGTTGCTCGCGCTCGATGCGGAAGTGGAGTTGGCTTCAACCGCAGGCAGCCGCCGAATGCCGCTGGCCGATTTTATCGTCGGCAATCGGAAGACCCGGCGAAAGCCGGACGAGTTGCTGACCGCGGTGCTGGTCCCCGGCGGTCTCCAGGATGCGGCGTCGCGGTTTGTAAAATTGGGAGCGCGGCGCTATCTGGTGATCTCGATTGCCATGGTGTCGGTGGTCGTGCTGGTGCGCGAACGGCGGGTCGCCGAGGCGCGAGTCGCGGTCGGCTCGTGCTCGGCAGTGGCGCAGCGCCTGCGAGCACTCGAAGCCGCACTTGTGGGCGTCCCGGCGCGCAACGGCGTGGGCGGCGTGGCGAGGACCGAGCATTTCCTCCCGCTCTCGCCGATCGATGATGTACGCGCGACTGCGCAGTATCGGATGGAAGCGGCGCGGCGGCTGGTCGAGCGCACGCTGAACGCCTGTGTGGAGAACGGCTGATGGCTGGAGGTCCGGGGTTGCGATCGGAAACAGGCGAGCAGACAATCGCATTTCGGGTGAACGGTCGGCCGGTGACTGTCTCAGGTTCACCGTTGCGACGGCTTTCGCGTGTGCTGCGAGAGGAGCTTGGCCTGACCGGGACCAAGGTGGGTTGCGACGCGGGAGACTGCGGCGCTTGCACGGTTCTGCTGGACGGAAACCCGGTTTGCGCGTGTCTGGTGGCGATCGGGCAGGTGGAGAGATGCGAGGTCACGACCGTGGAAGGTCTCGCCGAGCGCAAGACAATGGGAGAGTCGATTGGCCGGAGACTGCAACAATCATTTCTTGCGCATGGCGCCGCACAGTGCGGGGCTTGCACTCCGGCAATGTTGGTGGCGGCGACGGCGCTGCTCGAGAAACAGCCCGCGCCGGACGAGTCGGCGGTAATGGACGCGATCGGCGGCGTACTTTGCCGGTGCACCGGATATCGAAAGATCATTGCGGCGATTCTTGATGCGGGAACGACAGACTCTGCGGTCGGGGGTGGAGCCGCGATTTTCCCGGAGGCCTACGGGGCAGTAGGGAAAAGGGTGGTTCGGTTGGATGGGCGGCACAAGATTGACGGCAGCGAGATCTTTGGCGCCGACGAAACTCCCCCGAGTGCCCTGGCGGTGCGCGCCATTCGCAGCCCCTATCACCGGGCGCGATTTCACTTCGGCGATCTGGCGGCGTTCGTCCGGGAACATCCTGGCGTGGAAGCCGTCTTCACCGCAAAGGATGTGCCCGGGAAGAATTGCTACGGAGTGATCGGCCGGTTTGCGGATCAGCCGGTCTTTGCCGAGACCGAAGCTCGCCATCGTGGGGAAGCGGTGGCGGCGGTGGTGGGCGAGGCGGCGACGGTGGAAGCATTGGAAATTGCGGAATTCCCGGTGACTTGGGAACAACGGTCAGCCCTCCAGGATATCGACGCTGCCCTCGCCGAAGGTGCGGAACTGATCCATGCGAACCGGCCGGGAAATGTCTTGACCGAAGGACGGGTCGTGCGCGGTGACGTTGAGCGGGCCTTGCGGGACGCCGACGTGGTCGTGGACGCCGAATATGAAACGGGATTTGTCGAACATGCCTACATCGAACCGGAGGCGGGATTCGCACGACGGGTGGAAGACGGCATCGAGATACAGGCGTGTACGCAATCTCCTTATATGGATCGGAGCGACATTGCCGCG
>JBEKPJ010000028.1:0-92522 GCA_049520935.1 Terriglobales bacterium | reverse complement strand
GAAACCCACTGTCGAAGTTGCTGTTGGTCGGCTTCTGCCAGGGCGAGTGCGGGAGCGGATCGTGGCATGACTCCAGCATAGCGAACCCGATTCATATTGTCCAGTTATTTGTTGGACACTACGCTAGGTTCTTCGTTGAGCCAACCTCCAGCCGGATGCGCGGCGGCATCAATCCGCCGGACGCGCAACCGGAGCAGTTCACCTTTCCGCCAATGCATAGTTATATGCCACTGCCTGTTGTGCAGATAATCGGCAGTTACCAACGCGGTGATATTGACGCTACGGCTGGTAGATCTGCACGTTGTCGTACACGGTGCTCGGAAACAGGTTGCCGTTATCGGAGCCGCCTATACAATACAGTTTACCGCCAACTACACCTGAGGCAGGAGCGAGAGTAGCCTGTGGCATGGATGCCAAAGCCGTGTTCCACGATTTTGTTTTGGGAGAGTAGGCGAAAACGTTGGTTTCTGGAGTGTCGCTGTTGCTGCCACCCGCGCCACCTGCGATATAGAACTGCCCTGAGATTACCCCAAAGCAGCTATCGGCGAGTGGTGCCGGAAGCGAGGCGCTTGCCTTCCACGTATTCTTAGTGGGGTTGTACACTTCGTCATCGGTTACATTGCCGCTGTTCCCCAGTCCTCCGACAGCCATGATTCCTCCAAGCACGCCCAGCATCGGGTTTGAGCGCCCAACTTTCATAGAAGTCTCTTGAACCCAGGAATCGGTTGTCGGGTTGTAGGCGTATACGGTCGCCACTCGTCCAGAATCTGGGACGTAGCCGCCGACGACATAGATGATATTCTTGTCGGCAATCGCATAAACACTATCGATGCCATTGGCAATTGGAATGGGAGATTTTGTCGTCCACGAATTAGTCGCAGGATCATAAGCCTCCACGACCGTCATCGCCCCACCTCCGGTTGCACAAGCGGCGTTACAACCGCCAATAACATACAGAATGTTATCCACGACAGTGGATGCCGCGACGTAGCGGGCCGTCGGAATGGATTCGCCGGTACTCCATTTGTTAGTGGCGGGATCGTAAATCTGATTGTTGCTTATGATGGCGCTGGTGGTGGCTCCACTCACAACGTAAATCCTGCCGTGAAGCTGAAGTCCTTGCAAGGGTGCCAAGACACGGTCATAAGTCCTCCTCGTGGCGAATCATATTCTAGATCAAACCGCTCTGGAGCGCGGACATGTGTGGTCGCCTGGTGACGGAGCGCGGGCGACGCCCACACCACATTCTTCGTGCAACTGCAGCTCACACAGATCCCGAAGCCCTAATCGGGCTAACGGAAAAGTAGCCAACTGTCAGGCGCTTGCTGTCTAAAAATGCCGCTGCTCGGGTTGTGTGGCCACAGCGCGGTGCGAGATCCCGATCGATGTGCTGTTCGAGGGCCCGTCCTAGCAAGACCTCCAGGAGAGAGACTCTCGAGGACAATGTCGGTCGCTCGGGTCGATGTGGCAAGCGCAAACCGGTTCTCGAGCCTGGGCAGGGTAGCAACTGCCGCCTTGGCCGAGGCGCCCCCCAAATCCGATCCTCGGCTGGTTCTGGCGGCATCGTATATGCTTGGCGGACATGCAACCAGCGGCTGCAGTTCCGGTGATCGAGTTCCGGGATGTGTCCTACCGCGTGGCGGGCACGCAAGTGCTCTCTGGACTGAATCTGCAAGTGCAGAGCGGAGAGACTCTGGTGCTGCTTGGACGCAGCGGTTCGGGCAAGACGACCTCGCTCAAACTGGTCAATCGCCTCCTCTCTCCCAGTTCCGGGGAAGTACGCGTGCAGGGAGTGCCTAATCGAGAAGCGGATGTCATTCGCTTGCGCCGGGGCATGGGATATGTCATCCAGGACATGGGCCTGTTCCCTCATTTTACGGTGGAGCGAAATATCGGCCTGGTTCCGCGCCTCGAAGGGTGGCCGGACGAGCGGGTTCGCGGGCGGGTGCAAGACTTGTTGCAGATGGTGGGGTTGGCCCCGGACATGGCGTCGCGTTTTCCCCATCAGCTGTCGGGCGGGCAGCGACAGAGAGTGGGTGTGGCGCGAGCGCTGGCGGCGGATCCGGAAATACTCCTTATGGACGAGCCTTTTGGCGCTCTCGACCCGCTCACGCGGGACGAATTGCAACGTGAGTTCCTTTCGCTGCAGCAGCGACTGAACAAAACCGTCTTGATGGTGACCCACGATTTGCGTGAGGCCCTGCAGCTCGGGTCGCGGATTGCGTTGATGGAAGCGGGACGGCTGGTCGCGGTCCTGCCGCCGCGCGAGTTCTTGCGGTCGACCGACGCCTTGGCTTCCGCCTACGTCAGGGCCTGTGGCGACGGCTTGGAGTCGGCCGTTAATCGAGGCGCGTCATGAGCGTCTTCCGGTTTATCACGCAAAACCAAGGCCAGGTGCTGGAGCTCACCCTGGAGCATCTCCGGCTGGTGGGCCTGTCCACGCTGTTTGCGATCCTCGCCGGCGTGCCGTTAGGCATCCTCATTGCCCATCGGCCACGACTGAACAAGCCAGTGTTGGCGAGCGCCAACATCATTCAAACGATTCCCAGCCTTGCCCTGTTCGGGTTTCTCCTGCCGGTGCCGTGGCTGGGCGCGCGCGCCGACCGGTTAGCGATTCTGGCGCTCACCCTCTACGCTTTGCTGCCCATCATCAGAAACACCTATACCGGGATCCGTGGAGTCGATCCCGCGGTGGTGGAGGCGGGTCGAGGCATGGGCCTCACAGAGACTCAGCTTCTGTTTCAGGTGGAACTGCCGCTGTCGGTGAGCGTGATCCTATCCGGCGTGCGCGTCGCGATCGTGATCTCGGTCGGCCTGGCGACAATCGCCGCTGCCATCGGCGCGGGAGGTCTCGGAGAGTTCATCTTTCGGGGTCTGGCCATGGTCGACGACAGCGTCATCCTGGCAGGGGCCATTCCCGCTGCCGTTCTGGCGCTGGCGGCCGATTTTGGCGTGGGATGGCTGGAGAGGCGTCTGCAACCACGATGAGGCTCCCGCAATCGACCCTGGGCGCGTTGATTCTCGCCGCCGCTTTGCTGCTCCCGTCCTGCTCGTTGTCCCATCGCGATGGCATCGTAGTCGGATCCAAGAATTTCACCGAATCGCTCCTGTTGGGCGAGATCGTGGCACAGCAGATCGAGGCCCACAGCCATCTGAAAGTTGAACGACGTTTCTATCTTGCCGGAACCTACATTTGCCAGCAGGCGATTCTGGCCGGACGGATCGATGTCTACCCCGAATACACCGGCACGGCGCTCACTGCGATTCTGAAGCAAAAAGCGATGCACGATCGACAGGGCGTTTTCCAGCAGGTCAAGGGGGAGTACGAACGTCGCTTCGGGCTGATCGTCGCGCAGCCCTTCGGTTTCAACGACACCTTTGCCATGGAGGTTCGCGGTGAGGACGCGCGCCGGCTGAACATCAAGACCTTGTCGCAGGCGGCTCGATTTGCTCGGCAGTGGCGCGCCGGATTTGGTTACGAGTTCATGGAGCGCCCGGACGGATACCGCGGTTTAGCCGCAACCTACGGCCTCCAGTTTCTGGAACCGCCAAGCGTTATGGACTTGGGACTGCTGGCGCGGGCGCTCAAAGACCACCAGATCGACTTGGCCGGCGGCAACACCACAGACGGTTTGATTCCGGCCCTGGGTTTCTTTGTGCTTGACGACGACCGACATTATTTTCCGCCCTATGAGGCGGTGCCGGTTGTGCGCCGGCAGACGGTTGAGCAGCACCCGGAGATTACCCAGGTTCTCGCCGGATTGGCGGGCAAGATTTCTGACGAGGATATGCAACGCCTCAACTACGCGGTGGATGGCCAGCACCGCGATGCGAAAGAGGTGGTTCATGAATTTCTAACCGGCAAAGGGCTCGTGCAGTGAAACCGAGCCGGTGCGTCCGGAATCGGCCGCCGCCCCGCTCGCTTCTCAAGATACTCCCGACTTGCGCCACGCGCGCAGGTTGACCGCGCTCATCACCATACAGAATATGTTGGCCGGAATAAAGCCCAGCTGGTCGGTCCGGAATCCGATAACGCATACGATGACACTATTGACCGCAGCCAGCGCCCAACCCTCCCAGCACCGCCGGCCAACCAGAATCGTGGACGCGACGGTCAACACGCATGATAGATAATCAAGCCGCAACACAAATGAAGACCTCCATCCATATTGTGTTCGAAAGATAGGGCCCGGGAATGTGATCAACCCATACGTTATGTGACGACGGTCACTTGCCCGGGATCAGGATTTCCCGGAGGCCACCTTGTCGAAAGAATGCAACCTGCAAAACGCAATCCCAATCAAAAAGAGACCGAACTGAGGCCGCCATGACGAATCCGCAGCGGTACGATGCCCTAATCATTGGCTCCGGACAGGGGGGGACGCCTCTCTCCATGGCTCTTGCCGGAGCGGGAATGCGCACCGCCCTCGTGGAGCGAAAACATGTCGGCGGCACCTGCATTAATGAGGGATGCACCCCGACCAAGACGATGGTGGCCAGCGGGCGGGTGGCATACCTGGCGCGCCGGGCTGCCGATTACGGCGTGCATACGCAACCGGTCAGCGTTGCCATGGCGAAAATTCGTCAGCGCAAGCGGGAAATTGTGGATAGCTTCCGAAGCGGAAGTCAGGCGCGCCTGGAGAAAACTCCCAATCTCGACCTGATCTTCGGGGATGCCCATTTCAGCGGTCCGCAAACGGTTGCCGTTCGCTTGCCGGACGGCAATCAGCGCACGCTTGCCGCCAGCGCCATCTTTATCAATGCTGGCACCCGCGCCTCCAGACCCGCGTTGGAGGGATTGGACGCCGTGCCTTTCCTCGACAATATTTCCATCATGGAACTCGACTCCGCCCCCGATCACTTGTTGATTCTGGGTGGCGGCTATATTGGCCTGGAGTTCGGACAACTTTTCCGCCGTCTGGGCAGCCGAGTCACGATCGTGCAATCCGCCGGCCAGCTTCTGTCACGCGAAGACCCCGACATCGCGGAAGAAGTGAGCAAGATCCTGCGCGAGGACGGCATCGAAGTCGTCTTGAAGGCGAGCGCAACCTCGGTGGCCCGGGCGGGCGAGAGCACCCGACTGGAGATCCTCGAACAAAATCGACCGACCACCCTGACCGGTACGCACCTGCTGGTTGCCACGGGCCGCGTGCCCAACTCCGACACCCTGAACCTGGCAGCGGCTGGAGTTCAAAGCGACCCGCGTGGCTTCATCCGGGTGAACGACCGCCTCGAAACCACCGCCGATGGTATCTATGCTCTCGGTGATATCAAAGGCGGCCCGGCGTTCACGCACATCTCCTACGACGACTTTCGCGTCCTTCGCGCCAATCTTGTCGAGCATAAAAACGCAACCACCAAGGACCGCCAGGTGCCCTATGCCGTTTTTATCGATCCCCAGTTGGGTCGCGTGGGCCTGACCGAGACCGACGCCCGCGCTCAGGGACGCAGGGTTCGCGTCGCCAGGCTACCGATGACGCATGTCGCGCGGGCGATCGAAATTGACGAAACCAGGGGCTTCATGAAAGCTATCGTGGACGCGGAAAATCACCAGATCCTCGGCGCCGCAGTGCTCGGCGTCGAAGGCGGAGAAATCATGTCCGCCCTGGAGATCGCCATGATGGGAAAACTGCCTTATATGGCGTTGCGCGATGGAATTTTTGCCCACCCCACTCTGTGCGAGTCGTTGAACAATCTCTTCATGGCGATGGACAGCGCATCTTAGGTCCCGGCCGGGGAGGCTTCGGGTCAGGCGCGCCGGCGCCAGGTCGACTATTCCACCGTGTGCTTTGCCGTATAGCCTTCTCGCGCATACACGATGTACTTCACTTCCTTGCCCTTCTGGTCGCGAATCTTGAGCGGGCCTCCTTCGGGCGCTTGCAGTTCGACTTTTAACTTGCGATAGCTGCCATCCTGCTTGGAGTTGGTGGGGTGGTAACTGAGGGTGTATTGGTTGCGGATGTCGGCGCCGATTTCGTTGAACATTTCCGGCAACTCGCCCTGGAATCGCGGGAAGTAGGCACGGCCACCGGTCAGGCTGGCGTAGGTTTTCATTTCGTTGTCCGCCTGCAGGTAATCCATGTTGTTGACCGGGATCATGCCCCGCGTGCGACAGTGGTGAATCTCGCAATATTCTCGGGCCGCGAAGCCGACGCTGATGGGATAAATCGTGACGTCTTTAGTGGATTTGACCTTCTTGAGGATCTGGTCCAGGTTAAGTTTGCTGAAAGTGTCTACCCCAGTGGAGACAAGAATGACATATTTCTTGCCCTCGATGCGGTCAATTCGATCCAGGGTATCGAACAGCGCGTCAAACAGGTTGGTCTCGGAGAAGCCCGGCATACGCAATTGGTTCAGCGCCGCTTGCACCTCCCGCTTGTCCTGCGTGAAGTCGACCAGGATCTGCGGCTTCATATCATAGGAAATCACCGAAACCCAGTCCTCCTTCTGCAGGGTGTTCGCGAAGGCGTACGAGGCACGCAAGGCTTCGATCTCGAAGTCGTAGTTGGTGCTGGCAAACTCGACCAGCAGCACGGCCGTGATCGGGGCCTTGGTCTGATTGAAGGTCGCAATCTTCTGCGGCTCGCCATCTTCGATGATCTTGAAATTCTCCTGCCGCAATCCGGGAACGGTCTGGCCGTCCTTGGTGGTTACCAGCACATCGAGGTTGACCACGGGTACGTCCACCTTGATCGAGTAGTCGGGCATGTTCTCGATTTTCTTCGGCTTTTCCGGCGCCGGCGGAGGAGGCTCCTCTTTTTTCTTGGGGATGACATAAGGTCCGACGTCATTTTGCGGTCCCCCGGCTTCGGGCGGTGCGTCCTGCTTGTTCGGATTCGAGCTCGGTTGTTGCGAGGGGTCTTGGGTCTGCCCCGGGGCGGTTGCGACCGCCATCCAGCAAAGAACGAAGGCGAGCAAGATCAGTGACTTACGAGAAGCTGAAAGGGACGTTTTTATAGCGCCAAGGAGCAAAGAAGTCATGGGGAGCCCTCGAAAACTACTGTGCTAGTATAGATGCAAGACCTCTGCGGTTGGGTTATTTTGCAGGCCCTTAAAAAGGCTGCCTCTCCTCGCAAAACCTATCTGATGGGACGCGGAGTCTAAGTAAGCATAAAGCATTTTTTGTACTTCCGGGGCCATGCATGAGCAAAGCCGCACGCTCCCTCACCGCGCTTTTGAGTCTGTGTTTCTCCGTCTGGGTGAGTGCCCAGACCAAGGCACAGCCCACTGTTTCTTCTTCCGCCATTCCCAGGCAGGCGATCATGCCGCTCGCCGAGATCCACGAAGGCATGAGGGGCACGGCGCTGACCGTGTTTCAGGGCGTGAAGCCGGAATCGATGGAAGTGGAAGTTCTGGGCGTGATGCGGAATGTGAACGGTCCCAAGGGCGACATTATTCTGGTCCGCTTGCATGGCACCAAGCCTGAATATACCGGCGTGGTTGCCGGCATGAGCGGCAGCCCGGTCTATTTTGATGGCAAGCTGGCGGGGGCGCTGGCCTTTCGCATTGGTGAATTCTCGAAGGAGCCGATCGCGGGTGTGACCCCGATTGAAGAGATGTTGGAAATCAACGCGCTCGATCACAGTGCGGCAACAAATCCGGGGCCACGGCGGACCGCAGGTGCGGACGAGGCGGGTTCCGATGCACGCCGAGTCGCGCAAACGGCAAGTCCCGGCGAGAGCGCGGCGCTTCCGGCACAGAACTACAGCAACTATCTCGAGCCGATTGAGACGCCGCTCGTATTTGATGGATTCTCAGACGAAACCCTGCAGCGCTATGGCGCGCAATTCGCTGCCGCGGGCATCGTTCCGGTGATGGGCATCGGCGCCTCGAGCGATCACAAGCAGCCGGAGCCGATCGAGGCGGGATCCGCGGTCAGCGCCGTGCTAGTTCGCGGGGATATGGATATTGCGGCGACCTGTAGTGTGACCTACGTTGATCCGCAGCGCCTGCTCGCCTGCGGACATCCGCTTTTGCAGTTTGGCGAAGTGGATCTGCCGATGACCAAGGCGACAGTGCTAGCCACGCTGCCTTCGCCCATGAATGCTTTCAAGATCGTCAACACGACCGAGACCGTAGGCGCTTTCGTGCAAGACCGCCAGAATGGAATTATGGGCGTGCCGGGACGGGAGTCAAAGATGATTCCCGTGACTGTGACCATGCACGTGCAGGGGGAAAGCGGAGGGTCGACGAAACAGTTTCACTACGAAGTGCTCAATAATGCCCGGCTCAGCCCGCTGGCCATGATGGCCACCGTGTTCAACGCGCTGCATGGCACTAACGAATACGGCGAAGACATCACTTACCGCATGAACGGACTGCTCAGCGTGAAAGGGTATCCCGACGTTACGCTTCGGAACATGTTTGCGCCGCAGGACAACGGACAGCCGGCCGCGGCTTTGGCCGCCGCTACCATCGGTGAGCGCTTTGGGCGCATTTACAGTAATCCCCTGAACGCACCTGATATTCAGGGCGTGAAGCTCGATTTCGATCTGGTTCGTGAACGCCGATCGGCGCGCCTGGAAGGTGCGCGCACCGATATGACCGAAGCCCGGCCGGGCGACCAGATTATGGTGGAGACGGTGATTCGTCCGTATCGCGGCGAGCGGCTGGTGCGGCAGATCTCCATGCGGATTCCTACTTCGACCGCGAAGGGAACTCTGCGCATCCTGGTGAGTGACGGCGACACCCTTGACCGTATGCACCGCGGGACGCCAATGATGAACCGCGGTCTGGGCCTGGCGCCGACCATTGCCCTGCTGAATCGGGAGCACGCCAACGATCGGGTCTACGTATCGCTCATTGATTCCGATCCGGAGGCGATGGTGGCCGACAAGGTGATGCCGACCCTGCCGCTTTCCGTGATGAACGTTATGGAAAACATGCGCGGCACGCAAGACATGATCGTACTGGCAGAATCGTCCGTCAGCGAAGCTTCCACTGAGCCGCTCGACTATGTGGTTTCGGGCGCGCAGATGCTGACGATTAACGTGAAGTAATTTCGCGCTTCCCGGGGAAGAGGCGACTCGCCCCCGAGCGAAGTCGATCGGTCCGCCGCGCGGATGACACCTGGCTTTCCAGCAATAGACTGATTTGAGGTATGCCTTTGGCTCGTAAGACGGTCCCCCCAGCATTCGCACTTATTCTTGCGGTTCTAGGGTTTTCAACTTTCGCCCCGGCCGAGGGCACCCGGACCTGGGAACAATCCAAGTTCGAAGAACTGACCAAAGGCACGGCCAACGGCATCGCCTTGCGCAGCGCGGGCGGACTCGAACTGGCTCCGGCGTTCAAGGCGATCGCCACCACGCCTTCGACCTACCTCTGGTCGATTGCGTCCGATTCGGCGGGCAACATCTATGCGGCGGCGGGATCTCCGGCGCGGGTGTATCGCATTGCGCCTGATGGGCAAAGCACGGCGATCTTCGAGGCCCCGGAATTACAGGTGCAATCGCTGGCGGTGGACAGGGCTGGCATCGTCTATGCCGCCACCGCGCCCGACGGCAAGGTCTATCGCCTGGAACCGCCTCGTTCTGAGCCGGCCAAGGGTGCCAAGACCGACGCGAAGACACCGTGGAACTGGAGACCCTACTTCGATCCCGCGGCGAAATACATCTGGGACATCGTTGTCGATGATGCGGGCACTCTGTATATCGCCACCGGCGATCATGGCGAAATCTACAAGGTTGGCGCGGACGGTCAGCATTCGCTCTTTTTCAAAAGCGATGAAGTGCACATTCGCGTGCTCGCGCTCGATGCCACTGGCAACCTGATCGCCGGCTCTGACGGAAGCGGGCTTGTCTATCGCATCGCCCCGAATGGGGAAGCATTCGTGCTCTACAGCGCGCCGAA
The DNA here is from genome assembly GCA_049520935.1 of Terriglobales bacterium. Classification (GTDB taxonomy): domain Bacteria; phylum Acidobacteriota; class Terriglobia; order Terriglobales; family Acidobacteriaceae; genus Acidiflorens. The sequence goes on along the minus strand of JBEKPJ010000028.1, from coordinate 82,673 downwards.
GAAGGAAATTACCGCGCTCGCCATTGACCGGGCAGGGAATATCTATGCCGCTGCTGCGGGGGACAAGCGCACCGGCACCGCGCCGGCGCAGACGAGCATCTCGCTGGTCGCTCCCGCCCCGAGCATACCCGCCGCGGGCGGTGGCACGATTACGATTCCTGCGGCTGCCGCGGCAGGCGCTCCGGCAACGCCGTTTCCCGCTCCCGGAGTCGGGGTTACGGGCGGCTCCGAAATCTATCGCATTGCGCCCGACGGCGCCCCGTCACGGTTGTGGAGTTCGCACGAAGACCTCGTCTACGCCTTGGGTTTTGATCAGCGTGGACGGCTGCTTGCCGGCACCGGCAATCGCGGACATATTTTTGCCATCAATGGCGTCGACGATTTCACCGACCTCATCAAAGCCAGCGCCACGCAGATCACCGCCTTTGCGGCCGCGCCCGGCGGAGGGCTGTACGCTTCGAGCAGCAACCTGGGGAAGATTTTCGTGCTTGGTCCCGGCCTTGAGCGGGAAGGCACGTACGAAAGCGATGTGTTTGACGCGCATGTTTTTTCGCTTTGGGGACGCGCGCGCCTCCGCAGCAGCGGCGAACCGGGCGCAGGTTCGGGAGCGAATTCGAATATCGAACTGTACGCGCGCAGCGGCAATGTCGACAACCCCGATCGCAACTGGAGCAAGTGGACGCGAGTCGATTGGACCTCGGGCGCCGAGCTCAACGTTCCGCCAGCGCGGTTCGTACAGTGGAAGACGGTGTTGCACGCCGGCAATGCCGCGCCGCGGGTGGATTCGGTCTTGCTGAACTATCTGCCGAAGAACGTCGCGCCCGAGATCGACGAAATTGTGGTGCAGACCGGATATCACTACCAGTCGGTTCCGCATGTCACCGGCAATGAAGGGTCGGGGCAGGGTCCGTCGCGCTATGAGGCTCCGCCTCCGGCGGTGCGCGATCGCGATTCGATTGGCATACGCTGGTCGGCACATGACGACAATGATGACCAGCTCGTTTATGCCGTCTACTACCGGGGTGACGCGGAAGCGCGCTGGCTGCTGCTGAAGGCGAATCTCTCCGATCGCTACTATTCTTTCGACGCCAGTCTGCTGCCGGACGGCGGCTACACGGTAAAGGTCATCGCTTCCGATGCGCCGTCGCATTCCCCGGGAGAGGCTCTCTATGCCGAGCGCGTCAGCGAGCGCTTCGAGGTCGATAGCACGGCTCCGGTGATCGACCGTCTGGCGGCCGCGATGGATGGAAAGCAGATTCACGTGCGCTTCCGGGCGGGCGATTCCTTTTCGGTGATCAAGCGGGCGGAATATTCGCTCGATGGCGGCGACTGGCAGTTCGTGGAGCCGGTTGGCCAGTTGTCCGATGCCCGGACCGAGGACTATGACTTTCGCGTGACCGTGCCGCCCGCCGAGACCGGGCCGACTCCGATGGCCGACAATACAGCAAATGACCACGTCGTGGTGGTCCGCGCCTACGACCGTTTTGACAATCTTGCGACCGCGAAGGTTGTGGTGCGCGGGAGGTGAAGCGACCGGGCGCCCCCCGGCGAAGCCCGGTCTCCACGCCGGTTTCTTACTGTTGCGCGAACAGCAGCGCGCTCGGCGTGCCGCTCGTGGTGCCCATCATAAAGAAGTCCAAAATGACCGAGTTCGTACTGTCGAAGTCAATCGCGTAAATCACATTCGTCGATGCGGTCGGAGCGGTTAGGGTGATGGCGCCGGTGCCGGTGAACTGGATCGAATACGTCCCGGTCACCGTTTCATCCTGGTTCTCGGTCCCGGTGACGTTGAATACCCCTCCACCGGGCGAAGTGAGCAACAGGTTCTCGACCGAAGGTGCGACGCCTGAACTGCTGCTGGCGGTACCCGCCGCATAGGTTCCCGGCAACTCTGCCGGGGCGTAGGCGCCGCTTGCTTTGGTCGGCTGCGGATTCATGGCTCCGGTCATCACCGCGGTACTCGCCTGATCGAGCAGGTAGCCACGATTGGCGCCGCTCGCGTAGAGAACGAAAGGAATGGGCAGCGTCGCCGGGGTTGCATTCGGATTGCCCATCATCTGGAACACATAGCGTCCGCTGGTGCCGCTCGCGACGTACGTATAGGGAGAGGGGGTTTGCGCCGCCGAGGGAAAGGCCGAGACCGAAAGAATCGTTCCGTTATTGTTCTGGTCAAAGTTGCCGGTGAAGCCCCCGCTTCCTCCCGTTCCGCTCGAGGTGCCATCGGTCGTACCGTTGATGAGTGCGACATTGGCGTTTGCTCCCGTCAGCACCGAAATCGAAGTGCACCCGGAATTTGCCGAAGGGCAGAATGCAGCGTTGGTGTAGCCCGAAGGCATAGGGACCTGATAGGTCATCGAGCCCGAGATCGCGGGATGCGTTGAATCGAGCGCGTCGGAGGAAATCGCATAAAGCGTCAGCGGGCTCGAACCGGTCTTGGCTTGCAGTGTCCCGCCGCCCACAACGAAGTCGAAATCCTGACCCGTGCTGAGGGTCATATGCCAGAGACCCGGGAAGGTTGTGTCCTGTTGATAGGTGCCGGTAATCGTGCTGACCTTGCTTGCCGTGCCGTTGTCGTTGGCGTCGAGCATGCCGCTACTGATATTCCCGCCGGAATTGGAAGTTGGAATCATGGTCAACAAACCGGCGTAGCCGGCTCGCTGGAGGCTCGAGTCAACTCCGGAGAAGCCGAATGCGAATGACTGACTGCCGTTTCCGAATTGGCCGGCGGTCGACTTTTGCATGGCTCCGTAACCGGTTCCCTCGCCGTCGGATTCAATCATCTGGATATTGCCGCTCGAGGTGAGGACCGCCGTGTAGGTGTTGGTGATGGTGGTGGTGCCGCTGCTTAAGTTCAGGGTAAGCGTGCCCAGATTGTTGCTGCTGTCGTTGTTGGAGCTGGGAACGTACGACGAGCCGGCATCGACGGTCCACGCTTGCGCTCCGCTGGCAGTCAGCACTTCCTCGACTCCGCTCGCAATGGTGCTGGTCGCGCTCGTGGTGATGGTTCCGACGGCGGCCACCGGATTATTGCTGGTGTCATAGCCGGAAAACTGGAATCCATAAGTGCTGCTCGGGCTCAGCCGCGATGTGGCAACCGTTACCTTGGACGTGAAGGAAGCAAGGTTCCCGTCGTTCACGGTTGACGTTGCCGAGACCGACACAGTCTGGCTGGACGCCGGAGCGGTATAGACCGCCGTCCCGGCATTGTTGGCGCCTGGGGTCAACTGGCCACAGGGTGCGGCGCCGCAGGTCAGACTCCAGGTGAAGGTCTGCGGTGCAGCGTCGGGTGTCGCCGTGGCCGTGAACTGCTGCACCAGATTCTCACCCATGGTTACGGCGGTCGGAGTCACTACCACGCTTATCAGTTGCACGCTCACGTCGTAGGTGCCGAAAGCCGTGTTGTCAGCCACTGAGGTCGCTACAATTTCGAAGGTGGCCGGACTGGGGGGAGCAGCCGGCGCAACATAAGCTCCCGTGCTCGAGTCGAGGGTCCCACAAGCATTCGGCGTGCCCGTGCATTGCGAGCCCATCAGACTCCAAATCACGGCCTGGTTGGTTCCGGCTGGCGTCACCGTGGCGGTGTAGGTTGTAGTTTGGCCCGGGTAAACGTGGGAAGGGCTGTTGCCCGAGATGGTAACCACGATTCCGCTACCCTCTCCGTTCCCACCCTTCGCGCAACCGCCAGCCAGCGCCAAAATCAACAAACCCATCGCCAACAGCCCGAGATTTTTCATCATCAATTCTCTTTTTTCGCAAGCTTTTTTGAACCATGCAGTGGGGGGACCCGTTTGTCTGCAGGCATCGCCGCTGACTGAAAATACCAGCGTCCATCGGGAGGGGTCACGCCAATGTCATAGCAGTCACAAGACCGAATGATCTCTCAAATCAGCAGATTACAAATGTACATGAAGCCACATGCTTTGTCTTTGTCGAAAGGGCGCGGCCGATCGGACGCGGGCGAGCGCCATATGCGCAAGAAATTGCATGGTTTGGAGGCTCGCGGTTCGGACCCAGTCTGGCTAGCGGAGGGCGGCGGCGGTCTGCACGGTTGCGCGCTTGGCGGTGTCGAGAAGTGGACGAAGTTCGGCGGCGGCGATGCCCAGCGTTCCTCCGGAGAACCCGTCGATATAAGCGGAATTGACGCCTACAACTTCGCCCTGCAGGTTCAGCACAGGGCCGCCGCTGCCTCCGCGGGCGGTGGGGGCATCGTAGATCAGTTTGTCGCCGCTGACATCGCCAATGTGTCCGAAGGTGGCTGAAGGCCTGATTAGCGACAGGGCGGCGAGTTCTCCGGCAGTGTCAGCGTCGTCGGGGTGTGACGATAGGCGGTCGTAGACCAGCGCCGGCGATTTTGCGACCATGCCGGTCACTCCCATGGGATAGGCCAGCACGCTCACCGATTCGCCGACATGCGACGGCGCGGCGGATAAGGTGAGCGGGCGCAGCTTCCTGGTGAAAGTAGTTTCTTCGATGCGCAGTAAAGCCAGGTCGCCATGGGCGGCGAGAACCGCTGTTTCGAGGTTTACCGGGAGAGGCGAGCCCGGGAAGTATGCTACCAGCTTCTCGAGAACTGGCGTTCCTCCCTGCCGTAATGCCGTGGCGACTTCCCGATCGCCGTACCACGGCTCGGCTACGTGGCGGTTGGTGGCCAGGAGGCCCTGCGCCACTACAAAGCCGGTGCCCGCGACCCGGGCACGAAACCTCTGCCCATGACCCGATACGTGATAGATGCCGTAGATGTAGGCCACTGAATCGCGCGCGTCATCCACAGCCGCGGCGGAGAATGATTGCTGACGCTCGAGATCGGCGACCTGGGCCGAAAGTTGGTGCACTTGCTGCTCCAGGCTGGAAGTTTCCGAGGGGGCGTAATAGTGGGCCATCAATCCAGCACCGACCAGCGCGAGCACACCCAGTAAGCCCTGAACAAAACGCTGCCAGGTCTCGACCAGTTCCCCTTCTCCGTTTCTTTCACCGATATCGGAATTGAACATGAGCCATCAGGCCCGGCGGGGAGAGAGATTCCCGGGTAGCAATCACTATCCTGACGCATTCAGCTTGCGGCGGGAAGGGTACAGAAGTCGGACGAATGCGGGCCGAAGGTAACCAGGGCGACACGTTCGCCTTGCGCACAACAGTCGATCCAGACCGGTTTCCGGTCGCCGATCATCGGGACGTACCCTCATCGGAACGCCCCCTCACCGGGAGCTACCATCGATGAAAAAGCGGCACTCGCAGGTTATTCGGTCCGCAGCGCTTCCATGAGGTATAAGGAAGCGGCTCGGCGGGCAGGAATGATCGAGGCCACGAGCGCGAGCAGGAACAGGGAGAGCGTTGCGAGAACCAGCACCGCCGGGTCGAGCGAATCGACCTCGAACAGGAGCGAGCGCAGCAGACGAGTGGCAAAGACGGCAGCTAGGATGCCGAGGCCGCAGCCGGCCACGCCAAGTTTCGCGCCGGAAAGCAGAATCAGCCCCATGATGCTCGAGCGCTGCGAGCCGAGCGCCATGCGGATGGCCATCTCCTGGGTGCGCAACGCCGTCGAAAAGGCGATGACGCTATAAATGCCGAGCAGAGCCAGCAGGACGGCCGCACCAGCGAAGGCGGCGACCAGGGCAGTATGGAAGCGGCGCGGCGCCTGGCCTTCGGCCACCACGCGATCCATGGATTCGACCTGAGTGAGCGGCAGTTGCGGGTCGATGGAGTGGACGACCGTGCGCAGGGACTCTGCCATCTGCTCGGGTGGCAGTTGGCCGCGAAGCACAATCGACCCCCCATTGCCGGTAAGCATGTCGGGTGAGGCAAATGATCCTGCATCGGCTTTGCTTTGGCTGGCAGGAATGTAGATCTGCTCTCCGGTAGGCACATCGGCCGCCAGTTGTTTGACGTCGCCGATTTCTCCGACGACCGTTAGCCACGGAGTGTTTGCCTCCCTCGGGCCGCGGTGGAGGCGCCTGCCAACGGGGTCTTGTCCCGGCCAGTAGTGCTCTGCCAGCGTGCGATTGACGATTGCGACCAGCGGAGCGCCTTCGCGATCGGCCGCAGTGAAGTCGCGACCGCGGATGACCGGAATGCCCTGAGCCTGGAAGTAATTGCCCGTCAACTGGGGCATCCACGCCAGGTTCAGACCGCCCCCCCTCGGAGAAACGTAGCCCTCGGCGGTGAATGTGCCCAGGAACTCGGCATCGGAGGCGGGCAACATGGTAGTGACCCCGAACGCCTGCACGCCCGGCAACTGCTCCAGCCCGGTACGCAGGGCCTGGTTGAATCCGTCGATGGCGGCCTGTGTAGAGTATTGCTGGCGCGGCAGACTATAGGCGGCAGTCAGCGTGTGATCGGTGCGGAAGCCGAGGCCGACCGAGCGCATCTTGTCAAAGCTGCGCAGCAACAGCCCGGAGGCGGTAAGCAGTACTAAAGCGACCGCAAGTTCGGCAACGACCAGGGCGGAACGCAGGCGCGCGTGGCCCCCGCTGGCGGTCCCGCTGCGTCCACCCTCTTTCAGTGCTTCATTGACGCGGGTGCGAGCGGCGGCGAAAGCGGGAATCAACCCGCAGAGCAGTCCGGTTAACACAGCCAATCCGAGCGCGAAACCTACTACCCGGAAGCTAAGGCCGATCGAACTGATGCGCGGCAGTGTTTCCGGGAGGAAGCTGACGCCAACCTTGACGGCCATCGATGCCAGTGCCAGTCCCAACCATCCGCCGGAGACGCTGAGCAGTAACGCCTCGACCAGGCATTGGCGCACCACAGCCGTGCCAGTGGCGCCGAGCGCGAGGCGCACTGAGATCTCGCGCCGGCGACGGATGACACGAACCAGCAGCAGCCCGGCAAGATTGGCACAGGCGATGAACAGAACCACGTTGACGGCCAGAAACAGCATGCGGATGAGCGGCCGAGCCTGCGCGACGGTCGCTTCATCGAGCGGCTGGACCGCTGGATGCAGGCGACGGCTGGAGAGCGCCGGCGGAAAATTGCGCATGATCTCCCGCGCTGCGTCGGCAGCATCCAACTGTGCCTGGGCCGGGGTGAAGCCGGGCTTCAGCCGTCCGACCATATAGTAGCCCCAGTTTCCAAAGCCCAGGAGCAGTTCAGGTTGGGTGAAGCTCATCGGCACCCAAAGCTCGCTCCGGTTCAATTGGCCTGGGACCAGCGGAAACTCGAATTCGCGCGGCATGACACCGATAATCTCGTAGGGCTTGCGGTCGAGAAGAATCTTCTGGCCGAGGATGTGGGCGTTACCTTGGAAGCGGCTGTGCCAGGTCTGGTAGCTGAGCAGGACCAACGGCTGCATGTTCTCATCTTCCTGTTCGGTAAAGGCGCGGCCCATCAAGGGCGAGACACCAAGTACGGCAAACATACTGGCCGTAAGACGCGCAGCATTAATCTGGGCCGGGTCGCCCGCGCCGGAGAGTTCGTAAGTGGATGGCCGGTAGCCGCCCAGGCTGGAGAAAGCGCGGGTGTCGCGCATATAGATACGAATGCCAGGGGCTGTGACCGCCGGTGCGTCGGGGCCGTATTGCACGCCCTCCAGGACATCGCCCAGCGTGACCAGTTGGGCCTGGGCGGGAAACGGCAACGGCCGCAACAGCACACCCTCGACGATCGAGAAGATGGCGGTTGTCGCGCCGATGCCGAAGGCCAGCGTGAGCACCGCGGTCAGCGTGAAGCCCGGAGACCTCCACAACTGACGCAGCGCATAGCGCACGTCCTCAAACAGGGATTCCATGGAAGCCTCCGCACATGACCGCAGGCTCTCGGCGCTGCACGTTCTCTGCCAGATCGATTCGCGTTACTGCGAGCGAAACATGCTCACCGTGCATTCCTGCCGCGCGACCCACTGTACGGAACCGGAAAATCGTTGTCCGAAACCGAACAGTGAGAATCGAGAAGCTTCGGCAACAGCGACGGGTCAGAACATGATGAATTCCTGCCGTTTGACCGTCTAGTTCGTAGTCCAGTAGCCGCCGCCCCGCTGGTCGTTCTCCCGGGTCATCGGTCAGGGGCGAAGAATGGCCGTAGCGTTCGGTTGGGACCTTCTTCGCCGCCGTAAGGCGACGGGTGGGGCTCGGCGAGGTCGTTTTCTCACGCACCGACCATTTACGGCTCAACCCCCAGGCGCTTGGCCATTTCTTCGTAGAGGAAACCCTCGCCCGGACTGTAGGGCTGGACCCATTCTCCATCAATCACAAACTGGGGGATGGCGCGTTTGCCGGTATTTTTGACAACTTCGGCCACGGCTCCGGGATCGGTCTCGATATTGATTTCCGTGTAAGTCAGTTTATGCCGATCGAGGAAACGCTTAGCCTCGCGGCAATCGGGACACCAAGGAGCGGAGTAAACCGTGATTTCCATTTGTCCAAGAGTTTCGAGGTTGGGGGAACTCGGTGTCAAACCCGTTCCAGTTGGTGTACCGTTCGCTCATTGACCAGGTTGCCGGTGTTAACGGTGGTGGCGGGTTCAAACAGCAGCACGCGGCACTCTTGCTCGGCCACCGGACGATGCTCGACTCCGCGTGGCACGACGATAAACTCGCCTTCTTCGATCCATTCATGGCGGTCGCGGAATTCCATGCGGAAGCGACCTTTGACGACGAGGAACATTTCATCTTCGTGATCGTGATGATGAAAGACGAACTCCCTGTCAAATTTGACAAACTTGATGTACTGTCCGTTGAGTTCGGCGGCGATGCGAGGCTTGTAGGATTCGGTGATGGCGGCGAATTTTTCGGCGATGTTGATTTTGGACATAGCTACCCTCGGAGCAAGGTGGCTCTTCCGTTATTGGATGGCGCATCCCGGTTGCAGGGCGCAGGGCAATTGTTCACGCAAGAATCGCGAACTTCCGGCGACAAAAAAGCCGTCAGCTTTCGCGGACGGCTTTGAAAGCGGTGGAGAGCTTCCTAGAACCCTGCGGTGGCGCCCGGGTGCCCGCCGCGCAGCGTCATCCGGACGCCGCGTTGGCTGTTCATTTGAGTGGTTGTCGTCCAGTCGACTTCTTCGCTGCTGATTACGCCGCTTCCGCCGCTGGCCAGCTCATAGCTGATGCGCCCGTCCTGATAGGTGTAATTTCCGACCTCGAGGATCATGCCCGACTTCAGCACAAACACGGGCACTCCTGGCGCGGCGCTGCCGACCGTGCCTTTGGTAATGTAGCTGGCGTAGACGACCTGTGGAGTTTCTTCCGCCCCCGGCTGATCGCTCGAAGTGACCTTTACCCTGCGCACCGCCAACTGAGGAACGGCGCTGTTCGCGGACGCCTCCGCGCTCTGATAGGGAGAGCCTTGGTAAGCGGCGCCCTGATACGAGCCCTGATAATAGGAGTCATTCTGGACTTCGGGGCGGCCGAAGAAGTGCCAATCGGGGCCGTTCGTGGCGGACACTTGCGGGATCTGCACGTCATCCATCAAGCGCAGTTCCAGTTGGCTCTCGCCTTTCAGCGTCGGTCGGGGGCCGCGAGCCGGCAACATGATGATCTTCCACGGCCATAGCGGTGGAATCATCCATTCGACGATGTCGCGCTTGGCGTGTCCTTTGCCGTCGATGGCTCCTGTTTTATCAACTTTGTAGCCGCGGGTTGCGATCACTTTGGCGTCGAGCGGCAGGTCACCGTTCGGCAGTCCGATGCGGTCAAAGACCAGCTTCATGTTGCCCTTACCCCAGAAATGGCCAGGATCCTGGGCGGATTCGAGATGGCCGACAAGGTAGGCTCCGCGGGGAAACGTCTGCTGGCCGAATTCCGTTACCGAGTGCAGATGGCAGAGCACGGGATCACCGACGGCAACCGTTGCGGAAGAAAAATTCGGTTCGTTCAGGGTGCACTTGAGAAGAGTACCAGCGGGCAGAACAGTCTCCCGCGCACTGGCACCTAGGGTCAAAGCGAGAAGGGATCCTGCAAGGATTGCGTACGAGCTGGACTTCATAACGTCACCTCGGTCTCACGCCTGGATTTTTTGCTACGTCTTCCCCAAGCAACTGCGATGAGCCAGCCCCGATCAGTGAGTTATACACAAATTGACAGAAGGGGTCAATCAACCGATAAGAATCAAAGTGTGGTTTTCTTGCCACCGACGAATTGCCGCCAGCCCGGCTCCCGCTGCACTTCCCCGGAAGCGCAGAAGCTGGAAGAGAACCATGAAATGGGTTAGGTGGGAAGCCCACATCGCCGCGGGCTGCCTGGGTCGGCAAGAGAACGCCGACAGCGGCGCAGCGACCCTCTAAAAAAGTCATTGATTGCGCAGGATTTAAGTGTAAGAGCTCGGGGAGCGTAATTCGCTCCGGGAACCGCAAAAGTGCTTTTGGGGAAGATTCATAACGGGCTTTGCAGGACGATTTTCTCCGGGCACTGCCCCATCAGGGGGGTTATGGTCTCATTTGCCGGATTGGCAAGTCTGTGCCGTCTGTCACTCGCCATTGTGACGGTGCCTGAGAAACCTCTCTCGAACAGAAACCCACCGGATACTGCTCTTATCGAGCGTGGGCGTCGCTGACGGGCCGCTGGTCAAACCGGATTCGATGTACACGGGTTTCAGGATGAGGCCAACGGTGAAGGAATGTCTACGGTTAGCTCGTGTTGCTTCGGAGCCATCACGCGAACCGGGAACAACGTTTCCGCGTTCCTGCTCGTCGGCTGCGAAGCGCCGTTCAGCGAGGTTCGTCCTGCCAGCTTTCGAAGTCCCGATGGGCCCCAAATTCCAGGGGAACCTGTCGGGAAGCGAGCGGGATCAACGTTTTTCCGGGAGCCGCACGACGTCGCCTGCCCTCGTCACCAGAGGGGAGCCGAGGTGGCGAGGGAGCGAGGTCAAAAGGGGCCGCCAATAGCAAAAGCCGCCAGCTTTCGCCGGCGGCTGATCGATCACGTCCTGCTAGCTTTCGTAGAGCAGGACGCCTTCGGTTTTTTCTGCGTCTACCGGACGGTAGTACAGCTTGTTATCCTCGAGGAAGACCTCGATGAACGCCGGCCGGGTGGTGATGGTGCCCTGGATAAGGGCTTCCGACAGCGGGTCTTCGATGTACTTTTGCAGCGCTCTGCGCAGTGGCCGCGCTCCGTAGCTGCGATCGGTCAGGGTCTGGTTCAGGATCCACTTCTTGGCTTCGTCGGCTACCGTTACCGTGATCGAGCGCTGCGCCAGGTTCTGGTTCAGCTGGCTGACCATGAGTTCGAGAATCTGGATCAGGTCGCCTTCGCTTAGCGCCATGAAGAGAATGATCTCGTCCACGCGGTTGAGGAATTCCGGATTGAAGGTGCGCTTGACTTCGCTCTTCACCAGGTCCTCGACCTTCTCGGAAACCATTTCATCCTTCGACGACTGGAAGCCCAGACCCTCGCGCTTCATGAGGTGCCTGGCTCCGATATTCGACGTCATGATGATGATGGTGTTCTTGAAGTCGACCGTGTTACCCAGTCCGTCGGTCAGCTGACCATCTTCAAACACCTGCAGCAGGATGTTGAATACGTCGGGATGCGCCTTTTCGATTTCGTCGAGCAAAACGACAGAATATGGCGCTCGTTTGACGCGTTCTGTCAGCTGTCCGCCCTCTTCGTAGCCTACGTATCCGGGGGGCGAGCCGATCAGTTTCGAGACGGAGTGCTTTTCCATGAATTCCGACATGTCGAAGCGAACCAGGGCTTTGTCGCTGCCGAACATGAAATGCGCCAAAGTGCGGGCCACCTCGGTTTTGCCCACGCCGGTCGGGCCGAGGAACAGAAAAGATCCGATGGGACGGTTGGGGCTCTTCAATCCCGCCCGGCTGCGGCGAATGGCGCGGGCCAGAGCACTGATCGCCCGTTCCTGCGAGATGATACGCTTGTGCAGCTCTTCTTCTATGCGCAGGAGCTTTTGCGTCTCTTCCTCTTTGATCGAGGTGATGGGGACGCCGGTCCAGCGACTGACCACGTCCTCGATGTCCTCCCGACCGACGACGCCGGTGGAGGATTCATCGAGGTGGTATTTTTCGCGAAGGGCGCGCAGGTTCTCGCGCTCTTTGCGCTCTTCGTCAGAGTAGAAGCGCGCCTTCTCGAACTCGTGGTTCGCGATGGCGTTCTCCATACGGTGGACGATGAACTTGATGCGCTTTTGCACTTCGGTCAACTCTTCGGGCAGCGTAGTCTGACGCAGCTTCACACGCGCTCCGGCTTCGTCGATCAGGTCGATGGCTTTGTCGGGCAGGAAGCGGTCGGGGATGTAGCGGTTCGAATGCGAGACGGAAAAATTGATGGCGTCGTCGGTATAGGTGACGGCGTGAAATTTCTCGTAACGTTCCTTGATGCCGAAAAGAATCTTGATGGCGTCGGTCTCGTTGGGCGGCGGAACCTTTACGGCCTGGAAGCGCCGTTCGAGCGAGCGATCCTTTTCAATCGATTTGCGGTACTCGGCGGGCGTGGTGGCGCCGATGCACTGAATCTCGCCGCGCGAGAGGGCGGGCTTCAGGATGTTGGCAGCGTCGAGCGAGCCTTCGGCGCTTCCCGCGCCAACCAGAGTATGCAGTTCGTCGATGAAAATGATCGAATTCTGGGACTCCATCAGCTCTTTCATGATGGTCTTCAGGCGCTCTTCGAACTGTCCGCGATACTTGGTGCCGGCCACAATCAGGGAAAGATCCAGGGCGAGAATGCGTTTATCGGCCAGGAAGGAAGGGACTTCGCCGTCGGCAATGCGCTGCGCCAGGCCTTCCACGATGGCGGTCTTGCCTACTCCGGGCTCGCCGATCAGGACCGGATTGTTCTTGGTGCGGCGGCAGAGAATCTGGACCACGCGTTCGACTTCGCCATCACGACCTACCAGCGGATCAAGCTGGCTATCCATGGCGGACTGGGTGAGGTCACGGGAAAACTCGCTGAGTAAGGAGGATTCGCGCTGTCCGCGTTGCGGCGAGGTTTTTTCCTGGCTCGTGCGGGCCAGTTCTTCGCGTATGGTCGACAGACGCAGGCCGCGTTCGTGCAAGATCTCGGCGGCAAAACACTTTTCTTCGCGCAGCAGGCCAAGCAGCAGGTGTTCGGTACCGATGTGCTTGTGGGAAAGGCGTTCGGCCTCCTCCGCGGCATAGGCGAGCACGCGCTTGCATTCGTTGCTGAGGGGAAGATCAACCGAGGTGGAGACTTTCTCCCGAATGGTGGTGTGGCCTTCGATCTGCTTGCGGATGGATTCCACCGAGGCATGCGAGCGCAGGAAGCGATTGGTCAGGGCCTTGTCTTCACGCAACAGGCCGAGCAGCAGGTGTTCAGTCTCAATGTAAGGAGAACCGAACTGGCTGGCTTCGTACCGGGCAAAGAAGATGACGCGCCTGGCCTTTTCCGTGTAGCGTTCAAACATATACCAATTCCCCCCGAGTTCGCGCGAAAGAAACCACCTTCCGCCGCTCCCAATGACCCTACCTCATTATGCATTTATATCGCCTAATGTCCCAAGCGATATCAGCCTCGAGGTAACCGGAGAATCTTACCTTCGTGTACCTCGGTCTTTCCACGTCCACCCTATAATCGTGCTTCGGTTCTGCCTTTCGTTACGCTGGAAGCGACTCGGGCGCCAGTTCTTCTATTTTGCCCTGATCCAACCGTAAAACGCGATGGCACCGTCGTGCAAATGCCAAGTTGTGGGTGGCAATCAGGGAAGTCAGCTGATGGTCGCGATGCAAGCGGGCGACCATTTCAAAAACTAACTCTCCGGTGCGCCCGTCGAGATCGCCGGTAGGTTCATCGGCCAACAGGACTTGGGGCTCGGTAATCAGCGCCCTGGCCAGCGCCAAACGCTGCTGCTCGCCTCCGGAAAGCTCGCCGGAGCGATGATGGCCGCGCGCCTCCAACCCCACTTCGCGCAACCACCGCGCGGCCTGCTTCACCGCGATCGATAACGGTTGGCCGCGCGTCAAAAGCGGCATGGCGACATTCTCCAGCGCGGTGAATTCCGGCAGCAGGTAGTGAAATTGCCACACGTAGCCGATTTCGCGGTTACGAAACTCGGCAGCGGCATCGTCGGAAAGCGCGTTCACCTGGGAATTGGCGCAGTATACGGCACCGGCGGAAGGACGATCAAGCGCCGCGAGGATGTGCAATAAGGTACTCTTTCCTGCACCGGATTGACCCACAACCGCGAGCATCGTTCCTTTGCTGACCTGGAAAGACAGATTCTCAAAGAGCACCAGCCTGGTTTCGCCTGAGCGAAACACCTTGCTCAACCCTTCGACCCTCAATAGAGGATCTTGAGCTATTGGATGCAAACCGTCCCTCCTAAGTAGCAACGCCGTCTCCGGGGGATTGCCTCAGGAGACGGCACTTGATCCATTAGATCATGATCGGAACAACCCATGATCGCTCCATCCCATGATCGTCGATGCCGGGTAGAGGGACAACCCGATTTCGCGTCGTGACCCGCGAAAACGGGTATGCAAAAGACTGTATACCTCCGGAAAACAATTGCAATGTGACCGGGGTCACAGGCGCGTGCGGCGTGAGCCCTTTGGGGGTGCGGGCGGCGTTAAACGAGCCGGAATCTACTCGTACCGTAGCGCTTCGGCGGGCAGAATGCGCGCTGCTGACCATGAGGGGTAGATGGTGGCCACCAAGGAAATTCCGACCGAGACCAGCGCCACGAGCACGCCATCGATCAGCCGCGGAGCAAAGGGGACGTAATCGATGGAGTAGACCTCGGCGGAGAGCGCAATGAAGTGATAGTGTCCGCCGGCATAGGACATTGCATAGCCGAGGACCAGGCCGATGGCGGTGCCGATCACCCCGATCAGAACCCCTTGCGCAATGAAGACGCGGCGGATCTGTTTTTTCTTGGTGCCGAGAGACATGAGGACGGCGATGTCTTTTGTCTTCTCCATGACCATCATGATGAGCGAGATCAGGATGTTGAGTGCGGCAACAAACACGATCAGGCCGATGGTGATAAAGGTCACCACACGTTCGAGACGGAGGGCGCGGAATAGCGGCTTGTTCTGCTCCATCCAACTAGTCGCGAGGAAGCCTTGTCCGGCGGACTGTTCGAGTTGGCGGGCGACGTCCGCGGCGCGATAGATATCGTCGATCTTGAATTGGATGACTGAGATTACGTCGCCCAGACCGAATAGCTGTTGCGCGTCGGAGAGGCGGATGAATGCCCAGGACGAATCGTAGTCGAAGAAGCCGGAATTGAAGATGCCAGCGACGTGGAAGCGAATGTACTTGGGGACCATGCCAAACGGGGTGAGCTCGCCCTGGGGAGAGGTCACGAGGACCACCGAGCCCACGGTGGCACCGATCTGTTCGGCCATGTCTTTTCCCAAAATTATCGGAGGCATGGCGGCGACCCGCTGCTGGACCCCGGCCAGGTCGTCGGGCGACTGGGGCGCGGCAGGGTTGGGGGCGGAACCGGCGTCCGCCGCATTCCGGCCGGCCCGCAAGCCCGGGACCTCAGCATCCGGTCTGGCGGCGTCAGGTTCCTCCAAGGCGGATGACGATCCCAGGGTCACCGTTTGCAGAAGATCGCTCACCTTGCGCTCGTAGCGCGGCAGCATTCCTTTGAGCACCGCGCCTCGCGCACGTGGACCGCGCGAAATCAGTACCTGCTCGTAGATTGCGGGAGCGGCCGAGACCACGTGCGGCTGTCGGGACAGCTTCTCGAGCAGCGGACGCCAGTCGCTGATGCCGTCGCTTTGCACTCGCAGGAGGCTGATATGCGCGGTTGATCCGAGAAGGCGGGCCTGCAAATCCTGGCGAAAGCCGTTATTGATCGCCAAGGCTACGATCAGCGAGGCCACCCCGGCAGCCACTCCCAGGACGGAGATGCCGGTGATCACCCCGATGAAGGCTTGCCGGCGTTTGGCGCGGAGATAGCGGGTTGCGATGAACAGTTCGAAGCGCATGGGGAGCGGTCTGAAGCCAGGGACACCCGCCGCTTGCAGTCCAGTCGGATTATAACCGGCGCTGCTCAAACACTCGGGGCAGAAGGGCTGGCACGCGTCTGCGGTAGGCGGTGTAGGCATCGCCGAACCTTTTTTCGAGTTCCGCTTCCTCCAAGGGGATCATCACCGCCGCAGTGACCGCCGCAAAGGCGGTCAGTACCCAGCACACTGCCAGGCCGGTGCCGACGCTCCAGGCGAGCATCTCGCAGAGATGCGCCAGGTATAGGGGGTGGCGCACATGCGAGCGAATACCGTCGGTCACCAGAGGGTGTTCGCCAACCCGGCCGTGAATTTCCGGCACACCTGCGAGCTGCTTCGCGCTGAAATTCTTGCCGGACCGGGAGTAGACGTAGAGTCCGCCAGTAAACAGCAGAACCGCCGCACCCCACGTCCAGCCCGTTCGATAAAGAAATGCTCCTCGCCAGGGCCAGGTGATCAGGACGACGAGGGCCCACATGGTCACCCACGCCGGCAAAAGCACGCGATAAGGCGAACCGCGAAATGACAGATGGCGAGTGCGCCATCGGCCGGCGAAGGGATGAATCATCAGCCAAAAGGCGGGAATGGTTGAATACACGACGCAGGCGAGCCATCCGAACAGTTGTAGCCAGCGAAGCATGGGGATATACCCGTCGTTCGTTTTTCGTCCCGCACAGGAATCTTAGCAGCGCCCGGTCCGAGTCCTGTCGGCTTGCTCGAGCAAAAAGCGAAGGATGAGCTCGACGCCCGCCAACTGATATTCTTCTTTCTCATGTCTCCCATCCTGACCAGTGTGCTGCTGGGGTTGACGGCGGCAGCTGCCAATGTATTTGGCGGGGCAATTATTGTGCAGCGAAACTGGGAGCGCTCCTATCTGCGGTATTTCGTGGCCTTGGGAGCGGGCTTCATGCTGGCGACGGCGCTGGTGGAGATGATGCCGGAGAGTGTTCAGCTGCGGGGTCCGTATGCCGGATTTCTCATTCTGGGCGGGTACCTGCTGGTTCATTTCTTTGAGCACACGGTTACGCCGCATTTTCATTTTGGGGAAGAGACACACGCCGAGCAGTTCGTGCATTCCCACAAGGGATATTCGGTGCTGATCGGGTTGCTGATTCACACGTTTTTCGACGGGATTGCGATTGCTTCGGGATTTCTGGTATCTCCGGCGTTGGGCTGGATCATTTTTGTGGCGGTTTTTCTGCACAAGATTCCTGAAGGATTCACGGTTTCGTCAGTGATGCTGGCGAGCGGGCGCAGTCGCGGGTTTGCCTGGGGAGCGTCGGTGATGCTGGGCGTGGCAACCGTGACGGGAGTGATGACGATGGCTGTCTTCCGGCACCAGGTGAGCTTCGGATTGCCGCTTTCGGCCGGCGTCACCATCTACGTCGCCGCGTCGGATCTGATACCGGAGGTCAACAAGGAGCCGGGCGTCAAGATGGCGTTGTTGGTTTTTGTGGGCGCAGCGTGCATGTTTTTGCTGGATCGTTTCTTCCACGCCTGAGGGACTTGCGGTGGGATTGCTGGCCTGTCTCACTCGCCAGGGATCCAGGGTCCCCGGCATCTCATCCGACTTATCCCGAATGCCGGATGTGCATGACGTCCCCGTCCTGGACGATGTAGTCTTTGCCTTCCAGCCGCAGCGTGCCTTTGGCCCTGGCATTGGCTTCCGATCCCGCTTCGAGGAGCTGGTCCCAGCGGATGGTTTCGGCCCGGATGAAGTGTTTTTCGAGGTCCGAGTGAATGGCCCCGGCGCCCATCTGGGCGCGCGTATTGAGAGGAATGGTCCAGGCACGGCATTCGTCCTCTCCGGCAGTGAAGAATGAAATCAGGCCCAGCAGGTGGTAGCTCTTGCGGATGAGGCGCGCGAGACCGCTATCGACCAGGCCGTAGCTGCCGAGAAATTCGGCCGCGTCCTCATCGGTCATCTCCGCCAGTTCGGCCTCGACTTTGCCGCAGATGGCGCTGGCCCCGGCGTTCGCACGAGCCGACACTTCGGTCAGATTGTATTTCGCTACCGCCGCCTCCAGGTCTTTTCCCAGTTGGGTGCTCTCGCCGATGTTGAGTACGTAGAGCATGGGTTTCTCGCTCAGGAACATGAAGCCCCGTATGCGCTTTTTGTCTTCAACGCTCATCTCCATTTCGCGGAGGGGCTTTTCGGTCTCCAGAAAACCCTTGGCTTTAAGCAAGAGCTCGTTTTCTTTCTCCAGTTCCGGAGTCTTCATCTTTTTCAGATCTTTTTCGAGACGCTCCAGCCGTTTTTCGATCTGGCCGAGGTCGCTGATCATCAGGTCGAACTCGACGTTCTTGATGTCGCGCAGCGGGTCGATGGCGCCGACATGCGGTATGGCGTCGTTTTCGAACGCGCGGAGGACATGGATCAGGGCATCCACCTGGCGGAGATGGCCTATGTAGGCGCTTTCTTTGAGCGCATCCTGGCCGATGGCCCCCACGTCCACGTACTCGACCGAGGCGTGGGTCAGCTTCTTCGGGTGATAGAGGGCGGCCAGTTTGTCCAGGCGCTCGTCGGGGACCTTGGCTACGCCGATATGGGCCTCGCGGGGGTTGGAAAACGCGTGTTCGGAGAGGCGGACTTTGGTCAGGATCCCGAATAGAGAGGTCTTGCCGACTTGGGGCAGACCGATGATGCCGGATTTCATAGGGACAGCTCTCAGGTTCAGTCAAAAGAATAAATCATTGCCGGGCGATGGCTGCCGTGCCTGTACCGGCGGATGCCATGGCCCGGGGCGGAGCCGCCCGGCTCGGCCTTGAAATTACTTCAAGGCGTGGGCGGTTGCGTAGAGAGCGATCAACCCCAGCAACAGGACTGCCTGTTCGAATTTTTCTGACCACACGTGGAGACGGTCGAATTCTCGGCGCAAAGGATTATCCGGGGGGACGTTGTCGATCACCCCCACGTCGGCGCGCAAGGCGTGCATTTTTGGCGAAATCGCGAACTGCGAGATTACCGTGAGGAGAAGCATGAGAGCGATCAAAAGATGGCGGGCTGCCAGCGGCCTGCTGTCTCCCAGGGACAAGCGGTTATAGATCATCGAGGCGATGAGAAAAACCATGCCCGAGGCGATGGCCATGTAGTGCAGCCGATCCAGGGAGTGACCTACGATCGATCCGGCCATGTGGCGCGTGGGGAGAAGACCGGGAGTGAAGGCGGTAGGGGCTTCGACGAAGGCGAGAAAAATCAGGCCACCGAGCCAAACCACGAGCGATAAGAGCATCAGGAAACGAAGAAAGGACATGAGCGGATTATAGATGGTGGAGCCCGCTCTCAAGCCGCACGGCCCACAATTTCTGGCGCTCCCGAAGTGGGCGCCGAGTCCGGATCACGCCCAGGCTCCTATCCAGCGATCGTGAGTCGGGCAGGACAATGATCCACAGCCCGAACCAGCGCCGTCACTTTTGCGGTTGGACGGGACTGTTTACCCTTCTCCTTCCTTATTCGTCCAGAGGAATTACTTCCATGCAGCGTTCGCTTGCCGCCACCGACGCCAGTTTCCTTTCGCTGCAGTCGGCCGTGTTCTGCGTGCAGTGTGAATTGTTGAGCGAAAACAACACGCCGCGGTGTCTGGCTTGCGGTAGCCTGGCGGTGCTGAGCCTTTCGCGGGTGCTCGGCGGATCGCTTCGCGGGCAGCCGACGGCGCATCTGATCGCGGATGCGGAACTGGACCGCTTGGTGCGCTCGCTGCTTTATACGGTGCCGCAAGTTGCCGACCCCGCCGGGTATCGGGAGCCGTGCGCGAGCGACGAAAATCACATCGCATCCCCGGCTGCGACGGCGTTGTCCCGGCATCATCGGATGCGACCTCGGCATCATGGGCCGGTCTTGTCTCCGCACATGCTGATCAATGCGGGAGAGTTGGATCTGGAGCCGGGTATCAGCATCATTGCCGAAAAGGCGCAGACGCTCACCGGCGCCACCGGGGCGGCGATTGCGCTGCGCCGGGGCAACGAGATTGTTTGCCGCGCGCGCACCGGCCGCACCGCTCCCGATATCGGGGTGCGGCTGCAGACCGATAGTGGGCTTTCGGCCGAATGTGTGCGCACCGGCGAAGTGCTGCTGTGCAACGATGCCGAGTCGAATCCCCGGGTGGACTGGGCGAGCTGCCGGAGGATGGGCGTGCGCTCGATCCTGGTGGCTCCGCTGCAGCACTTCCGGCGAACGCTAGGCGTTTTTGAAGTGCTGTCGTCAACCCCTCACGCGTTCGACAATAACGACGTCGCTACCATGCAGTTTCTCTCCGGGATGATGGTGGCTACGATCGCGCGGCTTTCCCGCCTACAGCCAGCGTCGCCCTCAGCTGCCGGCCAGTAGAGAACTTCAGGAAAAGTGCCTGGCCTGCGGCCGCGCCCCACGGCCGCTCCCGATTGCCGGCGCTTCCAGTTCGCAGAGAACCCGAGCCTCCGAAGACAAATTCAAGAATCGGAACTTGTTTCGCATCCATCCGGCTAGGCGTCGGATCCGCCGGTTGGTTCCGCCCGCTGCACTTCAATCTTCCACCCCCGGGGCGCTGGCGACGGGTTCTCAGTGCGCCGCCCGCCCTCCTTGTGAGCCCGTGGCGGGTCACCTTCGATTCCTCGCAGCGGGCCAGACGGGCAGCTCGTCGAGAATGAGGGGAATGATTTGCCGCTGCCCTTAAACCGGTACGGGCACGCTCTCTACGATTTCGCGGAGGACTTGTTCGGCTTGCTCGGATTTGTTCAGGGTCGAGGCGTAGAGGGAACTGACGACCACTCGGTGGGCGAAGACGCTGACCACCAAGGGTTTGAAATCTTCGGGCGTGCAGTAATCGCGGCCTTCGAGGAAGGCCATGGCTTGGGCGGCGCGATAGAGCATCTGGGAGCCGCGAGGGGAAACTCCAAGAGACAGAGACTCGGACTCGCGCGTTCGGGTGACAATGTTCAGCAGATAGGTGATCAGCGATTCGTCCACGTGAACTTGAGCGACAGCCTGCTGGATTTCCACGACGTCGGCGGCGTTTAGAACGGGGCGGAGATTTTCGAGCTGGGCGACTCCGGCTTGAGAGCGGAGGATCTCGCGCTCGGCATCGCCGTCGGGATAGCCCATGCGAACCCGCATCAGAAAACGGTCCAGTTGTGATTCGGGCAAGGGATAAGTGCCGTGGTGTTCGATGGGGTTCTGCGTCGCCAGGACAAGGAAAGGTTGCGGCAGGGGATACGAATGGGCGTCGATTGTCACCTGGCCCTCGTTCATGGCTTCGAGCAGCGCGGACTGCGTCTTGGGTGTGGTGCGGTTGATTTCGTCGGCCAGCAGGACGTTGGCGAAGACCGGGCCGCGCTTGAATTCGAATTTCTGTTCGATGGCGGAGTAGATCGAGATGCCGAGCACGTCAGACGGCAGCATGTCGCTGGTGAACTGGATGCGCTGGAATGTGCAGTCGATGGCGCGGGCGATGGCTTGGCCTAGCGTGGTCTTGCCGACTCCGGGGACGCCTTCGATCAACAGATGGCCTTTGGCAAATATGGAGACCAAGGCTAGGCGGAGGACGTCGTCTTTTCCGCGGATTACACGGCGGAGACAGTTTTCGAGTTCCCCTGCGCGGCGGGCAGTCGCTACCAGAGCTTCGGGAGCCATTTTGGCGATTCTACTATGCGCGCGGCGGCTCAGGGGGGTTACGGCAGTCACGAGCTCGCCGTTGGCGGCGGGCCGCTCCGAAGTCCCATCGCAAGAACCTGCCGAGCCTGGCTCGACCAGACGCGTGCGTCGGTCCGCCTGCGATCATTGCCCGAAGTCTGCGGGTCTTCCGGTCAGGCGCTCGATTCTTTTTGCGGTTGGGGGATGGGTTGAAAACAGATTGGCGAAACTCAGTCCCCCGAGAAACGGCTGAATGATGAACAGGTGGGCGGTCGAGGGGCTCGCTATCAGCGGACGCTGTTTGGAATAGGCGTCGATTTTGGCCAAGGCACTTGCAAGGGCATAGGGATTACCTGTCCAATGGGCTCCGGTGTCGTCGGCTCCATATTCCCGGGAACGGGAGACAGCCAGTTGAATCAGCATCGCCGCGAATGGGGCAAGGAAAATCATGGCGATGGCTGCGATGCCGCCGCCCCCCCGCTCTTCGCGGTCGCCGCGCATGCCGCCGAAGATCATGCCCCATTTGGCAATCGAGGCCAGATAGGTAATGGCGCCGGCCAGGGTGGCGGCGATCGAACTGATCAGGATGTCGCGATTACGCACGTGACCCAGTTCGTGGGCCAGCACACCCTCCAGTTCATCGTCGGTGAGCAGTCCTAAAATGCCCTGGGTTACAGCTACAGAAGCGTGGTTTGGATTGCGTCCGGTGGCGAAGGCGTTGGGCGAATCGGTCGGGATAACGTAGATCCTCGGCATGGGCAAGCCGATTTTCTGCGCCAGGCGCTCGACGATGTTGTAAACGCGCGGCAGGTCCTCGCGGCTGACCGGCTGGGCGCGGTAAGCGGCCAGTGCGATCTTGTCAGAGAAAAAATACGAAACGAAATTCATGACCGCGGCGAAGGCCAGCGCCAGCAGCATTCCGTTTTGCCCGCCGAAGGCGCGGCCGACCACCATGAGCAGCACGGTCATGACGGTGAGAAGTAATGTGGTTTTGAAGATGTTGCTCATAAGCGTGGCCTCTCGGATTATAGGCCCCGGTGTATTGGATGCTTTGAAGTCCCGGTTGGGCTCGGTTGAGACCGGCGGCCGTGACTTGTCGCGAGGGCGCGGCCGTCCGGGTTCCGCGGCAAAAGCCGACACCGAGACTGCCTGGCCAATGGCGAGCAAGCTAGGGCGCCGCCCCGGGCGAATGCCGCGCCGTCCGGATCGCCGCTAGCGAGCCTGATAAATCACCGGCAGCGCTTTGGTTGCGACGGAGATCTCGACCGGAGTTTGGCACACGAATTCTCCGTCGGCGAAGACATCGCGGGGAGTCTCGGTTTGTACTCGTACCCTTTCTGCCTGGAAGTAATCGACATGGGGCGAGAGCAGGTGATGGCCGAAGTAGACCGTCGGGAACATGCAAAACAGCTGCCACGCGCCAAGCGTGCGGATGCGACAGATGTCGAGCTTGCCGTCGAGGAAATCCGCCTGCGGCGCTATGCGCATGCCATCGCCATAGTACTGCGTGTTGGCGAAGGCCGCGAGCAAGCTGAGCTTTTCCGACTCCGTCTCCCGGCATGCGGTGACGAGTGTCAGGCGCAGGGAGAAGGCGGGTAAGCTGCGCAGCAGGGGCAACAGCGCCAAGGCATAGCCGCCATGTCTGCGGAGCCAGCGCGGCATTTGATTGGCCCGGCGGGTGGCTTCCGAATCCAGACCGCAACCGGCTACGCAACAGAAATAGTGGGCAGGTTCGGGTACCACAGAGGAAATGATTACCCCCAGATCGATGGCTCGGGCCTGAATCTTTCCTGACCCGAAGCTTCGCCACGCGCGCACCGAGTCCTGCGCGGACCGCAAATGCAAGGCGCGGGCGAAATCATTCCCGCTGCCTGACGGCACGATCAGGACGGGAAGCTGGAGGCGGACCAGGGCGGGCAGATGACGGTGAATGGTGCCATCCCCGCCAAAAATCAGGATGGCATCGGCATCGTCGGATGAAGCCGGCAAGCCCTCCTGCCACTCGGTTGGGCCGCAGGCTTGAAAGGGTTTCAGAGATGCCGGCGATGCTCCCAACCCGTAGATGACGGCCGCACGCATGGGTTTTCAGCGGGCGTGGTTCAGCGGCCTCACGAACGGGACGAAATGGAGGTCTCGTCGGTCCGGGCCGAAAACGGCGGCTGAGCCTCGGCGAGCATTGCCCCCTGGGTTGGCAGTTATTTCGGTAGGCATTTCTCCATGAACCCGACCAGGTCTTTTTTCATTTTGTCATGCTCGGCTCGGTCGATGTAGACCATGTGGCCGGAGTCGTAGGTGGCGTAGGAAATGTTCTGGCGGAACGGTGGGCCTAAGTCCAGATGATCCATGGTCCAGTTGGCCGCGGCGAAAGGCGTGGCCAGGTCGTAATAGCCCTCCATCACCAGGATCTTCATGTATGGATTCTTGATCATGGCCGAGCGCAGGCCGCCGGCCGTGCTCGGAAAGCCTTCCACGGCGTTGCCCCACTCCCACTTCTGAAAACCGGGTTGGTCGTAGGCGAAGACCCGATAGGGTGCATCGGACTTGTAGTTCAGTTCGGTGCGCAGGTAGTTGTTGAACGCCGATGTGTAGGGAGGAAGGATGGCGCCGCTCGTCGGATCATAGGAGAAATTATCGGCGCCGGGATTGGGGCTGCTGAAGCGGCCATCGAGACGGCCGGTGATCAGCCTTTGATCGAGCAGCAGTTCCCGGGTGAAGGTGGGAACGTCAATGCGCAGGTTGTGGGCTTCGATCACTTCCGGGCGCAGGCCGATGTAGCGCGACAGTTGCTCGACGATCTTGCGATGTTCCTCGGGCGTTAGGGCGTCGCCTCGGCTGAGGGCGCGGGCATAATCGTTGGTGGACCAGCGGACCACTTCGTCGCGTGTCTTGGCCGGGTCCTCGCTGAGATCGGCGGCGAGTTTGTGGTGGTAGGAGGCGATGTGGCTGAAAGTCGGCACCAGCAGCAAATACGGCAAGTCGTTCGATTGGTTCCATTCAAGAGTCTGAAAATCGACGGCCATCGAAAGCAGGGCCACGCCATTGAAGGCGATGCCGTGATCGGCCAGGTATCCGGCGATGCCGGCGGCGCGCGTGGTGCCGTAGCTTTCTCCCAGCAGAAATAGGGGGGAATTCCAGCGATCGTAACGCGAGAGGTAGAGGCGGATGAATTCGCCGAAGGCCTGCACGTCGCCTCTTACGCCCAGAAATTTCCTGGTGAGTTCGGCATTGGCGGCACGCGAATAACCGGTGGCCATGGCATCGACCATGACGATGTCACTGCGATCGAGCAGAGTATCGGGATTGTCTTCGAGGCGATAAGGTGCGGCGGGCATGAAGCCGTTGGGCTGCAGTACGACCCGCTTCGGTCCAATCGCGCCCATATGCAGCCACACCGAAGAGGATCCGGGGCCGCCATTGAAGGCGAACGTCAGCGGGCGCCTGCCAGCATCCTGGCCATCGAGCGTGTAGGCGACGAAAAACATTTCGGCTTCGATTTTGCCATCGTCACGCTTGAGGGGAAGCCTGCCCGCAGTTGCGGTGTAAGCGAGGCTCTTGCCACTCGCCGGGAATTGGTGGTGCGTGATTACCGGCGGAACCTCGGCTACATCGTAATGTTCTTCCTTGTCCGCCGCTTCGCCGGGGTCGGATTTCGGCGGCTCGGCGGGGGGGCGGCTTTGGGGCGATTCCTCCGGAGATGCGGTGGGCGCTGCCTGCTTTTTATCTTTCTTGGGCGAGGCCTGCTTGGCGCTGTCGGGCGTGGCGTCCGATGGCGGGTTCTGTTGCGCCACCGCCAGCGGAATTGCCAAGGCCGCTGAAAGGAGAATCCTCGAAATCTTCACAACCATGATGTTCGTGACCCCTCAAAGGAACTGGACCAGAATTATAGCTGCCCCGCCGATCGTGCTTGGGAAAAACCGGTCTCGAGGTCTACAATTTATCTACCTTGGGGCCCGTGAGCAACCGAATCTCCGGGGCGTTGTGACGCTCGGAAAATCTTCGAAGGAGCAACCAACATGAAGAAAGTACTCGCGTGGATGTTCGCCGTGGCTCTCTCGATTTCATTGTCGTCGTTGACGTTTGCCCAGACCGACACGCCGGCGGACCAACAGACCGACGCTGCCAAAAAGCATCATCGTCATCACCACAAACATCACAGAAAGACCAGTCCGCCCCAGGCCATTATGGGTGACACGGAATAAGCGCCCCATCCTTATCCACTTTCTGCCCCGATCCTGGTCGGGGTTTTCTTTTCTGCCACTGCCAGTGTTCACTCCGCCCTAGGCGAGTCCCAGGACGTGCTAAAATCTGTTGCGCCCGAAAAAGGATTCCACCAGCCTGGTGGCGCGTTAGTTCCTCTACCCTGGCAATGACGGATTGAAAAAGTGGCCCAGCACCCCCAACCCCAGAGCGAATCCATTACCTACGCCGATGCCGGTGTCAGCATTGATCGCGGCAACAAGACCAAGCAGCGCATCAAGTATCTGGCGCACAAGACCTTTACCAAGGGAGTGCTGAGCGAGATTGGCGGCTTCGGCGGGTTGTTTGCGGTGGACAAGAAGTATTTGGATCCGGTGCTGGTTTCGAGCGTGGACGGAGTCGGGACCAAATTGAAAGTCGCCTTCGAAATGAAAATGCACCATACCGTGGGTGGCGACCTGGTCAATCACTGCGTGAACGACATCGCGGTGCAGGGGGCGGCGCCTTTGTTTTTTATGGACTATCTGGCGACCGGAACGCTCGATTCGGAAGTGGCGGAGAAAATTGTCACTGGCCTCGCGGAGGCCTGCAAGCACAACGGCTGCGCCTTGATCGGTGGCGAGACGGCAGAAATGCCGGGGTTTTATCCGGATGGCGAATACGATTTGGCCGGATTTATTGTGGGCGTGGTCGAGCGCGACCACATTATTAATGGCAAGGACGTGCAGATCGGAGATTGCGTCCTCGGCCTGCCGTCGAACGGCTTGCACACCAACGGATATTCGCTGGCCCGCAAGCTGCTTTTTGAGATCGCGGGTTATTCCCCGGAAACTTTTGTCAGCGAGATCAAAAATAAGGTCGGCAACGAACTCATGCGGACCCACCGCAGCTACTGGTCGATTATTCGGAAGATGATTGCCGGCGAGTGCGTGGCGGCGCTGGCGCACGTCACCGGCGGTGGCATCACGGAGAATCTGCCGCGGGTGCTGCCCAAGGGGACATCGGCGGTGATCGAACTCGGGACCTGGCCGGTTTTGCCTATTTTCGAACATCTGCAGAAGCTGGGCCATGTCGCGGAAGAGGAAATGCTCCGCACCTTCAACATGGGGCTGGGCATGCTGGTCGTGGTTCCGGCCAAGAAATTCAAGAAAGCGCAGACGCTGCTGGAGCGGGCGGGGGAAAAATTCTACAGCGTCGGGCGGATTGTCAAAGGCGATCGTAAAGTGGTGTTCAGCTGAAGATCAGCTTTGCTCCGGCGCGGAATGGCAATCGACCCCTCCCTTTTCGTGCCTGGTCTTGAGCCCCGCTTCCGCGCATAACGTTGCTGGATGAAAAATCTCGCTATTCTTCTATCGGGGCGCGGCTCCAATTTTGTGGCCATTGCCGACAGCATTGCCGTCGGGAGGATTCCCGATGCCCGCATCGCGATTGTCATTTCCAATCGCACCGATGCGCCCGGGCTCGAAATCGCACGAGAGCGCGGGCTGGAGGTCCTCGCGATTCCCTCGCAGGGGAAGCGCCGCGAGCAGCACGACCGCGAAGTGGCGGCCGCGCTCGTCGGCCGCCAGGTTGACCTGGTCTGCCTGGCGGGCTACATGCGGCTGCTTTCGCCTTGGTTCGTGCAGCAGTTTCCGGCGAAGATTCTGAATATCCATCCCTCGTTGCTGCCCGCCTTTGCTGGATTGGAGGCGCAGCAGCAGGCGTTTGCCTACGGCGCGAAAGTGAGCGGCTGCACGGTGCATTTTGTGGATGAGGAACTTGATCACGGGGCCATCATCGTGCAAAAAACCGTGCCGGTGCTGGAGTCCGATGACGAGCATGCGCTGGCGGCGCGGATTCTTGAACAGGAGCATATCGCGTACAGCGAAGCCATCAGGATTGTGCTGGAAGGGAAGTTTGAAATCAGCGGCCGACGAATGGTGCGACGCGAGAAATGACCGGCACGCAGGCGCGCTTGCGGCCTGCTCGCCGGCAAGCGCCAGTCCGGCTCACATCAGAAACTCTTTTGCTTGGCGGGCGATTGGGTGTTGCATCACTTCCAGTTCGTTCTTGACCAGATTGAGTCCGTAGACGCATTGTTCAAAACTTTGGGAGAGCTGCGCGAACAGCGGAGCAACCTTGGCGTATTCGAAGTGCTCGAACTTGGAAACGATGAAGTAGCTTTCTTTTCCCGCCTTCACCCAATCGACAAAATTTTCCACTCGCTGGCGGCGCAGGCGGTAATGATTGATGCTCTCGGGAAACATGCCGGCGTAGAACAGCGTGTAGTCGCCAATGTGCTTTCGTACCTGGCGTTCGCGGTCGAACGAGGGCGCCGGGCCGTACACCGGGTCCGATTCGATCAGCATTTCGCCGACATCGTTCAACGGCTTTCCCGCCCCATTGCGGATCTTCAACAATTGCTCGGCGTCGCAGAATTCCGAAAGCAGGTGGGCGACGTAGCCCACGATTTGCGGATCACGAATTCCGATTTCTTGGGCGTAATGGCGGCCGACAAGCTCAACAAAGAGTTGCTGCAGCGGATGCGTCTCGGGTATTTCCATGTCCCCACTCCCTTCGAAATCGTGTCCTTACCTGTGCCTATCGGAACAAGCACTCGTGCGCATTAGATACCGTGAATCCTCATCCCGTGCAAGTGACCTTTGGGCCACATGGGATTAGTGGCCGGCGGAGGGCAAAGCGTTTCGCCGGTATCTGGTGGCAGTCAAAGCAGGCGGCTGCTAATTTCCCTATGGCGAGGATCGAAAATTTGAATGGCCGCATCTTAATCGTGGCGAGAGCGAGCGGGCAAAACGGAGGCGAAGTGGAGCGAGTCAATATTTCGAGCGGAACGCCCTGGGAACCTTTGGTCGGTTACTCGCGTGCGGTGCGAGTGGGCGCCTATGTCCACGTTGCCGGGACCACGGCAACCGGAGCAGACGGCAAGATCGTTGCCGGCGATGCCTATGCGCAGGCGGTCCAGGCCATCAGGAATATTGAGAGCGCCCTCCAGCGCGCGGGCGCTACATTAGACGCGGTAGTTCGCACGCGTGTTTTTCTTACCAACATTGCGGATTGGGAAAAGGTTGGAAAAGCGCACGGAGAATTTTTTCGCGAGATACGTCCTGCGAGCACCATGATGGCGGTTACGGCGCTGGTTTCCCCGGAGATGCTGGTGGAGATCGAAGCGGAGGCGATTGTGGCCGACGGCAGTCGCGAAACCGGAAATACCTGATAAAGATGAGCGGAAGCCGCGCCTGTGCTTGCGCTTCCGCCATCCTTTCGAATTCCCGGAGTCGTTCAGCGACGTCGTTTTTTGGAGGTCGCTTTTTTCTTGGCTGCTTTCTTTTTGGCGGCTTTCTTGGCCGGCTTCTTGGCTGCCTTCTTTTTGGTTGTTTTCGCCTTTTTCTTGGCAGCGGGTTTTTTGACGGCCTTTTGGGGCGCTTTTTTCTTGGCCGGCGTCTTTTTTGCCGGCGCCTTCTTTTTGGGAGGGCCGCCGCTCGCGCTTCCGCCACCGCCGATCGGAGTTACCGGCGCGGGTGTCGAAGCCGGTTCCCGTGCGGGCGGCACGGGGATCTCGTCTTCCTCTTCCTCTAGCACAGGTTCTTCTTCCTCTTCTTCCTCCTCTTCCAAATCCTCTTCGAGCGATTCGCCATAGGCGCCGCTGTCGCTGTATTCATCCGTCTCATCGTCCCGACCGTACAGAGTCGGATCATGGAAGCGCATATCTCCTCCTAAGTATTTTTCGGTCACCGGCACGCATTTGCGCGCTGGGCCGGAGTATTAGGACCGCTATGTGCAAGACTGCATCGCTTTCGCGTAACGGCCGGTGATTATAGCACGGACAGTTGCACCGGGCAGTATCGTGCATTCAGTGCCGATTTGCGAGGAAATTTTGAAAAGCAAGAAACTCGATTGGATTCGGGGAAATAACGGCGAAATCGAGCCCGGGACGCTATTCGTAGGCCAAGGCGTCGATGGGGTCTTTCTGCGCGGCCTTGAACGCGGGGTAGAGGGCGCCGGCAAGGGCGCCGGCGATGGCAATGAGGGTGGCGCGGGCGATCCAGCCGCCATCGACCACCACCTGCATCAGCGGGAATCTTTGCGCCAGGGCGGCGCGGGCCGCCATGCTGACGACGATGCCCAGCACAATGCCGCCGAGAGCCAGCAGAAAGGTCTCGCGCAGCACCACGTTTACGATGTAGAGCTTCGACGCACCCATGGACTTCAGAATGCCGATTTCACGCGTCCGCTCCATCACGGCCGTGTACATGGCCTGGAAAATCACGATGAAGCCGATGACCGTCGAGATGCCGACCACGACGTGGATGAAGGTCGACAGCAGTGGAATGTTGCTGGTGCTCATCGCGGCCAGGTAGGACGCCATCGAGTTCACCGTGTAGCGCTCCATGCCGGGTACGGCTTTGATCTGCTCGACGACGGCCTCGGCGTTGGCCGGGTCGTCGAGTTTTATATAGAAAATGGTAGCCTTGTCCCTGGCGCCGATGAGGTCCTGCAAAGTGGCCAGAGGGACAAATTTACGGGCACCCTTGCCGCGCTCCACGATGCCGGAAATGCGAAACTTGTTGTTCAGGATCTCGATCGTGTCGCCGGCCCTGACGTGCTTGGACTTGGCGAAAAGGTCGTCCACCAGAACGTCGTAGGGGTTCTGAAACCCGCCGCCCTCCAGATAGTGGAAGCCGCCGGATAGGCCTTCATAACTGGGCAAGTCGATTCCGGCGATGATCTCCAGCGTGCCGGCCGAGCTGATCTGCGTGACCACCGGGGCCACGCCCGCGACATGCGGGAGTTTGGCCAACACTTCTCGAATCTTGATGGGCATGGGCGCACCCGTCAGCCCGGCGATGAACGAGGAGCCGGGCGGCAACACGATCACGTCGGCACCGATGCCGGCATTGCGCGAGCGGTTGTCGCGGAGCATGCCGAGCGAAAGACCCACGATCAACAGGATTAACGTGACTTCGAGCGCGATGGCCACGATGCTGATCAGCGAGCGTACGGGCCGATAGAGCAGGTTGCCGACGATCATGCGATTCATCATGGGTTGTATTCCTCCGGCGCCTGGCCTCGCCGGCCGAAAGCCAGTGCTCCGTGAGCCGATCCATCGCGAACCGCTGGCGCCGAACGACGGGGCTCTTCGCTACTGGCCATGCGGAGTTTTCGCGGCGCTCGAACTCGATTGGTCAAGGTGCACAATATCGGCGCCCGCGGGCTGTTCGAGCGTGAACTGGTCGTCGGAGAGCGTCTTGTTGATTTCCAGTTTGACCATGTTCAGGGTGATATCGTAGTTCTCCCGCGGCCGCTCGATCTCAATCGTAGTCGGGAAGCGGTTCCCGGCGTAATCTTTGTAATCCTGGTAGTGGGCGTCGGTGGCCACGTTACCCTGCGGGTCATAGATCCGTTGCCGGTAGGGCAGGAGATCGATTCGGCTGAAATCGATCTTGCGCGACAAAGAGCCACCCTCGGGACCTTTGCGGATGACTAACAGGCTGTAATTCGGCTGATCGACGCGATGCTTCTTGGCGTCGAGGACGGTTTCATAGCCGTTTTCAAGGACCGGGATTTCATCCGGTCCGATTTCCGGGATCAGGATCGCGTCGTAAATGTACTGCGGGCGCATGTTCTCCAGCCGCTTGTCGGGATCATAATCATCGGCGTTGTTCAGTCCGATGACGAATTTGTTCTTGGGGGGAATCCAGACCTTGAACTCTTGCCCGTTGCTTACCATATCAAAGGCCGTGTTGCGGACCACGGGCAGCAGCCCTTTCATGCGCAGCATCGACGGTTTGCGGGCCAGGACATAACCGCGAATCTCTTTGTAATCAGTAACCTTGCCGTTTTTCGGATCGCCGGCGGAGGAGTCGATATCGACGGTTGCCTGCATCGACCGAATGCTGGCTGCCTGGGCATTCACGTAGTCGATCAGCTGTTTCTGGGTCGCGGCCTTGAGCGGGTTGTTCGAGAGCTGACGTTCGACGGTTCGGGTGCGAAACAGACATCCACTGCAGGCAATCGAGGCTGCCGAAACCACCAACAGCAAGAAAAGGCGAAGATGAAGACGATGCATTCCTATGTCGTTACCTGCTCAAAACTTGGTCCTGTCAATGATCTGATTAGTATACGGCAGGGAAGGGTTCAGCGTTTGGCCCCTCGTCCTGGCCGAGAGCGGAGAAACAAAGAGCAGCCGACGCGGAAAACCCCGCACGCCTAGAGTCCGGGAAAAGAGAAAACGTTGGTCTGTCGCGACGGAAGGAGCCTTAGCGGAGGCCGAGGGAGTGCCGATAGGCGGTGACGTTTCGGTTATGTTCTTCGAGGCTGTGCGCGAAGCGGTGGTGACCGTTGCCATCACTCACAAAATAAAGGAAGTCGGTGTGGTCCGGGCGGAGGGCAGCCTGGAGGGCGCTGCGCCCTGGGTTGGCGATGGGACCAGGGGGGAGTCCCGGGAAACGATAGGTGTTGTAGGGCGAGTTGACGGCCAGATCGGCGTGATGAAGGGTTCCCTGGTAAGTACCGGCCAGTTGCTCGGCGTAGATCACGCTCGGATCGGCGTCGAGTGCCATGTTCCGCGTCAGACGGTTGTAGTAAACGCTGGCCACGCGCGGGCGTTCTTCCGGGGCGGCGGTTTCCTTTTCGATGATCGACGCCATGGTGACGATCCGGTTCAGGTCGGAGCCGGCGCTTGGGCCCAGGCCGAGCTGCTGCGCGACTTGGCGGAACTGATGAACCATCGCGGCCGCCATGTCTTCCAGGCTCTCGGTGCGGGTGAACTGGTAAGTATTGGGAAACAGGTAGCCTTCGAGTGACCGGGCTTCAGGGGCGAGATCGGAAATCAGCTGGGTCTGGGTTTCGGCGAGGTGCAGGAAATCGGTCGACGAGCCGAGCCCTGCTTGCTCGATCGCCTGGGCGATGTCGAACATGGTATAGCCTTCGGGAATCGTAACCACATGGAAGTAGATATCTCCGCGCGCGATCCGCTCGTAGACCTGGGGGAGCGTGGCCGTGCGCTCGAAGCGGTACTCGCCCGCCTTCAACGATGGCTTGGGATGCGTCGCGTGCCAGAGGCGGAATGCCAGTTCGCTGCGGATTACACCGGTCTTTTTCAACTCGGCAGCGATGCGCCGCGTGGAATAGCCGGTATGAAGCAGCAGTGAACTGTTGGCGGGAGGAGCAAGCGGGGCATAGGCCTGGTAGGCCGCCCAGCCCCCTGCGGCTAATACAGCCAGCAGGAGCAGTGTGAGCAGAGCGCGCAAGGATCTAGTTTAGAGTGGTTCCTGAATTCGGACAAAGTGGCTCGGACCGGGTTCGGGTAACTTGGGTAATGTTCCACCTGCAGCTGGCGCCTACTGGAACCGCAAGACTCCCTTCGACGGCTCTATCCGAAAAACCCTGACTTGCCTCTCCCTGGGCGAGGTTTCCTCGGCCGGACGGCGTTCCGGACCTGCCTCCGGCATGGTCCTTTCTCATTAATCATTCCGACTAATCCACGTGGGTAGTTGAAATGGAGTCGACCAAAGATTAAAAGTCTTGCAAACGCGCCCCGCAACTAATTTCTCCCCCAAAGCTGTCAGGCGCCACTACCAAGCGGGAGGAGTGTCGACAAAATGAAACGATTTGCGTTGTCTCTGTTTCCGATCCTGACCATTGTCCTGGCGTGGGGGGGGACTGCGTTGTCGCAGGGGGTAGGTGACAATAGCGTCTACTTTGTCACTTATTACTCCAACGCGAATACCACGGGTGCGCCGGACCCGGCCGTGCGGGTCATAAATGACGGCGACACGGGCGCCAATCTGTGGGCGTCCTTTTATTCCTTCGATGACAGCCAGGAGATGCAGGAGTGCTGCAGCTGCCAGGTGTCACCCGACGGCCTGACCTCGGAGTCGGTGGGGAAAAACCTCACCTCCAACTCATTGACCGGCAGGGTGCCAACGCGGGGCGTCATCAAAGTGATTTCGTCCTCGGCGAACGCCGGCGGCCCGACGAATTTCACCAACACCCCGACCCCCGGGCTGCGCGTCTGGTCCACCCACATCCAGCGGGTCACGCCTACCAGCGGTGATTTTCACCTGAGCGAAGCCCTGGCCGGCGACTCGAACTTGGCGCCGCCCGAAGAGACACTGATCGAAACGCTGTGTCTTTATATCAATCTGCTGGGCGGCGGCGGTCAGGGAGTGTGCAGTTGCACACCCGAAGGCCAGGACTTCTAGGCGAAAACCGGTACTCGCGCCATGCGGGCGGCGGTTCTACTCGCCCAGCCAATCGGCGTACGGTTTCATCGACTCCACGTGGTCGAATACGATCTTGATGGCGCCGGTGATGGGTATGGCGAGAACGAGTCCCACGGCGCCCCAAACGGCTCCCCAGAACAGCAGCGCGATCGTCACCGCCAGCGGATTGATCTTGAGACGGCTCCCCAGCAGCTTCGGATAGAGAACGTTCAGCGCGAAAAGATGCAGTCCCACGACGCAGACCACCACCACCACCAGGTCTCCGGGTTCCAGTTGCCCGATGCCAACCAGGATAGGCGGGACCATCGCCAGCACGATTCCGAGGTAGGGTACCAGACTCAGGAATCCGCTGAGAAAGCCTACGAAGTAGAAAAACGGAACATGCAGCAAGCCGAAAATCGCCACGCTTACTGCGGAAATCAGCAAACCGATCAGCAGATTGCCGACGATAAAGCTCTGCAACATTTTTCCAATCAGACCGAGCGTTACGAATGCCGTGTTCCGATGCTGGAAGGGAAACAGCATCACCGTGGCGGAGCGCGCGTGCGTGTGCCAGGTCAGCAGAAAGTAAGCCAGAAAGGGGACAAACGAAGCCGCGAGCAGGATATCGGTGAACGTCCCGGCTCCGTGGGTGAGCACCTCCGACCAGCTTTGCACCTGCCGCACGGGCATAACATTCGGAGCGTCCGGCTCGTCGACTGCCTCGCCGGTTTTTTCCAGTTTCTCGGCGTCCTGCCGGAAGGGTTGCACGATGGAGCGGATCTTCTGCGAGTACTTGGGAACGTTGTCCGCGAAAATGATGGCTTGATTGTAAGAGGCGACGGTGACGCCGTAGAGAAGCGATAACAGCACGACGACGCTGATCAGCGCGGCGGTCGCTCGAGGCAGACGCAAATACTCGAGTGCCTGCACCACCGGAGAGAGCATGAAGCTGAGCAGAATGGCGAAGAACAGGACGGCCAGCACCGACTCGCCGTAGTAGGCGAACATGATGACCAGCGCGACGCCGAGCAGGGTCAGCGACCAGTGGTGGGCGGATCGTGTTTCGGTGATTTCCATACGGTGGCGAGACTCGCTCTCGGCGACGACTGGCCCACAATTCTGCCTGACTGCCGCGGGAAATGCACCAGCCCAATTGTGCCAGAGACTCTGGAGAGTACGACTTTCCCCCCCGGCAGGCTCCGAGCGCGGCTCGGCTCGACCGGGTGGCCGAGGCCGACAAGCTTCTTACCCGTGCCTCTACAATGGAGCTATGCCCCTACGGCAAACGTCCGGCCCTGGCCGCATCATGGCTCTTGACGTCGGTTCGAAACGCATCGGAGTCGCCGTTACCGACCTGCTGGGCATCACGGCGCAGGGGTTGGACACGATCGAGCGTCAGAATAAACGGCGTGACCTGGAGGTGTTGGGGCAGGTACTGGCAAAGTACGAAGTGCGGGAGATTGTGGTCGGACTGCCTCTGCGGTTGAGTGGAGCGGAGGGGACGCAATCGGAAAAGATGCGCCGTTTCGCCGACGATCTGCATGCGCACTTCGGGCTCACGGTCCACCTGTGGGACGAGCGGTGGACTTCGACCGAAGCCAATCGGCTGCTGCGCGAGACGGATCTGTCGATCAGGAAGCGAGGGCAGGCGGTCGACCGCATGGCGGCGATTCTGATTCTGCAATCGTGGATGGAAGCGCATCCGGCCCGGTGAGCTGGTTTGGCAGGCGAAGCCATCGCCCGTTCGACAGAACAACGCCGATGTTTGCGCGCTTCGACAAGGACTTCTGAACCGCAGTTAGGACGCCAGTTCGCTGATTTCCGGGAAACGCAGATTGCATTTTGTCAGGGCTTTGGTGAGGGCTTCTTCGATCTGGCTTTCGGCGCAGTTGCGGGAGACGGCGATTTCGCTGACGAGCAGATAGCGGGCGCGCTCCAGCATCTTCTTCTCGCGGAAGGAAAGCGACTTGGCCTGGCCGAGGATCAGCAGGCTTTTGAGCACCGCGGCCACGTCGGTGAGTGAACCGGTGCGCATGCGGTCGGAATTTTCCTTGAAGCGGTCTTTCCAGTCGGTTGAGTTGATGCATTCGCCGGAGGCAAGATAGTCCACGATTTTCTCAACCTCGCCGTTGCGGACCACTGGGCGCATACCCACGCTTTGCACGTTGGCAAACGGCACCATCACCTTCAAACTGCTGGCGGCGATTTTCAGGAGATAGAATTTCTCGACCGTGGCGCCCATGGTGCGACTGCTGATTTGTTCTATGATTCCTACGCCATGATTGGGGTAGACGACCTTGTCACCGATGTGGAAAATGCCAGTTCCGTTCATGGAGGGGCCCTCGCCCGAGGGAGCGAACTGTGTCTAGTCTAGCCGAGTACCGATGCTAAGGCAATCAAGAAGCAGAGCTCTGTCGCCGCAAATGGGGCAATCGGGCATGCACCAAAAGCCATTCTCCGGGCCTAAGCCGTTCCCGGCTATGAGGTTGTCCACTGGCGAAGGCCGCAGGTTATAATGCCCAGTGGCATGACTGAAGACATTAAGAAGAAGCTTCGCGACGAACTCAACACGCTTGAGCATGAGTTAGCTTTCGATATCCCCCGGGAACTCAAGAAGGCCGTGGCGCTGGGCGACCTCAGCGAAAACGCCGAGTACCACACCGCCAAGCAGCGGCAAGAGTATCTGAAAGCGCGTGTGCGCCAACTCGGGCAGCGGCTTGCCGACTTGTCTCTGGTCAACATGAACAACATTCCCAGAGACAAAGTCGGGCTGGGATCGATCGTTACCATCTTCGATGGCACGAAGAACGAACAGATGCGCTACGAACTGGTGGCCAGCGAACAGTCGGATGTGGCTGCCGGAAAAATCTCGACCACCTCGCCGATTGGGCGCGCCCTGTTGAACAAGAAAGTTGGCGACACGGCCACGGTGGTCACTCCGGGAGGCAGCCGGGAAATGGAGATCCTGAAGTTGTCTACGATGCACGATCTGGCGGAAGCCAAGTCGGAATCGGAGCGGGGAACGGGAACAGAATGACCTCCGCCGTCACGATCACTGCCGCGATGGGCGACATGATCAGGGGTGCGATATGAGCTGGACCAGCACCGTGGGACGCGCTTGCGGCGTGCTCCTCGACGCCATCGTGCGCTTGCTGGCCCTGTCGCGTATCAATCCGAATGCTCTAACCGTCATGGGATTGGTGGTCAATACCTACGCCGCGTTCCTGTTTGGGTATGCCAATGCCGACAACCAGCGGCGGATGTTTCTCTACGCCGGGTTGGTAATCATAGGATCAGGATTCTTCGACCTGGTAGACGGGCGCGTCGCGCGCGCTTCCAATCAGGTCACGCGCTTTGGCGGGTTTTTCGACTCCATTGTGGACCGGTACAGCGATGCTTCGCTGTTTTTGGGGCTGCTGGTTTTTTATGGCCGCGGCAACCGGTTCTTCTATGTCGTGCTGGCGGCGCTGGCCATGGTCAGCGCGATCATGGTGAGTTACGCCCGGGCACGCGCCGAATCCCTGATTGGGAGTTGCCGTGTCGGCTTCATGGAGCGGCCGGAGCGCCTGGTATTGCTTATCATTGGCGCGCTGTTTAACGAGATGGCCCCGGCGCTGTGGGTTATTGCCGTGCTCTCCACGATCACGGTGATTCACCGCATTATCTATACCTGGCAGCGGACGACTGAAATGGACGCGCCAGCCCGAGCCGCCTGAACCGCCCTTTCCCGACGCGGTCAGTGCCGGCCGCTTCGCCCTGCGGCGTGAAATTGGATCTATCTATGGGCAAGGTTGCGGCCTCCATCGACGCGCATATTGAGAAATTGATTCAGTCACAGCCCATGTTTTTTGTGGCGACAGCGCCTCTGGCGGCGCGAGGCCATGTCAACGTTTCCCCCAAGGGAATGGACACCTTCCGCATTCTCAACCCGGCAACCGTGGCGTATCTTGATCTGACCGGGAGCGGCATCGAGACCATCGCGCACTTGCGGGAGAACGGGCGGATTGTGATCATGTTCTGCGCGTTTCAGGGTCCGCCGAGCATTGTCCGATTACACGGGAGGGGGCGTGTGGTCGAGCCGGCGGACGCGGATTTTGCCGGTCTGCGAGTGCACTTCCCGGTTTTCGAGAGCATGCGCGCGATCATTGTCGTCGAACTCTCTCGCGTTTCCGAGTCATGCGGATTCGGGGTTCCGCTCATGCGACACGAGGGGGAGCGTTCGCAACTGCGTGCCTGGGCGCGGAGCAAAGGACCGGAAGGACTGAGGGTGTACCGGCAACAGAAGAATGGGCAGAGCGTGGACGGGTTGGCCGGTTTGGATGGGCAGGCGCAATCGGAGTGAGAGGTCGCGCCTCCTGCCTCTGGCCATCGAAATCCGGGATGAGGAATCGGTCATTATCTGGCCCCGTACGCTGACAGGTTCCAGTGGATGACGATGACGAGGCGTGCCGGGTGAACTGGTCCGCGCACATTGGCTGGCGGGCGTGCTGACTCCGATCGTCTTTCCTCTGACCGGGCCCTCCTGCCTCACGTGGCCGGAACGCCCAACTCGGACCGTGTGGCGCGGCTGAGATCGGGCTCCGACGCTTTTCTCTCCTGCTGTCGGCGTCGCCAATTTGGCGCTATCGAACAGCCGGCCCGTCCGCCTGGCGAATTGCGGGTATGCTGATGCTGGTTGCGCCTTTCCTGCTGAGGACAGCTTTTTCCTCGATCCCATCAGCGGCCTCAACAGCCGCCCGGGATACCACTATTCCTATCGATGGCCTGCTGGCAGCGGCCGGGTTGCTGGCGGTCGCCAACCGGTCCCGAAGCGAAACAACGTCACCGATGCCAATGCTAGACTAGACGCCGGAATTTCGTACGGAGTCTGAACTTGCCAACCAATCCCGTTCTGGTTGTACACGGCGGCGCCTGGGCGATTCCCGATGACATGGTCGAGGCGCATCTCCAGGGTGTGCGCAATGCCGCATCCGCGGGGTGGCAGGTGCTGGAGCGCGGCGGCACGGCTCTCGATGCGGTCGAAGAAGCAGTGGTTGTTCTCGAGGACGACGAGACCTTCGACGCCGGGCGCGGCAGTTTTCTGAACCGCGACGGCAAGGTGCAACTTGACGCCTTCATCATGGACGGTGCGACGCTACGCGGTGGAGGAGTGGGGGGAGTGGAACGGCTGCGGAATCCGGTGCGCGCCGCGCGCAAAATTCTCAGCGACAGTCCCCATGTTTACTTTGTGGCCGAAGGCGCCGAGCGTTTTGCCGCTGAACACGGGATTGCTCTGTGCCGCAACGAAGACCTGATCATTGCCCGCGAAGTCGCGCGGTTGCGCGAATATCAGGCGCAGGCCTCGAACCACGGCAACGATCTGTTTGCGCCCGCAATCTCCCATGACACGGTGGGCGCCGTAGCCCTTGACCGCGATGGCAATATTGCGGCTTCCACTTCGACCGGGGGTACGCTCAACAAGGCTCCGGGTCGCCTCGGCGATTCTTCCCTGATCGGCTGCGGTTGCTATGCTGACAATTCCAGCGCGGCCGCCTCCACCACCGGATGGGGAGAACCGATCATGAAGCTGGTGCTGGCAAAGTGGGCGGCGGATCGGGTGGAGTCCGGCAGCTTGCCGGAGTGGGTCGCCCAGGAGGCGATGAACTATCTGAAGCAGCGGCTCAATGGCCACGGTGGAATCATTTTGCTCGACGCGCAGGGGCGGTTCGGCATTGCTCACAACACGCCGCGCATGGCCTGGGCGTTGCGCACGATGCAAAAACAGGCCGCCGGAACCGATCGCAACGGTTGAACGCCAGACCAGGCCAGTCCGCTCGCGAACGCGCGTGACCCAGCCGGTGAATTTTCACAATTCCATAACCCAGCCTTAACATTGCTCGTTTATTCATTCGGTGTCCTTTTCTACGAGTTTTCAGATAGTAGTCAGCCTTGGGCGCAGAGCCTTTCAACCCCAATGATCTCGATCTTGGAGGACCACCGTATGAAGATCACGAGCGTCTTTCGCGGAGGCTTGGCGGCCGTTCTGGCCGTGGCCAGCGTCGCGAGCGCGCAAATACTCCCAACGGGTGCAACCATTACACCGAGCGCAGCTCCGGGCTCGCTGTTTGTACCCCTGACAACATCCTTGCCGAACTTTCCGACCTACACGCCGGACGGTGCCGAGACCACCGCCATTAGCCCGGACGGCCACACCTTGCTGATTCTCACCAGTGGCTACAACCTGGTGGTGGACGCAAGCGGCAACCACTCGGGGTCGAATTCCGGTGAGTTTGTTTTCGTGTATGACATCTCAACTCCGGGTACGCCCGTGGAAACCCAGGTCGTCTTTCTGTCCAACTTCGACGAAACCTTCGATGGGATCATCTGGGCGCCGAATGGTTCCGCATTTTATGTCGGCGGCGGGGGCGACGACGATGTGCACACGTTCACGGTCCAGGGCGGGCAGTGGGCGGAGTTCGGTTCGCCCATCCCGCTCGGCCATCTTGGCGATCCCATGGAGAGGGAAACCGAGGTGGGTCCGACCGCTGCCATCCTCGGCATCACCGCCGATGGCCATACGCTTTTTGTGGCCAACCACGAAACTGATTCCATGACCTCAGTTGATCTGGTTCACGGCGTCGTTGTTCAGGAGTTCGATCTTCGTCCTGGCATCATTAATCCCGCACAAACCGGCGTCCCGGGCGGAGAGTTCCCCTACGGAATTGCTGTCGTGGGCAGCAACACCGTGTACGTCTCGAGCGTTCGCGATCGCGAGATTGATGTGCTGAGCTTTGTCAAGGGCGTCCTAACCCTCACCAACCGGATTGCAGTCGCTGGCAATCCGGAAAAAATGACTCTCAATGCCGCGCAAACCGAGCTGTTCGTGGTGGCCAACAACTCTGACGAGTTGATCATCATTAGCACCGGGACCAACACGGTGCTGAGCGAAGTCAATGTCACCGCACCGGTCGATGTTCTGGGCGGCGGCAAATCGGTGCCCAAGGGAAGCAATCCCAACAGCGTCGCCCTTTCGCCCGACGAGAGCACCGCTTACGTCACCGACGGTGGCACCAATGCGGTGGCCGTCATCAGCCTCACCGGGAAGAAACCGGTCGTCACCGGATTAATCCCCACCGGCTGGTACCCCAACTCCGTCAGCGTCAGCCCCGACGGCTCGACGCTTTATGTGGTGAACAGCAAGAGCGTAGAAACTCCGAATCCGGAAAACTGCCGCTATATCAATAATGATCCCGGCGGCGGCTTCGGGTCGGCCTGTCAAACCGTGTTTTCGCAGGACGGCGCTGCCAACCAGTATGCCTGGCAGAACGAGTACTCGGGTTTCCTTACGCTGCCCGTGCCCAATGCGGTTCAGCTCGCTTCGCTGACCGGTCAGGTCGCACAAAACAACGGCTTCAACTTCCAGTTGAGCCCGAACGACATTGCGACCATGACGTTCCTGCAACAGCACATTCAACACGTCATCTACATCGTCAAAGAGAATCGTACCTTCGACCAGATCCTCGGCGACCTGACCAACGGAGCCAATGCGGATCCGGCCTACACGCAATTCCCCGCCTCGGTCACGCCGAACTTCCACAATTTCGCCAACAACTTTGTGACCTTCGACAACTTCGACGACAGCTCGATGGTGAGCATGGACGGCTGGCAGTGGTCGACCGCGGCGCGCGCTCTCGACATCAACGAGAAATGCGTGACCGTGAACTACGGAAAGGGTGGCTGCAATTACGACAGCGAAGGCACCGCACGCAACATTAATGTTGCGATCACCGGTGTTGCCGCTCGCCAGGTCGAGCAACCGATCTATCCGCCCGATCCCAACTTGCTTCCCGGAAACGCCAACGAAGTCGAAGCCGACGGTCCCACCGGCGAACAAGGCGCGGGCTATATCTGGGATGCCGTGCTCAAGGCCCATGGAACCGTTCGCAACTACGGGTTCTACACCGATCTGGGTGCTTTGGATGTACGCGAAGAGCTTGGCGTTCTCAGTCCCACCCTCGCCTATCCTTGCGCGACAAAGCCTCCGACCCAGGTTGAGTGGCCGGCGAAGAAAGAACTGCTCAAACTCACCGACCCCTGTTTCTGGCCCTTCGATCAGAGCTACCCCGATTTTTTCCGCTACGCGGAGTGGGCACGGGAATTCGACCTGCAGGTCAAGCACAACAACATGCCCAGCCTGACCCTGCTGCGCTACGATCACGATCACTTCGGCAACTTCAGTACCGCCAGTTTCGGTGTGAACACTCCGGAGCTGCAGATGGCCGACGACGACTACGCGGTGGGACTGACGGCCGATAAGATTGCCCACAGTCCTTACGCCAACAACACGCTCATCTTCGTCATTGAAGACGATCCCCAGGATGGTGCCGATCACGTCAGCGGGGACCGCAGTCTTGCCTTCATCATCGGACCTTATGTGAAGCAGGGTGCGGTGGTTTCCGATCCTTACTCGACCGTCAGCATGCTCCGGACGATTGAGGAAGTCCTCGGCCTGCCCGCACTCGGCGTGCACGACGCAGGTGTTCCTCCCATGACGGACGCCTTCAACATCGCACAAGCCGGCTGGACCTATTCCGCGATCCCGTCCAGCTACCTCTACAACACCACGCTGCCGATCCTCAACAAGTATGTCCAGAACCCGAATATGATCCCACGGCCTGCGCACGAGGCAGCCTGGTGGGACGCGCAAACCAAAGGTATGGATTTCAGCAGGGAAGATCGGATCCCGACGGAGAGATTCAACCGGATCCTGTGGAAGGGAATGATGGGTAGCAAGCCCTATCCGAACAGGAAGAGCGCGGAGACTCCGGGGGAAGCCATCGCAGTTCGCCATACCGGTTCCGAGTAGACTCAGGGCCCCGTTCTGGCAAGCATCCGGCTGTCGCCAGCAGAGGCGGCGACAGCCGGAAGAAATCGAATCTTGCGGGGCGGGAGAAAAGCCCGGCTTCATACTCCCGCACCGCTGGTATGATAGGAGGCGCCTTTTGTCAGTTACTTTTCCTACGACTCCCTCTTTCGCCATGAATCGGCTCTTGGTTTCAGACGTCGCGCTGGCCAAAGTAAGACTGGGTCCTCTCGAACGCAAGATTCTCGAGGAGGTCTGGTCGCGCAAGAGCGTGACCGTTCGCGAACTGGTGGAGGACGGCAAGATACAGCTTGCCTACACGACGGTCATGACCACCCTGGACCGTCTTTTCAAGAAGGGCCTGCTCGATCGAGCGGAACAGGGCCGGGCTTTTCGCTATCGGGCAATGTGCGCTCCGGAAGAAGTACAGCGCTGGGTCGCGGTGACCGGAGTGCGGCGATGGATCGAGTCTACGCGTCCTTCGTCGTTGCCCCTGTCGTACTTTGTGGAAGCGATTGGCGCCCATGATGGGCTGCTCGATGAGTTGCGTGTTCTGGTGGAACGGAAGCGTTCGGAACTTAGAAAACGGAAAGGGCACCGACCATGAGTTTCTGTCTCCGCGGCCTGATGGTGGCTTGCGGATTTTTCGGGGTGGTGTATTGCCTGTTCTCGCTGCTGGTGGTGTGCGCATGGCGATCGGCAGGTTGGTTGGCCGGAAATTCTGAGCTCGCTCGCTCGCGCTTGCTCTTTGCCACAAGAATCCTTCCCCTGGCGGGATCGATTTTGCTCACACTTGTTTTCGCCTTGCCGGCATTCGTATGCCTGGAGCGCCAAATCGATGAGGACGTGGGGACCGTTCTCTTCAGCGTTTCCACGCTTCTGCTGCTGGCGGCGGGTTGGCTCCGCGTGCTGGCGGCACAGGCCGGTGCGGCGCGAGTGGTGTCCCACTGGCTCGT
This sequence comes from Terriglobales bacterium, assembly GCA_049520935.1. GTDB lineage: Bacteria > Acidobacteriota > Terriglobia > Terriglobales > Acidobacteriaceae > Acidiflorens. The sequence goes on along the minus strand of JBEKPJ010000028.1, from coordinate 39,006 downwards.
AGGAGCGCATGCGCTCGATATCGATGCGAGCGAACCGGTGCTGCAGTCAAGACAAGGGCCGCCTCTGTTGTTGTATGGCGTTGCGGCGCCCACGGTGCTGGCGTCCGAAGCGGCTGTGGCATTGCTCAGTCCCGCCGAACTGCAGGTCGCCGTCCGGCACGAGACCGGGCACATGCGGTCGTGTGACAACCTGAAGAAATTGCTGGTTTATGCGGCGTGGTTTCCCGGGATGGCAGGTTTGGAGCAGGCATGGCAGGAGGCGGCAGAGTTTGCCGCCGATGCGGCGGCGATTTCGAGTTGCGACGATGCGGTTGAGCTGGCATCCGCATTGATCAAGCTTGCCGACCTGGCGCCGATGTGCGATCTGCCTGCCTTCACGACCGGACTGGTGAACTGTCGAGCGCTGGTCGAAAGGCGCGTGCAGCGGCTGCTCGACTGGGACGAGACCGGATCCCATGCTCTCGCCAAACGATGGTGGTTTCTGGCTTCGGCCGGGCTGGCGGCTCTCTCGTTTACCGCCGCACATTACGGGCAAGCGTTGTTGTTTACCCACCGATTCACCGAGTGGTTTATCCACTGAACGACGCTTGGCAGGCTTGGGGCCTCGACGGCTGCAAGAGCGAGCCAGCGGAAAAAGCTCAGCGCGGCGTCTGATGCGCAGCGCCACTTTCAACTTCGCGGCCCGGCTCGCTGTCTCTAGGGCTGTGGAAGTTTGCATTTTTTTCGACCAGCGGCGAAGGCCTGGAGTCGAGCCGAACCCGGCTTTCAGTGCCGGTTGCAGGGTTCGCGGGTGCCCCGGCCCGACTACGAGTCCGTTGGTAGTAGCGGAGATGGCTTGCTATTCTGCCGCTTCGATCTGCGCGCTCCAATTCCGGTGGGCCCAGATGAGAGGATATTCATGGTTCGATCCAGCCGAAGAGCGTTTTCCGGGCCCCGTCGACTCACGTTCTCGACTGTTTTGCTCGTGTTGGCCAGTTGCGCATTGCTCGCTGCCCAGAACGTGGTATTGACGGGTTCGCTCGGTGGCCGGGTCCTCGACCAGAGCGGAGCCTTTCTGCCGGGAGCGTCGGTCGTGGTGCAGAATCTCGCGACCGGCGTGCAGAGAATCTCCCAGAGCAATCACGCCGGGCTTTACCGGTTTCCCGTGGTGATGCCAGGCACGTATTCGGTCACGGCAAGCTTCCATGGGTTTCGCGATGTACAGGTTTTGGTGAGAGTGCTGGTCGGAAACACCACCTCGCAGGACATCCAGCTGCAGGTCGGAGCCGGCGCGGACACCGTGAAAGTCCTGGGGACTACGCCGTTGCTGCGGCCCGAGGAGTCCTCCGCCACCATGGTTTTGGAAGGGTCGTTCAGTGAGGAGTTGCCGCTCAATGGACGAAAGTACACAGACTTTGCCACGCTCTCACCGAATACCAGCTACGACGGCGACACCGGCCTGGTGAGCATTGCCGGACAACCGGGCGGAGAAGATTCGGGATACGCCAATGGAAATGGCTCCAATGCTTTCACGGTCGACGGAACCAATGCCACCAACAACTACTTTGCCGACATTATCGGCCGCTATCGTATCCCGTACCTCTACGGGGAGGACGCGATCCAGGAATTTCAAGTCTCGGTGAGCCCTTACTCGGCGATCTACGGAGGGGGAGCGGGCTTCGTCAATGCGGTGACGCGGTCGGGAAGTAACGCGTTCCACGGCAGTGCGTTTTATTACAACCGCAACTCCGCAACCGGAGCCAATGACGCGCTCGACAAAGCCGCCGGCAATCCGAAGCCGGAGGATGATTTGCAGCAGTTCGGCGCGGCCGCGGGCGGCCCGATTGTGCGAAACCGTTTATGGTTCTTCGTCGACTATGAGCAACAACTGCGGAACAATCCGATTCCGGTGATCAACCCGGCCCTGGCGACGAACCCTTCGAGCCTGGCGGCGTTTTTGGCCAACAATTTCGATATCCCGGCGGGGACGACCTTACCGGCATCGAACGGTCCGTTGCCCATACCGAACGTCGACACCGACGCCGACGTTACCGCCGGTCCGAGCGATCCGTTGTATCCGCTGTACCTGCAACAGGTGTCGAACACGATCAACGCGCTGAATTCCAATCTTGGCACCAAAGCGAGAAAGCGCAACGACTGGGTGATTACGCCCCGCCTGGACTACCAGGCCAGCTCCCGCGATGGCCTGTTTCTCAGCTTCAATGTGAATTGGTTCAACTCGCCCGGAGGCGTGATTACCGACCCGACCGTCGGAAACTACGGCACGCAGACACTGGCCGATGCCAGCGTGCATACCTTCCAGGCCAGCCTGGGATGGACCCATACCTTCTCCTCGAGGCTGCTCAACGAATTTCACGCCGGCACTTCCCAGGACAACCAGATCTCGACACCAACCGGGTTGGCCGCCAACATTCCCACCTTGATTCTGGATAGCCCGGCCGCCTTCATTCTCGGCAACGCTCCTTTCTCGATTGGGAGGGTTTTCGAACGACAGTATTCCTGGTCCGACCGGGTGGACTATGTAATGGGCAAGCACACCTTGCAATTCGGCCTCGATATGAACCGCTCCTGGGATGCGGACAACAATGATGGCGGTGCCGATCCGAACGAGGCCGTCGACTTCGGGTCGTTCCTCGGCAGTTACGAATTTTCCAACCTCGAGGACTTCGCGCTGGGCGAATACAACATCTTCAGCCAGACTTCGGGCAAGCCAACTTTTTCCTTCAAAGTGCCATATTACGGATTCTATGTGCAGGATACTTTTCGCGCCCTGCCGAAGTTGACCTTCGAAATGGGATTGCGCGAGGACTTCCAGGTTTACCCGCAGCCGGTCGAAAATCCCGCCTTCCCGCTCACCGGTCAGTATCCGAACCAGTTTCAGCGGGTGGCGCCGCGCTTCGGATTCGCCTGGCAGCCAGAGTCAAAGACGGTGGTGCGCGGAGGATTCGGACAGTTTTATACGAACATGAATGGCCTGAACTACCGCAATGCCGTCGCCTCGAACGGCCTCGCGTCGCAGCAGACCTCGGCCAGCATCAGTTACGCTTCCGGGTTACCGAACCAGCAGGTGCCGACGTTTCCGAGTATCCTCCCCGCGAATTCTCCATTGTTCTCGGCAGCCGAGGACATTTCCTTGGTTTCTCCGCAGTTCCGGGTGCCCTATATCCTGCAGGCGAGCCTGCAGATTGAGCGGGAGATTTTCGAGAACACAACGTTCACTCTCGGCACCATGTGGAATCATGGCGTGCATATTCTTTCCGGCAGCGCCTATGACTTGAACCTCGAGCCCCTGCAAGGAACGACGACCTATATCGTTTGTCCTCCCGGCGCCGCCACGCCATCCTCCTGCAACGGGCCGACGACCATTCTGCCGAATATGGATAATGGGTTGCTCGCCGAAGGCCGCATTGCGAACCCCAACACCTTGGGCGAAATCAATGAGCTGATCAGCCCGGCGCAAAACCATTACAACTCCTTGTTTGTGCAGGTGGAGCATCGCATGTCGCACGGGTTGGCGATGCAATTTGCCTACACCTTTGCCAAAAGCATCATGCTCGATGGGATGGACTTCAACAATCAGTTTGATTTCAGCAATACCCACGCCCCCTCGCTGCTCGACCAGCGACATCGCCTCACGCTCGCAAGCGTCTACCAGCCGCGGCTGGAAAGACTGGCCGGTTCGGGAGCCGGACGAGCGGCTCTGTCGGGCTGGAGACTGAGCAGCGTGATGGAATTCTCTTCTGGCCGTCCGTACGCGGCCTTGTTGAGTCCCGCCTGCACCAGCCTGACCCTTCCCGGTACGCAGTTCGGAACCGCATTCAACAGCTGCGGCCCGGTTGTGCCGGGCAACCCCAATGGCAACGACAACCTGAACGACACCGCCTTTAACCAGGACACCGCGAACACCGCCGGGGGCATCAATGGCGCCGGCCCCAGCCCGGGCATCGGGCTGAATTCCTTCTACGGTCCGTGGCTGGAGAGAATCGACGTCGGGTTGGCGCGAAGTTTTCGAATCCGGGAAGGTAAGGAGCTCGAATTTCAGGCGCAGGCCTTCAATCTGTTCAACCACGCCAATTACTACGTGCAGAATGGCGATGGGGTCAACCAATTGCAATACAACCCCGTCGGCACCACCTGTGGCGACGGCTTGTCGGTCAACCAGACCTGCTATCTGGTCCCCAATTCGGGCCCGGGCAATTTTGGCACCCTGCAGGAAATTAGTCCCAACGGTCTCCCCCGCGTGTTGCAGTTTTCCGCGCGCTTCACGTTCTGATTCCGCTCGCTGAACCCGGAGAACGGGCGGGCAAGAAGGGCTTCAGAATTCGACGTGGGCTCGGAAGGTCGGCACGATGACGGGTCCGCGGTCGCGGTTGTAGCCTGGATTGTTGATGTGCTGCACTCCGGGAGCGAGATAGATTCCGCGCCAAATGTGCGCTGTGTAATAGGACTCGATAATATTTTCCCGGCCATAATTCAGGCCACCATCGCCCAGGAGAAAACCGTCGCCGCCGTCGGCCAGGTAGACCTGGTGATCTTTCTTGATGCCGCTGGATACGAAGGCCAGGCCAGCCCGATCCTGCTTGCGATGCCATAGCGAGCCGTTGGCCCCCAGGCCCTGGTTAAAAGTGGAATCAATTTCGGTGTAGGCGAAGGACTCGGTTTTTCCGTTGTCCCACCCCCAGCGGGCATAGGCGGTGAAGTTGCGAGTCAGATTCTGTTCCAGATTGATGCCGAAACCATACTTGCGGGTGACATGCCAGGGATGGTTGGCGATTTCGGGGACGGTCTCCGGCTCGGGCGAGGTGTGATCGAGGAACTGGGCATTGGCCAGGCGATAGATGCCCATGTTGGCGTAGTTGGTATAGGCGAGCAAGCGGACGACGCCGGGTTTTCGGCGAACGATGCCGCGGCGCAGCTCGTATTCCCAGTTCTCGGCGTGAACCTGCCAGGGGCGCCACACCAGATCGATTCCATTGGCAACTTTCGGCATGAGCCCTTCGCCAAAGCGGAACCCCCAGTTGCGGTCCTCGTAGTCGGCGACGACGCCGACGGTGTAACCGCGCGTATCGGCAGCGTAATCCCAGGCGCCGTTGTCGTCGACTGACCAATTCATGAATTGAAAATGAGTGTCGCTGCCCACTGAATTTTGATCAAAGAAGTCGGGCATGGTGAACTTGCCGAGGCGAATCTCCAGGCGACGGCGCGGCAGTTCCTCGAAAAGCGAGAGGAAGCTGCGCTGGTTCTCGACCTTGTCGGGGCTCAAGGCGAACACCTTGTGGATCATGGCGCGCCCGAGGTACGGTGCCTTGCTCAGGAGCGGATTGCGCACGATGTCGAGGTCGGTATTGCCGGCCAAACCAAAGCCCAGGCTGAGTGCGGCGCCCCCAGCCTCTTCGATGTCGACCAGAATCTCGGTGGAGGGGTCGAGCCGCAGGCCGGTGTAAAGGGTCAAGACGCGGGATGTGGCCTTCTCATAATCGGGACTGAGGCTGTGAGGGCCGCTGTAGGCGGCGGGAAAGTCGGGATGTGCCTGGAAGATGAAGTTGCTCTGGCCGGACAGCCAAAAGCGTGTGCTTTTGAAATGCGGGAGCATCGCTTCCGGGTCGGCCGCATCACTGGACGCAGAGGCCGGGTCGGCGGCATCCGGGGACGCGGGAGCGGCCGCAGTAGCAGCGGCGTCCGGCTCCTGCGCCCCTGCGCCAGTAGCGGCGAAGCCCAACCCCAAGGCCAGCAGAAGCGCCAGGGGGAGCGCGCCGCGAGCGGAATGCCGGCCGCCGGGCCCGAAGCTCGTGAACAAGCGGGTTAAGAACATGAATTCCAATTTCAATACCATGAGATCCCACCCGAGGGGGATGTGCCGCCCTGGTCACCCCTCGTAGTCGCGATTACCCTCACGCGGTGATTGATCCGAGTATCCGCGACTTCGGTTAACAGAACGTTACAGGCAGCGCTCGCCCTCGGGCCGCTCCCGCCGGTCTGCAGCCAGATCCTGTAACCCCCGCGCTCCCACGACCCCTCGAAGTGCCCCTTCGTCCAGGCCAGTAATTAACGTGAGTATAATTTCCTAAGTTAATCATGGTTAATGAACATAACTTCTTTTGGTCCCGCCCACGGGTTCGCATCCGGTGGGGCCGTTGTATGGCCGGAATGCCGGGTCTTGCTCCATATACTATAGGGGAGTATACTACCTGAGAGGGGAGAAATTGCATACCGTCGAGGAAAAACCGAAGCTGATTTTGCGGATCAAGCGCATCAAGGGGCAGATTGCCGCCATCGAGCGAGCCCTCGAAGCGGACCAGGACTGCTCGGACGTGCTGCAACTGATTACGGCCGCGCGCGGCGCCATGAACGGCTTGATGGCCGAATTGCTCGAGGGGCACATCCGTTTTCACGTTGTCGATCCGAAAAAGGCGAGTTCCGAGCAAGCGCTGGCGACCGACGAGCTCATTGATATCGTGCGGTCGTACTTGAAGTGAGAGTCAAGCCAGAAGCGGCAAGCGAAGCAGGAACGGAAAGTAAAAAGGACAGCCCGGAGCCCCCCAAGGCCGTCCCGATAAACCCTCCCGGTTAGAAGGGCAACTGGAGTTAACATAGCCGCGAGAGATTGCGCGCGTATTGCAATTCTGTAAAAGTCTGATGAATTCTAACCCGTCCGCTTCTCGAGCCCCCCTCCTCGATCTGAACCACATCCGCGTCATGCGCGGGGGAAAGGTCGTGCTTGCCGACTTCAGTCTTCGCGTTCACGCCGGAGAACATGTGGCCGTGCTGGGGCCGAACGGCTGTGGCAAGTCCACGCTGATCAAAACCATTACCCGCGAGTGCTACCCCATGGTTCGCAGAGGGTCGAAGATGACGATCCTCGGACAAAACAACTGGAACGTGTTTGAACTGCGCTCTCTGCTCGGCATCGTATCGAACGACCTGATGTCCTCGTGCACCGGGGAGGCCAGTGGACTCGATGTGGTGCTGTCGGGCTTTTTCAGCAGCACGCGCATTTTCCCCAACCACAGCGTCGATCGCGGGCGGCGGGAACTGGCCGAGGCAGCCCTCGGCGAACTGGGTGTCTCGCATTTAGGGGAACGCTCGGTTGAGGAAATGTCCTCGGGAGAGGCCAAGCGCGTGCTGATTGCGCGGGCTCTGGTCCATAAGCCCCGGGCGTTGCTGTTCGATGAGCCGTGCAATTCGTTGGATATTCTGGCGCAGCGCGCCCTGCGGGAAACGATGCGTTCGCTCGCGAGATCGGGAATCGGAATCATTCTCGTCACCCATGAACTGGCAGACGTCGTTCCCGAGATCGAACGGGTGGTGTTGATGTCGAAAGGTCGCATCGTTGCCGACGGACCGAAGCAAAAGGTGTTGCGGGCGCAGCAACTGGGCGAAGTATTCGGACTCAAGGTTGAACTCGGCCGCCGCGGCGGCTATTACCATATCTGGTGAGGCGAAGCGGGCCCAACCGTCGCTGATCATCAAAACTCCGGTCATCCCGAGGTGACTTCGGCGGTTTTAGGCCAAAGGTTCAGGCCCGCTTGAGCGCCGCGCCAGGCCCGAGCCCGGCTCCCTTCGCCGGAGCCGCTCCCAACCGTTGCTTCGACGCTGCTATATTGATCGCAGTATCGGGAGATTCCCGACTTAGCTAACCGCTGTGGAGGAATGATGGCCCGCACGACTGAACAATCCCGCACGCTGCACCGACGCGCTGAACAGCTGATTCCGGGAGGCGTAAATTCCCCAGTACGCGCCTTTCGCAGCGTGGGAGGCGATCCGTTGTACATCGTGCGGGGAGAGGGCTCGCATATCTGGGATGCCGACGACAACGAGTATGTGGATTACATCGGCTCGTGGGGGCCGCTGATTCTGGGGCACGCCCCGCCTGCGGTCCTCGAGGCGGTGATTGCGGCTGCGCGCCGCGGCACGAGTTTTGGCGCATCCACTCCAACCGAGGCCGATCTGGCGGAGCTGGTAATTTCCGCGTTTCCGCACATGCAAAAAGTTCGCTTCGTCAGTTCCGGGACCGAAGCGACCATGTCGGCGATCCGCCTGGCACGTGGATATACCGGGCGCAAATATATTGTGAAGTTTGAGGGGTGCTATCACGGACACTCGGACGCGCTGCTGGTGAAGGCCGGGTCGGGCGTGGCTACGCTTGGCATTCCGGGGTCGGCGGGGGTCCCGGAGGAGTTCACGCAGTTCACGCTGGCGCTGCCCTACAACGACACCGGCGCAATCGAGCAAGCGTTCGGGAAATTCAAGCACCAGATTGCTTGCGTGATCGTCGAGCCGGTGGTGGGGAATATGGGATGCGTTCCTCCGCGACCGGGATATCTCGAAGCTCTGCGCGCCATAACCGAGCGCGAACAGGCGCTGCTGATTTTCGACGAGGTCATGACCGGGTTCCGTCTGGCCTACGGCGGCGCCCAGGAGCTCTACGGAATCGAGCCCGATCTGACGACCATGGGCAAGATCATCGGCGGCGGTTTGCCCGTGGGCGCCTATGGCGGCCCCAGCGGGATCATGGACCTGATCGCTCCCCTCGGGCCGGTCTATCAGGCGGGAACGCTTTCGGGCAATCCCCTGGCGATGGCGGCCGGTTATGCCACGCTAAGCCATCTGCGCGAGCACCAGGATGTTTACGCGAAGCTCGACCGGTTGGCAAGCAACGCGGTGGCGGGAGTCGCGGCGGCGGCGAAAGAAGCCGGTGTCGCCTTGTGCCACAACCGGGTGGGCTCCATGTTTACCTGGTTTTTTGCTCCGGGACCGGTTACGGACTGGACTTCGGCCGAGAAATGCGACACCGCGGCCTTCGGCCGCTTCTTCCGCGCGATGCTGGATAACGGAATTTATCTGCCACCGTCGCAATTCGAGGCGGCCTTTCTCGGTGCGGCGCACACCGAGCGCGATGTCGAGAAAACCATTGCCGCGGCCAGGCAGGCATTTGCCATGGCGGCGGTGTAAGGACGCGCCCTCAAAGCGGTCTGGTGCCTCCGGCCGAGGATCCGCTCGATGCCGCTCCGCCTGCAATTCCAGGTTTGTTCTAGGCGGCAGCCCTTAATCTCGCTGACGCCAACGCCGTGCCCTCGAGGCGCGAACCGATCTTCTGAAACGCGATGTCGCGGGCGATGTCGGGAGACCCGTGTTTCGGCTTTCCGTCGATACTGAACGGGGAGAAGCCGCAGTCGTCGGTCGATCCCAGCCGCTCGATCGGGATGAATCTTGAGGCCAGCAGCAGCTCGTCTCGTACCTCGTAGGGGGTTTCGACGCGCGGGTTGAGCGGGTCGATCACTCCGATGAAACAAACCTGCGCCACGCCCCTGGCGTCTTCGCGGCTGTGCTGCCCGCATAGTTTGTAGACGCGCTCCTTGTTCTTCTCGCTGGCCAACTGGATGAGAAAGTATCCGGCGTTCATCTTGAACATGCTCGGCAACAAATCGGCGTAGTCGACATCGGCACTATGCGTGGCGTCGCAATCGCCGCCCGGGCAGGTGTGGATGCCGATGTTCCTGCGTTCCGCAGCGGAAAAGCGATCAATCACCCGGTTGTTCAGGCGGACGAATTGTTCCAGCATGCCGCGACCCGTCCAGGGATTGCGTGGATCGTTCCTGCAGGCCAGCCGACCTTCGGTGAAGTCAATGGATACGCGTGCGGCTCCGGCGGCAAAGCACTGGCGAATATCCTTCTCGCATTCCTGGCAGAGATCGTCGAGGAATTGCTCGCGCGTGTAGCCGGGTACCGCGCCGTCGAGTGGGTAAAGAAGCGACAGCATGGAGGGTGCAATGACCGCCTGCTTCAGCGGCCTGGTCGCCATCTTGGCCGCCTTCTTCACATACTCGGCAGCGTAGGTCTGATAACGAAACGGGCCGCTTCGCAGTCGTGGCAACTGCCGGTGATGCCCATCGGTGAAGATGGCAAAGTACTGGCCGTCGGGGGTCAGGTTCCCGGCGAGGCCGGTCCCGGCCAAAGTGTCGGTCAGGGGGTAGGTCGCAAAGCTAGAAGCTCGTTGTTCGCCATCGGATACGATCGGGGCGCCGGTTGCTTCCATGCGCCGGATCGAATCCAGGCAGGCGGCGTCCTGCTCGGCGGTCAGTTGGTCGCGTGTGATCCTGCCCGAGTCGAAATCTTTGATCGCGGCTTGGAGCCTGGAGGGGCGTGGCAGAGAGCCTACATTCTCAGTGGGGATGGGCATGTCATTCACTCCTGCTTCGGTAAACCGGGGGCCGTGATGGAACCAAAATGGCAGTCAGTGTACACCCGTTTCATCCGGCAGAAGCAAAAATCTCGGTTTGTCCGAAACCGCCAACGGCTCAAACGAACCGGCGTGCCTCCCCCAAGGGTCTGCGCAAACCGGAGCGAGGGGAGGCGAGAGCCCTATCTTGCCACCGAAGACAGGTGCCTGTCCGGTGGAAGCCGGTCAACCGTTACCAATTCATATCCTTCATTCTTAGAGCGGCGGATCAAGTTTTCCGTGGCGATTACCGTCGGCGCACGATTCGCGCCCAGGGCGCGATGACCGCCATCGTGCAGCAGGATTATGTCGCCTCCGCCCATCCGGCTCGCGACTTTGTTTTCGATTTCCGCGGCAGGCGGCGCGGTCCAGTCATAGCCGGTTACACTCCACATCACGGTCTGCAGTCCGAGTTCATGGGCGATACGGAGCGTTGCCGGGCGTCTTGCTCCGAAGGGCGGCCGAAACAGATTGGCCTGCTTGCCGATCGCATCCTGCAGCGCGTTCTGGCAATCGAGCAACTGCCTGCGGGTTTCGGCGTCCGACGCAAACGTGAGCAGCGGATGGGTGAAGGTGTGATTGCCGACGACGTGTCCCGCCTGCGCGACCGCGCGGGCGATCTCGGGGCGCTCTGCGACGTGGCGGCCGATCATGAAAAATGTTGCGCGCACCTCGTGTCGGGCCAGCACCTCGAGCAGCGCAAGGGTGTGCAGGTCGTTTGGTCCGTCGTCGTAGGTGAGGGCGATTTGCCTGCTCGCGCGTGGGCCGCGAGCCAACGTCGTTCCGAACCACTGTCCGGTCGGGGCCAGGGACTGATAACCGGTCGCCGAAGCGGCGGCTGCGGCCGCGAATCCGATCAGAGCGGGGAGCATGAGGAGATTCTAGCTGGTTGTCGGCATCGTTAGCTTCGCTTCGAACCGGGTCGAAGACCCGACCCGACCGGGATTTGCCGACAGGGCAGCCGCCCGCGAGGGGGGCCGGGCGCTTCGCCCGCCTGAATTCTGCGGTTCACCTTTCTCTCAATTGCATCGCGAGACGAAGCAATATATTCTGCTGATTCAGTTCCCACGATCATTCATGGCCAAGCTTTTCGAGCTTCCCCGTTACATTGCGGTTGAAGGTCCCATACGCGTTGGCAAAAGCACGCTGGCGCGGATTCTCGGGGAGCGGCTGGCGGCGCAGCGCGTCATTGAGCCGGAAGACAATCCGTTCCTGAAGGCTTTCTACGAGGGGGAGCCGGGCGCGGCTTTTCAGGCGCAGCTGGCGTTTCTGATCCGCCGCTTCGAGCAGTTGCGCGCTCTGGACCTGGGAGCGCAGTCGAACAAGACCGTCGTCTCGGATTATATTTTTGAGAAGGACAAGCTCTTTGCCTGCCTGAACCTTAACGATCAGGAACTCGACACCTACAATCGCTACTTCAATTATTTTCGCGACCAGCTGCCGACGCCGGACCTGGTGATTTATCTGCAGGCCACTCCGGAAGTACTGAAGAAGCGGCTGAAGAAAAAGAACTCCGCCGGCGAAAGGGCCATCAGCGAGGATTACCTGATGGAAGTGGTGAAGGCCTACGAGCATTTCTTTTTTCACTATACGCAGTCGGACCTGCTGATCGTCAACACCAACGAAATTGATTTCGTGGATCGCAATGAAGACCTGCAGGAGCTGCTGAAGAAAGTCTCCGCACCCATCAAGGGCACGCAGTATTTTCTGCCGCTGGGCGGGCAGGATGCGGCCAGCGTTTAGCCGTTACCGGTCGGGTTCGGTTCGGCTCTTGGCCGCCAACCGGCTTTCCCGCCCGAGCTTCTTTGCTACCGCATCGGGCCGCGCTATAGTTGAGTTCTGATCCCGTGAAGTGCATCCCTACATTTCTGCTGCGAGCGACTTCGGTCGCGGTCTGCCTGGGCAGCACGATGTTTCTTGCCGGCTGCAAGCGCGGGGGGCAGCGCGTGCTGGAGGTCGCCTATGTGTCGGGCATACAAGCCAATCTGCGCGATCATGTGGCTGCGGTTTATGAGAAAGCGGGCGTGGTGAAGAACGGCGAACGGGTGGAAGTGCTCGACCATGACCGGCGCTTCGTGAAAGTGCGCACTTCAACCGGGGCCATGGGATGGGTGGAGCAGCGCTATCTGGTCGGGCAGGACGTCTACGATCAGATTCAGACGCTGACCAAGGACAACCTGAATGATCCGGTGCAGGCGCAGGGCGCGACGCGCAACGATACCAATCTGCATGTCGAGCCGGGACGCGAGACCGAACATCTTTATCAGATATCTTCCGGCGAGAAGCTGTTGGTGTTGAAGCGCGGTACGGCGGAAAAAGCGGGAACCGCCGGGGCGGTGCCGCGCTCGGCTGCGCGCTCCGATCCGAAGAAGGGAAATGCGCAGGGCTCGCAGAATAACGACAAGAAGCCCGAACCGGTGATGGAGGATTGGTGGCTGGTGCGGGACTCGCACAACCGGGTGGGCTGGGTGCTGGCGCGCATGGTCGATCTCGACGTACCACTCGACGTCGCACAATACGCGGAGGGCCAGCGCATTGTGGCCTTCTTTGTGTTGAATCAGGTTCAGGACCAAGACAAAAAGATTGCGGAGTACCTGACCGTGCTGACCGAACCGAAGGACGGCCTGCCGTTCGATTTTAATCAAATCCGGGTGTTTACCTGGAACCTCAGGCGCCATCGCTACGAAACCGCCTATCGGGAGCGCATGGAAGGCGTCTTGCCGGTGACGGTGGCGCGGGAGGCCTTTGACAAGGAAGGCGTACTGCCGACGTTCACCGTCCGCGTAAAGGATGACGACGGTAAAGTGAGTGAGCGCAAATATAAGCTCAACACCCCGATTGTGCGGCGCGTGTATGCCCCGGGGGAAGAGCCGGTGCGGGCATCCCCGAAGCGGCCCGTACACCAGCCTGCGAGGCAGAGGCATAAGCGGTAACCCTGCCGCAGAGCGAAAACCGACCGCGAGGCGATAGTCCGGTCAGATGGATCGTCGGGAAACCCCTAATCTTCAGGGAGGTTTCCCGAGGCAACCTGTCCCCGGATGCTTTTGTGACGGGCCGTTGATTTTCAGGGATGCAAAGAAAGCGCAGCACGCAAGACCGAAAATGGCGATGAAGAACAAGCACTGAGACCCTTGCCGCTGCCAGACTGACAATCCTGCTGACGGTGAATGCGCTGGCAGGCACTGTCAAAATCATCGCCAATCCGAGCATTTACTACGACACCATGGACCCGAGCGAGGTCAAGAACGTGTTTCTCGAGGAGCTCACTTCACTGCGCGATGGCACCCACGTCGAGCCGCTGCTCTCCAAAGGCGGCGCCGTGCATGAGGCGTTTCTGAATAGCTATATGGCGATCAACGACGAAGCTCTGAGGAACTAGTACCGCTCGCTGGTGTTTACCGGCAAGGGATTTATGCCGAAGTCGCTTGCCATCGACGATGAAGTAGCTGCCTATGTCGCCAAAACCAAAGGCGCCATCGGCTACGTCAGTGCGACCGCCACGGTTGAAGGAGTCAAGATAATAAGCCTGGATCAGTCTGACGGCAAAGGGGCGCGGGCCGTGATTTCCCGGGTAGAACCGGCGTATCCGGATCTCCTGCACAAAAACGGCATCGGGGGCACGGTGCGCGTGAGGGTGACCATTGGCGCCAACGGTGTGGTCGAAGGAGTGGAATTGCTGGGCGGCAATCCGATTCTCGGGGACGCGGCCATGGCAGCGGTCAAGAACTGGGTCTTTGCCGAGGGCCGCTCGCGGACAACCACGGAAGTGAGCATCCCGTTTGCCGCGAGCCGTTGAGCGGGCGAGACACCTTCGAATCGACAACACGAGAACCGCAGAGCGCTCCCGGAAACACCAGATTGTCTTTACTAGTCTTTTTGCCGCCTGTGTCTCTCGAGCCGCTCGATGCCGCAGAACCCAACGAAACTAACCGTAGAATCTGGCGATGTTGTCGACGACCGATTCAATCTCGCCATCAGTCAACTCCGGAAACATGGGCAGCGCCAGGACTTCGCCGGCAGCTTTTTCGGCGACCGGCAAGCTCCCGCTCTTTACCCCCAGGTAGGCGAACACTGGCTGCAGGTGCAGAGGCAAAGGGTAGTAGATTTCTGAGCCAATCTTTTGATCGGCGAGGAAGTTGCGCAGATCGTCGCGGCGCTCGGCGCAAATCACGTACTGATGGAACACGTGGTGGGCCCCGGGACTCCGCGCGGGCAAACGCACGGGCGCGTTCTGGCTGGAGGTTAGGCCGGCATTAGCAAATAGCCTGTCATAGGTTGCGGCGTGCCGTTGCCGGCTTAGGTTCCATTCCGCGAGGTGCTTGAGCTTCACGCGCAGCACGGCCGCCTGGATGGCGTCGATGCGTCCATTCCAGCCAAACTCATCGTGGTAGTAGCGCCTGGGACTACCGTGATTGCGGAGCTGGCGCATGTGCGCGGCCATGTTCAGGTCTGTGGTGGTGACCATGCCGGCCTCGCCATAGGCGCTCAGGTTCTTGGTGGGATAAAAACTGAAGGCGGCGGTAACTCCGAGCGAGCCGGCACGGCGCTGGTTCCACTCGGCGCCGATCGCCTGGGCGGCATCTTCTACGATTGCGATTTTGAATTCTTGCGCCATTTCGCTGAAGGCGTCCATGTCGGCGCACTGGCCGTAGAGATGCACCGGGAGAATCGCGCGCAGATGGTCCGGGCGTTGGCGCCGAAGCTGCCTGTCCACGAGGGCGGGATCGAGATTCAGCGTGCCGCAAGCGACGTCCACAAAGACCGGAGTCGCGCCCGCCCGCACGATGGCGCTCGCCGAGGCGAAAAAGCTGAAGGCCGTGGTGATCACCGAGTCTCCCGGCTTTACGCCGGCGGCGACCAGGGCAAGCCAAAGCGCCTCGGTTCCAGAGGCGCAACCAACGGCGGCGGCGGCGCCGGTTAGCGTCGCGATCTCGCGCTCGAGGGCTTCGACCTCCGGACCGAGAATAAAGCTCTGCGAGTCGCACACGGCCGCGATGGCGGCGAGCACCTCTTCGCGGATTCCGTCATATTGACGGCGCAGATCAAGAAGCGGCACCGAGGCTTGGATTGGACTGGATTTCATTCGCACGCGATTTTAACAGGGGGTGTTCTTTTCGAGGATTTCGCGTTCCTGGGGCCCCGGCCGATGCTTGCTGATCTGCGGTAGCCGGGGTCGGTGGGAAACTCCCGCAAGGTAGCTCCGCCATGCTTCGAGCTCCAAGCGCAACCGATCGAGGTCGAGTTCCGGGAACGAACTGTCTGCGCCCTCCAGATTTTGCAGGGCACGCTCGAGCAGCGAGCGCGCACCCAGAGGATTGCCCGTCGACTCGTGATGAAAAGCGACCGCCAACTGGACCAGACCCTGAAGGTGCTTTCGCCTGGGCTGGTCCCGGGCAAGGCTGCGCCAGACGTCTTCGAGGAGTTCATGGGCGTCGAAAAAATGGGCCCGATTGAACAGCTCCAGGCCGCCGGCGAGTTCGACTTGCATAGGTTGATGTGGCATGGCAGGTGCGCTACCGGTCGCCAAAGGGACGTATCGCGAATCTACATTTTTCCATAGATAGAAGGACGGCGCCACTCCGGAAAATTGTATAGTTTTCCGATTGAGAACGTATGTTATTCAAAGATATAGCGTTTATATCATTTCTCTTTGGAATGCAGATTGCATTTGTGTCTCCGTCACCTGTCAAGACCTTGTGTGGAAGCGTGTGTTTGTACCGCACGCTTTCAGAATCGCCAGGAGTTGGATTCACTGCAATCAGATTTAGAGATTCGGATAGGAGAAATCGAATGGAATCAGCATTGCGCCGCAATTGGGTTTTTGTTCTGCTCGCGCTGGTTGTATTAGGGCTTTGCGCCGGGGTTTCGGCCCAGGTTTCGAAGGGTTCCATCTCGGGTACGATCGTGGATCCCACGGGTGCTGCGGTTGTGGGCGCCGAAGCGAAGGCGACCAGTCTGGACACCAATCAATCCGTGTCCACAACGAGCGACAATTCCGGTCTGTTCAAGCTGCCGCTGATGCCGATCGGCTCCTATCGGGTGGAAATTTCGAAGACCGGATTCCGTAAGGCCTCGCTGGCCGGCATTGCGGTGACGCCGGGCGTCGATACCGGACTGGGAGCAATTAAGCTGGAGGTTGGCTCGGCGGCCGAGACCGTTGAAGTTACGGCTTCGACGCCGCTCGTAGAGACGACCCAGGCCCAGGTTACGAACACATTCGGCCAGACCTATTTGGACAATATTCCCGGCATCGGCTCGAACGAGGGTTTGGACGAATTGGCCATTCTGCTGCCGGGCGTGAGCATGACGCGCGACTTGGGTTTTTCGAACACCAACGGTGTGGGATTTTCTGTCAACGGTCTGCGTGGGCGCGATAACGATCAGCAAATTGACGGACAGAACAACAATGACAATTCGGTGGCCGGCCCCGGAATCTTTGTGGCTGACACCAATTTTGTGAATGAGTATCAGGTCGTAACCAACAACTTTGGCGCGGAATACGGGCGCGACGCGGGTTCTGTGATCAACGTCAGCACCAAATCAGGCACGAATGTGTGGCACGGGGCGATTTATGGCTCAGAGAGCAACTCTGCGCTAACCTCGCTGACCAGTCAACAGAAAAACACGACTTGGGGGGATTCGCTCACGAAGCCTCCGCGATTTAACGACGAATTTACCGGTGCCACGATCGGCGGCCCGTGGAAGAAGAACAAGATTTTCTTTTTCGGTGGTTTCGACAATGAAATCGTTTCCCAGAAGGGTGTGCTGCAAGACGCCGGTCTTACGCCTACGCCGCTTGGGATCACGCAATTGGCCGGGTGTTGGCCGGCAAATCACACGAGCATTGCCGCATTGCAGGCGTATGGGCCGTATGGGGTAGGCGGGGGTAATCCGACACCGACCGGGGTGGGAACCGTTGACTACGGTACTGCTACTCTCGACCCTACTCTTACAGTTCCCGTCCCGAACGACGGCGCGACTGGTTGCAACGTCCAGGAGGGTGGCGTGTTCCGCACTCTGGGTGACGGTTCCCATCAATGGAATTGGATAGGCCGGGTTGACGTAACCGGCGTCAAAGACAACGTCTACTTCCGCTACATATTTCAGAAACAGAACTTCTACAATGTGGACGAAGGCAACGGAGGGGCTGGCTATCCCGTCAACGTCCCCTCGCTCGGCCAGGATTTGGGGCTTAGCTGGACTCACAAAATCTCGGACCGTATGATCAACGAGTTCCGCGCGAGCGTCGGCCGCCAAAATGTTCAGTTTGGAGGCAACAACCTCGGCACGGTTCCGACAGACGGCGGCTTGTTGGGCGGTTTGGCTAACGTTCGCTTCGCCAACCCCAATGCCAATCTGGGTTTCGGCCCGGTCGATAACCTTCCCCAAGGTCGAATCGTAAACACCGACCAGATCCAGGACAACTGGAGCTATGTGAGCGGCAAGCACCAGTTCAAGGCGGGAGTTAACTACACCTTCCAGAAGTCGCCCAACACCTTCCTGCCCTATACCAACGGGGGGTATGACTTTCAGGATTGGGGCTACTTTGCAGCGAACACTCCCACCGTCGACAACATCGATTTGGGCACTCCCAAATTGGATTTTCTTGAGCACGACAGCTTCTTCTACTTCGGAGACGACTGGAAGATCACCAATCACTTAACGCTGAACTTGGGATTGACCTACTCTTACTACGGTCAGCCCGCCGATCTTTTCCATAATAATGACGTCAGGCAGCAGACCAGCAGCGAACCTTTCTGGCTTCCGAGCTTGCCATCTTCTGTGACCGAGTTCCCCAATCTCCCCGCTCCCAAGAACAGCTGGGGGCCAAGCGTCGGTTTCGCCTATGCGGTGGGGAATGGCGGTTGGCTGCTGGGTGATAACAAAACCGTCTTCCGTGGCGGGTACCGCCTGAGCTACGATCCGCCGTTCTACAATATTTACCTCAATATCGCGAGCTCGTCGCCGCAGGTTCTGGCGCAGACGATTACTCCGGTGACGCTTAACGGGATAACTACTCCGCCTCCAGGGCTGCTGGCGGTACCAACCGGACCGAATGTGAGGTCGGAACTGGCGTCGTACCTGACGCTTGGCGCTCAAGACCCGCGCAACTTCGACCAAACGTCAGTCGTTCCTAATTTCAGACCCGATCACGTGCATTCCTGGTCCTTTGGAATCCAGAGAGAGCTGGGGGCGCACGCGGCATTCGAGGCTCGCTACGTTGGCAACAAGGGGCAGAACCTGTTTCAATCCATCAATGGCAACCCGTTTGTTGGTTGCGGTGACGGGATCGACTCTTCGACTGGACTCTGTAACAACCCGCTCCCGAATGGTGCAGAATACACCCCCGGATTGAAGGACGGGATCGCGGCTGGAATTTTCAGCCCTAGTTTGTTGCCAGCGGGTGTGACTCCCTGCGCCGCAGCGAACGCGGCAGTTACGAACGCTATCGGCCGCGAGAACTGCGGCTTGGGTGTTGAGCGTCTGCGCACCAACACGGCTTATTCGGCTTACAACGGGTTGCAACTGGAATTCCGCACCACCAATATTCTCCGCCAGTTGACCATGAAAGCGAATTACACCTGGAGCAAGACGACCGACAACGCCAGCGAGATTTTCGGTACCTTTGGCGGTGGCGGAACCGTGGCTTTCTCGCAAAATCCGTTCAACAACACCGGTGCGGAGCACGGGCTTTCGGGCCTGGATTTCCCGCAGACCGGGGCCGTTTCGTTCAACGAGGCCATCCCGGTCTTTCGGTCGCAGCAAGGCATCATGGGCCACGCATTTGGAGGATGGTCGATTTCGGGCAGCTACCTTTTGCAGTCCGGGCAGACCTTCTCGCCGACTGAACTCATCTATGATTTCTCGGCGTTCGGGCTCAACCAATACAACGTGAGTGACCAGGCTCTTTTGGGCGGGTTCAACTCAGGTTACGACACGACCAGGCCGTTCGTGAGTAACGTTCATGCTCCAGCCACTGCGATTGGCATCTACGCCGCCGATGCGTGCAATATCTTCGGAGCTGCTTGTAGCGCTGCTCCCACGGCTCTGTACGACTTTACGGCAATGAACGGAAGTAACGGCGCGACCGTCAATCCGGTCACTGCCAGCCAGGAACGCTTCATTCTGAATGGAATTGAGGCGCAGATCGTGAACCAGACACCGTATGGTAACGCAGCCCGCAACAGCCTGCGCGATTATCACACCAATGTTGCGAACTTCCAGCTTAGCAAGAGTTCGAACATTGGCGAGCGTGTTCGGGTTATTTGGGATATGAGCATGGCCAACGTATTCAACCACGCAAATTATTCCAGCATCGATCCCTTCCTCGAAGATGCCGGGGATGTCGGTTTTGGCACCGGTTTTGCGAACCCGTACGTACAAAATAGTTCCCCGCAGGCTGGCACCTCCAACCGCCTTATCAAGTTCAAGGTGAGGATCACGTTCTAGAGAAGTCTGGTAAAACCTGGCCGGCTCCGATCATCTCCGGGGCCGGCCTTATTTTTTGCTCATACCGATCTTCGCGTCAGACCCTTTGCAAGCATACTGAGGTGCCCCCCGTTTGCTGTACCAATCCGAATGAGAGTTTTCAGTTAAATTTTGTTGATCGACCAACGCTCATCGAGACGCCGCCCTGCGAGCGCGACTGAAGGATTTAGCCGGGAAGAGAATGCGGTTCGGGTAAAGATGAGCCGTGCAAAGGGCTCGGCTTATACTCTCTCGTATCACCCCCTGGCAACAGAGGCAAAAGGGAAGGGTTTGTGAAGAACTGGATTTGCTTAGTCCCTCTCGTTTCCTTGCTCGCAGCCGCCAGTGCGCAACCGTACGCGATCAACGCCGGCAGACTAGTCGACGGCACCGGGGCCTCGGTGCGGCACGGCCTCTACGTCACTGTGCAGGACGGGCGCATAAGCGCGATCTCCGCGACCAAGCCCGGAAACCTCCCGGTCAAGGAATTCTCCTCCGCTACCGTGATGCCCGGATTCGTGGACGCACACGGCCACATCAGCTTTATCGGGCTTGGTGAAGACGCCGATGCGCAGCTGGTGAACGCAAACAACCGAGAACAATGGGCATCGTGCAATGCGCGCGATGCCTTGGCGAGCGGGGTAACAACCCTGCGCGATCCGGGCAGCTATCTGTGGACACTCGCGATGCGACCGCGCATTGAAGCCACCGGCCTGCGCTGGATCACGGCCGGCAGGCAACTGGTGAAGAAAGCCCCCGGCGCCTACCTCGATGAGATGTTTGTCGAGTTCGATGGGGTGGACAACGCCCGGGCAGAGGTGCGGGCACGCAAGCAGGAAGGCTCGGACTTTATTAAGCTCCGCCTGACCAGGCAGCGCCCGTTGCCGACACTGGAAGAGGCGCGGGCAATCGTGGACGAGGCGCACCGGATCGGAATCAAGGTTGCCGTGCACACCGATGTGCCGTTCGACGAAGCGGTGCACCTGGCAGTGGCGGCCGGCGCCGACTCGATCGAGCACAACGCCACGCTGCGGGTCGCCGATCCCGACAAGACATTTCCCGAGATCGTGCGCCGCCAAATCATCGTCGTGCCCGGGATCGGCAGCTGGGTTGCGC
This sequence comes from Terriglobales bacterium, assembly GCA_049520935.1. Lineage (GTDB taxonomy): Bacteria > Acidobacteriota > Terriglobia > Terriglobales > Acidobacteriaceae > Acidiflorens. Next base: position 18,203 of record JBEKPJ010000028.1, on the reverse strand, counting down.
ACTTCGAGCCACTGTGGCTTGACCCAAAACAAATTCTCGAAGAGCCGCTTCGTTCCAAGCTGCCCCCCGTGTTGCTGAACGCTATGCAATCGCACGCAGAAGAACTACGCCAGCAGGCGCTGGATTCCGAGAAAAATGGCTTTGATGCGCAGAAGCGCCGCACGGAGCTGCGGGCAGAAACGCTGCGCGCATACAAAGCCGGAGTGCTGCTCGCCGCCGGACCCGATACCGGCGTCGATCTGATGCCTCACGGGCGCCTGTACAAGGACATCGAGTGGTATGTGGAAACGGGAATCCCGATCGAGAAAGTCGTGCAGATCGCGACTCTGAACGGCGCGCGCGCAGCGGGAATTGAAAAAGAAACTGGTTCGCTCGAGGTCGGCAAGGATGCGGATATCGTCGTGCTTGACGGTGATCTTACCAGGGACGCGAGCGTTTTTCAGCGTGTCGCGCTTGTCATCCGCGCCGGTCGGGTGGCTTTCGATGCGAGTCAGAAATGGGCTCCATGCACTATCAGCGGTACCGCCCCCTCGAAGTGACGGACTGCGGAAATCTTTTGAGCCCTTGGCCACTTGCGCTCGCTGGTGATGCCATACAGACACCCAATCAGCAGGATGTGCAACAGCAACTCGGGATCGATCGAAGGACCTCCCGTTTCGCGGTAGCTTCTTGCGACCGCTCGCGCACAAAATCAAAGCTGACGTGCCGATCCATCAGCCGCAACAGGGGGTGATCTTCCAGACGGAAGAAATAGAACAGCCTTCTGAACGGGCGTAGTGCCCATCATGATCCGCCAGCCTCCGATGATCGAAATCCAGCCCGGCATAGACGGAACTATTCCTTCTGCCTAACACGCTTTCACTAAATCTGATCTGCTAAATCACAGTGACTTTTTCAACACCCACAGGCTATTGCACTCAGAACCGGATCAGTGTTCTGGCCTACGATTACGACTGTTCCCCTTCATTGCGCCTTGCTTCGTTCCCTTTTTGCGTCCTCGTTGCGGCCGGTGTGATCGTAGGCTTCGGCCAAGGCCAGGTGGGCCGGAGCGAAGGCGGGGAGGCGCCCAGCGGCGATTTCGAGGTGGACGATTGCCGTTTTGAAGTCGCCGGTCTTGACCAGGCAAGCTCCAATTTCAAAGTGGGCCCAGGCAGAGTCGGGCTGGAGTTCGACCGCTTTGTGCAGATGCTTGGTGGCTTCGGCGTATCGCGCTTTACGGGCCAAAGCGGTTCCCAGCGAGAATTGCGCCAGATAGAGGCTGGGATCGGCGGAGACTACCGGCTCGAGCGCGGCGATGGTGTGATCCGGCTTCGACTGCTCGCCTCCGGCGCTTTCGATTACTCGATTGGCGATACCTATCTTGTCGATTGGGTCGGTGCCAGTGACGGCCGCGGTGGAAGTTGAGGACTTCTGCAGTCCGACGTAGCCTAGCGAGGCCAGTTTCTGCATTTCGGAGGAACTTAGTTCGGCGGACTGCTTCCCGGCCTCGTTGCTGAAATGACGCGTAAAACTATCAAGCTGAGCGGCCATGGTGTCGAGAGTGGCTTTCGAGCTCCGGGCCAGGTTCCGGGTGGCGCCCGGATCGGCGATGAGGTCGTAGAGTTCGGCCCTGGGGGCGCGGACGTAGAGATATTTGCTGGCGCGCCAGGATTCGAGCGAGCTCCAGCCGAATCCACGTTGGGGCAGGTCACTCCGGGAATAGGCGGGCTGATCGTTACTGCTGCCGCCTGCCTTGGCGATGCGCAGCAGGGATTGTCCCGGCATTTGCGAGGGAACGGGTATGGCGGCGATTTCGAGCATGGTGGGAGCGATATCCACCAGCCGCACCTTGGCGGCGACCCGGCTGGTCGAGGGCTTGCCGGCGGGCGGGGATTCAGCGAGCTTGATGAGCAGCGGGACGCGGATGGTTTCGTCGTACAGGAAAATGCCGTGTCTCTCTTCTCCGTGAGCTCCCAGGCTCTCGCCGTGGTCGGCGACGACGATGACGGCGGTATTGGCATAGACTTTCCTTTGCTCAAGCGCGCCGATCAACTTGCCTGCGGCCGCGTCGGCCGCGGTCACGCCGGCATTGTAGGAACTGCCTGTTGCGCGCGCGTCGCTGAGGTGAACCCAGAGAAAAAATTTCGCTTGCGCATTGTGGTCAAGCCAGGCGACAGCACGCGCGACTACTTCGGCTCCGCGACGCTCGGTTACCGGAGACCGGGTGTCCCCAGGGATGATGGGGCGAAAACCCGCGTCGTAGATCTCGAAGCCACGGTCGAAGCCTTCCGCCAACCCGTTCTGCGGGTCGAGGTCGATCGATCCGACAAAGGCGGCGGTTTTGTAGCCTTGTGTCTTCAGTTGCTCGGGGAGGTAAGCGAGCGATGAGGGTAGTGTGCCGCCAATCTCGCTCATGCCGGTGCTCTGCGGATAGGCACCGGTGAGGATGGTGGCATCGGAGACCACACTGCCTGGCGCCTGGGCGTAGGCATGCTCGAAGACGATACTTTCCGCGGCAAGACGATCGAGGTTGGGCGTGGTTCCGCCCTTGGCTCCGAGGAATCCCATGCGGTCGGTGCGGGCGGAGTCCAGGGTGATCAGGACCAGGTTGGGTTTGGAGGCGGCCGCCGCGAGAGAAAGGCAAAAAAGGAAGAAACCGACGACTGTGAGCACTTTTCCCGTCATGACTGCAAGTGTAAAGGCTGTGCGGCAATGATCAAAACCTTGCACCGTCTGAGGCTCGAAATCCTCCTCATGTCTTGACGTCTCCGCCACTCCTTGTACAATCTCTATACCTGCTCCTCGGGATCTCCTCCAGTGGTGATACGGTGAACGCCCGCATTGTCAGTCAGGAAGCCGGGCCGTAGATGGCAGATCGTTAAGATTGCAGACCAAACTTAGGTGAGATTGCCCTTCAGAAGACATCTTTTGTTCGTGTGCCTGTTGGCCGGGTTCGCCGCGGGCTTGATCCCGCTGCTCTCCTGCCAGCACGCTCGGGGTGGAGCGGTTGGCTCCCGCAAAATGATTATCCTGGGCATTGACGGACTCGATCCGGACCTGCTGACGAAGTTCATGGCGGAAGGCAAGATGCCGAACTTTGCTCGGTTGGCGGCGCAGGGATCGTTCCGGCATTTGACGACGAGCGTTCCGCCGCAGAGCCCGGTGGCGTGGTCGAATCTCATTACCGGAATGAACGCTGGCGGTCACGGGATTTTCGATTTTATCCACCGCGATCCGAAGACCTTCGAGCTCTATTTTTCTACTTCCAGGGTGGAAGGTCCCAAGCATAGTTTCCGCGTTGGAAGCTGGGTGATTCCACTGGGCAGCGGATCGGCGGAACAACTGCGGCACGGCAAGGCATTTTGGGAGATTCTGGACGAGCAGAATGTGCCCAACTATATCTACCGCATTCCCGCCAATTTCCCGCCGATTGTGGCGAAGGGCAAGACTCTTTCCGGCATGGGCACGCCCGATCTGCGCGGCACCTATGGGACGTTTACGTTCTACACCGACGATCCCACCTCGGCTGTCGGCGCCGTGGAGGGCGGAGAAGTGGTGCAGGTTGAGGTGAAAAACAACCGGGTTGCGACCAATCTGATTGGCCCCGACAACACCTTTCGCAGGAATTCGCCTCCCGCGACCGAGCCCCTTACGGTGGATGTCGATCCGCTCGAACCGGTGGCGCGCATCCGCATCCAGGACCAGCAGTTGGTGCTGCAGGAAGGCGAATGGAGCGGATGGATTCCGGTGGAGTTTCCGCTCATGCCGTTGATCGGCAATGTGAAAGGGATCTGCCGCTTTTATCTCAAGCAGACGCATCCCCGGTTTCAGCTTTACGTATCGCCGATTAATATCGACCCGGAAAATCCTGCGCTGCCCATCTCGACGCCGTCGAGCTACTCGAGCGATTTGGCGAAACAGATCGGCGAATACCATACGCAAGGCATCGCCGAAGATACCAAGGCCCGCACCGCCGGGGTTCTGGACGACAAAGAATATCTCGAACAGGCGCGCACGGTGCTCGCCGAACATCGTCGCGCCTTCGATGTAGAGTTTCCGAAATTTCACGCCGGGCTGTTCTTTTTCTATTTTTCGAGCCTTGATCTGAACGCGCATATGATGTGGCGGCTGATGGATCCGGAGCACCCCGCCTATGATGCGGCCCTCGCCGCTCAGTACGGTACCTCGCTCGAGCAGTTTTACCAGCAGATCGATCAGGTTCTGGGCGAGGTGATGCCGAAGGTGGACGACAACACGACACTCTTGGTGCTTTCCGACCACGGATTCGCTCCCTACCGGCACTCGTTTAATTTGAATACCTGGCTGCTGGACAACGGTTACGTCACGCGGAAACAGGGCGCGAGCGGTGACTCTGCCGAGCCCTTCGCCGATGTCGATTGGAGTCGCACCCGAGCCTATGGATTGGGATTGAACGGACTCTATCTGAATATTCGTGGACGCGAACGTGAAGGCATTGTCGATGCCGGCGCCGAGGCCGACGCCTTGTTGCAGGAAATTCGGCAAAAGCTGCTGGAGGTGCGCGATCCCAAGGACGGTTCGCAGGTGATCACGCGCATCGATTTTGCCAGTGAAGCCTATCAGGGTCCCTATGCGCGTTCGGGTCCGGATGCGCTGGTTGGCTACAACCGCGGCTATCGCGCGGGATGGAAGACGATTCTGGGCGCATTTCCGGCGGAGGTGCTCGAAGACAATACCAACGCCTGGAGCGGGGACCACTGCATGGATTTTACGAAAGTGCCGGGCGTGTTGTTGAGCAACCGCAAGATTGAGGCCGCGACCCCGGCCCTGACCGACATCGCGCCGACGATCCTGTCGGAATTCGGTATCGCGAAAACCAAGACTATGATGGGTCAGTCGGTGTTTCAGGCACGCTAGGCGGTAGGTCAGCGAAGTTTCTGAACTGGTCAACCGAAGCGAAGCCGACGCTGGCGTATCGGCGCGAACGCGTGTATCGCTTACTTGCTTCGCAACGGAGGACTGTACGGTCGTCGATTGAGGAAGGGCAAACGGGGGAAATCATGTTTGGTTCACACAAGGTAAAAATCGAAGGCAAACTGCTCGAGCGCGTTCAGCAGTGTTCCGACGCGGCGGGATATGAAACGATCGACGAATTCGTGATTCACATGTTGGAAAAGGAAACCAAGAAAATTCTACCGGACGAGAGCAGCACGTCGAAGGAAGAGATCCAGAAACGGCTGCGCGGACTGGGGTATATCGAGTAACTTGACTGCGCTCTCCAATTCGACAATTAGCGCCGAGGGGACGGCCTGGTTTGATTTCTCGCTCCTGACCAGTCCGCTGGCGATCGTGATCCTGACATCATTGGTCGTTGGATTGGCGATGGTGGTCTTGTTCGGATACACATCCGATCAGAAAGCCATCGGCATCGCGAAAGATCAACTGAAAGCCCATCTGCTGGCGGTGCGCCTCTATCGCGACCAGATTCCGGTGGTGATGGGCTCCTACGGCAAGATTCTGCGCGGAACCGGGCGCTACCTGAAACTCGCGTTCAAGCCGTTGCTGTACGTCATCATCCCGATCACGCTGCTGATGGTGCAGATTGATCGTTACCTGGGGCAGACGCCGTTGCCGGTGAACGCGGCCTTCCTGCTGACGGTTCACTTCAACGGGCATTCGGGCGCAGACCAGGTGCCGGCTGACGTGACCCTGCGTCTGCCGCCCGAGATCACGATCACCGCGCCGCCCGTGCACATTGCCGAAGGCCATGAGATGGTCTGGCGACTGGTCGGTTCCCAGGCGGGAAAATACGAAGTGACGGTTGACGCTCGCGGCCAGAGCGTCGCCAAGACGGTCTCTGTCGGCGGTCGCCTGCCGCGAATCTCGACGATCCGTTTACGCGGGCAATTTTGGAATCGAATTTTCTCGTCGGCGGAACCGGCGGTGCCGGAGAACAGCCCGATCGAATCGATTTCAATCAACTATCCGGATCGCATCATCGATATTGCGGGCTATGGCATGAACTGGATTTGGCTGTTTTTCATTCTGTCCATGGTGGCCGGATTTGTTTTCAAGGAACTCCTGGGGGTCCAGATATGAAAAGGCTGCGGGGGACCGGTTTCGGGTGGAGCGCCGGGTTGGGAGGCTCCTGGTTCGATTCTCGGCGTGGGTATTTCGCGGGCGCTCGCGCCACACGAGGATTGCTGTTGGCCTTCCTTTTCCTGCCGGCGCTGGCCCATGCCTATGCCGGCCCGGGAGCCGGATTTGCTGTGCTCTCGTCGTTTTGGGCAATCTTCGTTGCCTTTCTATATTCGTTCTATGCCCTGATGACGTGGCCCTTCCGGCAGTTGTTCCGCTTCCTGCGACGGCGAAACGCGTATGGCAGGGCGAGGTTCGAGCGCGCGGTGATTTTGGGCTTCGACGGCATGGATCCCGACCTGGCCGACCGCTTTATGAAAGAGGGCCGGCTGCCCAATCTGGCGAAGTTGCGCGAGCGGGGAACCTTCAGCCGCCTGCGCACGACCTTTCCGGCAATTTCTCCCGTAGCCTGGTCGACCTTCATGACCGGCGTAAATCCCGGGAAACACAACATTTACGATTTTTTGGCGCGCGACACTTCTACCTATCTGCCATTTCTGTCGTCGGCGGAAATCAAGGGGCCAAAGCGGCACATGAAAGTCGGAAAATATTCGATTCCTTTTGGCAAAACAGAAATCAAGGGGATGCGCAAAGGGACGCCGTTCTGGCACTGGCTGGGGAACGCCGGAATCTTTAGTTCTGTGATTCGCGTCCCGGTTACCTTCCCGCCGGAAAAGTTTCAAGGGGTGCTGCTTTCCGGAATGTGTGTGCCCGACCTGAAAGGCAGCCAGGGAACGTTTTGCCTGTGCACGACCCGTTCGTCGAGTAACGGGTTCCGTGAAGGTGGTGTGCGTGTACCGATCGAGCGCAACCACGGTATTTGTCGCGCCTATGTCCCAGGGCCGGACAACCCATTAAAACCGGGTGGCGGTGAAGTGCGTATGAATTACGAAATTCGACCGGAATCGGGATCGAAATCGGCGCGCTTCGTGGTGGGTGCGGAAAAATTCACCTTGCAGGTCGGAGAGTATTCCGAGTGGATTCCGGCCGAGTTCAAAGCCGGGATGGGCTTCACGGCGCATGGCATATGCCGCTTTTATCTCAAAGAACTCTCGCCCGAGGTGGAAGTCTATGTGACGCCGGTCAACATCGATCCCGGACATCCCGACCTGCCGATTTCGCACCCGGTGACCTACTCCATTTACCTGGCCAAACTTCTCGGGCCCTATGCGACGCTTGGTCTTGCGGAGGACACCTGGGCACTTAACGAGCACGTGCTCGATGACGATGCTTTCCTCGCGCAGGCTTACGGTAATCACGAGGATCGCGAGCGCATGCTTTTCGACGCGCTGGACAAGACTAAGCAAGGGCTGTGTACCTGCGTTTTCGACACCACCGACCGAATCCAGCACATGTTCTGGCGCTATCTGGAGGAGGATCATCCGGCGGCGCGCGACGTGCCCCACGAGAAGCATCCGCCGGTGATTCAGGATCTATACCAGCGAATGGATCGCCTCATCGGACGCGTGATGGAAAAAATTGACGACGACACGCTGCTGATGGTGATCTCCGATCACGGTTTCAAGTCGTTCGCACGCTGCATGAACCTGAATGCCTGGTTGCATCAGAACGGGTATCTCGCGCTGAAAAACGGCAAGACCGAGAGCGGCGACTGGTTTGAGGATGTGGATTGGTCACGCACCCGTGCTTACACCATGGGCTTGAACGGACTCTATCTGAATATCATGGGCCGCGAAAAGCAGGGCTGTGTGAATCCCTTCGAAGTCGACGCCCTGAAAGACGAACTTCGCGAGAAGCTGAGCGGCTTGGTGGACCCGGCCTCGGGTACGGTCGGCGTCACCGGGGTGTTCGTGACCGACGAATTCTATCGTGGACCCTATTCGGAGAATGCACCCGATCTGCTCGTCGGCTACGGGGCGGGTTATCGAGCCTCCTGGGATTCTGTGCTTGGCAAAGTGACCCGGCAGATTTTCGAGGACAACACGAAGGCATGGAGCGGCGACCACTGCATTGATCCACGGCTGGTTCCGGGAGTTCTGTTTTCAAGCCACAAGTTCCTCGAAGAAAAGCCGGCGATTGTCGACGTGGCGCCGACCATGCTCAAGCTGTTCGGCCTCCCACTGCCCGCGCATTTTGACGGCAAGCCCTGGACCCTGGCGCCGCAGGCGGCGGCACCTGAGGGGTGAGATTCATGGGCTGGTCGGCCTTGCGGTCGACGGGCGCGGCGGCTGTCGCTTCACCGACCCGTCGTCCTGGTCCGTGCTACCTGGTGCCGGAGCCTTCCGCACCTGTGTTTTCTTCTCTCAAGTAACCTGTAGCCAGCGTGCCTTTCTTTTTTGCGATCTCGAGCAACGTGGGATAGAACTGCACAAACGTCGTATCGACGGCGGCGTGCTGCTCGTGGCAGGAATAGCACGCGGATTCCCTGGGAATTTGCTGGGACGGCTTGCCCCCATCAAAACCAAAGAACGCCCATCCGCCAGCCAGGCGCGCGTCTTTGACGTGGACCGAGCGCATCATGACCTGGCTGGTCTGGAAGTGCCCCGCCTTGTTGATCGAACCCTTGCTGGCGGCCATGCGGCCTTCAAGCACGAGCATGGTCCGGTCGGGCCAGGTGCCGGTGGCAATAAAAACTCTGTAGGCTTCCGGATTGACGAACACGTTGTCGAACATGGAATGTCCTGCCATGGCGGGATCGGGGTTGTAGTCCATGTCCATGCCGCTGGTCAGGTAGATCCATTCGCGATAGTTTTCGGGGAACAGGAGCCGTCCGTCCGCCGTATACAGCGGAACAGTGGAGTTATTGGTCGTGGCCTTCGAGGTCTCTTCTTTCGATGCCCCTTGGGCCAGCAACAAAGCCGACAGGCAAAACCAAGCGCAGTAACGAATCATGAAGTTCCTCCAGGGTTTGTTCACAGGCTGGGGTAAAGCTAACGAACCTCGGCACGATTCGTCTAGAACAAATGCAACCTTGGACGGGAGCGAGCATGGCGAGCACGAGTTCCGCAGCTCGGCAAGAACCAGCGTTGAGAGCTGGCAGTTTCTTCGGTTCGGTCGAGCAGAGGCGGGAGCAGTGCGGCGCAATTTTCACCGATCTGAGGCATAGCGTCCCGAAAAAGCTTCCCTCCCATTGCCATGAGCTGCCTTTTTTTGCGCTCTTGCTGGAAGGAGAATACGGCGAATGTTATGAACGCCGAGAGAAGCAGTTTCGTCCATTTACAGTTCATTTTCGGCCCGCTGGAATTCCGCACCAGGACGAGATCGGACCGCGCGGCGTACGGTTCTTCGAAATTGAGATTCGGCCGAGCTGGCGGCAGCTGATGGCGGATTGCTCGGCTGCGCTTGATCTTGCTCGTGACGATTGCCAGGGTGGACCATTACTCTGGCTTGGGATGAAAATGTTCCGCGAGTTTCAGGGATCTGCCGTCGTCGGTGATTTGTTCGTCGAGAGCCTGCTTGCCGAAATGCTGGGGCAGGTAGCGCGAATGCCCCAGGACAGAGTTGCCCAGGCGCCGACGTGGCTTGGGCGAATTCTTGACAAACTCGCTGCCGAATGTTGCCAGCGGCTGACGTTGCGGGACTTGAGTCGCGAGGCTGGCTTGCATCCGGTGTATCTGTCGCGAGTGTTCCGCCAACACGTGGGAGACGGTATTGGCGATTACGTTCGCCGTCTTCGTGTACGGGCTGCCTGCGAGCAGATGCTCCGCTCCGAATTCTCGACGGCCGAGATCAGCATGGAAACAGGATTTGCGGACCAGAGCCACTTCACGCGCGTGTTCAGCCGGGTGACGGGGATGACCCCAGGGGCTTTCAGGATCCAGTTCGCGACAAAGTCCGGCAAGTCGCGGTCGTCGATCGCGGCCGCTCGCGCGACCGTAAGCTCACCGAGAGCCGCCGCGGAATCAGTCGTCGAGAGGCGGAGAAGACTAACCGCGGACGCTGAACAACCTTCATCGTCCCGGTCCTCGGAAGATGCGTGTCCTTAGCAACCTGCGAGAACCGGAGTGTTTGCGCTACCCGTTAGGGACGAAACTCCTACTTTCCAAACATCGGATAGTGACTTGCCGCTGCCATCAGGAACAGCAAGGGAAACGACAGCACGAAGTTTGTGCGCGAGGTGAGGAAGGCTTGCCGCGCGAGGTATTTTGCCTTGTCAGGCATGGCGGTGCCATGGGCCGCGTTGTCGGCGGTCCACTGGATGATCTTTTTCTGCGCGCGCCAGATCACGCCCCAGACGTTGAGCATCATCACCCAGCCCATGCCGCCGCCGATGCCGATGGCGAGCAGGCGATTGCTCTCCCATCCATGATCGTTGAAGCGCAGGAACAGCCAGGAGGCGACGAGCACGATGATGGTGTAAATCACGGCGAGAACCGGCCCCTTGTCGAAGGCACCTCTGCCGGGAATCTGGCAGGCATACATCAGCGCCCAGGCGACGGTCCAGATGGCGAAGAAAGATGCCATGGGAACGCCCGAAGTCGAGCCGCCGTTGGTGGCATCGGAGGCGACGATGCTTCCCCAATAGGCCAAGCCCACGAGCACGGTGAGCACCGAGGCCCAGCGAAACCACCACAGGGCACGCGACATGAGGCCGGGCAGAATTTTGCCCTTGGTGGCGGGATCAAGTTCTTTGAGGAACGGAACATTGACCAGGTTGAAGAAAAACAGCAGGCCCAGCCAGGTGATGCCGCCGACAAAATGCAACCAACGAAACAACATCAGAAGGTTTGTCTGGAGGTCGGTAGGGAGGTTGATCTCGGTCAATGGCGGAACTCCTGTTCTCGGACTCGATGGCGGAAATGACGATTGTAGATGGCTGCCGAGGGAATTGAAAACATATCGATTTTCTAGAGCGGACGAGAATGATTGCGGGCGCGCCCGGTTCCGTGACGCTACCAAGAATATTATTGCAGAAAAGTTGAAAAGCGTGAGACAAGCCCGTATTGTAAGAGCCGACAGGCAGAGAGCTGCAGCCAATGGCAATCCCCTGGCTGAACCTGGCACAGCATCGAAACCCGCAAGAAGGAGATCGGCAAATGGAAGCCAAGCCGGCGCAGCAAAACATTCAAGATTCCTTCCTCAACACGGCACGCAAGGAACGGCACAATATAACGATTTATCTGGTCAGCGGTGTGAAGCTGACCGGTCGCATACGATCATTCGACAAGTATTCTGTGGTGCTCGAAACCAGCAATCAGGAGCAGCTCATTTTCAAGCATGCCATTTCGACGGTGGTTATTTCGCGTGCAAGCCATATTCATACCGAGCCGAAACCGGTGTCGCCCTCGCCGCACGGCGGAGAGAGCACGCCTTCGGCTTCCGGCACGGAGGGATGAAGTGAGTCTACGTGCGCCGAAATGACTCCAGAGCGAAGGGCCGCTCTTCGCGGAACGAGTCCCAGGCGGTGGAGAATCCATCGGAGCGGCAGGAGCGGGCGTTCCTGGTGGGGGTGGAGTTCCGCACCCGCGGACGCCTAGCGAAGACGGGAACTTCAACCATCACTCCGGGTGCGCAGGCGGCTCGAGATCATGCCGCCAGCCTGGCTGTGTCGTCGTCCTCGTTGGCGCTCTCCCGGGCTCCGGACTCTCCGGATTTCAGCTCCGAGGAATCACTCGATGAACTGCGGACGCTGGCCACCGGCGCGGGTGCCCAGATCGCCGGTGAATTCAGGCAGCGTCGCGACCGGCCAGATCCGGCCACGCTGATTGGCAAAGGCAAGCTCGAGGAGATCGCAGGAGCAGCCGCCTCGGTTTCCGCCGATGTAATTCTGATCGATCACGACCTGTCGCCTTCGCAACAGCGCAACATCGAAAACGTGGTGCACACGCGGGTCATTGATCGCACACAGCTGATCCTTGACATTTTCGCGCGGCACGCCCGCACTCGTGAAGGCCAGTTGCAGGTAGAGCTGGCACAGCTTGAGTACATGCTGCCGCGGCTTGCGGGGCGAGGGGTCGAGATGTCGCAGCTTGGAGGCGGCATCGGCACGCGCGGACCGGGTGAAACGCAACTGGAGACTGACCGGCGGAAGATTTACCGGCGCGTTCGCCACGTCAAGCAGCAGATCGAAAGTGTGCGCCGTATTCGCGCGCAGCAGAGGCAACGGCGCGAATCGGTTCCGGTGGCGCTGGTGGCGCTGGTGGGTTATACCAACGCCGGGAAGTCGACGCTGTTTAACGCTCTCACCCACGCGAACGTCGTGGCATCGTCGCGCATGTTTGCCACGCTTGATCCGACCATACGCGGGGCCGAGCTCCCATCGAAGCGCAAGATCCTTTTTTCCGACACCGTGGGATTCATCCGCCATCTTCCGCATACGCTGGTCTCGGCCTTCCGCGCCACGCTCGAAGAAGTGCAGCGCGCAACCCTCATCCTGCAAGTCTCCGACGCCAGCAGTCCGGTTTCTGCCGAGCAGGACGCGCAAGTCGAAAACGTCTTGAAGGAGCTCGAAGCCGATAAAAAACCGCGGCTGCGAGTGATGAACAAGATCGACCTTCTGCTTCCCAAGGAGCGCGCTTCGCTGCGGGATAGCGATTTACGCGACAGCTCGCAGACCATTCACGTATCGGCGGCCCAAGGAATCGGACTGGGCACCCTGCTTGATCGCATCGATGCCGTGCTCGAAGGGGATCGGCCCGAGCGTGTGCTTCTGCGCATTCCGCAAAAAGAGGGCAAGATGCTCGCCCAATTAGAGGCCGGTGGTCGCATCTATTCCCGCCAATATCAGGGTGGTCTGGTGCTGCTCGAAGCGGAAGCTCCGGCGTCGCTGCTGCGGCGCTTGCGACAGTGGGTGGTGGAGTGAATGAGCGCTGGCGCGAATTTCCTCGGCCGTCATTTCCCGCTCCCGGCGCGAGGCAGACTCGCCGCGCATCGCTCGTTGCGGGCTCTTCCCGAGGTAGGCCGCGGTCGGGCGGGCTAACGGGCGCCAGTTGCGCGCCGAACGAAAGCTGTTCGATTCGAGATCGATCCTTTCCCTCCGATGCAGTCGGCGTGTGCTCGCGCCGGTTGCAGCCCTCGAGGCCTCCGGTTCACGTCGTCCCGAACGGATTCTCCAGAGATGGACTCTGCGGAGTGAACAACTCCGCTGCGCTTTCGGTGATGTGCATGTCGTCTTCCAGGCGGATGCCGAATTCTCCCCGAATGTAAATGCCCGGTTCATCGCTGAACGTCATTTCCGGCACGAGCTTGGTCGGGTTGCCGCGGACCAGGTAGGGCCACTCGTGTCCGTCCATGCCCATGCCGTGCCCGAGGCGGTGCGCGAAATATTTGTAATCCGGGCCGTACCCTGCGTCGGTAATGACCTGGCGTGCGGCGGCGTCCACGGAGCCGGCTTCCACTCCGGGCCTGGCGGCAGCGAGCGCCGCGCTCTGCGCTTGATGCACGATGTCGAAGATCCGTTTCATTTTTTCGCTGGCCTTGCCGAGCACAAAGGTGCGGGTTATGTCGGACTGATAGCCTTCGACCGAGCAGCCACCGTCGATCATCACGACCATACCTTCTTCGATGCCCTGTGGCTGCACCGAGCCGTGGGGGAAGGCAGAAAACTCGCCCACCTGGACGTCGGCGCCGCCTTCGAATCCAAGTTTCTGATGAGCGGCTTCGAGCAGGTTGGCGACATCACGCTGGGTCATGCCCGCCTTTAGCGACCGGTGGGTAGCCTCGTAAGCCGCGAGCGTGACCTTCGCCGCCAGGCGCATCAGAGCGATTTCATTAGGGCTCTTGATCATGCGGCATCCGGCGGTGACCGGAGTCGCACTGGCAAAAGTGGCACCGGGCAATGCTTTTCGCAGGTTGTCACTGAAGAGAAATTTCACCGTCTCCTCGATTCCAATCGTGCCGGTGGCGATGCCGCGGTCGTTCAATCCTTGCGCGACGCGCGCGTATGGGCTCTGGTCTTCTTGCCAGACGCGCAGATCGGGCTTGCTGCCATCGGGCGACTGCGCAATCTGCTCGCGCGCTCGGCCTTCTTCGAAGGCGGGGGCCACGTAGAACGCTTCGCCCCTCGCGGGCAGCACCATGGAGAACAGCCGCTCTCCACCTTCCCAGCGTATGCCGGTGAAATATCGCAGCGAGGTGCCGGGCGCGAGCAGGACGGCGGAGAGGCCGGACTGGCGCATCAATTGGCGCGCTTTTTCCTGGCGCGCGCCTCGTTCTTCGGTGGAGATAGGCTTGGCTTCCCCTCCGAGCGGACGAAGAGCAGCGATTGCTGGCGGCGGATCCGTTCCCGCCACTCGGGCGAGGGCTGGTACGGCGGCGCTGACACCAACGGCCAGGGAACCGGTTTGCAGGAAACGACGGCGCGAGACCATGGGACCTCCGGAGAAAGAGGGGATCATTATAGCGATTCGCCGCCGGGCGCCGCCGAGGCTCTGGCTCCGGCCGGCAGAGGTGGCCGGCTGCCCACAATTGTGGCGACTAGAATGGTCTCTATGGTCAGCGGATATACCTGCGGCGGGTGTGGACGATGGAACGAGACCTTGGTCGATGAATCCGCCGGCCGCCGTCAACGCTATGTTGAGGACTGCCAGGTCTGCTGCAAGCCGAATGGGCTCCGCATCAGCTGGGATTCTGACGCCAGCGAGTTCGCGATTGACGCTGAATTAGAATGAGACGTTGCTGGAGCGAAACAGGGGTGACGAGCTTTTCCGGAGGAGCAAACAGCGATGGGCAACTATGCCGTAAGCGCCACGCGGCGCATGGTCGCGCACAATATGGTAACGACGCAATTTGAACTCGATGGCTATCGGGTGGTGCGCACGCTGGGGGTGGTGCGCGGAATCGTGGTGCGTTCGCGCTCGATCTTTGGAACCATCGGAGCCGGCCTGCAGACGCTCGTCGGAGGGAACATCACGCTGCTGACCAATTTGTGCGAAAAGACGCGGGCCGAGGCGTTCGATTTGATGTTGGCACACGCCGCAGAAATTGGAGGCAATGCCGTTGTCGGCGCGCGCTATGACGCCACCGAAGTGATGCAGGGTGTCACGGAAGTTCTGGCATACGGCACGGCCGTGTTTGTGGAAGCCGCAAAATAGCCAGAGGCGGCGGAAACTCACGCGCGAGGGCGGCCGAAACCTGGATGGAAGTTCTAATGGCTCGATGGCGCCTCGAAACGCGCGCCCTTCCCGCTTAGCGGGATCGTTCCGAGCCCGAGTCCTTGTACAGCGCACCGGCCACGACCGCGGCCAGGATGGAACCGACCCACAGGTCGAGCATCCAGCCGAGGGGCAACATGCGCGGAACGGGCGACCATGCGGCTTGGGCAAAGTTGCCGGGGACACCGGCGCAGAACCCGACGATCATCCCGATTCGTAGAGCGGTCCTCGGTCCGGCACCTGCGCTGGCGCGGCTCCACGCGTAGAGATAGGCAATCAGAATCGCCATGATGAACACGAGAACAATCCACTGGCCGGCGAAAAACGGATAGCGCGCGTGCTCAAGGAACAGTCCTCGTTTTTGCATGGCTTCGTAGAGGGGAGCCATGCGCATGCCGATCAGCACACTCCATGCATTCCAAACTACCCCGCCCACAATACCGCCGATCCACACTCTGGTTGTATTCACTTTCATGATGTCCTCGGTTGGTGTCTGGCTTGATTCGGCATCAGTGTACCGCAGCCGGTCAATGAAGCCGAGTCCCTTGCCAGATGCAAGCCGGGGCTCGACTGCGCGCCCGTCATATGAGAAAGTAGCTCCCGGTCGATGCCCATAGATCCCGATCTGCCAACCATTCGCCGGGCCCGAAAGTTGCTCGACCGATATCTGCCCGTTACGCGAACCATAGCCGCACTTTCCTTGTCGGGGCCAGGTTTAGCAGTACATTTGAAGCTCGAAAACGAGCTGCCGACCAATTCGTTCAAGCCCCGTGGCGCACTCTATGCCCTGGCCGTGAACGTCGCGCGACGCCGAGTGGATGAAGTCACTGCATCCAGCACGGGCAACCACGGTGCCGCGGTCGCCTTCGCGGCCAAGACGCTCGGCCTCCGCGCCACCATCTTTTTGCCCTCGAACTGCAACCCCGTGAAGCGGCAAAAAATCAGCGATCTCGGCGCGCGAATTGTGGAAGCCGGCGCCGTCGATTTGGCCGAGGCCTTCGAGCAGGCTTCCGCGTATTCGGCCCGCACGGGAGCTTATTTCCTGAACGATGCGACCGATTCCGATGTGCCGGCTGGCACCGCAACCATAGGACTGGAAATCGCCGAGCAGGTCCCACACGTCTCCACCGTTTATGTTCCCATGGGGGACACGGCTCTGATTCGTGGCGTGGCTGCAGCCCTCAAGCAGTTAGTTCGAGGCGTGAAAGTGGTGGGAGTGCAGGCCGAGCGTGCCCCATCGTACTGCCTGTCGTGGAAGCAGGGAAAGGCCGTACCGACGGCACGGTGCGATACCTGTGCCGACGGACTTGCCACGCGCATGCCGGAGCCGCACAACGTCGAAAAGATCAGGGAACTGGTGGACGAGGTCTTGCTGGTGAGCGAGGATCAGATGCTCCAGGCGATCGCGCATCTCTACCATAACGAAGACGTGCTTGCCGAGCCAGCAGGCGCGGCGGCGACCGCCGCCTTGCTGGCCAGCGCGCAGCCAGGTGGTTCGGTCGTTGTGCTGGTTACGGGGGCTAATATATCCGATTCTGTGAAGCGACTGGCCGGGGCCGGGTGAGATTGTTTTCCAAAAAGTCCCTGCATCAGCGCTATCCACTGCAGAAAGAGCGAAATTCTCGCCCCTCTGAACCAGTTTCCTAAACACCAGCCCTAGTGGTCACCTTTGTGGTTAACCGCTACATTTCGCGTTTTGCAGCTTGAGTCTCTGGGGCAAAGGGCGGGCCAAAACTTTCTTATTGACAACAAACGATTTAGGCGTAAAGTGGAGCCAAGTGGAGCAAAGTGGATCAAACATTAGAGATCGTGGGTTAGAACGCTAAGTTTCGAGGCGCCAGTGGTTTCCGAGACTGACACCGACAAAAACGAACCCAACGAGTCCGAATCCACTGCATTTGTGGCCGCTTTTACCTCCCTCGCAATTGTGGCTGTGGTAGCAGCCACACAGATTCAACGGAGCCCAAGAACGAGCAGGGCACATGTTTCGCGGAAATCATCCAACGCGCATCGACGAAAAGGGACGGCTAAAAATCCCCGCGGAATTCAAGCGCGTGATCGACGAGAAATATGCGCAGAAATTCTATATCACAAGTCTGGATGGAAGTGTTGCTCAAGTATATCCCTTCGAAGAATGGGAACGGATCGAGCAGAAGCTGGCGTCGCTGTCAACGTTCAATCCGACGAAGAAAAAGTTTTTGAATCGTGTCAACTATTACGGGCAGGTTGTGGAGATGGACGGGCAGGGGCGCCTGCTGGTTCCCCAGATCTTGCGTGAGTCGGCGCAGATTCGCGGGGAAGTGGCGGTGCTCGGAAATCTGACCTACCTGGAAGTTCGAAACATGGAAGCGCTCCAGAAAGAGATCGACGAGCAGGCTTTCACGGATGACGACACCAAGACGCTCGACGAATTGGGCATCTAGTGGAAAGGGATTCAACAGACACCCCCCAGCGGGGTGGGCATGGAACAGCCGCAACGGTTGGCCATGTTCCGGTTCTTTTAAAAGAAGCGATCGAGTTTCTAGCCGTAAAGCGTGGCGGAACCTATCTGGATGCCACGGTGGGTTTGGGCGGGCACAGCTACGAAATCGCAAGACGCCTCGGCGCACCGGGACATTTGATTGGCTGCGATAAGGATCCGGCGGCCCTCGAGTGGGCACGGATCAAACTGGCGCCCGTCGCGGCTCACCCGTCGCTCGTCGCGAACCAAGCCGGGGGCGAGCGGACATTGGCCAGCCACCCGGGCCTTGATTGGCCGGTAATCACGTTGCTGCATCGGTCGTTTGCGGACATCGCCAACGACCAGCCACCCGCAACCCTGGATGGTTTGATTGCGGACCTGGGCGTGAGCAGTTTGCAGCTGGGTGATGCGGCGCGGGGATTTAGTTTTCAGGCGGAAGGACCGCTGGACATGCGGATGAATCCCATGTCGGGCGAGACCGCCGAACAAGTGGTAAACCACATCGACGAGCGCGAGCTGGCCGATGTGATTTACGAATTCGGTGAGGAAAGGAGGTCGCGGAGAATCGCCAGAGCCATTGTCCGGTCGCGGCC
>JBEKPJ010000027.1:0-92857 GCA_049520935.1 Terriglobales bacterium | reverse complement strand
GGATTGTGCTTCTGCAACACCTTCGTGATCGCCGCCGTCAACGTCGTCTTGCCGTGATCAATGTGACCAATCGTCCCTACGTTGCAGTGCGGCTTGGTCCGTTCAAATTTTTGTTTCGCCATTTGCTCCTAGCTCCGTAACGCAAACTACTTCGTTGTCGTCTTCCCCTGCGTCTTGGCGATAATTTCTTCCGCCACGGAACGCGGGGCTTCTTCGTAACGCGCAAAATGCATCGAGTACTCGGCCCGCCCTTGCGTACTGGAACGCATATGCGTCGCGTACCCGAACATTTCCGCCAGGGGAACAATCGCCTTGATCACCTGCGAACCGGCGCGGTGCTCCATGCCTTCGATGCGCCCGCGACGCGAACTCAGATCGCCCATGATCGTTCCGGCGTAGTCTTCCGGAGTCACAACTTCGACCGCCATCACCGGCTCGAGAATCACCGGACTCGCTTTGCGCGCGGCTTCCTTGAACGCCATCGAACCGGCAATCTTGAAGGCCATTTCGTTCGAATCAACATCGTGATAGCTGCCGTCGTAGAGTGTCGCCTTGATGTCGACCATCGGATAGCCGGCGAGAACACCGCCCTCCATCGCTTCCTGCATGCCCTGATCGATGGGCTTAATGTATTCCTTGGGCACCGTGCCGCCCACGATTTCATTGATGAACTCGTAACCCTTGCCCGGTTCGTTCGGATCGAGATAAATCTTGGCGTGTCCGTACTGGCCGCGCCCGCCCGTCTGGCGGATGTATTTGCCTTCGGCTTCGGCATGCTTGCGGATCGTCTCGCGGTAAGCCACCTGCGGCTTGCCGACGTTGGCTTCGACCTTATACTCGCGCATCATGCGGTCGACGATGATCTCAAGGTGCAACTCGCCCATGCCGCTGATAATGGTCTGCCCGCTGTCGGGGTCGGTGTGGACCTTGAAGGTAGGGTCTTCCTGCGCCAGTCGCGCCAGCGCCATGCCCATCTTTTCCTGATCGGCCTTGGTCTTGGGCTCGACGGCCACGGAGATAACCGGCACCGCGAAGGAAATCGATTCCAGCGTGATCGGATGCTTCTCCTCGCAGATGGTGTCGCCCGTACTGACGTTGCGCAAACCCACGACGGCACAGATGTCGCCCGCCAGAATTTCCTGGATGTCTTCCCGCTTATTGGCGTGCATCTTCAGCAGACGTCCGATGCGCTCATGCTTCTGGGTGCGCGAGTTTAGGACCGATTCGCCCGATTTCAGCTGTCCGGAGTACACCCGGATAAACGTCAGCTGACCGACGAATGGATCGGCCATGATTTTGAACGCCAGCGCCGAAAAAGGTTCCTTGTCGTCGGGCTTGCGCACGATCTGCTGACCGTTATCGGGATTCAGGCCATGCGTCTCTTTCGCGTCCAGCGGGGAGGGCAGGTAATCGACGACCGCGTCGAGTAGCGGCTGGACACCCTTGTTCTTGAATGCCGTTCCCACCACCACCGGAAACAGCTTCAGCGCGATGGTCGATTTGCGCAGCGACCGCTTGAGTTCCTCCGCCGAAATCGCTTCGCCTTCCAGAAACTTGTGCAGAATTTCGTCGTCGTTTTCGGCGACGGTTTCGACCAGCTGGGTATGGAACGCTTCCGCCTTTTTCTGCAGGTCGGCGGGAATCGGGCCCGTCTCGTACTCCGCGCCCATGGTTTCATCGTTCCAGACGATGGCCTTCATTTCAATCAGATCCACGGCGCCTTTGAACTTGTCTTCTTGCCCGATGGGGATCTGGATGGCGACGGGCTTGGCACTGAGGCGTTTGCGGAGAGTGTCGACGGCATGTTCGAAATCGGCACCCATCTTGTCAATCTTGTTGATGAAGCAAATTCGCGGCACGCCATACTTGTCGGCCTGGCGCCATACTTTTTCCGACTGCGGCTGGACGCCGTGCACGGCGTCAAACACAGCCACCGCGCCGTCAAGCACGCGCAGCGATCGCTCGACCTCGGCCGTAAAATCCACGTGGCCAGGTGTATCGATAATATTGATGCGAATGTCGCGCCAGGTGCAGGTCGTGGCCGCAGAGGTAATGGTGATCCCGCGCTCCTGCTCCTGCTCCATCCAGTCCATGATGGCCGTGCCCTCGTGCACTTCGCCGATCCGATGCGTCTTTCCCGTATAAAACAGGATGCGCTCGGTCGTCGTGGTCTTCCCGGCATCGATGTGGGCCATGATGCCGATATTCCTGCAACGCTCTAACGGGACTGTTCTAGGCACGACTGTTTACTCTTTCTGGGGCTCTGGAATTCTGTGGTTCGCCACTTCATTGCTTGCTCCGCGCTCGTGGCCCGAAGCTCGCCGCTTTTCTTTACCACCGATTTACCACCGATAATGCGCGAAGGCCTTGTTGGCCTCCGCCATGCGATGCACATCTTCCTTCTTCTTGATGGCGGCGCCTTTGCCGTTCGAGGCATCAAGCAACTCGTTGGTCAACTTTTCAATCATTCCCTTTTCCCCGCGGCCCCGCGCATAGCTCACGATCCAGCGGATCGCCAGCGACGTCCTGCGGTCGGGTGCAACTTCGATCGGCACCTGATAGTTCGCACCGCCCACGCGCCGCGTCTTCACTTCGAGCAAGGGCTTTGCGTTCTCCACGGCCTTGGTGAACAGCTTCAGGGCTTCGTCGCCGCCTTTTTCCTGCAGCTTCGCGAGCGATTTATAGAAGATGCCTTCGGCAGTCGATTTCTTCCCCTGCCACATCATCGAGTTAATGAACTTCGTCACCAAGTCCGACCCGTAAATCGGATCGGCCTCAACCGTTCGCTTCGGTGTATGTCCTTTTCTTGGCATTTCAGCTTCCAGCTCCTGGCTGCTAGCTTCTTGCTAGAGCCGTAGACGGGGCAAGCCACGTCCCTACCATATTTCCTGCTAAGCCTTTTTCGCGCGCTTGGTACCGTACTTCGAGCGCCCCTGATTGCGGCCGGCGACGCCGGTGGCATCGAGCGTTCCGCGCACCACGTGATAGCGCACACCCGGCAGATCCTTCACTCGGCCGCCGCGGATCAGCACAATCGAGTGCTCCTGCAGGTTGTGGCCGACGCCAGGGATATAGGTCGTCACTTCGATTCCGTTGGTCAGGCGAACGCGCGCCACTTTGCGCAACGCCGAGTTCGGCTTCTTGGGCGTCTGGGTATAGACGCGCGTGCACACTCCGCGCTTTTGCGGACATGACTGCAGCGCCGGACTCGCCGTCTTGTACATCGTCCGCTCGCGGCCAAATTTCACCAGCTGATTAAAAGTAGGCACTCTTGCCACTCCCCAGACGCTGCTTCCGCGTCTCTACCTTGCGTTCCCGCCGTGTCGCACGAACCCTGCTGCAGCCGGCCGCACCCGTTTCCCTAGAGACGGGATCCCACCAGTCCCAGGACTGGCATAGGCTTTAGCGCCCAGCCATACTCTACCGTCCACAAACCGACGGCAAGAAATCGTTCAGTTTCCAGGTCAGACTAATCGCCGACGACGGTGACGCCACGCCTTACCCCAAACTCCGGTTCGGAGGCGTTCCGTTTCGTCCGCTTCCCCTGCATAGCCCCGCGTGACTCCCAGACTTGCATTTCCCGACCTGGGCGCGACGGTTTTCGCAGGATGTTTCAGCGAGGGCGTTCCCAGTCTCCACTCCTACCGGGTACGTATTTCTTCACAGCTCAGCCACGATTTTCCCGGAGCCCGTCGCCAGCGCGGGTGGCGCATCCGACAGGACTGCCGTTACACAGGCAAGCCAGACTTAACTCGCGGAACTGTTTGATAATAACAACTACCCTGCACATCGTCAACCACTGTTCAACGCATCGAAGAAAAAGCAGGAGAAATCTGGTCTCCAGCCTTTCGGGCCTCAATTCGAGCTTCCCAGCTCAACCGCTTGGGGCGGTCGATTGCGAGTTCAGGGTGCTCGAGGGAGCTTTCGAACCCGCAAAATTGAGACCTGGCGGTCGGCAACCTTGAAACTTTGAAACCTAGCATCTACACTGGCTGCTTTCCGCCTCACAACTTAACGCTCGCGGCTGGCAAACGGACGCGAGGAGGGTTCATGCGTCGTTGCGGTTCCGGTTTTCTTCCTATTTTAGCCCTAGCGTTCGTTGTCGCCTTTACCGGTTGCCTGGGCAAGAGCAGCGGCAACTCAACCACCGTCGTAGCCACCGTAACTTTGAGCCCCGCCGGCAACTCCTCCATAGAAATTGGCAAGACTCAGGCCTTCACCGCCACCGCCCGCAACGCCACCGGTGGTACGGTCGCCAGCGCCAGCATTCAATATATCGTCCAGAACGACAACCTCGAGGGATCTGAACCGCTCTCGATCACCGCCGGTGGCAACGCCTGCGCCGGCACCTGGGACCCGACCGGCTCCATTTGCACTCCCGGGACTCCTGGAATCGCCATCGTCACCGCCGTCAGCAACGGCGTCAGCAGTGCGCAGGCTTACGTCTACGTCCATGAGCACGTCGCGAGCTTGCAGATCTCCAACGCCCAGGCCCAGGCACCCTTGTATGACTGTTTCTCCCAGGGACAGACGTGGTTTTATCAGGCCACTGCCTATGGCAGCGGCAATCCACCCGTCGACATCACCGACAGCGTCGGGCCCGTGAACTGGTCCAGCAGCAATAGCGGTGTGGTCACCACAACCAACTACGTGCCCCCCAATCAGTCCACCGTACTCAACCAGGTTCAAGTCACCGCCAAGTCGCCGGGATTTACCCAACTGGTTGCGAACGTCTCCGGCACGAGCAGCAACCCCATTCCTTTTACTACCTGCCTCATCCAGGCCATTTACCTCCAGATCGGCGGTCAGGCCACGGCGGGAAACACGATCACGGTCAATAACGGCGCCAGCATCCCCATCACCGCTACCGTAATCGACAGTTTGTACAAATACACCCATGTCCCCTTGGCTGCTCCACCCCTTACCTGGAGCACGACCAATCCTGAAGTTGCCGCCTTCGGCACGACGAGCAACTCGGTCCCCAACAACAACGCGACGGCTCGCACCAACCTTGGCGGCGCCACCCTCACCGCCTCCTGTACTCCCCCGACCTGCAATATCGGTTTGCCCGGGGTGACGCCATCGGGACAAACGGTTCCCAGCCTCCCGATCTATGCCAGCACGGGAACGCTGCCGAACGGGACGACCGGCTATGGCTCGATTTCGGTTGACGTCGTGCTCGCCCCCAGTGCCACACTAGCCACCTACTCCGCCTGGGCGGCGACCACCGGATGCGGCAATACTCCCGGCTGTACCAGTGCTCTATTCTCGGTGACCCCGACAACCACGGGATCGAACCCCATCGGCGCCATCCTAAGCCTGCCCCGCACACCCAACTCGCTGGTGTTCAATCACGTGTCCTCGCCCCGCGTTTACATCGGCAGCGATCAGGGCCTGATGTACGTAGATACCACTGCCACCAGCCCTTCCCCCACGCTGATCTCCAACTCGCAGACTCCGTGCAACGTTTCCTTATGCGGCCAGGTGCTGGCCATTTCGAACGATGGCAAGGTGGTGGTGGTCGGAGATAACGTCTCCACTCCCAGCCAGGTCTACATTTACAATGCAAGCAGCACAACCGCATCGTCGGTTGACCTCGTACTCCCCGGCGAAACCACCACGGCGGCAGCTTTTTCCCCGGATCAGCTGAAAGTCTTCATCCTCACCGCGTCCGGCAACCTGTATATCTACTCCACGGTCGATGCGCTGAGTTCGGTTTCGACTTTCGGACCCGGGACCGACATCGAATTTTCCGCCGATGGCAGCTTTGCCTATGTGGCCGGGGTGCCCGCAAACGCGGGAGGCCCCACAAATTCTGTATCCGCTTTCTCGACCTGCTCGCTTCCAGGCGCGGCGACCACCAACATTGGCAGCGTCGTAACCTCGGCCACGCCGACCAGGATCTTTCCTTCGCCCGTCGTGCCGCTGCCAGTGCTCACGGGTGGCAGCCTGTGGACAACACAAAACATTTTTGCCCTCGAACCCTCGACCGGAAACATCGAGTTCTTGACGACGCAGTTCATGCAGAACCCGATTGGCTATGCGGATCCGCCGCAGTTCACCTGCAACCCACCGACAATTCTGCCGGGCAGTTTCCAAATAGGCCAGTCCTTCAATCTCGGCCAAGGACAGAACCTGACGCCGGTCTACGCACAACTGGTCAACGACGGCACTCAGATCCTCATCGTCGCCAGGAAAATTCCTGCGGTACTGTTATTTGACGTGGACAGTGGCACCACGTCCTCCATTGCGCTCAGCAGCAGCACCGTCGACCCGCTTTCCGCCTCCGCCTCTTCCGACGGCAGCCAGGTCTTCATCGCCGCTTGCGATCAGTACGACCAGGACGGCACCACCTGCGCCACCGGTTCCATCCACGTGGTCGGCACCGTCGAGGGTCAGAAAGACTACGGCGACACTCCGGTCCCCTATCACAACGTCAACAACAACAACGACACCAATATGTGCAATGACGGGGGCAATCCCGCCCCTCAATGCCTGCCCAACCTGGTGGCCATTAAACCGATGTGATTGGAAATCCCGCAGGACGGCGGGAACGAAGGCAAGCGCGTGGACAACTCGGGTGGCGGCGGGGCTGGCGTGCCATCGTCGGCGCGATGGGCGGCGAAGAGGCAGCGGAACCGGCGCCCCAGAACCGCGGCGCCGGGGCTAGGACGGGAGGGGCTTAATTTTCGTCCGGCCGAGGCAAGCGCCCGGTTCTCGCAAACCCCGGGGATTTTACTGCAGAACATGCTTGCCGACACTATCGAGCACTCCGTTGATAAACTGCACGGACTCCGGAGAAGAAAACTTTCGCGCAATTTCCAACGCTTCGTTAATCACAATCGCGTGCGGCGTCTCCGGATATCCCAAGAACTCTGCCACTGCTTCCCGCAGTACATTCCGGTCCACGATCGCCATGCGCTCCATACGCCAGTGTTCGGTATGCTTCTCGATCAGGCCGTCGATCTCCGCCATCCGATCGGAGGCGACCCGAAACAGATCGTCGGCGAACCCGCGTACTTCCTGTTCAACGTTCGACCGCTCCGCCCAGAAGGTCTTGCGCACAAGCTCCGGCGTCTGCTTCCCCATGTCCGCCTGAAAGAGCATCTGCAGAACCAATTCGCGGGATTTGCGTCGAATGCCCATGGCTGGTCGCTCGCGACTCGCTCCTAGTGTACAAGGTCGGACTGCAGGAGCCGACCGCGAGTGCGGTCATCGCTTCGGCTTGGTGTTTTTGTCTCGGCTCCTGCGCTTGGCGCGACGGGCAACCGACGCGACGGCTTTCCGCAGATTCGCCATCTCCACGGCCGCCAGCGCCGCCTCGAATCCTTTATTCCCCATCTTCAATCCGGCACGATCGATCGCCTGCTCCAGGGTTTCGCAAGTCAGCACACCCAGAGCATGCGGGACTCCCGTGTCCTGCGCCGACTGCCCGATGCCGCGCGTCACTTCGTTGACGATCACGTCGTAATGAGCCGTGTCGCCGCGCAACAAACAGCCAATGCAGATGATCGCGTCGTATTTCCCCGTTTCCCCCAGCGTCCGAGCCGCCAACGGTATTTCAAATGCCCCGGGCACACGAACCAGCGTGATTGCTTTCTTACTCGCTCCCGAGCGCAACAGTCCATCATAGGCGCTCAGGAAAAGCCGTTCGGTGATAAACGAATTGAATCGCGAGACAACAATCGCAAAGCGCTTGCCGCGAGCCGTGAGCCTGCCCTCGATAGCAGGCACCGCCGGCTCCGGCGGTGGTTCGGGTTTGATTTTCGTTTTCGTATCTTGTCTCAGCCCACTTGCGGTCACTTTCCCTTAAACTGTCCCGCACGCTTCTCCAAAAACGCCGCCGTGCCTTCCCTCTTATCTTCGGTAGCGCAGCAGACTCCAAATAACGAAGCCTCCAAAAACAGCCCCTCCGCCAAGGCCATCTCCATGCCTTTGTTGACCGCCTCCATCGCGTACTGCACGGCCAGGGGAGCGTTCGCGATAATCTTAGCCGCAATCGCCTCGGCGCGTGGAATCAGTTCCGACGCCGGCGTCACTTCATTTACCAGCCCGATGCGATGCGCTTCCTGGGCGGTAATCACTTCTCCGGCCAGCACCATCTGCATGGCCAGGCCCTTGCCTACAAGACGCGGCAAGCGCTGCGTTCCGCCATATCCCGGAATAATTCCCAGCTTCACCTCCGGCTGCCCGAGTTTTGCCTGATCGCTCGCAAGACGCAAGGTACAAGCGAGAGCCAGTTCGCATCCCCCGCCCAGGGCAAATCCGTTAATACAGGCAATCACCGGCTTGCCGAGATTTTCGATGCCGTCGAGCACCGCCTGCCCCCGATGCGCATACTCCTTGCCGGAAACCGCGTCCTGCTTCGCCAGTTCGCCAATATCGGCGCCCGCAACAAAAGCCTTTTCGCCGGCGCCGGTCAGGATCGCAACGCGGATCAAAGTGTCGGACCGAATGTCGGCAAATGCCGTCCGCAGCTCATCCATCGTGGCCATGTTGAGCGCGTTAAGAACTTTGGGCCGGTTCACGGTAACGTAGGCGATGGCGTTTTTCTTTTCGAGGAGAATATTTTCGTAAGTCATTAGAATTCCTGCCGAATCAGTTGCTTTCACGAGCCCGGAGCGCTCCCCACAACGGGAACATTCAGAACGTTCCCGCCACTGGCTTCGCCGGGTCCGAGTAATCATAAAATCCGCGACCCGATTTCCTCCCGTACCACCCCGCCATCACCATACGCTTCAGCAGCGGAGGCGATGCGAAACGGCGCTCTTTGAACTCGTCATACATCACGTGCGTGATGTAATACGTCGTATCGAGGCCGACGAAATCGAGCAGCGTGAACGGACCCATCGGATAACCACAGCCGAGCTTCATGGCGTTATCGATATCCTCAATCGACCCCACACCCTCTTCATACGCCCGAATCGCATCCAGCAGATACGGCACCAGCAGCCGGTTCACGATGAATCCCGTCTTGTCCGACGTGCGCACCGGAACCTTGCCCAACCGCTTCGCGAACTCGCAGGCCGCTTCGTACACGACGGTCGAGGTGGCAATGGTCTTCACCACCTCCACCAGCTTCATCAGCGGCACCGGATTAAAAAAGTGCAGCCCGATGAATCTCTCCGGTCGCCGAACCGCCGTCAACAGT
The DNA here is from genome assembly GCA_049520935.1 of Terriglobales bacterium. Taxonomy (GTDB): domain Bacteria; phylum Acidobacteriota; class Terriglobia; order Terriglobales; family Acidobacteriaceae; genus Acidiflorens. The sequence continues at coordinate 83,706 of JBEKPJ010000027.1, read as the reverse complement.
TCGGTGACCGAAATGGAAGAAGTATTGGAAGCAAAGATCGCGTCTTTTTTCACGATGCCATCGAGGGACGCGTACATTTTCTTCTTTTCCTCTACGTTCTCGATAATGGCCTCGAGAACGATGTCGCAATCGGCCAGCTCTCGGCGATCGGTCGTCCCCTTCAGCCGGCCCCGAATCTCCTCTTTCTGCTGCGCAGTGATGCCGCCTTTTTCCACCGGTCGCTCGGCAAACTTAGCCAGCGACTTCTCAATCCCGGCGAGGCCCTTGTCGAGATACTTTTGCTCAACTTCGAGCACGGTAACCTCAAAGCCCGCCGTCGCGCACACCTGCGCGATGCCGGAACCCATCAGACCACAACCGAGAACGCCTACCTTCTTGATCTCCATTCGCATCCGTCCTTGCTTGATAGTATCGCGGCCACGGGAGAATCGTCCGGATCGCTCGGGCGTTTCCCGTTCCCGACTCCCGCCGCTTTGGTCGCAACGATCGCGATTCTACGGCCCCGGTGTCGTGGCAGCCATTCCAGAGACGCCCTGCAGCGAAGGGGTTGGTCAGCCTGTCGATTCCACGACTGTGGAATGGCGTCAACCAGGGTCTGTCGCAGCCGGCGGCCGCAGCACCCAGGTTGGGGGACCTCGCATCGCTGCCTGCAGTATGCGAGGCTCCAGTGACATGCAGTGCTGCTGCTTCCTGCCGGCCCCGTCTGCCGTCCTCCGCCCGGCGACCGAGTGTGCGCAGCCGGGAGCAATGATCGGTTACGCTTCGTCGTCACCCTCAGGGTTTTGCAGGGATGGGTTGCGGTCTGTGCCTGGGTTTTCTATCCGTGAAAGCTTTCCACCACCATGGCAATGCCCTGCCCGCCGCCGATGCAGGCCGTCGCCAGCCCGTACTTCTTCTTCCGCCGGCGCAACTCATAAAGCAGGGTAATGACCAGCCGCGTTCCCGTCGCTCCCAGCGGATGTCCCAACGCAATCGCTCCACCGTTCACATTCACTTTTTCGCGATCGAGTCCCAATTCCTTTTCCACCGCCAGATACTGCGCCGCGAAGGCCTCATTCACCTCAATCAAATCGATGTAATCCAAAGTCAGCCCGGCCCTTTGCAGCGCGATCTTTGTCGCCGGCACCGGACCGCGTCCCATCAGCTTCGGATCGACGCCCGCAATCCCCCAATTCACGATCCGTCCCAGCGGACTGAGGTCCCTTTTCTGCGCTTGCTCAAGCGTCATCACCACCACGGCCGCCGCGCCGTCGACAATTCCGCTGGCATTGCCGGCGGTTACGGTACCATTTTTTCCGAACGCAGCCCGCAGCTTGGCCAGACCCTCCAGCGTGGTTTGAGGACGCCGATGATCATCTTCGGTCAGCATCTCTCCGGTCGGCTCGCCCTTCACGTTGCGCAGCGGAACCGGCGTCAGCTCTTCCTGGATGCGCTTCGCTTTATATGCGTCATCGGCCCGCTGCTGTGAGCGCAGCGCGAACTCGTCCTGAGCCTGCCGCGTGATGCCTTGCTGTTCGCCGTAGAGTTCGGCCGTGTTTGCCATGTACAGACCGCAATAGGTATCGAGCAGGGCCATCATCAGCGAATCTTCGAGTTTTCCGCCCGGAGCAAGAGTAAATCCATCGCGTCCCCGGATGGAAAAAGGCGCCTGCGACATCGACTCCATACCGCCCGCCAGCACCATCTTGGCTTCGTCGGTCTGGATCATTTGCGCTGCGCTGACAATCGCCTGCATGCCCGACCCGCAAAGTCGGTTCACGGTTAGCGCCGGAGTCTCAATCGGCAGCCCTGCGCGCAGCCCCACGTGTCGCGCTCCATAGAGAGCGTCGCCGGAAGTCTGTTGCGCGTTTCCGAAAACGGAGTGATCGAACTCTTTCGCGTCGATGCCTGCCCGTTCGATTGCGGCCTTCGCCGCCACCGCGCCCAGTTCCTGCGCCGTGTAGTCTTTGATTTTTCCGCAGTAACGTCCAAAGGGCGTGCGCGCCCCGCTGACGATGGCAATGTCTCCAGGTTTCAACATGAGGCCCAACTTGTAGAAAGAGTGCGCTGGCCCGGGGCCAACTTGTGAGTGTAACAGCAGGAAGGAATTTGTAATTTGTAATTTTGCCGGCTGGCGGGCGCACCCGGAGGGGCGGCGATTTTCCGCGCAAATTACCCACCGCCAGGATCGCCCGGGGTGAATTCTCCCTAGGCCACGGCCGCCGACGCCCCGAATTGTGCCGCCTGGCTCACGATTTTTCCCGCACCCTCTGCCACTGCCAGCTCGAGCGCGTGATCGGCGCGATTGGCCACTTCCGTGACGATATCGACCGGATCGAAATGCTGCCGCATCACCGCCTGCGCCAATCCCGCGCTGAACTCCACTCCCGTTGGCTTATTCGGCAGGCGCACTTCCGCCAGCAAGCGCTTCAGTTTCTCCACCGCCAGCAGCGCCTCTTTTTCGCCCGTATCGCCGAGCACCAACGCGACGGTGGTCGCCTCGTAACGGAACGCCAGGTCGTTGGTCCGGATATTGGCCGAAACCATCTGCCCAACCTGCTCCATCACCGCCGTCACTGCCTGCTCGCCATATTCTTTGACCAGCGCGCTGCGCCGTCCAAACTGCATCAGCAGTACCGTCACCGCCGTACCCTGCTGCAAACCGCGCCGGGTTTCCGCCTGCAGAAGATCGAGATAGGAAGCCCGCTTCAGCAGTCCTGATTTTTCGTCCGTAACCGAGAGATTTTTTACCAGCCGTCGCAGCCCGGCGTTATTGAGCGCGATCAGCACCTGGTCGCTCAAGGTGCGGATCACGAGCACCTCTGCTGCCTGCCATACCCGGCCCGAGTTCTGCGTCAGAATGAGGACACCAATCTGGTCGTTGCCTTCGGTCAAGGGCAACGCCAGCAGGGATTCGATCTGCAACTCTTCCACCGCATGCTGCAGTCCCAACAGTTCCGGTGCGTTTTTCGCATCGCCAATGGTCACCGTACCCCGCGCCACGGCCAGATCCTGCACCGTCTCGACCAAGCCAACCAGCGCTGCCGAGCTCGCCGGAATCATGCCCTCCATGTGATATTCCTGCACGCTTGAGGGCGGCAGACCGGGCTTGCGCAACGCCGCGATGCAACGCGCCGTTTTCCAGTTTGTGCCAATTTCGGTCGCTGCCGTTCGCAGAACGCCTTCGGCGTTGCCCTGGTGGTAAAGCTTGCGCGTGATTTCCGCGACTCGGGCCAGACTGCTCACGTCGGCCGCCTCGTTGGTCGCCACCGGCGCCACCGGCGCGGGTGCCGGCGCCGGCGGTTCGACACTCGCCACCGGAGTCGCGGCCGCTGAGCGCGCATACTGCGGCTCGATGCCGGCGGCAATATATAACTTGTGCAGGTCCGGGTTGCGCTCTTCTTCCCGCGGAAACAGTTCCTGGATGCGCTGCAAGCGCTCGATCGCCTTCGACCGCATCCCATACTGCACCAGGATTTCGGCCTGCAGCATCAGGTCCTGCAAGGCGGCCAATCCCAGCGTCGGTTCCTGGACCTTGATGGTCGGCTCTTCTTTCTTCACCGCCGTAAACCGCGAGGCGATCATATTGAAGCGCCCATCGTCGATCTTGCCCCGCAGCGCCTCCAGTCGGCGCTGATGTCCAGCCTCATAGGGATCCACTTCCGCCGCCCGGTCCAGACACTCGCCTGCCCTCTGGTAATCGTGCTTGGCGCAGTACAGCTCAAAGAGCTTGAGCAGCGCCTGGGCGTAATCCGTTTCCCGGTTCGAGGCGTTGAACAGCTCGGCCAGAAATTCCAACATGTCCGCCGAGGAACGGTGCGACGCCAGCAGTTCCTGCATGGTGGTGATGAACGATCGCCGCTCCCCGCGACGCCGCTGAAAGACTTCCAATTTTCGCGCCAGCGTTACCGCCTCCGCATCCAGCTCCAGATCGATCATCTTTCCGATCAGACTCACGACCTGGTGAATGCGTGCCGGATTCTGCTCGAACAACTGCCAGATCAGCGGCTCGCTGTCCACGCAGCGGTCCGCCGCCAGCAGCGCCTGCGCGTAGAGATCGCGCAACTCCAGTGCAGCATCTCCACTATGTACCAGCGGCTCAAAAATAAAAATCGCCGCTCCCGCCTGTCCCTGCGTCAGAAGATTCTTGCCATAGGCCAGCGCTGTTTTCGAATCATCGGGGTTTTCCGCGTAGGCTCGCTCGAACCATTGGCCGGCATTTGCGCCGGCGTCTTCTGCCAAGGCCGCCAATTGCAGGTAAGATTGCGACGCCATCACGTGCTCGCCCAAATCCGCTGACAGTTCCGCCACCCGCAAGTAGTTGCGCTGTGCCGGCTCCAGACCCACAATGCGCTGCAGGACCAGCAACGCCTCCTCTTTCTTCCCCTGGCGCTGCAGATCTTCCAGTGCGTTCTCATAGGTGCCGATCGCCAGCTTTTTGTTCGAGTGTTCGAGCAGCTGCCCAAAACGTACTTTCTGTTCCCACGTCGGATTGGTATATCGCGCCAGCTTCTTGTAGGTCAGGCTGGCGCGGGTGGCGTCGGTCGCCGCCACCTGGCGCTCAAACAACTCGCCCAGCAGCTTCACCGCCTGCGCTCCCTTGTTCAAAGACAGACACAAGTCGGCCGCCATTTGCCGCACATTGTCGTTTTGCGGGTCGCCTTCGAGGATTTGCAGATATTCTGCCAGCGCGTCGGCCGTCTTTCCCTTCTGCAAAAGCTTCTCCGCCTTTTCTACCCGGCGGGCGACTTCGGCACGATTAGGATTTTCCGGCATGGGTGGTCTTCGGGACAGAGAGTCCCGCCTTGATTCTAGGATTGGGCCCCGGTCGCAGCAACGAGCTTTGCCCGCTCCGCGATTACGAAAGTCATGCCCGCCCTCCCGAGCCGACGCCCTCTGCGAACCGCAACTCTGCCGCTCAGCACAAGAAGCCAGTTAACCCTTCGATGGGATATGACAAAGCGAATGCTAGAGTTTCCGCCCGCTTCGCCGATCTAGCTCTTTTGAGGCTAATACCACTGTTCGCCGCTGATGGCTAAGGCAATCAATTCCGAGACGCGCGGATCCGGCCCCCGCCAGTTCGCCGGCGTTCAACCTCGCTTTGTGGGCTGTCTGTTCGCCGCGCTCATGGTCGTCCATGCGCTGGGCTTTCTGGTACTCGGAATCGGCCGCTCCGGCCTCGCATTCTCGGAGATCGTCCTCAGTTTCGATACCCTTCTCGCCATCGCCTGTGCCGGCATTGCCTACCGCCGAGCCCGCGGCGTCATCGCCATTTTCTGGTTTCTGTTTGTCATCGACTTGGTCGTACTGCTCGTTCCCACCGTCATCGAAGCCTATGAGAACATCTCCGGCCAGATCATTCTGTCGGAATCGATTTGCGGGCTGCTCTACAGCCTCTACGGCGCCCCCATCCTGATGATGCTTTTCCTGCCCGAAGCGAATCGCCGGGGAGCAGTGAAGTTTGAGATCTTTCTCGATCTTTTTCAAATCGGCATCGTCGTCGCCCTCGTCTACTCCACTTTTTTCTTTCTCCCGGTGCAGCGTATGCTGCCCGATGAAGCCCTCCCTCACAACATTAGCGTCAGCGACTGGCAAAGCGTGGCCCTGCTCATCGCCGCCTTGTTGCGTCTGCAATTTGTCCACGTCCCTGGCACCCGTGATCGGCTCCGGCGCCTGGCGCTGTTCCTTTTTGTTTGCGCAGTCGCCACCCCGGTGGGGGATTGGTTCTACCTGCAGCACAACACGACCGGCATGGCGTGGTTCGATTTGGGCTGGGCCGTTCCTCAAATTGTTGCCGCTTGGATCGCCCTCACCTGGAAGCCCGCCCCCGAGACCGAATCCGCTTCCCAGCCTCACCGGTTCCCTACCTTCCTCGCCAGCAACCTCGTCCTGGTTGCCATGCTCTCCTTGACCGCCCTGCTGATGAACCAGTGGACGCAAGCCGATGGAGCGTTGATCGCCCGAGTGGCGATCGCCGCATCCCTGCTCGCATTCACGTTCCGCCTGGCCTTCACTCAGTTTCACCAGCAGCAGGAAATTGCCCAGCGCATGGTGGCACAAACCCGGTTGGCCGAATCGAACGAGGAGATCAGGCGCTTGCTCCGGAGCGCTCGCCGGCAAACCACTGAAATCACCCAGATCAGCGAACTCGGAAGCCTCCTCCTGGCCTGCGCTTCGTTCGACGAGGTCTTCCGTCTCATCCCGGAGCGTTTGCGTCATCTGTTTCCGGAATCATCCGGCTCGGTGGCGCTCATGAGCCCGTCAAGGAACCGGGTCGAGACCGCCGCCAAGTGGGGAATCTGCCCCGAAGAGCAGCTGTTTTCGCCCGATCAATGCTGGGCTCTGCGCCGGGGACGCACCCACATTCATCCCGGTGGACACTCCGATCCGCGCTGCTCTCATCTGCTCGGAGAGGGTGCGTCGGTCTGCATTCCGCTCATTGCCAACGGTGAAGCGATGGGGACGCTTTCCCTGCAGCAAGACATGGACCTACCCCGGCCTTCGGACCTCCAAGACGCCGACGCCGACGCCCGCCGACATCAGCTCGCTGCCGCCGTTGCCGAGCACCTGTCGTTGGCGCTGGCAAATCTCAATCTCCGCGAAACCTTGCGCCTCCAGGCGGTTCGCGACTCCCTCACCGGCCTCTATAACCGCCGCTACATGCAAGAGTTCCTCGACCGCGAACTTCACGCCGCGCGCCGCAAACAACGTTCGGTCGCGGTCATGATGCTCGATCTCGACCACTTCAAACGCTACAACGACAACTTCGGGCACTCCGCCGGCGACAAGGCCCTTGCCGCCGTGGGTGAGGCCTTACTCCGCTCGGTGCGCGCCGAAGACGTGGCTTGCCGTTATGGTGGCGAGGAGTTTGCACTCATCCTTCCCGAGTGTTCCCTCAAACAGGCGATGATTCGCGCCGAGGAGATCCGCCGGCGGGTCAAGGAGTGCCCTCTGCGGCGCGATCAAGAGCCCACCGAGGCGCTCACGGTCTCGATCGGGGTTGCCGCTTTCGACGAGACCACCGATCGTGTCGATCTTATTCTGAAGTGTGCCGATGAAGCTCTCTACGAGGCCAAGCGCCAGGGGCGCAACCGGGTGGTGCAAGCCACGCCGGTAGCCGCCCTGCTCGATACCGACCAATCCGATCCCATTCCGGTGAGGGCGGAAGCGCCTGCGGTGAGAGGGGCGTAGGGGCTGGCGGCTCCTGTTCCGTCTCACACGGGCGGCATGAACCGGACACCCAATCGACGCCAAGGTCGGAGAAAACCTCCACCGCATCAAAACGCATCCGCGGCACGCGTTCCACGCGTTCGCCTTCCGTTGCTGATTCTCCTTTTTCTGATATCCTGAGCCCAGTTCCCAGCCGCTTTGTCCCCAAAACCCAAGGAGATTCTGTGACTTCCAACCGAAAATTCATCGTGATACCAGGCAGCGAACGCCGTGCCTTGCCCGGTGCGCGCCTGATTCACAATTCGCATCCCGACCAGACCATTGAAGTCTCCATCCTACTTCGCTCAAAGTCCGAGGCAAAGTGCAAAGAGCTCAAAAGCGCCTTGGCCAAGCCCGGCTTCCGTCCTATGTCGCGCGCCGATTTCGCAAGCGAATACGGCGCCGACTCCACCGACCTCGCCCAGATCAGGAAGTTTGCCCAAGAATTCGGACTCCAAGTGCGCGAAACCGGCACCGACCTGGCCCGCCGCACAGTGATGCTCTCCGGAACCGTAGCCAATGTTCAAAGGGCTTTCCAGGTCGAACTGAAGGAGTACAGCCACGCCCATGGAAATTTCCGCGGCCGGGTGGGTACGATCAGTATGCCCGCCGAGTATGCCGGCATCGTCACCGGAGTGTTCGGGCTCGACAACCGCCCGCAAGCGGAGCCGCATTTCAGAGTCTGGGCGAAGACATCGGGAACCAAGGTTTCGAGGAAAAAAGCATCTGAGACAAGGTCCTCCGAAGGGACGGCTCCGAAGGCCACGCCCATGGCTGCGACCACTTCTTACAATCCCAATCAGGTCGCTCAGATCTATGACTACCCCGCCGCCAATGGAAGCGGGCAGACCGTTGGCATCATCGAGTTAGGCGGAGGCTTTCAGCTCGACGACATCAACAACTATTTCTCCTCGCTCAATCTCCCCGTCCCCCAGGTTATCTCCGTCTCGGTCGATGGCGCCACCAACAGCCCCAGCACTCCCGACAGCGCCGATGGCGAAGTCCTGCTCGACATAGAGGTCATCGGATCCATCGCGCCCGCTGCCAAGATTGTGGTCTATTTCGCTCCCAACACAGATCAGGGATTTCTAGACGCCATCACCACCGCAGCACACGACACGACGAACAATCCGTCGGTTATCTCCATAAGCTGGGGATCGGCCGAGTCGAATTACACCTCACAAGCCTTGACCAACTTCGATGAGGCCCTGCAAGCCGCCGGTGCCATGGGAGTAACCGTCTGTATCGCCGCCGGGGACAATGGCTCCTCCGACGGAGTCAACGATGGACAAAACCACGTGGACTTTCCATGTTCCAGTTCGTTCGCGCTCGCCTGCGGCGGCACCTCGCTGGAAGCCTCCAAGGGTGCGATTGTGAGCGAAGTGGTCTGGGACGACCTTCCGAGCGGCGGAGCCACCGGTGGCGGCGTAAGCGACGTATTCGCGCTTCCAAGCTACCAAACCGGTTTCGGAGTTCCCGCCCCCGCCGGCACCTCCGGCGGACGAGGCGTTCCCGACGTGGCCGGCGACGCCGACCCAAACACCGGCTATAACATTCTGGTCGACGGAGAGAACGCCGTGGCCGGCGGCACCAGCGCAGTGGCCCCGTTGTGGGCGGGACTGGTCGCGCTTCTTAACCAGCAACTGGGAAAGCCCGTAGGTTTCCTGAACCCACAGATCTACGCCCAAGCGGTAGAGGCGGCCGGATTCCACGACATAACCGAGGGCAACAACGGTGCCTTCAGCGCCGCCAAAGGATGGGACCCCTGCACCGGCCTGGGCAGTCCCGACGGCGCCCGTTTGCTTTCCGCTCTAACCCCAAGCGCCGGGTCCTGACGCCCACACCTCGCAACCGACCAGCCCGTCCCCTCTCCAGTCGAGCCGGGGCCCGCGCGTGGACGCCGCCACCGTCGATGAGCGTGCATTCCATCGGCGGGCAGAGGGAAAACAGTCCTCGCCCGCCTGCAGCTGCGAGCGCTTGGGACGTCGCCCTACCGCTTGCTCCTAGCGATGATTAGAGACAGAGTGCAAAGTTACGAACACCCGCTCGTGCTCCCGCAGCTCATGCACTTGTAGCAACTGCCATTGCGCACCATGATCGAGCCGCAGACGTGGCAACTGGGAGCGTCTCCCATGTCGATCATGCTGGCGAGCGCGTCGGCCGCGTGCACAGGGCCGCTCGTTTGTCGCGGGTCGCGGGTCGCCGGGTCCGAGCCGATGGAGCCGCTCAGATCGGTCCCTTCCGACGCCGGATGCGCCTTCGGACGCAGGTTCTCAAACAGGAACTGTTGCTGTCCGCTGAGGAAGCGCATCTGCAGCCAGCGGAAAATATAATCCATGATCGATTTGGCGTACCCGATGTCGGGGTTGTTCGACCATCCGCTGGGCTCAAAGCGAGTGTGGGCAAACTTCTCGCACAAAAGCTTCAGGGGGACGCCATGCTGGAGCGAAATCGAAACCGCGAGAGCAAAGCTGTCCATGAGGCCCGAAACCGTGGAGCCTTCCTTGGCCATTTTGATAAAGATCTCCCCCGGCTCGCCGTTGGGATACAGTCCAACGATGATATAGCCCTCGTGCCCTCCAATGTTGAACTTGTGAGTAATCGACATGCGCTCTTCTTTGAGCTTGTGGCGCACCGCCCGCGGAGGCGCGTCGAGATTTTCATCGTCAGCCCCGGAATTGGCCAGCGCCAAAGAAGCCGCATTTCGTGCCGCATCGTCCTTGGTGGAGTTCGCCGTCTTCGATCCGGCTGCCGAAAGCGGCTGCGACTGCTTGCATCCATCGCGATAAATGGCGACCGCCTTCAGCCCCAATTTCCAAGCCTGAATGTAGGCCTCCGAGACATCGTCCACTGAAGCCGCATTGGGCAAATTAACGGTCTTCGATATCGCTCCGGAAATGAACGGCTGAGCCGCCGCCATCATCTTGAGATGTCCCATGTAATGAATTGAGCGTGTTCCCTTGGAGGGCTTGAACGAGCAATCAAATACGGCCAGATGGTCGTCTTTGACATGAGGAGCGCCTTCGATGGTTCCCGTAGCGTCAATGTAGCTCACGATCGCATCGGTCTGCTCGTGCGTATATCCCAGTTTGAACAGTGCTCCGGGGACGGTGTTGTTGACGATCTTAATCATGCCCCCGCCCACAAGCTTCTTGTACTTGATAAGAGCCAAGTCGGGCTCAATTCCGGTCGTATCGCAATCCATCATGAAACCGATCGTGCCGGTCGGAGCAAGCACGGTTACTTGGCTATTCCGGTAGCCGTGTTTTTCTCCGTGAGATAAGGCTTCATCCCAGCATTGCTTGCTGGTTTCGTAGAGAGACACAGGGACATTCGACCGGTTGATATTATTGACACTGGCGCGATGCATCCTGATTACGTCCAGGAATGGCTCGCGATTAAGGTACCAGCCGGGACAAGCGGCACCGGGCATGTCTTCGGACTTGGAAACTCCCATCCGGGTTTGAACGGTGTCGGTAATCGGGCAGAGGGGCTCGCATTGCTCCGCGATCCTCGAGGACTGCAGATAAGCCTCGCCGCACATGATGGCAGTGACGCATGCGGCGTAGTCGCGTCCGGCGTCGGAGTCGTAGGGCAGCCCCGCCGCCATCAGCAACGCCCCCAAGTTGGCATACCCCAAACCCAACGGGCGATAGTCGTGCGAATTCTTGCCGATAATTTCGGTAGGGTAACCGGCGTTGTCGACCAAAATCTCCTGCGCCGTGATCGTGATGTCGACGGCTTGCTTGTAGGCTTCCACGTCAAAAGTCCCATTGGGAGCGAACTTCAGCAGATTCAAGCTGGCCAGGTTGCAGGCCGAATCATCCAGGAACATATACTCGCTACAGGGATTGCTGGCGTTGATTCGGGCTGTGTTTTTCGAAGTGTGCCAGCGATTGACCGTCGTGTCGTACTGCATTCCGGGATCGCCGCAATGCCACGTGGCCTCGGAGATCTTCTGCAGCAAGTCTTTGGCTTTGTATGTGCTAACCACTCTACCGTCGACAATCGCTCGGGTAGAGAAGTCTGTATCGCGCATCACTGCCACCATGAAGTCATCGGTTACGCGAACCGAGTTATTCGCATTCTGGAAGAAAATTGAGCTGTAGGCATCGGAGTCGGGATGCGATCCGTCGTAGCCCTGGGCGACGAGGGCGTGGGCCTTGGCTTCCTCTTTGCTCTTGCATTCGATGAAATCGACAACATCAGGATGATCGATGTTCAGAATGACCATCTTGGCGGCGCGGCGCGTCTTGCCTCCCGACTTGATGACTCCGGCAAAGGCGTCGAAGCCTTTCATGAAGCTGAGCGGACCGCTGGCGGTGCCGCCTCCGCTGAGAACTTCGGTGGAGGAACGCAGCGGAGAGAGGTTGGTTCCGGTCCCTGATCCCCACTTGAAGAGCATGCCTTCGGTCTTCGCCAAGGTAAGGATGGAATCGAGCGAATCTTTCACCGAGTTGATGAAGCAGGCGGAGCACTGCGGACGTGTGTATCCGGTAGCGCCGAACTCGACTTGCTGGGTGGTGAAATTCCAGTGCCAATTGGTCGCATCAGACTTGGGCTCGACGCGTTCGCAGCCCACGTTGAACCAGACCGGGGAGTTGAAGGCTACGTGCTGGCGAACCAACAGATGGACGAGTTCGTCGTGGAAGGTAGCCGCGTCTTCGCTGGTGCGGAAGTATCCGTCTTTCATGCCCCAGTCACGAATGGTCTCGGCCACGCGGGCAACCAGCTGGCGCACTCCGGTCTCGCGCTCCTCGGTGCCGATCTGTCCGTGCAGGTACTTGGAGGCGACGATATTGGTCGCGGTCATCGACCAGTCCTTGGGCACCTCGACCTTTTTCTGCTCGAAGATGACGCCTCCCTGGGCGTCGGAGATCTGAGCGTCGCGAAACTCCCATTCGACTTCGGAGTATGGAGAGACGCCAGGTTTGGTGAAAAGGCGGCGGAAGGTCAGACCTAGGGCCTTTGTCTTCTTGTTGTTGACGGCAGTCGCGTTGACTGGGGTTGGAGACTTGATTTGATCGCGCACTTCGGGCATTTCCTTCTCCTGATATTAGATGATGGCAAACAGCAGTCGATCTTGCGCCTGAGAATCGTTTTGCAATAGGTCACGCAGGACTCAGACAGCCGCATGCATCCGCTTCCGGCAGTCTCGCCCCCGGGGATACTGATTTCGAAGAACCTGCCGGATCGCCGTGGCGATTCCCGGCCACGACCTGAACTACGGAGCGGGATCGCCCTGCAAACTCTTGCGGAAATTGTGCTCTGGAAGCGCGGTGCTAAGCGTGGGCTCAGCCGGGCGCATCGCCTGTGTCGGCTTGGTGGAGAGTGGCCGGACCAGCTGAGCATCGCCGGGACATTCGATGCCATGCCGGACCAAAGACGCGGCTACGAGTTCGATTAGACCTTCCATTGGGGGCTCCTAAAGATGCGGAGGAAGCCGGGCCCGTCCGGCAGCAGCTTCCGCCGCAAAGTCCTAGTTCCAGTTCCACTGATGATTCCCGCCGCGGGGGATGTCTGGCTGTCCAGACCGGGGGGAGTCACCGCCATCTGTGTCTGTCTTTCCATCCGCTCCGGAGGGATGGCTGCCCGTGAAAGGGGAGACACAAAATCACCTCACTTTGCATCTCGCCCCGGTGCCTTGATGCCGGTGCCCCGCACATTAGGGACACGAAAAAAGTGCTCTGGGATGCTTAACGTACTCCCGTATATGGTGCCTGTCAAGGACTAAACACAATCCATTGTGGCCCGAAAGTGGTAAGGGTATCGGATCGGGAAATTGGCTCAGTAGATAACCCTCCCACGCTGAGGCAGGACCGTCCCTACCGAAAAGCTTCAGGCGACCGCTCGGCTACGACTTTCGGGTGCTGCGCGGACGACGGGCCGTGCCAGCACGCCCTGCGCTCCATCGTTGCGGGCGAGCGGCACGTAGATATCTTCGAAAAGGGTACGGGCGGTGATTCTTTTCATGCCATCGGAGGACTCGACGAGATAATCGCCGGGTCGGCCGGATTGTTCGCGGCCGAGGGGGTCGGTGAATGCGAAGGGTTCGGTGAGTTGACGAGCGCGCACCAGGAATCGGGTGCGGTAGACGGTCCATTGATCTTCTGAATTCATAATGCTTTCTTTCGCCCTTCGGGCGTGATGCCTGTGGTTTGGGATTGATCTCGCGGCGGCCCGCGTCTCGAAAGCACCGGAGAGGGCACGCTCATCGCATTTCCAGTGGAGCGACTGTACGCGCAGATCCTGGGAGGGTCAATTCCATAAGAATGGTGCAACCGTGGAATTCGCGGAGGCGAACGGTGATGGAAAAATCCGCATCCCGCTTTCGCCGAAGACGACTGCGGCGGGCCTACGTAGGGCGGGGTTTGAGCGGCGCACGAAAAACTAGGGTGAATCATTTTTTGCGCAGCACGCTTGATTTGCACAGGCAGTGCACAGGATTAGAACAATGGTCCATCACGAGCGAAGCGCTGGCAGTCGAGGAACGCGGTAAGTACGAACGTGGCAAAGGCGAACGTCGTTCCTTCTATGGTCGCGATGGCCAGACCACAAGCCATCGCCGGCCCGAGCAGGAGCATGACGTTGAGCGCGAGCAGAGAAAAATTGGGGGTAAACCAGATCGTCGATCCCGAAGCGATTCCAACCACCCAGATCATCAACACCGTGAACGTCCAGTTGGTGAAGCCGTAACACCAGAGGGCGGCGACATACAATCAGCCGGTTACACCGGCGGTTACACAAACCGAGAAAGTCAGCGACATCATCAACCAATTCCGCCAGGCCGGATCAGACCTTTCCCGCAACGCGCGGAAACGAATCGAGCGCCGATGGCAATGGCAAAGGCCAAAGCTGCGCTCCAGAACAAGGTGGAATGCTCCGATTTATAGGGAGTGGTGACGCCGATCAGAAACAGGAGGATGGGATAGACAGCGGCCCCAATGGCGGGGCGGACTATGACATCGGCATTTGCCTTGCGACGAAGATCCGCGTTGAAATCCAGCTGCCTCTCCGGCAATCGGTGCTCTCCCCTGACGACAGTTCAATGCCTGGAAGAGATGTCGGCACCCAAGGGGGAGGACTTCAGCGGGGGATTGGCAGCGTGGGACGAGGCTGGGCCCGTCCCACGCTTGCTCTAGGCCGGCTGCGCGATGGTCAGTTGCAGCCGGTTCCGTTGGTGATCGAAGCCAGCAGATTGTTGGCCGCGGTGAGATCGCGGCTGTAGCAATACCCGGTGGAATTCGATCCGAAATAGCTCTGGGCGCTTGACTGGTTGGAGTTGCCCGTGAAATCCCCGCTGGCATTGAAGTTCAGCGTATCGGTCGTGGTGACACGGTTTTGGACCAAACTGAAGTTCAGGGCCCGTCCGTTGAGTTTCGCCGCCTCGTCCTCTTCAAAGTACTGGTTGCTGGTCGTGGTCTGCGTTTCTGAGCCGTCGGGCGCAACCAGGACGGTGATGTTCAGCAGGAGCGGCCAGTCATGGTTGACGGTATAAACGGTCTTGCCGCTCGAATCCGTCGTAGTCACCACCGAATGGAGGGTGGAGGTCTGGTTGATGTTCTGCTCGAATTCCACGTTGGTGATCTTGAAATACTGCAGGCTATCGAAATTGATGCCTTGATCGACTGTGGTGGTGACAAGACCGTGCGAGGTGTTTGCGTATCCCGAGATCTCGAAGTTGTGACTTGACTTGGCGGTAACGGTGCCGTGGATATAGCCTTGCGGCGAGGTGGTGAGGTTTTCGACCACGCTGGGATCGGGCACGGCCAGCGTATTGGTGGTGACCGCTCCGGTGATTTGCGTGGCATTCTTGTCAAGATAGAGCAGCAGCGACGCAGTAGCGGAGAACCAGTTGTCGGCGTTGAACACGCTCAGCGCGATCGTATGCGGCTGGCCGTTGTCGAGCAGCGACGCGAACGGCGTCAGGTTCACGCGGTAGGGCTTAAAGTTCAAGGTCTGGACGCCGGGGATGGGAATCCATAGGAACGGATCAATGCCACCGGTGAAGATCCAGGGATAGACCGGAGCGACGCCGGCAGGAGTGCCATCGATGGTGACCTCGGATTCGCGGAAAGCAGTGCCGGAGCAGCTTTCGAGTTCCGCGGCAACATCGTTGGGCACGCAGGTGTACCAGAATTCATCGTCATTTTGGCTTTGTGCAAATACGTCGAAAAATACGCTCTGGATATTGGTGGGAAGTGTGAGGGTGTCCTCGAGCAGGCTGGTGGTACTGCCGAGAGCTACGGTGCCCCCGGTGGGGCCTCCGGAAAACGCGATCACCTGGTCGGCGCTGCTGGGGGGCGCCTGATTCTCCGCCAGCGGGTAGAAGAGCACGTCGGCGGATCCGTTGAGAACTCCATTGTCGGTTTTGTTTACGATGTTGAACAGATCGACCGTGCCTACTTGTGCAACCGTGAAAATAGAGCTGTAGTCAGTGAGGTCTCGCTCGACGTGCCAGTGTCGCCCCTCCCCGGGCTGGTCCTCGGCGGTAGTGCCGAAATAAATATTAGTCGGTCCGAGCCAGATATTCGCGGTGCGGTCGTATTGGATGCCTGCGGTAATCGAGAAATTGGCTTCGAGTATTACCGCCGCCCAGGGACCGGGGCAAGCGCTGGGCGGAGTGTAGTTGAAGCTCTGAGGGCTGTAGTTGGTGAACCTGTATCCGCTAAACAGCTGGACTTTGCAGGGTGTCGTCTTTGGACGCGGTACAGGCGGATCGGCAAAGGCCGTATTTCCCGAGCCGATCTGGAGCTGGGCGGCGGCTATGGTCGAAAGCAACAAAAGCAGCGAGACGAGCGTGGGGGCGAATTTCAAGAACCGGGAACTGGACATAGGGCCTCCGAGATGTAAACGCCAACCGTGAGTGCAAAACATTGCATTTTCAGGAGTGGTCCGCGCGGTGAAAAGCCGCAGTGGTAAGGGAGTTTAGTGAGGCCAGGGAGGGAGTGTCAAGCGAGGGAATTTCGGCCAGGCATTCGCGATCTGACGCACCCGGGGCGGCAATGCCAAGCAACAGATTCTTAAAGCCCTCGACCGCGGAAGTTCTTCTTTACGCGCGAAACTGGGAGAGTCTCGCGGCTCGGTGCAGAAGTTCGCGACTCCGCTCGGACAGGCTTCGACTTCCTCGCTCGAAGCTCTCCAAGCTTACAGCGTCGGGCACAACGAGCATCAGCAATTGCACGAGGACAAGGCCATCCCGTACCTGAAGCGAGCCATCGAACTCGATCCTAATTTTGCCATGGCCTACGCCACCCTGGGCGTCATCTACAACAATCAGGGATCGAGGACGGTGTCCCGCGATGCGCTGCAAAAAGCATTCGATCACAGGGAGGGCGCGAGTGAGCACGAGAAGCTTTACATTTCCGCCCACTACTATGAATCGTCGACGGGAGAGATCGACAAGCGGCGGACGTCTATGAGCAGTGGAAACAAGCTTATCCGCGAGACAACGTGCCGGCGGACAACCTGTCACTGCTTTACGGCGCCATTGGCCAGCCGGACAAAATCTCTCGCCAATCCGCTCCTTAAGCTTTGCAAATCGACCCGAAGGACAGATTCGCGTACCAAAATGTGTCCGGCGCCTACATGGCCCTGGGACGCTATGACGAATCCCGAGCAATTATCGAACAGGCAAAGCAGCAAAAAACCGATTCGGCATCAAAGGGGTCAGCTATCAACTGGCATTTATTCGCGGCGATGCAGCCGCGATGCAGCACGAATTCGATAACGCCGCCGATTCCGGGGAATGGGCATCCCTTTTATCCTCGAAAGCCCTTGCCATGTATTTCGAGGGCCGGGTGGGCGAGGCGCGCGAGATCGGCAACAGCGCGGCGCAAATGGCGGAGCAGCAGCAATTGAAGGAGTTCGCTTCCGCTATACGTGCGACCAATAGCGCATTCGAGGCCGAGTTAGGTTATCCCGATGAGGCCCGGCGCCAGCTCGCGGTCGCGCTGGTGGCGACCGACAATAAAGATATCAAGAGTGCCGCCGCCATAATTCTTGGGCGACTGGGAGACGCTGGCCGCGCACAGAAGCTGATCGGCGACTTGTCCAAGGAATATCCGAGCGACACTCTTTTAGACAAGGCTGTGCTGCCCATCGCTCAGGCCATGATTGAATTGCAACGCAAACAGCCAGCGCGCGCAGTCGACGCCCTGGAGAGCGCGCGACCTTTCGAGATGGGCGGCGGCCCGACAGCGCCCGCCGACTACTGGCCCCTCTACCTGCGTGGAGGCCTTCCTCGACCTGCGCGACGGGAGCAAAGCGCTGGCCGAATATCAGAAAATCACCGACCATCGCGGTCTGAGTCCGATGAGCCCGTTGTTTTCCCTGGCGCGCCTGGGAATGGCTCGCGCTTTCGCCTTGCAGGGCGATGCACCGAAGGCTCGCGCAGCCTATCAGGATTTTTTCGCTTTCTGGAAAGACGCTGACCCTGACGTTCCCCTACTGAGGCAAGCCAAAGCCGAGTATGGCAAATTGCGGTAATAGAATTTCTATCTCTTCCGCCACTGCCGGTTGCAGGTCGAACTGGGCGCCCAGACGGCGAGCGCAGTTATTCCGTGAATATCACGCAAGAATTGTAAAGTTATGTATCGGACGAAAAAAGAAGAGCGGTCGTTCGACAAGAAAACGCGGAGAAAAGACGGAGCTGCCCACGTAGAAAGCGACCGAGTGCGCGCGCCTAAGAACCACTCCCACCAATTTTTTCCACCGAAACTTTCCTCTATGGTCCGGGTTAGCGCATCTTAACTAGGAAAAGACAGGAGTGTCTATGAATCCCCATGCCTTCACCCGTTTGGCCGGACGTGTGTTGCTCGTTCTGGCGGCGATGACGATCACGGCTTTCCTTGCCAGCTGCGGCTCGAGCAGCAGCTCGACTGCGATCAACCCGGTCGGTTTCAGTAACAGCAGTCTCAGCGGCACCTACGTGTTTTCGTCACAAGGCGCAGATGCGGCCAACGGGTACCCGTTGGCGGTCGCGGGCACGCTGGTAGCTAACGGAACTGGCGGTATTACGGGAGGTACGATCGACGTCGTGGACCCGGCGTTCGACATTTCGCCGTCTGTCCCGCCATCGCCCGCGGCGCAAACCATTGCCAGCGGATCGTACGCCGTGGGCTCCGATGGCCGCGGACAGGCCTCGCTTACGACTACCGCGTATGGAACCTACATCTTGGATTTCGTCCTGATTTCCGGATCCCGCGGCCTGGTCAGCGAATTTGATGGCAACGGCACGGGCAGCGGCACCATTGACTTGCAGACCGCAGTCACGGGTGTAAGTCAGTTGGCTGGTCCCTACGCCTTCAGTTTGGGCGGTAGCGATTCAATCAGTTCCTTGGCTCCTTTGGCCACGGTTGGCGCTTTCACGCTTAATTCCAGCGGTGCCTCCACGGCAGGCATCGAGGACTTCAATGACGCCGGAGTTGTTGGCAACGAGTCCCTTACGGGCACGATCACAACCCTGGGTACGGGAACCGGACCGGGGCAAATCACCCTTGTCACTTCGAGCCTCCCGCTGACCTTTGACTTTTACCCGATTGATGCCTCGCACTGGAAACTCATCGAGACCGACTACAGCAAGTTCATCGCGGGAGACGTCTTCACTCAAACCGGCTCTTCCATACCCACGGGCGCCATGGCATTTACCATGCAAGGCGGAATCACTGCTCCGATCGCCGTCGCCGGCTTCATCACCGACAACGGAACTACCGTTAGCGGTTCCGAGGACGTCAACGATGCGGGTACAGTTGTGACGCAGACCACATTTAGTGGCATGGCTGGCGCGGCCGGATCGGTAGGCGGCCGGGTGGTGGCTAGCCTCTCGGGTTTCAACCCGGCGACCAGCGTGGTCCTCTACCCCTCGGGCGGAGGAACTCTGATGCTAGAAATCGATGGCTCAAACCTCACCGTGGGGGCCGGTCAGACGCAGCAGGCAGGCGCTGCTCTGGCGGCTTCGCAAGCCCTCGGATTCAATCTTTCCGCGGTCAACATCAGTGGCGGCGCGGGTGCTTTTTACGAGGAGGACGACATCGCGCAGTTCACCACCACCAGCAGTGGTTTTACCGGGGCCATCGATATCAATGATGAAGGTACCCTAAGCCCCGGCCAGGCGCTGGTCGGCAGCTACACGCTCGCCTCACCAGCCACGAACGGAGGATCCGTAACCACCACGGCCGCCGGCAGCCAGTTTGTTAGCTTCAATTTCTATCCGGTCAGCAGCGGCCAGTTCCTTGTGCTTGAAACCGATGGCAATCAAATCGGAGCGGGAACGTTCGAGGCGCAGAGCCCCACGGCGCAGGTGGCACAGTCATCGCATATGTCAATGATGCCCCTGGTCGTCCGTCCGCGAGCAGCCTTCCGGCGGCGTAAATAGCTGGCTCACGATTTGCCTTTCTTAACCAGAGGCGCGGCTTCCATGCCGCGCCTTTTTATTCGCAAGTTTCGGCGCTCCCGTTTGGCTGTTCTGGATTGGCAAACTCATCACGTCGGCACTCCGGGAAGCGGGGTTCGTTGCGGAATCCGGGAGGCTAGGTTCCTTACACGAGGATTGCGGAAGGCCGAATTGGCGCCGCCCGGCACTCCCATTACTTGATCGCTTCCGCCGCGATGCGTTCTGTAACAAAGGCTTCGATCACGTCTCCGGCTTTGATATCGCCGTAGTTTGAGATCGAGATGCCGCACTCCATTCCACTCGTTACTTGAGAAGCATCATCTTTGAAGCGGCGCAGCGATCCCACTTTTCCTTTGAACACGACCACGTTATCGCGAAGCAACCGCACTTCGGAATCGCGCTTGATTAGGCCGTCGGACACACGGCACCCGGCAATGGTCCCAACCTTTGGAATGCGGAATGTCTCGAGCACATCGGCGCGTCCCTGGTAGGTTTCCTTGATCGTCGGTTCGAGCAGGCCGGTCATGGCGCGCTTGATCTCGTCCTGCAGTTCGTAAATGATCGAGTGCAGCCGGATGTCGACTTTTTCCTGGTCGGCCAATTCCTGCGCCTTGCGTTCCGGACGCACATTGAAGCCGATGATGATCGCATTCGACGCCGACGCCAGCAGCACATCGGTTTCGGTGATGGCGCCAATACCGGATCGCAGCAACTTGAGGCGCACTTTATCGTTGGACAGCCGACCGAGCAAATCACCTAGCACTTCCACCGAGCCCTGCACGTCCGCCTTGAGAATGACGTTCAGCTCTTTCATACCGGCCGACTTCAGCTGTTCGGCGAGGCCCTCGAGCGAGACGCGCGAATTCTTCGCGAGCTGCGCTTCCCGTGCTTTCTGCTCGCGGTACTCCGAGATATCCCGCGCCTTCTCGCGGTCCGTGACCACCACAAACTGATCGCCCGCCTGCGGCAAACCCTCCAACCCGATAATTTCCACCGGCGTCGCGGGTGGCGCTTCTTTCAGCGCCCTCCCACGATCGTCGAACATGGCGCGAACCTTGCCGTAGACGTTCCCCACGACAAAATTGTCGCCGGCGCGAAGAGTACCGTTCTGCACCAGAATCGTGCCCACCGGACCGCGTCCGCGATCGAGTTTCGCCTCGAGCACCAGTCCGCTCGCCGCGCGCCCCGGAGTCGCTTTCAACTCCTGCAGGTCGGCGGTCAGCAAAATCATTTCCATCAGCAGATTCAGATTGGTCTTTTGCTTGGCGGAAACATCGACGAAGACCGTCTTGCCGCCCCACTCTTCCGGCATCAGACCGCGATCCGCCAGCTGCTTCTTGACGCGCTCGGGCAAGGCGCCGGGTTTGTCGATTTTGTTGACCGCAACAATGATGGGAACTTCGGCGGCGTGCGCATGGTCAATGGCTTCGATGGTCTGCGGCATCACACCGTCATCGGCGGCAGTGACGAGCACGACGATGTCGGTAGCTTTCGCTCCCCGCGAACGCATGCGCGTGAAGGCTTCGTGACCGGGCGTATCGAGGAACACGATTTCGCGGCCATACGCGGGAGACGCCTCATCTGTGATGCGAACCTTGTAGGCGCCGATGTGCTGCGTGATGCCGCCGGCTTCGCCGCCGGCGACATTGGTCGAGCGGATAGAGTCAAGCAGCGTCGTCTTGCCGTGATCGACGTGCCCCATGATCGTGACCACGGGCGGACGTGGAACCGCTTCCGCGCCTTCTTCACTGCTCTCAGCGGCTTCGGTTGTATCTTTGGCCGCTTGCTCTTCGAAGGTGATTACGTCGGTCTCGGCGCCGAAGAAACGCGCCATTTCGCTCGCCAGTTCGGCATCCAGCGTTTGATTGATGGTCGCGAACACGCCGCGCACCACGAGACGCGCAATCACGTCCTTCGCGCGAATGCCCAGCTTTTCTGCCAGGTCTTTCACCGAGATTCCTTCGGTAATCGTAATGTTGCGCGTGATCGGCGCCGGCTCGTTGCTGATGGTCATGCGCGGCGGTGGAGTGTAGCCCTTCATCGGGCCTTCCTTCACTCCCCGTGGTACATATCTCTGTCCCGGACGTCGAGATGGAGCTCCAGGTCGTGCTCCGGGCCGCGATGGCCCAGGAGGAGCCATTCCCGCTCCCGGACCAACTCCGAGTGGACGCGATCCGGCAGGCGCTACCCGGGTGGGATGCATCGGTCGGCGCTCGCCGGGACGCAGCGGCGGACGCGGCGCCCCCGGGACCTGCGGCCTAGCCGTGCGCTGAAAAATTGGTTGACCGGGCACCGGCCGTCCCGGCGCCGAGCGGGGAGGCATTCCGCTGGTTGGTGCTCCCGGCGGTGGGGTAGGCGCTTTGTACACCGGGCGAGGGCCGGTCTGCGGCATGATCATGCGCGGCGGCGGAGTGATTGGACCCGCGGGCTTGGCGGGGGGTACGGCTTGCATTTGCGTAACATTATTCGGAGCTGGAACAGGAGCGACGGGTGGGGTGCTTCCGCTTGGAGGCGCGGGCGCGGTGGGCACGATTCGCGGCGGAACCGCGATGGCAGGCGGCGCAGCCGTCGCACTCGTCGTCGGGGCAACCACGGTGGAACCCGCGGCCGGGGTCGCGGCAGCGGGCAGAGTGGCAGGAACTTTGGGCGGAATCACGACCACCGAGGGCGGACGATAGGTGGCCGCGACCGAAGCCGGAGTCACCATTCTGGGAGCGGGCGGCTCGGGCGCGGGCGGGGGTACTTCGACCGGCTTGGGCGGCACCGCCTTGGGCGGAATGGGAGATACGACCGGAGCTTCGGCCCTCGCTTGCACCGGGGCCACGATTACGGGCGGCTTGACGGCGGGACGCGCCACGGGCGGCTCGGCGGCTCCCTTTTGCTGGGTGATTGCGCGCAGCACATCTCCCGGGCGTGAAATATGCGAGAGGTCGATTTTGGTCTTGAAGTCTTCTTCGCCGTGAGCAGGACGCGAAAATGTCTTCGCCGATGAGGGCGCGGTATCGGAACGGCCGCGAAGATGTTTTCGCACCAGATCCGCTTCGTGGTCTTCCAGTGAACTGGAGTGCGTTTTTTTCTCCGTGATGCCCACCGTGGTCAGGGTGTCGAGAATTTCCCTGCTCTTGACTTCCAACTCACGGGCCAGATCGTTGATTCGAATCTTACTCATCCGCTCTCGTTTCCTTGTCTTGTCGCGCTCTCTGGAGTATCTAAGCTCGCATGTTAGACCTCATCCAAATTCTTGGTGCCATTCTTGGTGCCCTCTTCACTACGTCTCACTTCCAGGTTCCGGCAAACTTCCATTCTGGCAAAGCCCGCGCTACCGGTCCGGGTGAAATCCCGAACTCGCCACGCCCAGATTCAGCTCTGCTTTTCTTCCGGGGCTTCTTCAGTGGCGGCCGGTCCCGCCGCAGGTCCATCGGTTGCGGGCTCGTCCCCTGACGCCGACGCTTCGGCCAGTGACGCTTCCGGGGACGCCGTTTCCGCAGACAACTTCTCTGCCTCTGTCGAGCCCTCTGTGATCGTGCCTTCCGCGACCGGGGCTTCCGCCGGCGACTGCTCGCCAGAAGCCGCTTCGGTTGCGGCTTCTCCGGTACCTTCCGTTTCGGCGGCAGCGACCTCTCCGCCATCCAGACTGGCGAAGTAATTATTGACCGCGATGCTGATTTTTTCCACCGTTTTCGGCCCAATACCTTCAATGGCTTCCAATTGTTCCGGCGTCATATCGGCGAGCGACTCCACCGTATTCACGCCTGCGGCTTTCAGCTTCTCGACGAGGCCCTCGCCGAGTCCGGTAACGTTCTCGAGTGGAGTTACGGTCTGCGTGACCAGCGCAGACATCTGCTGCTCCACTTCCTGGCGTTTTTCTTCCTCGCTCTTGATGTCAATCTTCCAACCCAGAAGCTTCGCGGCCAGGCGCACGTTCTGTCCTTTTTTGCCGATGGCGAGCGAAAGCTGGGTGTCGTCAACCACCACCTCAAGATGCTTGTCGCCGGCGTCCACAATCGTCACCCGGCTCACCTTGGCCGGCTGCAGCGCTTTCTCGGCGAAGGTAACCGCGTCCTCGTGATACTCGATAATGTCGATCTTCTCTCCGCGCAGCTCGCGAATGATGGACTGTACACGCATGCCCTTCATGCCCACGCAAGCGCCGACCGCATCGACATCCTTGTCTTTCGACATGACGGCGATCTTGGTGCGCTCGCCGGCCTCGCGAGCGATGGCGCGGATGACCACGGTGCCGTCGTAAATCTCTGGCACTTCGGTCTGGAACAGATGTTGCACCAGTTCTGGCGCTGATCGCGAGGCAATCACGCCCGGCCCCTTCACTGCTTTTTCCACCCGGGAAATTACTACCCGGATGCGCTCTCCGACGGCAAACGATTCGAGCCGGGACTGCTCCTTGCGACCCATGCGCGCCTCGGCCTTGCCGATGTCGAGAATCACATCGGGACCCTCGATGCGTTTCACGGTTGCATTCACAACCTCATTCACATGCCCGATGTATTCGTTGTAGACCGTGTCGCGTTCCGCCTCGCGCACCTTCTGGAAGATGACCTGCTTCGCCAGTTGCGCGGCAATCCGGCCAAGGATCCCCTCGGTCGCTTTCGGGATCAGCAGTTCGCCACCCGCCTCGGCGCTAGGATCAAGCTTTTTCGCCTGTTCGACGGTGACTTGGAGGTTCGCGTCTTCCACCTGCTCGGGGCCTTCGACGATCGACTTCACTGCATAGGCGTTGATCTTGCCGCTGTCTTTGTCGAGCACAGCACGCAAGTTTTCCTGCGTCTTGTAGAATTTGCGCGTGGCCACGACAATGGCGTCTTCAACGGCGCTCACCACAATCTGCGGATCAATGCCCTTTTCACGGCTGACCCCTTCGATGATGTTGTAAAGCTCGCTCGCCATAGAAATTTTCAGGTCCCAGGTCTTTGTGCCCGGTCTTGGGTGTCTGACCTCAGGACTGGGCTCCTTGAGACGGACTCCTAAACCCGGGAATTAAATCTCCGGTACCAGGTTCGCCTTTTCCACGTTCATTAGATCAATTTCAACCTTTTGCGATTCGCCCGGTTTCGGACGCATCTTCTTTTTTCGTGCCGCGCTCAGATCGAGCAAAAGCCGCCCGTTCTCGAAGCTCTCCAGGATCCCTTCATAATGCCGGTTGTTATCGACCGGCTCGCGCGTGGTCACCTTTACTCGCTGTCCGCGAAAGCGCTCAAAATCGGCCGCTTTCGTGAGCTTGCGATCGAGTCCGGGAGACGATACTTCCAACACGTACGATCCGCCCGGCAGCCCGTCTTCGACATCGACGATCGTTCCAAACTCGCGGCTGAAGTTCGAGCAATCCTCGTGGGTCACGCCGTCGGGATGATTTGCCGACGGAGTCGCACCGCGACGATCGATAAACACCCGCAGCATGCGGTGCTTCCCTGCTCCACAGACTTCCACTTCGACCACTTCCAGCCCGCTCGAGCTCGCAACCCGCTCGGCAATCTGCCGGATCTTTTCCAGATCAAAGGCCATGTTTTCAGCAATTTGCGCCTGGAGTCGCAGCGCCAGTCCCACCCCAAAACTAAAAAGTGGGCTTTCGCCCACTGGTGTGCTTCGACAATCCTGACACTACGACACAACAGTTTTCATTCACAACTATACGCCGCCAAAATGGAAAACACAAACCAGACGCGGCGGCAGGCGGGCTCGCAGGAGAGGCGCAAGTTCCCGGTCGTGGCCAAAATGGCCGCGCGGTCGGCCGCGGCACGCCCCGACCTGCACCGACATCGCCTGCACCCCGAAAGCAATCGCGCCTCTCTCAAGGGTTAACGGTCAGCGTTGCCGTATTGTTAATTGTCCCAAACGCCGCCTCGATCGTCGCCGTTCCAGTCCCAGTGGCTGCGATTGCACCGTCATTGTTGATGATGGCGACCGCCGGATTCGACGAAATCCAAATTACCTGCTGTGTCAGGTCCTCGGTTGATTGATCACTGAAGGTTCCCGTAGCTGTGAACTGCTGGCTCTGGCCCAAGTCAATCGTCGGGGCCGTGGGATTGACCGCAATCGAAGTCAGGGTAGCATTCGTTACCGTCAAAGAAGCGGCCGCGATCTGCCCGGCAAACTCCGCGGTTACGGTCACTGCACCCGGAGCAATACCGGCCAGTTGTCCAAATGAGCCCGACGCGCTGCTCACGGTCGCAATCGACGGATTCGACGAGGTCCAAAGTGCCGAATTTGTCAAATTCTGCGTCCTGCCGTCAGTCAGGGTTCCGGTTGCGACTAGACCAATCGCGGTACCCTCTGCGACTGTGCTGTTGTCGGGCGCCGTAATCGCAATCGACGCCAACATTTCCACCGTTACGCTTGCGCCTCCGGTCACGCCGTTGAGCGTACAGCTGATTGTGGCCGGGCCATTCCCCACTCCAGTCACCACATTCGCGTTGACTGTCGCCACGCTCGCCTCCGACGACGTCCAACTCGCGACATTGTCGACATTTTGTGTTGTTCCATCGCTGAACGTGCCCACCGCATGCAGGGCCAGCGTCGAAGGACTACCGGGAACGCCAGCCGTCAAGGCCGGATTGGTTGGCGTCACCGTAATCGTCTGCAGCGCAGCTGTGGTGACACTCAGCGGGGCGAAGCCGCTCTGAGTCACACCCTGGGCAGTGAACGTCGCCTGGACATCGGTCGAGGCCGTGCTCGTGCCGGTGTTCACGCCCGTGGCAATGCCGACACTCCCGGAAATATTGCTAACGGTCGCCGCCGACGGATTGCTGCTCGCCCAAACCACATCGTGGGTGATGTTCTGCGTAGAGGCGTCACTGAAGCTACCAACGGCGCTAAACGCCTGCGTGGTCA
The DNA here is from genome assembly GCA_049520935.1 of Terriglobales bacterium. Lineage (GTDB taxonomy): Bacteria > Acidobacteriota > Terriglobia > Terriglobales > Acidobacteriaceae > Acidiflorens. The sequence goes on along the minus strand of JBEKPJ010000027.1, from coordinate 57,278 downwards.
GCGGTGCAATGGTCTCGCTCGAAGGCCCAACGGCAATCGATTGGATCGTTGCCGAGGTTACGTCCAGCGTGGCCGTCGCGCTCAGCGAACCGAGTTGCGCCGTAATGGTTGTCGATCCCTGAGTCACCGATTGCGCGTGGCCGGTATTCGAGACGATCGTTGCCACCGCTTGAGTCGCCGACGACCAGGCCACCTGCGAGGTGATGTTGTGTTTGCTGCCATCGTCGTAATAACCGAGCGCGGTGAACTGATAGCTCGTGCCCTCGGCGAGAGTCACGATGTTCTGTGTGCCGTTGGGGATCACAATCGAGGTCAGCACCGCGGCCGACACCGTGAGCTGTGTGTTCCCGCTGACTGCGCCGTCGGAGGATGTCGCTGTGATCGTAACCGGAACGCTCGTCGGCGCGAGCGCGGTCGCCAACCCGCCGGTCGCACCCGTCGTAATCGGGACTTGCGCCACGTTCGACGAAGCCCAGGTCACCGACGTCGTCAGATTTTGAGTCGACTTGTCACTGTAGGTTCCCGTCGCCGCGAGCTGCGTAAGGGTGCCGACAGGGACGGTATCGTTGGAGGGAGTCACGGCGATGGACTCCAGAACTGGTGGCGTGATCGTCAACGTGACGCCAGGACTGGTGATTCCGTTCGAAGTCGCCGTGATGGTAGCGGTGCCCTGCGCCGAGGTGGTCGCCAATCCACCTGCGACCGTCACCGTGGGGATCGACGAGGCCCAAGTCGCTGTGGTCGTCAGATTCTGCGTGGAATTGTTGCTGTAGGTGCCCGTGGCTGTGAATTGCTGCGTCAAACCGGCGGCCACCGAGGCCGTCGACGGACCGACCGCAATCGAAGTGAGGGTCGGAGCCGCAGGCCCTGAACTGCCGCTACTGCATCCTGCCAGCAGCCCTGCGAACATCACTGCGGCGCACAACAAAAGGTTCTTCATTAGGGCCTCCACGCCATTTTCAGGATCGGGGTTCACTCTGTGTGACGGGCTCAAAGCAAGCTACAACTTGGAATTGCGGTTTCCTTAAGTTAAGAACCGGCTGGGGAGTATCGTTATCAGGTTCTCTCCAGGCAAGTCATCGAAAAAGAAGGCAAATGATAACAGAAATCAACGCTTTGGGATCCAGGAGTCGACCGAACAACTCCCCCGGATCCACCGCCTCATGCGCTAGCGTCGGACCATGAGGCAAGGTTACAGAAGTATCTGAAGTAACCTTGCCGTCGCAGCTTGCATCCTGCAAACTCATTCCTGATGCCGTTCTCCCGCGCCCATCTCGCGATCGCGCTGGGCTCCGCCGCCTTGCTGGTGCTCGTGTTCGTGGGCTATCTCTACTGGCTGAGCAACCAGCCGCCGGTTCTGGCACGGTCAGAGGAACGCGATCCACTGACACAAATGCCAATCAGTATCACCATGAACCCATTTCGCGATCGCACCGTCGAGCGCACTGCCAACCGGTTCATCTCAGAAATGCGCGATGGCAATTGCCGGCGACTTCTCGCGCAGTGGGAAAGAGATTACCGCAGGAAGCGCGCCGAATTCCTTTGCACCTCGGAGTCGCAGCACCCTCTGATTTCCTGGAATCTTGTGGAATGGGAAGACGATCCGCCGCTGGTGATTCTGCACTTCAAAGGGGAGCGCTACAACAGTCCGACTCAGGATACAACCTACAAAGACCTATTTTCGGTAACCGAAGAGAAGAAAGATTCTGGCTGGGTGGTTACGAAGTACGATTCGTTCTACTGAATCCCTACCGCCTCATAGTTCTCTTGCCAATGCTAGCCTCCGATATGCACCATGGTCCGCGATGCCGGCACGAAGCCCGGTTCGCCGATGTGGTGGCGCTCTTCTTTCTTCTCCACCACCTTCACAATGAACTCTCGAAGCTTGTCATCGGTCGCGCCGCGGCGCATGAGCTCGTGCAGATCATGGTCCCACGCAGAAAACAGACAGGTGCGCAGCTTGCCGTCGGAGGTAACGCGAATGCGGCTACAATGCCCACAAAACGGGTGGGACACGGGAGCGATGATTCCAATCTCGCCCACGCCATCGGCAAAGCGATATCGCCTGGCGGTTTCGCTGCGTTCGTGCCCAAGCTCTTCAAGTGGCAGATACTCCGACATGCGTCGTACGATTTCATCGAGCGTGACCACAATTTCCGGCGTCCACACGCGGTCTTCCTCAAGAGGCATGAATTCGATGAAGCGCACCACGACCCGCTCTTCCCGCGCAAACTTTCCGAAGGGCACAACTTGATCTTCATTGAATCCGCGCAGCAGCACACAATTGATTTTGACCGGATCGAGCGCTGCCTGTTGCGCGGCGCGGACTCCTGCCAGCACGCTCTCGAATCCATTGGGCACACGCGTGATGCGGGCAAATCTCTTCGGATCGACCGCATCCATGCTGACGGTCACTCGGTCGAGCCCTGCCTCTTTCAGCGGGCGGGCAATCTCAGCCAGCAAATGGCCGTTCGTCGTCAAAGCAATTTCCGGCTTCCTGCCGTCGACGGTGCGCAGTTTTGCGAGGTCCCGCACAAAATCCACGATGTCATTGCGCAGCAGGGGCTCGCCGCCCGTCAACCGGATTTTGCTGATCCCGAGGCCAACGAAGATCCGAGCCATCCGCAGATAGGCATCAAAGGGGAGCTCGGCAAAAGCGGCACCATTCGTTCCCGTCCTGCAGTAGACGCATTTGTAGTTACAGCGGTCGGTGATGGAGATCCGCAGATCGTGAATCGAGCGCCCGAAATGGTCAGTCAGCGGCATTTCGCACTTCGCACCTAAGCCTTGCTATCGCGCCAGGACGGAGGAACCGGCTCAAAGGCGACAGTATAAAAGGAAGCAGACGGGCCGAACTGAACCCAGCCAGCGTTTCCCTTCCCAAAAACGGGAGGTGTGTAGGTTTCCGTCCGCGATTCTCGAATCACGGCTTCCGTCGGGTGCAATCCTCGTCCCCCTGCCGCGAGAGAATATCTCAAGTCGCCAGTACCGTAAACCCGGCACCCATTATAGATGCTGAAACTCGGCCCGACGAACCCCAGTTCCCGCGACGCAAGGCAAGTGGGCGCACGCCGCGTGCGCGAAGCGAGCCCCGCTTTGGCGTTTGCATTTCGCGGCCCATCCCGCCACCCGACTGTTAGACTCTCCCCATGAAGGCCCTGATCATCACCCGATTCGGCGGTCCTGAGGTTCTCGAGCTGCAACAAGTCCCCGACGCACATCCCGCCCCGGAGCAAGTTCTGGTGAATGTCGAGGCCGGTGGCTTGAATTTCGCCGATCTGCTCACCGCCCGCGGCGGATACTCTGGTACTCCGAAGCCGCCACTCACTGCGGGACGCGAATTCGCCGGCAACGACGCCACCGGGCGCCGGGTGATGGGCTATACCCAGTGGGCCGCCTTTGCGGAAAGAACCGTGGCGCAGCGTAGCCTGGTCTGGCCTGTCCCAGAAAATTGGAGCGCCGAGCAGGCCGCAGCCTTCCCCGTCAATTTTTTCACCGCCTACTTCGCCTACTGGAAGGCCGGTTTGCTGGCACCAGCCAACGGGAAGTCCGGTCGCGTCCTGATTCATGCCGTCGCCGGAGGCGTCGGCACCGCCGCAGTGCAAATCGGAAAGATTCTCGGCCTCGAGATGTACGGCACGTCTTCTTCCGAGAGCAAGCTCGCCCGCGTGCGCGAGCTCGGCTTGCAAAACGGCATTAACTATAAGCAGCGCGATTATGTGGAAGCGATCAAGGATCTAACCCAGGGCGAAGGAGTCGACGCTGTTTTTGAAATGCTGGGTGGCGAGCACGTCGCCAAGAGCGTCAAATGCGTGGGCGACTTCGGACGCGTGATCGTCTACGGCGCCGCCACGGGTGAAGTTCCGCGACTAGACACCCGCGTACTCTACGCCAAAGGTGCCAGTGTCCACGGGCTTTGGTTGTCGTGTTTGAGCGCGAACCGACCTCTTATGGATGCGGCATGGAAGCAACTTTCCGACTGGCTTGCCGCGGGCCTGCTCCATGCCGTTATTGGAGACATTTTCCCGCTGGAGCAGGCGCGCGAGGCGTACACGCTGATGCTGGAAGGCAAGAACTACGGCAAGATCGTGTTAAAGATCCGCTGAGAAGCACAATGCCCTGCGGACACCGGATCGGTTTTCTGTTTGCGAAACGAAGGGCCCCCTCTCGCCGCTTGTAGCCCAACAATAGACAGAACATTCCGCCCCTGTTGCCAGAGCAACGCGCGAGCCGCTCTGCTAACCCGTCCGATTGCGGAACGTCCAATATGCATGTTGGCACGAACCGCTGGCTGCGATCGTTCCCAGGAACAGTCCAAGAAACCGGGAACTAACTCGGAACGAGGTTCGTATCCTGTAGGCGAACCAACGAACGTGGACGAACAAGGTTTGATCCACTGACAAGCTTTGCAGGGTGACGGGACTGGCGCATGCGTGGTTTGGCGGCCCTGAGTGCGCCGGGTCCGAACAAAAAGAACGAGTTTGAGGCCCGCGTCTTTTTGCGTCACCCTGACATGCGCATTGTAGGACTTCGCGCGGAAAAGGCAAGCTCTCGGTTGAATGTCCTCGCACTACCACCAGCCGCCCCTAAAGTCCCGGCCGAAACCGGGCAGAAAGCGAAGGAGCCAATGAAACGGAATCAACTGCTAAAGACTGTTGTGCTCGGACTGGCCGTGCTGCTCGCATCGAGTGCGTTCGCAATCAGCAAGGGTTCGTTGCACGTGCAGGAACCACTCGCGGTAAACGGCCAGCAGCTTGCCCCCGGCGACTATCAACTGCGATGGGAGGGCACGGGATCGAACGTAGAAGTGAGTTTCCTGCAGGGGGGCAAGGAAGTGGTGAAGGCTTCGGCAAGAGTCATCACTCTCGACAGGCCCTACAACTCCGATTCTACCGTCGTTGATCACAGTGGCGGGCAGGCTTCAGTTTCTGAAGTGCGCTTCGGTGGCAAGAAGTACGCGCTGGCCATTGGCAAGATTGAGAAAGCCGAAATGAGCGCTGGTTCGAGCAAGTAATTGAACTCGCGAACGAAGGACAAGGCAATGCGGGGAGCACCAAGGTGCTCCCCTTGATTTTGGGCACCAAACTCGGCTAATGACTCTCGACCACGGCGCTGGAGTGATCGGGCCTTTCCAACTCGGCTCCGAGGCGCACGCTACTTCCCCCGCTCGTCTTCAGTTTTCGTTCCCAATTCTTAAACCCTGCTTTCTTAATGACAATCGAATGCTCACCTTCCGCCACCTGAACCTCCGAAGGAGTGCTGCCCATAAAACTGCCGTCCACCTCGATATCCGCACCGGGGGGAGTGGAATCGATCTGCAGCTTGGCGGATGCGGAACTGGCAGGATGAACATTGCCGCTGACACTGAGATCCGGCTGCGGCGCGGACACTGACGGTTGGAACTTCGCCAAGTCGAGTTTCATGTCGCCATTGACGTACGCGGTTAATTCCGCGCCTTTTGGCAGCGTAATATCCTTGCCATGCATAAACAGAAAAAATGGCGCCGCTGGGAAAAAAACGATGCCGGTGGCCACGATGCCCGCCGTCATGGCGCCGACGTGACCGCCGCCGTTTCCTCCGTTTACCGCACGCAAAGCTGCCTTGTCACTGCTCAGCAACTTGACGTAGTCCAGATTGATCTCGAGTTTCCCACCCCGCGCCATTCGCCGCTTGGGCTGAGCTTCGGTAACGGTGCCGAAGGCAAATCCGCCCTTGGGAATCACCAGCGTCCCGTTCACGCTGACATCTTGCAGCACCTCGAAATCCACCGTATCACCGACGTGCGCATCGGCAGAAGAGACGGTCCGGTTGAATCGCATCTTTACCGGGGTCGCATCCTCGAGCACGAACCCTTTTGCGGATGTGAAGTTCGAGGTTGGTTCCGTTGTTTGCGGCGGCGCGGGCGCACTCGCTTGTTGCTGCATCGGGGCCGCCGCGCTTTGCACGGGAGTATTGCCGGTCTGGGCGCCCGCGAGATGAACCGACAGGAGCAACAGAAGAAATAGAAAGCAGGATCTCGCCATGAAAGCCCTCCGCTTCATTGGTTTCACATTGCAAACCCAAAAACCGTGTCACCCGCCTCTTGCACGGCGAGAGTATGTCGGCACTGGGCGGCTTCCGGCCCGACAAGGCAGGGCCATGGATTGGCCGCTTTCCCGAGTTCGGAAATCACGCAGATTTTGCCGCCGGCGCTCGTCTTCAGCTTCCGCTCCCGATGCGGGAGCGAACCGAAGCTAGCATCCGTCGTGCCTGCAACGTTTGCTCCAGCCAATCCCAGCCGAGACCTTAGGGACCTCGCAACAATAAGCTACCATTGATAGTGTTAATTTAAACATCTAGATCCGCTTAATAGAGCTCGGTGGTCCAACCGTTAACCATTCGGGATTGTGATCTACAGGCTCGAAAGCCGCGATCGATATTCCCTGCCAAGGTTTAGATCATTATGTTATAGTTCTCACTATTCCACGCAAGGAGTGTGAACTCTAACATTATGCGACCCCCTTCCTTCGATCCCTCTGTCCTGCGCCAACATCTCCGTCGGAACAAGATCGCCGATCTACCCGAGTTGAAACGCGTTCTCGGCACAGACACCGGTCTCACGGTCTTTCGGAAACTGAAGCAGCTTCACTATCTCGCCAGCTACACCCATCGCGGCCGCTTCTACACCCTGCCCGAAATCGCTCACTTCGACGATCGGGGACTGTGGTCGCATGAAGGGGTCTGGTTCTCCCGTCACGGCACCCTACTGGCTACCCTAGAAACCTTCGTCAACCAGTCTGCCAACGGCTATTACGCCCAGGAATTGGCCGATGCCCTGCACGCCGAAGTGCAGCAACCTCTCCGCCATCTGGCCGAGCAACAGCGCTTGGCGCGAATGGAGGTGGAGGGCCAGTTTCTCTATACCGCCATCGAATCCGTCCCTCGCCGTCAGCAGTTGCTTGCCCGGCGCAGCGCTCAGGCCGTTCCTGTCGCTGTCCATTCCGCCGACCTCCAGGCTTCTCCCGATGAACTCAAGGCCGCCATTCTGCTGTTCTATGGCCTGCTTGATGAACAACAGCGCCGATTGTTTGCTGGGCTGGAGTCCATCCGCTTGGGCCACGGCGGGGATACGCTGCTGGGCGATTTCCTGGGCTTGGACGTGCATACCGTCTCTCGCGGTCGTCAGCAACTGCTGGATCAGAATGTGGTCAGCGGCCGATCGCGCCGCACCGGCGGGGGGCGTACTCCGACGGAAAAAAAACGCCCGACATAATCGCCCTTCTCCATTGCCTGCTCGAACACGATACCGCGGGCGATCCCATCACCGGCTTACGCCGGTCGACCACCACGATCGCCGAGGAGTTGGCCAAACTCGGCATTGCCGTCTCGCCCAATACCGTCGCCCGCCTGCTTCATGACCTGGGCTATTCCTTGCGCGTCAATCACAAGCAGATCTCGACCAATTCCAGTCCCCACCGCAACCTGCAATTCGAATATCTCGCCGAGCTGCGCTACCGATTCCAGCGCCGTCATCTGCCCATCGTCAGCGTGGACAACAAGAAACGCGAACTCGTCGGCAATTTCAAAAATCCTGGACGTCGTTGGGAATCTGCCCCGCGGCGCGTCTGCGATCACGACTTCCGCACCGATTCCATCGGCGTCGCCATTCCCTATGGGATTTACGATGTTCTGGAAAATCGCGGGGCTCTGGTGGTCGGCGTTTCCCACGATACCTCCGCCTTTGCCGCTCATGCCATCGCTCATTGGTGGCACCAGGAAGGTTCTACCCGCTATCGCGGTTTCCGCCAACTGCTCATTTTGGCCGAGACCGGGGGCAGCAAACAGTTGCCGTTGTCATGCCTGGAAAACCGAGATCCAGTCCCAACTGGCGAACTCCTTTGCCCTGGCCCTCACCGTTGCCCACTATCCCACCGGCGCTTCGAAATGGAACCCCATCGAGCATCGCCTCTTCTCCGAAGTCTCACGCAACTGGGCGGGCGAGCCGCTGGATTCCTATCAGAAGATCCTCAACCGCGCCCGCACCACCCAAACCCAAACCGGACTTCAGGTCACCGCCTACCTTGACCGCCGTTTCTATCCTTGCGGTCTCAAGCCCACACCCGATCAAATTGCTTCCCTTCGATTGCAGCCCCATGAAACTTTGCCCCAGTGGAACCACACCATCAAGCCGCAACTGTAAACTTGTTCTTGCGTGATTCCTTAGGTTCGAGCATTGCGCTCAGTACTTTGGCATCTTCGGATCGACGCGATCGGCCCAGGCCAGAATGCCGCCGGTCAGATTATGGACTTTGGTGAAGCCGGCCTGCTTGAGGAAGGCCACGGCCTTGGCGCTGCGGCCGCCCATTTTGCAATGGGCCACGATCTCGCGGCTACTATCGAGTTCGTTGATGCGCTTGGGCAGGTCGCCCAGTGGAATGAGATATCCGCCCAGGTTGCAGATTTGATATTCGTGAGGCTCCCGCACGTCGAGAATAAAAATGTCGGCCTTGGCATCCAGACTCTTTTTCAGTTCTTCCACCGACATTACCGACAAGCCTCCATAGACGGGTTCCTCCTGCCCGCGAATTCCGCAGAACTGATCGTAGTCAATCAGCTTGGTGATGCTGCGATGCGTGCCGCAAACGGGGCATTCCGGATTCTTGCGCAGTTTCAGTTCGCGGAACTTCATGCCAAGCGCATCGACCAGAAGCAGTCGTCCGGCAAGCGAGTCGCCCTGCCCGAGAATCAGCTTGATCGTTTCGGTCGCCTGAATCACGCCAACCAGACCGGGCAAGATGCCGAGCACTCCGCCTTCGGCGCAGGAGGGAACCAGGCCGGGCGGGGGTGGTTCGGGATAGAGACAGCGGTAGCACGGCCCGTCTTCGGTGGCAAACACGCTCGCTTGCCCTTCGAAGCGGAAAATGGATCCGTAAACGTTGGGCTTGCCCGTGAGCACGCAGGCGTCATTGACCAAGTAGCGGGTGGGGAAATTGTCCGTGCCGTCGGCGACGATGTCGAATTCGCGAAACAGGTCGAGCGCGTTCGCGCTGCTCAGCTTCATGTCGAAGGTTCGCAGGTTCAGGAACGGATTGATCGCCTTCAGCTTGTCGGCGGCGGAATCGAGCTTTTTGCGGCCAACGTCGGCGGTGGTGTGGATGATTTGACGCTGCAGGTTCGTATAGTCCACCACGTCGAAGTCCACAATGCCGAGTGTGCCGACGCCGGCGGCGGTCAGGTAAAGCGCCAGCGGCGAACCGAGGCCGCCCGCTCCGATGCAGAGTACCTTCGCGGCCTTCAGCTTCTGCTGCCCTTGCATGCCGACTTCGGGCATGATGAGATGGCGCGAGTAGCGCAGGATTTCATCGTTGCTCAGAACGGCTGGGGCTTCGGCGGGTTTGACATCGGAAAGGGTGACCATGGCTTCCTTTATTTATTGTCTATTGTCGACTTGGCGGATCGCAAACTCACACGCGAACTACACAACGCGCGGGGCAGCACATCCAGCGATTTGTCGCAGCGCAGAGCATACTCCGCAAACCGTAATCAGAGAATCGCAGGGCAGCAACCGCCGGCAATCGACGGCACTATCGAAATGGTATCACCGTCGTTGACCGTGGTGGCTTCTTTCTGGAGGTAACGCATGTCCTCGTCGTTGACATAGACATTGACGAAGGCGCGGAGCTTGCCGTCCTCAGTATAGAGATGACGTTTCAGGTCGGGATGCTGCGAGACCAGACCGGCCAAGGCATCGCCCACGGTTTGTCCGGGGACATCGACCGAAGCCTGTTTGCCTGAGTATTGGCGCAGCGGAGATGGAATTTGGATTCGGGGCATGCACATAAAGATGCCTTGCTACCGGCGAAAGATGCAAGTCGAAAATGTTCAGAACCTCTCGATTTTCTCGTCTTCGAATCTCTTGTCGGGCTCATCGCCGCCCACGAGTTCGAACGAATGCGTGAGCACCGCCTTGCCCTTCTCCACGCTTGTGATCACGTAGGAACACCCGAACCAGTGGGCCTCGGCCAGATCGGTGGGCGACCATCGCGCCGGGTGGTCGGGGTGGGAATGGTAGAAGCCGACGATATCCTCACCGCGCTCGCGGCCTTCACGCTGGATGCGGATCAGTTCCTTGGGGTCAATGTGATAGCGATTGTGAGGCGAATCTGCGCGAGTATTGCCGCAGCGCGCAATGCGCGACACGGTCTTTACCCCATCGTCGCCAAAGAGCCCGAGCAAAACTCCGCAGCACTCATGGGGATAGATCTCCTCTCCATGCTCACGAAGGGACAGGTAGACGGATGCGGAGAGCCTGAGCATTCAGTCCCTGAATCGTCGAATCATTTCGTCCTCCAACCAATGATTCAGTACCTGCCGTCCCGCGACGATTCAATCTCCTCCTTCATGCCAGAATCTTTCGCTCAAATACTTGTCGCCGGAGTCGGAAAGGATCGTGACAATGGTAGCGGGCTGCCCGAGTTTCAGGCGCCCGGCAACCTGCAGGCTGCCGACCACCGCCGCGGCGGCCGATACTCCTACCAGCAAGCCCTGTGCCCGCGCCAGGCGCCTCGCCATGATATGCGCATCTTCGGTGACGATCTCCAGATTGTCATCGGCAAGCGAGGCGTCGTAAATCCGAGGCACGACGGCCGACGCAAGGTGCTTCGCGCCTTCGATGCCATGAAAGGGGGAGTCCGGCTGCAGCGAGACGCATCGGATCCCTGGATTGAGCTCTTTCAGCCGGCGCGTAGTGCCGACAAAAGTTCCGGTGGTGCCGAGCATGGCGACGAAGTGAGTGATGCGCCCTTCGGTTTGCTGCCAGATTTCATTCGCGGTGGTTTCGTAATGGGCGCGCCAGTTGGCATCGTTCGAATACTGATCGGCGTAAAAATAAAGGTCGGAGTGACGTTCCGCCAGTTGCCGCGCGACCTTGATGGCGCCATCGGATCCTTCGGCAGGATTCGTATAGATGATATTTGCTCCATATGCCTGTAGAATGCGTTTTCGCTCCGGGGAGACATTCTCCGGCACGCAGAGCGTGACCGGGAATCCGAGCGCGGCTCCAAGCATCGCATAGGCAATACCGGTGTTGCCGCTGGTGGAATCGAGCAGCGTTCTTCCGGGAGCGAGTTTGCCCGAGCGGCGTGCATCCGCCACAATACTGGCTGCGGCACGGTCCTTGACCGATCCCCCCGGGTTGTACCATTCGGCCTTGCCCAAAAGTTTGACCTGGGCACGTTGGGCGTCGGGAAGCACACCGGAAACCGCATCCAATGGCAAGAGCGGGGTGTTGCCGATGCGCGCGAACACAGATTTTCCGGCCTCGTTCGACGCTCCTAGCGCGCGATCAAGCGAGAGGGATGCAGCGGAGCCGGAGTTGGCTGGAGTCATTGACAGTTACGCCTCTATGACTAGAGTAATGTGCCCGCAATCCCAAAAAGGTATATCTATACTAGCGTTGCGGCATTCTAACGCCTTTTAGATTCGCGGTACGAGTTTTGGTTCCATCAAAAGCTTGCAAGCCGCATCTAACCGGATGCAACAGGAATTGAGCTTATCAAATGACAGCGAAGGTCGAACAGCGAAGTTACGAAGACATAGTCACATGGCTAAAGGATCACGGCTTTGACCTCATTGAGGCTCCGGGCGCGCAAACCCGCGTATTTCTAAAGAAATACAATTGCTCGGCGGCCATTCAGAAGACCGACGATGGCGGGGCGAAGATTTTCGCCTATCCCGGGTACTTGATCGGCAGTGAAATTTCGAAGCTGGTCAATCGCGGCTACCAGCAGTTTCTGAAGACCACCAAGACCGAGGTACCGGCGACGGCCGATCACCTGAAAGCTCTGCAGCAGTTCGCTTCGGAAATGAAGGAAGGGCTCGATCTGCCGAGCCTCTACAACGAGTCTCTTGGAACGGTGAGCGAGTCGTACCAGTACGATCGCATCAAGGACCGCGATCAGCCCGAAGTGGAGCGTCCGAAGCGGCCCTGGGAGACGGTCAAGGTGAAGGCGGCTTCGGCGACGAAAAAAACGCGCGCCTAGGGGACGGGCCGGCGGCGTTTCGAGCTGCCTCGCGCTCCTCCATTGTCGCCGGGCAATTGACGCTCGCTTCCGCGGCGGACCACGGCATTTTCCGCTACGTGCTTCCTCCCGTCTCTCCGAGTTTTCCCCCGTGCCTTTCCCATCCAGACGGTATGATGCCTAGCAGACTTTGTTGGGGAGCGCCTATGCGTGATTTTGTTCTGCTGCTGGGTGTGATCACTGCCTTAGCTGTCGCCGGGAGCGGACAAGCGAGCGACGAGATCGCCCGTAACACCATTCGTAGAGTCATCGAAGATCAGCAGGCAGCCTGGAATCGCCGAGATCTCGAGAGCTTCATGGCCGGCTATTGGAATTCTCCCGAGCTGACGTTCTTCTCCGGAGCCCATGAATCGAAGGGTTGGCAGGCGGCGCTAGATCGCTACCGGAGGCATTACCAGGGCGCGGGCCGGGAAATGGGCAAGTTGGAATTCGCGAACCTGCGCATCGCGATGCTGGGGCCGGATTCGGCCTTCGTTCGCGGAGAGTTTCATCTGACGATGTCCGACGGCAAGACACCGCACGGCTTATTTACCCTGATTTTTCGCAAATTTCCCGAAGGCTGGAAGATTGTGCACGATCACTCGGCGGCAGAGTAAACCAGGCTCGGCAATGTCTCGGCTCCTTACCGGCCCCGATCCATCGCTTCGTTGGCCAGACGATCCGCAACCTTGTTGTGCTCGCGCAGCGCGTGCCGGATTTCAAAGTGTTCAAGGCCCCGCACCAGTTTCTGGGCCTGATCGTACAGCGTGCGCAGATCGGGATGCCGTACTTTGTAGATGCCCTTCATCTGCCGTACCATCAGCTCGGAATCGCTGATGATCGTCAGCGATTTGATCTGGTTCTCGCTGGCATAGCGGAGTGCCGCGAGCAGGCCCTGGTACTCGGCATAGTTGTTGGTGTGGTGACCCAGGTATTGGCTGAGTTCGGCCACCGGCTTGCCGGAGGCGTCGCTGATGGCGACTCCGTACCCAGAAGGCCCTGGATTGCCACGGGCTCCGCCATCCACGTGAGCCATATGCGCAGCGGTCGCGGATTTCGGCGCCGAGAAAAGATTGCTGGAATCGGAACGCGAAAGCATAGACCGAGTTTACAACGTGCGCCGCGGGTTGGTAATCAATCACCTTCGGTCAAAAGGCAGAAGGCCATCGTATTTTGCCACCGCAGACGGTCGATATATACTTAGCTCCCTGCCAGGCACGTCGTGCGCGTGCGCCAGACCGCCCTTCGGATGACTAGGGCCCTACAACTCGATCCCGCGCCAAGCTCCACTTCGCGCCTCATCAGGCGACGATTCATACTGGAATCCGCCTTCCTTGTTTTGTTGGTCGCGGCGGCATTCGTGCTGCGCCTCTGGACACTTTCGCAGGTCCGCTTCTGGGATGAAGCCGTTTACCTGCAGAACGCGGATGTCATTTGCTGCGGCAAAACCAACTATTCCGAGCTTGACAGCCGGCCGCCATTGCTCTCGATCCTGTTTGCGGCGGTGTTCATCGTCTGGCATCACGTGTATGCCGCCTGCATAGTAACCGCATTGCTGAACGCGCTCGGTCCGCTGTGTTTGTATGGCAGCGGGCGGATGATTGCAGGACCAATCTCGGCTGCCATCGCGGCGCTGTTGCTCGCCTTCACGCCGTTCTTCGTCGGTGTCTTCCCCCCCGGGTTCATCAGCGACGCCACGGGCAACGGCCTGCTCTCGGACAGCCCGGCTCTCACACTCATCGCACTCGGGTTCTGGCTTCTGCTGCGTGCGCTTCACCGGCAGAACGACCTTCGCTTTGCGTGGGCCGGGTTCGCGCTTGCGCTCGCTGTCCTTATGCGCTTCGCTTCCCTGTCGACGGTCGGCGTACTTGCCCTTCTGGTCTTTGCCGCAGACCGCTGGTGGCGCGCAGCCCTGGCCTGCGCCGCCGGGCTGACCGCCGGGATTGGGCCGTACTTGTGCTGGTCACGCCTCCGTTACGGGGGCTTTCTTCATACCTTCCAGCACGGCTGGACAAACTTCGAGGGACCGGGAGAGTCCTTCTCCTTCTACCTCAGAAATTTTGGCAACATTTTTTCATGGATTACGCTCGCCGGGCTGGCGCTATGGATCGTGCGACGGGCTTGGGAGTACCGGGAGAATCGCAGGCAGGAAAATCAGGACGGCACGGCCAAACCGGGCGCCACCGAACACCGCCTGGCCCGACATGGCCTGGGAAAGCAGGGGCACAGGCTGGAAGCGTTCCTTTGGCTGTGGGCGGCGGCGTTGCTTGTCTTCTTCAGCGCCTTGCACCATAAAGAGCCGCGCTACGCGATGCCCGTGGCACCTCCGTTGTTCTTGCTCGCTGGTATCGGACTTGGTACCACCGTGAAACTCCCGGGCCGCGCCGCTCGAATTGCGGGCACAGTCATCCTGGTCGGGGGGCTCGCATTGACCTTCGCGCCCGACCGCCATCGTTTCGACGATCCTTTCCTGGACGACGAGGAATCGGAGGAAATGCGGGTCTCTGCGTTCCTGAACGAAAATCTCAGGTCAGGCACCATTTTGTACGCGAATTTCAACTACCCGGTGTTCGCCTGGCAGACCTATCTGCCGGTCCATCGTCTGCCAGAAAGCGGCACGGCTTTGTATGACGCACTCAACCGCCTGCCCGGCGACGGGATTCTGATCGTCTACAAGCCGAACGACGAAATTGCGGAGCCGCGGCTGGAATGGCTCGACCGAAACCCGCACTTCGTGCTTTATCGGGAATTTTCGAGGATCGTGCTCTACCGAACCAGGGCGGTGCGATAAATCCATCCCAACTGTTCCGCAATCCCTATCTTCCCGTAGCCAGCCGCGTCGCCAAGCGGTGCGGCAAATTCGCCGCCATGATCTTCTCCTGCGCCACGCGCAGGTTGTAAGGGACACGATAGAAAGTCACGATCCAGGACTCGGAATCGAACATAGCGAACGCCGCACGCCAGTCGCCATCGCGAGGCTGGCCGACCGAACCGGGGTTAATAAGGTAGCGCCGGTCCTTGCGCAGCGGCCAGTCGGAGGATTCGGGCTGGCCGATGGTGCGATATCCCGGACGGTAGGATTCGCTGACCTCTCCCGTCAGCACGAAACCGCCCTGCAGGTGAGTATGTCCGAAGAATGTGATCGGCACGGGATTGGTAATGAGCGGCACGATTGCATCCCGCGCGCTTACCATGTATTCATCCTCGTCGAGGGCCGAGCCGTGCACGAACTGGATGCCGGGAAGCTGTTCGAGCTGGATCGGCCCGTGCGGAAGGGAACGCAGCCAGTCGAGATTTTCCGGGGTCAGCTGATCGCGCGTCCAGAGCGTGGCCAGACCCGCGATGGGGTTGAATTCCTCAAGATTCATAAGACCGCTCACGGCCTTGTCATGATTGCCGCGAACGAAGACGTGTCCCAGGGATCGCGACTTGGCAATGACCTCGTTGGGATTGCCACCGTATCCGACCGTATCGCCCAGGTTAATGACCAGATCATGACTCGGCGCAGCCGCCAGGCAGGAGTCCAGGGCTTCCAGGTTGCTGTGAATGTCGCTGAACAGAAGGATACGCACCGAGGGAGGATTATAGCTTTTCTGGGGCAGAAACGGTGCTGGTGGACGGTCTGGTCGGAGTGTCGACCCGATGACTGGGTCGCAGCTTTGCCCGACCTCCGCCTGCGCAGATTGAATTTTTCCGACTTCGGAATCTCTTGGAAAGTTCCTTTTTGGCCGAGTTTGGCGGGGAATTCAGCCATTCCGAGGGGCAATCAAGGTTTCGAAAATCGGCGGTGCAATGGCTGCTTCTTCCTGAACAGTCCCGACTATGAGCCCGCGTCGGGCATTGGTGTAGCGTGGGTCGCGATGCAGTGCCAAGAACCGTTCCGGTTGACCCAAGTGTCAATGAATCACTCGCGCCGAACTATGGACTTGCTTTTGGCCGCTTGGACGCGCACGGTGAGCGGTTCGGGAGCGACCTGCTTCTCTCTGCCGGTGGACGCCTTGACGGTACCAGGAACTCAGATTTGGTATTCGGCGATCGAGCGAACCCAGAGCGAGCGCAACCCCGGTGCTTATCCAAAAAGAGCGAGTGGCCTTTTGTTCCAGAGTTGGTGCGGAAAATCGCTTCTGTTGTTAAGCTGAGAGGCGATGAGACTTCGGAGCAATGGTCGCCGCTTGCCGATTTCGGTCGCCTTCGTCGCGGTTGTGGTTGCCGCCGCTGCGCTTGGCCTCCACTTTGCATCGGCGGAGACGAAAGAAATTGTGTGGAGCGCCGACGAGAAGCCGATCGCCGATCAGCTGGGCGGTCTGCGCGCGCTGCCCGACGATGCGCGGGTGGGAGCCACCAGGGATCTCGCGCTAAAGATCCGGAAACTGCCCTCGAGCCCCAACAAAATGCGCTTGATCGTGCATTTGGCAGGACTTTCGACCGAAGGAGACTTCGGACATGACACGCTGCAGGAAGTGGCGACCACTTTGGCCGAGGCGTTGCGCGAGCAACCCGTGCCCTGGGCGAAGGCCGAGGGCACAACCGCTGGCCCCCCCTCGGACGAGCGGATGCCTGCCTATCCATACTTGGAGCTGGCCACGTTGGTGAGATATGAGCATGTGGAAGTCGCGCCGGATCTCGCCAACCAGGAGCAGGTTCAGGCGGCGATGGCGCGGCTCGAGGCCGAAGACCGCAAACGGGAGCATCCGGAGTTTACGCTGAAGGATCTTTCCGGCAAGAGCTGGACGTTTTCCGGGCTGCGCGGCAAAGTCGTCCTGGTGAATTTCTGGGCGACATGGTGTCCACCCTGCCGCAAAGAGATGCCGGATCTGGAAACGCTTTTCCAGCGCTTTGCATCGAAGGGATTCGTCGTGCTCGGGATCTCGGACGAAGAGGAGGTCAAGGTCGAGCCGTTTATCCGCGAGCGTAGAATTTCGTTTCCCGTTCTGCTCGATCCCGGCCGGAAGGCAAATGGGATGTTTGTGGTCGAGGGGATTCCGAAGAGCTTTGTTTACGACCGGGAAGGCAAGCTGGTGGCGCAGTCAATCGACATGCGGACGCAGAAGCAGTTTCTGGAAATGCTGAGCAAGGCTGGGCTCAACTAACAATCACGAACGGAGGAATTGCACAATGAACAGACCGCTGGTGCGACTTGTTTTTGCGGGGCTGATGCTTGCTGCCATCTCTGTCGCTCAGGACACGATGAAGAAAGAGGCGCCGCCGAAGCCTGCGGTCGGGCCTTCGCAGGTTCTGCTGGAAAACTGGAACTACGTCGGGCATAAGTTGATTGCCATGGCAGAAGATTTTCCCGACGACAAATACGACTTCAAGCCGGTGCCAGCGGAGCGCAGTTTCGCCGAGCAGTTGCTGCACGCGGCGAACGCGAATTACTTCTTCACCAATCCGGCGATGGGCCTGAAGCCGCCGCCCGAAGAAGACGTCAAACGCGAGCAGTATAAATCCAAAGCGGCGGTGGTTGAATTTGTGAAGAAGGCGTTCGCTGATGGCGCCGCCGCCATCCAGCAAAAAGGCGACAAGGGCATGAGCGACTTGATCGTCGACCCCTTCGCGAACCAGCAGGTGCGAGTCTCCGACATGGCGTGGGGACTGCTCGAGCACGCTGGCGAGCATTACGGCCAACTCGTCGTGTATTACCGTGTCGCTGGATTGGTGCCGCCGGAGTCACGTCCGAAAAAGTAGACTTCCGGGGAATGGCCGGCCCGCTGCTACCATAAGCCTGGTGTGCGCGTTGCTTCACGTCCGCGATCTGACCATCGAATTTCCGCAGTCCCGTGGGGCGCGGACACGCCATCCTTCGCCTCCGCCAAGTGCCGGCGCACCGTTAGCCGCCGTTCGTAGCCTCTCCTTTTCGATTGCCCCTGGCGAGGTGCTCGGCCTGGTCGGAGAATCCGGCTCGGGGAAATCCGTCACCTCGCTGGCCATCATGGGATTGTTGCCGCCCGCGGCCGCCGTCAGAGGCGATATCCTTTTTCAGAGCGCCGACGGCACCACACAGCTGACCAGTCTTTCCCCCGCTCAGCTGCGACGGCTTCGCGGCTCGCGCATGGCCATGATTTTTCAGGAGCCGATGACCGCGCTGAATCCGGTCATGCGTGTTGGCGATCAGATCGCGGAGGCCGTGCTCGCCCACCACAACGTAGCGAAAGCCGAGGCATGGCGGCGGACCGTCGAAGGCATGCGCGACGTCGCCATCTCCGACCCCGAAGCGCGCGCCCGCAGTTACCCACATCAGCTCTCCGGAGGAATGCGGCAGCGCGTCATGATCGCCATGGCCATCGTCAACCGCCCGCAACTGCTCATCGCGGACGAACCGACTACGGCGCTGGACGTGACCATCCAGCAGCAAATTCTCGACCTGCTCAACGATCTTCGGCATAAGTTCAGTTTGGCGATGCTTTTTATCTCGCACGATCTGGCCGTGGTCTCGCACGTGGCCGATCGCGTTGCTGTCATGTACGCGGGTAGCCTGGTCGAGCTCGGCACAAAGGCCGATGTCTTCCGCGCGCCCGCTCATCCTTATACTCGGGGATTGCTGCGCGCCATTCCCACGCTAGCTACTGATCGTTCCCTTCCGCTGGCCACCATCGAAGGCACGGTTCCGCCGATTGCGCAACTTCCCTCCGGATGTCCTTTCGAACCGCGCTGCTCGGCTCGGGTGGTGGCGTGCCGCGCCCTTCTGCCGCCGCTGGTTGAAATCGGGACCCGACATTGGGCTCGTTGCCCGGTTGTGAATCCACTCGGCCAGGCCGCGACCTGATCTGATAAAAATGGACGCTATAGGTACCAATCGCCTGGAAGCTTTCAGCGACCGAGTCATCGCCGTGATCATTACCATCATGGTGCTGGAGCTCAAGGTCCGCGTGACACCACCCTCAGCTCTCTACGCGGCCTGGCGCCGCGGTTCCTTAGCTATCTCTTGAGCTTCCTGGTCGTCGCCATCATGTGGGTGAATCATCATCACCTGCTGCATGCTGCACGCCGCTCGCCACGCTGACGCTCGACTCCTCTGGTCGAACAACGCACTGTTGTTCTGGATGTCACTGGTACCCTTCGTTACCGCGTATATGGGCAACAACCATCGCGACCCGCGCGCCGTGGCTCTTTATGGTTTTGTGCTCGCGCTGTGCTCTTTCTCTTTCGCGCTGCTGCGCTCGGCAATTATTCAACACCATCGCGACGATGCCGGGGCGGTAGGTTACCATCGGCGTATCCAACTTAAGAATCCCATCGCGTTGCTTCTCTACATCGCCTCCGTGCCGCTGGCGTTTAGGGCCCGCCTTTCGTACTTCATCTTCGTCTTCATAGCACTCTCGTTTTTCTTGCCGGAACGCAAACTCGCGGAATGGAGCCCCGGGGGCTCGCAGCAACCGCGCTCGCTCGGGCGCACCGACCCGGTGCCTGGCGACCGTTCTAGCGTGGAGGATTGGCGACGAAACACTGGTGGACAAAGTCCGGAGAGAAGCGGGTGACTACGTTCGCCGGAATATCCTTTTCCTGGAGTTCGCGGAACTGGAAAGCGATGGTGCGGTCGGGGTTCACCGTGCCGAGGAGGTATCCGTAGACGTTGGTTTTCGCGACTTTGGCATCGCCCGCGTCGGGCGGGAGGGCATAGCGGACGGCGCCCGCGGTGCCGATGATCCATCCAGGAAGTACACCGCCGTGCTCGCGCCAGTAGTCGGTATTGAAAACACCCTCCATGAAAAAATGCGAGTGGCTGGCCAGAATGTAGACGTTCTTGGCGGCGGTTTGTTGCAGCTTGAGCAGATCGCCGTAGGCGGTGCGACCACTCGCCTCCTCTTGCGGATAGTCGCTCATGCTGTGGCTGCGAGCAATGCTATCGGGTAGGGCTTCGTGCATGCCTACGACCACGGTGGCGATCGCGGGATCCTTCGCGTCCGCAGCGAGCACACTCTCGAACCAGGCAAGCTGATTGTGGTCGAACTGGTCGGGAGAAGAACTATCGAGCGCGATGAAATCGATGCCTCCACGCTGCCAGTGGTAGTAGGTGTGAAGGTGATGATCTTTTGGGTTGTCGCGGAGTCGCTGCTGCTCCAGTTCCGGTGTGTCAAGCCAGTCGGCAAACTGATTGAGGTAATCGGCGCGGGTCTTGGGTGGATAGAGTTCGTGATTACCGATGGCGAGGTAGACGGTGATACCGGCGAATGGCGATAGTTGACTTTCAATGAAATCGTCCCAGGCTGCATTTTCGTAGTCGATGATGACTTTGGAATTGGAGGCGACTTGTTTGTAATCCTCGTCGAAATCATAGATGGCGCGAAAGTCGCCAAGATGCCAGTAAAACACGGCCTGATCGTGATGCGCGCCGCCGGCTATCGCGGGCATGACGACATCTCCGCAGTTACGGGAATCGCCGGAGACGACGAAGCTCCAGGGCGGCTGGGCAAGAGCGGCGATCGAGCAAAGCAGGATGCAGGCGACGGGACCGAATGTGCTGAGCATGGGGAATGATACCGCTTGCCGCAAGCGGGTGTGGCGGACAATTGCCACCGCCGACCGCAGCCGGACCAAGCTGCGCGGGGCTCGGACCTTGCGACTTCTGTCCGCTGCAGAAGGCCCTTCCCTTAGGCGGGTTTGGGTTTGCGTCGGCGTTCCCGGAAACCTTCGATCAGCAAGTAGAGGACGGGGATGAAGAACAGGTTCAGGATCGTGCTCATGATCATGCCGCCGAAAACGGTAGTGCCGACGGAATGGCGTCCGTTTTCACCGGCTCCACTGGCGGTGACCAAGGGGACAACGCCCAAGATGAAGGCCAAGGACGTCATCAGAATGGGCCGCAGGCGGATGCGAGCGGATTCTACGGCGGATTCGAGTATGGTCATCCCGCGCTCGCGCAGCTGTTCGGCGAATTCGACGATCAGGATGGCGTTCTTCGAGGCGAGTCCGACCAGCATGACTAACCCCACCTGGCAGTAAACATCGTTCTGCTGGCTGCGCAGCCATTGGGCGGAGAGCGCGCCTAACAACGCCATGGGCACGGCGAGCAGAATGATGAAGGGGAGCACGAAGCTCTCGTATTGCGCAGAAAGAGTGAGGTAGACAACCAGGGTCCCGAGGCCGAACAGGATAAGCGTGGTCGATCCTGAGGCTAATTCTTCGAGCGAGATCCCGGACCATTCATAGGTGTAGCCCTGCGGCAAGGTCTTGGCCGAGAGTTGCTGCATGGCGCTGATGGCCTGTCCGGAGCTGAAACCGGGGGCGGCCGAGCCGTTGATTTCTGCGGAGCGGAACAGATTGTAGTGGCCAATGACCTGGGGCGCGGCGGTCTGCGTGACCGCCACCAGATTGGCCAGCGGGATCATGGCGCCGGAATCCGAGCGCGCGTAATACTGGCCAATATCTTGCGGGTGGGAACGGAATTGCTTGTCGGCCTGCACATACACCCGATACGAGCGGTTATTGAAATCGAAATCGTTGATGTAGGCCGAGCCCATGTAGATGCCGAGGGTGTCGGTGATCTGGCTTAGCGGGACGTGCAGGCTCTTGGCTTTTTCGCGATCGATGGTGATGACATATTGCGGATCGTTTGCGGTATAGGTGCTGAACAATCCGGTGAGATCTTTTTCCGGCCTGGCTCCGGCGGCGCGGATCAGTTCGTGGTCGGTTTTGTCGAGATCCTGAAGGGTATGGCTGCCTTGATCAAGGAGTTCGTATTGGAATCCGCCGAACTGGCCGAGACCCTGGACGGCGGGCGGCTCAAAGGGAATGACAATCGCTCCCGAGATTCCAAACAAAGGTCCGCGCAGTCTTTCGATGACGGCGGCAGCGGTGTGCTCGGGACCCTTGCGCTTCTCGTAGGGCTGTAGGGTCAGGAAAACAATGCCCGCGTTGGGCGTCGCACCACCGAAGCTAAAGCCGGTAACGGAGAAGGTAGCCAGGATTTCAGGAATGTTCTTGGTGATGGCGGTTACCTGAGCGCCGATTTTCCTGGTGTATTCGAGCGAAGCTCCGCTTGGAGCTTGCACGGCGACGATAAGGTATCCCTGGTCCTCGGTCGGCACGAAGCCTTGTGGGACCTTGCCGAAGACGTAGTAGGCAAGGCCGAGGCCGCCGGCAAACAGGATTAGAGCCAAGATTTCAAAACGCAGGAACGTTCGCAGGGCGTGAACGTAACCATTGGTCACGGCTCCCAGGAAACGGTCGACTTGCTTGAAGAACCAGTTCTTTTCGCCGTGCTCACGTCCGAGCAGGAGCGCGGAGAGCGCGGGGGTAAGGGTAAGCGCATTGAAGGCGGAGATGGCAATCGAAAACGCGATGGTGAGAGCGAACTGGCGGAACAGAATTCCGGTGGTGCCGGGGAAAAAGGCCACTGGCACAAAGACGGCCACGAGCACGAGTGAGGTTGCGATTACGGCTCCGGTTACTTCCTTCATGGCATCGACCGAGGCTTTGACGGGATCGCGCTCACCTTCCTGAAGATGGCGCTCAATGTTTTCAATCACCACAATGGCGTCGTCGACCACGAGGCCGGTGGCGAGTGTGATTCCGAACAGCGTCAGGGTATTGATGGAGAAACCGAGCAACTTGACGAAGGCAAAAGTACCGATCAGTGAGACCGGGATGGTGACGGCGGGGATGATGGTGGAACGCCAGTCTTCGAGGAATACGAAGATGACGAGAATCACGAGCACAATGGCGGTGCCCAAGGTCGACACGACATCCCGGATGGACTCACCGACCGCGTCCGTCGTATCGAAGGCGACTTCGTACTTCATCCCGGGAGGAAAGCGCTTGGCTAGGCGATCGAGTTCAGCGAGGCATCGGCGATGGACGTCGAGGGCATTGGCGGTGGACAGTTGCGTGACACCGATCCCCACCGCGTCGCGCCCGTTGTAGTCGAGATCGGTGCTGTAGTCTTCGGCACCGAGTTCGGCGTGTCCAACGTCCTTCAGGCGGACCAGCGTGCCGTCGGCGTTGCTTTTGAGGATGATGTCGTCGAACTGCGTGGTTTCGGAAAGGCGCCCGACGGCCCGCACGCTGATCTGGAAATTCTGGCCGGGTATGGAGGGCTGGGAGCCGACTTGCCCGGCGGCAACTTCAACGTTCTGCTCTTGCAGGGCGCTGACCACATCGTCGGCGGTCAGCGAGCGGCCGGCCATGCGCACCGGATCGAGCCATAGTCGCATGGAGTATTTGCGCTCGCCGAAAATCAGGACGTCGGCGACGCCGGGAACCCGCTTCAGGCTGTCGCGGACGTACACGTCGAGATAGTTGCTCATGAAGAGCGTGCTGTAGCGAGAGTCGGGCGAGAAGACACCAGCGCCGAAGACGAAGTTCTGCGACGTCTTGGCCACGGTGATACCGATTTGCTTGACCGCAGCGGGAAGCCGCCCGGAAGCGGTGTTGACGCGGTTCTCAATGTCGACGGTGGCAAGATCGGGATCGCGATTCAGATCGAAAGTGGCCGTGATAGTGCTGACGCCGTCATTGGTGCTCGAGGAGGTGATGTACTTCATGCCTTCTGCGCCGTTGATCTGCTGTTCGAGCGGCGTGGTAACGGCGGACTCGACGGTCTGGGAACTTGCCCCGGTGTAGATGGCGGTGACGCCGACTTGAGGGGGCGCAAGGTCCGGAAATTGGGCGATGGGCAGAATGGGAATACAGACGGCGCCCGCAAGAATAATGAGGAGAGCGCAAACGGTGGAGAACACGGGGCGATGGATGAAAAAGTCGACCATAAGAAGCAGAATTTCCAGTTCTCAGTTCGTAGTCTCTAGCCGGTGTTGCCCGGCCATTTGCTCTGAGCTGTTATGAGAAAGTCGCCTGGGACGATTTGCTAGCTGCTGCTTTCCTGCGGGACTACGGGTATGCCATCGATCAGAAACTGGGTGCCGGAGATTACGACCTTGTCTCCTGGTTTGACACCGTCGAGCACGATGTAATCGTTACCGACGATTTGTCCGACCTGGAGCGGCTTCTGGTGAACCACGTATCCCCCTTTGGAGTCGGGCTCGGCGACAAAGGCAAAATAAAGGCCTCCGATTCGGGATACGGCGACAACCGGAACCACCGGTTTTTTCAGAGTGCCCCAAACGACGCGAGCACGAATGAACTGGGCCGTGCGCAGACTGTCGTTGGCGTTGGCGATGGTCGCCTTGACGAGCACCGTCTGTGTCGAGTTGTCGACCTGTGGCGAAATAAAACTGACGCGACTGTTGGCCAGTGGGTTTCCCGCCGCGTCGACGATCTCGACGGGAAGATTCATGTTCAATTCACCCGACTTCTCGATCGGAACGTAAATGTAGGCCTCAAGACTGCCCGGACGGTCGACAGTAGCCAGCTGAGTGGTCGTAAGAACCCGGTCGCCGACCCGGACGGGTACATCTCCGACAATGCCGGCACGCGGCGCGACAACTCTGTAGTAATGCAACTGTACCTGCTGTTCGCTGACCTGAGCATCGAGAGATTTCATCTGCGCTTGAGCGGCATCTAGCGTGGCGCGGGCCTGATCGAGATCCTGCCGACTGACGACCCCAGCATTCGCCAGGCCGTTGACGCGATCGTAGTTCTGCTTCGCCCAAGTCACCTGGGCCTCCTGAGCGATGCGGGCGTTCTCCTGGCTGTTGACTGTGGCCTGCTGCTTTTCAGGATCGATCTGCATCATGGGCGCCCCGGATGCGACCCGTTCACCGGAATGAACCAAGATCTGGGTGATGATTCCCTCGACCTGCGGCATGACCACGGCCGAGTCGCGGGACTTCAAAGTGGCCACGTAGTCAGTGGTGTCGTCCACGGTTTCGGCCTTTGCGGTTTGCACCTTCACTGGCATGGCCTGCGGACCGGCAGCCTTGGCCTCTTTGTGGCTGCCGCACGCGGTTGCGAGAACAAGCGCCGCTAGCAGCATGACCAGAGGAAACGACAAGTTGGCGGAAAATCGAGACATTGGCATCGCGCTCAGCGGAACTCCTCAGAACTGCTCAACTACTTAAGAAAATGGAAACACCGGGCTCGCAAGCGCGCGGTGGATTTCCGGTTCTTCCCGCGACGACCCTGGCACCAGCAATTTTAGACCAAACATGTAGATTCGGGGTAAGGGGAGGAAGGATCCGAACATTTTGGGGTTCTGCTAAATTGTCTTGTCATGAAACCGAGTCGAAGTTTTGCCAGCGACAACAATGCCACCGTGCATCCCGAGGTGCTCGATGCAATCGGGCGCGCCAATCAGGGACACGCGGTGGGATACGGGGACGACCGTAACACCGAAGCTGCAGCCGAGAAGTTCCGGGAACATTTTGGCGCCGATGTTGAAGTCTTTTTCGTATTTAACGGCACGGCGGCGAATGTGCTGGGTTTGCAGGCGCTCACCCGTCCGTTTCATGCGGTGTTATGTCCCGAGCTGTCTCATATTTATACGGACGAATGCGGGGCTCCGGAAAAATTTACGGGTTGCAAGCTGGTGCCGCTGGCTGCGCCCGGTGGAAAGCTGACGGCGGAGGCGGTGGCGCACGCTTATCACGGGATTGGCGACCAGCACCATGTGCAGCCGCGGGTGATCTCGATTACGCAATCCACCGAGATGGGTACGGTATACCAACCGGCAGAGGTGGAGACGCTGGCGCGGTTTGCTCACGAACGGAACATGTTTTTGCACATGGACGGGGCGCGGATCGCTAACGCGGCGGCGACTCAAGGATCGACGCTGCGGCAGGCCACCCGCAATTTGGGAGTGGACGTGCTTTCATTCGGCGGGACCAAGAACGGTTTGATGGGCGTCGAAGCGGTCGTGTTCTTCCGTCCCGACTCGGTGGAGGACTTTCTGTTTGTGCGCAAGCAGGCGATGCAGCTGGCTTCCAAGATGCGCTTTATGTCGGCGCAGATGGAGGCGCTTCTGACAAACGATCTCTGGCGGCGAAATGCAGAGCACGCCAACCGCATGGCCCGGCTTCTCGAAGAAGAGGTGGGGAAGATTCCACGGATACGGGTTGTCTATCCGGTCGAGGCGAACGGGGTGTTCGCGCAAATCCCCAACGAAGCTATCGCGAGGATTCGCGAACGGTACTTCTTCTACGTATGGAGCGAAGAGGAGTCAGTGGTGCGGTGGATGTGCTCGTTCGATACAACGGAGGAGGACGTCCGGGAGTTTGCGCAGTTTGTGGGGAGGGTGATGAGGGACGTCCGAAGTTGATGCCCCGCAGCTCCGGTCCGTCGCCCCAGCCCCCGCGCAGCAAACTTATGGGGACCCAGCGCGGCCTCGCGCAAGCAACGCTCTCGGCATCTCGACGCTAAGTCGTAGGTGCCCAAGCACAAGGCTACCTTACCGTATTATTTTTCCCGGCTTTCTTGGCTGCCCTAACCTTGGCCCATCGAGCGCGCTGCGCCGCAGCGATTCGCTTGCGGCCAGCAGCCGAGATGGTTCGTTTGCGCGACGCCGCGACCTTACCGCCCTGCATGTAGACCTTGCCAAAAGTGGTCAGGGCTGTGCTCACGCGTCGGAGTTCGTTCTCCAGCCGCGAACGTTCCTGTTGGAGCTGACCGACCACAGATTCAATGAGTGTTTTTGCCATTGAAGAATTTTATCACCGACGCTGAGCCTGAAAATGGCTTCCCACGAAATCAGATTCAGCGTCGTCATCGGCTTCGCCCGCCCCGGTCGGATCCTAAGGTCGGACTTGGGTTGCGGTTACTATGCCCTCCGAACAGGGGTGCTTCCTGTAAGACAGGGGGCAAGCGCCCGTCGCAGAGGCCACGACGGAATATGTCGGAGAATGTCGGAGGATTCCGCGTGGGCGGGCTGGCATCATGCGAGACCGATGCCCGCCACTTGGGTGTTAGACAATCCAGTGGTACCATCCTCGCACGAAACATGACAACGGTCCGTTTGTTATGGTCATCCGCTCGCCGTGCACGAATGCTTTTGAAGGCATGCGCCACGGTTTTTCTGATTTTCTGCGGGCGGTCGGGAACTCCAGAATCGGCCCAAGCTCAGACAAACGGGCCTGCCCAAGGATTCCGTCTGCTCTCCGCACTTCCCCGGACCAGCTTTTATGACCCGCCCCCTGGGCTGCACCCGGCCAAGCCAGGGGAACTGATACGCTCGGAACCTTTCAATCAATACGATCTTCCACCCGAACTAAGTGCCTTGCGGATTCTTTACCACTCTCGAACCGCCAAGGGAGAGGATATAGCCGTCTCGGCTGTGATCCTGATTCCGGACGGGAAACCGCCGACAGGCGGATGGCCGGTAATTGCCTGGGCACACGAGTTCAGAGGAGCCGGCCGACAGTGCGCTCCCTCTCTGATGAAGAATCTGGGCGCCGGTCCGCTGCTGGCGATGTACGCCAATCTCGGCTATGCGGTAGTGGCAACGGACTATTCCGGTTTGGGGGTCGATTCCGTCGGGCCCGTGCTGGACATGCAGTCGAACGCGCTCGATATCGTGTACTCGGTGGCAGCGGCGCGCGCCGCCGTGAGCGCGATCGGGCCCAAATGGATAGCTTTGGGACGTTTCCAGGGGGGCTTGGCGGCCGGGGCCGTAGCGGAGAGCGACCTTCCCGATGCCAACTATCTGGGTAGCATCGCCCTTTCCGGTTTAGCTGACGCCATGGAGGCTTACCGCCACCCGACGCCGGGCTCTTCCGATCGCAAGCAGCTCGTGCTGGCAGCGACGGTTAAAACCCTTTATCCCGAGTTTCAGGTGAGCGATATGCTGAAAGATACGGCCCTTCCTGCTTACCATCGGGTAGCGCAAACCTGCGGAGAGGAAACCAAGCCCGAGTTCACAAACGAGATGCTCAAACCCGGCTGGGACAACAGTCCGTTCGTGAGGGAATTCTTTCGGCGGAATACCCTCGGTCAAAAACGAACCCTCCGTCCGCTCCTCGTAATCAGTGGCGAGGCAGACCCCGCAGAACTACCGCAGGTGACGGCGGCAGCCGTGAACCGCATGTGCAAGCAGGGAGACCGGGTGGCTTCGCTGAAGTATCCGAAGCTCGATGCCAGTGGTGCGATGGCGGCGTCGACCGCCGACCAGATCAGCTGGATCAAGGCCAGGTTTGCGGGTCACGCCGCCCCCAGTAGCTGTCCTTAGAGGGGTTACGGGATCGGGCTGCTCGAGTTTGTGCCAAACCGGCCAAAAATCCCCGCACCCTCAAGTTCCAGCCACGATGGCGCTGTCGTTTACTCAAATCAGCGATGCGTCGGGAACTGTCCCCCAGGGCCGGGGTCGGGTCCATCGTCGGCCTGTCTGAACTGGTTGCATTTGCGGTGGATAATGAAAATCATGACGATCGACATGCACGTGGGAGGGACAATCAGAATCAGGATTCCGCTGCGCAGGGCCTGAATCATGCGGGCGCCTGCCGACGCCGCCTGGGTATAACAGAGGGCGCAGCTCTGGGCGAGAACCAGGGGAGGAGCGGCGAGCATGGCCAAACCAAGCAGCGCCATCCCCGTCCGCCACGACGGTCTTGGGAGTACGAACTGCTTTCTCAACCGCGGAATGATCCACCTCCGACCGCCTCTAAGCCGGTCCCCTCGCTGCTCACATTATTCTGGAAAACGGCGCACCCACCACCATGCGCGTGCTATCGGTCCACCCGTATTGCATCCCCAACAGAACCGAAATCGTAAAGATCACGACAAAAAGCAGAAAGGATCGCTTTTCGGTCCACAGATGCATGAAAAACAACGCGGCCAGAGAGGCCTCGACGCAAGCGACGATCAGCATGCGCGTGAACTTCTGGGACAGGTCGATGTTCTGGTAGGCAAGGAAAAACTGCACGCCGGCGAGAGCAAGCAGGCAAACGTAGATGACCAGATCTTTCCCGACTCCGTTACCGCTGTGATCTCCGCTAGTTGTCATAGGCCATCCGATCTCCGGTTCCTCATCTATTGGCTGATGTTCAAAAGGTAAACCAACGGCACGACAAACATCCAAACCAGATCGACGAAGTGCCAGTACAGGCCGAGGATTTCGATATCGTCGGCGTTGTATCGGCCGCCCTTGTAGCGCACACCGACGACGAGCAGAGCGATCACGCCGCTCGCAACATGGGTGAGATGCAAGCCCGTGATGCTAAAGAATGACGCCCCGAACAAACCAGTTCCCCAGGGGTTCTTGAACATGGTCATGCCTTCATCGATGAGTCCCATCCATTCACGAATGTGCAAGAGGGCGAAAACGATACCGAGAGCCGCGGTAATCATCGTCCAACGAAACGCTCCCGCTTTGTCGCCCGCCTTCGCTGCACGCAATCCGAACAGCATGGTCAGGCTGCTGGTCAGGAGAATGAAGGTCATGATGGCCACGTTGGTAATGCTATGGAAAGGCCTCGGCCAGTCGGAGGTTCCGTTGCGCAAGAATCCATAGGCCACCAGGCACGCGGCAAAAGTCATGGTATCCGCAATAATAAAGAGCCACATCGCCAGTTTCTTCGTGGGAATCGAAAACGCCGGTCCCACCGTCAATCCTGTCGGGTGTCCTTCCATGGTCAAATCCGCTTGGCTCAAGGGCGCCTCCTATTTTCGAATGGCTTACAGTTTCATCCAGAGCAGCACAATCAAATACAGCCAAAGCGCACCCATAAAGTGCCAATACCGCGAAATGGCAATCAAGGTGTTCCGGCGCAGGGCAGACTTATTCAGCTTGTTAATGACATAGATAAGTCCACCCAATCCACCGAGGACGTGCAGCGCGTGCGTGGCCGTCAGCACGTAAAAAAATGAACTACTTGGATTGGTTGCCAGATAGAGCCCCTGGGCCTCCAATTGAGTCCAGGCAAGATACTGCCCCGCAACAAAAAGCAGGCCGAGAAATAAAGTCAGATACAGCCAGCGTGCGGGACCCGCCGCGCGACTTCTCGACCCGGCTATAGAAGCGGCAAGCTGGCGGCGCGCGACCTCGAGAGTAACGCTGCTCAACAGCAGGAGAAATGTGTTGAGATAGAGGATCGACGGCAGGGTGAAGGACTGCCAGTCAAGAGAGGAGCCCTTGCGGACGACCAGAGCGCTGGTAAACGCCGCAAACATCATGGTCACCGCGAAAAGGACCACCCATATACCGGTCGAGGACGGGGGCGGCGAATAGTCGAGCGTCACTCGCAGATCACCGCCCGATGGAGCGAGGTTTTTCCGGCCACCGTTGCCGGCGTGCCCCTTGTCGGGAACGCGATCGATTTGTGGCGGCTCGTGTACTGTCGTTGCCATGAATAAACTCCCCTCCCGCGAATGCAAACGGGTGGCTATTTCTCCTCAAATTCCGTTTTTACCATCTCGGGCGAAGCCTGCATGACGTAATCACCAACCGAGCTTTGTACGCCATATTGAAAGGGATCGTGGTAAACCACGGGATGTTTCCCGCCAAAATTGTCGAACGGTGGGGGCGTGGCCGTGCTCCATTCAAGCGACGTGGCCTGCCAGGGATTATCCGACGCCGGCTCGCCCCGGAAGCGGCTGTGAAAGAGGTTGTAAAGAAAAATCAACTGCGCCGCGCCGGTGACAAGGGCAGCGACGGTAATGAAGCGGTGCACCGGAATCAGGGGCTGCAGGAAATCATCGACGAAGCTCGAATAACGGCGCACATTTCCGGCCATCCCCAGGTAGTGGAAGGGCATGAAGATACAATAAGCACCCACGAAGCTCAGCCAGAAGTGAAGTTTGCCGAGAGTCTCGTTCATCATCCTGCCGGTGACCTTAGGGAACCAGAAGTAGGTTCCGCCAAAGATCCCGAACATGGCCGCGACGCCCATTACCAAATGGAAATGGCCGACCACGAAATAAGTGGCGTGAAGCATGATATCGATCGAGGGCTGAGCCAGAAAGAATCCGCTGACGCCACCGCTGACGAACATCGAAATGAAGCCCAGGGCAAACAGGGACGCCGAATTGATACGCAGTTTTGAACCATACAAACTGAACGTCCATATCAACACCACGATGGTCGAAGGGATGGTGATGACCAGCGTGGGGAAAGAAAAAGCCAGCGACGAGAACGGATTCATGCCGCTGACAAACATGTGGTGCCCGTAGACCATGTAGCTCAGGATCGCGAGAGCGCCCATCGAATAGATCAGAGTCCTTTGACTGAGCATGGGGCGGCGCATGTTGGCCAAAAGGATGTGCGAAACCACGCCAATGCCGGGCACGATAGCGATGTAGACCTCGGGGTGACCGAAAAACCAGAACAGGTGCTGCCAGAGGAGAGTCGAACCTCCCGAGTGCGGCAGCATTTGGTCGTTCAACACCAGACCAGAGGCGACAAAGAAGCTGGTCCCGGCAACGTGGTCGAGAATGACGAGAATGCACGCCGGCATCAAAACGGCAAAGGCTGTCAGTCCCATGCACGACGTGATGAACCATCCCCAGGCGCTGAGTGGCAGGCGCATAAGGCTCATGCCTTTGACCCTCAGGTCGAGCGTGGTGGTGATGAAGTTCAAGGCGCCTAACAACTGGCCAATGCAAAAAAGAGCGATGGATATTGCCCAGAGGACCACGCCGGCCCCCTGCCCCGGACCGCCGACCGAACCGATTGCATTGAGCGGCGCGTACTGGGTCCAGCCTCCAAGCGTCGGTCCGTCGCCAACAAAGAACGACGACATCAGCACGAGGAAGGCTGCGAAAGTGACCCAGAACGACATCATGTTGAAGTGCGGGAAGGGCATGTCCTCCGCCCCCACCTGGATGGGCAGAAAATAATTGCCGAAAGCAGCAAAAGGAGCGGTTGTGAGCACAAAAAAGACCATGATCGTGCCATGCATGGTCATCAATTGAAGGTAGTATTCCGGTGTCATCACGCCACCCGGCGCACCGGTCGAGGACAGCAGCTGCAGACCGGGAATGGCGGCGCTGTTCCATGCGAGGTGAATGCGCATCAGCCAGGAGAGGAACATTCCGATAAAAGCGGCTGCCAGGGCCAGACCGTAGTACTGCTTGCCGATTACCTTGTGGTCCAGGCTGAAAATGTGCTTCCGGATGAAGCTGGTCGGGGGAGCGTGGTGTGGCGCCGCGTGCACTGACAGGTCGTGCATATTTCCTCACCTCCAGGATGATGGATCGATCCAGCCGCGCTTGGGCGCGGGCGAGAACCGCTACTGTCCCGCTTGCTGCTTGAGCCAATTATCGAAATCCGGCTGCGACATTACTTCGAGATAGGCCTTCATGTTGTAGTGTCCAAGGCCACAGAGCTGGGTACATACAATTTCGTACTTGCCGACCTTGGTTGCGGTGAAATGCAAAGAGACGTCCAAGCCCGGAACGAAATCCTGCTGCACCCTCAGCTCCCGCACAAAAAAGGAATGACCGACATCCTTTGAGTGCATCAGAAGATGGACTTCCTTGTTCACGGGGATCGCCAGCTCGGCCGTCACAATATCGTCCCGCGCGGCCACATCATGCTCGGGATCAAGACCAAAGATATTTTGCGTGCCCTCATTGATGAGCTCCGGGTGAAGGCCGCCGAACTTTCCGTCAGGACCGGGGTAGCGAAAATAAAAGGCAAATTGTCCCGCCTGGACCTGAATGGGCAGGGCGTCGGCGGAGGGCGGTGTGAGATACACATTGGCCCAGGCTTTCACGCCGAAGATTCCAAGAGCCATGACTTCAATGCCCACCACCAGCAAAGCCGCAATCACCAGGCCCTTGGCTCCGCCGGGAAACCTTTTGATCTTTGCGTCCGGTCCCGGATTGGAGAATTTCCAGACAAAAAAGGCCAGAATAAACTGCGCGGCGAGAAACGAGATGCCCGCCTCCGCCATGGTTTCCGACATCTGCTCATCGATCAGAGCTCCATGAGTCGAGATATCTTCGGGTGCCGCCCAAGTATGTCGCAGGATGGGGATCGCGGACACAATCGCGATTACGACGAGAGTGATCGCAAACAACTTTGCCATGGCGCTGCTTCCTCCGGTGAACTCCACCGACGTTCATGCTCCGGGAACTCTGGCGGCGGAGTACGGACTCCGCCGCCGCTCTGTCAGTACGCCTTCGCTTTGAAGGTGAAGTTTTGCTCCTTGGTCTCGTTGCCGGTGATGGTAACGTCGGCGGTCTGAGTCCCGTAGTCCTCGTGCCAGGCGGTAATCGTGTACTTGCCGGGAGGCAGGTTGGGCAGCTTGAAGTCGCCGCCGCCCTTGCTGACGTCATAGTGATTTGTGGTCAGCACAGCGAATTCACCATGCATCCAGGGATGGACGTTGCACTTCACGGAGATGAATTCCGGCTTCTCGTATTTGTCGACAATCGGGGGCGTGCCCGGCGGCTGGGATTTATTCCACTCGCGGTTCACTTTGGCGAGCGGATGAATGTTGTGCGAGGTTTGATCGTCGTTGACGATCTTGAGTTCCTGGTTGGTATGCATGACCAGCACGTGCGGAATATACTGGCAACCCTTCTGCTCGAAGGTGACGGCCTGTGACGGAACCTGGCTGTCATCGGGGGCTCCCGAGGAAATATAGACCACCACGTTTTCCAAACCGTTATTGGGGCCCGTCACCACCGTTTCGGTGGTAACCGGAGTTGCATGCTGCTTGGCGCAGCTGGGTTCCTTGGACATGTCGATTGGCTTTGCTTTGACGGGCGTGCCGGTGTAGGTCACTCTTCCGCTAACCGTTCCAGCGAACATCAGTGATGAACAGACGAGCAACACCAAGACAGTTAACAACAGTTGTTTCGCGCGCATTCGAATACTTCCTCCTGAGGAACTCTTGAGTTTCACTTACTGACCTCCACCCGGTGTCTTGTTATCGGCCGGGGCGGCGGTTGGCGCAGGTGTCTTATCCACGTAGGGGGGAATCACTCCGTGCGCAGCCGACAGTACTTCATTTTCCTTGCTGTGACGATGGACCTGCAGGGTACGCAGGAAATGGACAAGGTCCCAGGCGTCATTCGGCTGGATCACGTCCGCGAACGACGGCATGGGCGTGCCGTCCACGCCGGTCATGAAGATCTTGTAGATATCCTGATTGGTGCTGCCACATTTGAAGCGCGAGTCGTCCCGGCCGAGAGCAAAATTGTAAGGACGGATGGGATTGTCCTTGCTGTCGGTGAGGGTCGCGGCCGAAGGACCGTCACCCTCGCCGTGCGGACCATGGCACTTCCAGCATTCCAGTTTCGTGAACAGTGCTTTGCCGTGGGCAATGCTTTCGATCGTGACCGGAGGCTCGGGGGGAATTTTGATCGGCTCGCCGGCTTTTTCGTTGCTCCACCGAGGCGAGAAGATCTTGATGTAAGCCACCA
The DNA here is from genome assembly GCA_049520935.1 of Terriglobales bacterium. Lineage (GTDB taxonomy): Bacteria > Acidobacteriota > Terriglobia > Terriglobales > Acidobacteriaceae > Acidiflorens. The sequence goes on along the minus strand of JBEKPJ010000027.1, from coordinate 23,049 downwards.
GATCGGCCCGCTCTTGCCGGCCCAGGGTATTCCAGATCGGCATGTTTGAATTCGTAAACCCGCGTCCGATAGATTTGAAAAGATCTTCATCGGTCGGCAACGTTCCGGTCGGAGTAGAGCGACACTTGAAAGTGGCGATGCTGAAGTCGCGCGGTTTGGGGTCGAGCCAGATCGCGTTCTCGCCATTGGAGTCGCCGTATTCGCCGTGACAGCCGACGCAATAACGGCGGTAGTTGTTCTTCGCGTCCGCGGAATGCCCGGTAAGATCGCCAATATGGCTCTCCATGGCTTTGACCGCCAGCGGCGGCTTAGGCCCCACGTCGGGCACGTCTTGCCCGCAGGCCAGAGGAGTGAGACCGGCCGCGACGGCAAACTCTAGCATCGCGATGAAAAGAATCGCGCTGATCAATCGCATTGGCTTCAATCTGTTCATAGTCAGCACCCTTCCACTGAAGTCAGCGCCGGCGAATCAAATCCGCCAGCGGATTCATCGTCATCAGAGCTAAGCATTAAAAATCAAAATCAATTCCGAACAGCAACTCACTGCTGTTGATATTGGTGGCATTGCCGGCCGAATTGTTCGGCCCGGTGCCGTCCTGGTGGAACAGGTTGAATTCGCCGTGATAGGCAAAACCCGATCGGCTCGTCATATACGGGTTATACCGGTAGCCGATTACGTAGTTGCTGACATTTCCCAGATTGGACGGCGTCCCCGGGGTCGCCTGCTGCGACATGCGCTCCGCCTCATAGCGGCCGAGAAAGATCAGCTGGGGACTGTAAACGTAGCGAGCCTCGACCAGGTAGCCATTCCAGACCGGCGATCGCGATCCCGCCGGAAGAGTGGTTCCTGGCGAATTGTTCAAAGTGCAACCGGGAGCAGGGACGGAACTGGTGCAGGTGGCGCCTTCACTTCCATTGCTTGGGCTGACTGGATTGCCATAACCCTGCCCAAACCACGGATTATCCTCGCCGTGCTGCGTCACCACATTGACATCAAAGTGGGGACCAAAATAAAACTGTCCGGTAAAGCCCACCCGGCTGAATCCCTTGTTGCCGATTCCCGAACCCGGGATAGGAACCCCGCCATTGGTCCGGTAGTACGTTGCCGCCTCTCCCACAAAGGCATAGGCTCCAAGACGATCAACACCCAGCCTGCCCACGTCAACACCTTGGTCAAAGGTAAAAAAGCCGCTGTAGTTGTTGCCTCCAGTGACCAGGTTCACGTTCCCGTCATTGGAGCTCAGCAGCGCCGCGGAAACGCGCGTCCGATCATCCACCGAGTGTCCGACGTACTCCGTACCGAACTGGTTATCCCCCATCTGCCCGTAGATGTTGCCGTCGCCCACTGGGATGAAGTGATACGTCTGATAAATACCGCCGTTCGCGGTCAGGGTCAAAATGCGCTTTTCCGAAAGCAGATTGTTGAGCTCGAATCGTCCGACCTTGATATTGAGCCAAGGGCTCCCGGCAATGTTATCGATGCGCGCCATGACACTCTCAAAGTGAAACGCTGCCGTCGGATCGGACGACGGAAGGACGTAAAACGATATGTTCTTTTCAAGCGTTCCACCGGTATGGAAGTCGAGCCCGCTCAGGTCAAAGCCAGACGACGTGATGCGCTCGATGGTGGAACCGGTTGGAACCGGATTTCCCGGCGTGTATACGTCCACGGTCTGATTGCTGCTGACCCGGTGCCAGATCGGCGTGATGCGGAACGTCACCGGCCAATAGCCCGGATTCTGCCAGATGGGAGCGTCGCGATCGTTCATCAACTGGTAGCCGTTATCCCTGAACTTCAGACCGAAGTTATTCAAGGCTGGCCACGACTCGTGGCAAGCTGAGCAACGAAGCCCATACTTCCTGGCAAAGGCAGGCAATGCCGTTGCCGACTGGCTGGATGCCGCGATCAGAAAAATCAGCGCGAAAGCGACGGCGAGCACCGACCACACCCGCGGCCGCTTCTGACAGAGATGAGACTGCGCCCACATACGCATGCTGCACTCCTCAGAACAGCTTCACAGATTTTGCAAGCGACCAACCCCACAGACATACCAAAGCTGGGCAACGACAGAGCGTAAAGCCCGCTGCCCGGCTCTTCGTTCGAAAACTTTTGCATCGAAGGGGCGACCAACCCCCACTAGGCGGTGGATACTACTACCGCAGATTCGGAAGTGCAATAGGGTTGATACGATTTTTTTACTTTTTTTTTACATTGTGACCGGGGGATGGCACTCGGGGTGCGGCGTTCGCGGGTTGACAGCGGTCGACCCAGCGTAGAAACTCTTGCAACAGGAACCGCGGAGCAGGTCGGGATGTGCGAGAACAGTTCTCGGAACACAGGACAGAATGGCTGGGTCAAGGTTTCTCGAGTTCGGCTCCTCTTTCCGCGTTATTTGAGGTTGGACGTAGTTTTTTCCCTGCTTCTTCTGATGACAGCCATGGCGAAGCCTTCGCCCGGCCGCGAAAAAACAGTTCTGCAGTATGGTGAAGGCCTGATCGTCAACATTCCACTGCCCGAACCCGAAGTGGCACAAGCCGTGGATGACGCCGTTCACAATACGATCATCCGCGGAACCAAGGAATACAACAAAGACGAATACGTTGCAGGAGCGACCTGCGTCTCATCCACGCGGGTATTTCCGGCATGGACCGAGGGCGGCAAGATTTATTACAAGGTGCGGAAGCAGGCGCTCGATCCGATAAACTTCAAAGACAGCTCCGACGTTGGAACCCTGGCCGTGCGCTACGTGGTGCTCCCGCAGGGCGACGCGAACACGGTTCTGCGTATTGACGCCGTTTTTGTGGAGGATTTCCGGCACAGTGTTCATCCCTCCAACGGCTCGGTGGAGAGCGCCGAATACGAGGATATTCAGAATCGGCTGGCCTCGGTTGAATTGGTGAAAAAAGAGACGGCCGAAGCTCTGGAAGCAAAACAGGAACGGATGGCCAAGGAAAAATTCGGCATGGGCAGCGACACGGAACTGCTCAGCACTCCGCCGGCGACGGCGACCGGACCCGACCGGCCGCCACTCGCCTCGCCACCAGCGATGCCAGGCACCGCCCCGATCGATCTCTCCCCGGTTGAACATGCCGACCAACCGCTCGAACAGCGGGTCGCCGAGTTACGGCAACAGGTGGAGCGGCTCATCAAGAAACCGGGAGCGCCGCTCAAGTCCGCTCCCTTTCATACCGCCAGCACGCTGAAGTCGCTGGAGCCCGGAACTGAGGTTCTGATTCTGATTTCGACACCCTACTGGTACGGCGTCGAGACCCACGACGGCGACCACGGGTGGATTCGGCGGGACCAGCTGGAGCAAGTGCGATGAACCGGCTATGGCCCCGATGGCCTCGCCTCTTCGCGCTGGCGCTTGCGTTTCTCGAAGTTGTTGGCGTGCAAGTCGCGTTTCCGCAAGCCACGATGGCGCAAAAGGGTCCCTACGAGCGCGCCTACCAACAGCCGAAGAGTGCCGTGGAGAAAGCGCTGAAGCAATTGCAGCCCGCGATGAGCGGACGTTTACCGGTGCTCGAAGGATTCGCGGTGGCGGCCGATCATCCTTTGAGCCGATTCGAGCGGGCGTACTACCAGTCGTCGATTCAGGTGAAGTCGGCTGCGTCGGGCACGGTAGTGCGGGTCAGCACGAAGGTGACCGCCTGGTACGCAGATCCGACTCCGTCCCGCTCGGGATACCAATTGCTGACTTCAAACGGCCGCCTGGAATCGGACCTTCTCGACCAATTAACCGAGCTGTTGGCAAGCAGCCCCGCGGCCCGCTCTACGACCAGCGCAACGACTGTCGGGACGCCAAGTGGCACCGGCGCATTCAACAGCCGAGAACCTGCTCTTTCCGCGCCAACGCCGCAATCGACGGAACCCGGGCGCGCCTTCTCGTCTGGCCCGAAGCCAGGTTGGGCCGGCCCGCAACCTGGGGATACGAAACCTTCCCCAAAAGCGGCCGGCGATCGATCCATCGCAAACTTGCAGGCAGAGGCCACGAGTCTCGAGGAAGTCCTCAAAAACCAAGCGCACCCGAAAAATCTGGTCGCCGTCAAGAAGGCGGGAACTCCGGTCATGGCCACTCCCAGTTTGAGCGCCAAAACACTGTTCATGGCGAGCGCGCACGACGAGTTTGAAATGCTGGATTTCAACGCCGACTGGGTTCATGTGCGCATATCGGGACTCTCGCGGGGATGGATTTGGCGCACCAGCCTGGAGATGCCGGATGGCATTTCGGACCTGCCGCTCGCGAGAGAACGCGCCGCGCCGGTGTCGGCCGATATGTTTCAGGTGACGCGCGAAGAAACCGCCCCCTTCCCCGGAGATTGGGAGCCACTGCGCGGCAAGAGCGTGAAGATCATTTCGGTACAGAAAATCAGGGAAGACGAGCGTGGCAGCGGCGCGCAAGCGAAGCTCGAATATGCTAAGTCACTACTCGACAAGAACTACGCGGATCTGGCGCAACGATCGAAAGAGTTGGCGGGCGTCGTCTTGATCTTCGATTCTGTCGATGGCGGCATGATCGCCGCGACCCTGCCAACCGTTCAGCAATGGAAAGCCGGCACGTTGTCGGACGCGGCGCTTTGGCATCAGTGTTATTTTGATCCCCCGGAGACGTTCGTTATATCCGGGCCGGCGGGAGGGCACTAGGATCATCGCCCGCTGTTGCCAAGGATTGTGATTGATGCGAGCATCGCAGTGGCAAGATGCCATGCGCTCCTACATTTGACTTGACATTGTTGCGAGGGCACGATACCAATCTTGTCTTTTGGCATTTGTCTTTGCGTCGGTGTGTCTCAGGGTCGCTGAACGATTTTTCGTGAACTGCCAGTTTGGTCTAAAACGCCGATTGAGGGCGGGACGGGCACTCGGGCATGTGTGGGGTCCATGTTGCAAAAGTTTGCTTCTCTGTTGCGTGATTACGCCGAACTGACCAAGGCGCGCATTACGACCTTGATCGTGCTGACCGCGTGGTGTGGCTATTTCTTTGGCGCCCACCGCATGGGTGCATCGCCGTGGTCGCTGGGATTGCTCCGTGCCTTGTTTGGCATCGCATTGGTTTCGAGCGGAACGGCGGCACTGAACGAGGTGATGGAATCGGGCGTGGACGCGCGCATGCGCCGCACCGCAATGCGACCGCTGCCTTCGGGACGCATGAGCAAGGCGCACGCGGCGATCGCAGGACTGGCGCTAACTCTTGGCGGATCTATATATCTCGCAATGTATGCCAACTTACTAACTGGTATGTTGGTGTTCCTGACCGCAGTCGTCTATCTCGGCGTGTACACTCCGCTCAAACAAATATCTCCGCTTTGCACTTTCGTAGGCGCGTTTCCGGGAGCGATGCCCGTAGTGCTCGGCTGGACGGCCGTGCGCGGAAGGCTGGAAGTTGAAACGCTCATTCTTTTTTCCATCATGTTCGTGTGGCAGTTTCCGCATTTTCTCTCGATTGCCTGGCTGTATCGCGAAGACTACGCCCACGGCGACATCCGCATGCTGCCGGTCGTCGATTCCGACGGAAAATCCACAGTGTGGCGCATTTTGGCCTATTCCGCAGCGCTGATTCCGGTGAGCATGATGCCGGTTGCGCTGGGGATGGCGGGGCGGTTTTATCTGGTTGGCGCAGTTTTGATGGGAGCAGCTCTGTTTCGCGTATCGATGGGTATGGCACATCCCCAGTTGCCGGCCACGGCCGCGGCTTCGAAACCTTCGGCGCGTCGGCTTCTCCGGGCGACGATCATTTACTTGCCCGCATTATTTGCGCTGATGATGGCTAACTCAAGCATCAATCGCTAGTAACAACGTCTTTAGAGTTTAAGGTAACCTCAGCCTACCGCTCCGCAGGACACCCTTGCGCACGCCGATATTCCAGGTTGACGCCTTCACCACCCGCCGATTCGGGGGAAATCCAGCCGCGGTGATGCCGATGCCGAGCTTTCCCGAGGACGCGACATTACTGGCCATTGCGGGCGAGAACAATCTGTCCGAGACGGCTTTTCTGGTTTCTCAAGGTCGCGACTACCAGCTACGCTGGTTCACGCCCGTAACCGAGGTTCCGCTTTGCGGTCACGCCACCTTGGCCAGCGCGGCAGTGGTCATGGAGCGGCTGGAGCCTGGACGCAAGTTGGTGGTCTTTCACTCCGCCAGCGGCCCTCTGACGGTCAAGCGAGCGGATGCGGGCTACGTTATGGACCTCCCTCTTCGCCCGTCCGAGTTGGCACCCGCACCGTCCGGACTGGCCGAAGCCTTAGGCGTTATGCCCGTCGAGGTTTTTGCCAACTCCTTCAACTATTTGGCTCTCCTCGAAAACGCTCAGGTCTTGCGCGAGATTGCTCCCGACATGGCGGCGCTTGGCCGCCTGAACCGCGGGGTGATTGTGACTGCGCCAGGGGAGGGAATCTACGACTTCGTCAGCCGCTACTTCGCTCCGGGCAAAGGTGTCCCGGAGGATCCTGTCACCGGTGCTGCGCATTGTATGTTGGCGCCGTACTGGGCCAAACGACTGGGGAAAGGTGCGTTTCGCGCCTTCCAGGCCTCGCGGCGCGGCGGCGAGATGATTTGCCGGTTGGCCGGTGATCGCGTCGAACTCGAAGGCACTTGCGTTTTTTACCTGGAAGGCGAGGTGGAGATCTGAGCCATCCGCGCCTCGCTCCTGACGTTACTCAAACTCCAATTCAATTTTCTTGGTTGCCAGGTCGAGTTTTGTGATCCGGAACTTGTGAATCTGACCTGCTCGCAGGGTTTCGGACTTCGCCTCGCTCGCTGCGGGTCCAGTCTTCCAACGGGCCTGCAGCATCGAGCCCAACGAGGACAGATCGAGATTGGAAGGAGTTGCCGGCGACGGTCCCGCGTTCTTGCCGTCTTTCGTTCTGGAACCGTCCTCGGGGATGCGACAGGTTGCCACAACTCCCTCGCCCAATTCGACGGGAGCGCGACCGCCAGACACCTCGACCAGACGGCCGGTCACGATGTCCCCTTCTTTGTGCTCGGCGAGATATTCATCCAGACCCGTGGGGAGAAGCTGTTTCATACTCAGACGGATGAGCCGTTTTTCTGCATCGACCGCTAGCACCTGCGCCTTGACAATTTGCCCAGTCCGCAGCACTTCCTGGGGATGATTGATTCGCTTTTCCGCGCTAATTTCGCTGACGTGAATCATGCCCTCGACGCCCTCGGCCAGTTGCACGAAGGCTCCGAACTTTGTCAGGCTGGTGACCAAGCCTTCGATCACCGTGCCCGGAGGCAAGGTTTGCGGAACCACGGCCCAGGGGTCGCCCAGCGCCTGCTTCAGGCCCAGAGAGATGCGGCGTTCGGCGGCGTTCACGCCGAGAATCACAGCTTCGACCGATTCGCCCGCTTTCACTACATCCGCCGCGGTTCTCACTCGTTTGGCCCATGACATTTCGGAAATGTGAATCAACCCTTCAATGCCGGGCTCGATTTCTACAAAAGCGCCGAAGTCCATGAGCCGTGTGACGGTGCCACGCACGCGTTCTCCCGCCTTGTATTTTTCGGCCACCCCATCCCAAGGATGGGGCAGAAGCTGTTTCATGCTGATTGCGATGCGGTGCTTGTCGGTGTCGATCCTGATGATCTTGGCTTCAATCTGCTGGCCTACAGAAAGCACGTCCGACGGTTTGTTCACGCGACGCCAGGAGATTTCGCCGACATGCAGGAGGGCGTCGGCGCCGCCGATCTCGACAAAGGCACCATAGTCGGTAAGGCTGCGAACCTCGCCTTGCACCGTGTCACCTTCCCTCAGTTCAGAGAATCGGCGCTCTTTGCCTGCTCGCTCTTCATCTTCGGCAATCGCCCGGCGATCGACGACCACGTCTTCGTCCGCGACGTCGAGTTTGATGATTCTGCAGCGGATTTCCTGTTCCACAAGTTTGGCAAGTTCCGAGGCATCGTGCGTCCCGCTGCGAGAAGCGGGCATGAAGGCGCGCACACCGATATCGACGCTCAAGCCCCCTTTGACCAGCCCGGTCACGGTGCCGACGATCGTCGATTTCTCGGCGAAGGCCTTTTCGAGCGAAGCCCAATCGCTCGGACGCTCGACTTTGCCGCGAGTCAATTCATAGTAACCCTCCGGATCCCGGCCCTTGATGGTCACTTGGACTTTGTCGCCCGGCTGCGGCGGCTTGTCGACGGGAAACGCGTTGCGGGGCAGAACGCCTTCGGTCTTGAATCCAATATCCAGAACGATAGAATCGGCGTTCACGACAATGACCGTACCGGTACGACCCTGAGCGCCAGGTTCGGTCCTACGAGAATGACTCTGCTCGTACTCGCGAAAAATGTCCTCGAAGGAGTCCGACGGCGCGGCGGCTGGCGTCATTTCCGGTTCGGCTGCCGGAGCCGTGGCTGGGGCGGGCGCGTTTCGGTTGGACGCATCTGGATCCGACATGAGTTGGTTGGAACGTTCTGGATTGGACATGAAGAAGTTAAGCCCTGCGGCGCGATCCTGATCAGGATATCATCGCCCGGGCCGGAGCCGGAGCTTGAGTTTCGCCCGCTCCGAGAATTCGCAACTTGGGGTGTAAACTGATTTTCGCTTCAAACCTCAAAGGGAATTCAACGAGTTCAACGGATTTGCAGGCAAGACGGCTCGGCCTGAGACGAGTCCGTTTTTCAACCAAAACATCGACGATCGCGCTTTCAAAAGAGAACTTGGAGATATTCGTATGCGAACGAAACTTACGGTTCTGTTGTTTACGCTGGCACTCACAGCGGGCGGCTCGGCAGAGACGACGACCAGGGAGATTGATATCCCCTACCAGCGTTTTGTGCTGGACAATGGACTCACCGTGATCGTGCACGAGGACCACAAGGCTCCGATTGTGGCCATTAACATCTGGTATCACGTGGGATCGAAGAACGAAAAGCCCGGCAAGACGGGATTTGCGCACCTTTTTGAGCATCTCATGTTCGGCGGCAGCGAGCACTCGTCGGGACGCTATATCGACGCCATGGAGCGAATCGGCGCCACCGATTTGAACGGCACTACCAACCCGGACCGGACCAACTACTTTCAGAATGTCCCGACCTCGGCCGTGGATTTTGCTTTGTGGATGGAATCCGACCGCATGGGGCACTTGCTGGGCGCGCTCGACCAGAAAACGCTCGATTTGCAGCGGGGTGTGGTGCAGAACGAGAAACGTCAGGGTGAGAATCAGCCCTATGGAGTCACGCGACAACTCCTCGCCCAGAACACCTATCCTGCGGGGCATCCCTACTCGTGGACGACGATCGGCGATATGGCTGACCTGGACGCGGCATCGATGAAAGACGTGCAGGAGTGGTTCAGGACCTATTATGGGCCATCGAACGTGGTGCTGGTGTTGGCCGGCGATATCGACGTGAAGGCCGCGCGGGAGAAAGTCACCAAGTATTTCGGCGATATTCCGGCGGGGCCCCCGGTGGCGCACCAACGGGTGTGGGTGGCGAAGATGAACGGGACGCACCGGCAGGTGGTGCAGGACCGTGTCCCCCAGGCGCGAATCTACCAGGTGTGGAACATCCCGGAATATGGCAGCGCGGACGCCGATTATTTGGATTTGGTGAGTGATTGCCTGAGCAATGGCAAGTCATCGCGCTTCTACAAGCGGCTGGTGTATGAGGATCAGATAGCCACCGACGCGGGAGCTTTCCTGGACTCGCGGGAAATCGGCAGCCAGTTTACGGTGCGGGCAACGGCGCGACCGGGACAAAGCATTACGCAGGTGGAAAAGGAAGTGGATGAAGAGCTGGCGCGCTTCGTGAAAGACGGTCCGACCCGGGAAGAATTGCAGCGGATCAAGGTGCAATACCAGGCCAACTTTGTGCGTGGGATCGAGCGGATAGGGGGGTTTGGGGGCAAATCGGACCGGTTGGCGATGAGCCAGGTGTTTCGCGGAAGACCGGATGCCTACAAGATTTCACTCAAGCGCGTACAGGAGGCGACGGCGGAGGACCTGCGGGCGGCAGCGCAGCGGTGGCTCTCCGACGGCGTATACATTCTCGAAGTAGATCCGTTCCCCGACTACCAGACCGCAACCGCACTCGATCGCAGCCAAGCGCCGGACACCGGGACCCCGCCTGCGTTGAAGCTGCCGAAGTTGCAGCGGGCCACGCTGTCGAATGGCTTGAAGGTCATCCTGGCCGAGCGACACGAGGTCCCACTGGTCAATTTCATTCTGACCGCAGACGCTGGATTCGCGTCGGACGCATCGACATCGCCCGGGACGGCGAGTCTGGCGATGCAGGTGTTGACCGACGGGACGAGGACGCGCAACGCACTCCAGATCAGCGATGAACTGGAGACGCTGGGCGCCACTTTGCGCGGATCCTCCAACCTTGATCTGTCGTTTATCTCCCTTTCGGCGTTGACCGCGCGCCTGGATCCCTCGCTCGATCTGTTTGCGGATGTGGTTTTGAATCCGTCGTATCCGGAAAATGAAGTCAAACGCGAGCAGAAACTGGCGATCGCGGCGATTGAACGCGAGCAGAACACCCCCGCGACGCTCGGCTTGCGGGTCTTGCCTGGTCTGTTGTATGGAGCGGGGCATCCGTACGGCAATTCGCTGACCGGTTCTGGCACCAAGGAGAGCGTGGCCAAACTGACGCGCGAGGATCTCGTGACGTTTCATGACAATTGGCTCCGTCCGAGCAACTCGACCCTAATCGTGGTGGGCGACACAACGCTGAAGGAAGTGACACCGAAGCTTGAAAAGCTTTTTGCGGATTGGAAGGGGGGAAACGCTCCTTCCAAGAATTTGAAAACGGTTCCGGTGGGGGCCAAGTCCACGGTGTACTTGATTGACAAACCCGGTGCCCTGCAGTCGGTGATCTTTGCGGCAGGATTGGCGCCACCGCGAGCCAACCCCCAGGAAATCGCAATCGAAGCAATGAATGACAGCCTGGGCGCGATGTTTGGCTCGCGTCTGAATATGAATCTGCGGGAAGATAAACACTGGTCTTATGGTGTACGCAGCGTCTTGCGCGATGCCCGGTCGCAGCGGCCGTTCTACACCATTGCTCCGGTACAGACCGACAAAACCAGGGAGTCTCTGGTGGAGATCAATAAGGAACTGCATGGTATCGTGGGCGACCATCCGGTAAGCAGCGACGAACTCGCAAGAATTCAGGCGAACGAAACGCTGAAGCTTCCCGGTTCGCGCGAAACATTGGACGCGCTCGGGCAGTCCATCGTGGATGTGGTGCAATTCGGTCTGCCTGATGACTACTACGAGACCTATGCGGGCAAGGTGCGCACGCTCACAACAAGCGATATCAATGACGCTGCGAAGGAAGTGGTGCGCTCGGATAATCTGATCTGGGTCGTCGTGGGCGATCGCGCCAAGATTGAAAGCGGTGTTCGCGAACTAAACCTGGGGAGGTTCCATCTGATGGATGCGGACGGAAAAGTACTGCAGGCGGATTGAGGCTGTCGCCGAAAGCGGCGCGTTGCGGGAGCTTGCAACGGCGCGATTCGCCGGGTCCTGACCCGTTAGAAACTGGCGATCACCACATTCGACGCAGATGGCAGGATGAACTTTGCGCCGCGCTGTCGATTGGCTTGCAAGGTGGCGGGGGCGTCGAGTGCGGACAGGGGTACTTGCTTGGTCCACTGGCCACTTTGCCAATAGTTGCTGCCCACATAAATGACCCCCTCCACAATCGCATAGTCCGCAATCTCTTCGCGATGGCCGTCGCGGTAAACGAGCACTGCGGGCGAATGTTCGCCCACCTGCGATTGCCTCTGCGCGGCTGGCATGGGCACCTTCACGGTCGTCGATTCTGCATAATCAGCACCCGCAGAGGATTCAGCTCCGGCCGTATCTCCGACACCACCAAAGCGCACGTAACGATCGCCCCGCCACTCGATGAGCAACGGCGCGGACTTGCCGTTTTGTCGCGAATCATCGAACGCTGCGCGCTCCCCCCCCAGACCCTGGAGCGGAGCGTTCTCCGCTGGCTGTTCACCCGCATCGTACTCCGAGGAAAAAAGAGGCCAGTCTGAAAGGATTCCGCTCGTGAACGGACGCAGTTGGCGGCGCACGCCCACTCCCCCTCGGAAGCCGCGCATCGAGCTCCGATGGACAGAAGTGGGCCTCGGCATGGCTCCGCGCCGCTGCGCGCTTGCCAACGTTACCGATGCCCCGGCCACGATCCACGCCATGATCACCCATCGGAACATGAGAGTCGAAGTCGCCCTTTCTGCAATCGAGAACCTGAAGTCATTCTACTCTCTTCGCCGGCAGGCAGGAGCAAAACAGGCGTAGCGCTCGCGAGGAACCTGTGGATGCTGACTTGAACCTAAGACCCGCGATCCGGAGAACGATATGGCCCTTAGCTCGATGGTTGTTGCTTTGCGTAATCAGCGTATCGGGCGTGCTTCAGCGCTCTGATTAGTGCAGCTCTGTGCGATGACGAGTTCGCCAGACCTCCGAATACGGGAGTTCCGCGGAAAGTTAAGGGACAAAGCCACGAACTGACCGCCTCCTCACCGTGCAGACATATTCTCAATACCTGGTGCACATAGCCCTTCCGGGCGACCCTCTCCTATAGCACAGGATTGACGAAGAACCCGAAGGAGAAGCGGGAGATGAGACCGGCGACGATGACGATAGCAAATGGCTTTTGCGAGTCTGATCCATAGCGGTGGAAAGTGCCACCGGCAGCAATCCAAGGCCAGCCGCCGGAGCGGTCATCATAATCGGACACAGTCGGGTGACGGCGCGGATCCCCGAGCCCCTCCAGTCGCAGTTTGTTTTGATGTGGAAAACGACAATCACAGCGGTCTCCATGGAAACGCCGAGATACGGCGAAAGACCACGGACTGAGGAAGCGCTGAATGGATTAGTCTTCTGGACGCCTATGCCGAATCGGTTCCGCCACATCGTTCCAATCAGCGGACCTTCACCAGTTCGATTGGAATACCGTTCGAACCGGGGAGCCTCGTCAACCGAGTCATCGGCCCACGCCGTAAAGGCGGTGTCCTGCTCTCCGGATAAAGGCTAACGCCTTCTGCTTCGGGCGAAGGCCTGGAGGGTAAAAACTGCATTCCCTGCTCTATCCCCGGTCGGAGGGATTTTGGGCATTCATTATGACCGTCACGAGCCAAGGCACTGTGATCTGCGTCATTGATCGACGTAGGCCGGAAGTGGTCCACTGGCAACCAACGAGGCGACACCAAATGTCGGCTGAACTGATCGACACCAAAACTCTTCCTGAAAATGCTTATAAACCTCTGCATGACGGCGAACTCTATCTGCCCATCGTTCCGGCCTCCCGTGAATTGCCCGAACTCACCTCGCGTTCGATCTTCTGGGGCATCCTGTTTTGCGTGATCTTCACCGTGGCGTCGGCCTACTCGACTCTGAAGGTCGGTCAGGGAATGGAGGCGGCGATCCCCATCTCCATTCTTGCTATCGGCTTGGCGCGCTTGTACCCGCGACGCTCCTCGCTGCTGGAGAATGTGATCATCACCGGCATGGGTGGCGCCTCGGCCGCCGTCGTCTCAGGTGCCGTGTTCACGCTGCCGGCGCTTTATGCGCTCCACCTCGATCCGCATCCGGTACAGACCATCTTTATCTGTCTGGCCGGCGGGTGCCTTGGCATCCTCTTTCTTATCCCGCTGCGGCGCTACTTTGTCCGCGAGATGCACGGCAAGCTCCCATTCCCGGAGGCCACAGCTATCACTGAAGTCTTGGTGACGGGCGAAAAAGGTGGCTCGCAGGCCAAGCTGCTCCTGCAGGCCACTGTCGTCGCCGCGATCTACGATTTTTTTGTCACCACATTTCATGTCTGGAAGGAGTATCTGAACTTCCAGTTTCTGCCGGTAGTGCGGTCGCTCGCCGATCGCAGCCGCATGGTCTTCAATTTCGATGCGGTCGGATTCATTCTCGGCCTCGGATACGTGATGGGATTGCGCGTCGCTCTCATCTTTTGTGCCGGCGGAGTGCTGGTGAACTTCGTGCTGGTACCGATGATCTGGTTTGTCGGCAGCCACATGGGCGGTGTCACGGTCTATCCCGCCACCTTCCCCATTTCGCACATGACGGCTGCCGATATTTACCGCAACTACGTGCGTTTCATCGGCGTGGGCGCCATCGCCAGCGCGGGATTGGTCGGAATCCTCAAGTCCCTGCGCGTGGTTGCGGCATCGTTCCGCATCGCCCTGGGCGCCTTTCGCCGCGGTGAAGCGCCACAAATGGAACGGACGGATCGTGACATTCCCATCATCCGGATCCTGCTCGGAGTTGTGCTGGGCGCGATCGCAGTGGCCGCCTTCTTTGGACAGCTTCATGTTTCCTGGACCGTGGTTGGACTAGGCCTGGCACTCACGCTGCTGTTCTCATTTTTCTTTACTACGGTGGCTGCGAACGCCATTGCCACAACAGCCAACAATCCGGCCAGCGGCATGACGTTGCTAACGGTGATCGTCTCTGCCGTCGTGCTGTTGAGGTTCGGGCTCTCCGGAACCACTGGCATATTTTTCGTGATGGCCCTCGCTGGCATGGTCTGCGTTGCTCTGTGCTGCTCGGGACAGTTCATCACCGACCTGAAGGCCGGCTATTGGATTGGCTCCACGCCCGCAGCACAGGAGAAGGTGAAGTTCATCGCAGTCATCGCGTCGGCGATCACTGCGGGTTTCACCATTATCCTGCTGGCCAAGGCATTTCAGTTCGGAGAAGCGATACCCGGCGATCCGCGGCAAGTCCTGGTCGCGCCGCAGGCTTCTGCCCTGAAGGCCGTGGTCTCGGGTTTTATGAGTGGCCAGCCCGCCCCCTACATCTTGTTCGGCCTCGGCTCCATGGTCACCGTGGTGATGGAGATGCTTGGCCTTTCCTCCATGGTCTTCGCGCTCGGAATCTATCTACCGCTGCAACTGACCACGCCCATCCTGACCGGCGGATTCCTCTCGCACCTTGTGAATAAACGTGCCGAAAAAACCGGCGGACAGCAGGGTAGGACAATCCGCGAGCGGGGTATCATCATTGCCGGGGGCCTAATGGCAGGTGGAGCGCTCGGCGGCGTGATTGGGGCGGCGCTGCGCGTGCTGCCCCACTTCAAAGAGGAGTGGATCCAGACGCCGTTCTACGACAACATTCCGGTTTCGCAGATGCTCTCCGCGCTCGGGTTCGTGGCGCTCTGCGTGTACACCTATTTGAACTCGATGAAGAAACCGAAGTCCGAAAACGAATAGACCGGTGGGGGCGGGACCCACGTTAAATCATGCGCCCACAGCCTGCATGCTGTGATCTGAACGATTTCAATGGAGGCTTCCTATGAATCAAGCCCATCTTGCCATCGCCAACGCAATTCTCGGTATCGATACTCTTTGGGGAGGCGATGTCATGTGCCCCTCAGGCACAGGCCGCTTTATCGCCGACTGCTGGTTTTCAGACGAGCCGTTGCCCGCTACTTACACCCATCCCACCGCAGCGCGCCTGCGAGCGGCCGGCGGCGTTACCGGCAAGGACAGAGTTGCTGTCGAGGATTACCTGCGTGAGATGAGCCCCGAGATCATCCGTTCGATGGACGCCGTTAACGTCGAGGCCCGTCGCGTGGGCGGCCTGTCCGGCCCTTTTCTCGAAAATCTGAACCTGTGCCTCCAACTTATGTGGCAGCTCGCCATGGAAACTATTGGCAAGGGTAGCCGCGTGCCTTATGAGAACAGCGTTCAGGCATCCACCGGCCGCGGGCCCGAGCCGTCGCAGCCGGAAGCCAAACGCGAACGCGTCACCGAATTGCTCGCGCGCGGGGGGTATCATACCTCGAGCCCGGCGGGCATTTTGGACGCGGTCGATGCATGGCGCCGCGATCGCATCGTCCCCATGGCCTCTGTTCGCGCGATCAGCGCCGCGGTCATCGCGCGCATGAACGAGCTCTGCGAGAAGAATCTGGCGCCGCATCTTCCGAATCAGCTCGCTCGCGTGCCCCGCGCCAACATCGATTTCCTGTCCATCAAAGACGCCTGGTTCTCCGGCTCGATGAACTACATCGGGCGCGCGCGAAATGCCGATGGCTCTCCAAAGTACGAAGCGACTTACGAGATCAACGCTTCTCTGCAAATGTCGTTTCCGGAGTTCGAACAGCTCGTCAGCCATGAAGTCGTGCCCGGACACGTGACCACATTCGCTTACCTTCAGGATCTGTATGTGCGCGGGTTAGTCGGATTCGAAGCCACCGTGCTCACCATGAATACGCGTGCCGCCACACTCTTTGAAGGAATCGCCAACAATGCGATCTTGATCGCCCATGGCGTCACGGAAGTGGACCAGCTTCCAGATGAAGACCTGCAGATCGGCGTGCTGCTCGCACTCTTGCAAGATGACGCCAAGAACGAAGCTTCGTATCTCACCTGGGGCGAAAATATGCGGAAAGAAGAGGTGGCTGGGACTTTGCGGCGGGATTACCTGGTTACCGAGGAGCGTGCCGACAAACTCTCCGGCGCCTGGGGACGCCATCCGCTCCTGGGACGCATGTATCTGCCGGCTTACCGGTGCGGCACAGAAAAGGTCGCTGAACTGCGCCGCAAGTATCAGCCGAACCGAGTGCTGCCGGTACTTTATGGGGCTGCCGGCCTGGTGGATTCTGAGACCGTCGAAACTGCATGTGCACAACCCGCTTATTCCGGTCAACCGGTCGGTTGACGATAACCTGCAGGCGGAGCGTGGATGACGGTTGTCGGCCCCATGGTCGGAAAGCGGTTCCGGTTGGCTAACTTATACATTCGCTAAGCTTGGCAACTTCACCGCATCGCCAGTGTTAGAATAGATATGGTCGCTTCTGGTCGCCTGCTAGTTCCTCCCCATAGTCCGCCCATATACGGAGCACTTGTGTCGAGACCATATTCACCGTTTCTCATAGTTGGGCTATTGTTTTTCGCGCTTTGCGCATCCGGTCAAGCGAACCCACCGATTTATTCCGAAATCATTCCGACCTCATCCGGCTTGCCCTACAACCCGGCTAACGATGTGCGCGAGACTTTTGTAGCCCCGAACGAAAAGACAGTAGAAGTTTTGGTCAAAGGCCCAATCGGCACCGGCACATATTCGCGCCCTATAAAACCCGGCGAAACTCCGGACGAATATTTTCCGGCGGTCGTGACGGAGGCGGTGAAAGCAGGCGCACATCATCTGGTGATTCCCAAAAGCGTCTATGCATTTCAAGGACCCACCCTGTGCACGGAACTGAAATCTTCCGCCTGCAATCAGCCGACAAGCTGCAACGTGAATCAGTATTGGAACTGTGCGCCGCACTGGACGATTGGGCAATATCCGCAGAACCAAGTCACAGTTCCAGACAGCGTCTCTGATCTCGACATCGATTTCGGCGGCTCAGAACTTGATTTCAAAGCTCCCGTCATCGGCATATGGATTCTCGAAGCCCAGCGCCTGCGTCTGCGCAATCTCACGATCGACTGGCCATCGCTACCCATTGCGTCTCTCGGCACGATTGTGAAGGACCCTCTGAATCCCGGTCACAACGCGCTGGTCATCGACGACAAATATCCCGTCATGGACAAGTACCAAGGCGGTCCTGTGGCCATTCAGGCCGTCGATCCTTGGGATGGCAAGCTCGATCCACCAGGCACTTTCGGGGCGAAATCGAATAACAATTTCGAGGAATACTTCATCTTCGGAAACGCTCCGCAACCAACTTATGTAGGACAAACGCTAGCCGGAGATCAAACATTCTCCTGCGAATCATGCCATTTTCAGAACAGCCCGACTGATCCTACCTGCAGTTTCTTCAACGGTTGTGCCAACTTCGATATCTTCGCGCCCGGCAGCCGGGTTATTGTACGTCACTATACGTACAACGGCTTTGCCATCTCGATTACCTGGGCGAACGATATCGATTCCGAGAACCTCACCCTGCGCACCGGCCCGGGCGTTGGTATCGGTGCCCACGATGGAGGTGGCTATCGTGGATTCCGGCTGGCCAATTCGAACATCACGCGCGGGCCGGGGCGATTGATCTCCACTGCCTCGGACGTGCTCGACCTCACCATGCAGGCCGACGTGATCGTGGAGGACAACGACATTGGGTATCAGGGCGACGACAGTGTTGCTGTTTCCCCGAGCATCTTTTCCGTGGCCAGCGTAAGCGGAAACCAGGTCTCTGTCGCCGGCTACTGCGATCCCGATCCGATGGATGTTCCGATCGTCAGAGACGCACTCGCGTTTTTCGACGCGAACTTCCTCTACAAGGGCAGCGCGCGCGTCACGGCTGCGAACAACAAGGTTTGTGGCTCGCCGATTCTAACGCTCGACCATGCCATTGCCGGGCTTAGCACGACCTATTCGGTGATCGACCTCACTCAGCAGGCCACGGCTCGCTACATTGTGCGCAACAATCTGGCGCACGAGTGCCGCTGCCATGGAATCATCACCGACTCGCCTTACGGATGGATCGACAGTAATGCATATTTCGACAATTCGGCGGGTGGAATTGGCCTGGTAGGCGGCTCCGGTTTTGGCCCTGGTGGAACGAACATCCTCATGAGCAACAACTACATCAGCGATTCAGGACAGTCGACGCAATACTCAGGTACGATCGCCATATTTGCTCCCACGTCCACCGGGGAGATTCTCGACAAGCCCCTCTTTGAGAAACTCCGCTTCCGCAACAATGTGTTCGAACATCTGTCCGGTCCCGCGATCGTCGCCACTTCCGCTCGCTATTTATCGATCGAAGACAGCACCATCGTAAACTCCAACCTGGTGGAGTCTGATCCCATCGATTATGGCACCATCCCCACGCTCGATTCGATCGTCGTATATGAAGCCGGCGAGGGCCGGATCTGCGGCTCACTTCTGTCGGGAAACACCACTGGTCCCATCGGAGTTGATCAGACTGCGAAGACTGTCACCGTACAAGCCACGTGCGAGTGAAAATCGAAGAACGAGGTTATTTGTCATGTCGATCCGGGAGTGTCAGAGCAAACACGTGGTTGACAGATTGAATCCGCAGCCGGCGTGACTTCGCCACTTGGTCAGCAAATTCTCAGGCGGCTGGTCTTCGGGTCTTCGTCCCTTCATCCAGGGCGGATTTGCTTCCGGTAGCCCGTTATTCGGAACGAATCGGCCACTAATAGCAGAGAACCACATTTGCAGCCACACCAATTGCAGACTGATGTGCGCGTGTGCCAATACGCAAGGTGATCTGGTCGCTTTCGGACAATGGAGTTCGAAGACGGACATGGGCAGGCATTCTCGGATTGTGCTACTCGGAGCTTATTTTTACGCTTTTTCAACAACTTACACTCTGCCGCCACTTCGGCCTTGAGAATGCTCCTTTCTCTTAAGAAAGTTAAGTTATCTTGACCCAGGTAAGGGACCAGACTGTAACACTGAAAATCAGACTATGACCATTCTGTTTCAGGATGTCCGCTATGCACTGCGCATGCTGCGCAAGTCGCCGGCCTTTGCCATTGTGGTCGCACTTTCGCTGGGTCTGGGGATTGGTGTGAACACCACAATTTTCAGTTTTGTGAACGCAGCGTTATTTCGTCCACCGGCGGTGGAGAGGCCAGGGCAACTGGTTGAGGTCTGGCATCATGATCGGACGAGGAGCGGATTCAATAGTTATCTACCCCTGACTTTCCCCGACTTCAACTACTATCGCGCGAACAACCACGTTTTCTCGGACATGATCGGTTTTGAGTCAGAGTTCGGTTCCGTGAGTTGGAGCCACGGGGAGCAGAGCGAAGACCTGCAGGGACAGCTGATCTCGGGAAATTACTTTTCCGTGCTGGGAGTGAATGCTGCTCTGGGCCGTACCATTACCGCCCAGGACGATCGTGTGCCTGGAGCAAGCGCAGTGGTCGTGCTGAGGCACGCGTTCTGGCAGCGGCGGTTCGCCTCCGATTCCAACATCGTTGGCAAAGAGCTGAAGTTGAACGGACACAAATTCACGGTGATCGGAGTTGCTGCGCAGAAATTCGATGGCATGCTGGTGGGGTTCGCGCCCGACTTCTGGGCACCGATTTCAATGTATCGTGAGATGAAGCCCGCCCGGACCGACCTTTTAGAAACGCGGAGTACATCGTGGCTGATGGCGGTGGGGAGACTGCGGGGGGGCGTCAAGCTGACGCAAGCGAACTCTGAGCTTGGGCTGCTGGCCCAGCACCTTGCGATCGAGCATCCCAAAACCAATCAGCATCTGACGGCAGCAGTGGTTCCCGCCGACCTTTCGCCCGCTCCGATGCGCGGTTTGCTCACCGCCATCTCAGCCTTGCTGATGGTAATCGTGGGATTAGTGTGGTTGATCGCGTGCGCTAACGTAGCTAATCTTTCTCTCGCCCAGGCAGTGCGGCGGCAAGGCGAATTCACGGTCCGGTCTGCCTTAGGTGCGCCCCGGTGGCGGGTGGTACAGCAGATGCTGACTGAATCGATTCTGCTGGCGTGTGCCGGCGGTGCCGGCGGGGCGCTGATTGCTTTCTCTGGAGCTCCGCTGCTGCTCGCTCTCAAGCCCTCTTTTCTACCGATTTTCGTGGACGTTGCGCCCGACTGGCGAGTGCTGCTGTTTACTCTGGGGCTGTCGGTTGCCACGGGCATAACGGTAGGCATTGTTCCCGCGTTGCGGAGTACGAAGAACAGAATGCTCATGGGATTTAATCTAACGGCCAATGCCAGCAGCTACTCCAAGTCACGTTTACGCAATTTCCTGGTCGTGTCACAGGTTGCTTTTGGTTTGTTGCTGCTGATCGTGGCCGGGCTGTGCGTGCGTAGCCTGCGGAATGCCCGTTCGGTGGATCCCGGCTTTGAGCTTGATCACGCGCTGATGGCCTCGTTCGATCTCGCCACCGCCGGGTATGACCAGAAGAGGGGTGAAGGATTGGAAAGGCAAATGGTGGAGAGGCTCGGTGTCTTGCCGGGTGTAAATTCGGTGGGTCTTGCCGATCATTTGCCGCTAGGGCCGCAGAGGAGTCAGGGCAGCTTCGACGCCAATGGACGGAGCCTTACTTTCGATTTTGCGGCAGTCGGTCCGGACTATTTCAGGAGCATGGGCATTCCGCTCAAAGGCCGCGATTTCAACTACCGCGACGATCAATCGGCGCCCGCCGTAGTCATCGTGAATGAGGCATTCGCCAGGAAGGCCTGGCCGGGTGAGGATCCGATCGGAAAAGCGATGCCCGTGCCGGGGGCAGAGGCCAAGAGCCAGATCATCGGCGTGGTGAGGACCGGGAAGTACCGCAGTCTGGGAGAAGACCCCAGGCCTTTCGTCTTTGTGTCCCTGCTGCAAAACTACGAACCCAGAACAGCCGTGGTGATTCATACCAGCGGGCCACCGGCAGCCATGGTTGAAACTATCCTCCGGACGATGGCCACGCTTGACCCAGGCTTAGCGGTGCAAGCGCAGACCTTGCGGGAACACCTTAAGTTAGCTCTCTTTCCTACGGAAGCGGCCGGAGCTGTGCTGGGTAGCTTTGGCTTGCTGGCGCTGGCGCTGTCCATTGTCGGCCTATATGGAATGCTGGCCTATGCCGTGAGCCAACGGACGCGCGAAATCGGGATCCGCAGGGCGCTGGGTGCGCAGAACAGCGACGTGCTTCGACTGGTGACGCTCCAGGGAATAAAGCTGGCCGCTATCGGCATGGCGATTGGACTCACCGCGGCGTTCTTCTCTACACGATGGCTGGCGTTCTTGCTCTATGGTGTAAGCACTACGGATCCACTCACCTTCGCCGGGGTCACAGTCGTGTTTCTAGTT
Source organism: Terriglobales bacterium (assembly GCA_049520935.1). GTDB lineage: Bacteria > Acidobacteriota > Terriglobia > Terriglobales > Acidobacteriaceae > Acidiflorens. The sequence goes on along the minus strand of JBEKPJ010000027.1, from coordinate 1,346 downwards.
GTTGTTCTGTTGGCCAGCTACATCCCGGCTTACCGCGCCAGCAGAGTGGATCCGATGGTTGCACTCAGATACGAGTAGAACTCTATCGCTAACTCCTTTAAGATCTTCGCTCATCCCCGCTAAGCTCTTGCGCAACCTTGCGCAGGTTCTCGCAGCTCTGTGCGACGATTTGTACTACAGTTGTGCGACGGAATTGAGGGGCCACGCAGCCCTCCTCATTTCCGCGCGGGGATGTCCTCGCGAAGCCATTCGATACTGCAACCGTCAATGTAATTGGCAGAAGCCAACTCCGTGATCGACGTTGACGACTCTACGCCTTCGGACAAGAGGAAGAGGAGCAAGAGATCGCCAGTCGGGTTATCATTTCGCGATTCTTTCACACCACCAGCCAGCAACTTTGAAAAGTTGCAACACATCCATAGATTCCAAGTGGAAATGCCGCCGCTGTACTAAATTGTGGTTGAAATGCTGCGCCGCCTACGTTAAGCTGCCCGAACTGGTCAAAGCCAAGCGCGCAAAAGGCGAAAGCAAGGCCTAGCGCAGCATCAAAGTGTACAAAGCGGAAAAAGCTCTGCTCGCAATTCGCAAGTCGGTGCCGTAACGTTCGAGCATTCGGGGTCACTATCCAGGTTGCCATAGACGCGCTCCCTTCAGCGAGAGGCTGACAAGAAAGGATTTGCATGTCCTCACCATTTTTCATCCAGAGCAAGCTAGGTAACCTCGTAATCGACATTCAGGGAGCCAGCACCAAGCCCGGTACGGCGCTCGATGCCTTCACCAAGAAGTCGACGAGTCCCGACTGGAATAACCAGCTCTGGCAGTTCGTAGCATCCTCCGTTGCAGGATCTTATCTTCTTCAGAATCCCGCGAGTAACCTCGTCATCGACGTTCAGGGGGCGAGTACCAAGCCCGGCACGCCGCTCGACGCCTTCACGCTCAAGAAACTCGGCCCTCTCCCTCTCCAGAGTAACGCCCCAAACCAGCTCTGGGCATTCCTACCATCGTCGGAGGCGGGCTATTACTTCATCCAAAGCAACCTGGGTAACCTCGTCATAGACGTTGAGGGGGCCAGCACAAAGCCCGGCACGAACCTCGACGCCTACACGCAGAAGACGGCGAGCCCTGATTGGGATAACCAGCTCTGGACTTTCGTTGATGAGCAGGGCAACAGTGTAACTCCACCTCCACTATACACGCCGCCGCCGCCGCCTAAGTAAAGGCGCACACTAGCCCGCATTATTCGTGAGAAGTGGAGTGACAGGCGATTTTTAGTCTGAGCGATACATGATTGCGACGAGGCTGGAATTTGTTTCGATCGCATTACTGATTCCAGAGCAGTTAGTCGA
>JBEKPJ010000026.1:0-128417 GCA_049520935.1 Terriglobales bacterium | reverse complement strand
TACTTCCACGATCTGTCGCCTTCCATGAGCAAGGCAGTTCGCCAGCAGAATCTCCACCCCCGCAGCCAGATTCGGAACATTGCGCGAGAGCGCGTCACACATCTGAATGGGCGGCCCCAAGTATCCCTGCGATGTTGCTGGCGTCTGGCCTTTGTCTCGCAATTAACATTAAGTTACCGAATGAGTAAGAATGGAATCGGGCCATTGCTCCGAGATACTGGGTGAGGACTTCACTGTGGCCGGACTCCAGCGAATGCACGAGATACTCCATTGCGTCTTTGGTTTTGTTGTTGATTTCTTCTAACTTCATGTTCTTTCCTTTGTCTGCCCGGTGGGGCGTTTTTTTCTTACACCCCGGAGCGAAGCGAAGGAAAAAACGGACCACCGGGAGACAAAGAGGAACGACGGAGGGCGAGGGGGAAGGACCGAGAGGCGGGCGCGGCCAGTGCCAAAGCGGGGTTAACGTTTGGCGCGCAGCCGTGCTGTCCCGAAGGGCCGTCCCGGAGCGAAGCGGAGTGGTCACCCTCGCCCGCCGGGAGTGGAGAAATGACGCGCGGCTGAGCGCAATCCGAGCAGTGGATGTGGAATTCGTTCACCCCTTAGTCAGAATGATGTCGTCATTAGATTTGCGGTTCAATCCACGCCCGCACGCGGTGGGCGACGATCATGTCCGAACCCACCCAGGTGGACCAAATCGGGACCGAGAGCAGACCGAACCCGGCCACGCGTCCAAGCCTCTCAGCGCAGTGTTTTGATGAAGCGATTCCTGTGATCGTCCATGGCACGAGGGAGCCATGTACCAAGACTTGCGCAGAGTCTAAGTTGAAATTGAGCAGACTTCGGGGGAGGGCTGTTCGAAACGAGCGTCCCACGACTCAATTGAGTCCGGGACGCTTTTTTTGTGGGTACAGAGTCTTCGGAAAGTCGGTGCCGATCACATTTTCAGGGCTGCCTGCTTCTACACGGCAGGCTCAGGCTCTCTTTTGAACCGGCCATTGCCAGCGGATTCTAGGTCGGGTGGACCGTGAACTGGCGGAGAGGGAGGGATTCGACCGAAAAACGACGCGCGGCGCGTAATCCGCGCATTCGCTTGTTGACTTTCTGCTGCTGTTCGACGTTCAGGAATTAAGCCTCGCCGGGGATTCTGTGCGCGGGATTGATGGTGTGCCTTCGCTGCAACAACCCGGGGCCTGAGATTCATGCCGAAACTGCATAGGTGTGCTCAAGAAAGCATAAATCCAAGCCGGATTTCCGCTTTAAGTTGGAGGAGTCCGGGCCAGCAGGGCACTTCCAATCGAATCATCGGGTCAATGAAAGGTACTTCGTGGCGAATGCAGCTTCATCGTCGGCAATTGAGCCGTTCGTTACCGCGAAAGAGGCGGCCAGATTTCTTTGTTGTTCTCCCATTACCGTCAATCGCCTCGCCTGTCAGCGGAGAATTCCTGCTCATTCCTTGAGCAACGGTGTTCGCAAGCGTTGGCGATTTCTGATTTCTGAACTGGCCACAGCCCTCAAGAACGATGTATCTTCACAGAGATCATCCGCGCCGCTTTCCAGAAAGAAAGGACAAGCGGCATGAAGAAGGAACGACAGACTTACCAACAAGGTTGTATTCAGAGAAAACAACGCCGGCGTGGGCCTGATGTCTGGGTCTTTCGGTACAGGGAGAACGGCAAGTTGAAGTCTCGTGTCATATAGGAACGATCCAGCAATACCGAACTCAGGCCGAGGCGCAACGCTCTTTGGCTGGTGTGAGGGCGGAAATTAACAACTGCATCGAAGCAGCAACTTTTGGGCAGTTGTGCGACCGCTATCTCAAAGAAGGGTTGCCGGAAAGATACAGCACGTCCTCGGCATTGCGCTCCATGATTCGGTACCGGATCAAACCGTACTGGATGCATGAGCGCATTTCCGACATGGCGTCGAATCCGATGGCCGTGGAGCAATGGATCAAGGGGCTGCAGACCAAGCCGAGAAAGCACGAAGAGAAGCCGCGCGATCTCGCGCCGAAGTCCAAAGCCCACACAAGAGCCGTGTTCCATCGGCTGTTTGAGTGCGCGATGCGCTGGCAGTATTTGGAAGTCCAGCGCAATCCGATGTCGTTGATTGAACTGCATGGATCGTCGCGCAGGACACGCAAGCTGGTTCTGGTCACCATCGAGCAGTACCAGCGATTGCTTGCCTTGCTTCCACATCACTGCCGGGTGATGGTGATTTTGGCGATGTGCCTGGGGCTTCGCGTGAGCGAGATTCTCGGACTTCGCTGGGAGGATGTGGACTTGGAGAAACGCAGTCTCCAAGTGCGGCGGTCTGTGGTCAGCGGCCACGCGGAAGCCACGAAGACGGAAACCAGCGAAGATGAGCTACCGCTTCATCCCGAGTTGGTGGAAGTACTCCGTGAGTGGCGCGAAGCTGAGCTACCAGTCAGCGGCTGGTTGTTCGGTAATCTCGACACCGGAATGCCTTACCACGCGGACACGATGCGTCAGCGCCACCTGAACCGGGCCGCTGCCCAGATCGGTCTGCCGAAGTTGGGCTGGCATGCTTTTCGGCACACCTACCGTGCGAGGCTCGCCGAGCGCGGGCTCCCACTGGAAGTTCAACAGAAGCTCATGCGTCACGCGTCCATCGAGATGACAACAAGATACGGTCGAAACTCGATGCTCCAAGTGACTCGTCCCGCTAACGCTCGGGTGGTGGAAATGGTGATGGCAAAAACGGAAAGGGAACAGGTACCTGCTACCTGTTCCCTTATTGTTCCCTCGCCACTTCCGGCAAGGTCTGCAACTCATTGATTCGATGGTTGCGGGGGGTGGATTTGAACCACCGACCTTTGGGTTATGAGCCCACGGTTAATTGGAATTACAACAACTTACAAGACGCGGGTGGCCCTCGAAGAGCCTTGTAAGAAGCATTAGGGAATCGTTATTGGACAGTGAAAGGACAGGCACGCTTCAATACTTTTTTCGTTCGGGTTTGGATGGTGTTTGTGAGAGAAAACAACTGGTTAGGAGTCGTGGTTCTCGAGTCAGCTGCAGCGTGATCAACTGCACAACATCTCACAAGTCCAGTTCACTTGCGCACCTTCAGACATCCACTTAGGGCTTCCTTCAATAAGGGGAGGTCTGGGTCAGCGCCCTTCCATAACTGAAAAAACTCCTCACAAGATTGGCGAGCTTTATCCAATTCTCCAATTCCAGCGTAGGCGCGGGCGAGTTCGAGTTGACTCAAGGGCCACAGCGGAGAATTCACCATGAAGCGCCTGTGATCTGCCAATTTTTGGAATTCTGCGAGTGCTTTTGCTCTGTTCCCCGCCGCCAAATAGGCCTGGCCCCGAACAAACGTGGGATAGAGAGTTGCGACCGACAACGCCGGAGGGCTCGCAAACTCAAGGGGCGGAGTCACCACCGCCAAGTCGTCAACGGCCTTTGACGGAAGTCTTTCTTGAAGATGAGCTTCCGCTCGAATCAGGGGAAGCCAATATTTCTGCACATAAGTACCCAAAGGCCAATCGTTGTCCAGTTCATGGCTAAGCATGTCGGCTTGTTCGTCATTCCCCATACGAGCCATCGCCAGAGCTGCGAGGGTGGTTACATCCTGTCCGCGAGACAGTTTCTGCGCTCGCGCCAGCAACTCCCGGGCGTGGACATAGCTTCCAACCTCGGCCTCGCGGACAGCTGCTTGGGCGAGGCAGACAGCCGCAGACTCTTTGTCGCCATCGCGCTCCATAAGCTTCGCAGCTTCGCTTGACAACTCACGAGCCTTTCCAAAATGACCGTAGTAAGCTTCGGTGTTTGACTGCTCGGCTAATAGAAGCGGCTTTGCCCCCGGCACTTCCGAAGACAGCTCTAGCAAACTTTGCATTTGGCCGCTGTCCCCGCGAATGAAGGCAATCCAATACCCCAGCTGAAGCAGTCCTTCCGTTTGCAACTTACGCTGGCTAGCATCGGTCAGAACCGCCGACGCTTCGTCAAGGCGGTTCAGTGCCAGAAGATCGGTCGCGAGATTTGAATATGTATTCGCACGAGTGGGGTCAATTGTCAGCGCCTTGCGAAAACCTTCAGCCGATATCTCGTAAAGCCCGAGTTCGCCCTCATCAATAGCCAGGTGGTTATAGGCGCCAGCCGATTGATAGTTTTGAACTTCCAGAATATGAACCTGTTCCGCCTTTTCCAACTCGCCGGTCACGTAGGCGTAATATCGTGCTTCAATGGTTGCTCCCTCCGACTCGGTTACGCGATTTCGAAGCTCGTAAGCCTTTGCGGCATTCTCTCGAGCCAATTTCGTTTCGCGCAGATTGCGATAGACCGTGGCTAGACCGCCATATGCCATGGCGAAGTTTGGATCCAGATCTTCGGCTTGCTTGAAAAACGGGAGCGAATCTCGATCTCCCTTCTTATCCCAGGTCGAAAGCGCCAGGCTATATGCCTTCAGCGCGTCAAGTGAGGCGGTAGTTGCCTGTTCCAGCGGGGCATTGAATTTCTGGATTGAGGGAAGCGACTCACCCAAGCGCGCGCGCATGTGCGATGTGGCCTGTCCCAGCACATCTACAACATCTTCTTTACGTTTGGCTTGTAACTGCTCGTTGGCCAGTATTTCGCCGTTGTCGCAGCGAATCGCGGCTAATCCGATAAGGTAGGTCGCTCCCAAACTTGCGATCGAGCCTTGCACCGTAACCTTACTGTTCGCTCGCTGGCATACTTCGACGGCCGTTCGGCCCGTCATCCGCTCTTCCGGAGGACGCCCCATCTGCTTCAGGATTCGCCCCACCTTTCGATCGGAGAGGACGTTCACAAAGGGGGATTGCTGCAACCCGACTTCGAGCGCCTGTCGAAGGGAGTCATCAAAAACGGCTTCCCCGGTTGTGTTGGCAAAATCGGCGAGGACGACTGTGTCCTTCGGGGTAATCCGGAAACGATTGCGATCTTGATGCCAGTAAACTGCAACGCCGGCTGTGGCCAACAAAACAGCGGCGATGAGCCCGATTGGCAGCCACTGTTTTGTTTTTGGGGCGGTGTCAACTGACGGGAGCACTCCGACTGGATTGTTCTCAGAGACGGCAGCGGCGGGCGTCGAAGGAATCCCAGGTCCAGTCGCGGCTGCGTTCGCTTGTCCTGGTTGTGTGATGGTGACCGGCGAAATAAAGCGATAGCCCTTTCGCGGAATCGTTTCCAGGAAGCGGGGGTTCTCGGCAGAATCGCTTAACGCGGCTCGGAGTTTCCCCACGGCGGTGTTTAGGGCACGGTCAAATTCGACGAACGTGTTCTGGGCCCAAAGCTCCTGGCGAATCGCATCCCGAGTTACAAGCTGGCCGGCGTGCTCGAGCAGGAGCACCAAAATCCGAAACGGCTGCTCCTGGAGCCGGATCCGAGTTCCGGACTTCGTAAGTTTGCCTTCGCCGACGTCTACTTCAAACAGTCCGAAGCGAAGAATTTTGCCTGATTCCTCCTGTTGCATGGGCGTTTGGGCTCCCCAAAAATTAGACGGGAGTATAGCACGATAGATTACAACTTCAGCCAACCGCTTGCCCGTCAATGCGTTGCACGGTGATATCTCGATTGCGAACAGTTGGGTTGTATCCTCTGGCGAGTTCGAGCAGATTGCCGCAAGTGGACGGGATGTTCGAACAAACGCCGGGGTTCAGTGATTGCGATTTCGGTGCCAAAGCCCAAACCACTCCCAGGAGAACTTTATGAAACTACTCGGCACAAGATTCACGCTACTTCTCATCCTTCTCGGATATCTGATGCCACTGTCTGCTCAAGATAGTTCCGTCGTGAGTGCTGTGGTTCCACGCCTAATCAACTATTCGGGGAAGGTCGTCGACGCCGAGGGGAAGCTAGTGGCCGGTGTTGTCGGAGTTACCTTCGCGATTTACAAGGATCAGGAAGGCGGCGCTGCCCTTTGGATGGAGACGCAGAATGTTCACGCGGACAAATCCGGGCACTACACCGCGCAACTGGGTTCATCCAGTCCGAGTGGCTTGCCGCCCGACCTTTTTGGCTCGGGCGAAGCGCGCTGGCTCGGGGTGCAGGTAAGCGGTCAGGATGAGCTTCCGCGGACCTTGCTCCTCAGCGTTCCTTATGCGCTGAAGGCGGCGGATGCGGAAACGATTGGCGGCCTTCCACCATCGGCATTCGTCCGCGCCAACGATACGGCGGCGAAGGCTCCAGCCCCAGCCAAGGCAACGAGCGCAGCTACGGCAGCCGCGCAGCCGGCGAAGAACTCCGCCGTCACGGGCAAGGGCGTAGCGAGTTATCTGCCTATGTGGGATAGCGCCAGCGACATAATTGACTCCGTCATCTTCCAGAAAGGTTCGGCGATCGGTATCAATACGACCGCTCCAGCGGCTCCTCTCGATGTCAACGGGAAGGGAGACGTGCGCGACACGCTAACCCTTTTTCCGAAGGGAACGGACCCCACACTGGCAATCAGCGGCACCGCCTTTAGCGTGGCCTCGACAGGCAAAGTTACTTTTGCCGCGGGACAGACATTTCCGGGAACGGGCTCAGTGAGCAGCGTTGGATTGGCGGCACCGTCCTCCGATTTCACGGTGTCGGGTTCGCCGGTTACGAAGAGTGGGACCCTAACCGTGAACTGGACAATTCCGCCCACTCCTGACACCACGCCGAACGCCATCGTGAAACGCGACAGCAGCGGGAGTATCACTGCCTTCGGAATCAGTGGAACCTACCTTGCCGCTAATAACACTGCTTCTGGAGGCAATGGCGTCTATGGTGAGGACGACTCGGGTGTGGGAGTCAACGGCTACAGCGCCGCCGGCGGGGCTGGAGTCCAAGGCGTCATCGGGACCGGAGGCAGCAGCAGTTCCTCTGGTGTCTACGGCCAAAATGATAGCGCGTCGGGTGGGAAGGGAGTATTAGGCTTAAGCCAAGGCTCGGTGGGATTCGGTGTGCAGGGCCTGGCGTCTGGCACCAATGGAATGGGCGTTGTGGGCACTAACACGTCGTTTGGTTCGGTCGCGCAAGGGATTCGCGGCAACGCTCCGATCGGAGTCATCGGTGACTCCAACGGGTACGGTGTGGTTGCTACCTCGGATAATAGCAATGCCTTCCTTGCGAAGAACAACAGCGGTGCTGATGCCGCAGTCATCGTCAACGCAGGTGGCGGAGCTGTACTTTTTGCGTCGGGCACATCTGGGAGCCTGTTTCTGGATGGCGCCGGCAATCTGAGCTTGAGCGGCACGCTTTCTGCGGCATCGAAGAATTTCAGAATTGACCATCCGCTCGATCCGGCCAACAAATATCTCTACCATGCTGCGATCGAGTCATCCGAAATTAAGAATCTCTACGACGGCGTCGCGATGCTGGATGGAGGCGGGTCGGCAGTTTTCGTGATCGCTGGCGGGCAGCCGGGCACGAAGGTTTCCTGGCAGGTCACAGGTGTGCGGCATGACGCGTTCGCCCAAGCGCATCCGCTGCAGGTGAGTGTGGAGAAGCCCGAGAACGAGCGTGGCTACTACATTCACCCCGAGTTGTATGGCGCGCCGGCGGAGAAGAGCTTGGCAGCCGCACATCTATCGCAACAAATGCACCAGGTGAATCACGGCCAGGAGCAACCCGCCACCTGGAAGTAATACAAACTCAATCCAATCCTAGACCCACCCGATGCTGGCGCCAAACAGCGCGGTCAGCATCGGCTATCTGCCACTGGGATCGAGCGCACTTGAACCATAAGGAAACGGAGGATGGACAAAATGCAAACGCTAAAGATCAGCGGAAAACTGGCGGTAATGGCGATGGCGGCAAGCGTGTTTTTCGGTCTCACGGCAATCGCGATGGGGCAGAGTGACGGGGTGCGAGCAATCTACCTCTCAGCAGGCAACATCCCAACCAACCTCGCCAACATCCACACTTATGCCGAGCCACCGAGGGCATTCAATCCACTTACGGCTGCCGATGAGGAGCTAGCCACCTACGGCTTCCCCACCCGGCCCGACAAGCAAGCCGATCCCGACCACTACCGTCTGTGGGAAAGGGCAATGACGGCGGCGAAAATTCACTGGCAGGGAGACCTTAAACCAATGTCGCGCAGTCAGCACGGCATGAGTCAGGCCGGCTCAGTGCCGCAACCTGTGGAGCAGGCCGTCCATCCGAATGCCGGGCCGCAGCAATGGTCAAATATTAACGCAGCCGGTGTCATTTTGAACAACAACCTGAAGAAGTGGAACGCGAAAACTTCGTTCGGCGACATTTGGACGGTCATCAGCGTGCCGACCGTGCAGGTGCCGTTCGACAATACCACCGGATGCACCGAAACATATTACTTCGATCTGAACTACATAGGAATCGACGGTTATCTGGCTGCCGGGCAGTCCATTTATTTCAATGCGGGGGAGCAGGCAGGAGTTCAGGAAGTAGTTAATTGCTCGACCGGCACGCCCTACTACAACATGCTTGTAGGATGGGGCGACCTCTACACCACCGGGTTCGCGCTTAATCCGGGGGATATTTTCTACACGGAACTGCACGCCTTCGGAGGTTGCAACAACGGCTCTGCATTTGTGGAAGATCTGACGACTCTTACCTACTCGACCTACACCATCCAAAACGATTGCGTGGTCCCACAGGTGGGCAGTCGTGCCAACTGGATTGTGGACAGGTTATGCTGTGACGGCCCCAATCCAAACGGAGTGTGGCCGCTGGCCAACACCGGCTCCATTTTCTTCGATGGTGGAGCGGTCGAGAACCAAAGCGGTGCTCTCTTCTACCCTGGCTCGCAAGCTGCTTTGACGCAGGTCCTAACCATGACCGATGACGCAGGCGACCAGGCAATTGAACTCACCAACCAAGGCAGCGGCACCGGCTACGAAGGCGAGCACGCGTTGTTCTTCCAGACCACGGGATGCGCTTGGTCTGGAGGCTGCACTCGGTAGCGAAACCTGCTACGCAAGGACGAACGCTCGAACCGAACACATTGCCCCGCGCCGCTTTTCTCGATGTCATTGGCAAGGGGCACCGGCGACAGCAACAACAAATTATCTGGAAAGGAAATTGTCATGAACGGATATCTCAGAACGGCCAGTCGGGAATCGGAACGCGCAGCACAAAGCGAAGAAAACGCTTCTACGCGCTCATCGCCCGAGCATATCGCTTCTTCACCAAAGGCGGCTCTGGGCCAAACGAATGAGAAGGTACATGGCAGGTCCGGCCTGAAGATCGGAAGGCGGGTGGCGTTTTATGTTGTCGCCCTCATCACCCTCGCTACCGGCACTGCCATCGCCGACGTGTACCTTCGCAATCTTTTTCCTTTTCTCGATTTCACAGGCTTTTCCGGCACATACAGCAAGACAGGAAGCATCGATCTGAGTGGACCGTTCTTTCAAAGTCTGGGAACCAACGGTCGAACCTGCGGAACTTGCCACCAACCCAGTGATGGATTCGGGTTAAGCGCCATCGATGCGCAACTCCGATACTTCATAAGTCGAGGCAAGGATCCGCTGTTTGCACAGGTCGATGGCTCTACTTGTCCCACCGGCCCCGCGAATAACAGCCTGGTGGTGAATAACGGACTGATTCGGATTGGGCTGACCGTACCACCGAATAGTACGGATCAATCTCCGCCGCAATACACGATCACCGCCGTGCAGGACCCTTACGGTTGTGCCCTCGCTACAAATCCGCAGGGACAGCAAACGGTTTCTGTGTACCGGCGGCCATTGCCAACCACTAACCTCGGTTTCCTGAGCGCGGTGATGTTCGATGGCCGGGAATCGCTCACGTATCCACTGAACAACGAACAGACTTTCGCTGCCAATCTGAACACCGACCTGACCCAGCAGGCGACAGACGCGGCCTTGACCCACGCCCAAGCCAACCAGCCTCCGACGGTCACGCAGTTGAGCCAGATTATCAACTTTGAACTCGCGCTCAACTCTGCCCAAATATCCGATTTCTATGCGGGCAGTTTGTCGAAAGGCGGCAATGGCGGGCCACAATTCCTCTCTACCCAACCCTACTATCCGGGAATCAACGATTCCCTGGGAGGAGATCCTGACGGAAAACCGTTTACCCCCAACGTATTTACGATCTACACGTCTTTCCAGAACTCGAGCAATCCGCAGCGTGCTTCGATTGCCCGTGGCGAGCAGATCTTTAACACGCAACCTCTGACGATCAGCAATGTCCCGGGGCTAACCACCGGCAATCAGCAGATCGCCGGAACCTGCACGACGTGCCACGATACTTTCAACGTTGGCAATCACTCTTTCCCCCTCCCACTCGACATAGGAACCAACCACTCGCTCGCTTACGAGACTGACCCGAACATCATTGCCGCGCTCAAAGAGCTCCAAGCCCCGACTCTGCCGGTGTTCGAACTGGTTTGCACACAAGGGCCACTAGCGGGCAATACGTACTTCACTTCTGATCCGGGAAAGGCCCTGATCACCGGACAGTGCAGCGACATTGGCAGAGGCAAGGGGCTTATCCTGCGAGGCTTGCCGTCGCGTGCTCCGTATTTCCATAACGGAGTCGCCGCCAATCTTCAGCAATTGGTGAACTTTTATAACCAGCGCTTCCAGATCGGCCTCTCACAGCAGCAGATGCAGGACCTGATTAACTTCCTACAGACGCTATAAATCTTGAACTCGTCAATATCAGCGACGCGTTTCCGGACTTTTTGGTGCGATTCGTGAGGTTCCTAATGTCAGACACGCGGCATCACGGTTGGCTTCTCCCCCAGGTGCCCCGGGGCAGAGGTCGAAGTTAATGCCGCCACTCAGGCAGACATCTCACGCGACGCCGTTGGACCGAACACAAAGGAGTTGATTTATGACAACAATGCCGTGGATACCGTGCCTGATCGATTTGGCGGTGGTCGTCGGACTCGGAAATCTTCGAGCCCACGCTCAAGCTGAAGTTGATCCCGATCATTTTCGAGACTGTGGATCCTGAGCCACGACCACATCTTCCCTGCCCTGATGCGCTGCATTCTGAGCGCTTGTCCTCATGCTTTGGGGCGACAGAGACATTATTTTCATCCGGTCTCAGATTTCCTGAGCTGAGGCCATGATGAAGATGCTCTACGCGAATCGAGTTTGACCGCTCTTTCTATCCTCAATATGTCGCGAGCAAGTTGTGCGCCACGCCCAAAGAGCCCTTTCGGAACCACTGCAGAATCAGGCTCATAGATTCGGTTCAGTTCCCCGAGAATGCCCCTCCGCCACTCGGCTGTACGCGATGATTTCAAGCCAGCTCTCTTCCCTTCCCTTGTCGTGTCAACTCAGACTGGAGGAGAACCATGAAGCGGCGCAGGTATCAATATGGATCTTTGACCAAGAAAAACAACAGACTCTCTGAAGACGTTTGGCAGTTTCGTTTTTATGAAACCACGCCCGAAGGACATCGATACCGGAGGTCAACAACTGTAGGAACAGTAGTCCAATACCCAACCAAGACGGACGCCTTGCGAATCATCGAGCCACTCCGTCTCCGTTTAAATCTACATCATCGATTCGGACGACCCATTTCAATCGCTGCTCTGATCGATCACTTTATTGAACGCGAATTGCCGGGACGGCGGTACTCAACACAGCAATCTCATTCGTCGACATTGAACCGCTGGATTCTCCCGCGTTGGGGTGACCGGTCGCTGGAGGACGTTAAACCGGTTGCGGTCGAAGAGTGGCTGCGGTCCCTAACCCTGGCGCCGAAAACCAAGGTCAACCTCCGTAGCCTGTTTCACCTCGTCTATGAGCACGCACGTAGGTGGGAACTGACCGACCGAAATCCCATCGACTTGGTGCGACAGCGGGGCGGCCGCCGATGTATACCGCGCGTGCTGACGCCAGGCGAGATTCGTCTTCTTCTGGCGCAACTGGCCGAGCCCTACCACACCATGGTTTTGGTCGCGGCGTGTTTAGGTCTTCGCGCCAGTGAAATCATGGGCCTGCAATGGCAGGACTTCAACTGGGAGGACCTGACCGTATTCATCAGGCGGGGAGTTGTGAACGGAAGGTCGGGCGATACCAAAACTGAGGCCTCGCAAAAGTCGCTGCCGATCGATCTTCGGCTCGCCCGTTGTCTACAAGAACTATGGAAACGGACGTTGCTTCAAGGCCCTGAAGACTGGGTCTTCGCGAGTAAAACGGGCCGACCCCGAGGACAACAGAACATCCTGCACCGCCATCTGCGGCCCGCCGCATTACGGGCTGGAATCGGAAAGATCGGTTGGCATACGTTTCGACACTCGTACTCGACCATGCTGCGAGGCGCGGGCACAGACATCAAGGTGCAGCAAGAATTGCTGCGGCACTCGACTATTCAGAGCACCCTGAATACTTACACGCAAGCAATCTCCGAGCAGAAGCGTAGCGCAAACACTGTGGTGGTGGGGATTCTATTCAATGAAAATGCCTCTACAGACCAGTCCTCCGCTAATGGGAGCTAAAAGGCACTCGGCGCGCGGCGTTTGGGACGCGTGCAATCATATTCAAGCGACTGTTTTTGTGGAGGTTAGGTTTGGTTGCGGGGGGTGGATTTGAACCACCGACCTTTGGGTTATGAGATATGGAATTTCAACAACTTACAAGACGCGGGTGGCTACCTAAAAGCCTTGTAAGGAACGCTTGGGAATCGTTATTGGACAGTTAAAGGACAGGGGAGTTTTCACGGTTTCTGGCGCACGGCCGGGGGATGGAAGGTCAAATTGCCCTCAATTACTTTGAGGACAGACCGAGTTCCTGTTACTCATCGCGCCTGGTTCCGCGTTGCTAAGCATTGGCTTCCGCACAGCAGGCAACACGGACGCTACGGATAGGACTAGATTGAGTTCACTCAAGACCCCCGAATGAGAGCAATGTCTTCTTCCGCCGCCCAAGTTCTTAGGTCTTTCCCCGTGAGAGCGGAAGCCATCATCGACGGAAACTGATCGGGAGTGCAGGCGAACACGGGACATCCAAGGCTTGCGATTCCTTCTGCGTGTTTCGCTTCATAAGCTGGGTGACCCGAATCTGAGAGAGCGAGTAGCACGATCAGATTTACACCACTCTGCTTGATTGCGGCAGCACGCGCAAGCATCGCCTTGGCGTCTCCTCCCTCATACAAGTCGGTTATGAGCAGGAGGTGCGTCTTTGTTGGATTCTCGATCTGTTTTTCGCAATACGCGAGCGCCGAGTTGATATCGGTTCCACCCCCTAATTGGACTCCAAAGAGCACCTCAACAGGGTCCGCGAGCTGATCGGTCAGGTCCACGATCGATGTGTCGAAGCAGATGAGTTTCGTGGAAAGTCCAGGGATCGATGCCATGACGGCTGCAAAAATCGAGGAGTACACGACCGAGGTGGCCATCGAGCCAGATTGATCGACGCACAACATGACATGATCGAGCTGCGCACGAGACTTCGTGTGGCGTGTGTGTCCCACCAGCGTCTCTGGAACAATCGTGTGATGTTGCGGTTGGTAATGACGAAGGTTTGCGCGGATCGTTCGCGGCCAGTCGATGTCCGCGTGACGAGGTCTCCGCGTTCTTTGAGAGCGGTTCAGCGCCCCTCTCAGAGTCTCACGCGTGTTGTGTTCGAGCCGGCGCAAGAGGTCGTCCACAACTTTCCGGACCACCTGCCGTGCCGTCTCAAGCGTTTTGCCGGGAATCGCAGCGCGTAGCGCGATGAGATCGGCGACAAGGTGGACATCTGCCTCCAGCGTTGAAAGGAATTCCGGTTCGAGCATCAGAGCTTTTAGGTTTAGGCGCTCGAACGCATCCTTTTGGACGATTTGAACGACGGGGGTCGGGAAGAACTCACGAATGTCTCCGAGCCATTTTGCGACCCGCGGAGAGGAGGCGCCGAGTCCGCCTCTGCGCTTCTCGGTACCGCTGTCGTACAGTGCAGAGAGAGCGGTGTTAAGGCGCCGATCACGGTCAGAGAGTTCATTTTTCTCGTCATCGACGCCGAGCGCGAGTTGCCAGCGTCGCCAGCGCTCTTTCTGGGAGATCATGCCAGCTCTCCAAGGCCAAGGATCTTATAGAGCAACGGCAGTGCGGCTTCGAAGGCAGGGTTGGACTCGGATGCGAGGTGCGAAGCTGCTGATGTGCCTTGCTGACGCCCGCGCTGAACTTTCTCGAGCACACGGCGGCGTGCAACCGTATCGAAGCTGGACATGCTTCGGCGCAGCAGCGGAAGAGAATCAGTGAAGTCCGTCTCACTCAGCTCGCAAAGCCAGGCGTCGAGTAGTTGCAGCAACGGCTCGTCTTGGAGGAGTACCTCCGACCCGCTGCGCAAGAAACCCTCAAGGAAAGCCCCCGATTCCTTTGGCTGCCGCGAGCCTGTGTGCCGCGAAAACTCTGCTGCTACTTTTTCCGGTTCCCAAGCGCGCACATCATGCAGGCGACGCAGACTCAGGCCGGCAATGGACGACGTAACCTGGTCGTCATCCACGATCTTGCCCAACTCCTCTCGCCACGAAGAAGTCAGCGCATCATCGCCGAGCAGCCGTAATGCCTCATCGTAGGCTTCCATGGCCGAAATGCGTGCGGCAGTGGTCTCTTCATCCAATCCGCGCGAGCCCATTCGAACTCCGGCATTGATCTCCACGCTGATCGACAAGATCAAGGAGCGAAGTGCATCCTCAGGGATGCGTCGAGCCGTGCCGTAGCGAAGCACGCGAACCAGTGGAGAAACTGCCTTCATCAAGTCGGTGACATCGCTGGAGTTGACGGCGACAGCCTGAAGTTGATCAATGCACGAACTGGCGGTCTCCGGCAGGTCCGATACGAGAGCGGATTGGATGAGGCTGGCAAGCTCCGTGATCGAAGTCGTATCGCGTGCTTTTCTAAGCGTTGCATTCGCGGCGGCTTGTTCGATTGTCACCCCATGAACCAGAGCCTCGGCCAGCGAGACCGAATACCATGGTTCCCATTCGATGACCCACACTTCGCGAAAAGTGCCCCGGCCCGCCTGAGCGTCCAGTAGCTTGCCCCATGGAACATTGATCAAGTTCAACCGGTGAAGCAGAGTGGATTTCAGCAGCCCTGCCTCGGAACGCAAATCGACTTTGATCTCCAATTCGAGATCTTGCGGTTTCAGACGCGTCCTGCGTTGCCAGTCGGCCAGGTCACGCGCAAGCGGATTCTGCGGAACGCGCTCGCCGATTTCGCCCACGCGCTCGCCGATGTACAACTTGCGCTCCAACATCGCCAGCGGGACCGGATTTCCATCGCACATAGCCGCCAGCGATGCCTCGCGCATTTCGGCAATGCCGGGCATCGGCAGATCGCGAAGGGCAGCGAGTCCGAGAGCCAGCCGAGTCGCCTCAATGGCGGAGGCGGTTGGGGCGGTGTAGCCCTCCTCGCGAAGCTTGAATGCGGTACGCGATTGCCAGGCCGAAGCGAACTCTTCGGCGCTAGGCAGCTTCTTGCGCGTGTAAAGGGACCACAGGTGTCGATACCAGCCGGGCGAAATCACTCCCGCTCCGTAGCCGGAGAATGCGCTGAGGCGGCTATCTGTCCATGGCACCCATGTTGCTTCGATCTTCAGGCGGGGCAAGTCCTTGATGAGTGCTCGGTCATCTGCCGGCTTTGTAGCTTGTCTGAGTCCCCTAACGTGCCACGCACCAGTGACGACGGCGATATTTCCTTCCGCCTCTTTCAACGCCGCTCTTATGTTGGTGCGCATAAAAGCCTCGCGCTGATTGTTGCGCAATACTTCATCCGGCGATTGCGGGCTGAGGCCCTCCTGCGCGCGCGCCTCCGTCATTGCGGTCTCGATAGACGCAAACACGGAGACGGCCTCTTGGCCGCTAGCGCCATGCTGTTCGATCAGGCCATTCCAGAAGGTCTCGCCGTCTTCATATCCAGCTGCACTTGCGAGCAAATCTAGTGCGTCTGCGCGCGGTTGCGGAGGTATGCTCTCCTTATCTTCGCGCGCGGCTTTTTGCAGTGCGAGCGAGATGGCAGCGGGCCAATCAATGAATCGCACCAGCCGCTCGTGTTTCAGCGCCCAATGAATCGACTGCCACTCGGGAGAGAACTCAGCAAACGGCATGAAGTAGGCAAGGCCCGCCTCGTCCGAGGCATGCAGCAACATGGCAACAGGAGGCTTTAAATCCGGGTCAGCGATGTACTGGATCAGTTCATCACCTTCCGGAGGTCCTTCCACGAGGACGCATACTGGGTCGAGCACGTCCAGTGCCCTGCGCAATAGGGCGGCAGATCCAGGACCATGATGACGTATCCCGAGAATGCGCACACGATCATCGACTTGAGCAGGCATCGTTGACTAGAGGACCTCTCGAATCGCCGAGTAGAGGTCCGACCAACCATCGCGCGTCCGCACCACGCTTTCGAGATATTCCTGTAGTGCGACCGTGTCTTGCACAGGGTCTTTCACAACCGCGCCGACAAGATTCGGAGCAAGGCTCTCCGCGGTCATTTTTCCATCGCCGAAGTGAGCCGCAGAAGCCCAGGCGCTCACACCGACTGAAATAGCTTCAGCTGTCGAGAGCGAGCCCGTGGGAGATTTGAGTTTTGTTTTGCCATTCAGAGTCTTGCCATCACGCAACTCGCGGAACAGCGTCACCACGCGCACCAACTCTTCATCCGCAGGGCGGATCGGCGGCAGTTCAAGGCTCGAGCCGATCTCGAGAACGCGCTTCACGACGATACCGGTCTCCTCTTCCAAAGTAGCGGGAGACGGAAGCACTACAACATTGAACCTGCGTTTGAGCGCGGACGATAGATCGTTCACTCCTTTATCACGATTGTTCGCGGTCGCGATGACATTGAACCCGCGCTTCGCTTCAATCGCCTCGTTTAGTTCAGGGATAGGCATGGTTTTCTCGGAAAGGATCGTGATCAGAGTATCCTGCACGTCAGAACCCATACGCGTGAGTTCTTCCAGACGAACGATGGTTCCTTCTTCCATTGCCCGCGCCACTGGAGTCTTGACGAGCGCTTCGCGCGATGGTCCCTTGGCCAGCAGCAGGGCGTAGTTCCAGCCATATCGAATGTGGTTTTCATCGGTCCCTGCGGTGCACTGAATCATGCGTTGCGACGATCCCGAAATTGCCGCTGCCAGGTGCTCCGACACCCACGATTTCGCTGTCCCCGGTAGTCCGAGCAGCAGCAGGGCGCGGTCTGTCGCGAGCGTCGCAACAGCGGTTTCAATCAGGCGGCGATTGCCAACATATTTCGCAGAGATGGGAGTACCGTCCGCCGCCTTGCCTCCTAGAATGTAGGTCACGATCGCCTTAGGCGAGAGACGCCAGTTCGCGGGACGAGCAAGTTTGTCGCCAGCAACCAGAGCCGACAACTCTTGCGCATAGATTTCTTCAGCGCTTAATCTTATTCGGCCAGAAGCTTGTTTAGACATGGGTACGGTCGTTCTCCATTCCATCGAGGATGTCTAGCAGTGCAAAGGGGGTAACGGATTGTGATTGGTCGAACTGATTCAGTTGCTCTCGAAGCTCCTGTCGTTGCGAAGCCGGACATATCGCAGCCATCATCTCAACCCACGGCCCGCTACCACGCTCGTTTTCGGGAACTTTCGTCAACAACTTCGCGTGAAGAGCAATCTCCATAGCTGAAGCTGGCGCCTCGGTATCCGTGATCCGGTGCAGCCAGTCCCACAGAGAGTAGGTCGTCGGCACATCCTTGCGATAAGGATGCACGACGATCTCCTCCCAGCGCTGACGCTCTGATCCTGTCATCGTGCCTAGCGTATCGAGTCCCGCCTCAAACATAAGTTCCCACGCGTTTGGCAGCTTCGCGACCACAAGTTCGAGCACATCAAGACGATGTTCGTTCGTCGCGATAAGCGCCAACGCAAGAAGTAAGGGATCGCTTTTTGCTGCAGCATCAATCAACTCCTTTTCCGTGACTTTGAACGCGCCCGCCAGCTCGCCGAGCGATACGTCAGCAAATGTTTGGAGAATCCATCGCGACGCAGCCTGATCCTTTACGTTCGCCGGAAGTTCGATTTGCAAGGTAGTGCGCTTCCGAAGCAACCCGCTCTGGCTTTGCTTGATTCGTTCCAGGCATGCTGCCAACGCCGGATTTTCGCTGCTTGCACCGAGCCGCGCGAGGAATCTCGCCGCAAGGGCTCGCACGCGTGGCGCTCGATCCTTGTCCAACGTGCTTAGGAACGATTGGTCGGACATGCTTAAGCCGGTCTGGAATACTTGCAGCAGACGGAAGCGAGCGTCAGCCTCTTCTTGTGCCCAAGTCGACTCAACCAGAGCACGGGCGGCATTCGCATCATCGCGCCGCCGCTCCTCGAGGTAGGCCACACGTCGTGAAAGCGCTGCCTGCATCCAGTTACTCTCATCCAGCAGCTCTGGATCAAAGTAACTTTGCGTCTCTGCTTCGGGTTTTTGCCTGTCAGCCCAATGCTGTGCAGTTGGACCAAGCTTCTCTGCATTCGATCGAACGAAAGCATCGATCAACGGCAGGTCAAATGGGTGCGGACGCAATCTCAGTCGATCGAAGGCACGCGCCAAAGCACGCGCCGGATGCTCAGTGGCATTTTTCGAAGTTAGCAATCGAATCAGCGGACGGCGTAGACGATCGGCGATGATCTTTCGCTCATCCTTAATTTCCGGTTCAACGATGAATGACTCTGGTGTCGCAGGGCGCTCGAAACGCAGTGCTTGTCCCATAAGACTGAGCATTTCGAGTGTGCCATCAGAACTCGAACTCGAAGGATGAATCACTTCGCCCGGTATCGGATGCCGTGATGTTCCTCCCAATAGTGACGGCAAAACCTTTGCGTGTAATGTCGTGAGGTTCATGAACGCATCCACCTTCCGAGCTGTGTCTGTGCCCATGCCAAGGTGAACTCGTACCCATTCCACAAACCGATTCCATCAATGCGATCGAGACTCGCAAGTGGCGAAGCATGATTTGCCTGCGACGTATGCATCGGCAGCGACAGCCCGCTCTCGTCATCGTAGAGGTAGAATTGTTCTCCATGTCGGCGGACACTGGCTGCGCGAAAAGTCAGGGGAATCGTTCCCAGCCAAGGAAGCTGTGCTAGCGCGTGCTCGTACTTTGCATATGAAGTACTGAGACCTTCGTCTGGCAACGTGAGCGGGTCACTCGTTTGTTCAGCACCCCTCTTCAGCGTGCTTATCTGTGCGCGGAGGGGGATGGTGGAACAGTAAAACGTCAATTCAGCTTCAATTTGATCCCCAACCAGGTAGCCGCCCACCGCGGCTCCGGTAGAGATCGGTACGAAGTCAATCAGGACCGCGTATTGTGGCATTCCATCTGCGACGCTTTGACGCCATAGCCAGGTCTCAACTCTGCGCAGGCGGTCTGGTTGTGCTTCAGAGAGTACCGCGAAAACTCGCCATTTTGCATCGACTCTTAAGGCGTCGGAATCGTTGAGCAATGCTTCTCGTGTGACCGACCAGCCCACGGCTTGTCTTGCATCGGCCGATATCAATGCGGGAAGCTCTGACGTGCGCCGGTATGCCTGACTGATCAAATGGACTTGTCCCAGCTCTCGAATCGCGGCTGAGGGACGCGCCGGTCCCGGTAACGTAAAGAGTCTCGTCGGAAGAGCATCGAGACGTCCTGCAAGCCCCGGCGCTTTAGCGTCGACCAGCCTTTGCGCGATCGTGCGACACGCCTGGGCAGTTTGCGCGACGAAGTTCGCCATCCCGTGTTGAACCTGGTCTGACAACCAGGTGTCGAGATCTTCGAGACCCGCCATCACCGCCGCCTCTCGCTCCAAGCGATTTCTTTCGCGAGCTGCTGCGGCGCGTTGTTCCGCCTTTGGATCGGCATCAGCCCGAGCTTCGTGGATCTCGGTGAGACGAATGGAAGGTTTAGTTTTCGACTTGGCTTCGTCCTCAGCCTTGCTTGCCGCGTTCGATGTTCCGCGTCTACGGGAGAGCCAGTCCTTCACCCAGTCGGGAACGGACACCGAAGCGAACGCAGTAGATCCATCGGCTCGCATCCACATGAGCGCGAGCGCGTGCTTACAGGGGAATTTTCTGCTGGGACACGTGCACTTGTATCCGGCGTCCGCCTCGTTGATAACGACGCGATACGGAGTTGCACCGGAGCCCTGGCATTCTCCCCAAACAAGCCCCTCGCCTTCCGCCAGCGTCGGCCACATGGACGACTTCAGTAACTTTCGGGCAGCCGCAAGCGACGCCTGGTCCGGAGCGAGCGCCTCAATCCTCTCGAACGTGAGTGACATCCTGCCTCATAGTAGAGCAGCCATCCAACGGCTCCAAAGCCTGGCCGTTAATGGGCAAGCTTGCTTCTCGGAGAATTGGTCTAAATACAAGCCCTGTGTCTAGTACTTGCATTCTACTGGGCAAGGTTCTTCTGTGGCGTAATACGGATGGTTACCAGAAGCGGTTTCAGCGTCGGCGGGAAAGGCGTCCCGGACCGTAAATGGATCAAGAAAACCTCGCTCGAAAAATGATGGGCGGAACAACCTTTTCATGCTACATTGATGTTGTGAAGCGCCTGCTTCAATTTCGATTGTCATTACGACTCAGTCCATCCCGACTGAGTTATTAACTCCTGCACAATTTATAACTTCAGGCCCGTGGCGGAATTGGCATACGCAGCTGCCTCAAGAGCAGCCCTTTTGTGGGTTCAACTCCCACCGGGCCTACCAGAATTCCTTTGTTCTTTGACAATTTACGGAGAGTGGGCCGGATGGTAAGGCACTTGTCTGCTAAGCAAGGGTTCTCGCAAGAGGCTGACGGGTTCGACTCCCGTACTCTCCGCCAGCGGAAGGTACTGCTGAATGGCCGGCAACTGGTCTTGAAAACCAGAGCATCGTGATGAGCGATGGGCGTTCGATTCGTCTACCTTCCGCCAAGTTTGCACAGGTGCGTGAGCCCGGCCGAAACGGACCGGCTGTAACCCGGTCTCCCCAAGTGGGACGCGGAGGTTCAAATCCTCCCCTGTGCACCATGTGCCAGCGTGCGCGAATTGGAATAGCGGCCTGTCTTAGAAACAGGTGTTTGAGAGTTCGAATCTCTCCGCTGGGACCAGATTTTCAGAAAGAGAATTAACTCAAAATGAACCAATCATTAGAATCTAGACTTGCCCGAGTCAGATTTTCGTCCTTAACTCCTGGTGCGGATCGAATCCACTATGTAAACGCGGAAGACGTGCGCATCGTCTTGGGCCGCCTTCCCATCGAAGTATGGCATCGCGTGCGCGCAGTTCGCTTCAATGATCGGAGCCGCGGTGCCCGCACTCTTGGCTATGTCAACCGGGGACTACGGGAAATCGCTCTCTGTGCTCTCCCTCCCCGCATGAGCCTGAAAGCTGCTCTCGCGAAGGGCCAGACACCGGAGCAGTTCGGAGCCAAACGTGGCCAGAAGTGGCCAGCACTGGCCATTCGCCGATTCATGCTCTACGACGTGCTTCTGCACGAGCTCGGCCACCTGCAGTTGATTGATGGAGACGCACCTTCGAAGCGCCTCAGATTTGCTCGCGAGAAATTTGCTCAGATGTTCGCGGCACAATGGTGCAGCAGGCTATGGTCAGTGCGATTCCCCCATCCCGACCCGGTTCATAACCCACCGAGCTCGGAGGAGCTACGGGTGTGTTCTTCGGAAGTCGACAAACAGCTATTGAAATGAAGCCACAAATCCTCGTAACGCAAGAAAAATGGTCCGGGGTGGCAGGATTTGAACCTGCGTGGACATGTGCCCAAGACATGTGGGTGGCCGCTATCCTACACCCGGATCTGGTGGCTCGGCACGGAATTGAACCGTATCCACTGGCTTTTCAGACCAGCACTCTGCCGTCGAGTTCCCGAGCCAAACTTTGGTGGACGGTGCGAGACTCGAGCTCGCATTTCACGGTTGCAGGCCGTGGGTAATCCCCTTATACGAACCGCCCAATTCGAACTCTCGTGACTGGAGCCACAATCCAGTGCCTAAGCCATTCGGCCAATCCCGCCATCGAAATCTGGAGCTGGTCGAGTGAATCGAACACTCGTCGGAGAGGTACAAGCTCTCTGCACTTCCACTGTGCTAGACCAGCAAACCTCGGAGCTGGCACGCAGCCTCGAACTGCGGTCGGGCGCTTACCGTGCGCCTGCTCTTCCCGTCTCTCAAGGTTCTTGTCCCTGGCATAGTTCAGCGCTGATTCGAGAACTTGCATACTGGGATCGACCTTCTCGACCTTGTGTGCCTCAGCTGCGCGCACGACTTGCGCCGGCTGATTGCCAAATCGGTCAGCCATTTCCATATGCAACCGCTGCATTTCTGCATGGCTGATGGTTCCCAGTTTGCCGTCGCGCGTCTGGTGAGCTGCGATCTGTGCTGCCCCAGCGCCTCTCAGGCCTTGTTGTTCGAGATACGCTTGGATCTGTTGGCTTCTCGGGCTGGACGCGTCGAGGTAATCGCGTGTATAGCCCGCGATTTCCGGCTGGCTGCTTTTTCCTTTTTCGATCTCATACCCAGAACCCTTGAGGCGCAAGGCTAGCTCTGAACGGTAAATCGCCGTCGCAAACTGTTGCGACCGGTACAGTTGGTGCGGCTGCAGTGCGCGCGCTTCACCGTCCTTGGTCTCAGTGAGATTGAACAACACGACGTGAGTATGCAATTGTGGTGCGGCGTATCCGTTAACCGGACGTGCACTGTCATGTTCGAAGCTGGCTGCGATCCACTTACCGGTCGTTTCTGCCGGACGATTTCCTCCCATGCGGGCCTGGACAAATTTCTCCATCTCGTTTAGAACAACCTTGACACTATCTCGATGAGCCTGGCGAACGGCATCGTCCCCACCCACGAGCGCGGTTAACGAGACGCTCTTCGGTGCTGAGAACGTCGCATCCCAGCCAGCACGGTGTTCCATCGTGCTAACTGTTTCTCCCCGTTCGTTTTGGTATTCACGCGCAGTTTGATGCCGTACGAGTTGCTCACCCGTTATAGGGTGCTGCCCATTCGCTATCCGGTTGAAGTGCTCCTCATTGACTTCCCCTCGAAGGCCCCATTCCTGTGCCAGTCTGCCGTGCCATTCACCACCTATTCGATCACCCTCGGAGTAGTAGTTTTCCTGGGCATTGGCGAATTCTTCCTTGTGATAGGTCTGCGCCTGGCCAGCGCTGAGCGGCTTGGAAATGGTAAGCATAATTCACTCACTGGAAGTATGGCTTCTGCCCAGCGGCAATCCCCTTCGGGCGTTCTCCTAACCCCGGCTGGCTGATCTCTTGGCTGGCTGGAACTGCAGTTGGTTCCGGTGCTCTCTTGCCCATTTCCACGACCCGAGGTGCGCTTGCTCTAGGAACAAATCCCGGTTGAGACTTCAGTGGCGCCGTGTAGGGAAAGCCGAACGGCACAACCATATTGCCGACTTTCAGAAATGCATGGAGACGTTCCAGGCCGGTAATTTCTGACGCGAGGACAAGAGGTTCCGTTCGCCTCTCTGTGTGATGGCCCAGTGATTTGACAATTCGCAGAAGGGGCCCAGTGTATTTGGTTTCCTTGACCCGCTCCATCTCGACTTGGCCGATCGCGTCCGAGATCCATTTGGCCGCGCGGGGTTCGCTGGTGTGCAAGAAAATCTTCGTCGCAGGTTGGGACAGCATCGTTTCGGCTTCGTGGCCGTACCGCGCCTCAAGCTGGCTGCGTCCCTGGAATCCGATCACAACGGGATTTTCGGATTTGCGATTCTCGGTCAGTGCAGTATGCAGTTGGGGTAGTCGCTGCAGGCTGGCCAGCTCGTCCAGGACGAACCAAGCGTGACGCATTGCGGGATCACCCTGATTCATCAAACGCAGCACTAAGGTGTCTAACCATAAGCTGGTGAGAGGTAGGAATCGCTCGCGGAATCTTGGAGTCGAAGTCAGAAACAGCCAACCGGTCTTCTGTCGCGCCCATTCCTCGGTTGTCCAACGTTGCTTCGCGTCGCTCTCCCGGGGCAGCAGTTTCAAACTGTCCGCCACCATGTTCAGAGCACCGAGAACACCGCCACGCTGCGGACCTGCCGCACGATAGACAAACGCTTCCAACTCGGTGCCCTTTAACAGCCCGTCCAGTTCCTCTTCGTGACTCATCCACCCGACCAGCTCTGCCGGACTGGGTTTTAGCGTGAGCAGGTGCGCAAAGATTTTTCTTGGACCTTCGACAAAGAACTGATTCTCGTACGGCTTATCCGGGAACAGTGACTTTGCCAAGGTGAGGGCTTCCGCTTCGTGGATGACTTCGTCCGAAGGCGACCAATAGGGGCACCTTGCATCGAGAGGATTGAGGATGAGGTCTCCCCGTGCAGGGTTGAAAAATTGAGGTGAGTATTCTAGCGCCGGATCGTACACGATTGCAGTTTCCCCACGCTGGGCGACCTGGATAAGGACGTGTCTTTGAAGGACACTCTTCCCGGCGCCCGTGTCTCCCATGATCATGATGTGGCTGCTCTCTAGGGAGCGAGGGATAGAGAGCGATCGCTTTCTTTCCGTAGTCAGGAAGTTGATGCCGTCGGAGCCACTCCATCGATTGAATTCCTCAACTGTAACCAACTGTGGCCCCTTGAGTCTTGTTCCTTCGTCTCTTTGGCGCCGTCGGGCTCGGTCCCGAGGAATGGCAAAGGCTAAACCAATGACGAGAAACCCGAAAGAAGCGGCGCAGGAGGGGAAAATCAACTCGCCGACTGACCGGCCGGCGAAAATCTCCCCGCGTAAAATCCTCTCCATCTCTGCACTACTGTAATGAACTGTTTCAAGATTCAGCTGAACAACACCTAGCTGCCGTGCCTGATCGGAGAGCTCGAACGGAAATCGATAATTCCGACCTCGGAAATCGGGAACCACGTCGCTATTGCCGGCAACACTGTGATGACCATTCCGGTCCGTCTTCATTAACAACCAATAGTTGCCGCGCGTGGTGGGAAAGTCGGCGCGCAACGAATACTCATTGAAGTACCATCGTTGCAGGGGAGTCCAGATGAAGCATTCCTGGTATGTGAAGATCCCGACTCCCAGGACGATGGCGATGGGCACAACTGCGACCCTGGATAACGGCCACTTCGCTTGCCAGCCCTGATGGCCGGTACGATCTGGCGTTCTAGTCACAGCTCACCTCACTCTGAAGCCGAACCCACAGCGTTCACGTTAGTTTCGAATCTAATGCCTGTTCCAAACGCTCGCGCGCCTTCCGGATCTTGTCCGAGTCTGCGCGGTCGATCAACCCTTGCATCTCCTCAGCCGTGACGGTTTGGCCGTTCGCTTGCCTGAAGAGCACATTGAGCAGGATCGCTCGCAGCGCCACCAACTCCGCCAAGACTGCCACCTGGCCAGTGGCAGCGGAATCGGTGACAGATTTCGACTCCTGGCGGTTCAGGCTCGCCAGCAGGGCCTCCCGACACCACTCGCTCAGAGTTAGCCCGCCCTTACTAGCTACCGCCTCCAGGTCCCGGAACTCTTCGTCGCTCACTTTCGTGCTCAGGGTTTTGGTCCGAAACGGCGCCTTTACCACGCTTCACCTCCCCAGGCTGGCCGGTCGGTATGGCAAGAACGGGACTGCGGTTCCACCACGAACCCCCAAAAGAATCAACAGGTTTACGCACGTAGACTTGGCCGGTGCTCTACGGCCCCTATTTGGTTTGTTTTCAACAAGTCTACGCACAGCTACCTGCGGTCTACCTGCAGCACCCATTCTGGGGTGACGTGTCGTAGCGCAACAGCCGGTGCGTAAGCACCGAACAAATTCGGATAGCTACCCGGGCGAAACGGAGTCCTCGTCATCACATGATCGGGATCGACCGGCCCAATTAAGGAACTCCATCCGAGCGAACGTGGGCGGATCTCGGGAGCGATAGCTTCACCCACTGCAATGGACCCACAAACCCCGGCATTAGTAGCGACAGCTCTTTCGCGAGCACAGCAGTCTGCTCGGTCGCAGCGGGACGATACCCAAGGGAGGTGCCCGCCCAACTCTGCCCGACATAGAAACGGTCGATTGTTGGACACTTCGGTGGATTTTCGAATGATGCGAATAGTTGCACATGCTTCGAATGTATGCTAGATTCAAGTGGACAAACATTGAGAAGAAGGAGGTACGGCTATGGTACATCCTGCTTTGGCAGCGACGCTCCCATCCGAAGCGGAGGTGGGGCTTGCAAAGGAAACCAGCCGTTTGCTGGCATCGCTCCTGAAGAGGGGCGCTCCGATGCGGTTTCGGCTTCTGGACGACGATGCGGGACAGGCGACGGTGAAGCTGCCGGCGTCGGCCGTAAGTTTGCTGCTTCGTATTCTTGAAGAAATGGCGCGCGGCAACGCCGTGACGATCATCCCCGTGCACGCGGAACTGACGACGCAGGAAGCGGCCGATATGCTGAACATTTCGCGGCCGTCGCTGATCCAGTTGCTGGAGGAAGGAAAGATCGAATATCGGCGGGTGGGCACGCACCGGCGGGTCCGGTTTGAGTCCTTGATGAAATACAAGCGCCATGCGGATGAAGAGCGACGGGCGGCGCTGGATGAATTGGCGGCCTATGACCAAGAACTCGGTATTTGACGGTGGCCAGTTTTACGGCGTTCTACGATGCTGATGTACTGTATGGATCGCAGCTGCGGAATTTTATGATGCACCTGGCGATGATGGGACTGTTTCGAGCCAAATGGTCGGACGGCGTGCACGAGGAATGGATGACGCGGCTACTGAGAAACCGTCCCGATCTAACGCGTGAAAAACTCGAGCGGACCCGGATGCTCATGGACAAGCATGCGGAAGATGCGCTGGTTACCGGTTACGAGGATTTGATCCAAGGCCTGCGTCTCCCCGATCCGGATGACCGGCACGTATTAGCCGCCGCAATCCGCGGACGTGTGGACGTAATTGTCACACGCAACATGAGACATTTCCCAGACGATGCTCTGAAGCCGTTCGGCATTGTGGCCCAACACCCGAATGAGTTCGTTGTGCATCTGCTCGACCTCGCGCCGGGGCTCGTCATCGAGGCGGCTCGGCGGCATCGCGAGAGCCTGAGGAGTCCCGCAAAAACAGTCGAGGAATACTTGGAGATGCTTGAGAAGGAAGGGCTGACCGAAACAGTCGCCATTCTCGGCGAATACATGTCTGCGGAGTAGCGGCAGGAGAAGAGCCGGTGGTTTCCTCGCCTTCGTGGTGGAATTCGAGCGTCTCGTCTACAAATGTATCCGCGCATCAGCGAAGGGACGATCGTCCACTGTTCGTGAGGCCTTCGAATTGCTCTTCGCGCCACTCAGGCGTCTCGACAGTGATCCCGACAGCGTGGTGTTCTTCGCCGACGAGGGCGGCTCATGTCAGGTGGGTGTCGACTGGCGGGCTGCCTTGGCGGCGTACTTCCGCTGCCTCGCTGACGGTACGCCTGCTGAGCATTTCGATCGCGCGATCGCGGATTTCGCGGACCATGATCGGCCGAAGCATTCGGCTATCGCACGGCGCGTAGCCAGCGCGGATCAGAAAGTGGCACTTCGGTGTCTACCGGCCCGTGAGCAGCGCGGATCGCGACGGGCCCTGAAGAGCCGCTCCTAGTCCGCATTCATGGGGAGCTCTGCAAGTGCGGATTGCGCAGGCGCAATCGACGGTGGCTGCGTATTTGCCCTGTCTTCGGAAACCGCCCTGCTAGACCTGGCGAACGTTTCTGACCAATCATCGGGCCATACTGTAGCCACCGACTTTTTCACCCTGCCAACGGCGACCTTAGGGAGGAAACCGTTCTGAGTTGCGGACTGCGAAGGTACGCCACTTTGTGGTCGATGGGCTACACTTGCCTGCAATACTCCAAAGTCTGTTTTCTGCTGCCGATGAGAAATACGTGCCATCGCGGCTGATTCAGAGTTGCTTCCTCGCGCGCGACGCTGAGGGGAAAGCTAAATCAGAGATATGGACTCACCTTTTAATTCACTCGCAGACGTCATCCACTCCAGCACAATCGATACCTGGAAAGGACGAAACGAGAGTGCCCTCACGGCGCTCTTCGGTACGCGCTACGCAAAACGAGCAGAGAAATCAGTTGCTCTAACGAGCGCCGGATATGAGGGGCAGCGATTCCGGCGTTCCTTATGCGGCGTACATTCACCCATCCAACCCGGACGCGGGTGCATACAGTGGTATGTGTTTTGTGATTTTCCCCGTAGAGGGTGAACCCTGCCTTGTTGCGATGGGCATTGGGACGCAAGGACTTTCCCCAGATGAGGCGATCCTGGGCCGCCCTGGTCACGCCCGTAAGATGCAGGCGATCTGCGCGTGGCTCAATCACCGATATGGCGGCGGAGCGCAAGTAGCATGGGCTAAGCAGGACCCAACACGCGTGGATATTGACGTACCGGTCGCGATTCAAAATGCATGGACAATGTATGAGCGTGTGTTTAAGAGATATGGGAGAGTGTTGTACGCGGTATACCGGCCCACGAATGATAAGTCCGGTACGATCTCAGCAGTCACAGCGATGCTTGACATTTTGTTTCAGGAGCGTGGCCACACGCCGCTGAAGGAGTTTCAAAACGATGCTTTAGACGTTCAGTCTGCGTGGTTTGAGTATCTCATGCCCAAAACGGCTCGCGGAGATGTAGTCGGACTACTGAAAACACGGCGATACGTCATCATTCAAGGCCCTCCTGGGACGGGAAAGACACGCATGGCGCGTCAGATCCTCACAGAAGATTATGGGGGAATGGGGCAGACAATCCAATTCCACCCCAATACGACGTACGAGAATTTTGTGGGTGGGCTCGCACCGGTCGAGGAGTCCAACGGCGATGCTACGCTTGGATTTCGATTCGCGCCCAAGCCGGGATTCCTCATTGAGGCTGCTGTACAAGCGGCCGGGAATCCGTCGAGGGACTATTTGCTCCACATCGATGAAATCAACCGTGCAGACCTCGGAAAGATTCTAGGTGAGGCAATCTACTTGTTCGAGCCTGATCCAGAATATCCGCGTGAGATTAACTTGCCATACGATTTCGGAAAGCCAATTATGCGCAGCCTACGGCTACCGAATAATTTGCACGTGCTCGGAACGATGAACAGCGCCGATCGCAGTATCGCTATTCTCGACGTCGCGGTGAGGCGACGCTTTGCCTTCCTGTCGCTCTGGCCTAGCATGAAAGCTGTCGAACAACACGGGTGTGAGTTGAGCCAAAAAGCATTTCAAGAGCTGGTTTCGACCTTTATTGAACACGCAGCGGACGAGGCGCTCCCCCTTGTTCCGGGACACTCGTATTTCCTAGAGAAGGACGAACAGCGGGCAAGGACGAATCTGAAAACCAATTTGGTGCCTCTGTTGACGGAGTATCTAGCTCAGGGCTACGTGAGCGGTTTTGCCGAGTCAATTCGCGCATACCTGCAGTGGCTTGACAGCTTATGAAAAGCCAGCGTCAACGTAGCAGGTTTTACCACCACTCCGGTGCACGTACGCCGCTGCAACCACCAAAGCTCACACCGGACATTTGCTTGGAGCTTCAAGATCACACGCGCATTACGCGATCGGCTGTTGCATTCTTCGGCAGCAGTGCTTCAGGTGATCCCGCAGCCCAGGCTGCGCGTCTGGCTGATCAGTTTATCAGTCAGAATGCAGCATTCTTCCAATTACTGGATGTGAGCGTGCAGCGTGATTACGACGGCAGAGATGTTCTGCTGCACATTGATTCTGGAAGTGCCATCGGTGCTATTCCCCTCGTTTCTCCTTTGACCGCCAGACCCGATTTTGGACTTGTTGTCCAGCCAAGATTCCCCTGGGCCGGGATCGGCCCGATGCTCGCCGAAATGGGTTGGCTTATTAGTCCCACACCGCTGCGACTGCCGCTCCTGAAGCGCTCAGAACGAAGAGTACCGCCCTGGGTGCTTTCCTTTATGATTTTGGCACGACTTAATGTTCTGTTGGAGCGACTTGAGCGGCGGTTTGAACTCGCAACCCAAATCCGATCGACTCCCAAAGGCAACATTGACTGGACACAGTACGCAAGACGCCAATTGCCGCGCGGCGACTTCTTGTCTGTGCCCTGCGCATTTCCCGATCTCCGCGACGATCGACGGCTGAAGGGAGCGATCAGGTTTGCGCTCGAGAAGCAACTGCGATCGCTTGAAACGCAACACGAGCAGGGCGCATTTGTCCATCGCTTGATTACACTCGCTGAGTCACTATTACGGAAGGTCGACAATGTCCATAGCCGACGCCCGGAGAAGCCCGATGTGGATATTTGGCTACGTCGACCGCTGCGCGCCGATTCCTTTATTGAAGGGCTTCAAGCGATTGAGTGGACTGTCGAGGACCGAGGACTTGCAGGACTTAGTGACCTCGAGGGCGTCCCGTGGACGATGCCAATGGAGCAGTTTTTTGAAGCTTGGGTCGAGACGGTAATGCGCGATGTTGCGCGACAAATGGGCGGAACATTAAGAACCGGGCGTAAGCGAGAGACAGTGTCTCCTTTGCCGTGGAATCCAGCATATGTTGGGTCCCAGCGCTCACTGATCCCAGACATGATCCTGGAATTCCAAGAGACAACACTTGTTATTGACGCGAAGTACAAGCGACACTGGGAAGAACTCCAGGAAAAAGCCTGGCACGAGCAGAGCACCTTGCTGCGGGAGCACCATCGAGCCGATCTTCTCCAAGTTCTCGCATACGCTAATCTCGCCAGTACCAGAGATGTTGTGTGTTGCTTGGTTTACCCATGTTCGTCAATCACCTGGGGGTCGTTGGCAAGACGGGGGCGCTTGTTCCACGAAGCGGAGCTGCCAGACCGTGGCCGGCGAGTCCGAGTTTGGCTGACGGCAATTCCTATGGGTGCCTCCGCAAACGCGGTGGGGGCTCAATTCAGTGGGCAAATGCGCGCGCTACGCTCCTGACCTCAAACGTACACCTGTGATTACCGAAAACTCCGTTCTCGGTGTTCGGTGCTTCTTTTGCAGTGTTGCGGTTCCAATTGGCGGCCGGCGACAGTGACGGTGCGATAGTCTGATAGTCTTGGCAACATCCGTACCACGACTCGGCGGAGTTGGTTCGTGACTTGGGAAGGTGCCGATGGCTGAACCGTGGAACTTTGCCTGGTGAAAGGAAACGTCGGCGGCTTCGCTGCCGGATGGAAACTTCACATTCAGTGATATAGCGTTTCGGGTAGGTGCAGGGCGACTACTCCATGGCGAAATAGACCAGGACCATTGGCCCGCGTCGAAAAGCAGATCGCCGCAGCCATCGCCAACTGGGCGGAGCGCTTTGGCGATAATTTAAGTTTAAGAAGAGCGGAAAAAGAGCTGAGGAGTTGGCCGGTTATCGGACGCCCGGTTGAGAGACCGACAGACCTTTGGCCCTGAGTGCGCGCCACAAGTTCCTTCGCCGGTGGTGTGCGACCGACCACTCGTAAAGCAATTCCGTCGAAGACGTCGGGTTCAACTGCCGCTGGGCTTGGGCCCAGTCCGCGCAATCCCGATAGTCCGATCCCCTGCTGGCGGCAGGATCTGGGACCAAGCGACCGATGTTCCGCATCCAGAATTGAAGCAGCTCGGGAATCAGAGAGACAGCCCCCAGACGTTTCAACCACTTTCGACGCGAAGCCCGCAAGACTGGGTCATTGGTCTGGGCACCAGCCAAAAGCCGCGCCATTGCTGGAGATGCTGACCGGAGCCACGCGGCACCCTCCAGGTCCAAAGAGAGACGGGCTAAGGCACCCTCGGAGCGGCGCAGGGTTCGGGCATCCCCCTCGATGGCGTGTAGCCACTTGTGCAGCCGGCCGCAGAAGGAATTCTGGTTCTCTTCCTTCCAGGCGGCGTCTGCCAGGATGTGGACCCAATGCGGCTCGTCCTCATGCGGAGGATAACCCGCAGGTTCGACGCTTTCGTCAGCAACAAGTTCCCGCCACTGAGCGAACAGGCGCTCCAGCAAAGGGGTGAGGCCTGGCTTGGAGACACAGCGGAAGGCAGCGATAGCCTTGTCCCAATTTCTCCAATTCTTGAGGAGGTTCGATTGGAGGCGAAGAGCATCAGCCGTCTCCTCCTGCTGCAACGCATCGGCAGATCGTGACCAGATTGCGAGCAAATCAAGGAGTCGGGTGTCCAGTGGCTTGAAGCCTGCACGCACGACGAGGAGGTCCTCGCCGGGCTCCCATTTCTCCCCTTCCCGCAAGCCGAGAAAGGAACGGACGGCGGACGCGCACACCGCCATCACTTCGGCGAGCTTCTTTTTGCGGCCGAGATCTTTGGCCACCGGCATGGCCAGTGTCCAGTCCTGGCTGATCCGCGCTCGGCAGTCTGCCAAATACGAAGGGCGGTCCCCACTGCGGGACAGCTCCTTGTAGATCTGGAACCAGCTCGAACGCGCCTCCTCGAGTGCCTGTTTCCAGGGTTCCCGGCTACGCTTTGCCTGGATTCCCTTGAGCACGTCCTTCTTAGCTTCGCGATCAAGACTGCGAATAAAGCGGGTAAGAGCCGTTTCGTCCAGGTGCAGGCCTTCGGTTGCTGCTTCGAGCTCGCGGAGCTGGTCGACGAACTGAAAGGCCCTCCTCCCCCGGTGGCGCGCGCGTCTCCACTCCCAATCGATCAGACACGCGGTGGCCTGAGGCTCCAGGTAAAAACCCTCGTTCTCGAAGGGATGGATCCATTCCGGCAGGCCCGACTCGATTTCTTCCATACTCTCCTGGACGGCATCGGCGAAACTGAAATCAGGGTCAACGTTTTCGTCGAATACGCGTGCCAAAATCTTCTTCATCCGGACGGCGACGGGCTCGAGATCCTGCGCGAGAGACCCAGGATCGAAATATGGCTCTTCCCAATGATGTTCTTGAATCACGTACTGGCCATCCTCATCGCTTGCTTCCGCAATCCGAGAATTCCAGTCCTCCCATGCCCGATCCCATTCCTGCTGTACCTTGGCTTTGCCGGGGACTATTGGATGTTTAGCGCCCTTTGCGTGGAGAACCCTGCGCAGCGTCGCTGCGGTTTGAGAATTGACTTCTTTAAGCAGTCGATTGATACCGGCGTGATTCAGGGACTTCAAAGCTCCTGCCAGGACGCGCTGAATTTCTCCTTCAGAGAGCCCGGCGGAAAGACGGCCGAGAAGTTCTGCATCATTCTTGCCACGACCTCTTGTTTTTTTCTTCATCGTAATTTTGGTCCTTCGAGTGGCATTTTGTCGCTCGGTCCCGTGTGCAAATGCGGTCTCCAAAGAAGCCCTCCGGGCAGGAACCGCCGCGTGCAAATTGTGATGAAAGCGGGTCGTGTTGCACTTGATTGCGCGCGTCTGCGCATTCTCGCTCGGGGGCGTCCCAAAAACGGCCTTCACCGAAAGGTTCGATAGTCGGGCGCGCAAAGCGATTTGTCGAATCGAGAGGCGAGCAGCATTATTCAACGAGCTGTAGCAGCATCCAAGTGCAGGTGGTGGCCCCGCGTGCGCGACAGAAGATCGTTCACCGCCGTGAGGTCAAACTCCTCAGGTTGAAACCGCCCCACCGACCGGTTGACGGGTGAAGGTCCTCCGGCCCAAGTTATGTAGTGTTCAAAATCCTCGTGCCTCGGCTCGAATATGACTTCCAGGAACTCGTCGTATCCTGACGGCCCGCCAACATCCTCTGGTGGGCAGTGGCGCTCGCCGGCTACGCAGACCGGCCGAGCAACGGCGGCGAGAACCGGCAGGATCATTTCGAGTTTCACGTTGTGCCGCCAGTTGTCGCCGAAGTCGTAAATGTAAAGCAAAGAGTCGCCCTCGGTTTTCAAGACGGCGCCGACGTTTGTTCCCCGCTCATCAGTGATCTCGATCCCGTCGTCCCCTTCCAAATCCTCGGGCACGCCCCAGCACTTGCCCTCCTTCTCGAACCGATGAAGATGGCTATCCGTCCAGCCCATGACCTCCTGGAGCATATCGTGGAGACAACAGAGACGGAGTGTGGCAGGAACCTGCATCCGCCGCCAAATGGGCGGGCGGGTCCCCTGCAGGGTGGTCTTGAGTTGGTAAACTGCGGAGCCCTTCATTTTTGCCCTACCCCCGGAAGTTGTGCAACCAGGCGCTGAGAACTGGCGACAGTATATACTCACAAGTCCAAGTCAAACACTGACCAGCGAGAAACCTGAGAAACCAGCTAACGATAGCGGGGAGACCGAACATGTACGGATAGTTCCGCCGCGCTCTGAGGGTTGGCGTGCGTCCGCCGCCGGTGCCAGAAGCGGGTTCGGCACAAGAACAGGTGCTGTTCTGAGGGAGGTGCCGCCATTCCCACCACAACTCCGGAGGACGGAAAAAGTCACTTCCCAGAGCCGGCGATCAGCTTTGACCTTCGTTTTTCTAACACTGCGACCTGGCTCTTAAGCCGCTTCAACTCCCGGTTAATCCGCGCCAGTTCCGTCTTTACTTGGCGGTCTTTCAGGCAAGCGGCGCCGTGCGTTTCCCGAACCAGCGATTCCACCTCTCGACGGAGAAGCCGGAGCCATGGGTTGCCGTACATGGACTGTTCGCGGTAGTGCAGCTTGCCCGCGCGAATGGCTCGGACAATCTCCTCCCAGGTCAGCCCGAACTCCTCCTGTGCCCCTTTGTCACTCAGGGTAGCGCCCTTGTGTCTCCACTCCGAATCAAGGTCGTTCATCCGGTCTGTCCTCCGATTAACGCTGCCTTATGAAAGCGGGGCGTTCCAGCCATACCTGTCAGAGACCTCGGAATGAGGGCGGCTGTTGGGAATGTCGAGAAGGCCGGCGAGGTCGCATCCAATCTGGTGGCTTCGAAGACATAATCGTTTCAGTATTCCCCGGGTTGTCTGGTTTTAGGCTGGTTTTGTACCGAGTTCAATCACACTTTCAAGCACACCTATCGCTTCTTCTTCGCCTTCGCTCTTGCCGTCCGGACCTTGGCCGCGGCTTTTGATGCTTTTGTAGCGATTTCCTTCCGGCGCTCTGGAGATAGCCGCGTATTTCGGGATTTCGCGCCTTTCTTTCCCATCGCGGAGAAATAGCGGGACAACTGAGCGTCGTCAGGCATCTCTGACATCCGGCCGAAAGTTTACACTTCAGTCACCTTCTCACCTTTGCCGTAAAGGTGGATAATGTTCGCACCTCACCTCTACGGCAAAGGTGAGCTAGATTTCTCCAATCCTCCGTCGCAAACGAACCCTGCAGGAAAGCGCGGCAGGCAAAATCTAGGGCGAAATGAGCAGAGGCAAGGGCGGGCTGTATCAGCGCAAGGACAAGAACGGGAAACTAAAATCCCAGTTCTACTGGTGCTCCTACTACCGGCATGGCAAGCAGATCCGCCAGCCTACAGGCGAAACCGACGAGAAGAAGGCCCAAAAGTTTCTAGACCGCAAGCTCAGGGAAGTAGCCAATGAGCGGGAAGGCCTTAGGGCGTTCATCACTCCGACGCAGGAAAAGGTTACCGTCAACGAGATACTTGACGACCTTATGGAGCACTACAAGCGCGGTGGCAAAAGAGGCATCCCCAGGGAAGTGCCTCCACAAATGGCTTCCTACCTCAAACCGTTGCGCGAGTTCTTGGGTACGTGGCGAGCCATCCAGGTTGGCAGCCGGGACATAGAAGAGTTCAAGTCCAAGCTGAAGACAGAGCGGAAGGCCAACGCAACGGTTAACCGCTCGCTCCAGTTGCTCGGCCAAGCGTACAACTACGCCATCACGTCTGATCCTCCAAAGCTAAGCCGTGCTCCCTAGATTGAGCGTTACAGCGAGCAGGGCAACGAGCGCAAGGGCAAGTTTACGCCGGCTGAGGCCGAAGCAGTGTTTAACAGTCTCCCGCCGTACATGGCCGATGTTGCCAGATTCGCCTATGAGACGGGCCATCGCTCAAATGAAATTCGGAAACTGTGCTGGTCTCACCTGGAGCCCGATGCCATTCGCGTCCCAGGGCGAATCGCGAAGAACCGCGACGCATGCCAGATTGCTTTGACTGAGGAACTCGAAGAGATTCTCGGGCGCCGGAAGAATGACAGACGCCCTGGCTGTGACCTCATCTTCCATCACGACGGCAATCCGATTGTCGATTACCGCAAATGCTGGCACTCGGCCTGTCTTTGTCTCGGACTGGGCGCGTATTATTGCCGCGATTGTCGCGATGCTGAGGGCTCCTACACGTCTAAGCTGGATGCCGCCAAGAAATGCCCTGTATGCGGGAAGTCGTGGATTGATAACCCGAAGTACATCGGCAAAATCTTTCACGATTTGAGGAGAAGCGCTGCATACGAGTCATGGAGAGCTGGAAGTTCGATTGAGGACTGCAAACGGGTCACTGGGCACAAAACTGATTCAATGTTTCGGCGGTATGCTGACCTTTTTAGCGATGAAGAAGTTCGGGAACAGCAGCGCGCGGTACAGAACAAGCGGCGTGAGTGGAAGAAGGCGCAAGCCGAGAACGTGCCCACCATGCCGAAACGGATAGCCGTCCAATAGAACAATCAAATTTCAAGTCGAACAATCACATTTCAAGCACACTACAAAGGGGAACCTGAATTCAGGCTCCCCTAACTGTATGATTCCATTGGTTGCGGGGGGTGGATTTGAACCACCGACCTTTGGGTTATGAGCGCAATGCAACCCTACACGCCAGACAAACCAGAACAACTAAGTTTCACAAAATGCTGAAAAACCGATCCCGCTCTTAGCCTGCTTTTGCTTCGTTTTTTCTCCTCTTCACGGACAGTTCACGGACAGTCGGGCAGCGCCATGGGGCGAAAAAACCTGTTCGAAAATTTGCGACGATGCACTGATGCTGCTAGGTTCCGAGGTATGGGAGCGGGCGCGGCCGATGCGGTCCTAGACAATCGAAGCATTGCAGACAAAGTGCGGGCACTGCCGAAGGAACAGCGCGAAGCTTTCATGCAATCGCTGAGCACGGCGGAAAAGCAAAGTCTCCTGTTCTCCTGGGATTTTTTCGCACGTCCAAACCAGAAGTTACCGCTGCAGGACTTTATCGTTTGGCTGGTGCTCTCGGGACGCGGCGCCGGCAAAACCAGGACGGGCGCGGAAACTTGCCGGACGTGGGTCAAGTCAAATTCGCTCGTCAACATCATTGCACCGACGGCTTCCGATATTCGCGACGTTTGCGTCGAAGGGCCGGCCGGCATCATGACGATTTGCCCACCGAACGAGCGCCCGCGGTACTACCCGTCCAAGCGGTTGCTCGAATGGCCGAACGGTGCAAAGAGTTTGCTCTTTTCCGCAGAGGAACCCGAGCGTTTAAGAGGCCCGCAATGCGCGAAGATGTGGTGCGACGAAGCAGCCGCGTGGAAGTACGCACAGGAGACTTGGGACAATGCCATGTTTGGGTTGCGCCAGGGCAAGAAGCCGCAAGCGATCGTTACCACGACGCCACGGCCGACGAAGCTAATCAAGATGCTCAAAGCTTCACCGACCACGGTACTCTCCCGCGGCACGACTTACGAAAACCGCTCTTACCTGGCGCCGGCGTTTTTCGAGTTCATCATCAAAAAATACGAAGGCACGAGACTAGGACGCCAGGAGATCAATGCAGAGCTCTTAGAAGACAACCCTGGCGCCTTGTTTCATCTCGGACAGATTGATGCGGCGCGCGTCGAGAAGTTTCCCGAAAACTTGGAGCGGGTTGTGGTTGCTGCCGATCCTGCAGTGACCAGCACCGATGAGTCCGACGAATGGGGCGTGATCGTTGCGGGGCGTGATCGGCAAAATCCGCCGCACTTCTACGTGTGGTCGGATCTGTCGAAGATCTACAGTCCGAACGAAGCCGCGGACGTGATTTTGAACGCCTACAAGGAACACCGGGCGGACCGCATCGTCGCTGAGACGAACCAGGGCGGGGACATGATCGAAAGCATCCTGCGGAATCGTGGTCACGCGTTCGCCTACACCGGCGTGCATGCTTCGCGCGGGAAGGTTGTCCGAGCCGAACCGATCTCGGGTTTGTACGAGCAGGGGCGAGTTCATCATGTCGGTGATCTCGGGAAGTTGGAGGACGAAATTTGCGATTACGACCCGTCGACGTCCACCAAAAGCCCAAACCGCCTCGACGCTTTGGTGTGGGCCCTGACTGATCTCAGCGAAGGCTATGCCGGCGGTTGGCTTCTGCAAGGGCCCGAACGTGCGCGGGAAGCGGAAGAGGCGGCGAAGAACGCGCCGAAGACAGCGGCCGAGTTGGCCAAGGCGCAGATCGAACAACTCCCACCAGAAACACCCGGCGCGTTCCATGCGGCCCGGCTGCGGGCTACTGTGAAAAAGATTCCGGCGAAGCCTCTGCCGATGTGTCCGACGTGCAAAGCATTTTGTGCCGGCACGAGCGAGTTTTCGCACTGCAACAGTTGCGGATGGGATTCGCGGATTAAGGCGGTCGCACAATGAGGGCGCCAGGGCGAGACAAGACATTCGCGGCGTTCGCGGCTGCAGTGCGGGCATCGTGCGAGGAACACGCGCAGCGGAAGAACTATACAAACTCCGATGTTGACGGCGAATCGCTGTTGACGGTGATCATGGAGCAGATCGGGATTCACCGGCAGCACTGCATCGCGGAGATCGTGACAAAAGCAATCGAGTACCTGAAAAATCCGCGGCGCGTGCTGCTCGAAAAGATCGCGGGATGGGCGTTCATTTTGTGGCGAGAAACGGAGGCGCAATGAGCGCACCAGAGACAGCTTGGTATGAACGGCTGCTCTTTGGCGCAGCGTTCGCGAAACTGATGGCCAGGGCGCAAGGTCTGCCCGCACCGTGGACCATTGACCTAGTCGACGGCGAATTGCGACCGCTGGAGCATGTTGTCTTCGAGCATGGGATAGACGCTGATCACGTCGCGCCGATCACGTCTTTTTGCAATTGGCCGGCAGACTGGCGCTTGCCTTTAAGTTTGATTCTGACGAGCGGGGATGACGATATTGTAGTAGTGGAAACGGAGGAGCACTGTGCGCAGTGACCTATTCAGCAGTGGCGGCAGCAGTGGTTTTACTGGGCAATTCGGAGTCGAGCGCGGGAGCGGTTACGAACCCAAAACAATCGAGGCGGCGCAGAGTCCACTAATTTGCCCCAAATGCGGCAAGCCGTGCGCGGGCACGGCAGAGCGCAACAGCTGTGCCAGTTGCGGCTTTTCGAGCGTTGCGCAGCAAGCGGCGAAGGCGACGGCGCCGAAGTTAGGCGTTGTTGAAAATCCCTGTCCAGAATGTTCCCGGCCTTTGACCGTCACCGGAGATGACAAGCGCTGTAACAACTGCGGATGGGCCTTGCGGGTTGAATCGTCTGCTCAGCGCAGGACGTTGCCGGTAAGTTGAGCGACGCGCTCGAGCAGCTTTTCCTCAATTGCTCGCGCTCGTGGATCGTCTCTCAGGCGTTCTTCCGTTCGTCGCAGAAACGTTGAGCGGGCGCGAAGGCCGCGGGCTCGTCGTTGCTCGGGAGTTTCGCGGGCGCTGGTGGTACTTCCTCCGAGGTGGCCGCATTCCTGCTTGGTGTGCATTTTTCTTCTCCTAGAAATTTCGCGACCATCGTAGTCGAGACCGTCGCCGGGCGTCAAAAAACGACAACGAAAAATAAAGTGGTTTCGCGCGCTCGCCTGTGGGCTACGATGGCGAAAAAGGGAGAACAGAAAACGTGGACGCGGACGAAATTCAAGAACTGGTGAGCTCGATGGCGATCCCGCAACCGCCCGCAACTGCCGCAGACTCGATCAAGGTGCAATGGCTCACCGTTCAACTCTTGGAACAGATCGCGATCTCGATGGCGTCGCAGGCTGCGACGAAGACACCATAACTCTTCCGTTTGGGAAGACTTTTTTCAGGAGACGATAGGATGGCGACGGTAAGCGCAGCACCAGAAGAGACAACGGCACTCGACCACCGCATTCTAGCGGCCACGGCGAAGGTCCGCCAAGTGGAAGGCAAGATTGCAGAGGCGGCGGAAGAGTTGGCCAGTCAGCGCGAGCTCTACAACAGCGCTTGTCTTCGCCTGGCGGGCGGCGCGCACGGCGCGGCCGATGACGTCGAAACGATTCGCGCTCGAATGCTGAAACTGGAAGCGAAGGTCAGCGGACTGCGGCAACTCCTGGCGGTGCCGAAAAGCGAGCTCGAAAGATGCGAGCGTGACCGGTCAGAGGCGCTCGCACATGCTGAACAGGAGCGCCAGTCAGAAGCGATCACAGAGGAAACCGAATTTGTCGCTAACAAAGTGGACGCTGGATTGAAGGCGGTCGCAGAACGCGACAAGCAGCAGGCGATCATCACTGCGATCACCGGGCACTTGCGGACTCGGACTTACCTAACCGGAGCCAACAAGAAGGCTGGGCTCGACGGCGCCTACCAGATCGACCGGAAAGCAGCGGGGATGTTGAACTGACACTTGTCAGGAAAGGAACGGTTAGAAAAATTCGCGGCAAAGGAGACGAGACGATATGCAGAGCAGAGCGGCAATCATGGAAGAGATTGATAAAGTTCTGGCGCGAAGCCAGCGCATTTATGAAGCGCAAAAGGCGCGGTACCGCGGCAATGTTGAAGCGGCCTTCAGCGGCGCCGGCTTCCAGACCGAGACAACGGCAAAGCTGGCGATGATCAGAAAAGTACGGCCAAACGAGGGTTTTCGCAAAGGCGGCGTGGCTGATACGTTCGGCTCGACGGGCCATCCTTCCGATGACCTGTTTCCGCAGAACACGGGCGAGGTGCACCAGTTCTCAACGGAGGCGCTCGTCGACATAGGGCCGAAACCGGATACTGTTTTCTATGACAGATTCCGCGAAGCGATGGCTTCGCAATACCCGACCGTCGAAGCGATGCACTCGATCGCCCGGCCGATGCCGGCCGGAACGTTCGAACAGCGCTACAGCCAAAGCACGGCGCCGAAGTACGAGCCAACCTCCGGACCGCCGATCGTTGCCAGTCCAGATAAAACGCGCACTATGACTCTGCAGAAATCCGCCGGCCAAACGCGGCTAGCAAAATTGACGCGGCTAGAGAAAATTCTCACTGTGCTGGCGGCCTATGTCGACGGCAACGATGAGGCGGGCAGGGCACTCGGCATCACGTAGACAAAGAGATTCGCCGCTACAGGATTAGCCTCCGTGGGGCGGCGGGTTGCGCTGTGATGCGTCGACGAGCGCAGCGCAATGGCGGGAGCGGGCGGCACCGCTCCCGTTTCTTAGTTCAGTTCGCCAGGGCTCCGTTTCTCCCTGGCGCGCCTGCCGGCGTTGTCCATCCGCCGTGAGTGGGCCAAATGGCGGGAGTTTGGTGAACTCATAGCCCACCAACGCTCCCGCCAGTCTGGAATGGCGCTTGAGCGGAGTCTTCGTTCTCCTTCCCGCCCTGGCGCTGGGAGCGGGTTGGCGCGACCGCTCCCTTTTTTGTTTTTGGGGCTATCGTGGCACACAGCATCGCAACGTGCGCTGTAGCCATCAATCAGTCTCCAGATTGTTCGTGCAAGCGCCTTCGCAGCCTTCAGCCCTGCAACTGCAAACGTTGCCGTGTGTGTCGCAGTGGTGGTTATATACTTGCGGCGACCAATAGGAGGGACCGCAAGCAGATGGACAATCCCGTCGTTATCGTCGTATCTGTCTGCGTTCTAATCTTCTTAGTTTTCTACCTCATCATGCTCCAAAAAGGAGATATGGCAGCAAGGGTAGACAGTTGGTTGAAGGGTTGTTTTACCATTGTCATTTCCCTTGCTGCACTGCTTGCGGCTATCTACGGGTTGGTGCGCTTTGTGCGCTGGGCTTGGTATCAATAGCAATGTGCCAAAAAGAGGTTTTCCAAAAATGAATTCAAAAATCAACACGGTTCTTCTCTGTATCGTAATTGCGCTTCAAGCGTACTCGCTGCGCCACAGTTCTGAGGTCGGTCGCTTCCAGTGGCTTGAAACACCCGGCAAACAGTTGGGATTCGATACCGCGACCGGCAAGCGCTGCTGGGTGTGGTCTGACGTTTCGGAAAAGGACGATAAGGCACTCCCACCGTCCGATGTTCCTTTCTGCTCCGCGCTTGCTGGAAAATAACGTTGCCAGCTTAAGGGAGATGATTTTATGGTAACGCGGATCTTGCACGATATGATCGGCGTGATCAAGGCAGAACAGTTGCGCCGCGAAACGGAGTTAGACAACGTAGACCCTAATTGCCAATACGACCAACGGCAGTTCACGGACTTGCCTTTCGTTAATGAACTATGCCTGATGGTGCTGGTCACGCTGCGGCATCAGGTCGAACGGGAATTGGTTAAAATCGCGGCGCGCGAGGGCCACCAAGGAAAAGAAATCAGCGGTCAAGATTATGCAGTCAACGTGCAGCAGGAACGCGAAGGTGTTCGGAAAAAAGGTGGCTGGGAGAAACTAGCCAAAAGATTGAAGCTAGAACAGTGCGACGGCTATCCACCCATGGAGGTACTTCGCTTGTTGGTAAATTCTCACAAGCACGCTCCGTGGGGTCAACCTGACGAGGAA
This sequence comes from Terriglobales bacterium, assembly GCA_049520935.1. Lineage (GTDB taxonomy): Bacteria > Acidobacteriota > Terriglobia > Terriglobales > Acidobacteriaceae > Acidiflorens. The sequence goes on along the minus strand of JBEKPJ010000026.1, from coordinate 86,144 downwards.
CTGCTCCGGAAGTTGAATTTGGAGCTCGACGTAAAGTATGCACCATTGCCGGAGAGTACGGCACTGCGAGAAGGGCTTGCACAATTTATCGGCTTGGAAAAGAACGCACTCTGGTGTGACACCGCCGAGCAATTCGTAAATGAAGCAGCCGCCTTCTTGGAGGCTGTGCAGAAACAAACGGCGTTGAGCAAGGTTAAATGGGGGTCTGTCTCATTCAACCCCGACGACATGTTGCACTGAGCTGTGCCGCCAGCCCCAACTCCATTTCGGACTGCCAGTTCAAATCTGCTGCCCGTCTCAAAATGAGTCCACACTGTGGAGTTTTCGCGACGATAAAGCGCCTGTTTTCAATGAGTTGATTTTTCGGCTTTCCGGCCCCCAACGGTCCGTTTCCCATCTGCAGCAGCCTCTGAGCGCCGATGCGGGCGCGGCCAACACAGTGTGTACAATTCAACTGGGCCTATTACCAAAGGATTGCGAGAGATACGGCCTGAAGCCTGATTGACCGTTCCGAACCCGCTGGAGTACCTTTAAGCGTCTAAACGGGTAGGAGAGGCGACGTGAACACTGCTGCAGTAGTGATCGGCAATCTCGGAGCGTACGACTGGAATGCGCGAGTTTACGATACGCTCGCTCTCGCCTCGAGACTCGCTGCTTCCGTCCGGGATCGTGCCAATGTACTTCGCATTGCCTACCATCTCCGCGAACTGAACAAGGGTCTCGTGCGGATAAGGGAGATCACGAACGCTGCGATGGAAGGAAAAATTAAACCTAACCCAAACGCAGAACCAGTCACGCGCCAAACGCTGCGCTCCAACGCCGACAATTTTGAGCAGATGTACCGCACTCTCGAATACCTGCTGGAAAGCTTGCGGCGAGCTGGATTGGCAAACAATTCTCTGACCGCAGCATCGTTTCGAGGTTTGGAGGGGACTATCGAGCCGATTGCGAACCTGGCGGACTGGTTCGATGTTGCATCACAGCCGGAAGAGGTTGGTCGGCTTTTTGATAGAGCCAAGAAGGAAAGGGAGAGCGGCGAACTCATAGATCTGGCTCAGGTCGAATGAACCCTTGGCCCGCACGGTTAAACTCACCACCAATGCAGCGAAGTACCTCTCGAAACTGGACAAAAGCACCCGACGAAGAATTGCCGATAAGTTGAGATCCATCGCCGATGATCCGTTTGATCTTCGTCTGTCATACCCTTTGAAAGGCACGACCAAAAGGAGCGCTCGAATCGGAGCTTACAGAGTTCTCTTCGAGGTAGATGACGAACTGATTACCGTGGCCGACATTGGACCACGCGGTCAGATCTATCGGGATGTATAGCTTTTGCCCGCCGCGCTTCTGCCGCGCGGACCCTTCATAGTGGGAACGTGCGGACCATCAAAACGCGCCGCATCGCCTTCGCCTGCTCGCTTTCTTGCCTTCCCCCGCACGCACAGCCTACGCAGGACAGCGCGACAGCGCCCGAGCGACCGATTACATCCCCTCAAACCGTCCTAGAGGCTCCTGTGCTCAAAAGCCCGGCCATCCTACGCACTCACGCGACTAACACCCCGCACTAACTCAGAGAATCGTGTTTCGGAACAACCGAAACAGGCTAGAATCGCGGAAGGAAGACACGAAAGGATCCACCCAGATGCCAAAAGTCTGCGTCGTTTGCCAGTCTCCCCACAGGTTGCAGATCGAAGAGGCGTTACTCCAAAACAGGCCACTTAGGGAAACAGGGGCAAGATTCGGCTTCTCCACGTCTTCACTACATCGGCACAGGCATAACCACCTAACGAGTAAGTTGGTGAAGGCTGTGCAAGCGACTGAAATGTTTGAAGCTACTTCGTTGCTCGGGAGAGTCGAAGCGCTGATCCTACGCTGCGAAGATATCGCCAAACTGGCAGAGCAGGAGAAGCATTGGGTTGGTGCGTCCGCGGCTCTGCGCGAGGTCGGGCGCTCGCTTGAATTGTTGGGACGCATCACCGGGCAACTGCGCAGCGGTGTGAACGTGGGCGTGGCGATCGGAATGGAACGTCCGGAAGAGATCGCGGCCGGCGTCAACGCGAAGCTATGCGCGTTGCTCGAAGCGTGACGCAATTGTCACCGCCAGGTTGAGCGCGTTGGCATCTCAACCCAACGTTCTCCGATGTGCCTCGCTAAGTGGCAGAGATGCATGAGTTACAAGGCTGGTGCCAGCGGTGTCCTTGGAATGTCCGTGCAGATTTTGTGTTGACTCCCGAACCCAATTTCCCTATAGTTCATTCCAGCCGAGATTAACAACACGGTCCAAGACCGAAACGAGGAGTAGTAAGCACCACTAAGTTTCCCTGGCGGCTCAGGGAAAACGGGCGGTCGCTGCAATGGCAGCCGTCAATCCTTGTTTTGGAGGTTTGGACCGATGAAGCGCCAGGACGACTCACTCGAAAATTTTATTACCAGCTTGATCGACCCGACGCCGGTCGCGAAGGCGCTTTCGCTTGTTCGCGAACCGCGCTTGGCTGCAGCCTTTGGCGTCACCTCCAGGACCATCCGCAACGACATGGCCGCGGGATTATTGACTCCCGTTCGCATTGCTCGGAAGACTTTCTTCAGCCGCGAAGTAATCGTGCGCTGGTGGACTAAGCGGCAAGCGGCGCCGATCAATCAGAGACGCCCACGCGGACGGCCAGCGAACGTCCCAACCCTACCAGCACCGATCAGTGAAGAGACATTGCAGGCTTAAAGGGAAAGCAGCGTCCGCGCGACCAGGCCGGTTAACGAGACGCTGCCGAGGAGAAACCAATGGAACGTGAACAAAGCCAAACTAGCACAGGCCCTGCGCAGGCGCAAACTTCCACCGAAATAGTTTCGGTGGTCGAGGTTCGCGGTCACATCCGAGCCATCGTACAGATCTTGCGGGTGTCTGCGCGCCAAACACTCTATTCCCAAAATTCCAAGCGGTTACTGCGGCTGGCCCGACAATTGGAGAGTTTTGTCGCGCCAATTAGTACGTTGGTCGAGGCCGCGAACGCGCGCCCACACCCTCAGGAGCGCTCACGGTGAGCGTGGCAAAGAAGAAACCGGTTGCCAGCGCGCACGATGCGGCGCCAGCACCGCGGGCGAAGAAAGACTCGACCAAATGTGTACGGGATGTTCGCAGCGTTCCGCCGGCGGCCTATCGACTGGCGAGCGATGGTAAGAAGTGGCGATGGATGTGTGAGGAGCGGAGAAAACTCTTGATGCAAATGGCGTCCTACTCGAATGGCGACGGCACTGGTATCTGGCCATCGGTGCAACGTCTCGCAGATGAAACGGGGATGAATCGACGGACTGCCTTCCGCCTACTGAACGATCTGAGGACTCTGGGGTTTCTGGAAGACGGTGAGTTGCACGGCGCCTATAAGACGCGGATTCGGTCGATCAATGTCGGCAAGGTCAACGCTGGGGTGTCGTTTGACGACAAAAAAGGGGAATCACCTGTGACAAATAGCGCGGCACCTGTGACAGATAGCCCTGTCACCTGTGACAAATACACCCCGCCACACAACCGTCCTTTCTTACCGTCTTATGAGACCGAAAACAAAGAACACTTGTCCGCTAACGCGGACGATGATGTTCTCGCTTCGCTTAATAAGTCAAAGTCAGAGTCAACCCCCTCTAGGGAGAGTTCTGACAAGAGAGACAACTCTCTTCGGGAAAGGACCGTGGTTAGGAAAGAGGACTTCGTCATCCTGCGGGCGAAGTTGGTGGAGCTCGGCGTCAACCGCTACGGCGATTGGTCAGAGAAACGAGTCTCGGCGTCGATCGCGACAAGCTTTGACTTGGCGGGTGGAGATCTGGAGCTCTTAGTCGACGTCTACGAACGTGTGGCGGTGCAGATGGACAAAACCTATGTGGCGGATTTCTTCCCCGCGGTGTGCAGCTATTTGGAGAACTACGGCGGGGTTATATGAGCAACCGCAAGAACACCTGGATCCTCGGGGCGACTGAGATCTCTGCAATTCGCGGGCGTTCTCCAGCATGGCAGGTGCGGGAGACCATCGGGAAGCATCCGGCATCATGCCGCGAATGTGGCAACACCATTGGCAAGGGCGAACGGCGGTTCATGTTTCAATTGACCGCTCTGCGATCCGTGCTCATCACCGGGCATCACCGTCAGAGCTCGGGGCACATCCACGCGAAACCATGCAGCAAGGGGCAGGTGCGAACATGAAACAGGAACTAGAACACGTTCTGCAGGCGGCGCAGACCCTGCCGGCGACCGCACTGCCCGAGCTCTTGGGCGATCTCGAGCAGATCCGCGTCACTGCGCTTGCCCGGCTGACGGCGCCCGCTCCCGTAGGGTCCGCGCCGGATACGCTCTTGAACGTCGCAGAGGCCGCGGAGCGACTCGGCATGAGCGCGGGTTATCTCTACCGGCATCATGCGGACTTCCCTTTTACGCGGCGCATCGGACGCTCGCTATTGTTCAGCAGTGCGGGGATTCAAACCTACTTGGCCGGCAGCAAGCGGGTTGCGAGGCGGATTTTGCCATGAAGGAGGGGAAAGGTTAGAACCGCTCTATGCTGTCGAAGCAGAAGAGCGCCAGGGAAGACAGTAAAGATGTATTGACAGCACGACAGCATGAGCGCATAGTTGACTTGCTCGCGCGGGAGGCGAGTAAGGAAATGGCGAAGAACAACGAGCAGATAATCCGCACCACGATTCGAGTGCCGCAAAGGCTCTGGGACTTGGCGCGCCATACGGCCATCGACGAAAAGATGTCTTTGCAGGATCTGGTAATCAAGGCTCTGGTGAAGTACGTCGAGAACGCCGGAAAGGGGACGCGGCGATGAGGAGCAACGGCAGAATTTTCGCTCGCAAGGGCACCAGCTTTTTGTGGGCAGCCTACTACTTGCGCGGCCGAGAGTATCGCGAATCGACCGGAGAAACTGATCCCAAGAAGGCGGAGAAGTTCCTGAAGCGCCGGCTGGACGAAGTGGGCGCCGACAGGACCGGTGCGAGAACGTTTAGCGGTCCCGCGCAAGATCGTGTGCTGGTGAACAAGATCCTCGATGATTTGACGGCCGAATACAAATTAAACAGGAAAACCGGCATCCCGCGCGAGGTTGGCCCGCAGATGGAATCCCACCTTAACCGCCTGCGGGATTATTTCGGGGCGATGAAGGCGATGGACGTGCAGCAAACCGACGTCACGAAGTTCATCGGAACCATGCAAGCGGGCGGAAAGAAGATCAGCACGATCAATCGCGCGTTGCAATTATTGGGGCAGGCATACACCCTGGCCTGCAGCTCCAACGTTCTCTCTCGGAGTTTGAAGATTAAGAAATTCCCAGAGAACAACACTCGCAAGGGTAAGTTCTCGAATGCCGAAGCGGAAGCCATCTTCTCCGGGTTGCCGAAGTATCTGGCGGACGTGGCACGGTTTGCCTATGAGACGGGGACCCGGGTTGGTGAAATCCTGAAGCTGCGCTGGCCTTACGTGGGCCAGGACGCCATCACGGTGCCAGCGAAAGACACGAAAAACCGCAAACCGAGGAGTATCGCGCTGACTCCAGCACTCGAGGAGATCATCGAGCGCCGTCGCGCGGATCGTCTTCCGGGTTGTGACTTGATGTTTCACCATGGCGGGAAGCCGATCCGGGATTACCGGAAGGCATGGCGCACGGTCTGCATCCTGAACGGTCTGGGAGCGTGGTACTGCCGGAACTGCCGCGGCCAGGAGGGCGAGTTTATCTCGAAGCTCGACGCGAACAAGACGTGCGATCGCTGCCACAGGACGTGGACGGCCAAGAAACCCGCGAAGTACATCGGAAAAATCTTCCACGATTTCAGGCGCACGGCTGCCCATGAACTGTGGAAGGCCGGCAACACGATCGAGGACTGCATGGAAGTCACCGGGCACGCTACGCCGGCGATGTTCAAGCGCTACGCTGATCTCTTCACCGAAGAGGAAAAGCAGGCGCGTCAGCGCGAGGTGCAGCAACGTCGGTTGGAGTGGAGAGAGACGCAACAAGCGGACAAGCTGGCGGTGATGCCCACTGCTACTGCAACTCGCCAATAGGGGATTTTTTCCAGAACACGGACAGAACACGGACATTTTGAGCAAAAGGAAGGGAGCCTCAATTCGGGGCTCCCTTTTAACTTGCTTTGCTTTCTATGAGTTCGTTGGTTGCGGGGGGTGGATTTGAACCACCGACCTTTGGGTTATGAGCCCAACGAGCTACCAGACTGCTCCACCCCGCAGAAAAATCATAACACAGCAGAGTGAAGACGGCTCAACTCCCTTTGTCGAGCCCTCCTAGTGGCGCACACTCATTAATGATTAGCGCTATTCGTACGGGGATTTGATTTTAGCGACACAGATTCTACCGTTCGCAGGTATCGACAATCTTTTGGGATATCGATGGTATCAAGATCAACCTCCTCTCCAGAATTCTCCCTCTCCTACCGATCAGGAAGTTGACCGTCGCTTTGTCTTGACAGCGGCCGGGCTGGCCACGATGGCACCCGGAGATCTACCATTGCCCCCCTTCAAGACCTTGGCTCGATTACCGAATTACAATGCCTTTGTACAATTATCGTGGATGCAAACATCGCAGCAACCTGGATCGCAACCAATGAACCTCCGGACGCTGAACGACATTCTGTTAGCGGTCTGTGAAAATCGCCGCGACCGCGTCATGCTAGAGAGAAGCGCTGTCGGTTGGTTACCGATCTCTTCCGCAGAAATCTATCGCAACGTCGTAGGTCTGGCTCGCGCCCTTGAATCTTGGGGAATCGGGAAGGGCGATCGTGTCGCCATCCTGAGCGAGAATCGCCCCGAATGGACGCTCACCGATTTCGCGACTCTTGCGCTGGGGGCGGTCACGGTTCCGATCTACGCCACGCAGACAGCGGAGCAAACTGCCTACATCCTCAACGATGCTGGTGCGCGTGTGGTCGCAGTCTCCACACAGAAGCAGTTGGAAAAAATATTGACCATCCGCGAGCAAACGCCGGTCGAGCGCATCATCGTGATGGATGCCGTGGAGACCGGCCATGCCATTCAGATTCAAGGCTTGATGCGGCGCGGGCCGAATGACTTCGACCCGAAATTCCATGCTCACTTACACTCCGTAGTACCCGATGATCTCGCGACCATCATCTACACCTCAGGCACTACCGGAACTCCCAAGGGCGCGATGTTAACCCACGGCAATCTGGCGTCGAACATCGCGTGTTCGCTCGATGGTTTCGATGTCGGGCAAAAAGATGAGGTCAGCGTCTCGTTTCTGCCGCTTTCTCACGTGACGGCCCGGCACGTTGACTTCGCGCTTCTTTATCGTGGCGTGGTACTGGCCTATTGTCCCGACCTTGCGCAACTGGCACAGGTTTTGGCGGAAGTTCAACCCAATATCTTTGTTGCCGTCCCGCGTGTTTATGAAAAGATCCGTCAGCAGGTAATCCACAAAGCGGCGAAATTTCCGGCCAATGCGATCTACCGCTGGGCGCTTTCCGTGGGCCGCGCGCATCGCGCCGAGACTCTGGCCGGGACTTCGATCGCCGCATTGTCTTGGAAAATGAGGGTTGCCGACCGGCTGGTATTTTCCAAAGTGCGCGCCGGTATGGGCGGCAAAGCCCTGGAATTTGTCTCGGGAGGCGCGCCGCTCGGCCGGGAATTGGCCGAGTGGTACGCTGACATCGGTATTCCCATCCATGAGGGATACGGGCTTACCGAAACGTCGCCAGTGATTGCAGTGAACACACCCGCCGCACACCGACTGGGCTCGGTCGGGAGGCCACTGCCAAACATCGACGTGCGGATCGCCGAAGATGGCGAGGTGCTGGTGCGCGGACCGTCCGTGTTCAAAGGCTATTGGAACCGTCCGGAAGAAACGCGCGCGGCGTTTGTTGACGGGTGGTTCAAGACCGGCGACATCGGACATCTCGATCACGATGGCTATCTTTCGATCACCGACCGCAAGAAGGATTTGATTAAGACCTCGGGCGGAAAATTCATCGCGCCCACACCGCTCGAGAACGCGCTCAAGCTGAACCCGCTGATTGGAACTTCCGTCGTGCTCGGCGACAGGCGAAAATTTCCCGCCGTTTTGATCGCTCCTCACTTCCCTGCTTTGGAGGATTGGGCGCATTCGAACCATATTCCGTTCGCTTCTCGCGAAGAACTCGTGGCGAACGTCAAGGTGCAGACACTCTACGAAAACATCATCGAGGACCTCAACCAGAATCTGGCACGCTTCGAAAAACTGAAACGGGTACTCTTGATACCCGAAGAACTCTCGGCGGCCGATGGGACTCTGACGCATACTTTCAAGGTGCGCCGCCGCGGGATCGAGGAACGCTACCGTACATTGATCGAGGATATGTATGCAAAAGCGGAGGTGACCGGGAGTTAGATCCGGGGGACCTCGAAACTGTGGTGCACGGTCAGCAGCTTGAAATTGACGCTCCGCCGGCAAGCCCGGCAAGTGGATGATGAAGCACTCGTTCTCGCCGTACAATAAGCTCATGACGGACTCATTGATTATCGCTGGCAAGCAATTCCGATCCCGCCTGATTGTTGGGACCGGCAAATATAAATCTTTTCAAGAAACCGCTCGCGCGCTTGAAGCCAGTGGCGCCGATATGGTGACCGTAGCTGTGCGTCGGGTGAATCTCGACCGCAGCAAAGAATCCCTGCTTGACTTCATCGATCCCAAGAGATACTTCCTCCTACCGAATACTGCCGGCTGCTATACCGCCGATGACACCATCCGCACTGCCCGCCTGGCACGCGAAGTTGGACTCTCGGACTGGATCAAGCTGGAAGTGATTGGTGACCAGGCCACGCTGTATCCCGATGTACAAGCAACGCTTGAAGCCACCGGTGTGCTGGCAAAAGAAGGGTTCACGGTGCTCGCTTACACCTCCGACGACATCGTATTCGCCAAACGTCTGGTCGACGCCGGAGCCGCGGCAGTGATGCCCTTGGGCGCCCCGATCGGCAGCGGCCTGGGCATCCAGAACACCGCTAACCTGCGGATCCTGCGCGAGCTAATCACGGGGGTTCCGCTGATCGTCGACGCAGGTGTCGGTACGGCGTCCGACGCAGCCATTGCTATGGAGCTGGGCTACGACGCGGTTCTGATGAACACCGGCATAGCCAGTGCCCAGGAGCCGGTGCGAATGGCCGAAGCCATGAAGCACGCTGTGATCGCCGGACGGCAGGCCTACCTCGCAGGGAGGATGCCACGCAAGCTCTACGCCACCGCCAGCTCGCCGATGGAAGGCGTCGTGCGATAGGAAGGGCCAGCAAATCGGGTCGACCGAACACCACGGCTCCCACTTGGGTCTTCGGGGATCGCATGCGCGTGGTCGCCGGTGCGGTTACCACGAAACGGACGGGAATCGAAGCCTGGGTCGTCCCGGTATCCTAACTGCGCTTTCCCATGACCTGCGGTCCTCAAAGAGATGGCACGCGGTACCATGGCAGCGATTTCCGCTTCCTCACAAAGCACTCCCATTCGGCTAGCGCCGAACAACATTACCCCTGGAATGCTGAATCTCTTCGGACATCCTCGGTTCCTGCCCACCCAGATTCAAAGGCACGATAGAACGAAAACAGTCTGTCTCGGAGCGATGCCTGCGTGGTATTCGAGGACGCAAAGAAAAAAGCGACGTCCGTAAATTTACGAACATCGCTTCTGGGTGCGCGTCTCGCAAAAGGTTTGCAAGGTCACCCTTTTTCATCTTCATCCGACTGAAATGGCTGTTGGCTAGAGCATCTTGACGCTGTCGACGTGAATCTTGTCGCCGTCAATGTGACCTGTCACCGCAACGTGGTGTCCATAATGCGCTTTGAGAGCATCCGGATTGTCCACGGTCAACACTTTCTGATCGGCGTCGGTGACAACCACAGGGCTGGCACCGCCTTCAATGCACTTCTTTGTGCATTCGGCCGCGCCGTCGTGGGCTCCTTTAACGCCGCACTTGGAGTCACTGACCCATCCGTTCACGGTTTTGGCGTCGCCCGCAAATGACAACGAGGTCACCAGTAAAACCAGCGCGACGGCAAATAACAACCAGAGCAATTTCCGCATGTTACCTCCTTTCGATTCCCCACACGTGATCTCTGAACTCTATCACAGGACCCTATGGGAGTGGGTGTTGCGAACGGTTGCAACTACTGGCCGTTCCTGGCGCGGCCCGTGGATGGCTTCTGTGGAGCGTCGGGAGCAACGTAGATGACTTCTCCCGGACGAGTGTAATGCAATTGTTCGCGGGCCTCTTTCTCGATGGCAGCCGGGTCGGACTTGAGCGACTTAATCTGATCGGCAAACTGGGTGTTTTCCTTCTGCAGTCGGCCGACCTCACTCTGCAGCGACTGCAACTCGGCGCGCTTCTGTCGATAGACGACCATGCCGTTTGCCCCAAACATGGCATGGATTAGCAATCCCGTAATCAGCAGAAGGGCCAGCACCGTTCCCAGTCGGCGCCACTCCGAGGCGAGCCACGACCACACCGGCCGGGTGCGTTCCACCCAGCGCACCGCCGCGGCTTCGGCTTTCGGAGCGTGGTCTCGGGCCTGGCCCATAGCCTGATCCACAGCCTGGCCAATGGCCTCGCGCAGCCCCGCCTGCGGATTTGGAAGAATGCGTACTCGCGAGTTGGGTCCTAATCGAAGATCCATGCTTTCGCTGCCGCGCTCAGCTTTGCGAGGCCTTCCCGGCTGCGCGCTTCGCTATAGGCGCGCACCACCGGCTCCGTGCCGGAGAGCCTATAGCACACCCACGATCCGTCGGCGAGTACCAGTTTGAGTCCGTCCGTTCTCGCCACCTGTGCAACTTTGGTGCCATGAAACTCAACCGGATCGCTACGTAACTTCTCAGTAAACTTCGCTTTCACATCCGGCGTCAAGCGGAAGTTCTCCCTTAAAGGATAATAGGAACCAACTTTGGCAAATACTTGTTCCAATTGGGCGCCGAGCGATACCCCACGGCGCGCCACCATCTCACAACAAAGCAGGCCGGCGAGCACGCCATCTTTTTCCGGGACGTGTTTACGAATCGAGAGGCCGGCGCTTTCTTCGCCGCCAATCAGAATCTTGTCCGCCTTGATCAACTCGCCGAGGTATTTGAAGCCCACCGGCGTTTCGTGCAGCTCGATCTTGTGTTTTGCGGCCAGCGCGTTGATGAGGTTCGTGGTGGTCACCGACTTTCCCACCCCGTTGTTCCAGCTTCGCGTTTCAACCAGGTAGTCGAAGAGCAACGCGATGATGTAGTTCGGCTGCAGGAACGTGCCGTCTTGATCGACAATTCCGAAGCGGTCGGCGTCGCCGTCGGTCGCAATACCTATGGCGGCACCAATCTTACGCATCTCCTGGCGCAGATCCTCGAGCAGGTGGTCGTCGGGTTCGGGCGCATGGCCTCCAAAAAGCACGTCACGGGCATCGTGAACCGTAGCCACGGTCACATCGGAGTCGCGAAGCAGCACATCGGAATATCCCCGCGCGGCGCCCCACATTGGGTCGAAGGCAATCCTGATGCCTGACTTCCGGATGACGTCAAGATCGACAATTTCCCGCAAGCGGGAAAGATAAATGCCCTTCGGGTCAAGCGCTTCCCTTTTCGCCATATTCTCTGCGGTTCGCGGCGGAGGCTGCGGATTCCTATCGAAGGCCACGACCTCAGACTCAATCGCGTGCGTAACCTCAGGCAGCGCCGGCGCGCCATCGGGAGTCGAGAATTTAATCCCATTGTATTCCGCAGGATTATGGGAAGCAGTAAAGTTGATCGCGCCGTCAGCCTGCGATCGAATTACAGCGTAGGAAATCGCGGGTGTGGGTGCAGATTCTGCGACGACCAGCGAAGTGATGCCGTAGCCGGACAAGATATCCGCCGCCGTGGCACAGAAAGTTTCGCCGAGAAATCGCGGATCACGCCCGACAATGACCCGCGCCCCAACAGGCTTCTGCGACCGTACGTAGCGTGCGATGCCATGCAGCACCCGATGCAGATTGGCGAACGTGAACTCCTCGGCGATAACCGCACGCCACCCGGAGGTTCCAAACTTGATTTGCGTTGCCATCGTCAGCCTCGTATGCTTCCAGTGAAATTCGAACCCTCGATTCTATTACGATCGACTCGATTGCGAATGGCCGAACATGACCGACAAAAGACTAGTTCTTACAACCTGTGCCTCGCACGAAGAGGCGAGGAACATCGCCCACACGCTGGTTGAGCGCCAACTGGCTGCCTGCGTCAACATCATTCCCCAGATTGAATCGGTCTATCGCTGGCAAGGCGAGGTCGAGACCGCAACGGAGTGGTTGTTGATTGTCAAGACAACCGTGGAAGCGTTTGATCGCGTGCGCGAAGCTTTGAGTGCACTACATTCCTACGAGCTTCCCGAGTGCATCGAGATTGGCGTCGAAGACGGCAGCGAGGAGTATCTGGCCTGGATGGGAGAATCGGTGCGCTAGAGAGGGCGTCGGTGACCGCCCCTCCCGCAGTCAGCTTGACGCCAACGACAACAAAAACGCTAGATCGCCGCGAGTGCTTGGTCGAGATCGGCGAGGATATCATCCACATCCTCGATGCCGACAGAGATGCGGACCATGCCATCCGTGATGCCGATCTCGCGACGCACCTTTTCGCCCACGCCCGCATGGGTCATGGTGGCCGGATGCGAGATTAGAGTCTCGACCCCGCCCAGCGATTCCGCCAGACAACAGATGCGAACCTTGCCCAGCATCGCGTTGGCGTTCGCTAGCGACCCGGTCTCGAATGCGATCATCGATCCAAAACCGGACATCTGGCGTTTCGCAAGGTCGTGCTGCGGATGATCGGGCAGCCCGGGATAGAAGACCTTCTGCACTTTTTTGTGTTTCGAGAGAAAGTTCGCGACCGTGCGGCCGTTGCGGTCGTGCTCCTGCATGCGCACGGCCAGTGTCTTGACGCCGCGCAGAATTAGCCAGCACTCAAAGGGCGAAAGAATCGCTCCCGCACATTTCTGGAGAAAAGCGAGTCTTTCGGCTTGCTCGGTTTTGGTGCAGACGACCACTCCGCCCAGACCGTCGCTGTGTCCGTTAAGGAATTTCGTGGTGGAGTGCACAACCATGTCGGCGCCGAACACAATCGGACGTTGGAAATAAGGTGACATGAAAGTATTGTCCACCACGACCTCAGCACCGTGCCGATGGCTAAGATCGCTGATGGCGCGTAGATCGCACAGTTCCATCAAGGGGTTGGTCGGCGTCTCCAGAAATACCAGCCGGGTGCTCGGCTGGAATGCGCTCTCGACTTGGTTGAGATCGGAAGCATCGACGTACGTAAAGGTCAGGCCGAAATTCACCAGCACCTGATCGAACAGGCGAGGCGTCCCACCATAAAGATTGCGCCCGGCAACGATGTGGTCCCCTGCTTTGAGCATGGTAGCAACGGCGTTGATCGCCGCCATGCCGCTCCCAAATACCCGCGACTCTTTCCCGCCTTCAAGCGCCGCCAGGTTGGTCTGCAGCCGGTCGCGAGTCGGATTCGTCACGCGAGCGTATTCGTACCCTTTGTGTTTGCCGATCTGTTCCTGTGCGTAGGTGGAGGTGGGATAAATGGGCGCGCTCACAGCACCCGTTAGAGGATCTGGCTCCTGGCCAGCATGGATGGCGCAGGTGGCAAAGCCTGGTGGTTGAGTGGTCAAGGAATTCTCCTCGGTCGGGTGCGGCTGTTCCCCGTTTATATTCCGCCTTCAAAGATCCTTTTCGACAGATACCGCTCGGCAGAATCTGGGATCAGCGTAACCACGCGCTTCCCTGCCCCGAGCCGCTTGGCAACCTCGACGGCCGCATAGACATTGGCGCCTGCGCTCGAGCCTCCGAGCACGCCTTCGCGGGCGGCCAGTTGCTGGACCATCCCGAAGGCCTGAACGTCAGTAACCATCATGATCTCGCTGCAAACCGAGGCGTCAAAATTTCCGGGAATGAAGCTCGACCCGATCCCCTCCACCTTATGCGGGCCGGGTTTGCCCCCGCCGAGCACCGATCCTTCGGTTTCGACGACGACGGTGTGCACCTGCGGCAGCCGCTCTTTTAGAAACCGGGCGATCCCCGTGAAGGTGCCGGCCGTGCCGCTGCCCACCGTGACGGCGTCAATCCGCCCTTCCATCTGTTCAAAGATTTCACGAGCGGTAGTCTCGTAGTGGTAATCGGGATTGGCCGAGTTTTCAAATTGCGCCGCCATGAAAGCGGAAGGATCGGAAGCCAGCAGGTCTTTGGCGCGCTGGATGGCTCCTTGCATGCCCTCGGCTTCGGGCGTGCGCGTCACCTCGGCACCCAGGGCTCGCATGATGATGACCTTCTCTTCGGAAAATTTCTCGGGCACGAACAGCCGCACCTTGTACCCCCGACTCACGCCAATCAAGGCAAGACCGATGCCGGTATTACCGGCGGTTGCTTCGATGACCGTCCCCCCGCGCTTCAGCCTGCCTTCGCGTTCGGCGCGCGCGATCATGCCAATGGCGGCGCGGTCTTTCACGCTACCGCCCGGATTGAGGTATTCGAGTTTGGCGAAGATATCGGCCGACCCTGCCGGGGCCAGTTTCTTCATTTGCAGCATCGGCGTTTCGCCGACGAGTTTGGAAATATCGTCGCTAACGCGCAGGCGAGAGTTTGCGGTTGCTGAAGGCACACCCCAGAGTAAGGAACGAAGCGGTGTAGCGTCAATGCGGACATTTTATAATTCCGCAATTTGGTAACCAGGCAAGTTGAAACCGCGAGCTCCCGGCAGAAATGAGGTCCGGACACTGATGGTCGGGATGGTCGGCGATCGGACTCTATTGCGCCCCCGACGCCGGCTCCGGACCAGCGTAGTAGCCGCTCTTGGTCCGGACCGTAAGCTTGCCGTAGTTGTGCGAGCGGGCATCCACCTTCACTTGGCGGTAGCCACCTTGATCCTTCGGTGTTGTCGGCTTGTAGCCAATGGTGTATTGGCTGCGAATGTCATGCGCCACGGTGCGGGTAATGGCATCGACTTCGTCCAGCGTCCGGGGGAAGAAAGCGATGCCCCCGGTTCTTTCCGACATAATTTCCAGGGCGCGTTTCGCGTGCTTCGGGTGCTCTTCCTTCTCCAGGATGCCAATCGCATAGACCGTGGGTCCGCCATCGCCCTGGAGCCGACGCACTGCCTGCTCAAGCGTTTCGGCACTTTCGTTGTCGTCTCCGTCGGTGACAACCAGGATCACTTTTTTTTCCAGCTTCGCGTCTTTCTTCAGGTGTTCCGCGGACGCAACCACCGCATCATAGAGGGCCGTGCCGCCGCGGGCTTCGATCTTCTCCAGCCCCTCCTTCATCCTCTTAATGTTGGCGGTGAAATCCTGGTCGAGGTAGTACTCGTCGTTGAAGTTGACGATACACACCTCGTCGTTTGGATTGGAGGCACTGACCAGATTCAGCGCCGCGGCGTTCACCTTTTGTCGCTTCTCGCGCATCGAACCCGAGTTATCCACCACGATGCACATCGAAACCGGGATGTCTTCGTGGCGGAAGGATGTAATGGTCTGCGGACGCCCATTCTCGTAGACGTTAAAATCGCCTTTGTCGAGGCTGGTAACGATGTGTTGCTTATCGTCGATCACGGTGGCGTGCAACACGACTTCCTCGACTTCCTTGCGGAAAACAAAGACGCCGCTGTCGGTCGAATCAGACCCCGAAGGGGCGTTGCTCGTCGGTGTCTGCGAGACCGACGGAGGATCGGGGGCGGCAGGAGACTGGCTCGGGAGGCCGCCCTGCGCAGGGGACGCCGTCAGCCACAGCGATACGAGGAGAAAGAAAATCAGCAGCGACCCGCTATTCCGTCGGCGCATAGTAACCCGTCTTGGCGTAGACCTTGAGCGGTGGCAATCCTTTGGGCGGTAATAGTTTCACTTTTATCTTACGCCACTTGCCATCGCGCACTGGATTCTTAGGACGGTATCCGATTACATATTGGTTGCGCAACTCGATCCCAATCTTCGTCGAAACGTCCGCCAGATCATTCGGGTTGTCAATCGTGAAGGCTCGCCCACCGGTCAGCTCGGTGACATCGCTGAGAAGAGTTGGGCCCAGGCGTTCTTCTTCGGTCGGGAAGTAATGATCGTAAATGCCAATCGCGTAGATGAGAATATCGGCTTCTTTGACCATCGAACGGATCTCACCTTCCGTATACCGGCTGTGATTGTCACCGCCGTCGGAGATGATCAGCAAAGCCTTTTTCGGATACTTCGCCTGCCGCATTTTACTGACGCCAAGGTAAATCGCATCCAGCAGCGCCGTGCGCCCTCTCGGAACCGTATACAGCAAGCGGCCCTGGATGTCATCGACCGAACTGGTGAAATCCGAGATCTCCTCCGGCCGGTCCGCGAAGGTAATCATAAAGAACTCGTCCTGCGGGTTTGCCGTCTTGAAGAACTCAAACACCGCCTCCCGGGCACGTTCGATCTTACTGCCCATGCTGCCGCTCATGTCAAAGATCACGCCGATCGAGACCGGAGCATCTTCGCTCGAAAAGGTCTTGATCTCCTGCTGGTCCTTGCCTTCAAAAAGATTGAAGTTCTCCCGGTCGAGGCCCGTCACCAGCCGGTTCAACGGATCGGTGATGGTGACCGGCACCAGAACCATATCCACGTCCACCTTGTAGGGCTTGGTGTGGGTATTAAACGCCGGATCAATTTCCGGCTGCTTCGGAGGCGGAGGCTGAATGCGGGGCTGGACGTGAACGTCGTCGGTCGAATTCTGGGCCAGCACCGGGAGGGTACCGCACACAGCAATCAGCAGAAAAACTGCCAGGGAGACGCGAGCCGAGAACTGTTTCGCGTACAACATAGGCCCCACTAAATCGGCGTCATGAACGACCGCGACCCGCATCCCAGAAAAGCAGGCCGCAACGCACTATTCTGAGCCGGATACTAGCACAATCGCGACAAAGTGTTGTCACTATTTCGTTGCCAACCTTAGATTCTCCGGACGGTCCGAAGGTGGCTTGCGTGAGTGCGCATTTTTTTACTACTTTCGCGCCCGCGGCGAGTGGGCATCGTCCCTGCTACAATTCTGCGTTCCCCTTCTATGGCATTTATTTCCCCATTTCGAGCTTGGCGCTATGACCCGCAGCAGGCGCCGATCCAGCACGTCGTCACCCAGCCCTACGACAAGATCAGCCCAGCCATGCAGGAACGCTACTACCAGGCGAGCCCCTACAATCTGGTGCGCATTATCCTCGGAAAGCGCTCGCCGGGCGATGGAGAGTCCGACAATGTTTACACCCGGGCCGCCCGCTCCTTCGAGGACTGGCGCCGGACAGGCGTTTTGAGGCGAGATCCTGAAGCCTCTGTCTACCGCTATTCCCAGACCTTTGCTCTCCCCGGCGAGGCAGGAAGTATCCCCGGAAGCTTGGCTCGGGCGGAACGAAGCGGCTTCATCGCCCTCGGTCGAATCGAGAAGTATTCGGCGGGGATCGTGTTCCGGCACGAGCAGACACTCTCCAAGCCAAAGGCCGATCGGTTGGACCTGCTGCGGGCGACCCGCGCCCACTTTGGTCAAATTTTCATGTTGTACAACGGCGGCGGCAAGGTCGATGCCCTGCTTGATTCGGCGGCTGCCCCCGATATCGAAGTCACCGACGAATACAACGTACTGCACCGGCTGTGGAAGATCTCACAGGCATCGGTCCTGGCCTCTGTCCACACCCAGATGCTCGATAAGAAGCTGATCATCGCCGATGGCCATCACCGCTACGAGACAGCCCTGGCCTATCGCAATGAGCGCCTCGCAGCCGCCGAGACCGGGCCGGTCGGTAACGCACCTTACGAATCGCTCATGATGACCTTCGTCGACATGGATCGTCCCGGCTTGGTCATTCTTCCCACCCATCGGCTGGTGTTTGGACGTCCGCATTTTTCGGCGGCGCAATTTCAGGCGGAAGCGCGGAAATTCTTTAACGTGGAAGAGGTCGACGCCACCATTGATGCGGCGCGCGCCACTGCGATTCTGCAACAGGCGGGGGAGGCCGGAACAGCCTTGCTCGCCGTCACCACCGGCGCTGCCTTCCTGCTGCACACGCCGAAATCTATCGGCACGGCCCTATTTGCCAACCTTTCCCTCCGCCAGCAAGCGCTGGACGTCGTGCAATTACACAAGGTTCTGCTGGAGGGCGTGCTGAAGATCTCCGAGGAAGCCATTCGCAACCAGGAGAACGTTTCCTATTGTCGCGAGGTCGGCGAAGCCCTCTCGCAGGTTCGGAGCGGACACGTGCAGGTGGCATTCCTGATGAACCCGGTCGGCATCGAACAGGTCCGCGACCTAGCCTTCGCCGGGGAAGTCCTGCCTCAGAAGTCCACCGATTTCTATCCCAAATTACTCAGCGGCCTGACAATCTATGCCCTGGACTAGCGAGAGCGGGTCTGGGGGTGGGGGTTGCCCACGTTGTTCCGGGCTGGACTTCTGGCTCCCGAGCAGCTCATTGTAGGATCTAGTGGAAGTGTTTTCCACCACGACAAGCAGAGCTTTGTCCCGCAAGATCATGGCGGCGCTGCTCGCCAGCGCGACGCTGTTGGCGGCCACGCCCTCCGCTCCCCCCGCCGACCAGAAGCACCTTTCCATCTACTCACCTGTCGCCGTCTACACCCTGCCCATCCTCGATCGTGCGGGTCACGAATACGTCGGCTTGCTCGAACTACTCGAACCGCTCGGCCGCGTAAGTACTGATTCCAAAGGCCGTTCGTTGCGCCTCCACTATAACGCTCTGGAGGCCGACTTTGTCGCGGGAGGGAACCGGGCAAGAATTGCCGGACGCGATTTCGACTTCCTGTCTCCTTTCCTCGTCGAAAACGCCCGCGGATTGGTTCCGCTAAGCTCGCTCGGAGCGCTGCTGCCGAGGTTTCTGGGGACGCCGGTAAATTTCCGGGAAAGCACCGGACGACTGTTCATCGGCGATGTCGCCATACAGCCAAGCTTCCGGCTGGAAGCGGGTAACCCCACTCGATTAGCGATCAATTTCACCGCTCCCGTGAACCCCACCATCTCCACCGAGCCTGGCAAGCTGCGCATGCTCTTTAGGCGCGACCCGGTCGTCTCCCCGGGGAGCCAGTCGATCTCCTTCGACAGTACATTGATAACGCACGTCAGCTATTCCGAGGCCGACGGCGACGCCCAATTGGACGTGACTGCAACCGAACCGCTGATTGCAACCTTCAGCGTCGACCGGCGGACGATCATCGTCTCCCCGGTTCCGTCGGCAGCGGCGCCGGCCGTTGCCGCTCAGCAGTCCCCGCCCCTGCCGTCGCCTGCCCCGGTCAACACCGTAACCAGTGTTCATCGCATTCTCGCCGTGGTCGACCCGGCGCACGGCGGCGACGAGCGCGGCGCCGCTTTGACCGATAGACTGGCCGAAAAGGATGTCACGCTGGGACTTGCACGCCTGCTCCGCCATGAACTGGAGATCCGCGGGTTCGCGGTCATGCTACTGCGCGACACCGACAGCGCTTCCACGGTCGATCAGCGCGCCACGGCGGCCAATGTTGCCCGCGCGGGGATCTTTATCACCCTGCACGCCGCCTCGCAAGGTACCGGCGCCCGCGTATACACGGCGCTGCTTCCGGTCTCCGGGATCGATCAAGGACTGTTCCATGCCTGGAACACGGCACAAGCACCGGCGTTACCCACGAGCCGCGCGGTCTCGGCAGCCGTAGTCACCGAAATGCGCAAACGAGAGTTTTCCGCGCAGGCTTCTCCCGCTTCCCTGCGCCCGCTGAACAATGTCTCCATGCCCGCGGTCGCAGTCGAACTTGCTCCCGGCCCGAACGGAATCACCGACCTGACCTCCGCCAACTACCAGCAGCGAGCCGCGTCGGCGATTGCCGATGCGGTAGCATCGGTCCGCGACCGATTGGGAGCTCAACCCTGATGACCACGATCGCCATCGCCATCGTGCGCTCACCCGAGGTCCGGATCACCCCGGCGCCCGCGCCGAAGGTGACCCGATGATCCCCCGTCATCTCCTGATTGCTGTCGCCACGCTGTTCCTGCTGGTGGTGGCCATGGGAATCTACCTGCGCCACGTGCGGCGACAGGCCGTCGCCCTGGACTCTTCGGCTGCCGACAGCGCCTTACCTGTCGCTCCCCCCGCTTCCGGTCCGACTGAAACCGTAGCCCTCTACGTAGCGGACGACAGCGCGGGCGCGCTCCGCCCGCGGCCAGCGCAGATTCCTCTTCCCGGAGGACGCCAACAGCGAGCCGAGGAGTTGTTGCGCACTCTGCTGCGCATCTATCAGCAACCCCATTCCCCCCATCCTCTTTCCCCCTCGGCGGACATCCGCGCCATCTACCTGGTCGACCCGGGCGCAGCCGTCATCGACCTGAATGCCGCCTTCGCTGACGAGCATCGCTCTGGCATCCTGAGCGAGCAACTCACCGTAAATTCGCTGGTGGAAACCCTGGGCGCCAACATACCGGGCATCCAACGCGTGAACATCCTGGTCGAAGGCAGAGCGCGAGACACCCTGGCCGGACACGCCGATTTGAGCGAGACCTTCGATGTGCTCGCGGTTGAGCAGGCGAGCAATCCGTAGGTAAGGTCTGGCCCCCTGGTTCAGGCCGGGAACGCGCGCCGTGGGGCCAAAGCACAACCTGGGACCGATACCTTTCGCCCGCGCCCCCGCCAAGCCTGCGTCCGATTGCCACCGTGAAGCAACGGACCTGGTAAGGATGGAACCAGACCGCCAAGGCGATCCATTGCGCTCCGGGTCCAGAGACGCCTGCGCCCACGCCAGCGGCCTCCTGTTAGAATCTCCGTCTGATGATCTTCCGCAGCGATAACCGCACGCCGGAGCAGATTCGGCCCGTCAACATCATTCCCGACTTCATCTCGACCGCGGAGGGCTCGGCGCTGATTGAGGTGGGCAATACCCGCGTCATCTGCACGGCATCAGTCGAAGAGACCGTACCCGCGTTCCTGCGCAATTCGGGCAAGGGATGGATCTCCGGCGAGTATGGAATGCTACCCCGCTCCACGCTGACGCGCACCGTGCGCGAGGCGGCCAAGGGAAAGCAGAGCGGGCGCACCCAGGAAATTCAGCGCCTCATCGGACGCTCGCTGCGCGCCGTCGCCGATCTAAAGCGTCTGGGCGAACGCACCATCTGGATTGACTGCGACGTGATCCAGGCCGACGGCGGCACGCGAACGGCTTCGATCACCGGAGCATTCGTCGCGCTCGGCCTGGCATTGCAGCGATTGATCGACGCGGGAACCTTGACCGCCGCTCCGATCAAAGATTTTGTAGCCGCCATCAGCGTGGGCATGGTCGATGGTGAAATTCTGCTGGACCTCAACTACGAAGAAGATTCGCGCGCCGAGGTGGACATGAACTTCGTCATGACCGCGGGCAATAAAATCGTCGAACTGCAGGCCACCGCCGAGCAACAGGTTTTCGATGACGCTCAACTCGCGAAGATGATGGGGGCGGCGAGGCAGGGCGTGCAGTCGCTGATCGCCAAGCAACAGGCGATTCTAGGGACACTGGCTCTGCGGCAGTGACTTCGACTGCCCGACAGAGGGATCTCCCGGCCCCGTCAGGTTTTGGATTTACCGGAAAAACAATGCCGAGTCTCCGCCCCCCAATTCGATGCCTCTTTGCCATCGCCTGTGTTCTGCTCGCGCTGCAGTCCGGTGTGGGGCAAACCGGCCCGACCTCGGTAACCGGCATCGTGGAAGATCCTTCCGGCGCCGTCATCGTCGGCGCGCAAGTCGAATTCAGCAGCGGCCGCTACCGCAGGACAGCGTGGACCGATTCCACCGGGCATTTTCACCTCGACATCTCCGCCACCTCCGGCACGTTCACCACAAGAGCCGCTGGATTTCTGCCCATTCAGCTCTCCTGGAATCTTCAATCACGGCTCGAACTGGTCCTGCATCCGCAATACCAATCGGACTACGCCAGCCACCATGTTCTCGTGACCGCCACCCGCATCAATACCGCGCTGGAGGACTCTCCCGCCGACAGCGTGACCATCTCCGACGACGATCTGAACTCTTCCGCACCTCTCGCGCTCGATGACGCGCTGCGCCAGGTACCGGGTTTTACGCTGTTTCGCCGCGCCAGCAGCCGAACGGCGAATCCCGGCACGCAGGGAGTTTCCATGCGTGGAGTGGGTGCCAGCGGGGCGAGCCGCGCCCTGGTCATCGTCGATGACATTCCGCTCAACGATCCGTTCGGCGGATGGGTTTACTGGGACCGCGTGGTCCGTGAATCCATCAGCGACGTGGAGGTTGTGCGAGGAGGCGCCGACGCCAGCCTGTATGGTTCGACGGCCATGGGCGGGGTCATTCAGTTCCGCACCCGCACGCCGGAGAAGACCACGATCCTGGCCGAAAGCTCCTGGGGTAATGAGAATACTCCCGAGTCATCGCTTTGGGCAGGCACTCGCCTGGGACCATGGTACGGTTCTGCGTCCACCGATCTTTTCCGGACGAGCGGTTACATTCCGGTACCCGGAGCGCAGCGCGGAACCGTGGATTCGCCCGCCGACTCCGAGCACGAACTGAGCGAAGCTGAACTCGGGCGCCACTTTGGCGACTTTGGCCGTTTCTTCGCGCGCGGCTCCTTCTTCAACGAAGATCGTCACAACGGCACCGTGCTCCAGCTCAACAACACGCAACTGGGTGACTTCGCAACCGGCGTCAATTACGAAACGAAAACCGTGGGCGGGATTTCTGCGCGGCTCTTTGGACTCTATGAGTCCTATTTCCAGACGTTTTCCACGGTTGCATTCGATCGCGATACCGAAACCCTGACCGACGACCAGTCGGTTCCGTCGCAGGCTCTCGGAGGCAGTCTCCAATGGTCGCGTCCGGTCGGCCGCGTGCAAACGCTGGTGGCGGGGTTTGAAGGGCGGGAGGTCAATGGCGAGAGCAATGACGTGCTTCCCGGCATAAGCGCGACCATTGCCGGCGGGAGAGAACGCACGACGCGGGTTTTCGGAGAGGACATCCTGCAGCCGAATCCGCGGCTGATCGCAAATGTATCGCTCGGTTACGATCATTGGAGCGATTTCAGCGCTCGGCTGCTGGCAATCAATCCCGCCGGCACCAGGCTGACACCCTATCTGGACCGGACCCAGCAAGCCCTCAATCCGCGAGCCTCGCTGCTCTATCACCTCAAGGGCGCAACCACGCTCACCGCTTCGGGTTATCGGGCCTTCCGCGCACCGACCCTCAATGAACTCTATCGCAATTTCTATCAAGGCAACATTCTGACTTACGGCAACCCGGCTCTGATTGCGGAGCGACTGACCGGAGTCGAAGCCGGAATTCGTCAGAGCTTGCTCTCTGACCGCCTCAGTTTGCGGGCGACATTTTTCTGGAACGACATCACCAATGCCGTGGTGAATGTCACCATCACCCAATCGCCAACCACGCGCGAAAAAGAGAACGTCGACCGCATCCTCTCCACCGGCATCAACCTCGACGGCGAATTGCGCGTCAGCAGCCGGCTTCAATTCGCCGGCGGTTACCAGTTCGCACACGCCGTGGTGTCGAACTTCACCCCGAGTCCGGGAATTGTCAGTCTGAACCAGTCCCTGGTCGGGAACTGGGTACCAGAAGTGCCACACCAGCAGTTCACGCTGCAAGCCCGCTACGTCAATCCCAAGATCCTCACCGCCAACCTGCAAGGAACCTTCGTGGGTCAGCAATTCGATGATGACCTGAACACGTTGTTGCTGAAAAAATACTTTACGGTCGACCTATACCTCGGCCGTTCTCTCGGCCACGGGGTGGAGATTTTTGCCGCCGCCGAAAACCTGTTCAACGCTCGCTACTACACGGCGCTCAACGTCGTACCGAATCATCCGAACGTGCCGGATCTAGGCCCGCCCATTCTCGCCCGCGTCGGCCTGCGCTATCAGTTTCCCCACAAATGAAGCCTTGCCCCCGAACCCCGTGCAAGAACGGACAGGAACAGCGTCCTGTCCGTCGCATCCTTGCCTATTCCGGGGCAGGAATCGCTAGCGATACTGTTTTGCCATCTCCGCCAGCGAAACCTGCTTGTAGTCGCCTGCATGACCTGCCTGGCCAAATTCCCGCATACGCTGGGCCACAACCTTCTTCATAGCGTCGCGCGCCGGTTTCAAATAATCGCGCGGATCGAACTTCTCCGGCGTATCGGAAAATACCTTGCGGATCGCACCCGTGATCGCCAGTCGATTATCGGTATCGACATTGATCTTGCGCACTCCGTTTCGGATTCCCAGCTGAATCTCTTCTACCGGCACGCCCCAGGTCGGCTTCAGCTTGCCGCCGTATTCATTGATGATATCCTGCAACTCCTTGGGCACGCTGGACGAACCGTGCATGACCAGGTGCGTCTTCGGCAGCCGCTTATGGATTTGCACCAGCACGTCCATCTTCAGCACCGAACCGTCCGGCTTCTTGGAAAACTTGTAGGCGCCATGGCTGGTGCCGATGGCGATCGCCAGAGCGTCCAGGCCGGTCTTCTCGACAAACTCCACGGCCTGGTCCGGATCGGTTACATGCTCCAAACCGCTCCCGCCCGCGCCGTGTCCATCTTCAATTCCCCCCAGCACCCCGATCTCGCCCTCCACCGTGACGCCCTTCGGATGAGCATATTCGACGACTTCCCGGGTCACGCGCACGTTGTAATCGAAACTCGAAGGGGTCTTGCCATCCGGCATCAGCGAGCCATCCATCATCACGCTGGTAAAGCCCAGATCGATGGCCGATCGACAGGTCTCCACGCTGTTGCCGTGGTCCAGATGCATGACCAGAGGGATTTCAGGGTACAGTTCCGCCGCAGCCAGCATCAGGTGATACAAGAATTTGTCCTGCGAGTAAGAACGGGCCCCGCGGCTCGCCTGGATGATGACCGGCGAGTTCGTCTCCTTGGCCGCCTCCATGATCGCCTGAATCTGCTCCATATTATTGACGTTGAAAGCTCCGACCCCATAGCCACCCTTGGCGGCCTCGTCCAGAAGTTGTCGCATTGACACTAAAGGCATGGATTGCTTCTCCTCTCGAATAAATCAATGGTCCCAGGGTCAGTCTAGAGGGTAGCGAGCAGGGGGCCGGTGACGTGCATCACACAATTTTGTTCGTTTTTCCGCAACGCCCTGCCACTCCTGCCGCTGGCTCCTCTGAGGCCAGCCAGGCGTTTCGTTTATAATGGGCAGATCATTTCGCTTTGGCTTGGCAGAAGTCGTACCCCCTCAATAACATCGAAGACCTATGGAGGATCTTATGAAACTGACCCCCGGCAAACTAGCCGGCATGAAAGCCGTATCCAATGCCCAGGGCGTAATCGCCGCCGCCGCCATGGATCAGCGAGGCTCGCTGCAAAAGTCTCTCGCCAAAGAAAAAGGCTCCGCCGTCTCCGACGAAATGATGGAAGAGTTCAAGATTTTGGTGAGCGAGGTGCTCACCCCCCATGCCAGCGCCATCCTGCTCGATCCCGAGTGGGGATTGCCGGCTTCAAAGCGCCGCGCCAAAAACGCCGGCCTTCTGCTCGCCTACGAGAAGACCGGGTACGATAAGACCGGCCCCGGCCGCCTGCCCGATCTGCTCGACCACTGGTCCGCGCGCCGACTGAAAGATGCGGGCGCCGATTGCGTCAAGATTCTTCTCTACTACACTCCCGACGACCCCAAGGATGTGAACGACAGAAAGCATGCCTGGGTCGAGCGCATCGGAGACGAGTGCCGCGCCAACGACATTGCCTTCTTCCTGGAGTTTGTCGGCTACGAAGAAGGTGCGGACGAGAAGGCGCTCGACTATGCCAAAAAGAAACCGCACATTGTCACCGAGAGCATGCGGGAATTCAGCAAGCCGCGCTACGGCGTCGACGTGCTGAAAGTCGAAGTGCCGGTAAACATGAAGTACGTCGAAGGCACGAGGGCCTTCGGAGGCACGAAGGCCTACACCAAGAAAGAAGCCATCGACCTCTTCCACAAGGCTGCCCATGTGGCGACCAAGCCCTTCATTTATCTTTCCGCCGGAGTCAGCAACGCGGAATTCAGCGAGACGCTCGAACTTGCCGGCGAATCTGGCGTGAAGTTCAACGGCGTCCTCTGCGGACGAGCCACCTGGAAAGACGGCATCCCCATCTACGCAAAACATGGCGCCGATGCCTTCCGCAAGTGGCTGGAAACCGAAGGCGTAAAGAACATCAACAACGTGAACGGCAAACTCAAGGCTGCCACCAGTTGGCACTCCATCTACGAGGTGGAGCCGGCGCTGGTGTAGACGAGTTCATGTGGGACGGACGCCCTGGTCCGTCCCCGAACCGGGGCGAAAGCTCGGCCGTTATCGGCGGTCGAAACAAAGTCGGTGTTGTGCGATTCGTATTTGCACTTGCGCTCCGCGCCGGGTCTCCGGGACCCGCCTCCCTTTTGTCATAAACTAAACCTGCCATGCGCGACCGCAAAACCGCTCTCATCACCGGCGCTTCTTTCGGCATCGGAGCAGAACTTGCCCGCATTTTTGCTCGCGAGAACTACCATTTGGTTCTCGTCGCCCGTAGCGCCGACAAACTCCGTCAACTTGCCGCCGGGCTGGAAAAGGCCAATGGCACCCGCTCGCTGATCCTTGCTGTCGATCTGTCCGATCCCGGCGCTCCGGCCTATGTCTGGGATCAGACCCACCGCTCTGAGATTCAGGTCGACGTGCTCGTCAACAACGCCGGCTTCGGGCAGTACGGGTTATTCGCCGAGAACGATCTGGAACAATGCCTGCGCCAGATCCAGCTCAACATCACGACTCTCACCCACCTAACCCGCCTTTATCTGCCGGAGATGATCCAACGCCAGGCCGGACGCATCCTGAACGTCGCGTCCACTGCCGCCTTTCAGCCTGGCCCGCTGATGGCCGTGTATTTCGCCAGCAAGGCGTATGTCCTGCATCTGTCCGAAGCGCTCGCCAATGAACTGCAACGGACGGGCGTGACTGTGACCTGCCTGTGCCCGGGAGCAACCGCGACCGAATTCCACAAACGCGCCAACGCTACCGGAATGCGATTGCTGAAATTCGGATCGATGGACGCAAGCACCGTGGCCGAAGACGGCTATCGCGCGCTCCTGGCGGGAAAGCCGGTGGTGATTTGCGGATTCAAGAATTGGCTTCTGGCTCAGTCCGTGCGCTTCTCCCCGCGCCGCCTGGTAACCGCGATCACGCGAACCATCCAGGAAGAGCCATAAGCCTGCGAGCGACGGGTTCCCGGGTTTGCAGTCCCCAGGGCGCAGCAAAGGCGCTGCCAGGCGGTGGCTCGGGAAAGACCGGCAGTCCGCGCCGGGGAACTCAGCGTGGGACTCTTCGCCGAGATGCTGCGTCGCGCCTGAGACGCCGCACCGGTTGCGGAGCGATGGGCTCTAGGTCGTTCCGCGCCCTTCGAGCACCGCCTGCACGCGGCTATGTTTCCGGCTGTATGTGAAATACACCACCAAGCCGATAATCAGCCAGATAATCAATCGCGCCCAGTTGATCCAACCCAGCTTGTACATCATGTATCCGTTGAACAAAATGCCCAGGACCGGCACAAAAGGCACCCAAGGAGTCCGGAACGGTCGGGGTTGGTTTGGGTTAGTGCGGCGCAGAGTCAAAACCGCGATGCAGACGATGACAAATGCCAGCAGGGTGCCGATATTCACCATTTTGCCGATGTCGTCGATCGGGGTCAGGCTGCCTACAATTGCCGCCAGTAGTCCCACCAGCATGGTGTTCTTCCAAGGCGTGCGAAACTTCTCGTGAACCTCGGCAAAAAATCTCTTGGGCAACAGCCCGTCGTTTGCCATCGAATACAGCACCCGGGTCTGCCCCAGGAGCATGACCAGCATCACGCTGGTGAGGCCGGCGAGCGCGCCCAGGGTAATGATATGGGAGGCACCGGTAAGCCCGCGGTCCAGGAAGGCGCGTGCAATGGGGGCTTCGATATTGACCTCGCGCCAAGGCACCATCCCGGTCAGTACTGCCGCTACTGCAATATAAAGCGCGGTACAGATCAGCAGCGAAGCAATGATGCCGATCGGCAGATCGCGCTGCGGATTTTTCGCTTCCTGGGCGGTGGTGGAAACCGCATCGAATCCGATATAAGCAAAGAAAATGTATGCCGCTCCCGCCCCGATTCCAGAAAATCCAAAAGGCGCGAAACTTTGCCAGTCCGTCCCCCAGTTGCTGACGCTGACATAGCGGATTCCCAAGCCAATGACAAAGATCACAACCGCAACCTTGATGGTAACGATGGTGGCGTTGAAGCGCGCGCTTTCCTTGATGCCAATCACCAAAATCGCCGTAATCACCAGCGCGATAACAAATGCCGGCAGATTGACGCCAATCTCATATCCGAACAGATGCGGGGCGTTTAACAGATCGTGCGCTCTCCGCAACAGGTCCGGCGATTGCGCCGCCATGATCGCCGACTTCTGTTCCAGAAAGGCCTGGCTCCCGGCCACCAGGCTGGGGTTAGCAGTAAACGCCATCTCCCGAGCCACGATGTCTTCCGCCGTGTGCAGTCCGGTCCAGTGGTCATACGCCAGCCATAGCGGCATCTTGATGTTGAAAATGTTGAGCAGTTCAATAAAGTGGTTGGACCAACCGGAAGAAACCGTGCTCGCGCCCATCGCGTATTCGAGCGTAAGGTCCCAGCCGATAATCCACGCAAAAATTTCGCCCAGCGTAGCGTACGCGTACGTGTAAGCGCTGCCCGCCAGCGGAATCATGGCCGCGAACTCCGCGTAGCACAAAGCCGCAAAAGCGCACCCCAAGCCGGAGAGGACGAACGACAGCATCAGGCCCGGCCCGGCATAGTGGGCGCCCAGTCCGGAGAGCACGAAAATTCCTGCCCCAATGACTGCACCCACGCCCAGCGCGGTCAACTGAAATACGCCCAGCGTGCGTTTCAAACTATGCGAGCCCGTCTCTCGCGCCTCCTCCAGCAGCAGCTCAAGCGGCTTTTTCGCAAAGATATCCGTCATCCCTAGCATCTCTCCTGTCCGTACAACGCGCGGTCAACCCTAAGAAAGTCAACCTCAAGTGGTTCCGCCTCGCGGCCGCCACACGTAATACACCGGAATCCCCAGCAAGACAATAAACAATCCCGGCCACGTGTATTGCGGCTTGTAGCGTAACAGCACCACGTCAATAAACAAAGCCAGCACAATATAAATCGCAGGCAAAATCGGGTATCCCACGGCGCGGTAGGGACGCTCGGCCTCAGCATGGGTGCGGCGCAAGACAAATAGCCCAACGATGGTGAGTACATAAAACACCAGCACCGCGAAAATGATGTAGTCGAGCAGTTGGCCATAGCTGCCCGAAATGCAGAGCACGCAAGTCCAGACCATCTGCACCATCAGGGAAACCGCCGGTGTCTTGTAGTCAGGATGGAGCCGCGCGACGCTGCGAAAAAACAACTTATCCTTCGCCATGGCGTAGTAAACCCGCGCGCCCGACAGAATCAGGCCGTTGCAGCAGCCGAAGGCGGAAATCATGATGGCGACCGCCATCAATCTGCCCCCGATCGAGCCAAACATCTGGGTCAGCACCGCCGTGGCGACGCGGTCTTCGGTGGCATACTGAATACCGCGGTCGGCCAGTGTCGCTCCGCCTGAGCTGCCCACCAGGGGAAGCGCCCCCAGATAAATGAAGTTGCACCCGATATAAAGTGCGATGACCACGCCCGTGCCGAGCGCCAGCGACAGCGGTAGATTCCGGCTGGGGTTTTTCACCTCGCCGGCAGTAAATGTGACGTTATTCCAGGCATCGGCGGAAAACAGCGATCCCACCTGGGCAATCGCCAGCACCGTCAGGGTCGAGACCAGAACTCCTCCACCCAGGTCGTGCAAAGCGCCCAGCCCCGAATGATTCCAGAAGCTCGTACCGAAATTCGCGGCTACGGCCCCCGCGTTACGCCCCAGAAAAATTCCAAACAGCACCAGCCCGAGCAACGCCGAAACTTTCGCTGTGGTGAAAATATTCTGGATGAGCGCACCCGTTTTCACCCCAAAGACATTGACGATGGAAAGCACAATCACCACCAGGATGGCGGCGAGGTTCTGCGTATTCAGACCAACGTCCATCCCGCCGAGTATGATCGGGCCGACTGAAAATTTCGGCACTTTCCACAGGTGAACAATCCAATGACTGGAAGAAACCGCCGGCCAGAAGATCCCCAAAAACTTGCCGAAAGCGACACCCACGGCGGCGATCGTGCCGGTCTGGATCACCAGAAACAGAGTCCAGCCATAGAGAAAGCCCCAAAGCGGCCCGAGCGACTCGCGCAGATAGACGTATTGCCCACCCGCCCGCGGCATCATCGCGGCCAGTTCGCCATAAGTGAGCGCGCCGACAATCGTCAGAAATCCGGTGATCAGCCAAGCCCCAATCAACAGCGCCGGCGAGGTCACCTCGCGCGAGATCTCGGCCGACACGATAAAGATGCCCGAGCCGATCATGGAACCCATCACCAGCATGGTCGCGCTGACGAGGCCAAGCCCCTGGACGAGTTCCTTGTCCTGATGAGTATGCCGTTCCCAATCGCTGATGTTCGCAGCGACTTTCGCAGCCGGACCTGGCGGTTGAACCTTGGTGCTCACGAACCTCCTCAAAAGTCGAAAACCAGCTTCCCAGCAAGCGACCGGGCTCGTCAGGTCTCTACCGGCAGCGTCTCATCCGCAGAGGGCGCCAGCAGCCGGGTCGCTGCAGAAAATCGAGTTCGCCACAAGAGCTTTCCACTTTACCCCAGAATTCGCGAAAATTCCTCAGCTGATTTGCCCGGATCCCGTGACAAATCAGATATCACCGCCACCGCGTCGGCGCCCGCCTCGATCACGGAACGGGCGTTGCTGCGCGTGATCCCTCCGATCGCCACCAACGGCTTGCGCGTCAGTTCCCGCGCCCGAGCCACGCCCGCCAGGCCCACGACGGGATCGGGATTGGTCTTGCTGCCGGTCAGAAACACCGGTCCAATGGCCAGGTAATCGGCAGCTGTCCGGTCCGCTTCTGCCAGTTGCTCCGGATTGTGGGTCGAGACCCCCAGCCAGCGGTCCGGTCCAATGAGGCGCCGCGCGGACTCCGCCGACAGATCCTCCTGTCCGACATGCAGCCCATCCCACTCCGCCGCCAAGCAGAGGTCGGCACGGTCGTTCATTACGAGCCGGACACCAGGCCCGAGACGCGCCCTGAGTTCACGCGCCTGCTCAAGCATGCGGCGAGCGTCGCCCGATTTGTTGCGATACTGCAGCAACGTGCATCCGGCGGCCGCCAGGTCCGCAGCAGCGTCCAGCAATTCCCTGCCGCTCAAGCCGCGGGAAGCATCGAGGATCGGGTACAGACGGGGCAGTAAGACCATTGGAAGTGCGGGATTCCGAACCGAACTACCCGATCAGTGTACCGGTTCGGCCAAGGCGCGCGGGACGGACCCCCGGAATCTTGAGGCTGACAGCTGGGCAGGCGATGGCAGCGCCCGGGCGGGATCTCCTCCCTCGATTCGTGCGATTGGGCAGCAATCGGCCGGGAGAAGCAGGCTCACGACAAGGCAGGCACGACTACCAGGGCGCTCGACTTCACGGAATCCCATGGTAGGCAGCTCGGCGATTTGCCTGACGCTCTTATCCGGACGATCGCCTCAACCTGCAGGTTCTTTTTTCGCCAGAAATGTCTCGATAAATCCGGTATCGAAATTTCCCGCCCGAAAATCCCGATCCGCCAGAATTCTGCGGTGCAGCGGAATCGTAGTGTGAATGCCCTCCACGATAAACATCCCCAGTGCACGGCTCATGCGCGAAATTGCTTCGCTGCGATCCTTGCCGCGCACCACCAGCTTGGCAATCAAGGAATCGTAGTAAGGAGGAATCGTGCCCTCCGCATAGGCTGCCGTGTCAATCCGCACCCCCGTTCCTCCTGGAGGATTAAACGTAGTTATCTTCCCCGCCGAGGGCGTAAATTTCTCCGGGTGCTCGGCATTGATGCGGCATTCAATGGCATGTCCGCGATGCACGATGGGCCCTTGCAAAACGTCGGCCAGCTTCTCGCCCGCGGCAATCATGATCTGACTCTTCACCAGATCCACGTCGGTCACCATCTCGGTCACCGGATGCTCCACCTGGATGCGGGTGTTCATCTCAATGAAGTAAAGCCGCCGCTCCTGGTCCATGAGAAATTCGATGGTGCCGGCATTGTGATAGCCAATGAGGCTCAGCGTGCGACTGAGAATATCGCCGGTTTCCTGGCGCAGTTCCGGTGTCATCCGCACCGATGGCGACTCTTCGAGCAACTTCTGGTGACGCCGCTGAATCGAGCATTCGCGTTCCCCCAAGCTGACCACGCTACCGTGCTCATCGGCCAGGACCTGAAACTCAATATGTCGCGGGTGCTCGACGTAGCGTTCCAGATAAAGGTCGCCATTGCCAAAGGCGCCCGCCGCCTCCGACTGCGCCTGACGGTAGAGCCCAGGCAACTCCGCTTCATTGCGCACAATGCGCATGCCGCGCCCGCCGCCGCCTGCCGTAGCCTTGACAATCACCGGAAAACCGAGCCGCCGCGCCCATTCGAGCGCCTCTTCCGCTGACGCAACCACCCCGTCCGAACCGGGAACGATCGGTACGCCATGCTGTTTCATGGCAGCCCGGGCCTTTTCCTTTTCCCCCATCAACCGGATCACATCCGGAGGCGGCCCGATGAACTTGATGTGACAGGCTTCGCAGACTTCCGCGAAGTTGGCGTTTTCCGAGAGCAGGCCATACCCGGGGTGGATCGCGTCCACATTCGCGATTTCGGCCGCGCTGATCACCGCCGGGATATTGAGATAGCTCAGAGCCAGCTGCGGCGGTCCGATGCAGATTGCCTCATCGGCAAAGCGCACGTGCAGGGAATTCCGGTCCGCCTCGCTGTAGATCGCGACCGAGCGGATGCCGAGTTCCTTGCACGCGCAAATGACGCGCAGCGCAATCTCCCCCCGATTCGCCACCAAAATTTTCTTGAACATGACGTGAAAGCTCTCAGATGTCCGATCTCAGCTCTCAGAGAATCCCCCCTTGCACTGCACTGGAATTGCCCGAGAGCCGTGCGAGGAGAACTGAGAGCTTATTTCGCTGGCCGCACGGCGAAAAGCTCCTGGCCGTACTCGATGGGTTGGCCGTTGGCGACGAGTTTCTTCACCAACTCGCCGGCTACGTCGCATTCGATCTCGTTCATCAGCTTCATCGCTTCGACGATGCACAACACCTGGCCCAATTCCAGGGCATCTCCCACTTTGACAAAAGGCGGTGACCCGGGAGACGGCGATTCGTAAAAAGTGCCCACGATCGGCGACCGCACAATGTGCAGGTCTTCCACCGGCACCGGCGGAGCCGCACTGGCGGCCAGATCGAATCGTGCGGGCCCGGCCGTGGCGGCCGGAGCCGCCGGAGCCAGCGTAACGGCGGGAGGCGGCACAGCAAGATAACGCGAATCCGGTAAGGGCAGAGGTGCCGGGTCAGCGGCGCGTTTGATTTTCACCTTGACATCGCCCCGCTCCAATTCAAACTCGGCGATGTCTTTTTCGATTAAGAACTCGATCAGTTCCTTCAGCTCTTTTTGATTCATGGATAAGGCGGGTTCCGCTTCCAAATTATGTGTGGCGACGGGACTCCGTCCCGTCAAACTCTGCGCAGTCGACGCGGCAACCCGCATCTCTACGCTGGATCACCTACTAAATCACGACTAACTCTTTGTCCGTGGGCGAAAGAACTTCGCAGCCCGAAGTGGTGACCAGCACCACATCCTCGATCCGCACGCCCCACTGCCCCGGAACATAGACCCCAGGCTCGATCGTAACCACCATGCCCGGCTCCAGCTTCAGGCCTTGTCCGGAAGCCAGCCGCGGAGCCTCGTGTATTTCCAATCCTAAACCATGCCCAGTCGAATGGGTGAAGTACCGGGCCAGCTTCCGCTTCCGCAGCACCCGCCGGGCGGCGCCATCGACCTCGGCACCCGTCGCCCCCGGGCGCACCGCCTCGATCGCAGCCTGCTGCGCCTCGAGCACCGCATCATACAGCCGTCGGGCAGCGTCGGGCGCCCGTCCGACATGCACGGTCCGCGTGCGGTCTGAACAATAACCGGCGAGTATAACACCAAAATCGCAGACCACGAATCCGCGCCGCGGAATACGCGCGCTCGAGGCTCGCCCGTGCACGATTGCCGAGCGCGTTCCCGAGGCAAGAATCGTCGGAAACGACATGCCTTCCGCCCCTTGGCAACGAGCCTGATATTCCATCGCTGCGGCGACTTCCACCTCCGTCACACCTGGCCGAACGCTTTCGCGAACAATTCGAAACAGACCGGCTCCGAGTTCCACCGCCCGGCGGATGCGCAGTATCTCGCCCGCATCCTTGACCATCCGCGACCGTTCAACCCAGTCCGGCGCGAACCGCAAGCGGCGAGCGCCTTGGCCCGTCCGACGGTTGGCCGCGCTTTCGAGCACGGAGGACAACCGGTCGCGCATGCCGGCCGAGATCGACTCCGCCTCGATTCCGATCGAGGCCGGCGTGGAACGCCTGCGCTGAGCGGCCAGCCACTCCGCCGCCGCCAGCGCAGGCGACTTGCGCGCAATCACCAGCTTCACACCCTGGCCGCGATGACCGCTGCCGGCTTTGGTTTCGTCCTTCGCCTGGGTGCGATAGCGTCCGTCGGTAAAAAGGATCGATCCCCGACCACTCACCAGCAAGGCCGCCGCGCTTCCGGTAAATCCACAAAGATAGCGAACATTGGGGAGGTGCGTCACCAGCAACCAGTCCAGATCTTGTTCCTCGAGCGTCGATCGAAGACGATTCATCCGGCCCGCGTGGTCCATAGTGAGGAGTGTAGCAAGAACCCGTCGGCTCCCCATCGGCTGCGGCCGCACAACCGACCGGGCGAGCCAGCGGGCGCCTGCACGGCGAGACAAAGAAAAACCGCCGGTCTCTCGGCAGGTTCCCCGAGAAGGCCGGCGGCTGGGCCTATCTTGACCCGCGCTAGGTCTGAATGATGCGCGGAGTGATGAAGAAAATCAGTTCCGTATCGGAAGTGGTTACGCTGCGATGTTTGAAGAGGTTGCCCAGATAAGGGATATCGCCCAGCAGAGGAACCTGCGAAACGGAGAGCGAATTCTGCGTCTGGATAACCCCGCCAACCACCACCGTGCCACCGTCGGTCACCAGCACTTGCGTCGTGGCCTGCTGCGTGATCAGAGCCGGATTCTCGCCGTTGCTGGCGTTGGCGCGGCTGTAGTCGGGTAGCGTGTTTTCCACATCCACATTCAAGAAAATGGTCCCTTCCGATGTGATCTGCGGCGTCACCGTCAGGCGCAGGAAAGCGTCCACATAGGTCGTGGTGGGAGGACCACCCAACTGACTCTGGGTGACGATGGGCACTCTGGTACCCTGCTTGACCACCGCCTGAATGTTGTTTTGCGTGACCACACGGGGACGAGAAAGAATCTTCAGCAAGCCGCGGGACTCCGCTGCCGTGAGGATGAAATCGATCTGCATGTTGTTGGTCGCGTTGATAAACGACAGACCGCTGGTCGGTCCGCTTGCGCCCAAGTTCGAAAACAACGGGATGTTATATCCGGTCGATGCCGTTCCCCCTGACATCACCGGATACAACGGTTGCAACCCCGTGGTCGTGATCGGCGAGCCGCCAGTCCCGGAGGCGCCGGGTACGCCACCGACTGCGGTTGCGCCATTGCCCCAGCCGAAACCGAGCTGCGTACCGATGTCCCGCGCGAAGTTCCGCGTGGCGGCCACGACACGGGCCTCAATCTCCACTTCCTGGGTCTTGCGGTCCATCTGTTGGATGATGCGGTCAATCTGTGGCAGAACCGCAGGAATGTCATTGACGATCAGCGCATTGGTACGCTCGTCGGCAACCACGTCACCGCGCTGGCTCAGGAACTTCTTGATCGGCAGAATGACGTCCTTGGCATGGGCGTAGCTGAGGAAGCGCGTGATGCTGACTTTGTCCACTGCCAGCGCCTCGGCGTCGATCTGCGCCCGCCGGTTTTCCGCTTCCTTCCGCAGGGTGTCGACGGTGGCGATGCGTAGCACGTTGCCATCCAGCTGACGCGAGAGGTCATTGTTCTTGAGTACGATGTCGAGCGCCTGATCCCACGGCACGTCATCGAGCACGATCGTCAGGTTGCCATGGATCTGGGGATCGAGTACGACGTTCAAACCGCTGATTTCGTGAATCAGGCGGAAGAAGTCTTTCAGGTCGACGTCTTTCAGATTGACCGAAATCGGCTCGCCCGTGTACTTCGCACCGTTCGCAGCCGGCTTCTGTTCCATCTGCACCTTCTGCTCGGCAGCCAGATTCACCGCCGGCTGGATTGCCGGCTTGGCGCCGCCCGCCTGCCCCATCGCGGCATTGGCATTGGTGGCAACCAACTCCGCAGCCGTCTTGTCGGCAAAGCGGCTGGCCGCTTCCTCAGCTTTGGCAACTGGAGGTACGGCTGGCTCCTCTTTCACCGAATACTTGGTTTCGACAAAGGCAACGTCCGCTGCTTTCTGGACGTTCTCTGCCGGCGCCGGAGCGGTCGCAATCACCGGAGCCGACACGGCTGCCGCCGCCTCCGCTGGCTGTGCGGCCGGCGTCGCTTGACGACGGGCCACAACCGGTTCGTGCTTTGCCACGTCGTGGATCGTAAGCACGAAGTCACCGTCGGCGCCCGTCACCAGTTCATGCTGACGGCTGGCCGAGAGATTGCCCGCCAGGTCAACCACCACGCGAGTGGTGGGCGGATTTTGTCCGTCCATTCCCACGCGAACGTCCTTCACGCCATCGCTTGCGACGCTGATGCGGCTTTGTGCCGTCGCCATGACCGTGTTGGGAAAGTCGACGACGATTCTTGCCGGAGAATCGAGCGTCGTCACTTTGGGCGCCAACGCGCCCTTCGTTTTGAACTCGACCCGCAATCCGTCCTGGCTGTGCGCGACCTCGAGCTTCTGCAATGCAGCGCTCGCGGCCACCCCCTTGCCCGTCGTGTCAGCCGCCGCGGCGATCAATACGAACGCCATCAGCGGAACCAAGAGACCCAGCAGTTGCTTTCGCATTTCCCTATCTCCCCATGCGAGGCCGTTTCGCCCCCATGTGTTTCTCGAATTCTTGTGTCTCCAGGCCTACACTGCCGGAGTCGTAATCTTCTTCACTACTTCACGCGTAAAGCTCTTGCCCAACCGGTCCTGCAGCGTTTCCTGGAACACGATCGAGTCGCCCGTGATTTTCACCACGTAGCCGTTGAATACCGGATCGTTTTCCCGCAGAAAATACGCCTTGTTCAGACCGTTACTGACCACGGCGATGAAACCGTTCTCCGCATGCACGACACCGCGCAAGTTAATGGTTCCGATCTCCAGGCACTTCTTGCCCGTGCTGCAGCCCGAACTGCCCGCGTGGCTCACCACCGGACTGAGAAAAGGATCGCGTCGTCCGTTGGCCGCGTACTTGCTGTCGGGCACGACCGACTGCTCGGCTTCCGCGCTCTCGCTTTCTCCGGCAACCGGAGCGCTCGCCTCGGCGGGCGCACCGACTTCTGGCGCCGGTACAGGCTTCGTCTCCGGACTGGGAACGGAGGCGATGACCCCGATCCGCTTAGCTCCATGCAAATGTTTCGGCCCCGCCGCACGCACGCCGGCGGGTTGCGCTTTCACGGTTACGGATTTTGCCGTACCGCCTGCCTGGGCTGCGCCATGGGTTCTCGCGCTCGCCGCTGAAGGCGCGGGCTCTCCCATGGCCGCATTGGAGGCAGCCGTGGCATTGTTGGCCACCCCGTTCATGGTGTCGCGCGTATTCTGAATGATCCTGGGACTCTGGGCCGAGGCTAAGCCCGCGGCCAGTACGCAAACGAGAATTGTCTTCGTCGGCTTCATCGTGTCCCTCCTATTTCTTGACCGGTGGTGGTCCGGGTTTGCTGGCCGGCGCCGCCGGGTCCAGGTCATGGCTGAAATATGTCGTGGTCAGGCAGGTGGCAACAACGCTCTCGTTCGCCGCGTACTGGTAGACGTGTCTGGCCTTCGCCGTGCCCGGAGTCTTCGTCGAGGCCACCAGCAGGTTCGAGACGTTCACAATTCGCTCCACTTTTCCTAACCGGTCGAAGAACCCCAGCATCGAGTAGTACGGGCCGTCGAACTCCACTTCGAAAGGCACCTCGGTGTAGAACTCTTTTGCCGCATACGGCCGCGCCGTGTAGCGGCGGATTTCTACCCCCGCTTTGCGTGCTTCTCCGCTCACCATGCGCATGAAGTTGTCCACTTCTTTTTCATCCGGCACGATGCGCCGCTCGATCTCCAATTGCTGCTTCAAGCTGGCCAATTGCCGCTCGATGTCGGCCAGTTTCGGCCGGTAGGCTTCGAGTTCCGCGTTCTCCCGCAATTTGGCCTGCAGCTTGACACGCGCCGCGTCGTTTTGGTCGCGCTGCGATTTATAGACCGTGTAGTAGAGGCCGCCCGAGGCCACCACCGCCACTACCAGCAAAACTCCCAGCAGCTTCACCCCTGTTAATTCGCCAAGATTCATAGTCGGTCCGCCTTTACGACTTCCCCTTTTACGACTTCGCCTTTTCGCAGGTCAGCGTGAACTGGAATGCCTGCATGTCCTTGATCGCGTCGTCCTGGAAGCTTTCTTTGATCTCGATATTCTTGAAGAACCCGGTCTTCTGCAGATTGGAAATCAGGTTGGCCACCGCATCGCTGCTCAGCGCCGTACCGTCGATCGCGACGCTTGCCCCCTGGTCCTGCATGCTGTTCAGCCACACCGCCTCGGTATTGTTCACCGTGTCGCCGATCATGGAGAGCAGATTGACCGGGCCGGTCTGATTGGATCGCAACTGGTCGATCACATCGACCCGCCGCTTGTAAGCATCCGCCTGTTTCTGCCGTTCCAGATAACGCACTTTGATGTCGGCCAGCTCGTGATTTTTCTGCTCTGCGATCCGGGTTTGCGACTCGATTTCTTTCCTCTCCCGGTCGAGCCGGTACCAGTACCCGAAGTTGCAGGCACCGGCGATCAGCAATACCGCCGCCACCTGGACGATGGGCCCCCCCAGATTGCCCAGCTCAAAGCTCGGCATACTGATGGCGGGACTTTTCTTGCCTTTCGGTTTCGCACCACCCAGCAGATTGATTCGGATCATAGCTTTTCAAAGCTCCTCAGGGCCAAACCCACGGCCACAGCCAGCTGGCCCGCGTTCTGTTCCACCAGTTGCGCTCCGGCTCCATCCACCGGCGCCACTACTTTCTGAAATGGGTTGAACAACTCCACCGGCATCGAGAACTCCTGGCGCAACGCTTCCACCAGCCCCGGGACCTTGGCCGAACCACCCGCCAGATAAATCTTCTCGATGTGCTCGCCCGCCGCGCTGGCGCGGAAGAAGTCGAACGTCTTCTGAATTTCGAGCACGATAATTTCCGTCACCTGCTGCAGGATCGGTGCTTTCGCTTCGTCATGCACCGTGCCCACCTTTCGACCCAGCTTCAGCGACTCCGCATCGTCGAAGCTCAGATCCAGTTCCTTCTGCAGGGAATCGGTGTATTGATGCCCGCCCACCGAAACGTCGCGCGGAAAGAGCGGTGTGGTGCCCTTCACGATGTTGATGTTCATCACGCTCGCACCCAGGTTGAGCAGCGCCACCACCTGCGTCGGAGCCGGTTCATAGTTGAACTCGTAACAGTTCTGCAAGGCCAGCGCGTCAATATCCACAATAGCCGGAGTCTTGCCGGCCATCGAGAGTACGTTGGTGTAGTTCAGAATCTTGTCTTTCTTCACCGCTACCAGCAGTACGTCCATCTGCGGGCTGGTCGCATCGTCGGAAAGAATCTGATAATCCAGGTTCACATCCGCCAGATCGAAGGGAATGTGTTGCGCCGCTTCCTTCTGGATCGTCTCGGCCAGCTCCTGATCGCTCATCGAGGGCAGAGAGATTTTCTTCACGATCACCGAGTGCCCACTGACTGCCGTAGCCACCGCTTTCGATTTGATCGCCGTATCCGTGAACAGCTTGGCGATGGCAGCCGACACCGTACCCGAGTCCACGATCATCGAATCGACCACAATGTCCGGAGCGATCGGCTCCAGGCCAAGGTGCGCCACTTCGATGCCCGCGCGTGTCTTCCTGAGCTCGACGGCCTTGATGCTCGAAGAGCCCACATCCAGACCCACTATCGTTTTCGCTCCCATTCCAAACATGTGACCGCCCTTCTTGAACAGAGTTCGCTTACGACTTAGGTGCGACGTTCGTCACGGAGTTCCTGCCGCCTTCCCCGCCGCCTTGTTTCTCTTCTTACCCTGCGATTCCATTTCCATCGACTTCTCTTCCATCCACTGGTCCAGCTTCGTTTTCTTGAAGCGCCAGCGATTGCCCAGCTTGAATGCAGGAATCTGTTGCTCGTTCACGTACTTGTACAAAGTGTCCGGACTCACTCCCAGATACTGCGAAGCTTGGCGAATGTTCATCACTTCTCGCGAGTCGGCCATTCCGCTTTTCCCTTTCCCCCGCAGAACCCTGCTCCCAGCGAGCCTATTTCCTCCCGGCAGCGCTGAGTAAATTGGGAGAACCAAGTCCTCGATACAACCGTCTTCGAGTGTCTTTTCGTGAGCTGAGCATATCTCAACCGCTACCACGGGCCTCCCTGCCGGGATCACCCGGTTTTGCTGGGTTTTATGGGTTTTTTCTGGAGGCGGGCAAAAAAGTAGTTGCAGAGTGTGTCTACATATTGTATCGAATTATTTTTGCGACCCTACTAATAGTATTTTTGGGCCTCGCCGCCAGGCAGTCACTGGGATTGGAGTAACCAAGGTACTAGAGACGGTACGGAAGTACTTGAACGGACGCGCAAGTTTCTGAAAATGAAGCGACTCCCTCCGCTCCTTTGGCGCAACACGGCGGCGGTTTTCGTGCGCTTTCCGCTTGCGCTTGCCTCAGATTTGTACTGCAGGTCTCGCGGCCCGACCGGCCCTCATCTTCGATCGCCGTCGATCCCGTGGCCACCGTTTCGCAGACGGCGTCGTTTGCCTCAGAGCAATCCGTTGTGCGCGGATTGTCTACACGGCGTGCTCCCGCGAACGCGGCGGTTGTCGGCCGAACCTGCGCCGCACGAGCTTCAATCGACGCCGCGCCGCCGAATGCTATGGGGCGGCCGGTGGGCACAGGATGGCATGGGCACGGTGGGCACAAAGCAGTCCGACACCCGACCGACGACGGCGGTGGTGAGAGCGGGAGCCGCGAAGGCAACAACCGGCGGCCGGGCATCACTCCACGCCCGCGCTGGAAATGATGTCTGCCTCGACGGCCGGCGTGAGTCTAACGGAGCAAGAGGCCGCGCTCGCTTCTACTCGCGATCTTCCTCCCCCACTACCGTAATCTTCGTATCCGTACGAAATTTCTTGTAGTCACGGTAGGTCTGCTCGACATCGTCGTCATAGCTTTTGAACAGCGCCACCCGCGCGTCGAAGTGGAGCTGCAAGCGCTTCGGCAACCACACTTCATCGTTCACTCGCGTCAGCTCGACTACAAGATGCGTTCCCTTATGGATCCTAGCCAGCACCAAGCCAATCGAGACCGTGTCAATAGCCGTAATGTCAAGCTTCACCCACTGCGCCTCGGCCTTGTCAATCCACACCCGACCCTTGAACTTCCCGAGAACCTTCGCCTCACGGCTCTTTGCTTCGTAGCCCGGACGCGGCTCAGCTTCGAGCACCCAGCTATCATGTCCATCGATCCGTTCCGAGCCCACCAGCCGGAAATTAAACGCGTCGGCGACTTCCAAGACAAACTTGCGATCCTCCTGGTGATCCTTTTCTTCTTTTTCCAGCCGCCGGCGACGCTCCGCGTCCGACTCATTTTTGCGCCGGTCGATAATCTTCTGAATCTTCTCGTCTTCCTTCCTCGCCTCATCCGCAGACAGGGGTTTGTCATCTCTGGCGGTCAGACGCTCCACCGGTTCGCCATAAATCTCAAGGAACTCCAGAGTCCGCGACTCGACCTTGGCCACCCCGCCATGACCGTCCAGCTTGTGCCGCTCCTCGCGCTCGAGGTAGGTGTAATCGCGCTGCCGCTTGTCGTTTTCCAAGTCTCTTGCTTCCGCGCGCTGCAAAAGCTCGCGAATCTGTTCCGCCGGCACGGCGCCAGCGCTATCGGGCGTCACATCAACCGCCTCTGCCTCGGACTTTGCTGGGGTTTGTATATCGGGGCGGGAAAGCGCTGGAGTCGAAACGGGAGGGGCGCTCGAAGGTGCAGCAGGATCCTGGGCAAGTGCGCAGGCGGCCATCAGAGCCAGCGCGAGCAATCGAAAATGCCGGAAAGAAATTGCGAGGGACACGCCTTCACGGCCCAACATCCATTCCCCGCACAACTAGTAATCCCATAGCGGCAGCCAGGTTGCACCCGTCAGCAGGACGCCCTGGTAGGCCGTCTGGCACCGCTCGTATTGCTCTTCCAGCAACCGACGCCGCAAACTCACGCCAGGATCATTGCTCCCCGCCATCTGTTGCTGGAGCCGCGCCAACTGGGCCGCCAGAGCGCGGCAATCGTTAAACCAATATTGCGCACCGCAATTGTTGCCGTACAGGTACTGCCCCGCGGCACACGATACGGGTGTCACGCACTGGCCCGCCCCGTTTCGAATTCCTCCCCCGGGGCAAGTACATATTGTGCCTTTTTTACAACCGACGGGAAAGAACATGGCCGGGGCAGCTGCCTTGTGCCTCCAGAACAAGAAATGCCCCTTCTTCTCCGCCACCATGGTAGAAGAATGCGCCCGAGCATCTCCTGCTTTGATCGAAGAAGAAGCGCGTGAGCTTGAGGAACTGTTCGAGGAAGCGAAGTGCGACGACCCGGAGCTGGAAGAGGCGCCAGCAGAATAACCCGATCCGCCGCGAGCACCACCGGCAGAGCTGGGTCCCCCTCCAGAACTGCCGCCAGCGGAAGAATGTTGCGCCAGTAAAACGGAAAGCAAAAGAAAACTTGTGACGACAAGACCGGAGAGCCGCATAAGCACCTCCACCAACAAACCGTAAAATCACGGTAAATCTGTCGTTCTACTGCGTTGGATGGCTCTTGAACTCAAAAGGATACCGCAAAAGGCCGCCCGTCAGTACATTCATTTGTAAACCCTCAGTAGGAAGGGCGTCAGGCCAAGTTTTCAAATATCCCGGCCGCCCCCATGCCCCCGCCCACGCACATTGTCACCATGCCAAATCGTGCCTTACGCCGTTTTAGTTCCCGAAACACACTCGCCGTGAGCTTAGCCCCGGTGCATCCCAGCGGATGCCCTAGGGCAATGGCGCCCCCGTTCGGATTCACCCGCTCGCTGTCGAGTCCTGCTTCCTGAATCACCGCCAAAGACTGCGCCGCAAACGCTTCATTCAGCTCGATCACAGCCATATCCGACAGCTTCAATCCCGCCATTTTCAAAGCTTTGGGAATCGCAAACACGGGCCCTAATCCCATCTCTTCTGGCTTGTATCCGGCCGTGGCAAACGCGACATACCGCGCCAAGGGAGCAATCCCCAAGGCCAGGGCTCGTTCCGCCGACATCAGCACCGCCGCCGCTGCTCCATCCGACATCTGCGAGGAATTCCCCGCCGTCGTCACGCCTTTAACGTGAAATGCCGCCTTCAGCGCCCCCAAAGCTTCCAGTGACGTGTCCTCGCGCGGCCCCTCATCGACGGCAAAAGTAATTTCCTGTCGTCTCGGATTCGAGCTCGGCTTGGATCCGTTCGGAACGGCAAAATGAACCGGAACTGCGACCGTTTCCTCGGCAAACCTCCCCGCCGCAATCGCCGCAATCGCCTTCTGATGGCTGTGTAAGGAAAACGCATCGCAGGCCTCGCGCGTAATCCCGAACCGTGCCGCCACGCGCTCGGCAGTCAGCCCCATCGAAAGATAAACATCCGGATAGTGTTCGACCAGCCAAGGATTGGGCGAAATCTTGTTGCCGCCCATCGGAATCATCGACATCGATTCGGTCCCACCCGCCACCATCACCTCAGCTCCGCCCGACATGATGCGCTCCGCCGCCATGGCGATCGCCTGCAGACCCGACGAGCAAAAGCGATTAATGGTCACCGCCGAAACCTCCACCGGCAGCCCCGCCCGCAAAGAAGCGATGCGAGCCACGTTCATCCCCTGCTCACCCTCGGGCATGGCGCAGCCGAGGATGACGTCCTCAATTTCCTTGGGATCAAGCTGAGGCACTCGCTCGAGCGCCCCCTTGATGGCAACGGCGGCCAGTTCGTCCGGACGCGTCGACCGCAGAGTCCCCTTATAGGCTCGTCCCACCGGAGTCCGAACCGAAGAAACCAAAACCACTTCGCGCATGGCCCAATTCTAACTCCCAACCGCCGCGGAGAAGAAGTCGCGCACGAACCGGGACGGGCATCTCGCCGACTCCGGACGCGCAAATTCGTGTGCGGTCTGCGCCCGAGCCGTCCTCAGACTCGCTGGAGTCAGTGGATCCGGCGAACCCAACAGCGACCCGCGATCCTTCAGGGATATTTTGGAAGGTCGGCTTGGAGATGCCAACCCAGC
This sequence comes from Terriglobales bacterium, assembly GCA_049520935.1. GTDB lineage: Bacteria > Acidobacteriota > Terriglobia > Terriglobales > Acidobacteriaceae > Acidiflorens. The sequence goes on along the minus strand of JBEKPJ010000026.1, from coordinate 41,624 downwards.
GGTTCATTGCGGCCGCATCCGGCAAGATCAACCTTATGAGCGAATGCAAGCAAGATATCCTGCACCGCATTGGCAACACCTCCCTGTTGCAATTGCGTCACATCGCGCCCCCGAACGGCGCCCGCATCTTAATGAAACTCGAAAGCGAGAACCCCACCGGCAGCATGAAAGACCGCGCCGCTCTGGCCATGATTGAAGCTGCCGAAGCCGACGGACGTCTCACGGCCAACGCATCCGTGGTCGAATACACCGGCGGCAGCACCGGCGTCTCCCTGTCTCTGGTCTGCACGGTGAAGGGCTATCCGCTGCAGATCGTAACCTCCGATGCTTTCGCGCGAGAAAAACTCGTGCACATGAAAATTCTGGGAGCCAGGCTCAAGATCGTACCCAGCGAGAGCGGAGGCATGACCGAAAAACTGACCCGCGACATGGTCGACGCCGCCCGCATCATCGCCGAAGCAACGGGAAGCTACTGGACCGATCAACTGCGTAACACCGACCAACTCGCCGCCTATTCGAGACTGGCAAATAAAATCTGGCACCAGACCGATGGCATGATCGACGGTTTTGTCCAGAGCGTAGGTACCGCAGCGTCCTTGAGGGGCATACGGGGATGAAATACCTGAGCCCGGGATAAGGACTGAGAGCCGCGGCATCGCAGGCGCCCTCACCCACCCTTCCTCAATTCCCGCTTCCACCCGAGCACCCGTGCCTTGTTTCCTTCCGCCTCAGCCTCCGGCACCATTCCCTTCTTCTGATACAGGATGGAAAGGCTGGTGTGGGCCAGAATATCGTCCGGATCGATTTCTGAAATTCTTTTGGAGACCTCGACCGCCTCGTCCAGCCGATTCAGATCCTGCAGCGCCCTGCTCAAGCCATGCAGCGCATCGGTGAAGGTGGGATCCGCCGCCACCGCCCTCCGGTATTGTTCGACCGCCTGCTCATGGTGGCCTTCAAGCACCAGATCGAGCGCAGCATAGTAATGGTCTTCGGCCACCTGGCGGCTGTCGGTCGGTCTGGCCTTATCTTCGGGCATAAAGGTAAACTCAGCCCGATTCTAGCAAGGCACGGCCCGGCGCGCCGCTCTACCCGTTTTTGGCCCCCATTTCGAGCCAGCCTCTTTTGCAACCGACGAATCCGACAACGGGTCTCGACCAGTGGTATTGCCGGAACAGACTCCGAGCGCGGTCGGACCCTGTTCCACCGCAAAATCCCTGACCGATCGGGGCAAGCGTGCCGTCGGGAGGGGCGCGTTTAAACGGGAAGCGCGCGAGGTCGCCCACGAACACCGCGTGGCGAGATAACCGGCACCGCGGCAATTCTCCGGCCCCCGCTCGGAGTGTCATCCCGCCACGACTCGCGACAAGAGAATCTCCTGCCTGAGCAGACATCGGGGGAGAGCTGTCCGAAGGCTCGAAAGAGTTTGTGTTTTGATGTGGCAAAAAAACGCGGCGCGCCCCACCCGCCGTGAGGACGAGTCGAGCGGCCGCGTTTAACGGTGTGTTCTCCCTAGGCCAAGCGCACTATCCCTGCGCAGGATGCAAGACGCGGAACGTACTTCCGCCCTGCGACCACACCAGCACCAGCGCGTCCTGACCGCTTGGTACGCCCGATAGAGCCTGCGCCGCTTCCGACGCCGATTTGACCGCATGCCGGTTCACTTCCATGATCACGTCGCCACGCTGCAGGCCCGCATTGTCGGCCGGACTTCCCGGCTGTACCTGTTCCACAATTGCGCCATGCATGGAGTCCTGCGTTTGCAGTTCGTTGCGCACCTCCGGAGTCAACTCGGCGAGTTTCAACCCCCAGCGACCCTTATGTTCGCCGCTTGCGATCTCGGTCCCCTTGTCGCCGCCCAGTACTTCCAGCCTAACCGGGACGCTCATCGACTTGCTGTCGCGCACCAGTTCCAGATGAATCGTTTCCCCCGGCCGTTTCTGTGCCACCAGCATTTGTAACTGCCCGGCGTCGTTCACATGCTTGCCGTCAATTTCCGTGATCACGTCACCGGTGCGCAGACCCGCCTTCGCTCCCGGAGCGTCCGGCTGCACGTCGCTCACCAGCGCTCCCTCAGCTTTATTCATCTGGAAAAACTTCGCGTTGTCGGGAGTAATGTCGGCGATCTGAATTCCGATAAAGGCATGCGTCACTTTGCCGTCGCGAATCAGGGTCTCGACCGTCGGCTGGACAATCTGCGCCGGAATGGCAAATCCCATGCCCGAGAACGATCCCGACGACGAAATCAGAAAGGTATTGATTCCGATCAGTTCGCCGCGCGCGTCGACCAAGGCGCCGCCAGAATTCCCCGGATTGATGGCTGCGTCGGTCTGAATAAATTCACCCGGTTTGCGACGATCGCTCGCGTCAGGATTCGGACGGTTCAGGGCACTGATAATTCCTCGCGTCACCGTGAACCGAAAGCCGTAAGGATTGCCGAAGGCCAGCACCGTCTGTCCCGGATGCAGATCCGCCGAATTTCCCCAGGGTACGCTCGGCAGATTTTTCCCATCCACCTTGATCACGGCCAGGTCGGTGAGGGGATCGGCGCCCACCAGTTTTGCCGGCAACACTTCCCGATTGCTCATGGTGACGCGAATATCGACCGCTCCGTCAATCACGTGATTGTTGGTGACGATGTATCCGTCCGGAGAAATAATCACGCCGCTGCCCAGTCCATGTTCCATCCGATTCTGCGGTTGCGACGGAACACTGAACTGTCGTCCAAATTGTCTTCCGAAATCGTGCCCGAACGGACTATCAGGACCGAAAAACTGCTCCATATCGGGACCACCTTCGGCACCACTCTGTTGCACGTTCTGCCGCGATGCTACCGTCACATTCACCACCGCCGGCGTCACCCGCGCGGCCAGAGTTTCCATCGCCCGATCGAGCGTCAGCAACGCGCTGACGCTGTTGTCTTCGAGTGCCGCCGCCGCGGGAGCCGGGGACGGAGCCGCCGCCGCCGTCGCCGGCTTGGCAAATTCAAACGCTGCCACCCCCGCCATCGCCGCCCCGGCCAATACAGCCGCCAGCACACGCCGTTTCGCAACCGTCTTACAACCCGCAATCCACTTCTTCATTTTCGTTTCTCCTTAGTGTTAAGCTAATGACCGTTAAACTAATCATTTAGTTGTTACCGCCAAAAAAATTTCCCTAAATTGAATTCGCCATCGGCCCGCGAGTCAGGCGCTCGCCAACCGCGCTCACAAACGTGACCTGCCAGACCTGAACGCTCCATAACCGCGAATCCGGATTGCCATACGCCGTCGCCTCCACAAAAACCAGGGTGTGAAATTCCGGCACGACGCGCTCGCCGGCACGCGCGCGGAGCGCGACCCCTTCTTTGCCACCCGGGGCAGCGGCGAGGGACAGTTTCAGGCCCTCGGCCAATCGACCAGCATCGTTTCCCGCCCGCGCCGCCTGAGGTGGGGCAACAAAATGTGTGCGAGCCGTTCCTGCGATCGCAAGCCTGGAGCGGGTCCTCGGCTGACTCGCATCCGGCAATGGCGACTCGTGCGTTCGTAGAGAGACGGGAACGACTGCCGCGGGAATCATCCCGGTGGCAAGCGCGCTCGAGCCGGCGCCGTGAAGACTCCCGAGGGCGTCTCCCCGATCAAACGCCACCAGTTTCGGCGCTTGTGGCAGCGCCATCAGACAAAGCAGGGAAAAAGCGCCGACCATCCCCAGCGCCGGTTTCCAAACGTGCGTTGCCACCGGCCGCTTTGCGTCGAGAATCTGCGCCAATCGTGCGGCCGCTTCGTGCGCCCGATTCACTGCCGCCTGTGCCATAGCCCACCGCGGTTGCGCCCGACGATGCAACAAGCTCTTTTCCAGCAGCGACACCAGGCAAGTCGCATATCCATGCGGATTGGCTGTCTTCGCCAGCACCGCATCATCACAGGCCATCTCTCGTTCCACCGAAAGCCGGCTCTCGATCCACCACACCGCGGGATGGAAGAACAAGATCGCCCGCACCAACTTTTGCACCAGATTTGTCCAGTCGTCCCGACGTCGCAGGTGAATGAACTCGTGCAGCAGAATAACGCTGAGGTCCTGCGCGGGAAGCTCGCGCAGAGTCCAAGCCGGCAGAACGATTGTCCGCATGGCAAGACCTATCGCCGCCGGCACCCGCACCCGTTCCGAGGCAACGATCCGCACTCCCGATTTCGCGATCATCTCGATCGTCTCTCGCACTCCCGTGTCGAGCGTGGCCGCGTCAATCGCAGAGCAACTACGGCTGAGCTGCCGCAAGTGCCAAAGCCCTACCCCGAGGCGCAGAATCGCCACGCCCGCGCCCACCGCCCAGGCAAGAAAGACGAAAATCTCCCATTGCGCGGGAAGGTTGATCGCAGCCCGCAGGCTCTCGGCCGCACTCCCTGACATCGCAGACGTCACAGCCGAACCTAACCCCCACGACATCCGAGGCGATACGAGCATCCGTCCCCCCGGCAAACCGCACACGATGGGAAGCGCCGCTACGGTCAGCAAAGCCACAAACCAAACCGCAAATCGCGTGCCGGAATTCTGCCGCCGCAAAACATGCAGCAAGGCCCAGGCAAAGAATGCGATCAGAACTCCTTCCGGCAATGTGTTTAGGACGCGTTCTACCGCAACCTGCGTCATCGTCTGCAAAGCGAACCCGGTCATTTCTCGCCCTTCCGAATCATGGCCTTCACATCCGTCCCCTGTTGGACCGGATCCGTTTGCACGACATCTTTCTGCAAGAGCATCTGGCGCAGCCGCCCAATCTCCGCCGCCCCGATTCCTTGGTCCTCCAGCAGATTCAAAACCAGCTGCTCATGCGAGTTTCTAAAAAAGCGCCCCACCAAATGCCGTATTTCCGATCGCGTGGCCTCGCTTTTCTCGACCAGCGGCGTGTACACATGCGCCCGCCCGTCCTTTAAATGTTTCAAATATCCTTTTCTCTCGAGGACTCGAATCGTGGTAAGCACCGAGTTGTAGGCTAGAATCGGCTTTTCCGTAATGGAATCAAGGACTTGCTGCACCGTGCCCGAACCTCTTCCCCAGAGCACATTCATGATCCGCAGCTCGGCTTCGGTCAATGTTCCTGACTGTCTCGGTGGCACATCCTCCTCCTGCAATCTTTAGACGCTCGTCCCGACGAAAGGTAACTAATAATTTAGTTGCAGTCTCCACCCGCCGGGTTGCATGAAGAGGACGGGCCAGGAATTCGCAGGACCTGCTCCCCTCAGTTGAGGGAATCGTCGTCCAAACGTCGCTTTAAGTTGTGAACCGGAAATTCGGAAAGGCCAAGTCAGGACACGCGAATGTGAACGCCGAATACACCCTCGGCAGGAAGGGAGCAATTGCGCAGCCACGTTCCTAACACGCGGGCGAGTCGTTAAATACCCGTCGAATAGCCACCGGAGTTTGTCGCCGGCGGACAGGCAGTGCCTGTCCGCCGGTTTCGTTTGCGGGAACAGATTGGCTGCCCGTTGCTGACTCACCCGGTGAACCGGCTCGGTCCGCAGACGAGCCGCAACCAAAGCCCACCACCCTTGGCCGCCGTTGCCAGGACCGAAGACGAGGCCCTCAAGTGGCGAATGTTATCGTAGATTTCGACGCAAGGAACAATATCCTGCGGGCAACTGTCGAAGGTCGACTGACAAGCGGCCTTCTGTTGGATTTTCACGCCGCCGCGACCGCCTTTGTGGTGTCCGAACCGCCCTGTCGTGCCCTCGTCGACCTGTCGCGGGTAACCGAGTTCGAGGTCTCAACCGACGCGATAAGGCAGGTGGCCGCCCATCCGCCGCTGTGGCCCTCGATATCCATGCGAGTCTTGGTAATTCAGAAAGATGTTATCTACGGCGTGGCCCGCATGTTTCAGATTCTCACCGAGAACACTTACCCCGGGCTGCACCTGGTCCGCACAATGAGCGAGGCCTACGGTCTGCTCCAAGCAGTGTCCCCGGAGTTCGTCCCCTATCGCAATGATCCCAGGCCTCCATCGCAAGAACCGGAAGAAGGAAGATCCTGACCGTTTCAAGACTGACCGATCGCGAGCGCGAGCGGTCAACCATTCAATGTCGCGAAGCCCGCCGGGCTTTGCGAAAAGCCGGCCGAGGGTCGGACTGCAAATCCGCTTCGCTGGCCTGGATCAGCGGTCGCCCCTCCGCGGATCGACCGAGCGCGAGCAGACACGTACCCAGCGCACTCTGCACCTCGGCAATCTGCCAAGCAAGCAAAGGGAAAGGAGCCGATCGTGCCGAGGCCAGCGTTTGCCGCAGCAGGGGCTCCGCTTCCGCGGCCTTGCCCTCGGCCGTAAGCGCCTCGGCCAAACGCACTTGGCTGGCAATCAGGTTCGGATGTCCGGGCGAGAGCTCCTTGGTTCGAATCGCGAGCGCCCGGCGCAGCAGCGGCTCCGCGCTAGCCGCATCGCCCTCAAAGGCACGGGCTTCTGCAAGATCGATGAGCGCGACCGCAGCCGCCGGATTTTCCTCGCCCCCGAGCTTATGATCCATGTCGAGGGCTTGCCGCGCGTAGCGCTCGGCGGCGGTATAGTCACCGCGGTCGAATTCCAATACGCTCAGATTGTCGGTCACCCTGGCCGCGTACCAGTCCGCCGGTCCGTTGGCTTTGGTGATGATTTCCAGAGCCTGTTTGAGCGTTTGCTCGGCTTGTTGGTAGTCGCCTTTCTGTTGCAAGACTTTGCCCCAATTGTTGAGAGCGAGTCCGAAGCCGACGCTTTTTTCTCCCACCGTCCTGCGCCGAAGCTCCATGCTTTCGCGCAGCACCGGCTCCGCCGCTTGCCAGTCGCCCTTGCTCAGCAGCAAGTTCCCAAGATTGTTCAGCGGATAGGCCAGATCGGGATGATCGTTGCCGAGGATCTTGCGTTGCAGCGCAAGAGCCTGCCGTTCGGTGGTTTCCGCTCCCGTAAGATCGCCGGCATCGATCAAGGCGCCAGCCAGGTTATGCAGTGCCAGAGCATAGTCCGGATTGTCCGTGCCCAGATGTTGCCCTTCATAGTCGACCAGTTCACGCAACAATCGCAACGCTTCCCGGTATTCTCCTTTGCGCTCCAACAAAAGGGCGAGGTAGTTTCTTGCGTAGGAATCGCTGTGGAGTTCGTGGTCAAGAGCGAGCGCCCGGCGCAGCACCGGCTCGGCATCGGCATCCCGGTTTTCCAGATAGAGACACTCGCCGAGAGCGGAAAGACTCTCGGCGACGCTGGTGTTATGTTCGCCGATCTTGCGCTCGCGAATGGCCAGCGACTGCCGGAAAAATGGTTCGGCCTGCGGATAGTGCCCCTGCAGGCGGATCGCGGTCGCCAGGTTATAGAGCGTCTCGGCGACATCCAGATTGTCCTCACCGAGCGTCTTCTTTCGCAGCGCAAAGGCCCGTTCGAGCAGGGGTTCGGCCTGGTCGTAGAGTCCCAGCGTGGAATATGCGCGTCCAATGTTATCGAGCATCGTGCCCTCTAACTCCGGATCGCCCGCCAGTTCGCGGTCCACACGTTTTGCCCCTTGGTCGAGTAACTGCCGCGCCGTGATCTCGTGGCCGCGCGCCCCTCCCGGCGTGGCCGCTTCAAAAATGCCCTCGAGAAACTGGGATTCCCGCTGCGCCGCGAGACGCTCGCGCGTGGCACGCTTGGCCAACCAACCCATGCCAATGCTAAAACCCACCAACGCCAGGGCCACAATCGCCGCGGCCGTCACCGCCGCCTTGTGCCGGCGAATAAACTTGCCGGAGCGGTACTGCAAAGTCGCAGTGCGCGCTTGCACCGGATAGCCCGTCAGATACGCCTTCACATCGGCGGCCAGTGCAGCCACCGATACATAGCGGCGCGCCGGCTCCTTGCGCATCGCCATGAGTACAATATTGTCCAAATCGCCGGTCAGCCTGCGGGCGGCATCGTGCGCCGCCAGCTGGGCATTCGCCGCGCTCGCCACGCTCGGCGGTGGCGGGTCTTGTTCGCAGATGATGCGCACAATCTCGAATGGACTCGTCGTCTTCAGCTGAAATGGCCGCTTCCCAGCCAACAGCTCATAAAGCAGCGCGCCCAGGCCATAGACGTCCGCCGAGGTGGTCACCTGGTCGCCACGGACCTGTTCCGGGCTGGCATACTCCGGGGTCATAATGCGTTCGGTCGCCCGCGTCACCGCAGGTTCCCCGGATTCTGTATCGAGAAGCTTGGCAATGCCGAAATCCAGGAGCTTCGGTACGCCCTCTGCGGTGACCAAAATGTTCTCCGGCTTCAGGTCGCGATGAATCACCAGATTCTGGTGGGCATATTCGACGGCCCCGCATATGATGCAGAACAGTTGCAGACGCTGTTCGGTTCCGAGATTGTTTTTTCTGCAATAGTCGTCGACACGAATGCCATTCACGTACTCCATCACCAAATAGGGCAATCCGTCGCCGGTGACGCCCCCATCCAAAAGGCGCGCGATGTTGGGGTGGTCGAGGTTCGCGAGAATCTGCCGCTCACTGCGGAAGCGCACCAGCGCCACCCGACTTTGTCCCAGGCCGGCCTGCACCGTCTTGATCGCGACCTGTTTTTGGTAGAGATCGTCAGCCCGGGCAGCCAGGTAGACCTTGCCCATTCCGCCTTTACCGATCAGGCGCAGCAGCTGATACGCACCAATCCGCTTGCCGGAAAGCTCCTCCTGGGCGGCAACCTGCTGCGCCGCTTGTTGCACCGGCTGCTTGAGAAATCCCATCGTCGGCTCCGACGAATGTTGCAGCAGCGATTCCACTTCCTGGCGCAACGCACTGTCGCCGGCGCAGCTCTCGGCAAGAAACGCAGCCTGCTTGTCTGCGTCCAGTTCCAGTGCGGCATAAAAGAGTTGCTCGATGCGAAGCCAGCGATTCGACTCTGCGGAAGATGCCATTCAGCGGGCCCTAAATCGAGTCTCGGGTGAGTTCGCGGTGCAGCCAGGCCTTGGCCAGCTTTAACTCCCGATGGACCGTAGCCGGAGAGATCCGGAGGGCAGCCGCCGCCTCGTCATAGGTGAGGCCGCCGAAGCACAACAGTTCGATGATCTGGCTCTTGCGCTGATCGTGTTCGGCCAGCCGGTGCAGCGCCGCGTCCAGTTCCACGATTCCGCCCGTGGTTTGCGGCCCGATCATGATCGCCTCGTCCAGAGAAATCGTCTCCGCCCCCCCGCCGCGTTTCTGGCGGTTGTTCGCCTTCGCGTGGTCGACGAGGATGCGGCGCAGGAGGGTAGCAGATACGGCGAAGAAGTGTACTCGGTCTTGCCAGGCCACATCCGCATCCACCAAACGAAGATAGGCCTCGTGAACCAGCGCCGTGGCCCGCAAGGTGTGGTCCGGACGCTCCGAACGCAGGCAAATCGACGCCAGCTTGCGCAGTTGCTGATAGACCACCGGCATCAGTTCGTCGAGCGCTTCCTTGTTCCCGCTGCCCCACTCTTTCAGAAGCCGGGTCACCAACTGGCGTTCTGGAGCGATTTCCGTCATTGACGTCTCCCGTTGCGCTTCTGTCTCCCGCCGGCGATTTGCGGAAGGCCTCCGGGAAAACCTGTTGTCACTCCCGACCGGCGTGAAACTGCGGATTGCATTCCCCATTTTATGTCCACCCGGATCGGGAACGACCGCCTGTCTGAATCGCACGTGTTGTCGGAGCCGAATTATAGCGCAGATTCCGATCGCCTCTGTTTTCTTCGAGGCAGCCTCGCAACCTCTCCCCAATTGGCGAAGAATTCACTCGCTGAAAAACCTCACAAATCCGCTGTGTGACCGTCACAGACCGGCGCCGGCCCTGAGCGTTTACTGACCTGTCCACGCGGAGTTGGATTGTCCATCGCCGATGCCCTCGGCGAGCATCACACGGCACGGTGCGATTGGTCACTGACGAACTCCTCCGGGAAGGCGTTTACTGACCTGTCAAATCGGATGAATAAGGTCCGAATTGGCCTGATTGGCAGCATGCAGATCAACCGCGCCACCGACTACGCCATCCGCGCCACGATTTATCTGGCCACTGTTCCCGCCTTGGCCAAGGTTCCTGGACCGGTTCTGGCCAGCGTGACCGAGGCACCGGAGAGTTTTGTGTCCAAGGTTTTGCAGAAATTGGTGCAGGCAAGGCTTGTCAGTTCCCAGCGCGGAATGGGAGGCGGTTTTCAGTTGGCTCGACGCGCCTCCGACATCTCGCTGCTCGAAGTGGTGGAGGCCGTCGAAGGTCCGACGCAGCTCAACCTGTGCGTTCCGCAAGGATCGAACTGCGCTCGAAAAGACTGGTGTGGAGCCCATCCGGTCTGGTTACAGGCGCAAGAGGCGCTGGTGAACGTGCTGGGGAGAGTATCGATTGCCCAGTTGGCCCGCGATTCAGTTTCCAGAATGGCCAAGCTCCATCGCGTGCTGCCGGCCGAAGAGATCGGAAAACGCCCGTCCGGCAAGCGGCGCGTCCGCCGGGACTGAGGATCGTATGGAGGTAACTTGGCTCGCCATCCTCGCCAGCTTGTGCATGGGCATCGGAGCAGCACTGATTTTTGTGTTTGCGGTGAAGAGGAACTACTTCAGCAACCTCGAAGACGCAAAGTACCAGGTTTTCTGGTCGGAGGTCGAGGAACTGGTGGACTCTCCACTGCCGGAACCAAAGGAGGAGAACGACGATGAAAAAACCGGAGACAACCGCGATTAGCGACGTCGCGAGTGGAGAAATGACGCGGCGGAAGGCGCTGTCGTGGCTGAGCGGATTCGGGCTGTTTGGCTCGCTGATTATTTCTGCGGCGTCGAATTTCATTTTCATCAAACCACGCGCCACCTACGGCCAGCCAAATCGTTTCGCCATCGGCAAGCCGGATGCCTTCCCGTCGGGTGCGCGTATTTCGCTCGATACACGGCGCGTATGCATCGTGCGCGATGGCGACAAGATGGCAGCCATTTCGACGACCTGTACCCATCTGGGCTGCATCGTGTCGGTATCGGAAACCGGTTTTGCCTGCCCTTGCCACGGTTCGCACTACGACCAGGACGGCAACGTAACGAGCGGGCCCGCACCTCGTCCGCTGCAGTGGTACCAGGTCAGCCTGGCGCCGAACGGTGAATTGGAAGTTGATAAGGATAACGAAATTGAGCCGGGGACTTACTTGAAGGTATGAGCACTCAAACTGCAATTCGTCCGCGAAAAGGTCTGTTGGCCCTGCCGGGCAATATCTGGCATTCGGTGTTTCGCAACCCGCTGCCTTCCTCCGACTTAGGGCGCGCCTCCACAAGTTTCACGAACTTCTTCCTCCACATACACCCGGTCAAGGTGCATCGCCACAGCTTAAAGGTGACCTACACCTGGGGGTTGGGACTCATCGCGTCGTTCTTGTTTCTCATTCTCACCGCGACCGGCATTCTGCTGATGTTCTACTACGTGCCCTCCACCACGCAGGCGTATGACCGCATGCTCGACTTGCGCGGCACAGTGGCCTTCGGCATTTTCCTGCGCAACATGCACCGCTGGTCGGCGCACGCCATGGTGGCGGTGGTTTTTCTGCACATGTGTCGTGTATTTCTGACCGGCGCCTACAAACCGCCGCGGGAATTCAACTGGGTCGTCGGCATCCTTCTCTTGCTGATGACATTCTTCCTCAGTTTCACCGGCTACCTGCTGCCTTGGGACCAGTTGGCCTTCTGGGCAATCACTGTCGGCACGTCGATCGCAGGCTATGCGCCGGTCTTCGGAAAAGATGTCAAGTTTCTCTTGCTGGGAGATTCGACCGTAGGACAGGAAGCCCTGCTGCGGTTCTATGTGCTGCACGTGGCCGTACTGCCCGTCGCCTTGACCCTTCTGGCGACGATCCACTTCTGGCGGATTCGCAAAGATGGCGGGTTGGCTCGTCCGGTAGAGGAAGATTCCCTTTCCCCAGCCAGCGGCGAGGTTGCCCTGGTCGCTGCGCCAGCGGTTGTGATGGCCACCTCGGCGAGTGCCGCTGCTGCGGCCCGGCCGCTCGTGGAAAAACGGCAATACGGGATCCAGGGACTGGTGCGCGGACCGCTCACTAAAGTGGGCAGTCTTTCCGACCGCTTTCGTTTCAGCTGGCCGGACTTGTTCCAGTTGGAGCTCCTGGTCTTTGTGATCACCATCGCCGGCATCCTGGTCGTCTCGCTCTTTTTCAATGCGCCGCTGGAAGAGCCGGTCAACGTTATGCACCCGCCGAACCCGGCAAAAGCCCCCTGGTACTTCCTCGGCCTGCAGGAAATGGTCAGTTACTCGGCGTTCTGGGGAGGGGTGGGCATTCCGACGATCGAGGTGCTGATCCTGCTGCTGGTGCCCTACATCGATCGCAAGGTCGCGGGCGTCGGACGGTGGTTCGCCAAGGAGCGTCTGCTGGCCAATTCATTGTTCATGACGTTCGCGGCGGTCAACATAATCCTGATGATCATTGGCACCTTCTTCCGCGGGGCCAATTGGGAATTCGTATCCCCATGGTGAGAGACATCATGGTGGCGACGAGGGTGACGGAAATGATGAGGAGAGTCTCGTGAGTACGCGTCTAGCGCTGGCAATTGCGAGTTTCGTCGTGCTGATCGTGCACGGAATTGTTTTCTACGATCAGTTCTTCAATAAGTGGGAGAAGCATCAGACCGCCTACTTCGAGCAGGCTCGCAGCCTGGCGAAGACGGATGCGGAGCGGCAGTCGATCGATGCGCACAAGCCGCGCATCGAGCAGATCATCGTGACGCAGTTCGGAGATTCGCGTGTCGATCGCTGCACCACGTGCCACATCGCGGCCGACGATCCGCGCTTCCTCAATCATGCGCAGCCGCTGCAGACCCACAGCTATTCGGCAGCGCTCGGCGACGTGCAGCGTGACGGCAGATGGGAGCGCCGCCACAAATTCTCCGACTTCGGCTGCACCATCTGCCATGACGGACAGGGGCGCGGGTTGGAAAATTTCTACGCCCACGGCGAGGACGAAAACTGGCCCCAGCCGATGCTCGGCTACATCGTGCAGGCGAACTGGAAATCGGAACTGAAGCCCAAACTGACAGGCTCGGAATACATGCAGTCGGCCTGCGCCCAGTGTCACACGGAAGAGAATTTTGCTGGAACTCCCCTCGTCAAGCGCGGGCGTCAACTGTTTTTCGAAAAAGCATGTTATGGATGCCATCGCATCGAAGGCCTTTCGAACGGCACGCTCGGCCCCGACCTGACCGAGGTCGGAAAACGATGGCGTATCGATTACCTGTGGGGACACACCCTGAATCCGCGTGCTTACAGCGCGGTCTCGTTCATGCCGAAGTTCGATCTTTCCGACGATGAGATCAAGGCGCTGGTGGTCTTCCTCAAGAGCCGCCGCGGCGTGAATTTCTCGGAAACCTCCCTCGGAGTCTACCGGGCGAGGCTGCAACAGACGCAGATGCGCGTTGGCGTCGAGGGGACGGCGGGGTCCGCGAACCAACCCTCGGCCGTCCGCGGCGAGCAGCTCATCGGCGAGCGCTCGTGCACTGCCTGTCACCGGCTCGGCGACCGCGACGGCCACGTTTCTCCCGACCTCTCCTTTGAAGGACTCATCCGCGACGACAACTGGCTGATGGATCACTTCCGCTCTCCGCGTTCCCGGATTCCGGATTCGATCATGCCCGTATTCGGCTTCTCGGACGCCGACTATCGTTCCCTTTCCGATTACCTGCTGGCTCGCAAGACCGCACCCACGTTCAAGAACGCAGAAGAGATCTACAAGGGCCTCTGCACGCGCTGCCATGGCGAGAAGGGCGACGGCAAGGGAGTCACCTACCTGTATCTCGATCCCGCGCCACGCGATCTGACCAAAGCGGCGTTCATGAACTCCAAGTCCGACGATCGCTTTCTGCAATCGCTGAAGGAAGGTGTGCCCGGCACCTCGATGCCGCCCTGGGAGCGGGTTCTCAGTGAGCAACAACGCAAAGACGTGCTCGACTATGTCTTCCAGAACTTTGTGAAGGAGCCGCGCCGCGCCTTCAAGGAGCGCAAGGTCCCCGAGCAGAATCCGGTGGCCTTCAGCACCGAGTCGGTTGCCGCCGGAGAGCAAACCTTCCTGCTGCGTTGCACCGGTTGTCACGGGCGCAAAGCGGACGGCAAGGGCCCCAACTCACTCGACATCAGCCCGCGGCCGCGCAATCTCCGCAACAGCGCGTTCATCAACCATGTCAGCGACCACAGGTTGTTTACCTCGATTACCTACGGCGTGGAAGGGACGGCCATGCCCTCCTGGGTGGACTACGGTTTGACCCCGACTGACATCGGCAACCTCATCAACTTCATCCGCAGCTTGAACCCGAAGACGACGCCAGCCCCAGCGGGGGAAAACACACCGTCGCTGACGTCGCGGTTGGACCAAGCGCAACTGAATCCGAAGCCATTGACCCGCGACCGATTAGTTCAGGAGGCACCATGCCAGACAAACTGCAAGTGAATCCCGCCCGAATTCCAACCGGCGTCGGCTCTGTCTCGCCGGCAGAGTCGATTCATGAGGACACCACCGCCAAGTGGTTCCTGCTAAGCTCCATTACCTATTTCTTCATTGTCGGCATCATCGCTCTCACTATCGCGGCCAAATTTGTCTGGCCGAGTCTGCTGGGCAGCGTCTCGCTGCTGACCTACGGACGTCTGCGGCCGCTCCACGTCAACGGCATGCTCTTTGGATGGCTGCTGGCGGCTGACATGGGGTTGGCCTACTACATCGTGCCGCGCCTCTGCGGAGTCAAGCTGTGGAGTGAGAAACTGGGCGTCGCGACCGCCGTCCTTTGGAACATCATCGTTCTGGGCGCGGTGGTGGCACTGCCGTTGGGCTTCAACAAGGGCTTCGAATACGCCGAGTTACCGACTCCGATCTCCATCCTGGTGGTCATTGCCTGGGTCTGTTTCGGCATCAATATTTTTGCCACGGTAGCCGCTCGCAAGTACGTACAGATGTACGTGAGCCTGTGGTACATCATGGGCACCATTCTGTGGACCGCGTTCGTGTATCTCACGGGTAACTTCGCCGTGTTCGCCACGACCGGCACCAACCAGGCAAACCTGAGCTGGATGTACACCCACAATGCGGTGGGGTTGATCTTCACACCGATTGGGCTGTCGCTGGCGTATTACTTCATTCCGAAGGCTGGGAACACGCCGCTTTACAACCACCGGCTGTCGATGATCGGCTTCTGGTCGCTGGCCTTCGTCTACGTTTGGACGGGCGCGCACCACATGCTGCACGGACCGATTTCACAGTGGCTGCAGACGATCTCGATTGTCTTTTCGGTAATGCTGCTCATCCCGGTGTGGGCCGTGGTCTACAACCTGCTCGCCACCATGCAAGGACAGTGGCACCAACTGCGAGAGAACGTTGCGCTGAAGTTCCTGATGTCGGGCGTGGTGTTCTACCTGCTGACCTGCTTTCAGGGACCCATGCACAGCTTGCGCTCCGTGAATGCCATCGTTTCGAAGACAGACTGGATTCCCGGCCACGCGCACATGGCGGTGCTGGGAGCGTTCTCGTTCTTCGCTATTTCCGGCTTCTACTACGCGATTCCGCGGCTGTTCCACACGGAACTGCACTCCCCGGCGCTGGCGAACTGGAGTTTCTGGTTCTTCCTGATCGGAGGCCTGAGTATGTTCGTGACGCTGTGGCTCGGCGGACTCTGGCAGGGCTGGCAGTGGAACAACACGTCGATTCCGTTCATTGACACGGTGAAGGCGCTGAAGCCGGTGTGGACGGTTCGCTTCTTCTCGGGGATTCTGATTTTCCTCGGAATCACAACCTTTCTTTTCAACATCTGGGCTACGGTCGTGGACAGCGGAAGCGAGCTCAAGACCGCTGCCGCGCCGGTCAGGGCCTAAAGCCACAAGGAGAATGCCATGCTAGGAAGAACCGATAAAAGTGCCGTAGGCTTCGTCGTGGCGGCGTTGATCTTCTTTTTCATTGGAGGCTTACTGACGACGGTGGCCCCGCCACTGATCGACAAAAGCTGGTCGCAACCGTTCGCCAACGACGATCCCACGAAAGGGCCGACCGGCAAACTGCAGCCTTATACCGAGCTGCAACTCAAGGGACGCGCCATTTACATACGGGAAGGCTGCAAGTATTGCCACACTCAGCAGACCCGCACTTTACTCTCCGACACCAAGCGTTCGGGATGGAAGGGCGTGGATTCACCCGTCTCCACGCCGGACGAATTTGTGTATGACAGCCCGCACGTGTTTGGGACCAGGCGTATCGGTCCGGATCTGTCGCGGGTAGGGGGCAAGTACGACAAGCAATGGCACCGTACCCACTTTCGGAATCCGCGCGATCTGACACCAGGCTCGGTGATGGCGCCGTTCCCCTGGATTGCCAACAATCCCGACGAGTTCGATGCGCTGGTGGCGTACATCCAGACACTCGGGCGCGACAAGAACTGGCGTCCGGATAACGATTACGAGAAGTGAGGCTGGACATGCACGACTACGTATGGCCGAGCATCTTTCTGGCGTACTTCATGTTCTTCCTGTTCATGGCGGGCGCGGCGTTTTTCCTGGTGCGGTCGGTCCGCCACGGGTATTGGGGAAAGAGCAGCGAAGAGGCCAAGTACCGCATGCTTGCCGACGACAACGGGACCGATACGAACAGAAGGACCGGCTAAAGGAGACGAAAATATGACGGAATCAAAAGCAACCAACGAGCTCAAGGACTATGCGGATGGATGGATCCAGGAAAAACAGAACACCGGTGTGCCGACGTTCCTGAAGTTTGCTTACATCGTGATCGCGGGCGGGGCCTTCGCCTACCTCCTCATTTTCATGAATGGCGAAGTCGACCATGCCACGCGGGGCGTGTTCGTGCGGCAGTTTAACGCTGCGACGCAGTCCTCTTCCGGCTTTATGTATTTTGTTGCGGCGTTGATTGCCATCTTCGCCATCATCACTGTCAAGTTCGCATTCAGTAAATTTCACGAAGACTAAAGGCAATGAGCAATCAGTGGACCCAATTCGAAGCGATTGAAGGGGCGGATTACTGGATCAAGATGGTGAAGTGCCAGCACGCCTGCCCGGTGCACACCAACGCTTGCGGCTATGTGACCTCCATTGCCGAAGGGCGTTACGAAGAAGCGTACAAGATGGCGCGCGCGACCAATCCGTTCGCATCGATCTGCGGCCGCGTCTGCGGCGCTCCTTGCGAACTCAACTGCCGCCGCGGCGACGTCGATGAGCCCATTGCGATTCGGGCTTTGAAGCGTTTCGTGACCGATAAGTTCGGTCCGGAAGCCGGCAATTTCCAGGCCCACCACGCCGGCTGCGATCAGCGTATGCTGCCTCCCAATCGCGGCGACTACGAGAAAGTCGCCATCGTCGGCGCAGGTGTGTCGGGACTGACGGTCGCCCACGATCTCGTGCAAGTCGGATACAAGGTCACGGTGTTCGAGTCGAATCCGGAGCCGGGCGGCATGCTGACGGTGGGCGTGCCCATGTTTCGCTTGCCGCGCGAACTGGTGAGGGCGGAAATCAACGCCATTTTGGCGCTTGGCGTCGAGCTGAAATGCAATATGCGCCTCGGCCGCGAGTTCACCCTCGCCGACCTCCGTCGCGAAGGCTACCAGGCGATCTTCCTCGGCATCGGTCTGCCCAAGGGCCGCAAACTGGATTTGCCCGGCGGAGACCGGGCCATGGTCTATGACGGCATGGACTTTCTGCGCTCGTTCAACGAAGGTAAGCCTCTGACGCTCGGCCGCCGGATCGTGGTGATTGGCGGCGGCAATGTGGCCTATGACGTAGCGCGCTCGGCGGTTCGTCCGGAAATGTCTTCGCTCGGCGAAACCCTTTCCGAGATGGAACGCGGGGAACAGGTGGCCTACGATGTGGCCCGTTCCGCGCTGCGCATCAGCAGCGACAAGGAAGTTCATGTGGTCTGCCTGGAGAGCCGCGAGGAAATGCCCGCCGACGAGGTCGAAGTCGTCGAAGGCGAGGAGGAAGGCCTCAAACTGCACAGTTCGCGCGGCCCCAGAGAGGTTCTCGGCCAGAACGGTACCGTTACCGGACTGCGCACCGTTCGCTGCACGGCGGTCTTCGATGCGAACCGCCGTTTCAACCCCAAGTTCGACGAAAACGACATTGAAGACATTGCCGCCGACACCATTATTTTTGCCATTGGCCAGACCTCCGATCTTTCGTTCCTCAAGCAGGAAGACGGCGTCGAAAGCGACCGCGGGCTCATCAAGGTGGACCGTGAAACCTATCAGACCACTGCCCCTGACGTGTTTGCCTGTGGCGACATCGCGCATGGTCCGCGGTTGTTCATCGACGCCATCGCCTCCGCCCAGATCGCCGCACGCTCGATGCACGACTACCTACGGGGCACGCGTACGGAAATTGCGGTGCGCAGCCAATGGGCGCCTGCGGTCTATACCATGGCCGAAGGCTGGGAACGCACCCCGCGCAGCAATCCGCCAGTGATCGACGCCACCGAGCGGTCGGCCTCGCTTGCCATCATCGAAGAGTCGTACCCGGAGACGGAGGCACATCGGCAGTCGTCGCGCTGCCTGCGCTGCAATGTGAACACCGTGTTCGATACGTCAACCTGCATCGCCTGCAACGGCTGCGTCGATGTCTGCCCGCAGAGCATCATCAAGCTCGTCGGCCTGAGCGAACTCTGCCAAGAAGACCGTTGGCTCGACATGGTTGCCACCTCACTGGAAACCTCGCGCGAGCAACTGCGCGCGATGAACAAGCGGGATCTCGATACGCTCGGTGGCGTCATGCTGAAGGACGAGACCACGTGCATCCGCTGCGCCATGTGTGCCTCGCGCTGCCCGACGCACGCCATCACCATGAAGAAATTTGAGTTTTATCGCGAGTGCGTCACCGTACCCACCCGGAACGAGAAGATCCGTTATCGGGCAGAAGGCGGCTCACGCTAACCGACAAGGAAAGTGGTGTCTAGTGACGGGCCTCGAACTTTCGGTAGTGTTCACGCTGGGACTGGTCAGCAGTCTGCACTGCGTGCAGATGTGCGGCCCGATCGTTCTCTCCTATAGCGTGGCCCTGGTTCCCGCACCGTCAAGTTCCGCGGCCCCTTCGCGGTCCCTCGTATGGGGCCACTTCGCCTACAACCTCGGCCGCATTCTCACCTACTCCTTGCTGGGCGCCATTGCCGGGCTGGCGGGACGCACCGTCGGACTGATCGGCCGGTTCGCAGGCGTGAGCAGCGCGCTGGCGATTGTCGGCGGCGCCCTGATGCTGGTCGCCGGGCTGATGATGTTGGGCATCTTTCCCGTGGTGAACATCCTGGGCGCGGGATTGTTCAGAATTACTTCCACCTTTCTCCGTCCCCTGTCGGGTCTGATCTCTTCGCCCCGGCTGGGGCGTCGCCTGTTACTGGGTTTGATGATGGGATTTCTTCCTTGCGGGCTTATTTATGCCGCTTTGCTGCGCGCTCTGTCCACCGGATCGGCACTTTGGGGAGCGGCAACCATGGCGGTGTTCGGCGCAGGCACAGGGGGCGCGCTCCTTGCCGTCGGCATCCTCTCTTCTGCGCTGCGCACAGGGTTCAGCCGCTGGGGAACGCAATTGGCCGCAGTCAGTGTCCTGGCCATGGGAACGATGTTGATCGTGCGGGGCACGATGCCGGGAATTTTTACAGGAGCTCACGCCGCCCATGTCTGCCACTGAACCGCCGGGGGAGATCGGCAACGAGCGCATCGCCATTCTGGATAAGCCGCTGCCCAAATGTGAGCGTGCGAAACCGGCCGCCATGCCGCCGGGGTTTCACTATCACCGCCTGCGCAAAGTCGTCCACATTGTCTGTGTCATCATTTTTTTCATTCTGCCCCTTTCGAGCCTGATGCGCTTCGACATCACGCGCCAGCGCTTCTATTTTTTCGGCTACGAACTTTGGATCAGCGAGTTCGCCATCGTTTTCTTCTCCATGATGTTCCTTATGTTTGTAGTGGCCGCCATGGCCATGTTCTACGGACGCGTGTACTGCGGCTACTTGTGTCCGCAGATGATCTTCAGCGAGGCGTCTCTGGCGCTCGAGAGCAAACTGAAGCGCACCGTCGATAAGTACGTGCGCTGGGGCGCGAAAACGCGCGGCCTGCTAAGCAAATCGCTTTTCTCTCTGTGCGTCGGCCTGGCTTCGATCGTCCTCGCCTTCGTCTTCATCGCGTATTTCGTGGAGCCCCGGGACTTGTTTCATCGCCTGCTGTCGCTCGATGTCAACACGACCGCGGGATTTGCCGGCGCTGTAACCACGCTGCTCATTCTGCTCGACTTCCTCTTCCTGCGCCAGCGCTTCTGCACTACGGTCTGCCCTTACGGATACCTGCAGGGAATGCTGGGTGACGGCGACACCCTGATCGTGCACTACCGCGACGAAAATCGCGAATGTATCGAGTGCAAGAAGTGCGTTCGCGTCTGCCACATGGGAATCGATATCCGCACTTCGCCCTACCAGATCGAATGCATCCATTGCGGAGAGTGCATCGACGCCTGCGTCGACGTTCTCGGACGTCTCGGCAAGCGGGGCCTGATCCATTACGTTTGGGGCGAGCAGGGAGAGAAGCTCGGCGCCGGCGAGAGGCCCTGGTTCCAGAGACTGGGCCTGCGCGACGCCAAGCGCGTCGTGGTGTTACTCATCATCCTCATTTATGCCACTGCGCTGTTCACTGTGCTCTCGATGCGGCGGGCCGTACTGATCGAGATTTCACCGATGCGCGCAACCCTTTACCGCAAGGATGAAAGTGGAACTGTCTATAACCGCTTTCGACTTCAGATCGCCAACCGCAGCCACGAGCAACAGACCGTGGTGCTCGCCATCGAAGGCCTTCCGGGTACAAAGTTCGTGTCGTTCGAGAACGCGGTAGTGGCGGATGGCGGCCAGAGCCTGGAGCGGGAATTCGAAATCGCCGCCCCACCCTCCGCGTCGCTTCCCCCGGGCGTCAATCACTTTCGCCTGGTCAGCCACGTGGGCAAAGAGAGCGATTCGGTCGACGAAACCTTCATTACGCCGTTCAAGGATTCGCCCTGAGCCTGCGCTCACGGCCGGAAAGTTGCCACGGTTCGAATTGCAAAACCCGATCTTACGTCGAAGGGCGGATCGGGAATCATAGAGGAGGAAATCATGCTAGGTGAAAAGACGAAGAACTTCTTGTTCACGAGCGTAATGCTGCTCGTGGTTGCCGCAATCTCCCCGGTCGCCGTTTTTGGACAGTCGGCGCAGCTGGTGCAAATCGCCTCGAACAGTGTTGCCCCGATCGCCTCCCAGCCGGCGGGGGACATAATCCCGTCTACCAACGCACTGCAAGCCCGCATCGACGCGCAGCAGCAGGAGATCAACAAGCTGACTGCTCTGGTGGAGAAACTCGAAGCCAGTTTGTCGCCGGTTGCGTCGCTGCGCCCGATGGTGCCGAGCGCCAGCCTCGGATATCTGCCCGATCCGGCCGGTTCCCCTTCGCCCGCGCCCGCGCCTGCGCCGCCACCAGCGGCTTCGGGTTACACCGCACCTCGCGAATTGTTGCCTGACATCGGACACATCGGCGCAGAACTCGGCTTCTTCGTAGGGGGCGCAACCAATCCTTACAAAGACAATACCGGCTTCGCCTCAGGCGGCTACATCGACCTGCCCTGGAAAAACGTGCCCGCCGGCAAACTCTCGTATGAAATCATGATTGGCCTGCAACGATCCGTGACCACGCAAACTTCGACCTCGGGAGTGAATGTGGTCGTCGACGCGGCGCTCAACTCCTATCTGGGCAATGTATACAACGGCGGACTGGGGACCAGCCCCACGGATTACCTGACGACTCCGCTTCCGGTTACGAGTGTGGTGCAGGAGCGATCGAAGATTCTGACCGTCGCCCCCTTCGAGCTGAAATATACCGTCACCAAGCTGGGGCGATTCCGTCCCTACGTGGTGGGAGGCTTGGGAGGATATGTATGGATTGGCTCCGACAACAACACCGCATCTTTCAACGCCAACGCAGCACTGGGATCGTTGGCGACTCTGCCGGTGGGATCCTCCACCCTCGGAGCCACCCTGAATGCCCTGTTACAAGGATCGCAAATCGGCGGTCTGGCTCCGACATCGCCGCAACTTGCTGCCCGCGGCGTGCCGCATGGTCAGGGCAACGTCATGTTCGGTGGCCAGATTGGCGGAGGAGCGGAGTTTCGCATCACGCCCAAGCTCTCGCTGGGCTTTGACGTCCGCCACAACGCCATGGAAGGCAAAGACGCCGGCTTCAATACGTTCGCTTTCAAACAGGGCTTGCACTGGTAAGCCATTCGGCTCCCTTGCCCGAGGAAGCGACAATTCGCGCACTCGAGCCCGACCGTGGTCCCCTGCGGTCGGACGCGAAGCCCAGATCTGGAGGTCAGACGATGAGAGAAATATTGACAGACAAGCAGGGAAATGCAGCAACACCGGTTTCTCGCCGGCAGGTGCTGAAAGCCGGCACGATTTCCGCGGCCGTCGGGGCGCTTGCCAGCGCGCTTCCGGCGTCGGCCGTGGTTCGGTACTCGGGAGACTTAGCCATTCTCAATGTGGCGCTTGGCCTGGAACATCAGGCCATCGCTGCCTATGATGCCGGAGCCAGAAGCAAACTGCTCTCCGCCGATCAAGTCAAAATCGCGATCAGCTTCCAAAGCGACCACAAGCGCCACCGCGATGCGTTAATCCACTTCATTCGGCGATTTGGCGGGACGCCGGTTGATGCCAAGCCAACCTACGACTTCGGCACCATCACTTCAGCAAGCGACATCGTCAAACTCGCCCAAAGTCTGGAACAGGGAGCCGAAGGCGCTTACCTGGCAAACGCCGGCAAGCTGGAAAATCGTGAAATTCTCAATGCCGCCGTGCCCATTCTTGAAGACGAGGTGCGCCACAACACGGTGTT
Source organism: Terriglobales bacterium (assembly GCA_049520935.1). Classification (GTDB taxonomy): domain Bacteria; phylum Acidobacteriota; class Terriglobia; order Terriglobales; family Acidobacteriaceae; genus Acidiflorens. Next base: position 18,818 of record JBEKPJ010000026.1, on the reverse strand, counting down.
CAAGCAACTTCTCGGCATGGATGTAATCGAGCGATTGAAATACTGACGCAAAGGAGCAGACCAGTCCATGAAAACGGAAACGAATCGAAATCCTCAGCCGGGCGGTCCGAACAACGAAGCTCGGAACCGGGCCACTGCGCGTCGAAACTGGATACGTCTGGCCGGCACGGCCAGCGCCGGTGCCGTCCTTTATCTGCTGACCGGAAATCCCAAACGCCTCTATGCCCAATCGCGGGACGGCGATCTGGGAATTCTGACGGCAGCGCTTTACCTGGAGAATGAAGCGATCACGGCGTACCAGGCGGGAGCCGAGAGCAAACTACTCTCCCCCGGCGTTCTCAAGGTAGCAGTCGCGTTCCAGAGCGATCACAAGTACCATCGCGACGGAATCGGCGGAGTGCTGCAATCGTTCGGTGTTACGCCGGCCGGGCCGGAGAAAAAGTACGACTTCGGTCGCCTGCACAGCGAGACAGACATCCTGCGCCTGGCACGTGACCGGGAGCATGGCGCGGTACAGGCCTATGCCACCTTGGCGTCCAACATTCTGACCAAGCCGGTGCTGAATTTTGGCGCCAATGTGTTGGCCGACGAAGTCCGGCACCTCACGATACTGAATTCAGTACTCGGCGTAGCGAACTATTAGACGTCCACGTTGTGAGTGGAATGGCGGCGTCGCACCTGCCGTTCCACTCACACAAACTCGATCTCCACCAAGGAGTCTGGAGCATGAGCACTTTGGCCATTGCCACCGATTCACCACAAAAAAGAGTCGCCCCACTCGCCTATTTCCTTTGGGCGGTCTTTGTGCTGTTCATCGGAATCCTGATCTTTTGCTATGTGGTCACGAAGCGCACGAACCCGGTGTTCCTCGATGAGCACGGAAGGGTCGTCACCTCGTCTGATCACAACCATGCCGGACACTAAGACCACCGCGGGGTGCGAGAGAGCATGCGAACTTTGCGGTCTATCGTGCGGCAAGCGTCCGTACGTGCAACGGGTCCGCGAACAGGAGCACCCTTTCTGCTGCATGGGCTGCATGAACGTGTATCTGATCCTTGCCGAAAGCTGCACCGACGGGCAAGATTTTCGCGAGACAGAATTGTTCAAACGCAGCCGCGAACTGGGACTCATTTCCCAAAAAGGTGAGCCTCCGCCCGGCGCAATCCAGGCAAACGGTGACCCCTCCCGGCAAGAGTTGCTCTTGCAGGTTCAGGGTATGTGGTGCACTTCCTGCGCCTGGCTCATCGAATACGCAGTGAGAAAAATGCCCGGAGTGGTCGAAGTGGCAGCCTCGTTCGCCTCCGACCTCGTCACGGTCAAATACAGGCCGCAACGGATTCCGCCCGATCAGGTGATCAAGCGCATCGAAAGCCTGGGGTACCAAGCGCAGGAGTTCCGCGCCGGCATGGAAAGTGAGGATGCAGAAAACCGCGCCCTTCTGCTGCGTGTTGGCATCGCAGCATTTCTCTGGATGAACGTGATGTACCTGAGCATGACGCTCTACATCAGCTTCTTTGAACGAATTTCCGACAGCATCCGGCAATACATTCCCTTCTTCATCTGGGCGCTGGCTACGCCGGTCATCTTTTATTGTGGCTACCCAATCCTGTACCTGGCATGGCGCGCCCTGGTGAACCGTGTGATCCGTATGGAGTCGCTGCTCAGCCTGGGAATTCTCATTGCGTACTTCTTCAGCATTGTCCAGACGTTTCGCGGTGATCGCCACATTTACTTCGATACGGCCTGCGTCATCGTCACGCTCGTGTTGGCCGGCAAGTTGATCGAGCGCAACGCGAAAGGGCGCGCCTCCCGCTGGGTCACGCATCTGCACCGCATGATGCCGAACAAAGCACGGCTGTTCGAGGGCGGGCAAGAACATTTCGTCACCATTGAGGCCCTGCAACCTGGGCAAGTTGTCGTCGTGAAGGCCGGCGAACGCATTCCCGTTGATGGCGTGGTCGTCGACGGCGAGTCGCATGCCGACGAGTCTCTGCTGACCGGCGAATCCAAGCCGACCGTGAAGCAACCGGGTGATGCGACCGCAGCAGGCAGCCTCAACCTGGATGGCGTACTGCAAATCCGCGCTCTGCGCAACTCGAGTGAATCGACTCTGGCAACCATCGTCGCCATGGTCGAACGCGCCTTCAGCACTCGTTCTCCGCTTGAGCGAATTGTCGATCGCGCCTCCCGCGTCTTTGTCCCTTGCGTCGTGGCCGTGGCCTTTCTGACTTTCGGATCGCTGTGGTTCCGGGGGGACGCAAACCTCGGTGGATCCCTCATGCGCGCCATCTCGGTGTTAGTCATCGCCTGCCCCTGCGCGCTCGGTATGGCGACCCCGCTGGCCATCACCGCCGCCATGGGCTCGGCGTCGCGCCAGGGCATTCTTTTCCGCGATGGCGGGGTCTTCGAAAGGCTACGTAAAGTCGACGCCATCGTTCTCGACAAAACCGGCACCATTACGGAAGGGAATTTCTCGGTGCTGGAGTTCGAACCCTCCTGGGCAGACGTCTACAGCCGGGAAGAGTCGGCCGCCGTCCTCGCAGCGCCCGGCAGCGGGGCGTTCGATCGAGGTTCCAACTTTCGAACGAATTCGGCGCGGACGCGAGAAGAATTGCGAAACGAGAGTCTATGCCTGGCCGCTTCGCTGGAGCAATACTCGGAGCACCCGTTAGGAAAAGCCATCGTCGCGCTCGCCAATGCCGAAGCGGTCCGGCTGAAGCCAGCATCCTCGATAGAGGTCATGAAGGGCCTGGGCATCGCCGGCAGTGTTGACGGAAAACTAGTGGTGATTGGGAACAGGAAGTTGCTGGAGGATCAGGGAATACACCTGGAATCCGACTCCGCGGAGCGGGCCCAGGAATGGGAATCGCAAGGCAGAACCGTGGCTTTCCTGGCGTGGAATCATGAGCTCCGTGGCATGGCCGCCTTTGGCGATCGCATCCGAGCCGATGCCAAACCTCTGATTACAGACTTGAAACGTAAGGGAATCGTGGTGCACATAATCTCCGGCGACTCGCTGGCGACGACCCAATCCGTCGCCCATCAGGTCGGCGCCGACCACTACCAGGCGGAAGTTTTGCCGGAACAGAAAGCCGAGTTCGTCAGAGGATTGCAGACCGGCGGGGCAGTCGTTGCCATGGTCGGCGACGGAATCAACGACGCCCCCGCCCTTGCGCAATCCGATCTGGGCGTAGCCATGGGTTCGGGTACCGACATCGCGATGCAAGCCGCCGCCGTGGTCCTCATGAGGAGTTCCCTTCGTCAACTCCCAGAGATCTTCGGCCTCGCGGCGATCACCATTCGCGTAATCAAACAGAATCTGTTCTGGGCTTTTTTCTACAATACGCTCGGAATCAGCCTCGCCATCGCCGGTATCCTGAACCCGATCATGGCGGCTGGAGCGATGTTCTTGTCGAGCGCCTCGGTGATCGCGAACTCCCTTCGCCTCGCGAATCTTCAGCAACGGGGCTAGGTTCAAAGTCATCGCATGATTCATGCCTGTGGAATTCCTTGCCTCGTCGAATCCAGCCTTGAACGTTTTTTCCTTTGTAAAGTGCCAGCGTTACGGGAGCGTCCTGAACGGGAGCGTCCTGAAGATGTCCCTTTGCCCGGTGCGTCACTTTGTTGAACTGTTCAGCACGCACATAAACTAAGGCGATTCCGACAATCCCTGTCCCAAATTTTGTGGAAAAAACCGGAGTCGAGCAGTGCCGCGTAACGTTATAGTAGAATCTAAAGACTAACCTCAGTCGGGGAGTGGCTCAGTTGGTAGAGCACCTGGTTCGGGACCGTCACAATTTTGTGGAAAATCGGAGCCGAGCGGTGCCGCGTAACGTTATAGTAGAATCTAAAGACTAACCTCAGTCGGGGAGTGGCTCAGCCTGGTAGAGCACCTGGTTCGGGACCAGGGGGTCGGAGGTTCAAATCCTCTCTCCCCGACCAATCTTTCTCTCGCTCTTTCAGTTGTTTAGGCGGCTATTGCCGCCTCAGTTTTTTCGGTACTTTTCGGTACACTCGGTACAACTGAGGGTAGTTGGAACCCAAAGCCACATCTTTCTGCCCACTTCCTACGGAATGCAACGTCCTCTTTGATCTTGTCGTAGAGGTCGCTCATGTCCTTTCCAGCATGGCCCATCCAGTACTTGTATAGGCCCTCGGGACATTCCGCATAGTTCCGCAGGTACGTGTTCCTAAAACGACGGAACGCATGGTTTCCAGCTTTGTGCGTTCCGGTGAACGGATTGACGTAGCCCAGTTCCTTAAGGGCCTTGTGCAAATGGCGGCGGATGATGTTTGAAGGAGAGACCGGTTTCCCTTGCCGAGTGCAGAATAGGAAGCCCGATGCTCGTTTGCCAACGAACTCTTTGAGAAAAGTGGCGATCGTCGGGTGGAGGTCAACCTGGCGACAACCATTTGCTGTTTTGAGCCGTTGTTCAATCCTGCCGTGATGAATTTTCTGTTGGATAAAGATAGTCAGAAAGTCAGAGGAGATGTGCTTGTCAATCTCGATCCCAAGCGCCTCTCCGACTCGTAAACCACCAGCCCCACACAGAACGAAAATCATCCGCTCCCGCTCCTTCTTCCACCGTGCTAAACCTGTCATCACTTCAGACGAAAAGGACGGCGTGTTCTGCTTGTCCTTCTCGACCACAGGCAGGTCGATGAATTCGTGATTCCATGTTCGAGGATAAATTTCCTCTCCTTGTTCATCGACGGCAGAAGCCACGACCATCTTCACAACCGGAACATAGTTGTCGATGGTCTTTGGAGATAAGCCCTTTTCCGACATCTTTGCAATGACGGACTTCAAGACCGCATTGTTGATTTCGGACAGGGGCAAATCTCCAATGTTTGGGTTAAGCCAGTTATTGAGACAGGCCTCCCAGACTTCCAAGGTCGAAATCGCAATGGGCTTGCGCTTCCGACTTCGGACGTGGTTAAGCCACCATTTTGCTTGTTCACGGAACGTGACACCGTTGTTTTGCTTCACGACTTCGTTGAAATACTCCACGGTGTCGGCTCCGCTGTTCGTGATGATTTCACGAGCCCGGCGCTCCCTTACGCTCTTGGACAGGCTACCGGGGCCTGAGATCGGGCAAATTCTCTCCCGCATGTGTTTTCTCTTTTCTAGTCCCGGTACATCCATCCACCACCGAACAACCCACCATTTTCCGCTTGATTCAATGTGACCGCTCTGACCAGTTCTGCGGAACATGCTCTTTCCTCTCCGCTTCACTGGTGTCGCAGTTAAAACCTTAGTATCGATGCCGCTTAATTGCAACGGGTTACGGATTGCGGCGACATGGCTCTGAGCCCGCGGCAAACGAACCGGTAGCGCCGTAAGCAGGGCGTTCTGTTCGTGCCAATCGTTCGCGGGTTCGATCATCTTCGAAATAGCCGCCATTGTTGTAATTCAGTCCGGAGTGGAACAAACACGTGGCGCCATCGCCTCTCCCTGGGCGCAAATTTGATGGATTACTGGCGCCGTGTCCAACAACTTCTCGTCCGCGAGATATTCCTGCTGGGAATGTCAGACAGCACTCTGCCGATTCGTGACCTCACATTTCCTTGAGCAAATCGCTTTGCGGATGCGGGAGCAGCCACTCCAGAGGGGTCGAATCAAGCAGACAGAGACGGCCTCATCTGCTTCAGTAGCCGGCACTTGGGCAAAACCCTGTGGTGGAAAATGACTAGCACGAGCTAAGGGCCGCTGGTTTCCCAGTCGCTTTGCCAAACACTGTTTTTGCGAGAACGAATCTTGCTCCGAAGTCCTTGGAGGCCAAGCGGTATGCTCCACTTGACCGGCGACACAACGTTCCCCTGTTATTCCTCGCAGGAATATCTCGCGGACGAGAAGTTGTTGGACATCCCGATTGAGTCAAGTTAGTTTTGCGCCACACGCAGCGGATTTTCGCTGCTCCTGGAGGCGCAAATGTCATCCCGCTGGTTCCAAGTCCGTCGTATCCATCGAATCCAAACCCTGCTTCGATCAAAGTGGGCGCGTTTAACCGCCATTTCCTTCACGCTACTTTTTCTCATCCCTGTGGCCGCGCTGGCACAGAACTCACCGTTCGACACCGGCTTTACCGCCATCCAAAGCCTGTTCACCGGGACCATTGCCAAGGTTGCCAGTCTGGTCGCGATCGTGATCGGCGGTTACGGTTTTGCGCACGGCGAACCTGGTGCTAAGAAGGCGCTCGCCGGAGTTGCCGCCGGAACAGGCATCGCCGTTCTCGCCGTCAATGTCCTGAGTTGGCTCTGGGGCGTTTAGCGCCCTTCCGATCCACTCTTGAACCTCACTCAACACCCTTCGTCAGACGAGAGATTTATGGCAGACAAAACACAGCAGAAGCACCGCACAAATCGGGTCTTCAAGAGCCTGCATAAGCCTCTTACCTACCTGGGCGTGGAACGCACGCTGTTTTATTTCGTCTGTGTTGGCGCCGTAGGGGCCTTCAATCTCTTCAATTCCATCCTCGCCGGCATAGCCGTTTTCATTGGCAGTTTCGCCTTCGGACATTGGGTGACGAACAGCGATCCGGCGTTCCTTCGCATCCTGGCGAGGTCCGAACGCTACAAGCTGCGCTATGACGCGGCCAAACAGCTCATCCCCCGCGTGGAGGTGCTGTGATGCTGCGAGTCGATAAGGTCATCAAGCCGTGGAAAGAGAGCGCGTGTCTCAACGACCACATCAACTTGTACGGCTTCTGGAATGAGACCGCCTTTCTTACCAAGTCGGGCGATGTCGGCATGGTTCTCAGTGTTCCCGGCGTGGACTACGAAAGTCTGGACCGCTCGGAACAGGAATATGCAGTGAAGCGATTGGAGGCGGCTCTGAAAGCCTTTGGCCCCGGCTTTCACGTCTACCAGTATCTCTTCAAGTCGAACCGGCCCGACATACCCTTCGCCAAATATGACGACCCGATTGTGGCAGCGGCCATCGAGCAGCGGCGCCAGTTCTTTGAAGCGAAGCGCGACCACCTTTATCAGGTTGAGATCTTCTACTGCATTTTGCTCGAAGGCGCGAGATCGAAGACCGGCGTGGGCGCGGCATTCAGCCGGCTGTTTCGCGATCCTGCCGGGGCCATCGGCGAACTGAAAGCGCAGTTCACGAACAACAACATGAAGACTCTGCTGCGCCGCCAGATCGAGCGTGATGTTGCCTGCCTTGACCAGCGCGTGCGGGCATTCGCTCGGCAGCTCGCGGACTTCATGCAGATCGAAGTCTTGGACCGGCAGCGGCAGTTCACGTTCTTTCGCCGCTTGCTTAACTTCGACGACTGGCGGGTTGCGGGCAAGCCGCAGTCCACGCAGTTTCTCGACTATCAGGTCGTCAACTCGAACATCGAGGCCGAACGCGATCATCTGCGCGTGGGCAATCACGTCGTCCAAGCGCTGACGATGAAAGAGGCCATCACCGAAACGCGGCCATTGGCGCTCGATGCGCTGCTGAAGATCCCGGCCAACTTTCGAGTCATTACGGAATGGACGCCGCTCGCGGCGGACAAGGCCCGCAAAGAGGTCAACAAGCGCCGCCGCCACTTCAACATGTCGAAAACTGGGTTTGTCTCGCAGATGGGCAACGATACGACGAAGACAAATCCACGCGATGTACTGGTGGATGAGTCGAAGCAGGCCGACATCGAAAATCTTGGCGACTGCCTGAGGGCTCTCGGCGACGGCCAATCGCTCGGCGACTTCTCGCTCACAATTGTCCTGTACGGACGCTCAAAAGCTGAACTGGACCAGCTCGGGGCCGAGTTCGCTGGCGTCTTTACCAACGCCGACGGCAGTCTGTTTTCGGAAACCTACAACCAGCTCAACGCTTACTTCGCCATCGTGCCGGGCAACTATGCGTTGAACCTGCGCAAACTCTATTTGCTCAATACGAACTACGCAGACCTGTCTTTTCTATTCACGATCCTTCCGGGCGAAAAAATGAACCCCCATCTCGGCACGGAGTACTTGGCTGTCCTCGAAACCGATAACAGCACACCGTATTTTCTGAACCTGCATAACGGCGAGGTCGCCCACACGCTGATCCTCGGGATGACAGGTAGTGGAAAGTCGTACATGTGCTCGTTCTTGCTACAGAATGCTCAGAAATATGCGCCTCTGACATTCATCTTCGACATCGGGGGCAGCTTTGAGTCGCTCACAACGATCTTCGGCGGCTCGTATCTGAATGCTGGCCAGGAGGCGCGGGACTTCACCATCAATCCGTTTTCGCTTCCTCAGACAAAAGAGAATCTCCAATTCCTGTTCAGCTTTTTCCGGGTGCTGATCGAGGGCAACGAGCAGCGGTACCGGCTGGACTTCAAAGAAGAGCGCCGCCTGTGGGATGCCATCGAGCGCATGTACATGTTGGAGGCGAACCAGCGGACCGTCTCGAATTTCACGAACATCGTCGGCGAACTGAAGGAACGCCTGCACCGCTGGACACGCGGCGGTCAGTACGGATTCCTCTTCGACAACGCCGAAGACACGCTGTCGTTCTCCCGCTTTCAGACCTTCAACTTCCACGGCTGGAACGATGCACCCGAGGTGTTGGAGCCGCTGCTGTTTTACGTTTTGCATCGCGCGTCGAATGAAATCTCCGATCCGGCGAAACTCGCCACTTTCAAAATCTTCTTGCTTGATGAGGCGTGGCTGTTCATCAAGAACGAAACGATTCGCAATTACGTGGTGCAGGCGCAGAAGACGTGGCGCAAGCACAACGCGGCTATGATCCTGGCCACGCAATCCATCAAGGAGCTTGAAGAGTCGGGGATGCTGGCGATAGTGGCCGAGAGTTGCCCCACGAAAATCTTTCTCGCCAACCCGGAAATGAACCGCGACGTTTACCGGGAAGCGTTTCATCTGAACGACACCGAGCTCGATCTCATCGGCGGCCTCGTTCCGCCGGGCCAGATGCTCATTCGCAAAGCCCAGACCTCCAAGAAAGTGCAATTGAACGTCGATTCGGTCTCCCACTGGATGGCCACAAACAACGCCCGCGACAACTTGAAGAAGCGCGATTACTTCGCGCGTTTCGGCATCGCCGATGGGCTGCGCCATCTCGCCGAAGACTATCCTTTCCAGCCGCGCACGCTGGCTCTATCAACCGTCAACCCGAACCACTGAGGAAATACATATGAGACTCGTAAAAGTCATCGTCAACGTTGTTTTGGCCGTTTCGTCCGTGACCGCCTTCGGCCAAGAGTCCGCACGCACGGTGCAGTATCACTCGCAGGACATCGTTGCGATCCGCGCCAAGGTCAAATACACAACCCTGATTGAACTGCCCACAACCGAAAAGATCATGCAGGCAGCCACAGGCGACAAGGATTTCTGGATTGTCGACGTAGTGGGCAACTTCTGCTTTGTACATCCGGCGAAGCAAGGTATCGCCTCGAACCTGAATCTGATTACGGACAAAGGAAATATCTATAGCTTCACGCTGCAGGATATTTCCGGCTCTTCCGCCGAGCCTGATCTGAAGGTCATTGTCGAACCCGCCGACCGATCTGCCATTGTGGCGGCGAGCGGCCCCGCGCAGTTCGTGCCCGCCGCGCAGCTCGAACAGTCAAAACAACAGGTCAACGCCCTGCAATCGCACGTCGAGCAGGCAGTGGACGAGTACAAAAGCGGCTATCCGACGCAGCTCAAGTTCGACTACGTCTACAAGGCGAACCAAGCGCCCTTCGACATCCAGTCGATCTATCACGACGACAAGTTCACTTACATCAAGACCAATGCACCAGAGAAGTTCAGCGTCTACGAGATGAAGGACGGCAAGCCGAACCTCGTCACCTATGACCTTCGGGAAGGGACCTACATCATCCCGAAGGTGATGGATGACGGATACGTAGAGCTGGGCAAAAAGAAGATGAGCTTCGCCCGCAAAGGATAATCACCATGACCGAGAACGACCGTACTTCTCACATTGAACCCCAAGTCGAACCCACACTCCGCGGGCTTTTGGAGCAGCCCAAGGGCGTCTTGCAGAAGAACCTCAAGACGTTTGTCTATTTGGGAGCGGCGTTGCTCGTGATCGTGGCCGCGCTTTTCAGCTCCTCGGGGAAGAAAACGCCCGCGCAGCAGGCTGCCGCCAAAGGGCAGCCACCGCAACCCACGTTGCAGGACAACACCGACAACAACGTGCAGGACTTGAAGAACCAGGTGCAGGCCGAACGGCAGAAAGAGCAGCAGGCGGCAATGGCCGCCGCTGCCGGGCAAGATCCGGCGCTTGCGTCTGCGACGCCCGCGCAACAGGCCGCTGCCGCGGCCTTTGGCCCAAGTGGCGAGGCGTCTACTTCCTGCGGACCTGGCCGTCCTTGCGGGCAACCGCAGCAAGGCGCCATGCCCCCGCAACTTACTCCCGCGCAGCAGCAAGCGCAGCTCATTGCCGCGAAAGAGCGCGAACGGGCCGACAACTCCCGATTCGCTTCCAACCTCGTCTACTCCCGCGCTGCCGAGCAACAACCACAGCAGCCGCAGCCCCAAAGTCAGACGATGCCGCCCGTCCAGTATGACCATACCGAGCGCCAGGCAAAGACGAATCTCGTTGACCCACACGCTGAAAAGGAACAAGAGGAGACACGCGGAGGCTATAAACGGCCTCTGGAAGCGAACATTGATTCGGCTGTCGGTCAACCTTATCTCGTGTACGAGGGCTCTCATCATCCCCGAGGGAACGGTGGCGCTGGGCGAAGCCAAGAAGATCGGAGCCGCGGGCTTCGGCCAACAGCGGCGGATGGCTGTCGCATTTCACCGCCTCATCATGCCCGATGGTTACTCCGTCGATCTCGATCAGTTCCACGGCCTCGACCAAATCGGGGAAGAAGGACTGAAAGATAAGGTCAACAACCATTACCTGGAAATCTTCGGCACCTCCATCGCTCTGGGAGTCATTGCCGGGGCCGGCGAGATCACGCAGGGCGGTGGCACCATTACCACCAGCGGCTCGCAGGCATTCACCAACGGAACTGCGGCCAGCGTCTCGCAATCCGCCACCAGCATCCTTGACCGCTTCATGCAGATACCGCCCACCATCACGATTCGGGAGGGCCACCGCGTAAAAGTCTATTTCACGCAGGACATGCTTCTGCCTGCCTATTCAAACCACACCATTCCACAAACGTTCTAAGGAGGCTTTGAATGCGATCCGTTGCCCTCTCCCTATTGCTCCTATCGACTCTCGCCTTTGTCGGCTGTCAAAGCAAAGCTGAGAAAGTGAAGAAACTGCAGGACCAGTACAACGCCGAATACCCGGCCTATGCCAAGGACTGCCTCGATGAGACCTCCGACTCCGCACGAATGCTGACCGGAGAAAAGCTGACAGCGGAGCAGATGGCGACCCTCGACGCGAAGAAAAAAGAACGAGACGTCCGGTGCAAACCAGAGGCCGACCGTCTTGCAGACATCCAGAAACAGATTCTTGCCGCACAGCAGTAACGCGGTATCGCTGTGTGGCAATGCCACATCAACCGCAAACGAAAGGATAAGGCAATGAAGAAGCTACTCCTCACCGCACTCGCCATCGGACTAGGGGCGTCATTTCAACCTGCAGCGCACGCGCAGTTCGGTTCCGGCATCGTCTACGATCCGACGCAATCGGCGCACGCCGTTGTGCAGATCGAGCACGAAGAACAGTCCATTTCCAACCAGTTTCAGCAGATCGAGCAGGGCCAACAAATCTTCTCGAACACGGTCAAAATCGCGACGACGGCGCTACAGGCCTATAACGTTGCCAAGCAGCAATACCAACTCGTACACCAGATGATTCTCGCGCCGTCGATGCTTTATCGGCGGTTCTTGTCTCCCACCACCGACCTGCGGATGCTGCAACAGATCTCGAACACTTACGGCAACTCGATGGGCTGGCTCAATTCGGCGAACACCGGCACCGGGGCCGCAGCCTCCTACCAGCAAGTCAGCGTCCCGAACACCAACAACATAATTCCCGGCTATGGCAATGTCAGCATTCCCGGCCAACTGCAGATCGCCGCGCAGGGAGCCACGGTCGATCTCGGCGATTCCGTCATGACGAACAACCTGCAAATGCTCGGGACGATGCGCGCCAATCAGGCCACTAGACAAACCGATATCGCCACACTGGAGAGCGCAACGCAGAGCCAGGACCCCACGCAGCAGACCATCATGGCTACGCTCCAACGCATCAATCAAGCCCTGCTCTTGCAATTGCGAACCCAGCAGGACGCCAACCAAATGAATGCCAATTTTGCCCTGCAGCAGATCGTCGCCCAGAAGCAGCAACAGGACGCGATGAAGTCGGCATTTCGCGACTCATCGGGATACGAAAGCTACTACAACTCGAACGTCGCCACGACCAGCGGCGGCGCGGCCAATCTCCTTACGCAAGCGTACTGAATAGCCGCAAGCGGAAGGAATTTAGAACAAAGCGGAAGAAAGAACGAAGGTGAGAAACATGGGTACAGGTCTCTTCGACTTTATCGCTCAAGCGTGCCAGTCGCTCGCAGCCACGGTGGCGCCCTCGGTTACCGCGATGGGGATTCACATTGTCCTCGCATTGGCAACCATCGTTTTGGTTTGGTTCGGCGTACAGGAGGCGCTCGCATCGGCGCATGGAGAGGCCGGCTTCAGCATGGGGAGGTTTCTCAACCTCTTCATGCTGCTCACCTTCGCTTACGCGATGGTGAACTACTACGACAGCGCCATTCCCGGACTTGGCTTCTCCATCAAGAGCTTCATTGACGGCGGCACTATCAATCTTGTCAACCTCATTGGGTCGGATGGTTCGACCACAATGTTGGCTGAAATCCACGCGGCATCGTCGAAGACAGGGCCGTCGCTTCTGACCAGCATCATGTCGCCCTATTACTCCATTGTGTACTTTGTGGTGCAGTTTCTTTTGGCACTTCTGGCGGCAATCGTTTCGGCCATCCTCGCCTATGGCGCAATCGCCGCAACCATCATCGGATTGCTCGGGCCGATTTTTATTCCGTTTCTTGTTTTCGACAAGCTCGATTGGCTCTTCTGGGGATGGCTCAAGGCGTATCTCGGGTTCAGCTTTTACAAGGTCATCGCCGCAGCCACAATGAACGTTCTCTCTCACGTTCTGACGAACTATTACATCCAGCTTGGCCAGAGCATTGCGGACCCGTCAACGATCGTTCAGACGTTGCCGCTGCTGATCCTTCTCGTCCTGGTCAATGTCTACATTCTCTTCAAGATTCCATCCATGTCGCACAGCTTATTCGGGGGAAGCGGTGGCGGTCACGGCGGTCTGACCGCGGCCTTGATGGCGGCGCGGGCCATCCTGTAAACCGCGTTACGAGACACGAGAAAAGAGGTTCGAGATGAAAGCAGCAACAGAAACGATGAACGAACAAACCAAGGCGACGCCGGAAATCACTCGCGCCGCGGAACGGTACTTGGAGCAGTATGGCGATCCGCTGGTAATGAACACCTATCTGAAGGTGACCATTCTCGTACTCGCGACCGTTTGTTTCGCGTTGGCGGCGTTGACCTTCAAGAGTCAAAAGGCGCTCGCCGACATGCACCCCATGATTGTGCGAATCAACGACGTGGGCCACGCCGAAGCGATCGACTATCGCAACTTTCAGTACCGCCCGCAGGAAGCGGAAAACAAGTATTACCTCACCCGCTGGGCGGAGCTGTATTTCAGCCGCAACCGCTTCACCATCGAGCGCGATCAGACCAGTTCGCTGTACTTCCTCAATAGCGACGTGCAGCGCGCCGTCATCGACCAGGAACGTCGCGACAACATCATCCAGACCTACGTCAAGGACAGCACCCTTCCGTATGTCGATGTGGAAATCAAGAACGTGATCCTTGACGACCTACGGCAGTCGCCCTATTCAGCGCGCATTGAGTTCGAGAAGGTTTACAGCAATCCGGCGGATCACTCTGAACTCAAGCGGGAGCGATGGACAGCCAGCGTTACCTATGTCTTCCGCGAGAACGTGAAGAACAATGAGCTGGCCGTGAACCCTCTCGGTTTGACCATCGTGCGCTTCCGCGCCGACCAGGCGTTCAGCTAAAGACGAACCGATATCCAGAGGCTTAAACATGTCGTTTCTTGCTGCCAATCCGGCTGGCTTTTCCTACCTGTCCCGGCGCCTTGTCGCGCGGGCCGTTGCGGGCTTTTCGACGGGCAACCACGGTGGCGAATTACTTTCTTCTTCCGTCGCACAAGCCTGCTCGAATCGGACTGCGATTACGGCGGGCTTCCGCAGCCAACGTACCGATGACAACTCTGCTCTGGCGCGTGTCTGTCGTTATGTATCCCGTCTTATGCTTGGTCACCGCTTCGGGGTTCTCCCGGCGCCCAGCGGCACTCGCTCTTCTGCTTCGCATTCTGCGCCCCTTTGGGGTCTCGGTTCCTCCCAAAACAAGTTTGCAAACGACGGAAAAGAACGCCGCGCAAACTTCTTTCGAGCCCCTCCGAGAAAGCAGACCTTCGGCCTTGGGAGCCGGACCCACTCGCTAGGCTTCGCCCAGTGTGACCCGAGCAACAACGGGAAATTCAACAAACGGAGACACGATTATGTACCAGAACAGAGTAACCCTCATCGGCTTTGTCGGCAGTGATGCAAAAGCCCACACGAATGACAATCGCAGCCTGACCACGCTCTCGCTGGCAACCAATTCCTCCTATAAGAAGGATGGCAAATACATTTCGCACACCGAATGGCACCGCTGCGTCGTCTTCGGCAAGCTCGCAGAGTTCGCCAAGACGCTCACCAAGGGCGCGCATATCCAGGTCGAAGGCGAGCTGCGCAGCCGGGAATACACCAGCAAGAAAACCGACGCGAAAGAGCGCGTCTGTGAGATTCGGGTCGCTTCGATCCTGAAACTGGACCGCGCTGAGAAAGCCAGCCCGGAAGATCCGGAACCCGATGACAGTCCCGCCGAGGAAACGGCCGCATAGTCCGTTGTTTTTCGCTCCCGGAAGCCCGGCTAATCGCTGGGCTTCCACGCTGTGAGGTTTTCGCTATGAGTTTTGAGCTGATCCTTCCGTTCCTTCGCCCGATAGAGCCGCTGTTGCTCGACGAGAGCATCAGCGAGATCATGGGCAATCCCGACGCCTCCTGGTGGTACGAACGCGACGGCATCATTCGCCGGGAAAGCACCATCACGTTTGCTGCCGGCAAACTCCGCACCGGACTCGAAGTCATTGCCAATCAGCTCGGCAAGAAGCTCGACGAAGACAACCCTATACTCCACACACAACTCCCGGATGGGAGCCGACTTGCTGCCGTCATTCCGCCAGTTGTCCGGCTCACTCCGGCACTCATTATTCGAAAGTTCACCAGCCGCCACTACACAGTCAATGACCTCATTGCTCGCGGTACGCTAACGCGTCCGCTCGCCGACTTCCTGGCCGAGCAGATTCGCGGCGGAAAGACGCTGCTTATCAGTGGCGGAACAGGCACGGGAAAGACGACCCTTCTGCGCATACTTGCCGACTTCATTCCAGAACAGGAACGCCTCGTCGTCATCGAAGATACTTCGGAACTGCAAATCCAGAAGCCCAACATACTGGCCGTCGAATGCCAGACGGATACGTTCAAGGCCAACATCACTTTCGACGACCTTCTCAAGTCCGCTCTCCGCTGGAGACCGGACCGCATCATCTTGGGCGAAGTGCGCGGAATCGAGGCGCGAACGCTGCTCGATTCCTTCAACACCGGCCACTCCGGATCGCTCGCGACGATCCACGCCAATTCGGCGGAGAAGGCCCTGCATCGCTTCGCCAATCTTGTTATGCGCAACCACACGCAGACCACCTTCTCCGATACCGAAGCCGAGATTGCAGAAGCCGTCGATTTCGTGGTGCATGTCGAGCGCCAACCGGGCCGCCGCATCGTCCGCGAAGTGCTGGGCCTTCGGGGCTACGACCGTGACGCCAGACGCTTCCTGATCGAGCCGGCATTCGAGGTGAAACATGTCGCAGCATAGGACACACAATGCGGTCGATATTGCCGCCGACTTCCTCACCCATTGCTTCGCTCCGGGGGAGTCCATCGCACTGCTACTTCGACGCGAGAATCCCGACGGGATTCTTCAGCACATTGCTCCCTTGGAACATGCGCTTGCGCCTCGTTACCTCGGCTGGCTCGCCCACGAAAACTCAATCGGCGCGAACGTCTATGTGGCTGCCAATCCGGTTCACTGTGGCAGCCGCAAACGCACGAAGGAGAGCATCGCCGCGGTGCGGCATCTGTACCTAGACTTGGACACCGATGGAGAGGCTCGCCTCGCGTTGCTCCGGGCCTCCGATGCCGTTCCTCCGCCGAACGCAATCGTCTCCACATCGTTCGGCAAGTATCAGGTTCTCTGGCGTGTTGACGGCTTCAGCATCGAACAGCAGGAAAGCGCCCTGAAACTACTTGCAATCACCTTCGGCGGCGATCCCGCCTGCACAGACTGCAACCGCGTGCTTCGCCTGCCGGGATTCCTCAATTGCAAGTACGATCCGGTGTATCCGGTCACCGTCGAATACCCCGGCAATTCCACTTGGAATTCCAATGACTTCCGGCTGGATATCCTGGCGGCGGATGCCATCCTTCCGTGCCGTTCAATCACATCGGGAAAGCATCCCGATAAGCACACCAATTCCGAACGCGATTGGGCATGGGTTCTGCATGAACTTGCCGAGGGGAAAGACGCTGCAAAGCTCACACGAAAGCTGGCTTCGCGCCGCTCCGATAAGCCGAATCCACTCTACTACGCGCAGCGGACCGTGGATGTCGCATCGGCCAGACTTTGGCTCATCGAAGGCGTTCCGATAGATGACGTGGTCACCATGCTGGTGGTCCGCCGCCGCTTCGAGATTCCCATCGCAATCTGCTCCACTCGTGCGCGGGAGATCGCGCTGACGGCGCAGAGGATGATTGCCCGAAGAAAGATCGCTTGATTCAACACCAATAAAGGAGATGAAATGCCACTACTTGAAATCAACTTGAGCCGGTATATCAGCGCTTCGATTCGCCTGGACGAAACGACCGCTGAACAGGTCGATCAATATGCGGCTTTCGTCCACGCATCTGCGGATGATGTTGTGGATAAAGCCCTCAACTATGTGTTCTCGAAGGACCGCGACTTTCAGGACTTTCTGAAGACGCCACAGGCAAGGCAGGTTGCCTCCACGTTGCGCATCCGTAGAGGCCCGAATAGAGATGCGAAGAATGACGCGGACCAGCCTGCGAAGAAGCATGGAGCCGGGGTGGAGTCCACGGCTTCTGTACGGGTAATGAAGGCGTGATCCTGCATTCAATTTCGTGCCGGAGCAAGAACGGTGCTTTGCACCGGAAGAATTTTGACACTCCACCCCTGATAGGGAACTGCCTAGATACTTTGGTATCTCGACAGATACCACAGAAAACACACGATATTGAAACGAGGCGGTATCTGGACAGATACCGCCGTTAACCGCCGATGGAAGTTCCGAATTGCTGAGGTTGTGATGATCGATGAACAACGTTCTGAGAAGCTGCTAGGGCGTGACCGCCGCTCCCGGAACCTGAGCACCAAGCTCACGGCACAGGAAGCAAAGGCGATCGAAGAAGCTGCATCGCGCGCCGGCAAAACACCGAGCGAATGGGCACGCGACCTATTGCTGTGCGGTGTTGTTATCGGCAGTCACACGTCAATGGAAATGCACATCTTCACCGAACTTGTCGGCATTCAAATGCTTTTGATGAACACGCTTGAACCATTGCTGCGCGGGGACAAACTTGCCCAGGAACAACTCGCTATCCTCTTTCGCCAAGTCCAAACCACCAAGGCCGCGAAGGCGCAGGAACTCCTCGCCAAGCGCAGCCAGAACAAGGAGAAGTAGTCATGCCAACCGTCCAGCGCTGGGGCCGCCGTGAATCGCTGATCTGGCCGCCACGCACCTATCTCTACACACTCAGCGCGTTCTTCCTCTCGCTCGCAGCGACCGGACTCTTTGTCTATGTCCACTTCCAGTTCGGCTTTTCACCGCTCGAACGCTACTACCTGCCGTACTATCTCCGCAGCGAGATGCCAAGTCTCACGCATCATGCCAGCGCCTATCAGTTACTCTATATTTCCGACGGCAATTCGCGGGCACGACCCGCGCTCGCCGCCGACGTGAGGTCAGGGCAGACCGCGCAACCCACGGGCGCCCCATTGCCGCTTGCACTTTCCGCGCAGGCGAGGCAGCAGGGGGTGCGCTTGCTCTTCCGCGAGCAGCCGCGCAATTACGCGAACCAGACCTTTCACGCATGGCTTGCACAGTGGATCTATGACGACGTTCCTCTCGACCGGCTCTTCAATACACAACTCATGCTTGGACTCGCGGCATTCGTGTTGCAACTCCCGTTTTCCGTCCGCAAGGACATCCAGCGCCGCAAACAACTGCGGTACGGAAGACGGCTGAAAGGGCCGATTCTTGTCAGTCCACGCCAGTTCACGAAAGAGGTTGCCGGTAATGGCATCGGCATTGCGACCAACGATTCCAAGCGCCCGTTGCGGATTCCACGCGACGCCGAAAATAAACACTTTCTCATCGTCGGCGACACCGGGTCAGGCAAGTCGAGCATCATCCGCCAGATGCTTTATCAGGTGGACGCTCGCGGCGACAGCGCCATCGTCTACGATCCCGCCTGCGAGTTTGTGAAACAGTTTTACGATGAGCACCGGGGCGACATCGTGCTCAATCCACTCGACGCACGGATGCCGTACTGGAACCCGTCGAAGGAACTTCGGCGCAAGGCCGAGGCCAAGGCCCTGGCCGTCTCGCTGTACCAACCCGAAGGCGTGACCAACCGCTTCTTTGTCGAAGCTCCGCAGAAAATCTTCGC
>JBEKPJ010000025.1:0-99677 GCA_049520935.1 Terriglobales bacterium | reverse complement strand
AGTGGTAACCGTGCTCGGCGACTGACAAAGGGCAAGCGACCAGCCTCCCTGTAATGGTATACAAGGAGCTTACCCCACCACCAGTGGTATTGCAATATTATTATGGAATCGATCTACGAGGTGTAAAATTCCAACCATTCGCAAATGGAACGCCCGAGTTCTTTCTCAAAGCCTCCAAGGGAAGGACAATCCAGATCAAGATGTCGTCTACCGGTCGTCTGAACTCTCCTTGTCTATGAGATGGTTCGAGGACGAAGATTTCTGGCGCGCGATTTTATGCTTGCAAGTGCCGCGAGGAACGAATGATTCGAGGTTTGATGCTTGCCTCAATGTGCCTCGCTTTATTGACTAGCGGGGCTCATGCAGAAGTCCCGCTATCTAAGGATTCGACAGGGCATGTGACCGTTCCAGCTTTCGTGAATGGCAAGGGGCCGTTCGAGTTCGTTCTGGATAATGGAGCCGATGAAAGCGCAGTCTATTCGTGGTTCGCAAAATCCCTCCACCTGCCAAAAAGCGGGAGCCGGGAGCTAAGCGGCGCGACCGGGTCTGTGCCGATGACCGGCACGCGGCTAGCGACGCTCGCCATTGACGGACACGTGATAAGGAACGTCGATGCTGATACCGTGCCCGACCGGACAGACGGCGCGAGGCTCGCGGGCGTTGCTGGTGTCGATATGATGGCGAATCGACTGGCGATCATTGATTTCGGATGTGGGACTTTTGCCCTGCGCCCGATCCAAAGCGGGCGACCCGAAATCGTGGGAAATGCAACGTTGACAAATGCCGGCTCCATTAAAGACGGAAAGCAATTTACATTTCCAGTAACTCTGAACGGAATTGCGGGTGTGGCCGTCCTGGACAGCGGCGCGCGCAGCACTATGATCAACAACGAATTTGCGGCGGCGGCAGGGATTCACCCGCAGTCCGACTCGTTTCGGGACGGTGAGCCAGCTCGCGGCGCGACCGCAACACCGGTGCGCACTCGCGTCGGACCCATCGGGAACGTCCGTTTCGCTGGCATTACGCGGAACGACGTCAGCGCGAAAATAGTGAATCTTCCTTATCTGGAAGGTGCGGGACTGAGTGGTAGCCCGATGATGAACCTTGGTCTCGATCTTTTGGCGGGAACACGCCTGACCGTAGACTATTCTTCGCGGCGATTTTGGCTCGCGGAGTCGTCCTGCAAGCTACCCGCTCAGAAAGTCGCGCGCTGAATCGCAGTTCGTCGCGATCCTGTTAACAAATAGAAGTCCCATCCCATCCTCCCAACCGTCGCTCCGTCTCGCTAGAGTTGGCGAAACCAGCATTTACACTCAAAACCCTTGCCCTAAAGTGTGGCTAAAAGACATTCTCACAAGCGTGCGCCGCTTTGCAGCCCAGATGTTTGAGGTGGTAAGCTTACCGGCGGACCAAAGCCCCCCGAAAGAAGCGGCAACTGAAACCACGCTCTACAACTTCGACTCCTGCTATCAGTGGGGTTGCCTCGACGGCGTTTACCCCGAATCCGGTCTCACCTATCATGACCGCACCTTCTACGGGACGACTACAAAAGGGGGAGCCTTTGGGCATGGAACCGTATTCGAGCTTTCACCGAACGGCAGTGGAGGCTGGAACGAAACCGTGCTTTATAGCTTTTCCTGCGACGATAGACTCCAACCTTTCCCGTCTCCCACATTCGACAGTGTAGGGAACCTTTACAGCAATTTCTGGCGGCCCGACTGGGTTCGGCGTGGTGTTCGAACTGAGCCCGGCCGGCTCAGGCTGGGCGGAAACTGTCCTTATACAACTTTTGCTCGCAGGTCGGCTGCGCTGATGGCTCGGGACCGGTCGGCGGACTGATCATGGACGCGGCTGGGAATCTGTACGGCACTACCGTCGGCGAGGCAGTGGTCTACGAGTTGAGCCAGTCCCGTGGGAACTGGACGGAGCAGGTTCTTTTCAGGAACACCACGGGGGGACGATCTTTGCCGGGCTGACCATGGGCGGCGCCCGAAACATCTACGGGGCCTCGACGTCAGCAGTATTTGAACTGTCGCCGAACGGAAACGGCGGGTGGACTGCCGCCATCATCCACACCTTTGCGGGCGGCGCGAAAGACGGATCGAACGAATACGGTACGCCTGTGGTCGACAAGGCCGGGAACGTCTACGGCACCACATACAGTGGTGGAAAGTACAACGAAGGGACCATGTACAGGCTGAGTCCGGGGAAGAAGAAGGCAACCTGGACAGAGAAGATTCTCCACTCCTTTATGGGCGGCCCAAAAGACGGATCTGAACCTTACGGAGGAGTGGTGGCCGATGCGGGCAGGGAACATCTATGGCACCACCGGCAGCGGCGGCGAGGATAGCGTCGACGGAACTGTTTTCGAGCTAGTGGCTCCAGTCGGCCAGGGCGCGACAAGGAGGAACTTCAGCTAGGTAGGCGGTTCACAGATCACAGTGTCCAGCCTGCGTATATCGAGGCCGAGATTTTCGAAGTTCACAACGACCGCTACGACCTGCATCTTGCTGCTAGTGGGTCGGTTCCTGATCGTTCAGGGCCATGCCAGCCTGGGGCAGGAGGCCGATCGGCTCATCGAGACGTACGGTCCCGTAGCGCGACGTGCGCAGACAGGGAATCCGCAGAATCCATGAACCAGGCTTGGACTTTGTGCGTCACTACTTGTCTCAGCCGGGCATCCCTTTGGTTCGCATGGTTTCAAAAACCGTCGTCCCAGATCGCTACTGCTCAGCCGTTCACGACTGCCGATCCCCGCTCGAAACCGGCATCAATCTTCTGCCGTCCGGCCCGAATTGCAGCCTCGATTGCGGATTCCTGCGTGGGAAAGGTTTCGGACAAGTAGAATTCGGTTTCCATGACGCCATCCGCATCGTGTTCCTCGACGGAGAATTCGGCAGAGAATCCTCCATCCTTTAGCTCGTGTGACCGTGCGACGATAACGTAGCCCTTGTACCCCTGCCTGCTCTTCATAACTGCGACCTCTTCGGCTTCAATTATTGCACTGCGGGTTGGGAGCTTCCCCGTAAGCGCTAACTTAGGTAGTGGAATAGAGTTCAGCAGCTGGCGTCCTTGGCACCCAGATCACATCATTCGGAGGGGAGCCAAAGGAGGTAATGCTCGCTCCAAGAATTCCGGAATCGCTGTTAGCCGCGCCGCGGGGGGAATACCGAAACGCTTCACAACTGGCGCAGGCGTCAAGCGTTTCAATCATGAGCGCGCTTCGTTTTGTAAAACAACTGCAAGAAGAGGGTTTTCTCCACGAGTCCGAAGAATCACTGCAGTTAGCACGTGTCGAGCGTCTGATGCAGCGCTGGCAAGCAGCCAATCCAAGGCTGCGCGAACTTCGAATGCGATGGCTGATCCGCAGCGATGCCCCTGATGCTCTAAATGCCGCTGTGCGACAACTATTGTTGAATCCGAATCTGCCATGTGCGAGGCATTTCATTAAGGCCGGCCCGAACTCGGTTAAGCGTTCCGGTTCGCCAATCCAGGTCTGTGCGGCCCTTTCTTCTGCTGCTGAATTGCTTGGTTTGAATTTCGTTCATGGTGCTCCTCGGCACCTGTATGTTGAAGAACCCAATCCCGAGTTGTTCCAACTCTTGGGATTGGTTAGCGCTCGACCAGGCGAATCGGTGGATGTTTTTGTGCGAGTACCTGCAGCTCGTGCTTCGATCTTCCGCGCAGCGGTGGACGTGGGTGGAGTGCCCGCATCGGACGTTCTGCAAGTTTGGTTGGATGTTGGGACGCATCCAGCTAGAGGCAGAGACCAGGCTGACGAGATATGGCGGCGGATACTAGCCCCAAGTTTAGGGGTGAAATGACCGTTATCTTCGCTATCGGAATCCGGTACGAAGCGGGACTTGTCTGGATCGTGCCAAACCTGCGTGTAGACACCAATTTGCTCAATGGCACCTCTCAGCACCGCATGAGCTTGTTCCGGAATACCCTTCACACACAGGTATCCTGCCAGTCGCGCTGAGCGGGTGATGTCCATGAGCAAGTCGTACAAAATTGCCGAGACCTGCAACGAACCATTCGGGAAAAGCCGACTGGCATTACGCCCTAAATAGGGCGGTATGAATTTCTCG
This sequence comes from Terriglobales bacterium, assembly GCA_049520935.1. GTDB lineage: Bacteria > Acidobacteriota > Terriglobia > Terriglobales > Acidobacteriaceae > Acidiflorens. The sequence continues at coordinate 95,586 of JBEKPJ010000025.1, read as the reverse complement.
GTACCCTGAAAGAACGTGACCAAATGGATAATCCGGTTGACGACGAGCGCGACCGGATCAGCAGCGAGCAGAAGGCGTGTTAGCTCCGCGTTTCGCAGCAGCCCGTGACATCCTTGTCCTCTACACGAGACACGGCATGACAGCGAACACTATGAGCAGCAGGTAATAAGCTGCTCCCGACACAGGATCTCGGCTGGCGAAATACTCTTTGACCGAGAGACCCCGAATCCAGAGCACGAACCCGAACTCCGCGATGAGCATGAGGACTAATGCGATGCAGCCCATCTCAAGTCGGGCAGACCACATCATTGGCACAGATAGGCGCAAAGCTGTCCAACGAGCCGCCACGATGGTGATCGCGAGCATGATTGGCAACTCCATCAGTTCGGCCGTTCTCGTGCCGACACGAGGGACCACCCACAGCGTGCGAATGGCTCCAAGCACAAAACCCACTCCGAACACGAGTGCGAAATAGAATACGCCTGCCTTCACAACCTGCATTACAGGGTGCCGCCGTCATTGTCTGATGATAATCGCGATCGCTTCATCCAACACCACAGCACGATCGATTCGTTGACCACAAACAGCGTTCCGAAGATTGTTTTGTTGTGGTTCGCTAGCCAGTTGGGGAGGTAGATGTCGAAGTTGCTTGCGCGCTCGTCGGTGTATCGGGCCGCCAAATCGGACAGAGGGCATCTGCCTCCATTAGCAGCCAGCAGGCCGCATTCTAACAGAATAATTACGCTGAGGATCGCGGCCCAACGGAATCGGCGCAACACGCCCGCGACGGGCAAGACCAAGATGCTCGCTGCCAGAAGCGCCCAAATCACCGTGTGTAAGAGCTTAATCGCCGTCAACACTGAGACCCACTCGCGGCTTTGACCTTCCGTTGCTCTTGCGCTCCGAGAATCTCGCGTTCCGCTTGAAGCCAGTCGTCCAAAGCGAATCCGTCAATCCTGCCGGACTGCTCGTAGAAGTCGTAGGCGCGGCGGAGGATGCGTTCTTCGATGTCGTTCGGTTGGGCAGGCTGCGGTGAGCGAGGTTGCCGAGATTTCGATTCGGTTGTCATGGGAGTCCCTCCCCATCTCACGCGTCAAAACACAAAGGGAATCAGCGCCTTCACGCGCGCCGTGTAGGCGGGATACTCGTCGACGAAGCCGCGCAGAAGCAGCCGTTCCTCCTGGTTGAGCTTTATCCAAAACCCTCCTACAAACGGTGCTAGCCCAGCAAACGCAACAAGCGAGCCCCAGGCAATGGCTGTCCCCAGGCCCATCAGCAGATGGCCCGTGTAAATGGGATGCCGCATAAGTCCGTGGGGCCGCGGTCTACTAGCTTGTGCCTCTGCTTCAACTCGACGTCCCGGCTTCACTCGGCGCCCAGCGCTTTGCGCGACTAGATGGCTACGAAGAGTCCCATCGCCTTCGGGGGTCACGTCAAAAGCGGCCAACGGTGGTCACTTCAAAGCCGGCCATCGGAAGTGGCCAGAGACTAGATTGTTTTACTCCGCCGCCTCCTGTGGAGGCAAGTCTGTTTTCGTGCGCCAATTCCGTGGACCACATTTGAGAAGGTGGCCATGATGAAGGAGGCGATCGAGCATGGCGGTGACGGCAGTGCTATCGCCGAGAAGTTTGCCCCAGTCGTCGACCGGTCTCTGCGAGTTCCATCGATGGTGGCCTCGGCCAAGTCATCGAGCAGTTTGTGGGTTTCGCGGTAGAGCACGCGATAACCCTGTTGGATCGCGGCTTGTCCTATGGCCTGAGCGAGATGACCGGAAACTACCATCAACAATAGCTACGACTTCTACATCGGCAAGAACCTGCGCAACTTACCCGCGCTCCGGCGCATCGGCCTTCAAGCCAACCGACGAGTGCCCCAAGGGCAGCGCATCAGCCCCGATTGCATCCTCGCCGAAGAAGCCTCTCAAAAAATCAATCGTCCCATGCTGGTAACATCTCAACGCGCCTCCGCGCTTCGCTCCGCCGATCCTAAGGTGCAAGCTCTCTGGCGCGCCCTCTTGTTGTTCCAACTCCTTCCCACTGGCTTTTCCAACCGCGAACTCCGCCAGCACTCTGCCTCCCTACTGGGACAACCGCCCCCAAAGCCTCTCCCAGGGTTTTTTAAATGACCTATCACCTGCGTCGCCTCCGCCTCCACGACATCATCGAGCGCATTCCAAAAACTCACCGCCACCGCATTACCAACCCCGGCCTGCGAATCCTATGTTCTGCACCCGAACCTATAGCTGCATTCTCCGTCCCGCACTCGCGTCCGTACTACCGCAAATCTCTGCACCCAACTCTTCGCTCCGCCGCAGCTTCGATAAACTCGATCAGGAGGTTACAGCTGGGATCCAACACGCACGATTAGCCTCATAAAACCTGACTCATTTGAACCAAGTTCTTCATTTCAAGACTTCCAGAGTCAATTTCTGCACGGATGCTGCCGGAACCCCATTTAGGGCCGTATCTGTTGCAGGGTTGCCGTCACATTCACAACTGAACCCGAAGCTACCGTAAGCTCCCGCTTCCACGCTTCAAAGCCCAGCATGGCAATTTGAACGACATGTCTGCCAGTGATCAAGCTGATTTCGGAGGGCGTGTTGCCCACATAGCTGTCGTCAATGGTGATGTCCGCACCAGGCGGCGTCGAACTGAAATTGCACTTTACTTCGGAGGAACCTTCTCCCCTGAGAGCCTGTGCAGAGGCAGCGGGCGGGACTGGCGCGGCAACCGGTGAACTCAGCACTGGCGAAGCGGCCTGCGGATGCGATTCCGCCGCAATCACCCGATAGAATTGCTTAATCTCCTTGCCCTTCGCGTTCCGGAACACAATCGTCATCCCGTGCTTTTCCCGGCGCGCGTCAAACATCTGCCCCACCGGCAACGGAGAGCACTTCGACCAGCGCGAATCGGTAGTGCACGCAATGCGATAAAATTTGCCTTCGGCATCCTGTACCAGCAGGGTGTTCTCGGCGGATGGGTTTTTGCTTTCGTTGCAGTAGGCCGAGAAATTTTGCAGATCGCAATCCTTCGGAACTGGAATTCCGCCGCCAAGCGCGTGCGTCTCTGCGTTTAGAACTGCGATCCGAAGTGGGTAGGCTTGAGTCTTGGAGCCGGCATCGTTGGCAAACAGGGTGCTAGCGAACATGGCGTTAAGCAATAACAACTTCGACAACTGCAGGAGATGATTCCGCCACATGAGCATTGTATCTTTCCAGTCTTGGAGGTGACAAAATTGCTTCTGTCGATCCCACTTTTACGGGTGAGAGCCGGTTGTTCCCGCCCGGCCCTTCACCGTACGAATCGTTACGCGATCACCGTACTAGAATGTAAACACCGGCCCGAACTCGGTTCGATGGTCTTGCCACAACTTTCCCGTTTTTCCCGCAATCGTATACACGGCGTCGGAGACAAAGGGCGTCAGGCGCGCACCATACACCGACTGCTCGATGACGAACGAGCAAAAGGGGTTCAGCTTGTAGATCAGGGTTCCGGCAAACAACTTGCCCATCAAGAGCCTATTTTGGCCTGTGAAGTTGCTTTCCCCGGTGACGGCATTCAAATGAACGGGAGAACCCAGCGCGTCCCGGCTCACCAGTTGATCTTTGCCTGCATGCAGGAAGAGCTGCCAGCCGGCGTTGTGGCCTTTCGGATCGGCGTTAAACCAGCGGGAGAGGGGTAGCCCGAGATTGACGAAACCGCCAAAGGCGCGAATCGGCCTTTCCGGAGCAACCACCGCATCGCCGGTGGGGCAGATACCTCCGTTGAGCGCGGGATCGACGCTGCAAGCCACAGCGGCGTTGCCCAGACCGTCAACGGTGTCGAACTTGACCACGCTGTCCGCCGCCAACCCGGTCAAGTCCGTGACAAAGGAATTGGCCTGGCCGCCGAACATGAAGCGCAGGTCGCCGCCTCGATAACCGCTCAGCACGAGCGTTGCAAACCGAGTCGGCAATTGCAAGGCCAACTGGTTGCCCCACTCCTTGCTGGACGCTTGGTAGCCGTTGGGGAAGGCCGCAACATAAGAGCCGCACAGCGTGCCTGCCGCGACTGTGCCGCCGCAAGCGCCCGGCAGCAGGTCCGTCGCATAGTCGCTGCTGGTGACGATCGAGGTACGCCGGGAGCGGAACCCGCTCCAGATGAGTTGCGCAGGCGCAACCCCCGGGGCTCTGTCGAGTTGGAACTGCAGAGCCAGTCTGCCTTCGTACTCGGGGCGGTCAGCATCGGCGCCCTCGCGCTCGGCCTGTCCCAGTTGGTCCCCAAGGCCACCGACAGCGTTGATAGTGGCAGACTTCTCGACTTGGCCGGAGCTCGGCATCATGATGGCAAACGCTGGATTAAGCCTGAGCGAACCAGCCAGCTTCTGGACGAAGCCGACCATCATCTGCGGGGAACGTTCATAGACGTCGCCATAGTAAGCGGCCAGGAATGTAGTTTCGAGGAGGTTCGGCAGGGCGCTCGATCCGAAGAGCGTCCAATCCTGTCCGCCTTCAAAATATATGGACGTGCCGTCGCGAGGTGCATAATCCATGCGCACGTAGGCAAGACGCAATTGAGGCTCGTTGCTTCGAATCGACGAGACGTTGCGGTTATCGACGGCGCTGAAGTTGCCTTCAAAGTCGCCTTCGATTCGACCCGTAAGAGTCAGTTTCGACGAGATGTCCGGCCACTCGATGTTCGCACCAAAACGCGTGGCACGCGCCTTGAGGTGGAATTCCGGATCGGCCGTGGGTCCGGTATTGTAAGTCGCGCTCGACGATGTGAAGAGGCCGATAAAGGGGAAGTCGTCACCGTTCGGGGAACTGGAATCATGCGCGGCGGTGGTCTTGATGAAGCCATAGGGCGTCATTTTAACCGGACCCATCTTGAACGCTGGGACCAAACCATCTTTCCTGGGCGGGTCGACGGCGAGCACGCGAACGGGAGCCACGGCCGGAATGACGGCCGCCAACTTTTCTGCCGGAGGCCGGGCCGTCGTGGAGGATTCGGCCGTGACGAGCGATGTCTTTGGGTTTGCTGGGGCGACTTGAGCGTTCGCCTCTGCCGCCGCCTTCGCGTCGTCAATCTGTTTGTCGCGCTTGGCCAGTTCACCTTTCAATGTCTGGAGTTCCTGGCGCAGTTCCTGGATCTGTGTTGCGACATCAGCATTGGTTTGGGCTTGAGCCACATCCGCGGTCTGGGCAAACGTCTCCCCCGCAAGCATGATCAGCACTGATGCCAGTACCGTGAGCGTTCTTGTTGTTTGTTTAAGGAACACCCATGGCATAGGGCCATCCCAGAAGATTTGCCGTAGCTGCTCGTCTAACATGGTATAAAGCCTCCTATGAATCATTCAGTAACTCTCGCTTACAAAACTTCTCTCGCTTATGCTTAGCTTTCCACATCGTCACTTGCCGGTTACTCAAAGCTTTCTGCCAGTCTTTGCGCGGTAAGTTCAACCTTGATGTCTGAGCCACGCTTGTCGAGGCCGCCGCGGATCTGCATCACACAGCCTGGGCAATCAATCAGCACTAATGGCACGCCAGCCTGCTCGATGTGGACAAGTTTGCGCTCCAGAATCGGAGTCGAGAGCTCGGGGAGCTTCAAGGTGTAGGCCCCCCCCATGCCGCAGCACATATCGGACTCTTCCATCTCAATTAGCTCGTAACCGGCCTGCTTCATCAACTTGCGCGGGGTCTGTTCTGCTCTAAGGGTTCGTTTCAGGTGGCAGGAGTCGTGGTAGGTGAATTTCTGAGGCGGAATGCCGTCTTTGAACTTCAGGCGTCCCTGCTCAACCAGGAGATTTACCAGCGTCGAGAAGTCCACCACCTTGTCCGCGAGCACCTGGGCTTCGGGCAAGGTCTCGGTGTGTCCAGTGCTTTCGAGATTCGCGATGAAATCATGTTTCAGCCCAACCGTGCAGGTTGGACACGACGACACTACGTATTTCACTGAGCCGGACCGCAAGGCCTTGATATTGTCGAGAGCGTTCTGGGCCGCAACTTCGTAAGCTCCGCTATAGCGCGCAGGGGCTCCGCAACAGGTCTGTCCTTCGGGAAACAGAACCTCAATGCCGGCTTTGTTTAGGACTTTCATGACCGCTTCGCCCATTTCCGGATATGCAAAATCCAGCAGGCATCCGGCAAAGAACGCCGCTTTTTCTTCACACTTAGGCTGCTGAATCTTCTTGAATGCGTCTCGAAATGGATGTTTTGCGATCGCTGGCAGCGACCGAAATTCCGTGATCTCGCTGAGGAAGAGCGGCAGGTGCCGAATGAAGCCTTCTTTCGCGAATGGTTTCTGCGCCACCGATGCCGCCCGCAGCATGGTGTGAAACGCGCGCCGGTTGTTCACAATCGAGAAGGCGGCCTTCTGAACGAGGGGTTGTCCCCGCTCCACCGCCAAGCGCCGCCTCAGTTCGAGAATCAGATCCGGAATGTCAATCTTGCCCGGACATACCTCCTTGCAGTTGCCGCACTGGATGCACAGACTTTGAATCTCGTCCGATTGCTTCAGGGCATCAAACCAAGCAGTCAGAATCGTCCCGATTCCGCCGGTATAGACTTTGCCAAAGACGTGACCACCCACCAGTCGAAAGACCGGACAGACATTCAGGCAACTGGCACAGCGGATGCATTGCAGCGCCTGCTTGAACCGCGGGTCGCGGGACATCTCGGTGCGCCGGTTGTCCATCAGGATGATATGCAACTCTTTGGGAGACCCGTCGGTGTTGGGCACGGGCCCGCTGATGATCGAAACGTAGCTGGTCAGCAATTGCGCCGTGGCGCTGCGCGGTAGGGCGGTCAGGATAGGCGCAATGTCGTCGAAGTGCTCGATCAGCTTTTCCAACCCCACGATCGCGACGTGAATCTTCGGTAGTGTCGTGACCAGACGAGCGTTACCCTCGTTGGTGACGATGACGATGCTTCCCGTCTCTGCCACCGCAATGTTCGCGCCTGTGACACCCATTTCCGCCGAGAGAAACTTGGAGCGCAGTTTGTTGCGGGCAAACTTGACAAGCTTGGGTATGTCCGGCTGTTGTCCATGTTCAACTCTGTTGTTGAAAGTCTTGGCCACATCCTCCTTTGTCATGTGGATGGCCGGCATTACCATGTGCGAAGGCCGCTGTCCCGCGAGCTGAACGATCCACTCGCCCAAATCGGTTTCCGAAACCTCGATGCCCGCCGCCTCCAGATGAGCATTGAGATGGATTTCTTCGGAAGCCATGGACTTCGATTTCACGATGCTCTTGACGCCGCGGTCATGCGCCAGCTTGAGGATGTAGTCCTTGACGGCCTGTGGATCGCTGGTGCGAAACACGATGGTTCCGCGCAGTTCGGCGTTGCGCTGGAACACGGCAGCCAGTTCTTCGAAACGTCCCGCGGCATCCGATTTCACCGCGGCAATCGCCTCGCGCAAGGGTTCGAAATCAACGCCCTCATAAGCCTTGGCGCGGCTGATGCGGTAGGCTTCCGAGAAGCGACTGAGCGCGCCTCCGAGGTTGGGGTTGTTCAGGGCATCCAGTATGGATTGCTTGAATTCCGGGTTCATTGTGTCACCAGCATGTCATCCACCATCACGATGACCAGACGTGCTGGGCCGTGAACCCCAATGGTCAGAACGCGTTCGATGTCGGCGGTGCGGCTCGGACCGGTGATGAATGCGAGATAGCCAGCTTTCTTGGGGGCAATTTTCGAAAGAAGTGAAGGCAGGTTGGGCAGGATCGACGCAGTGGGAACCAGTGCAATGTGAAGCGGCGGGAGGGTGGAAACGAGCCGCTTATCCACAGCGTCGGCAACCTGCACGAGGGTACCGGTATCGGCGAGCGCCCAGTCCATCTGGCTGATCCCGACCTTTGCCTGCGCCGCGTTGTCTCGCGTCACATGGAACTCGATGCCCGGCGCTCGGGCACTCAACTCGCGCTGGTCGGCGGAATCAATCGTGGAGCATTTCGCCCAGACAGCGTAGGGATGGGGATCGTCGCTGCTTTCCTCGTAAAGCAGCAGGTCGACGATGAGGCGCAGCGCGTCCTGCTTCGTCTCGACTCTTTGCACATGCGCGCCTACGGCTTCGGCGCGCATTTTGAACTCTTCGAATCCCGTAGTCATGAGCCCTCACAGTGGCAGACCTTTTGCAAACGGTCTCCGAATTCTTCCCGCCTTGCGCGGCCTGCTTTCCCCCTATGAACAGGCCGCGCAACCGTTTCAGCGGACAACTAGGTTGACGAACGGCGACACATACGCGATCAGGAAAACAAAGACGCCGACCAACGCTGCTAAGGCGAGACTGTGCAGAAACACGAAGCGAAGGATGTCTCCTTCGTGTCCGTACCACTGCGTGGCCGTTGAAGCCACTACAATGCTCTGGGCGTCAATCATCTTTCCCATCACGCCGCCCGTGCTATTCGCGGCCGACATGAGCACGGGTGAGACATTCACCTGCTGCGCTGTGATCTTCTGCAGGCTGCCAAACAGAACGTTGGAAGATGTATCCGAACCTGTGAGAGCCACGCCCAGCCAACCGAGCAGAGTTCCAAAGAAAGGATAGAAGTGGCCGGTGCGCGCAAAGGCTAGGCCCATAGTGGCATCAAGGCCTGAGTAGCGGGTTAGCATGCCAATGGCAAGCATGGCCGCGATAGTCAGGAGCGAGAAGCGCACCTTCACGAGAGTCTTTAGAAATACGGAGAAGATGGTTTCGACGGTTTGACCCATGATCAGTCCGGACAAAATAGCGGCCAGCAGGATGCCGGTTCCCGTCGCACTCAGCCAGTTGAGGCTGAACACAGCGCTTTCCTTGGTCGCCTTCGGCACTACGGGTGGGACACGTTCCACCAGATTGTTGAGCCCGCTAACCGGGAACTGAGGATTCGTAATCTCGCTCGGCTTCGGGGACATCGTTGCGAGCGAAGCGAATCCCTTCTCGGGGGTGTTCATCCAGATTTTCCCGGTTTGCGTGCCCCACATGAAAACGATCACGCTCAGAACCATCCAAGGGATCCAAGCCCGCGTGATCGCGTCACGCGAGTGGAGTCGCTCGCGAGAGCCCGCTGCTGTTTCGCCCTTAAAGCGCCAGACCTTCTTAGGGTGCCAGACCAGCAGGAAACCGATCAGCGACAGCATCGACACAACCGAGGCTACGACATTCACCAGCCAAGGTCCGTGCATGTTGGACACGAGAATCTGAGGGATAGTAAACGAGACGCCAGCCACTAGGATGGCGGGCCACACTTCCGTCATGCCTTCGAAGCCAGCGAAGGCCCAGATCAGCCAGAACGGAACGAGAATGCAGAAGGGAGCTAGAATGCGGCCTGCCATCGCCGCAAGCGTGACCTCGCTGATACCGGTCACTTTGCCCAGCGCGATGATCGGCGTACCCAAGGCTCCGAAGGCCACCGGTGCTGTATTGGCGATCAACGACAGGCCAGAGGCTTGCAGAGGCTTGAAGCCCAGCCCGATCAGCAGGGCGGCCGTGACAGCGACCGGCGTTCCGAAGCCAGCCGCACCTTCGAAAAATGCGCCGAAACAGAAGGCAATCAGCAACAGTTGCAGCCGACGGTCTTCGGTGATTCCCGTCAGGCTATGCTGCAGAACGTTGAACTGTCCCGACTCGACCGTGAGCTGATACATGAAGATTACGTTCAGCACGATCCAGCCGATGGGAAATAGACCATAGCTTGCGCCATAGACAGCGGTCGTTGCAGCGAGCCGCACCGGCATGTGGAATCCAAGGACCGCTGTCAACAGCGCAGTTGCAAGGCCGGCGAGCGCAGCGTAGTGAGCCTTCACGTGCCCCAGGGCCAATGTGCCGAGCAACACGACAACTGGCAGCGCGGCCACCAGCGTAGAAAGAAACCAGTGTCCGATGGGATCGTAATTCTGCTGCCAGGGCGCAGATAGCGGCTGGAGCCTGAGGATTGCTGCCGCGATTGCTGCAGCAAGAATGAGGATGAAGCCGAACAGGATCAGATTCGGTTTAGGTTGAGGAGCTGCAGGTGGTTTTGCAGCCGGTGAGACGGGCAACGTCGTGGTTGCGCTCATTGGTAACCCCCATCGCCGCCTGCGGGGAGCGAAGTCAGTTGTTTCAAAACGGGTCCGTAGGCCGTCTATGACATCGATAGACATATTACCAGATAATCATATTGTCTGACAATCAGAAAGTATGAATAATCGTAAAATATGGTTGGCAGCTAGGAAGTCTCCTCTATACTGAAAAGCGTGAACTCTCCCTCCTCCCCCGACATCCGAAGCATCAAACCCGTGCCTCGCTCCAACTTAAGCGAACAAGTGGCGAAGGAGATAGCAGCAAAAATTCATAGTGGAGAATGGAAACCGGGTGCTCGGCTACCATCGGAAGCAGAGCTCTGCCGCGCCTTGGGCGTGGGCCGGTCCAGCCTTCGCGAGGCCCTAACCTCCCTTTCTTTCATAGGTTTGATCCGCGCGCGCGCGGGCGAAGGCAGCTTTGTCGCCGAACAACCATCGGCTTACTTGACGAGCCCCTGGCTGAATCGCGGACTGCTTACCACCGAAAAAGAACTGAACGAGTTTGCCGAAGCACGCTTGGTTCTCGAAACCGAGATGGCGGCGCTCTGTGCCGCGCGCATCACCGAAGTCGAGCTCAGGGAGATGGAGAATATCGTCGCCCAGATGAAAGACTCGATGAATGACGTAGAGAGGTTTCGCGGCCTCGATCTTGCCTTCCATCTGGCGATGGGAGCAGCGGCAAAGAACGGTGTGCTGAACGAACTGCTAAAGAGTGTGCGCGAGCGAATGTGGGATCTCATTGGCAAGAGCTTGTTACTCCGTCAGGGCATGAAACAGGCAGCGAGTCAGCACACTAAGATCCTGGCGGCGATTCGCAGCGGTAATCCGGCGAGAGCGCGCAAAGCTATGCGCTTACACTTAAGCTCATTCCAGCGCGGTTACAAAGTGCTGTTTGAAGAGAGCGGTCACCTCCAGTCGTCTCGCAGGTGAAAAGCCAGAGTGCGTGGAATACGCGGCCGCTTCGCCGAAGAACTTCTTAGGAGCGCCGGACGCCCCGATTCGGGCCGTCGCTCGGAGCAGAAACTGGCGGCAAGTGCCGAAGTTGAAGGCTAAGGGCTCGGGCTCGGCTGTGACTCTAACCCCTTTCTCTCCATCAAGTTTCTAAGGAGTTTTGACAAATACGATCGCGACGTCGCACCGTCGGGAAGTCGCGTGACGATGGTGCGCAACCGTTACGCACTGTGGCTGCGGGGCACGAAGCCGTCGAGCGTCGGCGCTTCAGCCAACGCTCCGCTGTCCCGGCCAATGTCGCCGCTGCCGTACTGTCGCCGCTAGTCAGCATCGCCCTGTGGACCACTCTGCTCTTTTGCGGATCGGTGATCGTGGGAGTGGGGCTTGTCTTTCTGTTTGGAAAAGGACCGACGACCCCAAACCATGCGTTGTCCCAGGCGTTGCGGAACGCTGATATTTCCCACGACCTCGTTGCCAGGACCGCGAACGATGAGCTCAGCTGCGACTATAACAACTTCATAAACAAGGTCAGGGAAATTCTGCGACACACAAGGAAACTTGGATTGGAAGCAGCCGTTGGTTCCACGAAGGTGGCGGGCCTAGTGAAGGCTCTGGGCGCGAAATCGAAGAAAAATGCAAAACTCTCGGACATCGGTGGAAGCATCCACAGGGATGTCGAGGAAATGGACCACACCATCGGCAATACTCTGCGACATTTCGCCGGACTCGTGGGCACGTTTGAAGACAATAAAGAACGGCTGTCCGGAATTGCGGCGGCGGTGGACCAGGTATCTTCGAAGAACAGTGTTATCCACGCGCAGGTGGTCGAGATCCGCGAAGTCAGTAACCAGGTCGATGACATCCTGACCGAAACAGCGCAATCGGCAACTAGCATGAATCGACGAACCGAGGCTCTGCTGGAAGCGGTCTCCTATTTCAAGATCGGCAACGATCCTTTGGAAGAGAGAATCAGCGCAGTCAGTGCCTGTCGCGATCTCGTGCAATCCAAGATCCGTGACATGGCCAGGAACGGAATCAATGTCTTCGACCGAAACTACCAACCGGTGGCGAATACCAAACCTCAAAACTACCGGGTGGCCTACGACAGCTATTTTGATAAGGAGTTGCAGCCGGTTTTCGACGCAGCGATGAGAGACATAGAAGGCGTCTATTGCGTGGTTGTTGACCTCAATGGTTACATAGCCACCCATAACAGCCAAGTCTCTAAACCTTTGACGGGCGATTTCCCGGTCGATCTCATCTACAGCCGGGACAAGCGTATCTACAACCCAGACGAGACCGAGATTCGACGCTTCAAGAATACCAATCCCTTCCTCTTGCAGACCTACATGCGTGACACCGGGGAGATTCTCAATGATCTCTCAATGCCCATCTACGTTGATGGGGAACATTGGGGCGCGATTGTTGCCGGATTCGAACCCACCAAAGTCATGGGGAGCCAACATGTGAACAAGCACCAAAACTAGGGCATAAAAAGCGTCTACGGCTGAAAAGACATCACGACCGTTCGGAAGCGCTTTCGTTACCGCATCTAACGACGGGCGTCGTTCTTTTCGCGTCTCGGGATCCCAATTACCTGCCGCGATGCAATTTCGTCCTGCATTCTTCGCTTGGTATAAGGCGGTGTCCGCGATCGCCAGAATCTCCATCTCATTCAGGTCGCCGGACGACATAGCCGTTGCTCCGATGCTAACTGTCACCACCATTTCGAAGCCTGCCGACAAGATCGGGCGTCCGGCGATCATCGTTCGAATTCTTTCCGCAGTTTGCATAGCCTGTCTCTCGTCACAATCTGGAAGCACAACCAGAGACGGATCGTAACTGTGAATCCTGGTGAGTGTGTGAGAGCGCTTTTCTTGACGATTATGATCCAGTCCGTACTCGCCAAACGCGGTCTTATAGCGCCTTCAGTTTCCCCAGCGAAAAGCGCGCATCGCCACCTCGAATTCTCAGAACGTGACCATCAAGAAATGTGGGTGTCGCCGTTGAAACGACGTTAGCGCATAAGCGCCATTTTTGCCTGGAGTCGAGCGGCGAAGCTGCGTTGTGCTTGGCAGTTTCGCGGATGGCTTCGAGCGTGGTCGTCTTGCCCGCCCCCGCGAGAGTTCGACAAGGAATTGCAACCCCTCTCCGACGACGCTGCCCGAAAGATCGATGGCGCTTACTGCGTGGTTGTCGACATAAACGGCTACATCGCCACCCACCACAGCAAAGTTTCCACGGTTGGCCGGCAACTTTGAGCTCGACCTGCGCAACAGCAGAAACCGACGTCTATACGACTCCAATGACGCCGAGGTACGCAGCAGCCAGAGCACCGCTCCGCTGCTCTTGCAGACGTACTTGCGCGACACCGGGGAGATTCTCAATGATCTCTCGATGCCAATTTATGTGAACGGCAAACACTGGGGAGGGGTCGCCGCCGGGTTTTCAATCTAACAAGATCGCGAGGTCGAAGCAAAGGCGCGCCGCCGCCGGGCAAAGCACTTCTCAGCGTCCCGAGTAGTCCGGAGTGTGTCGATTCGGGCTCGCTACGATTACGTTTGGGAGGCTCCCTTCTCGCCCTGGACCCACGCGCCAACACCAATCAAGCGCTGCCAGCATGATGCCGATGAAATAGTAAGGTTTTCCACACAGAAGGCATTTACCAGTGAACGCGCATGGCCTTCACTGCGAAAGCTAGAACAGGGAGGAAACGTCCGGTGAGTCTTCGAGCAAAATTCAGAATTATGGTGGCGGTGGCGGCGGCCGGACTCGTGGCGCTGGCAGGTTTTTGGATCACAAGCGAGCGTTCGACCATGCTCGCCCTCAAAATACAGAACGCAACGGATCTGGTGGCCGGGCCCTATTCGCTCATGGAAAAGCAGTATCAATTGGAGCAGGAGGGAAAAATCAGCCGCCAAGAAGCACAACGACGCGTCATCGAAGCGATCCGGCCCATGCGATTCGGAGCGAACAACTACTACTGGATCAATGACGAGCAGCCGACGATGATCATGCACCCGATGAAGCCGGAATGGGAAGGCACCGATGTGTCGTGGGTCAAGGTGAGCGATGGCCGGGCGATTTATCTGGAGCTAAATAAGGCGGCACAGTCGCCCAACGGGGGCTATGTACGCTATCTGTGGCCCAAACTGGGGACCAAGGAACCGGTGGCAAAACTTTCGTTCGTCAGGAAATTCGCGCCGTGGGGCTGGGTGGTGGGGACCGGGATCTACATCGACGATGTGGATGCCGTGTGGCGAAAGAGTGCGATGACGGCGGCGGGGCTGGCCCTGGCCTGCCTGATTCCTCTGGCGGTGGTATCGATCACAACTTCGCGTTCGATCTTTCTGCGTTTGCTGGATATGGTGGAGCGGGTCAAAGACGTGGCCGAGGGCGAAGGGGATCTGACGAAAAGGATCGAGACCAACTCCGCCGACGAGGTCGGAGAGCTGGCGCGGTGGTTCAACGTTTTCATGGACCGGCTGCACGAGATGGTTAGGGCCATTGCGGAGAACGCGCAGCAGGTCGCCGCGGCGTGCGAGGATCTGTCCGGTAGCAGCCAGCAGATTACGGCCAACGCCGAAGAGACGACGGCGCAGGCGCATCTGGTTTCCGAAGCCGGCGGGCAGGTCAATACCAACCTCCAGACGCTGGCGTCGGGCGCCGAGGAAATGAATTCCACTATTGGCGAGATTGCCAAGAACGCAACCGAGGCGGCGCGGGTTTCCGGCGAGGCGGTCAAGGCCGCGGAATCGGCGAACCAAACCGTGGCCCGCCTGGGCGATTCGAGCGTCGAAATCGAGAAGATGATCAAGGTGATCACATCCGTCGCACAGCAGACCAATCTGCTGGCGCTAAACGCCACCATCGAAGCGGCGCGGGCGGGCGAGGCGGGGAAGGGATTTGCTGTAGTGGCCAGCGAAGTCAAAGAACTAGCGAAGCAGACAGCCAAATCCGCGGAAGAGATCAAGCAAAAGATCGGCGTCATCCTGGAAAACACCGACGGAGCGGTTTCGGCGATCGGCGGCATCATGGGCGTGATCGACAAGATCAGCCACATTTCGACCGTAATTGCGACTGCGGTTGAGGAACAGAATGCGACGACCAATGAAATGGCGCGGAATGTGACGGAGGCGGCGCGAGGAGCGAGTACGATCTCAGAGAATATCAAGGGAGTGGCGGACGCGGCGCAGAACACATCGACCAATGTTGGGGCGACGCAGACGGCGACCGAGCATCTGGCGGCAATGGCGAATGAATTGCGGGATTTGGTGGGCCGCTTTAAAGTCAAAGCCGACAGCTTGACACATCCGCGCGGAGCTTTGTCGATCGGAGAGGGCGCGCGTTGAACCTATCCAACCCGCTTGTCAAACGCAGAATTAAATGCAAATGAGGCCTGCTTCGGCGAAATTGAGTGCAAACGCGGCAAAGTTATTTGCGATTGGCCGTCTCGATCGGCTTCGATGCCGAAGAAGGGTGATGTCAAGTAAGCCCCGTGATTCCAGAGTGTTACGAAGGAATCGTCAACATTCTGAAAGAGAAGATTAGCCGGCCGACAGCGCGAGCTTAGTGGCGACCAGAGACGCCTCAATGCTGACTATCTCGGATTGTTGGCAAATGAAGCGTTTAGACATGGGGGGCTTCGATCCCAGAGGAGGCGAGCAGGAGAAACACTGCAAGAAGCATGAGACGCTGCGGCGCTTCCAACAAGAGATGTTGGCATCTGTTTGGGGCCGTGGATTTCTTCCGGTTAGGATGACTAAAGTGCACGTTGTCTCCTAGTCTAAGATCGGCTCCGTTCGCCAGTTTTCTTAGGAACGATTGTCGTAAGAAACCGGTCAAGTCACGTCCTAAAGCCTAATCGCCCAATTGCCGATAGAAGCCGTGGAACTCTGGCGGGCGGTTGCTTGGTGACGCCCACAGAGGTGCGGACCATAAACAATGTCAAAAAAGCGCGCATCACGGAACAACGAGAGAGTTTGCCGATCCAGGATGTAGCCGTGCGATGTAGCGATGATGAATTGCTGGGCGGAAAACCAACGAAACCAAAGCGCAAGGAAGGTACCTGTTCTTGAATTCATTGCCTTAAAGTCTTTGCTTTGTTGTTTCTGTCGGGAGTAAGCTCGGCAACCGCGGTTATAGACACAGCCCGCGCCGTGGAGTCCGACGCTTCCCACTATTGAGGGCGATGATGAATTCGGAAAACAAATTTCGGATCCAGGAGCTGGTCGATATCGCGCACATTCAGAAACTTGCAGAGGCCAATTTCCACGCCAGCGGATTGCCGATGACGATGATCGACGCGGTCGACGATGCCATTCTGGTCCGCGCCGGATGGCCTGGGGTTTGCCAGAAATTTCATCGTGCCAATCCGCGCACCGCGCTGCGATGTGTTCAGAGCGATCACTATGTTACGGGCCAATTGGGCGAAGGGGAATCGATTCAATATAAATGCGAGAACGGACTTTGGCACATCGCGATACCCATCATCATCGCCGGTCAACATATGGCGACGATGTTCATCACCCAGTTCTTCTTGGAGGGTGAAACCATCGACACGGAGCATTTCGTGAATCAGGCCAAAGAATATGCGTTTAATGTTGATAGCTATATCCAGGCGATCCATTCACTGCCGATTTTCACGAAAGAAAAAATAGATTATGGTCTAGTTTTTTACAAGGTAATGGCAAAGTTCATCGTCGATTTGGCAGAGCAATCGTTGAAGGTGATCTCTACGAAAAATATTCTTCACCAAAGAGAAGATTACCAGTCGTTGGTGGACAACATCAACATCGGTGTTTACCGGATCGCCCCTCCGGATCGCTTCGTACGGATGAACCGGGCCATGGCTCGAATGTTCGGTTATCAGAGTACGGATGAAATGATGACACTGCCGATCAGCGTTCTCTATCAGAATTCCGCGGATCGAACTACTCTGCTTGATCAACTGAACCAACAAGGATCGGTCTCAGACCAAATTGTGCAGATGAAGGCAGCCGATGGAATCACTTTCTGGGCATCGATGACCGCCTCCGCGCAGTTTGCCGAAGATGGCAGCCTCGAGTGGATCGATGGCGTCATCGAGAATGTGACCGAGCGAAAGGTGGCTGTGGACCAGTTGCGGGACTTGTCCGAGAGGGACGGGTTGACCGCAATCTACAACCGCCGTATGGCACTGAGCTTGTTGAGTCTAGGAATCGAAAAAGCAAGGCGCTATTCTCATCCGCTATCCCTGGTTATCTTCGACATCGATAAATTCAAACTAGTCAACGATACGTTTGGACATGATGTCGGAGACATCGTTCTCAAAACGATCGCTCAAGTGGTTCGCAGCGATTTGAGGAGATCCGACGTCTTTGGTCGGTGGGGAGGGGAGGAATTCGTCGTTCTATGCGCGGAAACCGATCTCGGAGGCGCCATCGCGCTCGCAGAAAAAATCAGGAACTCAATCTCGAACCATGAATTTCCGACTGTGGGCAAGGTCACAATCAGCGCCGGAGTTGCCTCGTTTCGCGGTGGGACCGATTCCGAGGATTCGCTTGTGAAACGCGCCGACAAGGCGCTGTACGTGTCGAAACAGATGGGACGGAACCGTGTGGCCGATGATGCATCTGTGTTATGAAAGGGTTCGCCAAAACCTCGAACCAGCGTGGCCGAAGAGTCAAACTACAGTCTTGGACTGTGCGAGATCCAGTCCCATTTAATGTGGTATCCGACATTGACGGCCACTTTCTGTACACCGTCGACGAACTCCGCGCCGAACTGCTGCGGCATCAGCCTGGAGAGCGACTAACTGACTTCTTTGCCGGAGCCAACGCGACCAGCACAACACCGACGATTGCGAACACAACCACTCCCGCGAGTTCTCGGCGCTCGATCACATTCAGGTATTCCTGCGCAGCCATGACCCCAGCATGCGCAAGATTTGCCCAGCCGCCGAAGGCGATCAGACTGCGGTTCGCCGCTGGGTCACGCACCGCCAGCAGTAAGAAAACTCCGAGTGTGACATAGATGCTCATTAGCATTGGCACCGAAGGCTCTCGCGAAAATAACATTGTCAGCGGAACAATTCCCGCCGTAAACAACGATCCCACTATAACCAGCACGATCTTGAGCACCCGTTCTCGCTTCATTGTGGTCTCCTCGTAAACCCGACCTTGGTCGCTAATTTCTTTGCCATGGATGTAACCCGTGGGTCATTTCTCTGCCAGCAGGGTACGCGCTTCTTCAAGCTCCGGGCGGTCTCCATCAGCGTGTTCGCACATGGACAGGAGCTTGGCGTAGTAGGTCTTCGCCTTCGAGTCATCGCCTGCACCCTTGGCGGCGCGGGCAGCACCGGAGTAACAGGATGCCTCCGACGACAAACGCCAGAATTGGTGCCTTCTTGTTTGGAACGAATAAGAGATACGCCGACGCAAATGTGCAGAGCAACGTGAACAGGCCGAGAATTATCCCAATGGGCACTTGAACCCAGCGAGGTAGCTCGATTTCACGGGCATCTAGCAGTTCGGCATCATCCGAAAATGGCGTCGGACTATTCTGTTCTTGCACTCTTAAGCTATCCTTCTCGCTTCTCAGCGAATGCTTTTTCCAATCCGCGCCCGGTTCGAGCCGATAATGTACAACGCTCTGCCCATCACATCAGTTGTTGCGACCAAGCCGAAATCCTTCATTCGGCTGTCCCGGCTTACGTCGCGGTTGTCGCCCATGACAAAAAGATTTCCCGGAGGAATGCTTGTGGGCAGGAAATCGTTCAACTCTTCCGGAGCGTTCCCAATGTGCTGGATATAGGGTTCGTCCAGCGGCTGACCATTCAGGACGATCACGCCATGTTCACCTTCAAGTGTGTCGCCGCCTACGCCCACGACCCTCTTGATAAAGATCGTCCCATCCTTTACAAAGACCACCACATCGCTACTTCGGGGTTCCGAGTCTCGGTAATACTTGAGATCGGCAATTACACGGTCTCCTTTCAGCACAGTAGGCTCCATCCCAGTAGAGGGAACTTCAAACAGCCGGAACCCGGATGCACGTAATAACCAATTGCTATGCCCAAAAGATGCGGTCAACGCAAGCGGCACGAGCAATAGAAGCCACCACCGCGACCCCGGCGTGGCTTGCTGGCTTTGGGTACGCAACGAGTGCCACGTCGCCACCACGCAAAGAACCATCGCTGCGAGGATCAATACCTGCACACCCGCGTAAAACGTTGGCAGACGAATCGGCCAGTACAGGAGAATCAGGAGGCTGAACGCGAATAGAAACGCGAGTCCCGTGCGCTTCCTGCCCAGCCACAATTGCCCAGAGCCGGGTATCACACATGTGAGAGCCGCCGCGAGTACGCGGCGTGTTCGCCCAGTCGCAGCCATCGTGCGAGCTTCCGGCGCAACAATCGGGTTTGCGGGGTGTTCCACGGATTGCCAATCTTAACCTGTCCCCGCAAGGCTCAGGAATATCTGAAACAAGTCTGATGGGTGCGAGACATGGCGAATCTTGCTCGCTGGCTGGCCTCAAGATGTCCTTTGCCCGGCAGTGCACCGAGGCAGTTGCGGATCGACCTCGAATCCTCCAAAATCTCTGTGCGATGAAGGCTTGGCAAATCTTCGCAGTCGGAGTGGTGGTGATCGCCGCTGCTCTCCTACTGCCGTCAGCCGAGGCTTCGCGGCTCAGGTAGCAGAGCAGTCCCCAGCGGAACCAATATCGCGAGAGCAGCGAGCATATACGCCAATGGAACAAGCACGAGCAAGACTCCTCATCCTGTCCTAAACGCTGTAGCCGGGTCCCCCTGCCTATGGAGATAAGCGATCAGGAGTTCTGGGACAATCTCGTGGAGTACAACTTGGTGGGTAACGTTGGCGTCAAGTGGTATACAGGAAAGTCACCCGAGGAAGCCATCTCTGGCTACCGCGACAAAGACTCCTTGCTCAAGGACTTGTTTGAGGATCGCAACTATGAACTCCGTGCCAAACTTGAAAACATGATCCGCGAAGCCTCAGGCGGATACGTTGCTGAGGCGTTTGAACGTGAGTGCATCTGTGAGCCCCCTAAGGAATCGTGCTCCATCTGCGGCGTCCCTGAACGTGGCATCTTTGAGATCGAGGACGATTTGGGCTAAATGAAGAAACGTGCCGCCGCCAAGAAACTCGTCGCCCCACTGTTACCGCTCCAAGGTCAGCGTCAGATTGAGGCCCATCGACAGGCTGTTCCACGATTGTGATCCCACCAGTCGGAATCATGAGGATGCCGATCAAGAATCAACCGTAGTGGCATCCACATTTTCTGGCTCGTCCACCTCGATCAGTTCTTCTCGACGCACGTAAGCAAGGTATGCCTCTATGGACTTGTAATCGTCGTGCCCGAGCAATTCCCGAACAATGGCGATGTCGTAGCCTTTGCCGCCGAATTTCGGCGACCGCAGCCAGTTTGTCGCACACGTGCTGCGGAATTTGTGAAGCCAGAAATTCGACGGGTCGAAACCCGCACGCTTTGCAATTGAGTGCAGCGTATCGAGGATATGGTAATCGGGTTTTCCAGAGCTTGTACCGAAAAGGAGCTTCGATGAGCGAGCCTTAGCCTTCACTGCCAGCAGCTTGTTCATGAGATCGGCAGGGATTGGCACCAACCGCTTCTTGCCGTTCTTGGTCACGAAACCCCAATGGGGCTTGCTCTGCACGCAGATGTCACGCCTGACCAGTCCCGGTCCTAGTGTCTCTAGGATGAGGTCACCGTCTTCTAAGAACATCACTTCTTGCTTACGCAGGCCCGCCTTTAGAAGGGTCTCAAACACGGCGACGTCATCGGGCGTCATGACCCCGAACAAGACCTTTAGCTCGTCCCGCGTGTAAATCTCGGGTGGGTCTTCGCCACGCTTCAATTCTCGCTTGTAATCGGACTTCTTGATCGGTCCTTTACCGGGCTTTCTTGCGACCCTCGTACCACGAAATCATGAACTTCCCGTCGCGATCATCCTTCAAATAGAGCTTGCCGTCAGGCTTGAGTTTCGGGACCTCGACAGGACAGTCCCTCCACTTTCCATCGACCTTCACACGCTCGTAAATATTGACGGTTTTGTTTGCCACGTTACTATCTTGGTACCTCTATGTACTAATTAGTAATACCCATCCGCTGAAAATTTCCCGGGGCTTTCCCACAGAAAATTTTCAAATGTAGGCACAAATGTAGGCACAAGCACTGGAGGAAACTCGGATGCGCTTGGGAATGAACAGCTTAGAAAAGGTTGGTAGCGCTACCGGGAATCGAACCCGGGTTTGAAGATTGAGAATCTTCCGTCCTAACCCCTAGACGATAGCGCCACATAGCTGGATGCAGCGAATTCTGATTATAACAAAGGTCGCTCGAGCTAATTGCGGACCATGATTTTCGAGACTAGGTGGAACGGAAATCCTCGTAAAGCTTGGCTCCGTACTTTAGCGATGATTTCGGGCCGCAGCATCTTGACAATCACCTCCCGGAGCGCGATACTTTTATAGGCGAATAAAAAGCGAATACGCAAAATCGCTTGGGCTGATCTGCCCTTTGTGTTCCCTGACAATTGTGAGAAAGTATGTCTGCCTTTCCTGCGTTTTCATCGGCGGCTGTGGGCCGCCCTTTTATTTTTTCTCCCAACTCTGCTCCGCGGCCATCCGCAGAGAACAGTGCGGTAACGACCGCGAAGAAAAGGGTTGCAACCACGACAGCGGAGTTTTTGGCTCAGGTGGGCACCCTTCCCAAACTGGGCGCGGTCGTTCCCGCTTCGCATCTCGACGTGCGCCCGGCGCCGGAAATGGTTTCGAGCGGAATCCCGCAACTGGACGCGCTGACCGGGGGCCTCGCTCGGGGTTGCCTCACGGAATTTTGCGGCATGTCGTCGTCGGGAAGAACCAGTGTGCTGCTGAGCGCACTTGCCCGCGCCACCCGGCGTGGAGAAGTTTGCGCCCTGGTGGATGTGAGCGATGCGTTGGATCCGGCATCAGCGGTAGCTGCGGGCGCGGAGATGAGTCGTTTGCTATGGGTGCGATGCAGAAAAAACTATCCATCGTGCAAAGCTAAAGATCATGCGATGGCGTACAAAGCAGGCTTCGCAAACATCAAACATTCGCATCGGACTCTCTCTTCGAGCAATTTGCATCAGAGCACGCCTAGCGACATACCGCAAGCCGCTCAACAACAATTCGGCTTTAGCGGCTGGGAATCGCAACTGGGGCAAATGCTGAAAGTCACCGATCTGCTGCTGCAGAGCAATGGTTTCGGAATGATTGCGCTCGATCTCGGTGATGTTCCGCTGCCGAGCGCGCAACGAATTCCTTTGGCATCGTGGTTTCGCTTCCGCCGCGCCGTCGAAAACACGCCGACGGTGCTGCTGGTCCTGGAACAGCAGCCGATCGCAGGAAGTTGCTCGTCGGTGCTGGTGAGGGTGTCAGGAAGCAAGCTCTCCGCCGTCCGGTCCCCGTTCTCAGGAAGCCAGCTGCCGCATTTGGAGTTGCCGCACGTGCAACTGTTGGATCAATTCCCAATCACTGCCGAGTTGTTGCGCTCGAAATTGGGCGGGCAGCCAAGGCCGGTGCAATCGGCGGCGAATTTTAACAGTCGAGCGGCCTGGGCAGGATAACCATACAGTTCTCAGCCGAAGGCATTTCCCCATCAAGGTGATTCGAGATCCAAGGTCGGAGAGCTGAGAGAGTGAGTATTCCATGTTTGCCTGCATCTTCATTCCGGATTTTTCCGTGCAAGCAATTATTCGCTTTGAGCCTGCGTTGCGCCTCCGCTCCGTCGCGGTGCTGGGGGGCCGTTCTCCGCTCGAAAAAGTCATGGCACTCAATGAAAGCGCTCGCCGCGCAGGCGTAGAAATCGGCGCCACCAAATCGCAACTGGAAGCATGGGGAAACCTGGTACTGCGTTCGCGCTCCGAGGCCCAGGAAACTTCGGCACACGCTGCGCTGCTCGATTGCGCGCAATCGTTCTCTCCGGAGGTGGAAGACACATCCCCCGGCACCGTGCTGTTGAACCTTGTCGGGCTCGAGCCGCTATTGGGGCTGCCCTCAAAGATTGCCGGCGATTTGGTGCGACAGATTTCTCAGCTGGGATTGGAAGCCAACCTCGCAATCGCCGCGAATCCCGATGCGGCTTTGCTCGCGGCGCGAGGTTTTTCCGGAGTGACATTGATTTCCGAGACGCGCGAAGCCGAAGTACTGGGCGATCTGCCCGTGGATGCATTGCTGGAAAGCTTTTCCTCCGATGCCACAGAGGCTACGCGCTGGATCGAGATATTCGATCGCTGGGGCATTCGCAAGTTGCGGTCGCTCGCGGCTCTTCCCGAAGTTCCGCTCAGTGAGCGCCTGGGGCAAGCGGGGATCCGTCTGCAGAAGTTGGCGCGGGGGGCGGCGTCGCGCAATCTGCACTTGCTCAAGCCGCAGATGATTTTTGCCGAAAGTGTCGATCTTGAACATTCCATCGTGCTGCTGGAGCAGCTGGCATTTTTGCTGAACCGCATGCTGGAGCAAATATGCGGGCGATTGAGCGGGCGTGCGCTGGCCGCGCAGGAGTTGCGACTGGAACTGGAACTGGAAGCGTCGCAACCGAAGGATCATGAATCGTTTCCTCGCACCCGGGCACGAACGTTCACTCGCACGTTGCGCTTGCCAACGCCCATGCTGGACGCGAAAGTGTTTCTGAAACTATTGCAGCTTGATTTGCAGGCCCACCCCCCGGGAGCGCCGATTGTGAAGATTCATTTGTCCGCCGACCCGGCGCGCCCGCGAGCTCTGCAAAGCGGGTTGTTCCAGCCGATTTTCCCCGAACCGGAAAAGCTGGAGCTGACCCTGGCGCGCATTGCAGGCATCGTCGGCGAGGGGAGGGTGGGGTCGGTGGAATTACTGGATACGCATCGCGAAGGCGCATTTACCGTGCGACACTTTGGGTCCCGAGAGCCCGCACCGGGAAAGCCCAAGGTTGCGAGTGAAGTTAAGCGCGAAGGGAAACAGGAAGGAAATCGAAAGCAGGATAGGGCCATGCAAAGAAAGGACAGCGCACATCCGGTCGAAGAAAATGCAGAGGAAAACCCGCAAGAAAAAATGAGCGCGGTGATTGCCCTGCGCCTGTTTCGTCCGCCGCTGGCGGCAAGCGTTGCCTTGCGCGAAGCGCAGCCGATAAGAATCCGCTGCGAGCAGTGCGAGGATATTGCGGGTGCAATCGTCTGGACTGCTGGTCCCTGGCGCTCATCCGGCGACTGGTCGGAGCAGGAGGGCTGGTCGCGCGAGGAGTGGGACATCGCCGTGCCCAACGAAACCAGCCTCGTCTTGTATCGCTTGATCCAGGACAAACTGAGTGGAAAGTGGTTCCTCGAGGGAATGTATGACTAGGCACCTGGTCGGCGGCGAACCACTGGGATTTTGTAAATGGTCCCCGCGTTTCGCTCGGGATCATGAGGTCTGGCAATCGGATGTACGTTGAACTCCACTCCCGCTCCGCGTTCAGCTTTCTGGAAGGCGCCTCGATCCCCGAGGAGTTGATCGCTATATGCGCGAATCTGGGAATGCCGGCGATGGCATTGCTCGATCGCGACGGGCTGTATGGGGCGCCGCGCTTTCATCTCGCCGCAGAAAAGGCGGGAAGTAGGGCACATATTGGAGCGGAGGTGACGGGTGTCGCGTTGGGGGCGTCCTTCCACGGTGCATTCCGTCTTCCGCTTCTGGTTGCCTCGCGCTCCGGCTATCAAAATCTCTGCCGTCTGATTACGAAAACAAAATTGCGCATTGGGCGGAAGGAGGGGGCCTGTGCCTCGGAAGCGGATTGTCTTGAGCATGCCGAGGGCTTGATTTGCCTCACCGGTGGAGAAGACGGACCCCTCGCTTCGGCGCTTGCGCAAGTTGGCCCGCAAGCCGCCTTCGGAACGGTGAAGCGGCTGGCGGAGATTTTTGGTCAGCGCAATGTTTACGTGGAATTGCAACGGCATTTTCATCGCGACGAGGAATATCGCAACCGGGTTGCAATCGAGATCGCCAAAGCTTTGCAGCTTCCGCTACTCGCAACCAATGGCGTGAACTATGCCGTACCCGGAGAGCGCGAGTTGGCGGACGCATTCACCGCACTGCGTCATCATCGCACGCTGGCCACTGCCGGACGTCTGCTGGCGCGCAATGCCGAGCGTCATCTCAAGTCGGCCGCGGACATGCAAGCGCTCTTCGCGGATGTCCCTCAGGCCACCGCCAATACCATGGATCTTTCATCGCGGCTGGAGTTCACGCTCAACGACCTGGGATACGAGTTCCCGCGCTATCCCGTGCCGGAAGGGGAAACGATGATGTCGTTTCTGCGCGAGCGCACGCAGGAGGGATGGCAAAGCCGCTATGGACAGGCAGAGGGGGAACGGAAGAAGCGCGCGCGACGGCAGATCGAGCGCGAGTTGGACTTGATCGAACATTTGAAGCTTGCCGGCTACTTTCTGATTGTGTGGGATCTGGTGCGCTTCTGCCGCGAGCAGAAAATTCTGGCGCAGGGCCGCGGATCGGCGGCCAACAGTGCAGTCTGTTACTCGCTCGGAATCACGGCGGTCGATCCCATCGGCATGGAATTGTTGTTCGAGCGATTTCTTTCCGAGGAGCGGGGCGAGTGGCCCGATATCGATCTCGATTTGCCCAGCGGCGAGGAGCGCGAACGCGTGATCCAGTACGTCTATCAACAGTACGGACAGCGTGGAGCGGCCATGACCGCCAACGTGATCACGTATCGCAATCGCATGGCGGCGCGCGAAATGGGAAAGGTGATGGGTTTTGATCCGGAGACGCTGAAGCGAATCGCGGCGGCCGTGGCCACCTGGGAATTCAAAGACGAAAATGATGCGCTTGACCGCCGGCTGCGCGATGCCGGACTCGACCTTTCCCATCCGCGGATCGGCAAATATTTTGAATTATGTCTGGCGGCGCAGGATCTTCCGCGCCATTTGGGCCAGCATTCGGGTGGCATGGTCATCTGCGAGGGGCGCCTCGATTCCGTCGTCCCGCTGGAGCCCGCTTCCATGCCGGGCCGCGTGGTGGTGCAATGGGACAAAGAAGACTGTGCCGACATGGGCATCATCAAAGTCGATCTGCTGGGTCTTGGCATGATGGCGGTGTTGAAAGATTCTCTGCAATTGATTCGGGATCATTACCAGGAAGAAGTGGATCTGGCACACCTTCCGCCGGACGATCTGCTGGTGTATTCCACACTGCAAAAAGCCGACACGGTGGGTATGTTCCAGGTGGAGAGCCGGGCGCAGATGGCTTGCCTGCCGCGCCTGCAGCCGAAGAAATTTTATGACTTGGTTGTGCAAGTGGCGATCATACGGCCGGGACCGATCGTCGGAAATATGGTCAATCCGTTTCTCAAGCGGCGGCAGGGCCGAGAGGCAGTCACGTATCCCCATCCGTCGCTCGAAACCGTGTTGGGCCGTACGCTGGGCGTTCCGCTGTTCCAGGAGCAGTTGCTGCGCATGGCCATGATTACCGCGAATTTCACGGGCGGCGAAGCCGAAGAGTTGCGCCGCGCCATGGGCTTCAAACGTTCCGAGGCGCGGATGAAAGGGATCGAGGGAAAACTGCGTGCCGGCATGACGCGGAATGGCATCTTCGGCGAAACACAGGAGCAGATCATCCAGTCGATTACTTCGTTTGCGCTTTATGGATTTCCGGAATCCCATGCCGCCAGCTTTGCCCTGATTGCCTATGCCAGTGCTTATTTGAAATGCCATTACCTGGCGGCGTTCACCGCAGCGCTGCTGAACAATCAGCCCATGGGTTTTTATCATCCGTCAACCATTGTGAAAGATGCGCAGCGTCATGGATTGAAGATGCTGCCGATGGATGTAACGCGGTCGGATTGGAAGTGCAGTCTGGAAACCCTGGCCTGTTGCCAGCGCCCGGTTGCCGGGGAAGGCCAGGCCGTGCCCGCCATCGACCAGCTTGCGGTTCGCCTCGGCCTAAATTATGCGCGCGGGCTGCGCGAACCGGCAGGGCAGGCGCTGGTTCGGGAGCGCAGTCTGGCGCCGTTTGCTTCGGTGCAGGATCTGGCTCGTCGCGTGCCTGAACTGCGCCGCGATGAGTGGACGACGCTGGCGGAAATTGGGGCGCTGAACGCTGTGGCGGGCGCAAGTCGAAACCGTAAACTGCATCGTCGCGACGCACTTTGGCAGGTTGAGCGGGCGGTGCGATGGTCGGGACCCTTGCTCGATGAGTTGCCGGAAATGGATGGGGAATCTCCCCTCCGAGCGATGACGGACGAAGAGCGACTGGTGGCGGACTTTCGCGCCACCGGGTTGACGGTCGGCCCTCATCCTATGCAATATCGGCGGGAGGAGATGAAGAGGATGAGAATTGTTTGCGCTTCTGATCTGCCGCACATTCCGAATGGCAGGCGAATACGAGTCGGCGGATGCGTGATTGCTCGTCAGCGCCCGGGGACCGCCAAGGGCATGATGTTCATGAGCCTGGAAGATGAAACGGGAATTACCAATGCCATCTTCGCTCCCGACCTTCTGCAGAAAAATCGCGTGCTGATCATTTCCGAGCGTTTCCTCATGATCGAGGGGATTCTGCAGAATCAGGACAACGTAATTCACATCCGTGCAGAAAAAGTTTCGTCCTTGCCGGTTACCCGGGCGGCAACAGCGTCCCACGATTTTCATTGATGCGCGGAAGCAGGGCAACGCTCGACCGTCTCGGTCCGACCCTCCGCCGTCTCTCTAAATATCTTTACAAACGCGCGTTCCCCTCTGGGCAACCCCGAAACTCAAGGCCCAATCTAACTTGCTCTAAGTAGTGAATTTGTCACCGCCTCGGTGGCGGCTAGAGGAGCGCTGTCTTCATGCCTGCTTTTCCATTCCCTCAACGACGGAATCTGCGGCGACATCACCATCGCGGTAAATTGTTTTGCCGAGCCATGCTTTCGGCGGCGATGCTGATGACCGTACCCGCCTTTGCCGGGTTGGGCGAGGACGGCAGTTCGGTCGAGGCCGATCAGTCCCGAATGCAAGCCAGCCTGCGCACCGTGCCGAATCAGGCTTATACGTTGCACGAAATGCAGGCGCCGAGCGGAATCGTTGTGCGGGAATACGTTTCGACAGCAGGGAAGGTGTTTGCCGTAGCCTGGCAAGGACCGTGGCCGCCGGACATGCGGCAAATTCTCGCGAACTATTTTGCCGAGTATCAGCAAGCCACCCAGGCACAGGCAGGCTTGCGCGCGGGCCGTAGGCCTCTGGTCATTACCGAGCCCGGACTGGTCCTCGAATCGGGCGGACATATGCGCTCCTTCGCCGGTCGAGCTTACATTCCGGATATGCTGCCGCCGGGAATCAGTGTCGAGGCAATCCGATGAAGCGCGCAAAAGTTAAGGACGTCGAGACCGAAGTCGGGAAGAAGAAGTCGGTTGCCGGCCAATTCTGGAGTCGAATGCTGGTGGTCGCGCCCTGCGCCGCCTGGCTCTTCGCCACTGCCTGCGGCGGCAGCAGCAGTACCTCGTCTCCGAGCCCGACCCCAACCCCAACGCCCAGTTCCAACGTACAAGCCATCACGGTGAATACCGGGCCCGCGGGAAACTACGTCAACGGCGCGTTCACCAGCGTGACGGTGTGCGTACCGGGCACAGCGACTTGCCAGGCGATTGACGGCGTTCTGGTGGACACGGGATCTTCCGGACTGCGGATTCTTTCTTCGGCGCTCACCACCCCGCTGACACAACAGAAGGCAGCTGACGGAAATCCTGTCGTCGAGTGTCTGCCCTTTGTCAGCGGCTATACCTGGGGCCCGGTGCAGACGGCGGATGTGGAGATTGCCGGAGAAAAGGCCAGTTCGACGCCGATCCAGGTGCTCAGTGACACGGATTTTCCCACTCCAACGGCCTGTGCGGACAATGGAGCCTCCGATGACACGCTATCGGCGTTGGGTGCGAATGGCATTTTGGGAGTGGGAAACTTTGCCCAAGACTGCGGCAGCGCGTGCCTAGCGACTGGGCCGTCCAATCCCGAGCTTTATTATGAGTGTCCAGCCTCGGGCTGCACGGTGATCGGCGAAGCCCTTACCCAGCAAGTCCAAAACCCGGTCGCACTTTTCTCGACCGACAACAACGGAGTCATTATCGAACTGCCGGCAGCGAGCGGTCCCGAGGCCAGTTTGAGCGGCTCTCTGGTCTTTGGCATTGGAACGGAATCGAACAATGCAGTGGGCAGCGCGACCGTCTACCCGGTCGACGACTTGGGGAACTTCATTACCACATACAACAACCAGGCCTACAGCCAGAGCTTCCTCGACAGCGGATCGAACGGAATCTATTTTCTGGATAGCGCCACGACGGGAATTCCCGACTGCTCCGACGCGACTTTTTTCTATTGCCCGTCCACCACACAGAACCTTTCGGCTACCACGGCCGGGTCGACTGGAACGCCCTCGAGCACAATCAGTTTCAGCGTGGCCAACGCCGACGACCTGTTCAACAGTGACCCCACCGATACCGTGCTTGGGCAGCTGGCGGGGCCGAATTCCCTGACGGGTTTTGATTGGGGCTTGCCCTTTTTCTTCGGGCGCACTGTATTTACGGCCATCGAAGGCAAGAGCACGCCGGCCGGAAGCGGGCCGTTCTGGGCGTACTAGGGTGTCTGCCAGCGAGCCGAAGCCTAGGCCGTCGAGAGCTTTCTCGCATTGTGGCGCAGCGAGCGACCTTCGGATAAGCCGTAAAGCTCTTCTGCCAGATTCTTGGCGTGATCGCCGATGCGTTCGAGCGCCTGGGCGGCGAGAAGGATGTCGAAATTCTTCTGCCCGGTGGGACTGTTGGGCTCGGCGAGATGCCGATGAAACAAGGAATGGCAGATACGGTCCACTTCCGGATCGGCCTTCAAAACCGTCTGTGCCTGGGTCACGTCGCGCTTGAGAAAGCCCTGATGAACCTGCTCCAGCATTTCGCAAAGCAGCGAAGCCATTTCAACGAGCTGACGGGAATCGGCGGCCGGTAACTTCTCGCGCCTGGACTGCAGGTGCATGACCGAACTGTAGGCGAGGTCGCCGATGCGCTCGAGATCGGTGATGAACTTCAAGCATGCGAGCAACTCCCGCGCCGTGGCTTCGCCCACGCGGGTGATGGCCTCGGGCAGCTGTTCGTCAATTTTGCGCTCAATCTGATCGAGCTCCTTTTCGCAATCCTTGATGGCGAGAAAGGCGAGCCGCGAACCGTCGGCCAGGAAGTCGCGGACGTTGAAGACCGCGTCGCGCGCGATCAGGCAGCCGCGGACGACCAGGGCCGTCAGTTCCTCTTCCCCCAGGTCCTGACCATCGCCGTCGGCATCGGCCAGGCGCGAGCGAGCTGGTGCGGCACGTTGCGCGGCCGCCGAACGGCGCTTCGGACCTGGACCAGCGGACATTGCTTTTCGGGCCATAGAAGACTCGCGCGATTTCAAGGTTCACAGATCGCTATGTAGAAGCTAGCATAAGGCCAGATTGTGAATGGAATGTAAATGGGTTGGCGTCCCGGATTGAGGCCGGTGCGATCTCCCGCCGAGGTCCTTGTCTCATCGGTTTTCCGATGCTGCCGCCTGAGCCTCGGCCCGCTTCGCGTCCTCCTCCTTGCCAAGTCCGCGATAGGCGCGTGCCAGCAAGCGCTGGGCGGCGGAATTTCGCGGATCCGACTGGATGAGCGCCTGGAGATCGAGAAGGGCTGCGGCAAAATCGGATTGCTGAATTTGCGCTTCCGCCAGTCCCAGGCGCCCGTCGCGATTGCTGGAATCGACGAGCAGTGCGGCTTCGAACTGATCTTGCGCATTCTTGGCGTCTTTCAGCTGCAGGTAAACGCGGCCCAGTTGCAGCCGCGCCGACAGTTGACCGGGCGTGAGCTTGAGGCCCGATTCGAACGCATCGCGTGCGCCCGGCCAATCTCCAACCTTTTCTGAGGCCTGACCCAATTCGAAGGCCGCCGTGGCATCGTCGGGACGGAGCTCACAGGCCTGCTTCAAGTGGCCCGCGGCTTTGCCGACTTCTCCGGCCGCGAGTTCGAGCTCGCCCAGCTGGCGGAGCGTGGTCGGTGAGCGGGGATCGAGCTGGAGCGCTTTTTCCAAAAACCGGCGTGCATCCGCCGGGCGATTGTCGTCGTCGGCGAGCATCGCATTGTGCAGCAGGTTCTGCACTTCGATTTTGTCTTTGGGATCCGGCCAAACCTCTCCCGGCTTGCCGGCGCCGGCTTCGGGCGGCAGCTTGGCTGTCCAGTTCGCCATTTCGGCCCGCATGCTTGAAACTTTCGAACCGTCCGAAGAGTAGAGATTGTTCAACTCCTTCGGATCGGCGTGCAGGTCGTAGAGTTCCGGTCGTGGGGCCGCGATCAACTTTGAGTTATCCGTGCGCAAAGCCCGCAGCGGAGACCATCCCCAGCGGAGAGGGTAATCGGTCTCGCCGAAAAGTTCACGATTGGACGGTGTCAACCCGTTCGCCTGGTCGCGAAGGAGGGGAAGGAGCGATTCTCCGCTCAGTTCCGCCGGCGCCGCCACGCCCACTTCCGACAAAATGGTCGGAAGGATGTCGCTGGTGCGCACCTGGGCGTCGATTACTCGGCCGTGATTTGCCTCGGCCGGCATCTTCAAGATGAGCGGAACGTGCAGGGTCGAGTCGTAGAGAAAGAGGCCGTGAGTCTCCTCGCCGTGCTCGCCAAGGCCTTCGCCGTGATCGCCGGTGACAATAATGAGAGCATTATCATAGACGCCGGTTTTCTTGAGAAATGCGATCCAGTGGGCCAGGGCGGAATCGGCGTAGGCGATTTCACCGTCATAAAGATGATCCCGATATTGTTCGGAAAATGGCGGCGGCGGCTCGTAAGGATCGTGTGGATCGTACATGTGTACCCAGACGAAATGCGGTCCGCTGCGATGTGCATCCATCCATGCTTCAGCGTGCGCGACCACTTCCATGCCGCGGCGCTCGACGCGTCCCCACCGGGGCTTGCTTTTCCCCTCGCCATCTTTGCTGTCGTTCTGGGGAAAGTTGTCGTAGAAATCGAATCCGCGATCCAGGCCGGGAGCAAGCGTATGGCTGTCGAGAATGACGGCTCCGATAAATGCCGCGGTCTGGTAGCCGCGCTTTTTCAGCAGTTCGGCGGCGGTGACATGCCGGGGCGAAAGAGGCACTCCGAAGTCGGTGACGCCGTGCTGGCTCGGCAAAAGGCCGGTGAGAATCGTGATGTGGGAGGTGTTGGTGATCGGGCTGTGAGTGAAAGCCTCGGTAAAGCGGACCCCGTCGGCGGCAAGCCCGTCGAGGGCTGGGGTTTCGACCTGCTTATATCCGTAGCAACCCACGTGATCGGCGCGCAGCGTATCGATCGTGATGAGATAGACATCCGGCAGAGAACTCAGGGAGGCAGAGGATTTTGCCGAGGCTTGACTGGAACCAGACGGTGCGAGCAGCGTGGCGGCTGCAATGGTGGTAATGATCCCTTGAAAAATGGCAAGTCGACTCATAAGCGCCCAGCCTATCATAGGGTGCGCGGCGGGTTTTCGGCCCGATTGAGCACCGCCCGCCTGCCACCCGGGTCTTCCGTCGGCGAACTGCGATAAACTGAACCCACCGATGGTGTCTTCCTTTGGTCGCTGGGTTGTCATTTGTGCGGTTCTGAGCGCGCTGCCGGCGGCGGCGCAGAATCCCGCCAGGCCGCCGCTGAATGTGGTCCTGATCACCATTGATACCCTCCGCGCCGATCATGTCGGCTGCTACGGATACAAGCAGATCAAGACGCCAAATATCGATAGTCTGGCTGCCGCTGGAGCGCGCTTTGAGCGGGCGTTTGCCGTGGTCCCGGTCACTTTGCCCTCGCACAGCTCAATGCTGACCGGAACCTATCCCATGCAGAGCGGAATGCACGATTTCAGCGGCAACAAGCTCAGCCCGCTTCAACCCACGCTGGCCTCGGTTCTCAAACAGTCGGGCTACCAGACGGGAGCGGTGATTGGCGCGGCGGTGCTGGACTCGCGGTTTGGGCTCAATCAGGGATTCGACTTTTACTACGATCGGTTCGAATTCAGCCGCCTGGACGAAGCGAATCTCGACCAGATGGAACGCCCGGGCAATGTTGTGGCGGATGTGGCGCTGGACTGGCTCTCCAAGAATTCGCAGAAAAAGTTTTTTCTGTGGATGCATCTCTACGATCCGCATTTTCCGTATCATCCGCCCGAGCCCTACGCCCGCGAATATGCCGCCCAGCCCTATGATGGCGAAATTGCCTTTGCCGATGAGCAGGTGGGACGGCTTCTCCGCTTCTTGAAAGAGAAGCGAATCTACGAGAACACGGTGATTGTGCTTTGCGGCGACCACGGCGAAAGCCTGGGTGAGCATGGCGAGAAGACGCATGGATTCTTTATCTATAACGCCACCATGCATGTGCCGCTGATCATTCACTTGCCAGAAAATCGGTCGCCCGAAAATGCCACGGCCCGCGCTATCGCCGACCCGGTTTCCCTGGTTGATCTGATGCCCACGGTTCTGGATGCCGTGGGCGTCGAGGTTCCGCCGCAAGTCGAGGGACACAGCCTGCTGGCGCAGCTTCGCGGCGAGCCGGCGGTGGGCAACCTCCAGGCGGAACGGGACCGCGTCCTCTATGGAGAAACTTTCCTGCCGCGGATTCACTTCAACTGGAGTGAACTGCGAGGCTCGGAAAACAGCAAGTATCACTTCATCGACGCGCCTCGTCCCGAGCTCTACGATCTGGCAAAGGATCCGGGCGAGGTGCACAATCTCTTCACCGAAAAAAAGGCAGTGGCCGATGAGATGCGCGCCAAGCTTCTCGGCCTGATCCGCGATTACAGCGCGGGCAAGGAAATGGCCGAAAAGACCAGCCTGGATCCGTCGCTGATGGAGCGTCTGAAATCGCTCGGCTATGCCGGATTCTCCGGGGGAAGTGATCCGACCATCGGCGGCCGCGACCTGCCGGACCCGAAAGACCGGGTGGCGGCCTATGAGCTGATCTCCGATGCCATCGCCGACAGCCAGCATGGCCGCTATCAGGAGTCGATCGACAAGTTGAAAGCTGTTATCAAGACCGAACCCAATTCCGTCCCCGCGCACTATCTGCAGGGCCTCAATTATTACCGCCTCAAAAGCTTTGACGAGGCGGTGGACGAATTGCAGAAAACCGTCCAGCTCAGTCCCGACTACGCCCTGGCCTTGTTTAACCTGGGCATGGCCGAGGCCCATGCCGGGCAGATGGATGCCGCAATTGGCACGCTGCAAAAGACCCTGCAACTCGACGCGACCAACTTCGAGGCTGCCTACAATCTGGGAGTGGCGTTTCTGCAGAAACGGCAACTGGAACCGGCGGCAGCAGCCTTCCGCCAGTCGGTCGCCATCAATCCCGAACTTGCGCGCGGATACCGTGCCTTGGGCGAAACCCTGCTCTACCAGGGAAAGATTGATGATGCCATTGCGGAACTGCGTCGCTCGGTCGAGTTAGCGCCGCAAGAACGCGACGTGCACGAGTCACTCGCCAAGGCGCTGGCGGCCAAGGGGCTCATGGCTGAGGCAGACGAGGAGACGCGGCGGGCGCAAGCACTGGCACCGCAATAGACGCATGGGTCCGCCATTCGCAGGCTTTGTTGCCGCCTTCTCGCGTGCCCTGGCGAGCCTGGTACTTGTTACCCTGGCTGGCAGTGCCGCTCTCGGCCAGGTGGCTGCGAGCAAGCCGGTCCCTGCCAAACCGCAGATAAAACCGAGCGTCCTGCTGATTACCATTGATACTCTGCGTGCCGATCACGTCGGATGCTATGGAGCGCTGATGGTCAAGACTCCAACCCTGGACGGGCTGGCGCGGGACGGAATCGTTTTTGAACGCGCCATCTCGCAAGTCCCCCTTACTTGGCCGGCGCATGCGGTGATCCTGACCGGCACCTATCCGTTTCAGAACGGTGTGCAGGACTTCACCGGGCAGCCGCTCGGACCCCAGTTTCGCTCCGTGGCCGAGGCCTTTCAAAAGGTGGGCTACGCCACGGGGGCCGTCGTCAGCGCCTTCGTTCTTGACCGGAGTTGGGGGCTCGCGCGCGGCTTCGATTTCTATGACGATGCCTTTTCGGCCGAGACCTTCGCGAAGAAGGACATCTCGCTCGTCGACCGACGTGCCGACGAGAGCGTGGCTCACGCACTAGCCTGGTTAAGGAAGACTCCGCGCCGCCCGTTTTTTCTCTGGCTGCATCTCTACGACCCGCACAGTCCTTACGATCCTCCGGAACCCTATCGCACCGAGTATCGCAGCCATCTCTATGATGGTGAAATTGCGTACGCGGATCACGAACTCGGGAGCCTGATGGCCTGGCTCAAGCAGCAACACCTTTACGATTCCTCGCTGATTGTCGTTCTCAGCGACCACGGTGAATCTCTCGGGGAGCACGGCGAGGACGAGCACGGCTTCTTCGTCTACAACTCCACGGTGCACGTGCCCTTGATCGTAAAGCCGCCCGCCGGAAGCGGCGTTGTTGCCGGCCGGCGGCCCGAACCCGTGGAGACGACCTCCGTGGCCCCGACGCTGCTCGGCCTGGCTCGAGTGAAACGCTCGAGTGACCCGATTTACGCCCAGTTCCAGTCGCGGGCTCTATTGGCTGCGAACTCGGCAGTCCGAACGCCGAACGAGGCAGAGGACCTGGCGGCACAAGAACCCGCCTACAGCGAGACCTTTTACCCCTTCAGTTCCTTTGGCTGGAGCCCGCTGCACGCGCTCGAGAGCGAACGTTTTCACTTCATCGAGGCGCCCAACCCGGAGTTGTACGATCTGGCCGCCGACCCCGGCGAAGCGCACAATCTGGCTGCCGAGCAACCGGCAATCGTTGCTGTGCTTCGGGAAAAACTGCAGGCTCTGCTCGCCCGCAATCCCTTCCCCCGACAAGATGCAAGAGCTGGAAATCTGAGTCCCGACGCCCAGGAAAAATTGCGCGCCCTCGGCTATTTCGGATTTCGTGCCGCCGTTTCTCCGCAACTGCTGAAGCAAGGTCTGGCCGATCCCAAGGATAAGCTCTGGGAGTTTAATACTATTCTGAAGGCGGAAGACGCCTTTCAGGTCCAGGCGGACGATCGGGCCGAGGCTCTGCTCGCGGGGGTGCAGCAAAAGGATCCGCAGATTTACGTGATTCCCTTTTTGCTGGGTGAGTCAGCCCTGCGGCGCCAGGACTGGGAGGGCGCAGTCGAGCAACTGCGACGCTCGCTCGCCCTGAACCCGAACTTCGACAGCGCCATGACCGGGCTGGCAAGGGGGCTCGCCAAGCTGGGCCGGACCGAGGAGGCGAAAGACTGGCTCCACCAGGCCTTGCAAGGCAATCCCCAGAATTACCGGGCCTGGTATCAAACCGGGCTGCTTGATGCGCCAGGCGATCCGGTCGCGGCACTCGCTTCTTACCAGAAAGCGATTGCCATCCAGCCGAACTTCTCCCCCGGACAGCGGGAGACCGGCATGGCGCTTTTTCAGCAAAAGGATTATGCCGCCGCGGCGATCCATCTGGAAAAGGCAATTTCACTGGGGTTGGAAGATGCTCGCCTCCATAACTTCCTCGGAATCTGCTACAGCCAAACCAGTCGCATGTCGAAAGCCGTCCGCGAACATAAGCGTGCCATCGAACTCGATCCGAAACTGGCGGAGGCGCACCTCAATCTGGCCTATGCCTACCAGCACGTGGGAAAATACAGCGAGTCGCAAGCCGAGTACTCGACCGCCTGCAAGCTGGAAGTCAAGTTCTGTGGCATAACTGCCCGGTAAGTCCGCCTAACGCTTGGCCGCGCCCTCGTCCTTTTGCAGCTTGATTAGTATTTCCTGAGCTTTAGGCGCGACGGTCGCGGTGGGAAATCCCTTCAGGAATGCCTGCAGCTGGGTGATCGCATCCTCGCGTCGGTTCTCGCGCAGATAGAGGTTTACCAGTTGCAGATAGGCTTGCGGCATCTTCGGATCCAGACGAAGAGCCTTCTGCAGACTGCTCTCCTCTTCCGCCAGCTTGCCGGCCCGCGCGTACAAACATCCTTGCAGGAAGTACCCGAACGCAGAATCCGGGCTTCTCTGCAATCCGGCTGCCAGCGCGGTTTCCGCTTCTGGCAAGCGATTGGTGAGCATGAGCACGTTGCTCAGATTCAGGTAGGCCTGCCCCTCATTTTGGTCGAGGCGGACCGCTTCCCGAAACTGCTCTTCCGCCGACTTGAAGTCCGACTTGCCGAGATAGATCACGCCGAGATTGTTGTGGGCAGGGTAGTAGTCGGGCGCGATCTTCAGGGTTGCTTGATAGTGCCGGACTGCCTCGTCTTTTTCATCCTTCCTTTCGGCCTCCAGTCCCTTCTCGTATTCCTTGATCGCCTTTTTGGGAACGTGCGAGTAGTCGCGCACGTCGACCACATTGGGATTGCTGCCTGGTTGTCGGGGAGCAGGAGCGTCGGATCCGCTGGCTTCATTTTTGGGAACGAGTCGGATATCGACAAACACCGTAGGCGATAGCGAAGTGGGGTGAATTTCGGCCGCGACCCGGACCGGTTGATACTGGTCGTCGTTGACGATCACTTCATAGCCCTCGGGCTGAAGGCTGTGAAATCCGAACGCCCCCTGCGAATCGGTGTATACGCTGTCCATTGGGGTATGGTGCAACTCGAGGGAAACCAGAACTCGCTGCGGAGGTGTGTCGCCGCGAGTCAGACGTATGCGGCCGGTGATTGAACCCAGGGTTTGCTGGGCGCTGGCCAGACAGGAAAGCGCAAGAACGGGGCCGAGGAAGCTCACAAGGCAGACGGCGACGGTTCGCAATCTGGCAAGTCTTGCCATGCAAGCACCACCAAAACAAGAGGCCTGTCCCACCGGAGTGGGACAGGCCCAAGGTGTACAAAATCCTCGGTTAGAAGATGAGCTTCAACCCCAACTGCAGCTTCCTGGCTTGCAGGGTTCCGCCTGCTTCACCGAAAAGCGGGTCATCAAGGCTGTTGTGTGCGCCGCCACCGGCCGTCGCCAGCAGGAAGTTCGCACGGTTGAAGATGTTAAAGGCAGAGGCTTCGAACTTAAAGTTGAACCGCTCTGTCACTTTGAAGTTTTTACCGAGCGTCATGTCGGCGCTCCATTGTCCCGGGCCGGTAAAGGTGTTGCGTCCGAGATTGCCGATACAACCGAGGCAGGGCGCGGACAAACTTGGGAAGCCCGCGGCCGAGTAAGAGCCAGGCCCCGTGGAATTGAAAAAGCTGAAGTTTGACCAGCCGTTTTCCCAGGCCGAACGAGGCTGAGAGAAGTGAGTCATGCTGCTGTTGGGACGATCAATGCCCGGAGACTGGCCGTCGAGCGTCCACTCGCCGCCGATATTTTCACAGTTGTTCGGTATATCAAATGCAGTACAGGCAGTAGCGCCACCTGGATTGCCAATCGTCCCCGGCTCGACCAGATCAGCCCCCGTGTTACGCGCATATGGCGACCAATGCGCGCCGCTCTGGAATGACCAGATGCCATTGAGAGTCCAGCCCCCGATGACAGCGCCTTCGATGCCGTGCAGGTTCTGCCCAGGCAGGTTATAGACATAGTTGATCGACAGTCGGTGCCGGATGTCGTAGATGGAATTGCCCCGGTCAAGACCCGGATCGTTAAGTTCGGTGGTGTAGCCGTCGCCAGCGGCTGCGCCGGCGGCGGTGGTTGCCGCGTCGTGCCATGACGATCCGTTGTCGATCGAGTGGCTCCAGGTGTAATTGACGTTGAACAATATCCCGTGGCTCATCTGCTTCCGGGCTTGCAATTGCAAACCACTGTAGTTGGAGTTATTCGCATTTGCCCACTGCCGCAAAATGCCATAGTTGGGATTGGGGAACCCGCCCAGGCCAGTCAAATTTTCGCCCAGGTTATTGGTAAGAGTCGCGCCCGCTGGCAAGAGCCCGCCGGTTTCGCGGTTGATCTGTTGCGCGCGGAACAACCTGTGGCCGGCGGTTCCGACGTAATCGGCTTCCACCACCCACTTGGCTACGATCTCGTGCTGGATCCCGTAGAAGAAGTTATAAACGTACGGGTCTTTGATTCCCTGGGGAAGAACAATGCCCGTCAGGAACGCGAAGTCTCCGTTAGAGGCATCCCATCCGGTAAGATTTCCCACATCTTGCGAGCCAGTACCTTGGCCGGGATTGCTCCCTGTGCCTTTGTATGAGGGCGGTGCCCCCGAAGGTGTACAAGATGTGGCATTGCAGGAGGCTGTCGGACCGTAAACGATTGCGCCCCCTATGCCGTAGTAGGGACCGACTGCGTTAAAGGAGTAGTAAGGGGGATTCCAGCGAGAGTTGGAGAGCGGGTTATAGAGCGTGCCCTCGTACGATATCCCGAACCCGCCGCGCATCGAGGTTTTGCCGTCGCCGAATATATCATAGGCAAAACCCACGCGGGGTCCAAAGTCGTGATATTGATTGGGACCGAGGCTGCTTGACTTGGCGAATCCGCCCGGGCCGCATATTCCTGCCAGAATCTGGGTGTTGGGTGCGATGGCATTGGCGCCGCTGCTCGGGCAGCCCGCGCTGCCATAGGGAGCATTCGCATCCGCGACCTGTCCGGCAATTCCAGGGATCGTGCTTGATGGCGCTCCCAAAATGAAGGTCGTAACCTGGTTATCCGCCTCGGTGTGCCGTTGGTAGAAATCCCACCTCAGGCCAAGGTTCAGGGTCAGACGCTTGGTTGCCTTCCAGTCATCCTGGAAATAAGCTCCCACTTCCCAGTTTCGCCAATGGCGAATGCTGGGCGATAGCTCGCCTTCCGGGTTGGAGCTGAATGTGTTGCAGGCAAGACTGGTACAGAACCCCGGATTCACGCCCGCAGCCTGACCTTCAGGGGTGTCGGCACCGAAATAAATCGGATCGTTGAATTCGTAGGATCCACGCGCCACACTGAAAAGACTGTTCTCGAGATTGCGACGAAGATCCGCTCCGACCTTGAAGCTGTGGTTGCCGTGGCTGATCGAAACCATGTCGCCGTAGCTGTATTCGTGATCCTTGAAATACTGCGGATAGCCGTTGTACGAACCGAACCCCGTGGAACCGTCCGCGAAGCTGATGTCGGGCACGCCGGGCAAATTCGAGGTGATTTGCGTGTTGTTCTGCGTGTAACCCAGCTTGAATTCGTTCAAAATCGTGGGCGAGAATGTATGGACAAAGCTGAAGCTCGCGTTCGGGAAGTAATCGTTGTTTGGATTGGTAAAACCGCGGGTGCAGTTGGCATTGCAGTTATTACCCCCGAACTGGTCCGTGTTGTGGTCCCAGTTCATTTCGACGAACATACGATTGCTCGTATTCCAGTTATAGTCAAGTCTTCCCATCGCCTCATTGCCATTGAACAGATTGCCGAGCGATTGGGTCTGGCTGCCGAAAATAGCGACGCTGCTGTTCTCGAAGGTTGAACCTCGATTCATCGTGCCGGGAGTTACCGACAGCGGGCATTGCCCTTGCGCATTCGTGATGTCGTTCGCCGTGACGCCAATGACAGGGACAATCGCCGGCAGATTGCACAGCCAGTTGGTGTAGTTCGGCGTCCCCGCGATGCCGGTGCCCCCCTGAGAGCTCGCCGCAACGTATTGATCCAAGGTCACCGCGTTTTGACTCCCCTGAACCGAAGGAGCGAAGTTGTTATACAGAAGACTGGCCACGGAGTTCGGATTCCCCTGCTCGACCGCGTTTCTCCAAGCCTGGGATTCGACCGTGATGGTAATAGGAACGCCGACGGTCTTGAATCGGTCTCCCTGGTAGGACCCGAAGAAAAAGAGCTTGTCCTTGATGATCGGACCGCCCACGGTGAAGCCGAACTGGTTGAAGTGCAGTGGGGGCCTGGCCGCGCCCGCCGCGTTCAAGAAATACTCGTTGGAATCGAAATCGCTGTTGCGCAGATACTCCCAAACGCTGCCATGGATGGCATTGGTTCCCGACTTCGTGACCAGGTTATTGATGCTGCCCGCGCTGCTTCCGTATTGCGCAGACATGTTCAGGGTCAACTGCTGGAATTCGGCGACCGTGTCCTGGATGGGGGTGTTGTTCGTGCCACCGCTGATGTCCTTGTTCGAAACGCCGTTGATCATAAAACCATTGAAATCTTCCCGCACGCCGTTGACGACGGTATTGTGCCCGTTTTCAAAGTCAACGCCCGTAACGTTGACCGCGCCCGGAGCCAACTGCATGAGGTCATAGACGTTGCGGCCGTTCAGGGGTAGATTGCTGATCTGCGTCGAACCAATGGTGGTGGCTAGCTTGGAATCTTCCGTGTTGACGGCGCTCGCTTCGCCCGTCACTTCGACCACTTCTGACGCCTTGCCGATTTGCAGCTTGAAGTCCACGTGGGAGATGGTGCCGGCGTTCGCGGTCACACCCGTATTGGATACCGTCTTGAAGCCCGCTGCTTCGACCGTGATTTTGTAAATGCCCGGCGGCACTTCTTTGACCGTGTAATTGCCACTGGAGTTCGTGGTGGTGGAAAAACTCTCATCGGTTGCCGGATTGGTAACCACAATCTTGGCGTTGGCGATCGCGGCACTGGTCGGGTCGGTGACGGTTCCGGTGAACTGACCGAACTGAATCTGTGCGGATGCGCTGAAACTCAGCGCCAGCACGGCAAACACTGCGAGGCAAAACTGCAATCTTCTCATTTACCTACCCCCTGGAAACTTTGAACACGTTTTTTGTACTTGCAGGAATGCACGAAACGCTTGGCGCAAACCTTGCTTGCTGTGAACCTAGGTCGCTAACTCTGGCGGCGGCTTGTGCCCTTACAATTTCCGATCAATCAATATTGAGATCAATAATTAAGAAGCGCCGCTCTTTGTCTTCTCTTCCTGCCATGAAGCCGAGGCAATCTGACGCCCCGCGCTCACCAAACCACTTCCTATGTTGCTGATTCATCGAGCCCTACGGCGAAAATAGGTGCAAATAAGACACCCATCCGCCGCCAACAGCAACAGGTAGTACTTTGGGGTTAGATTGGCACTTCGGGCTCCAAACGGAATTGCCATACATGTCAATCACTTACGGCAAAACTACCGCGAATGTCTATGAATAACGGAAGGCGAAATTCCGGCAGGCTACCAAATTCAGTATATTGTCCTTAGAGACCCTTGTTTGACCGGTTGTTTGACGGATCCGGTTGCGCTTCCGTCGGCCCAAGATGCGCCGATCGTTGACCGTCTTTCCGAATTCTGCCGTTGCCTTTTTTCAACGACACCACGCCCTTCTTGGACGACCAGCTCCTGGTCCGCCGATTCCGCTCCCAGCTTATCGATCTCGCCGCTCGGCCAGCGGATGACAATCGCATCCACCCTGGTCGCGGCGCCTAATCCGAAATGCGCCCGCGGGTCGCTCGAGCTCTCAAAGCTGCTCGCAGCCCGTACCTCCGCATAGCGG
Source organism: Terriglobales bacterium (assembly GCA_049520935.1). Lineage (GTDB taxonomy): Bacteria > Acidobacteriota > Terriglobia > Terriglobales > Acidobacteriaceae > Acidiflorens. The sequence continues at coordinate 53,265 of JBEKPJ010000025.1, read as the reverse complement.
GTCGATCCCTGGGCCTGGATTTCGATTCTGGCGCCATAGCCATCGCGGTTGGACTTGCTACCGATGGTCTTGATGCGCAGCCAGTGGCCGGCTGCGGGAACCTCGTTGCGCAGCAGAACCGGAGAAGCGTCGAGATTGGTAATCAGCAGATCCTCGCGGCCGCGATTCCAGAAATCGGCAGTCAGGGCGGCACGACCCACATATTTTTTCGCCAGGGCACCGCCGGATTTCTGGCCCACTTCTTCGAACGTTCCGCGCTTGGATTGATCGGAGGACAAGTTGTGAAAAAGAAATGGCCGTTCCGCATAGCCCACGCCGAACGATTGCCCTTCGACCTGTGGGTCCACATGCCCGTTGGCGATGAAAATATCGGGCCAGCCATCATTGTCGTAATCAAGAAACTTCGCGCCAAAACCAAGATAAGGATTGCTGATGGCTCCAATTCCGGCGGCGCCGGCCAGGTCGGTGAACTCGCCGTTGTGGTCATTGTGATAAAGGTTGTTGTCGTCGTCAGAAAAGTTGGTTTTCAGAATGTCAGGCCAGCCGTCCCGATCATAGTCCGCCGAGTCGGTTCCCATGCCCGCCTGTTCGTGTCCGTCGGAACTGTAGGCTACGCCGGCCTCGGCGCCCACTTCGGTGAATCCGCCTTTGCAGTTGTTGTGATAAAGCTGGCTCGGCGAGGAGTCGTTGGCAACGTAAAGATCAAGACATCCATCTTTGTCGTAATCGAGCCACAGGACGCCGAGGCCGTAGTAGCTCTCGCTGTCGATGCCAAGTTTTCCCGTCACTTCGGTAAAAGTACCGTCGCCGTTGGAGTGGTAGAGACGGTCCCGTGCGCCTTTCAATCCGCGCGGTCCGCAATTGACGGGAAGGCCGCGATATTGGCAAAACACGCTGCTGCCGAATTTCGGCAGGTGGTCCAGATCGAGGTCCACATAATTGGCGACATAGAGATCGAGGTTGCCGTCGTTGTCGTAGTCGCCGAAGGCGGCGCTGGTTCCCCAACGATCGGCGTTCGCGACTCCGGCTTTGGCCGTGACGTCGGTGAACGTGCCGTCGCGGTTGTTGCGGTAAAGCGCGGAGCCATGGAATCCGGTGATGTAGACGTCTTCCCAGCCGTCGTTGTCGAAGTCGCCAATGGCCACTCCGTAGCCCCAGCCACAAAAGTTCAGGCCCGACTTCGCCGAAACGTCGGTAAACGTGCCGTCATGATTATTGTGATAGAGGCGCGGCGGGTGGCACTTGCCGGTCTTGTAGTCTTCGATCGACGATCCGTCGACCAGGAGAATGTCCATCCATCCGTCGTTGTCATAGTCGAACGCAGCCGCGCCACCGCACTGGGTTTCGACGATGTAGAGTTTCTCCAGGCTGCCGCAGTTCAGACGGAAGTCGATTCCGGCCGTGCGCGTGACGTCCACAAACAACTGGGAATTGGTCTCTCCGGTCTTGACTTCCTGCTGCGGAGAGCTCTTTCGTGGCAGGGCCGTCTGCTCCGCCGCCGAAAAGATCCAACCGAGAAGCGGCGCCATCAGCAGCAACGCCGCACACTTGCCGCGGGTTTTTCGGTCCGGAATCGCGATCCCGGTCACTGATCGCGTCCGGTGGCCATGCCGGCGGTGGCTGGCTGCGCTTTTTTCAGCTGCGCGAAGCGTTCGCGCTCGTTTTTGGCTTCTTCGTTCTTGCCCAGTTTTTCGAGAACGCGCGCCAGCTGATAATGCGGGCTAGGGTCGTTCGGGCTCAGCTCAGAGGCCCGGCGCAGGGAAGATTCCGCGGGCGCGGTCTCGCCTGCCAGCGCCTGCGCCTTGCCGAGGTTGTACCAGACCTCGGGATTGGTCGCGTCCAGTTGGGTACCACGTTGCAGATAGGTCACCGCCTCCGCGTATTTTCCGCCCCCGAGCAGTGCCCGCCCTAACTCATACACCACGCTGGAGTCCTCTCCCGACTGTCGCAACTCCTCCTGATATTCGCGGATGGCTTCGTCGTTACGCCCCAGGCTGAAATAGGCAAAGCCGAGATGATAATGGCCGAGCTTTATCGCCGGGTCGAGCCTCAGAGTGGTCTTGAATTCCTCGACTGCCTGCAGGCTGCGATTCGAATTCAGATAGGCACGACCGAGCAGCTGATGCGCCAGGGCATTTGCCGGCTCCAGCCTGGTCGTCGCTAGAAGTTCATCGGCCGCCCCCGGGTTATCCTGTTCGCTCAGCAAAACCAGCGCCAGGTCATAGTGGGTGGCCGCATCGTTCGGGTTCAGCTCGCGTGCCCGCGTGAGCTGTTCCTGCGCCTGCTTGCGGTCGCCCGTCTGAAAGTAGGCGAGGCCCAGGTAATGGCGGAAATGCGCGTCGCGCGGCCAACGCGAAACCGCTTGCTGGCCGAGCAGAACCGCCTGGTGCAACTCGCCCGATTCGAGCTCGCGCAAAAGCTGCTGGCGGGTTTGAGCCTGGGTTCGATCTTGGGTTTGTGCAGGTGCCGCCAGGCAGAGGCAGACGGTGGCGGCACCGATCGCGGCCCGAATCAAGAGCAGGGCAAGATTCAGGATCCGCCAATCCCTCCTGCTCGTCATGGCACCGGTTGTCATCGTTCCGCCTGTCATCGTATCGTCTTTCGAGAGCCAGTCGCAACGCTCCCTGGGGCGAGCTGCTGCGGCTAAGGAGTTTGCTATGCAGGGTAAAGACTTTCTCCGCATGTTTGCCTACGATCATTGGGCTAACCGTCAATGCCTCAATGCGATCGAAGCCGCAGGGCCGGTTTCGGACGACATCCTCAAACGGATGGCGCATATTCTCTCGGCGCAGAGGCTCTGGCTCGCACGCATCCTCAAACAAGACCAGAGCGGACCGGTGTGGCCGAGCGCCACCCTCGAGGACTGCCTGACGCTGGCCGACGAGATGTCGGCGTCGTGGCAAAAATATCTCACTCGGCTGTCAAACCCGTTTGCCCCCGGCACGCTCGATGATCAGATCGAATATCGCAACACTAAAGGGGAGCTTTGGTCGAGCCGAGGGGAAGACATCCTGATGCACGTACTCTTGCACTCGGCGTATCATCGCGGACAGGTCGCTCTCGAGATGCGCGCATCCGGTATCGCGCCCGCGCACACCGACTTCATTCACGCCGTGCGTCAGGGGCTTGTCGAGTAGATGAAAACCATGGACTGGGAAACGATCCAGCGGGTTTGGCTGCCTCTGATCGCAGGATTGGCGGGGCTCGGCCTCATCTTTCGCTTAAGCCCGGGCCCGCATGGCACGGCGCGCGCCGTCGGTCTGGTGCTGGCCTTGATCGGCCTTGCCGGCGTAACTGTCTCGCGCTATACGTTGGGCCGTTCGTTTTCCGTGGCGGCGCGGGCGACCGCACTCGTCACCGGTGGCATCTACTCACGGATCCGCAATCCGATCTACGTTTCGGGAGAAATCTTCCTGGCCGGCGTGGTTCTGATCCTATGGCGACTTGAAGTGCTCATCTTCGTGCTGGCCATCATTCCCGTGCAACTGATCCGCGCGCGGCGCGAGGCCGCGGTCCTCGAGGCAAAGTTTGGCGACGCTTATCGCGAATACCGCAAGCGGACATGGTTCTAGTCCTTAAAAAGCGGCTGCTCCAGGCTGCTCTGGGGACAAAGACGTCGGGTGCGAAAAGTCGAAGTCTTCCGTCGGCTGCTATCATTTCCCGGATGAAATCGGCATCGATCAAACTGCTTCCGGTATTGCTCTGCCTTCTTGTTGCCGCCCGCCTTCCCGCCGCCGAAGAACCCAAGCCGAACCCGCTTCCCGCGCCGTTATCCAACAACGCGGTGGCCATTTCGCATGACGAAGGCGGAGCCAAAATTTTTTCCTTCATGGGCATCGGCCCGAAAAAGACCTGGGACTCGATCACCACCAACGCCTACGAATTGGATCCGAGCTCCGGCAAGTGGACCGAAAAGCGTCCCGTGCCCGGAACCGCCGGGCGGGTGGCGGCGTCCGCCGTCGCGCTCCACGACCAGGTGTTCATCTTCGGAGGCTACGTGGTTGACGCCCAAGGCGGAGAGACCACGGTATCGGATCTGAACGTCTTCGTCCCGATTGAAAATCGCTACTATCGCGGCCAGGACATTCCCGTGCCCGTCGATGACGCCGTCGTCGGCCTGTATCGCGACCGCTACATTTTCCTGATCGGCGGCTGGTCAAGCGCGACCGGCGATGCGGTCAATAATGTGCAGATCTACGACACCGAAAATGACAAGTGGATGCAGGCCACGCCGCTTCCCGGCACGCCCGTCTTCGGTCACGCCGGCGCCATCATCGGAGACACCATCGTTTATGTGGACGGTGCCTACAAGAACCCGAACGGTTCCAATCCCAAGTATGTCGCCTCCGACCAGTGCTGGATGGGCCGGCTGGCGGACTCGAAGAAAGCCGACCTAACGAAAATTCGATGGAAGCAACTCCCCCCTCATCCGGGCAATGCGCGCTATCGCATCGCGGCGGGAGCCGGACCCTTTGAACGGAAGCACGGCAGGATCTATTTCTCGGGCGGCACCGACAATCCCTACAACTACAACGGAATCGGCTACAACGGCCAGCCCGCCGAACCCTCGCCCGTAACTTTCGCCTTCAGCTCCTACAGCGAACGGTGGGAAACAGTCAGCGAAAACACCCCCGACCCCACCATGGACCATCGCGGCCTGCTCGTCGCTCGTCAGGGCCTGCTCGTCGTCGGAGGCATGGAAAAGGGCCAGCAAGTAACGGATAAGGTGAGGGTTATCAAGCCGGACCACTGGAAGTGACCTCGAGAGGTTACGCGCGCAAACGCCCTTTACGACTTCCCGCGCGCGCACTCTCAAGCCCATTTATCACGAAATCAGGTGATGGCCATCACGGCAGAGACCGCCCTCGAGGCGTCCAATCAATACAGCCGCAATTCTGCGGCGTCCTGTAGTTTTGACAATCCGTTACACTCACAATTCGGAGGAAAGCCTATGAGTCCTGTTATGGAACCGCCCAAAAAGAACGCGACGGCGGACTATACCGAGCAAATTCTCAACCTCGTCAAAGCCAAAAACCCAGCCGAGCCGGAATTCCACCAAGCTGTCCTCGAAGTATTCGAGTCCTTGAGGCCCGTGTTGGAACGCCACCCTGAGTATCATGAAGCCAAGATTCTCGAAAGAATCACGGAGCCCGAACGAGTCCTGATGTTCCGCGTACCCTGGTTCGACGACCGCGGCAAAGTGCAAGTCAATCGCGGCTTCCGCATCGAAATGAACAGCGCCATCGGCCCCTACAAAGGCGGGCTGCGCTTCCACCCCTCGGTGAACCTTGGCATTTTGAAATTCCTGGCGTTCGAACAAGTCTTCAAGAATTCTCTGACCACGCTACCCATGGGTGGCGGCAAGGGCGGTTCGGATTTCGATCCGAAAGGCAAGAGCGACAACGAGGTGATGCGCTTCTGCCAGAGCTTCATGACCGAATTACAGCGACACATCGGTCCTGACACGGACGTTCCCGCGGGCGACATCGGCGTGGGCGGACGCGAAATCGGTTTCCTCTTCGGGCAATACAAGCGGTTGCGCAATGAATTCACCGGCGTCCTCACCGGCAAGGGCCTGGCTTGGGGCGGCTCGCTGATTCGTCCCGAGGCCACCGGCTATGGCTGCGTGTACTTCGCCGAGGAAATGCTGAAAACCCGAAAAGACTCACTGCAAAACAAAGTGTGTCTGGTTTCCGGCAGCGGCAACGTCTCGCAATACACCGTCGAGAAACTGCTCGATCTCGGGGCAAAACCAGTCACCTTGTCCGATTCCGACGGAGCCATCTACGACGCCGACGGTATCGACCGCGACAAACTCGCCTGGGTCATGGACCTGAAGAACAACCGCCGCGGCCGCATCAAGGAGTACCCGGATAAATTCAAGAAGGCCATCTACAGCGCCACCGATCGGAAACTCGACCACAACTGGCTCTGGAACATCAAAGCCGATTGCGCTTTCCCGAGCGCTACGCAGAATGAGATCAACGCCAAAGACGCGTCCAATCTCATCAAGAACGGCGTCAAGGTGGTCAGCGAAGGGGCGAACATGCCGAGCACCATCGAAGCCACCAAGCTGTTCCTGGAGGCCAAAGTCCTCTATGGACCGGCCAAGGCTGCCAATGCCGGCGGCGTTGCCACCTCGGGACTGGAAATGGCGCAGAACAGCGCGCGCATCTCCTGGACTCGCGAAGAAGTCGATGATCGTCTGCACAAGATCATGATCGCCATCCACAAGAACTGCTTCGACACGGCCGAGAAGTATGGCACGCCCGGCAACCTGGTGAACGGCGCCAACATCGCAGGTTTCCTGAAGATCGCCAACTCGATGCTCGATCAGGGTCTGGTGTAGCTGGTTTCCGAGAAGCGCTCGGTTGAGAAAAACATGCGGGAGGGAGCGATCTCTCCCGCGTTTTTGTTCCCACGGAGCGCCTCCGCGTGCCGCTCGAGAGTCGATCCTCTGGCCCTTCACCCCTTACTTCGCTCGCGCCAGCACCAGCGTCACATCGTCCGGCTGTTCGTTGTCGCCGATCCAGTCGGCCACCGCCGTGATGACGATTTCGGTGATGCGCTCCAACGGCAAATGGCGATTGTCCCGCAACAGCTGAATCAGCCGCTCCTCGCCAAACTCGCCATAGTCGTTTTCCGGCTCCGTCACGCCATCGCTATAAGCCGCCAGCAAATCGCCGGGCCGCAGTTGCACCGTCGCTTCCGGAAAACTCAGATTGTCGAAAAGACCGACCACGGTCCCGCCCGTTTCGAGCAAGCGCGGCGAGCCATCTTTGGAGATCAGAATCGGCGGCAAGTGTCCTCCATTGGCGTAAATGAGCCGACGCGAGGCTCCATCATAGATACCGAGGAATAAGGTCGCGTACTTTGCCGCCGGCGTGCTCTCGTACAGCTGATGGTTCAACAGCGTCAGCAACGCGGCCGGAGAAGTGTCGGTCCCCAGCTCCGCGGCCAACATGAGTCCGGGGCCTGCCGCTGCGCCGAGCGGAGCGGGTGCCAGGGTGGCGGGTTCGCCCAGTACGGAACGGTCTTCGATGCTATAGGCCCGCACCGCGGAGTGGATGGTTGCCATCAGCAGCGCCGCCGAAATCCCTTTGCCGCTGATGTCGCCGACGGCGAGCATCAGCCGCTCGGAATTCATCGCCAGAAAGTCATAATAGTCCCCGCTTACGGTCCGTGCCGGACGGCAGAAGCCATGCACTTCGAGCGTATCCAGCTGGGTGATCAGCTTGGGATAAAGCTGCGCCTGCACTTCCTGCGCGATCGCCAACTCGCCTTCCAAGCGCTGCTTCTCCTTCTGCTCCCCGACCAGTCTTTCGATCGACGTGGTCATGGAGTTGAACGAGTTCGCCAGCGTCGCCAGCTGATCGTTCGACCGCACGGTAATGCGATGGCTAAAGTCGGCCCGGTTGATATGCTTGGTGGCCTCGTAGAGTTCGCCAACCGAGGAAGTGATGCTGCGCGTCAATTTGGTGCCGACCAGCAGCGCGAGAAGCTCCAAAAGCCCAAACAGAATCGCGATCGACAGCAGAATGTATTCCACGCCCTTGGCGTAATCTCCGAGCGCCGCAAACAGCCTGGCATAGAGCACCGAGGGGCGAGTCTCGACCTCGGCGAGCGCTCCGGCACGTTGCCGTTCTCCGGTGGTCCAGTCCACGACCTGCAGCGGGATGGGAAAGCGCACTTCGCGATCGAGAGCGCCGCTGGCGGGAGGAAGCGCTCCCGAGGAGAAAGTCTGCTCCCGGGCGCGGTCGTCGAGCATCGAGGAGGATGGCCGGCCGCCCGGCGGCTCGGGCGAGCGGGCCGTCGGATTCTCGGTACCATAAACCGCAATCCTGCCGAGATCGCCCGCGATCGTTTCCACAAAGCCCTTGTCGAGTGGTTCGCTCAAGATCACGCGCAACGGTTGCGGATCGATGGCCAGCACGGTCGCGGTGCGCAGATAGAGTTTGCCACGATCGCGCACAATTTCGCGGAAGTCCCCGATGACGTACGCCGGAGAGTCAAAACCGGCTGCGCCCTCGGGTCCCGAGCAGTAAGGCCGCCCTGCGAAACCATACCAGGCGCACACTTGTCGTCGCGACCATTCCGGACGATGCGACCGGACCCGGCCGAGGATGGCCGCATCCAGCTTTCCTTGTTCGGCAACCTGCAACGAGAGATGATGCGCGATCGCTCGATTGGCAGCCTCCATGCTGCGCAGGTGACTGCCGATATCGGAAGTCACGACGAAGCTGGCGAATTGTCCGGCCAGGAGATAAAGCGTGATCAGCGAAATTGCCACCAGCAGAAAAACCGGAATCACGCCGATAAAGACATAGGTAACGATCAAACGGTTGCGCAGGCGCCACAGCAGTTGCGAACGCAGCCAGCGGTAGGCCCGGACGGCCAGAAGCAGGATCGCCAGCAGGCTGAGGAACATGACCCAGCCCGTCAGGCCTGCCGCCGCCGCCGGCCGGGCGAGCCGCGTCAGCCACTGCACCGCGACCAAAAGCACATCGAGCGCCAGGGTGTACAGTGCTGCCCACGCCACCCAGTTCTGTGGCCACAGCCCCTTGTCGCGCAGCCTGCTCTCGAGTTCCAGAGATAGGAGTCTCATAGCCTTGCCGGAATCAGCGCGCGAAGATAGGACGGCAAGCCGTCCCGCCCCGACCGCGTCAGATCTCTGGATAGATGTCGAAAAACGCCGCGAGACTCGTCTTCAGTTGCTTCTCGATCTCGTCTTTGCCACCCTCGAGAATGTGCATGCTGACGTGCGCATCGCGCCCATTTTTCAGTTTGATCGTTGCCGGACTCACTTCCGCGACCTCATCAGAAGGCAGCAGCCGCAACCCATAGACCAATGTCAGGTTTGCCATCCCCAGATTGTAAGCCAGAGATTGTGCGCCGGGATGGCGCGCGAAAAGCGGCAGGCCCCGGCTCCGCGCGCCCGCAGAGGGAGATGCTTGGTTCGGGGCAGACACCGCGGCCCGGGAGGGCCGAGACCGAATCGTGCCGCCGCACCCGTTCTGCGCCCGGCGCAATTATCCTGGGGGCCATTGCAGCATGCGGCCGCCGATCAGGTGCACGTGCAAATGAAAAACCGATTGCCCCGCCCGTGGTCCCACATTCAACACCGTGCGATAACCGTCCTCAATCGCTCGCTGGCGGGCGATCTGTGCCGCCACCAGGTGGCAGCGCCCCACCAATTCCCCCTCCTCGGCCGTCGCTTCCTTCAATCCTGCAATGTGTTTTTTGGGAATGATCAACACGTGGGTCGGGCCTTGCGGATTTAGATCTTCAAAAGCAAACGTGTGCTCGTCTTCATAAACTTTCTTGGAGGGAACTTCGCCTCGAATAATGCGGCAGAACAAACAGTCCGCCATAAGTCAGTCTCCTTCTTGCCGGGGCTTACCATCTCACGGCAAGTAACTCGCGGAGATAAGTACCTTATCTATCTCTGGCAAAAACGATACCACTCCAGGGAAGGGCGTCCCATGAAAAATTGTCAGTCCAGGCGCACCAGGAATACCGCACCTTCGGCTGTCGCCGTCTCGCGCGCCAGGGAAGCGGCGCGCTGCCGGTCGTCGTCGAGCACGCGCGCACGTACCCACCATCCACCCGCGGGACTTTCGAACTTGATGACTTTGGCCGTCTGGTACCGCTTCTGCAGATGCTCCGCGAACTCGGCGGCTTGTTTCTGCCGGGCAAAAGATCCGATCTGTACCGCCCAGCGTCCGCCGGTATCGAGCGGAGCCGTTGCCTGCAGTACCTGCAGCCGCACCTTGGCGGTGCCCGGCAAGTAAACATCCAAGGCCTTTGCCGCGGCCAGCGAAAGGTCGACGATGCGCCCTTCGACGAACGGGCCGCGATCGGTGATTCGTACCACCGCCGAATGTTCGGTTTTCAGATTGGTGATGCGCACGATCGAGCCGAGTGGCAACGTAAGATGCGCCGCCGTCATGGCATTCATATCGTAGATTTCGCCATTCGATCCGCGCCGGTTGTGATACGGTGCGCCGTACCAGCTCGCCAACCCGGTTTCTTCAAAAATCGGCTCCGTAGCGGTCGCCCTGTCGGTCTTTTCCGTGCCCGCAGATCCCGCCTGGAGCGGAGCCGACTGCGGTTTGTCCTGGGGGAGTGAAGGGGGCGGGGGTACCTGCGCCGGTGTAGCTTTGTGCCCGCAACCAACGAGGGCAAGGCTGAGGAGGAGAAGAAAAAATCCGAGAACACAGGGCGGCACTCCGACGGCGTGGCGAAAGGAGCGGCACTCACTCGCCGACAAGTGGCGGGAATACAATCTGTTCAAGAGTTTTTTCGCTGCGTTTCCAGATAGTCCGCGAACGCGGCGAGCTTGCTGGCGGCGGTGCGCAGCGCCTTCGAGGAATGCGTTCGCACGGCGGGCACAACTTCGTCGTTCAGATATGTAACCAGTTCCGCCGTGTCCTTTTCCAGACTCCCGGCGATGTTTGCCATCGAGCGGCTGAAGCGCGCAGAAGCCTCTTCCACCTTGCGGTCGAATTCCGTCATAACCATCCTGCCGGTGCGAGATATTGTTCACGCCTGGTTCGCGGTCACCAAACCTGATCATTATCGTGGCCCTCGGTCGAGCGGTCAATTGGCATCCCGTGAACGCCGTGAACATGGCATCCAGCGAACGTTGGTGTGGCCACCGTGTCGCACCCCGGGGCACCGGGCTCGAGCCCTGTCCCCACACAGGCCGGGTCGCGATACAATCACGCCATGCGTCCGAGGATCGCCCCCGAATCGCCACCGCTTTTTCTGACTTGGATGCTGATTTTCGCGCTGGTGTTCTCCACCTCCGCCTGCACCTTTAACGGTGAGCATCCGGCTCGCGCCTTTTCGGATGCGACCGGCGGGGAGGGGCTCGAGCGTGTCTTTTGGAAGGACGTGCAAAGGGAGAACTGGATCGAAGTCGAGCGCGCGTTGGCATCAAACTACGCTGGCATAGCGCCCGGCGGAGCGCTCGACCGCGCGGCCACGCTCGAGCAGTACCGGCACTGGCGATTGCAAGACTATGCGCTCGGCGATGTAAAGACCGAGTTGAACGGATCGACGATCGTCGTCACCTACACCATCACGATGCATGGTGTCGCCGCGACCGGTGCCTCCGGCTCGCAGCCGCTTCCCTCTGCGCCGCAATCCATGATGACCGTCTGGCAGCAACAGAAGTCCGGATGGGTCGTGATCGCGCACAGCGTCAGCCTCTCGCCATGATGCCGACGCGCGCCCGAACGACGATCGAAGCGGTGATGCCGCAAGTGGTGCGGCGCGCCATGCGGGCTTCGCCCACGGTCCCGTCAATGGCCATCAGGGAACGGGATGGCTTTCGCCGTGCCCTGCTGGATTGGTATGGCCGACACGGCCGCGATCTTCCCTGGCGCCAGACGGGCGATCCGTATCGCATCTGGCTCAGCGAAATCATGCTGCAGCAGACGCGCGTCGCGGCCGTACTCAACCACTACCAGGGTTTTCTCGAGCGCTTCCCCCGCGTGGAGGCGCTGGCGGCAGCATCAGAAGAAGCGGTCCTCGCCGCCTGGAGCGGCCTCGGCTATTATCGGCGCGCGCGCCTGCTGCACCGGTGCGCGAAGGAAGTGGTGCGAAAATTTGGCCGCCGCTTCCCGCCGACCGCCGTTGCCTTGCAACGGCTGCCCGGTATTGGACGCTACACGGCCGCCGCCATCGCCAGCATCGCGTTTGCCGAACCAGTGGCCGTTGTGGACGGCAACGTCGAGCGCGTGCTGCAAAGGCTGGCCGCTGCCCGACTGAATACCGCGCAGCTCTGGCAACAGGCACAAATGCTTTTGGCCGGCTCCGAACCCGGAGACTTCAATCAAGCCATGATGGAGCTCGGCGCAACCGTGTGTGTGCCGCGCGAGCCCCGCTGCCCCCTGTGCCCGGTTCGGAAATACTGCGCCACGAGCAGGCGCCGTGCTTCTCCGCCCAGTCCGGCTCCGGCGCCGGGCCGGCAACTAAAAAAGGAAATCTGGTGTGTCTTCGCGGAGCGCCGCGATGCCGTGCGCCTGGTCCAGCGCCCGAAAAGCGCCGCCCTCATGCCCGGCATGTGGGAACTGCCGCAATTGCCCAAGTCCTTGCGCTCACTACCGGCGGCAGCGTCTTGGCGCAGCTTTCGTCACTCCATCACGATCACCGATTACACGGTTCATGTGTTGCGAAACCTGCCGGCGACCCGCCAGGGGCAGGCGCGGAAAGCTTTCCCCGCTGCCCAAGGCAAGTGGATCGCCATTGCCCGCATCCCGCAGATCCCGATCACCGGGTTGACGCGCAAGATCCTCAAGGCCGGCGGCGTCATCGAATAAAGAGTTGAGGCATTTCTTCCATGAAGTGGCTCGATCGCTTGCTCGGAGGTAGGAACAACATGGCTGCCTTGCCGGCCGGAACCAAAGCGCCCGACTTTTCGCTGCCGGCCGTCGTCTCGGTCCCGAACGATGGCAGCAGATTCTGTTTGCGAGAGGCTCTGAAACAGGGGCCAGTGCTCGCCGCCTTCTTCAAAGTTTCCTGCCCGACCTGCCAATACACGTTTCCCTATCTCGAACGCATGCATCAGGCGCAGGGCAGCCAGAGGGTCACCATCGTAGGAATCTCGCAGGACAGCGAGCGCGATACGGCTACCTTTCTGAAACAGTACGGCATCACTTTCTATACCCTCCTGGACGATCGAAACGGCTATGCGGTCTCGAACCAATACGGCCTGACCAACGTTCCGAGCTTGTTCCTCATCGGTCAAGACGGCGTGATCGAATTCACCAGCGTGGGATGGGTCAAGCCGGACGTGGAAGAAATCAACCGCAAGCTCGCCGCCGGACAGCACATTCCGCCCCCGCCTATTTTCCACCGAGGAGAAGAGGTACGCGACTTCCGCGCCGGTTGAGGAGCAAAAAACTGATCCCGCGGTCGCGGGAGAAGAACCAAAGTACAGGCGAGAAAAGGCAATAGTTCCATCCGCGCGATGCTCGGAAGGGTGAGGTCAGGCTCCCGGTTTCCGTTTACAATCCATTGCACATTCCGAACATTGGGGACCCCCTTGAAGATTCGCCAAATTGCCGCGCACGCCTTTGTCATGCTCTCGATCGCCGCCGTGTGGGCACAACCAGAGCTCCCCAAACCACGTCCCGAATCCCGCTTCGGCTCGCACCTTCCACCGGCTGCCATCGCCGCCATGCAGAGTATCCGTGGGGAAAACATCGAGCAGCAGGTGCGCTTCCTCTCCCACGACCTTCTCGAGGGACGCGGCACCGGCCAGCGCGGAGGCGACATTGCCGCCGAATACATCGCCACCCAGTTTGCGCTCTACGGACTGAAACCCGCCGGCGAAAACGGCGGCTATTTGCAGAAAGTTCCCATGGTCGGCCTGACGCCCGGCGCCGACACCAGCTTCTCGCTGGTTCCGGAGAGCGGCTCCTCTTCCGATCTTCACCCCCTCACCCTCAAGCCGCTGGAGCAATACGTCGCCTACGATCAAACCCAGCAGCCCTCCTCCGATATCGATGCCGACATCGTCTACGTCGGTTACGGTATTGAGGCGCCGGAGTACAACTGGGACGACTACAAGGGTGTCGACCTCAAGGGCAAGGTTTTGCTGATGCTGGTCAACGAGCCGCCCTCCGACGATGCGAAATTTTTCGCCGGCAAGGCGCTCACCTACTATGGTCGCTGGACCTACAAGTATGAAGAGGCCGCGCGCAAAGGTGCCGTAGGAGCGATTCTCATCCACCAAACCGAGATGGCCAGTTATGGCTGGGACGTCGTGCGCAATTCGTTCTCCGGCGAAAAGTCGTTTCTCAAACTCGACGGCACCCCGAAGCTTAAGTCCGCCGCCTGGATTCATCTCGATACCGCACGCCACCTCGCCGCCGCCTCCGGCATGGACCTGGACAAGATGATGGCGGACGCGCAGTCGCGCGACTTCCGGCCGGTTCCACTGAAGTTCCGCCTGTCGGCACACATGACCAGCAAAGTTCGTCCTTTCACATCGAACAACGTGATCGCGGTTCTGCCCGGCTCCGACCCGCAGCTAAAAGACGAGGGCGTGTTCTACACGGCGCACTACGATCACTTCGGCATCCGTCCCGATATGCCCGGCGACAACATCTTCAACGGCGCGATGGATAATGCCACCGGCTGCGGAATCATTCTGGAAATCGCGCGCGTCTACGCGCAGGCCGCCGAGAGGCCGCGGCGTTCCATCTTCTTTTCGTCCGTCACCGCCGAAGAACAGGGTCTGCTTGGTTCGGAATATCTCGGGAAGCATCCGCCGATTCCGGCGGGCAAGATTTCGCTCGACCTCAACTACGATGACGTGATGCCGCTCGGTTCGCCGGAACAGGTAGAGGTTTCGGGCGCGGAGCGCACCACGTTTTACCCGGCGGTCCTGGCCACGGCCGGCGACTTCCGCTTTGCCATTCGTCCCGATGCCCGGCCGGAAGCCGGGCACTATTACCGTTCGGACCACTTCAGCCTGGCGCGCGTCGGTATCCCCGCGTTCTCGGTGAACGAAGGGACCAAATTCAAAGGCCACGATGAAGCCTGGGGCCTGGCACAACTGGACGATTACACCGCGCATCACTACCACCAGCCGAGCGACGAATATCATTCCGGTCTGAATTGGACCTCCGACGCCGCCATGGCCCGCTTCGGTTTCGCACTCGGATGGCAAGCTGCCAGCCAAGCACACCTGGTGGGCTGGAAGAGAGGCGATGAATTTGAAGCCCCGCGTCTTGCCAGTCAACAGCCTTAGTCCTGACTGAGTTACCGCGCTCTCTGCCCGCCTGTACCAGCGTAACTTTCGATGCCGGGAAGGGCGTGTTAGCCTGCAATTTCAGCGCCTTGTCGAGCAGTGCGCCTTCATGCCCAAACTCCCGATTTTTCGATTACGCAATTCCGATCCGCCGAGCCGTCCCGATCTTCAGTACCACGGGCCGTCGCTTGCGTTCCTCGATTTGCAGCTCGGCGTCGACAATCTCCGCTATGACGTTTTTCTCAGTCCGCGCATCACCGCGGACCTGGGGTTTCATCTGGCGCGCTACATCTGCCGCTTCGGCGAAATTGAAGCCCTGTTCGAGATGGAAGTACCCTCCGCGGTCAACAGCAAGTTCATCCGCGCCGAGAACACGACGAACCTGCGCAAACCCGGGCCCGCGGACCTGAAAACCCTGCTGGTCTCGCTTCATCTGGCGATCCTCAATCGCGCCAAGGCAGGGAGCAACCCCTCCATCGATCTGCTCGGCCGTCTGGCGGTGCTCAAGTTCATCCGCGCCGAACTGCAAACCCAATTTGCCAGGATTCTCGAACAGTGCCGCATGAAATCAAAGGCGCTTGAGGGCGTGCGGCAAGTGAAAATGATGCAGACGCAGGAGCTTGTCTCCTCGTTCCAGGTGCGCAAGAAGATCATTCTTCGCCGCGCCGGGCAAGAGATGTTTCGTTTGCTTCGCGAAATCGAAAAAGAAACGCTGGCCCGCACCCGGCGTTCGCTGCTCGGCGAATTGCCCGCCGATGGCTATCGCCTGTTTCTCAATCCGCTGGTCCTCAGCGACGAGGGCCGTGACGATTATCTTTGCGCCGAGCACTATTACATGTTCGGCAACTTCGACAAGGATCCGGACCGCTTCCCCAGTCTCCGCCAGTTCGCGCTGAATTTTCTGCGCGAACTCGGCTATGGAGAAGGGGCGGACCACGCGCATCTGGAGCAGGTACTGAACGTTGCCGAAAACGCCGACACCCTCGTCGGCACCGGCAATGGCGAGGACTTAACCGAAGAAGATCGCCAGCGGAAAGACCGTCTCGACATCTGGACCCGTATGTTGCAACGCGAAGGCGTGCTTTCGCACATCATCGCTTCCTATGAAGCCGTCCCGCTGCTCGCCGAGTATGCGCCCCGGGTGAATCCGCAGCAGATCAAGAACGCGCTCTTGTTCCGGGAAGAGGCGGCCCGCGTGGAAAAAATCATTGCCGAAAGCCGCCTGCACTCCGACCGTCTGTTCGCCGCCATCGGACGCGTGGCCTCCTGCCGTGGTTCCGAGCGCAGCCGCTTTGCCGCGCGTCTTCTCCACGACCTTATCTGCTACCACCGGGATCTGCGCGGTCTGGAAGTGCTCAGCGCCGGCTTCGATAGCATCAATCTGGTGAGTGACAGCAAGGTCCGCGAGCTCTCGGCCCTGAACGGGATGCTCTACGAATTCCTGCCACCAGAAGACCAGAAGCCCGCCGAGGACCGAGTGATTCATCACGTGATCCTGAAAGCCGATGTCCGGGATTCCTCCCGTCTGACGCGCTCGCTGATGGAAAAGGGCATGAACGCCGCCTCGTATTTCAGCCTCAATTTCTACGATCCGGTCAACAAGCTGCTGGCCAAATACGGAGCCACCAAGGTTTTTCTTGAGGGCGACGCGATCATTGTGGCCTTGCTCGAGCACCAGGGCGAGACCATGCTCAGCGTTGGCCGCACCTGCGTCCTCGCCTGGGAAATTGTGAATCTGCTGCGCGAGTACAACGAACTGCTGGCCCGCTCCGGCCTGCCGCAGATGGAAGTGGGCCTGGGGATCGCCTATCAGGATTCTGCCCCCCTCTATCTGATGGATGGTGAGCACCGCATCATGATTTCCGATGCCATCAACGAAAGCGACCGGCTCTCTTCCTGCAGCAAGCGCGTGCGCAAGAAACTCGCGCCCGACGCCGGCGTTTTCCGGGTTTACTCGGTGCAAATCGGAGGCGGCAACAGCAACGACAGCGGCGATTCCGGTATGGAAGAAATGCGTCTCAACTACAACGTAGGGGGAATCTGTCTGAGTGAAGCGGCCTTCCAAAAGTTGCAGCAGGAGATTTCCCTGTCCCCCTGGACCCCGGACCCCGGCGAATCCGGCTTCAGCAATGCCTGGATCGACGAACAACGCGAGTTCTTCGCCGGCACCGTCCCCATCGCCAATGGCGTATTTCGCAAAATCGCCATCCGCAAAAACCGCATCGCCCAGGTCGATGTCCGCAATCTCTCCATTCTCCGCTGGACCGATCGCTGGTATTACGAAGTCTGCGCCAATCCCGCCGTCTACGCCGCCCTGCCCGGAGAAAAACCGGCGTCCGCCTCACGCTAGAATTTCAGAGATCGCTTCGCCCGCCCAGCGCCGATTTCATCGAAACCTGCCAGGAGCTGTCCTCCCGAGCCGGGCGAGGGGAACTGCTTTTCGCATCGCTCGCAGCCACGGTTTAAAAGGCTTTCCGCACGCGAAAGGGAATCTTCACCAGTGCTTCAATCGCAACCGGCTTTCCCGCTCTCTCGGCGGGCGCAAATCGCCAGCGCGCCAGCGCCTTCTCCGCATACGGGTCCAGGCGCTCGTCCGGGCTGTTGAGGACGCGAATCTCGCCCACCCTGCCATCGGAGTGAATCACCGCATAGAGCGTAACCATGCCATGCACGTTCGCACGGATCAATTCGAGCGGGTAGCCCGGGTCGCTTTGTTCGGTGGCGAGCGGCGCCACCAGTTCTCCTTCTTTACGTCCGGC
Organism: Terriglobales bacterium; assembly: GCA_049520935.1. GTDB lineage: Bacteria > Acidobacteriota > Terriglobia > Terriglobales > Acidobacteriaceae > Acidiflorens. The sequence continues at coordinate 35,742 of JBEKPJ010000025.1, read as the reverse complement.
ATCAAGTTCCGCAAACCGTATCTCCCAGCTGCCGCTCGAAGAATTCAGGTTGGGCATATTGAGCGGCGTCGTATAGGGACGTCTGCCGCCAAAAACCTGCCGGTCCAAATCGGTGATTTTATCGTCGGAAACAGGGGAGGCGACCCGTGCCTTCGAGCGCGTTGGCCGGGGCGCAACGTCCTTGGCTGAGACGCTTGCCACGTCCCGGGGGTCGTCCGCGCCCGCATTCGCTGCGTCCACGTGCAGGCCCGCCGGCAAAGACCCAGATCCGCCGTGCCCGCCCGCGCTCGGCGTGCCCGCTTTCGAGCCCGTAAGGTCCGGCGTGCCCGCTCCGCCCGGTTTTCCCTGCGGAGTGGCAGCGAAATTTCCCCGCCGATTGCCGCCAGGGACAGCCACCGGCCCGCTCGGCGTGACTGGATGAATGCCCAACGCCACCAGTCTTCCGCTCGTGCCCCCACGCCCGGTCATGGGCACGCTCGGAGGTGGCCCCACCGGTTGCACGCCGTCGCCTGGTAGATTGCCGGACCCGCGCGCCGGCAGGGCATGTTGTTCGGCCAGCGTCAGCTGCGGTGCCGGCCCCACAACCTGACTCGGTTCCACGGTCACCAGCCCGGCGCGGCCTTTGGTCGAGGTTACCTCCGGCGGAGGCGCAATGATGTCCGACTTCATCCCCGCCTGATCCACGCGGTCGCGCGCCAGTTGCACCTCCGGCGGAGGCGCAATAACCTGCGTGTCGGGCGTGACCACCCGACTCAACGAAGCGCGGGTTGCCTCCAAGGGAATCGCCGGAGTGATTGCTCCCGAGGCCACGATGTTGGGCAAGGCGACGTCGCGGTCCAGTTTGAGATCAGGCGGTACGACGATGGTCTGCCGACGGTTGTCCACTTCTCGCGGAACCGAAAGGATCGCCTGCTTGGCATAGGCAGGATCTCCCTTTTGCTTAATCTGCGGTTCCGCTTGTCCGGTGTCGAGCGGCGGCAAGTATTCGTCCGGCGTGTAGGTTACGAGCGAAGATCGGTCAAACGCGGCGCGATCCAGAATGCGCTGTTGTCGAATCCAGGCGACCGAAGCCGTCCAGATAAGCACAACCGAGGCGGCGTGCAACAGCGCCGATTGCAGGAAGCGTCTCCAGGGCAGCTCCTGGCGGACAAAAACATCACGCCACAGATCGGACTGGTCGTCCTCAGGCAAGACCGCCGCATAGGCTGGCTGAGCAAGTGCCACAGCAACTTCATCGTCGAATTTCACGCCCGCCGGAGCGCGTTCCACCAAGAGTCGAAGCAGATCTTTACCCGGGGATTCCATCTCACTCCAAACCGCGCCCTTATCAACACCTCGTTCAGGACTGCAACACGCCCCAAAAGGCGGGATCCGAGGCGCTTTCGCTGGGAACGCCGCGGACGGCTACTGGTAGAAAGATTATAACCGACGTCGAGGCTTCGCTGGCGGAGCCAGTTCGGCCTGGCCGCAAGCCAAATACCGCACGATTTCCCTGGGACTTGACCGGAGCAGAGCTAACCCGCCTCGACTGCGCCACCCGCCGGCCGGGTCCCGCTCGAGCCGCGGCAGGGTCTCGCTGGAGCAGTGTGTTCGGCCTATCGCTCGCTCTCTCCGCGATCCTTGGCGAAGGGAAACGGGTGCAGCTTTGGCGGTCGCGCTCCCCCACTTCGCAAAGGATCCGCCGGAGCGTTATGCTTATTGCCGGGAACCATATTCTCTGAACCGCTGTTGAAATTATGAAGACCGGTAGCGGAACGTTTCACAAAAGCGTGCCCCCCTCCCCCGGATTGCGATTGGCAGGGCTGGTGGTCACGTGGTTGGTCTTTTTTTTGTTTTCCTTCACGCTTGCCGGCGCGCAGACGAGCTCCGATCGACAAGATCCGGATCGGGAAGATAAGGGTCGGCAAACTCCCACCGTCGCGGGCGCCGAATATTCAGGCATGTACACCTTTCTAAGCGACGGGGAGTTTGTGCAGATCAACGTCGAGGAAAAGGGGCGCGTCACCGGCTTTGTCTCGCGTTACGGCGATTCGGAAAGCGACCGCGGCGTTTTTCTCGAGCACTTTTTTAAGTCCGGTCAACTCGATGGCGGTCGACTCACGTTTACCACCGAGGTCGTGCATGGCTTGCAATTCGAGTTTCGCGGCACCGTCGAGCGCGGCGAGGGCAAGAAGCCGGGCGATGAGGCGTATTACGTGCTGAAGGGAACTCTGCTCGAAAACTCTACCGACCAGGCCAAGACCACTTCCAGGCAATCGCGCGCGGTTGCGCTCAAAAGCTTTCCCCATGATCTGTCGCTTCCCGAGGCGGATCAGGGCGGGGAAAAGAAATAGCCGGCCGGCATCCGTTATACTGTCGGTCTCTCAAACCTCTGGCATTACGGGTCAACCCAAAATAAAGGAGCGTTTATGAAAAAGAACCTGTTGCTTGCAGTTCTCATGCTGCTTTGCACGCTGCCGGTGGCGGCAGAAGACAAGAAAGAAGAGAAAGTCGACGAGCGCATCAATCAATCTGCGACGGTGATGAAAGAGATTCTCGGGATGCCCGATGGAATTCCGAAGGATCTGCTCAACCGGGCCTATTGCGTCGTCATTTACCCGTCGGTAAAGAAAGCTGCCTTCATCGTGGGCGGCAGCTACGGTCGGGGTCTGATCACCTGCCGCAAGGGGCACGGCTTTACCGGTTCCTGGAGCGCTCCGGCGATGTTTGCCCTGGAAGCCGGCAGCGTTGGCTTCCAGATCGGCGGCCAGGAAACCGATTTCGTCCTGCTGATTATGAATGATTCGGGGGCAAATTCCGTGATGTCGAGCAAGGTGAAGCTGGGAGGGGACGCGTCGGTCGCAGCCGGCCCAGTCGGTCGCGATGCGGCGGCGGCAACCGACATTGTCCTGAAGGCCGAGATTCTCTCCTACTCGAGAGCCCAGGGTCTTTTCGCGGGCGTGTCACTCGAAGGTTCCACCATGCGCTCGGACGACGGAGCCAACAAGGAATTGTATGGCAAGGCCCTGAGCGCCAAGGAGATTGTGCGTGAAGGAGTCGTGCCGCCTCCGCCATCGGCGCGGCGGTTGCTGGAAATTTTGCGGAGAGCCTCCCCCAGACATATCCGGCAGTCGAAGTGATCTCACCTCTGGTGCCGGGCAGGCACGGTGCGAGCCGTGCCTCCCGGTGACAAAAACGCCGGGCTTGAACCCGGCCGCTCCGCGCACCAACCAGCTCCCTACCACGCCAATAATGACTCCTGCGGTCGCCAAAATCGGCCCGCAAAGCGCATCGTTCGATTGGCCTCGATGCCGCGGGCAGCGTAAAATGGGAAAAATAAAATTTCCCGGGTTTTGCCCAGGTTTCAAGAGAGTCCGCATGAAGAAAATCAGACTTCCCCTGCTGCTGGCCGTCACCTGTGCGCTGTTGGAGCCCTGTTTGTCGCCCGCCGATACCGTGGTGGAAGAGATCATCTGCCGGGTCAACAACGACATCATTACCCGCTCGGAATACATCCGCCAGCGTGACCAGCTGAAGCAGGAAGTTCAGCAGCAGGATCCGGCCAACGCAGACCGGCTTTTTAACGAGAAACAGCGCGATGTTCTGCGCGACCTGATTGACACCCAGCTCCTGCTGCAAAAGGGCAAGGACCTGGGTATCAGCGGCGACACCGAGTTGGTCAAGCGCCTCGATGAAATGCGCAAGCAGATGAACCTTGAAACCATGGAAGACCTGGAAAAGGCGGCGGAGGCTCAGGGCGCTTCCTATGAAGAATTCAAGCAGAACATGCGCAACCAGATCATCACCTCGCGCGTGGTTTCCCAGGAAGTGGGCCAGAAACTCTCCATGAACAAGGATGATGAAAAGAAATTCTACGAGCAGCACCGCGCGGAAATGGAGCAGGCCGAGCAGGTGCGCCTGAGTGAAATTCTGATCGCGCCCAAGGTGGCCGCAAAACCGGCGGGCGCCGACGGCAAGCCCGGGCCGCCATCGGAAGCGGAAAGCGAAGCGGCTCTGGCGGCGGCGAAAGCGAAAGCTGAGGACCTGCTCGATCAGCTACACAAGGGCGCAAACTTCGCCGACCTGGCGAAGAAATACTCCGAGGGACAGTCCGCCAGCAACGGAGGAGATCTCAGTTACTTCAAGCGCGGCACGATGGCGAAAGAGCTGGACGAGAAGGTTTTCGTGCTGAAGGCCGGCGAAACCACCGATATCATTCGCACCAAACAGGGATACGTGATCCTTAAAGTCGTCGAGCATCAGATGGCGGGCATTCCCACGCTGAAGGAAGCCGAACCGCGCATTCAGGATGCGTTGTACATGCAGAAACTGCAGCCCGCCTTGCGCGCCTATCTGACGACACTGCGCGAGGAGGCCTATATTGATTACAAGTCCGGTTATGTCGATACGGGTGCGAGCACCAAGCAGACCAAGCCTGTCGAGACCACCGCGAAAGAGGAAAAGGCGAAGAAACTGAAAAAGAAAAAGAAACTCGGCGTTTTCTAGGTAAACGGCCTGAGGAATGCATTCGGGGAAGGACAAGGTTTCAGGCGCGCCGCTTGGCGCCACAAACGACCCGCGCTCCAGCCCCGAGGCCCGCTGGGACGCTTGAAAAATCGTTACGGGCAAGTGATTTCGCGGAGGCTCATGAAAGAGTTTTTTATCTCGGGATGTTCCCAGCAGGAGAACAAGATTATCACCTCCAGCTTCGTGGTGGCCTCCAAACAGGTCAAAGCCAAGAAGAACGGCGAGCCTTACCTCGCACTCGTTCTGGCCGACCGCACCGGCCAGCTCGAAGCCAAGATGTGGGACAACGTCGAAGAGTTCATCGCCGTCTTCGAGCAGGATGACTTTCTCAAAATCAAGGGACTGGTCAACAAGTACAAAAGTCGATTCCAGCTTACGATTCACAAACTCCGTCGCATGGAAGAGTCGGAGATCGACTACACCGACTATCTTCCCAAGACCACAAAAGATATCGGTGAACTCTGGCGAACGCTCAGCGAATTCGTGGCCACCTTCGAGAACCCGCACCTGAAGTCGCTGGTCGAATTGTTTATGGCGGACCCGGAAATTGCCGATCGCTACCGCAACGCGCCCGCCGCCAAAACCCTGCATCACGCCTACATCGGCGGACTGCTCGATCACGTCGTATCGCTGTTCCGCTCCTGCGATCTGATCTGCCGCAACTATCCGCAGGTCAATCGCGACCTGTTGCTGACCGGGGCATTCTTGCATGACATCGGCAAGATCCAGGAGCTGACTTACAACCGCGCATTTTCCTACACCACACGTGGCCAATTGCTCGGCCACATGATTATCGAACTGGAGATGCTGCAGGCCAAGCTGCTGACGCTGCCGGATTTTCCCGCGGAACTGAAAACCCTGCTCGAACATCTCATCATCAGCCACCATGGGCAATACGACTTCGGATCGCCCAAGCTGCCCATGTTTCCCGAAGCGCTCATGCTGCATTATCTTGACGATCTGGACTCCAAGATGGAAGCCATGCGCGCCCACTTCGAGCGCGAGGCTGAGCTGGAGGGACCGTGGACCGGCTATAACGCCTCGCTCGGGCGTCCGCTACTCGACTCCGGAAAATTCCTGCAAGGGGAGAAAGCGCCGGCCACGAAACCTGGCGCCGACGAGCCGAGCGCGTCGGCGGCCGCTCCGGTGCTCGACTTGTTTAGCGAGCAGAAAGCATAGTTCCGTCGTCTGCTCGCAGACCCTCACCAGTCGGCAACCGGGAAGATCGTTCTGCCCGCCGAGTCCGCCCGCAGCTTTAAACTGAGGTCTTCTTTGCACGTGCAACCGGCGAACTAGACTCGACAACCCAACCGCAGAGACGCAAGCGAGAGTCGACCGGCGGCGTCTCTGCCTTCACTTTTCACTGCCTGTTTTCTCGGGGTTCTGTCATGGATTTCTCGCGCTTCACCACCCTCAGCTTCGATTGTTACGGCACCCTCATCGATTGGGAGGCGGGCATTCTGCCGACTCTGCGGGCCGTACTCGGAAACCACGACCAAAGCCTCCCCGACGCGGAGATTCTCGAACTCTACGGGGAATTCGAGGCGGCAGCGGAAAGCGGCTCCTACCAAATCTATGGCGCGGTTTTGCAATCGGTGGTGCGGGCGTTTGCGGCTCGCCTGCATTTCGAAGCCTCGCCCTATGAAATCCGTTCCTTGCTTGAGTCCGTCCCCGCCTGGCCGCCCTTTCCCGATACAGTGGCGGCGCTCGCGGACCTGCAAAAGCGCTACAAGCTGGTCGTGATCTCGAACATTGATGACGATCTGTTTGCGGAAACGCGGAAGCATCTGGGAGTGCAATTCGATGGCGTGGTGACAGCGCAACAGGCCAGAAGCTACAAACCTTCGCTCAATAATTTTCGCACTGCCCTGCGTACCCTGGCGCTGGAGCCGGGCGAGCTGTTGCATGCCGCCCAGAGCATCTATCACGATGTGGTGCCGGCGCGCTCCCTCGGGATCTCCACCGTATGGGTCAATCGGAAGTCGGCGCGTCCGGGCATCGGTGCAGTTCGCGCCTCGAGCGGACGTCCTGATTTCGAGGTTCCGGATCTCGCCAGCCTCGCCGCGGCAGCCAGGGCGAGCGCCGAAGGCGAGTCCTGGCGATCGGGCTAGTTTGTCGGCACCGTCACAGAAAGGATCTTTTTCTGGATGGCGACTGTGACCAGTTGGACTTTGTTGTGAATGTCGAGCTTGCGCATCAAGTTAAACTTGTGCGCTTCCACGGTCTTGACGCTGACTCCAAGCGCCGCCGCTGTTTTCTTCACCGTATTACCCTCGGCGAGCAGCTTCATCACCTCGCGTTCTCGCAAGGTCAACGCGTTTCGGCGCAGAGGCACGCGCACCGGCTGATTCCGCACCCGCGCGTCGTCTTTCAACTTTTTTTCTACCTGCGGACTCAACGACCGTTCGCCGGCGTGCACGTCGCGCAACGCGCGCAACAAAAGGGGAGCGGGAGTGTCTTTCAGCAGGTAACCGCTGGCGCCCGAGGCGAGGGCCTGGCGGACATGTTCCTGATCGTCGTGCATGGTCAGATACACGATGCGCGTATCCGGACAGTGTTCTTCCACCAGGCGGGCCGCCTCGAATGAAGACATACCCGGCATGCCGATATCGAGCAGCAGCAGGTCAGGCCGGTGCTCGAGCACCAGTTTGAGGGCTTCGGCGGCATCGCCGGCTTCGCCCACCACCACAAAGTCGGAAGCATCCTCCAGCAGGCGGCGCACGCCGTAGCGGAGCATCTCGTGGTCATCGGCGATGACGCAACGAATGCGTCCCGCAAATTCTGTCGAAAAAATACCAGCTTTCGTGGTCAACATGAAGAGATATCCTCGCGTCTTTGTGACGAAGTGTCGCGACGAAACCAAAAGCCGTCGGGCCACGGCCGCCGGCTGTCAGGCGCAAATGCCCTTCTATTGTACCTGCAGCGAGGGTCGGTTCGAACGAAAAGGGCAGGAAATCGTACGGCTCACCTGCGGCTATAGGGCTGAACCTTTCTTCTTCATTTACAATGCCTTTTCCACATGCTGCGCTATTTTACCTCCGGAGAATCTCACGGCGAGGCGCTGGTTGCGTTTCTTTCCGGGCTGCCGGCCGGGCTGGCAGTCGATCCGGCATTCGTGGATCGCGAACTCTGGCGGCGGCAGCAGGGCTTCGGACGCGGCGGCCGCATGAAGATCGAAAGCGATCAAGCGCACTTTCTTTCCGGCGTGCATCACGGTAAGACCATCGGTTCTCCAATCGCGGTCATGCTCGGAAATCGCGACTGGCAGAACTGGAAAGACTCCTTGCCGGTGGAGACGGGCGATCCGGACAAGCACAAGCGCGTGGCGTCGCCGCGTCCCGGCCACGCGGATCTTGCGGGCGCTTTGAAGTATGATTTCAGCGAGGCCCGCTACGTTCTCGAACGCGCTTCGGCGCGCGAGTCGGCAGCGCGGGTTGCCATCGGCGCGCTCGCCAAATTGCTTTTGCGCGAATTGGGCATGGAGGTTCTCAGTCATGTGATCGCCGTCGGCGCGGTTTCGATTGCTGATCGCGAAATCACCTGGGACAAAATCGAGCCCCTGTCGCACCGGGACGAGGTGCTGCTTGCTTGCGTCGACGCCGATGCCGAACAGCGCATGAAAGAAGAAGTCGATAAAGTTCTCCGCACCGGCGACTCGGTGGGTGGAGTTTTCGAGGTCGTGGCCCACAACGTTCCGCCCGGTTTGGGCAGCTATGTGCAGTGGGACGAGCGACTGGACGCGCTGCTGGCGGCAGCCGTGATGTCACTCCAGGCGGTGAAAGCAGTCGAGATCGGCAACGGCATTCAGGCAGCGCATTCGGCGGGGTCGGCGGTGCACGATGAAATCGGCTATCAAAATGGCAGCGGATTTTCGGGCTTTACGCGCACCCGCAACCAAGCCGGGGGGCTGGAGGGCGGTGTTTCCAACGGACAGGAGATTCGAGTTCGCGGCTACCTGAAGCCCATCTCCACTCTGCGGCGTCCCTTGCAATCGGTGGACTTTACCACCCGCGAGCCGGTGAAAGCGGCTTACGAGCGCTCGGATGTCTGCGTCGTGCCCGCCGCCGGGGTCGCCGCCGAGGCCATGGTCGCGCTCACCCTGGCGCGCTGTGCGCTCGAAAAGTTCGGCGGCGATTCCATGAAAGAAACGAAGCGAAATTTTGCAGGCTATCTGGAACAGCTTAAGAAGTACTGATTGGACTCATGTCGTGTCCCAGAAGATTCGCACCCTCGAGTTGCGCGGTCCTCACGGGCGAAGTCCGCGAGCGGCAGATGCGACGTCTGGACTGCGGCGGCTCCGCACCGGGTCAAAGATGACGACGTAAGCTTACCAAGATGATTTATCCCATTGTAAAATTCGGCGATCCCGTCCTCGAAAAGTCGGCGGCCGAGGTGACCACTTTCGACGACGGGCTCGAAGAACTCATCGCAGACATGTTCGAATCGATGTATGCCGCGCGCGGAGTGGGTCTGGCCGCGCCGCAGATCGGCATTTCGAAACGAATCGCCGTCGTGGATGTGACCTTCAAGGAAAACCCCGACGCCCGACTGGTGTTGATCAATCCGGTGATCGTCAACAAGGAAGGCCGCCAGCGCAGCAGTGAAGGTTGCCTGAGCATCCCCGAATTTCGCGAAGACGTGACCCGCGCAAAGATTGTGACGGTGCGAGCGCAAGACCTAAGCGGGAAAGTCTTCGAACATACCGGTGAAGACCTGCTGGCACGGGCCTTCCTGCACGAGACCGACCATCTGAACGGCAAGCTCTACATCTCGCACGTGAGCGCCTTGAAGCGCGACCTGATCAAGCGCAAGATCAAAAAGCTGGTGAAGGCCGGAGAGTGGTAGGGGCAGGTGCCGGGAAACGCTTGTGCGGGCAGATCGTTTTTAAGACGCTGCTTCTGATGTGGAGTGGATGGCGACCCGTTGTTCGCTTCCTGAGGCCGAGACCAAAGAGCGGACACCCTTTTCTTTATGATTCTGGTTTTCTGCGGCACCCCTCGCTTTGCGGTTCCGACGCTCGAAACGCTGGTTCGTGCGGGTCACTCCGTGCCGCTTGTCGTAACCCAACCCGATCGTCCGCGCGGTCGGGGGATGGAATTGGCCGTTTCTCCCGTGAAGGACGCGACCGCCCGCCTGGGCATTTGCTTGCTGCAGCCTGCGACCCTCAAGAACAACCCCGAATTCCGCGACCGGCTTGCGTCGATTCGCCCGGATGCGATCATCGTAGTCGGCTACGGACGCATTATTCCGCAGTGGATGATCGAGCTGCCCCGCTTTGGAAACTTGAACCTGCATGCCTCACTGCTGCCCAAGTATCGTGGTGCGGCGCCCATCCAGTGGGCGATTGCCAGCGGTGAATCGGTCACCGGCGTCACCACGATGCGCATCGACGCCGGGCTCGACACGGGCGACATTCTCCTGCAGCGGGAGATCGTGATCGCCTCCGACGACACGGCCGAGACGATGAGTCCCAAACTCGCCGCCATCGGCGCGGAACTGATGTCCGAGACTCTGGTCGGATTGGAGAGCGGACGGGTGCGCGCTACGCCGCAGGATCCGGCCGAAGCCACGCTTGCACCCATCCTCAAAAGAGAAGATGGTCGGATGGACTTCACGCGTTCCGCCGAGGATCTATCCAACCGGCTGCGTGGATTTCAACCTTGGCCGGGCGCTTTCACCCTGTTCCGAGGAAAAACCTTGCAGGTGCACTGCGCGCAGCCGGCAGAGAACCTGCGCCGGGCGGCGCCGGCAGAAATTGCGGTCGAGGGCGCACACCTGCGGGTTGGCTGTGGCAAGAATAAGCAGACGCAGGATGACACCCTCCTGGAGTTGATCGAAATTCAACTCGAGGGCAAACGCCGTATGAGCGCACCCGAATTCATCAACGGCTACCGGCCCAAGTCGGGCGACCGTCTGGGCGAATGATCGCGATGGCCGTCTCTCCTGCGCGATCCGTGGCGTTCGAAATTCTTCTGCGGGTCGAGCGGCAAGATTCTTACGCCGCCGAACTGCTCCATTCCGCTGCCTTCGCCGAGCAGCTTTCCTCTCGTGACCACGGACTTGCCACGGAACTGGTGATGGGAGTTCTGCGCTGGCGGTCGCTGCTCAATCAGCGCCTGGACGAGGTGGCGTCGCAGAAAATCGAGCGCCTGGACGGAGAAGTCCGGGCCGCGCTGCAGATGGGTGCCTATCAATTGCAGTTTCTTTCCCGAGTCCCGGCGCGGGCGGCGATCTTCGAGAGCGTGGAACTGGTCAAAGCCGCACGCAAGCGCTCGGCAGCTCCGTTTGTGAACGCGGTTCTCCGGAAGATTGCGGCCAGTCCCGCAGCGAAGATCTGCCCGGAAATCGGTGCATCGCCCGACGTGATCACGCTCGCTCAAAACGCTGCGCATCCCCTCTGGCTCTTAGAGCGCTGGCGCGAGCGATACGGACTGCATGCGGCGCGCCAGATCTGCATCCATGACCAGACGGTGCCGCCCACCACCGTTCACATTCACCCGGATCCATCGGACAACGGCCGAACGGCGGCGAAAGCGAGCGAAGCGGGCGTAGAACTCGCGCCGGGGCAATTGCTGTCCGCCGCGCGACGCATCCTGGCCGGCGACATCACCGCGACCCGGCCTTATCGGGAAGGCCGCATCTCCATTCAGGATGAGGCTTCGCAACTGGTCGCACTGTTGGCGGGTGGCGGGGAAGGGAAAAACCGTACGATCCTCGACTGTTGCGCGGCTCCGGGCGGCAAAACATCGTTGCTGGCACGGCGGCACCCGCAGGCCACGGTGTTTGCGGTCGAATTGCATCTCCATCGCGCCCGCCTACTCAAGACCCTCACCCGCTTGCCAAACCTGCGCGTCGTCGCGGCGGACGCCCGTCAATTGCCTTTTTCCTCCGACCTCGCCTTCGACCTTGTTCTCGCCGATGTGCCCTGCTCGGGTACCGGGACCATGGCGCGCAACCCGGAAATCAAGTGGCGGCTCAAAAGGGAAGACCTCGACGATCTTCAGGTGCGGCAAGTTGCCATCCTGAAGTCCGCGCTGGCCCGGATTGCCGCGGGCGGGCGGCTGGTCTATTCCACCTGCTCGCTCGAGCGCGAAGAAAATGAAGCAGTTGTGGAGGCGGCCCTTACGGGGGAAGCGAAATTCAAGGTGGCGGATTTCAGCAGGGATTTGGAGTCACTGCAGCAATCTCGCGAACTGTGCTCGGATGGTATCCCCTCGCTTCTCGCCGGCCCGTATCTTCGAACCATTCCTGGCGTGCACCCCTGCGACGGCTTTTTTGCAGCACTGATCGAACGGAAATAGCCGGATGCGACAGGCGGCCGGTACGATGCTGAGCGCCGCGCTCCTTTCGACCTAACGCACCTGGAAATTGACCGCGCTTCCCGCCACGATTTTCTGTCCTGGAGCCGGCGTCTGGGCCACAATCATGCTGGCCGAGTTGGGTTCCGATGCCGCAGCCGGCACCGGTGAGGCTTGCGGTTCACCCGGCAGCGACGGAGGCGGGAGCAGGCTCACCATGCCGACTTTAATCCCGGCATCCTGCAGCGACAGGGTCGCGCTCCCGAGCGGTTGCCCGGTGAGGTTCGGCATCACATAGACGGTCGATTCCACGCCGTCACTGACCAAGAGACTGATTCTTGGTGCCGATACCCCGCTCGCATTCGCCGCCGGACTCTGTGCGATCACCTGATCGGGCCGACCGTCTGGCAGATTCAGGTGGGCAATCGATCCCAAACTGAGCCCACGGCGCCGGATGTTCAATTCCGCAACCCGTTCGCTTCCTCCGGTTACGTCGGGAATCGCCACTCGTTGCGGCCCCAGGCTTTGCGCCACCCGGATCGACCAGCCTCGCCGCACCTTGGTTCCCGGCGGCGGCATCTGGGTCATGAGTCTTCCCTCGGGAATGTCCGAGCTGTAGAACTGCCGCTCGATCACAACTCCGAGGCCCGCTGCGGCGCCGGCCCGCTCGGCTTCAGACGGACTCATGCCCACGAGTTTGGGAATGGCCACTTCTCGACCGTGGATGGCCATTTGCATGGCGGTGAGCGCGGAAATCAGGGCCACGGTCAGCAACACCAGAGCCAGCAGCAGCATGCGAAAAAACTGGCGCATCGTCAGCTGATTATATCCCCGGAGAAATCCCTTGCCGCGGGCGTGGCCGGCCTGTGCAACCGGCCGAGGAACCCGAGCGACGGCCTAAAAGGTGCTGTCGCGGATACTCGGAGCTCGAAGCGGACGTGTTCTGGTTCCGGTGCGGTCATCATTCGAAGGCCGGAGCATCGTGCGGAAGCCAGGTCTGCTACTGGCCTGGATCGAGACTCGACCCGGGGGCGGGCAAACCGGCCTGGGGTTTCTGTTGCGTGACCCACTGGTGGATGCGTGAACTGAGCACGTCCATCGGAAGCGCCCCGCCCGAAAGCACCTCGTCGTGGAAGCCGCGAAGATCGAATTTGTCACCCAGTTGGTCCTTCGCATATTGCCGGAGTTTCAGAATCTCCAGCTGACCAATCTTGTAGCCGAGCGCCTGCGCTGGCCAGGCCATGTAGCGGTCGGTCTCGCTCTGCACCGAGACTTCGTCGATGGTGGAGTGGTCGTGAAAATAGTCAACCACCTGCTGCCGCGTCCAATGCTTGTAATGAAATCCGGTATCAACGACCAGGCGAATGGCCCGCAGCATGTCATCCTGCAAATGGCCGTAGTAGCTGTAAGGATCCTGATAGAACCCGACTTCCTTGCCGAGCCTCTCCGAGTAGAGCGCCCAGCCTTCGGTGTAGGCCGTATACTCCTCATGCTGGCGGAACAAAGGAAGCTCGGGCAATTCCTGGGCAATCGAAATCTGCATGTGGTGTCCCGGAACGCCTTCGTGATACGCGGTTGTCTCGATGTCGAGCACGGTGCGTTTCGCGAAATCGCCCGTGTTCACCATGATGTGACCCGGTCGCGAACCATCGGGGGTGCCGTCCATGTAAGAAGCATCGGCTGCTTCCTTCTCGCGGAACGGCTCGACCGGCATCACTTCCAGCTTGGACTTGGGCAGCCGGCCAAACAATTGTGGAAGCCGGGCATACATCTGATCTTCGTACTTGCGGTACAAGTCGAGGATCTGCTCTCGGGAATGCGCGTGCAGTTTGGGATCCGCATCCACGGCTGCCTTGAAACTATTCATGTCGTGGTAGCCCAGTTGGTTTACCACGGCCAGCATCTTGCTTTCCACCTCTTTCACCTGCGCCAGCCCGAGCTCGTGGATCTGTTCCGGCGATAGATCCGTGGTCGTGCTTTCCTTCACCCGGAAGGCGTACCGCGCGGCGCCGTCGGGCAGCGCCCATACTCCCGGCTCGGCTCTTCCTTTCGGAACATACTCATCGCGCACGAACCCCGTGAATTTGACATAAGCCGGAGTCACCGAATCCCGCACCGCGGCCAGACCGGCATCGCGCAACCGCTTGCGATCAGCCTCGGAGATGGCATCGGGAAACTTTTCAAAAGGATGCATGAACGGGCTCTGCTCTGGCGCCGTCGTGGCAATTCCGTTGGCTTGCGTGACCACTTTTTCGAGCAGAATCTTGGGCGGCATCAGCCCCTCCGCCATGCCTTTGCGCATCTGCGCCACCGTCTGCTCAAACAGCCGGGGCAGCAACTTGAGACGTGTAATGTAATCTTCGTAATCTTTGACATTCTCGAAGGAAAGAACGCTGACCAGCTGGGGGGCGTCAATGTGAATGCCACTGCCCTGGTTAACCGGCATCTCCCAGGGTTTGAAACGCGCGCCTTCCAGGCCCATTTTCAGGTCGCGAACCATGAGCAACTGGTTCAGTGCTTCCTGCTCGGGGAATCCGCTCGTGTCGATCGCCTCGAAGCGATCGAGGAAGCGGCGGGTCTGCTCCAGATTGTCGTCGATCGCCTCCTGCGAGAAATCATCGAGCTTGTCGTTGTAGCGCTTGTCGCCGAGGATGGAGGCGTAGATCGGACTGGTGCGCATCGTGTATTCCCACTGCTCGTGCAGCAGGTCGTTCAGCGCTTTACGCCGGGCATCAAGACCGGCCGGCGGATTTGCGGCGGATAGGGCGGCCGAAACGACAACGGCAAAGGTTAGCAGGCAGATCAGAAATCGCATTGGATCTCCCGAAGCAGATTATTTTGGCCTAAATTGCAGACTTCCCTACAGCACAGCTCTGTCTTATCAGACGGATACGCAGTCGATTGGGTATCGGTTCCGAAAAAAACACCGGCCGTCACGCGCGCCAGACACCGGACCCCGGAGGCCAGCGCGCTCAGCTGACCGGCCAAACCGTATCGAGCACGGTTCCGTCCACCCACTTCACGACGGCGCACGGACGATCGCCAAGCTTCGGCCGCGCCGGCCTGCCGCAAATTCTTTCCACTTCCGCCTTGATATCTTGAATCGGTCGAACCGGCAGCTTCGATCCCTTCACCCCGTCGATCAGGTCCGTGCGCCGTGGATTGATGGCGATTCCGCGTTCCGTGACCACCACATCAATCATCTCGCCCGGCCCGGTCAGGGTCGTCACCTCGTCCACGATCACCGGAATGCGATCGCGAAATGAAGGCAGGGCAAGAATTGTGCAGCCGGCGAACAGGCAGTTTTGCCACCCGCCGATGCCATGCAGCAGCCGCCCGTCGGAGTGCGTAACCACGTTGGCATTGAAGTTCACGTCCACTTCGGTCGCGCCCAATACCACGGCGTCGACCAGGGAAGCAAAATTTCCCTTTCCGTGGTAGTTGTATGAAGTGAAGGGCGAAGTGGCCACATGTCGCGGATCATTCGCCATGGATCGTACGCCATCGAGATCAAATGTCTGCCCATCCAGGATGTAGTCGGTCAACCCTTCCTGCAGCAACTCGACCAGGAACTTCGTGGACCCGCCGCGAACAAAGCGTGCCCGGATGGCATCCTGTTTCATCATCTGTTTCAGGTATTCGACGAAGGCCAGCGCAATCCCCCCTGCTCCCGCCTGGAAGGAAAAACCGTTCTTCATGATTCCCGTGGCTCGCAGAAACTGCGCCACCAGTTCCGCGATCCGCAGCCGGTCGGGGGAGCGCGTGATCTGCGTGGTGCCGGAAACAATCTTTGCCGGATCGCCAATCGATTCCACTTCCGCCACCAAATCCACGTTGTTGCCCTGAATCTGCCAGGGCACGCAGGGAAAGGGCACGAGGTTGTCGGTAACCACGATCACGCGATCGGCATAGATCGAATCTGCCAGCGCGAAACCGAGCGAACCACAAGCCGATCTGCCGTGCGAGCCGTCGGCATTGCCGAAAAAATCGGCGGTCGGCGCCGCAATCACGGCAATGTCAATGTGAACCTCTCCATCCTGGATTGCCTGGTAGCGCCCGCCATGCGATCGCAGCACACCCATGCCGCGCATCTTGCCCTGCGTGCAGTAATCCCCCAGCGGACCGTTCATCGAGCCTTCGATGTGATGAATCACCCCTTTTTCCATCAGCTCGATGGCGCTCTTCTGCGAGGGAAACGAGGCACTGGGGAACCACACCAGATCCCGGACCCCGATCCGCGCCGAGGCCTCCAGCGCCAGCAGCGCGACTTTATCGCCGTCGCGCAGGTGATGATGGCTGGAGATCACCATTCCGTCGCGCAGCCCGCATTGGCGTAATGCCGTCTCCAGATCCGCGACGCGCTTGTCGCCACTGTCGGGAAAATCCTTGTTCGAGCTGATGGCCGGCGCCGCCTTACGCCCCCGCGGCTGATATTTTCCGGTGCCCAAAAACGGAATCTGCGGCTTGCCGTTCACCATCGTCGGCACCGCCCGCCCCGCGGCATTATGCGCCAGTTCCACTCGCTCACTTCCACTCACGAAATCGCTCCCATGGCCCTTGCCCGCTCCACCAGTTTGAGTGCCCGCTGCACCACCGGCGGATCGATCATCTTCGAACCGAGGCTCACCACCGCCAGTCCCTTGCTCTGCGCCTCTTCAAAGGCGGCCACCACTTGCTGCGCCTTTTCGATCTCCCTGGCGGATGGTTGAAACGCCTCGTGGATCACGCGAATCTGGCCGGGATGGATACATCCCATGCCTTCGAACCCCGCCGCCCGCGAGGCTTCTCCCCATCGCCGCAGGCCCGGCATGTCGGCCACATCGCCAAAGACCGAGTCAATGGCCTGGACTCCGGCCGCCCGCGCCGCATTGATCACCCGCGATCGCGCGTACCGCGACTCGTGTCCTTCCACGGTTTTCACCACACCCAGATCGGCGGTGTAGTCCTCGAGTCCGATCGTGAGCGCCGCCACGCTGTCGGTGGCCGCCGCCACGGCGAACGCATTTTCGATTCCCAGCGCCGACTCCAAAATCGGCATGATCCAAATCGGCCGGATGATTCCGTGGCGCGCTTTGATCTCGCCAATCATGCGATCCACTTCCCGGATCTGCTCCGACTGCTCGACCTTCGGAATCAGAATCAGATCCGGACTCTCGCCCACCACTTCCGCCAGGTCCTCGAGTCCCAGCGGCAACTGGTTGATCCGCACCATGCGCTCGCACGACCCGAAATCGACCGCCCGCAACGTGTTTCGCACCAGGATGCGAGCGGCATCTTTCTCTCCGCGATGCACCGAATCCTCCAAATCGAGAATCACGGCATCCGGCGCATGCAACCAGGCATTGATGTAGTATTTCGGTTCCGAACCCGGCAGGTAGAGACGCGAGCGGCGCAGCCGGTCCTTCGCCGAGGGCGGTGGCAGCGGATGCTGTTCCGGCAAGCAACGCTTCCCCAAGGCGATGCCAGCCCGCCGGGCCGCCGCCTCGATGCGAGCCGAGATCACGAACGGCAGCGCCCCTTCATCGTGAATCGTGACTCGCGCGTGTTTGGCCCCAAGTTCGCCCAGCGCCTCTCGCGTCTGTTCCAGGATTGCCGAGCCGTAGTAGGAAGCGACCCGTGACTCCAGCGAGATTTCGAGGCCGCCGCTGTCGAGCGCCTCAAAGGCAACGTGCAAGTCCGACCGAACTTCCCTGCCCCAATGGCCCGCCTCGCCCGAACGCGGGGACGTAGTCTTGCCAGCGCCGCTCATCATATTTTCAACCCGAAATTCTCAACGCCAAGGCTCTCGGTACGCCGGCTATTTCAGTTTCTCCAAAATCGCGTCCGTCATTTGCATCGTCGAAGCCGCACCCTGAAGGATCGCCTTCGGCCCACCCGTAAAGCGCATCATATCGTAAGTCCGGACCTTTCCCTCACGCACCACGTCGGCGATGGCGGTGCGGATGCGATTCGCTTTCCCGTCCTCGCCCACATGATCGAGCATCATGGCCGCGGAGAGAATCATGGCAATCGGATTGACGATGGGTGGATTCAGTTCCGCATACTTCGGCGCCGACCCATGCGTAGGCTCGAACACGGCCACGTCCTCTCCGATGTTGCCGGATGCGGCAAAGCCCAGTCCGCCCACCAGCCCGGCGAAGGCATCGGAAAGAATGTCGCCAAACAGATTGGAAGCGACGATTACGTTGTACTCTTCCGGATTCTTGTTCAGCCACATCAGTTGCGCGTCAATGTTGGTTGACCAGAGAGCAATCCGGGGATAATTCTTGGCCACCTCTTTGGCCACTTCTTCCATCATTCCCGAAGTCTCGCGCACCACATTCGGTTTCTCGCAGATGGTCACGCCTGGGAACCCGCGTTTTTCCGCGTATTCGAAAGCCGCCGTGACAATGCGCTCGGCCGCCGGGCGCGTGATGATGCGGCAACTCACGGCGATCTCCGGTCCCGGCACCTGGGCAAAAGCCTTGAAGCGGGGATGGCTGTTGAGCGCGGCGCGCACGATTTCCGGGGGGTTGGTCCATTCGACGCCGGCGTACATGCCTTCCGTTCCCTGGCGAAATACGGTGGTATCGATTTTCGGCTCGTCGTAGCCGCCCTCGGTTCGCTTGCGAATGTAATTCAGCGGATTGCCGATAAAACCCACGCAAGGCCGCAGGCATATATCAAGTTTGAATTTCTGCCGCATGGTCACGATCGGCGAGTAATAAACGTAGCCCTTTCCCTGCAACCCGGGCTTCAGTTCGGCCTGCGCCGCCTTGTTCGGCTTGGAAGTGATGGCCCCGAACAATCCCAACTTATGTTGCGCCAGTAACTCGATGGTTCGCTCGGGCAACGCATTGCCCTGCGTGCACCAGCAGTCCCATCCGATGTCGGCATGAATGTATTCGGCCTCGAAGCCAACCGCGTTCAGAACACGCAGGGACTGAGGCAGTACCTGATTGCCGATGCCGTCTCCCGGCATCGTAATCACCGTGTATTTCGCCATGATTACTCCTTCCTACCAAGCGTAGCGACGCGAGGCCGCCGGGAATTTCATTGCTTTCCGCAAGCTTTTCATCCGGCGCCGAGCGGTGGAGCTCCGGGTTCGGCGGCGCGCCGCCGGAATCTCCTCGGTTCAGGCATCAAACCAAGCCCAGCCGCCTGGCCACCAGCTTCTCCACTCCGCCGGCGATCACCAGCGACTGCGGCACGCTGCCGAGCGCCGGAAAGGCAAACTTGTCGCCGCGCCATTCGATCATGCTGGAAGTGAAGTCGATATCAATTTGCTCGCCCGGAATAATCGTGCGCTCCCGGGTCGCGATCTGTGGGGCGAATTGCTCGCGCACGCGCGCCACAAAATGCGGCACGGCAATGCACAGGAAGCCATTGTTGAAGGCATTCCGCAGATAGGTCTGGGAGAAACTGGCGGCGATCACCAGCGGGATCCCTTTCGCCTGCAAACACGTGACCGCCTGCTCGCGGCTCGATCCCGTGCCAAAATTGAACTGGCCGACGAGGACGTCGCCGGCTTTGGCGCGCGCCGCAAATTGGGGATCATAATTCTCCATCACCACCTGCGCCATCATCTCCGGAGTCATGTCGTCGCGATAGGTGTAGTCCTTGCCATAGATGGCATCGGTATTGACGTTATCCTGCGGCATGAACACCAGTCGCCCTTGCACGCGCGGCGGAAAGCCCGCCAGAATCTCAACTTGCTCCGCCCCGCCTGAAGCCGTCGCCCTCTCGGTGTAGACGCGCCGGGGGGCACGATCGGCGAATTCATGGGGCCCCCGAATATAGCCGGCAACGGCCGACGCCGCCACCACCTCCGGGCTTGCCAGGTAGCACTTGGCATCGCGCGAACCCATGCGGCCCTTGAAATTTCGATTGGTCGCCGAAATCCCCACTTCGCCCGGCTCCAGCAATCCCACGCCCAGCCCAATGCAAGGCCCGCAACCGGAAGGCAGAGGATGCGCGCCTGCGTCGATCAACCTCTGCCAGATGCCGCGCCGCTCCGCCTCCTGCTGGACCCACAGACTGGCGGCGCTCAAATAAAACTTCACCCCGGAGGCAATCTTTCGCCCCGCGAGCACGGCCGCCGCCGCCGTCAGATCTTCCAGCCGCGAATTGACGCAGGAAATCAGATACGCCTTCTGAATCTTGACGTTCTGTTTTTCGATCGCCGCCAGCGATTGCATCGCCTGCACCGTGTCCGGTCCGGACACGTGTGGCGTGACTTCGGCCAGGTCAAGCGTAATGCGCGCCGCGTAGATGGCATCGGCATCCGGCTCGACCGAACGGTTCTCCCAGTTTGCCAGGTCGCTTTCGGAGAACCGTTCGCAGCCGATCGCCTGCAGACGGGCACGCACGCCGCGCAAATACTCGATCGTGAGCGCGTCCACCGGAAACCAGCCCACCAGCGGTCCCCACTCGGTGGTCATGTTGGCAATCGAAAGCCGGGCCTCGATCGAAAGCGAAGACACCCCTGGGCCAGTGAACTCGATTGCCGCATTCAGACATTCGTCATGGTTATAGAGCCCGCACAAGGTGATGATCACATCCTTGCCGGTGACGCCCGGTCTCAGCTGGCCTTCGAGCACAACCTGAATCGAAGGCGGGATCTGCCACCAGAACTCGCCAGTGGCCCAGACGGCGGCGGCGTCGGTGCGAACAATGGGCGTCCCGATCGCCCCCAACGCACCATACATATTGGAATGCGAATCCGAGGCAACGACGAAAGAACCGGGTACCACATACCCGCGCTCCACCATGATCTGGTGTCCAATGCCCGAGCCGGCAGGATAGAAGTCCACACCCTGTTCTCGGGCGAACGCCTCAATGGCGCGGTACTTTTTCAGATTCGCCTCATCCCGATTCTGGATGTCATGATCGAGCGCAAAGGTGAGCTGCCGCGGGTCCCGCACCTTGTTCGCGCCGAGACCCCGAAACTTGCTCATCACCGCCGAGGTGTTGTCATGGGTCATGCAACGGTGGGGACGAATGGACAGGAAGTCTCCCGCCCGGAGCGGCCGCGACGGCCCTTCGGTCATATGCTGGCGCGCGATTTTTTCAACAATGGTCTCGCCCATGGGAAACTCCCGCTTACTCTGTCTTTCGCTGCAACTCGAATCCCAAATACATCATCTGCCCAATGTGGTGATGCAGGTGCGTCGCGCATGCCAGCACCATCTCGAAGCGGTCGCGGGCATCTGCTCCGGCCCCGGTGTAAGGGGTGGACCACTCGTTTGCCGACTGTCGCTGGATCGCGCCGATCGCCGTCTGGATCGCCTGATCAAAGTCTTTCAGCACTTCCGCCTTGGACAGCCGTCGGGCATCGGAAAACTCGAGTGGGCGATCCCGCACGTAGCCCGTCCCGGCAATCTGCGCTCCGATGTAGTAATTCAAATTGCCCGTGAGATGCAGCATCAGGTGGCCGATGCTGTTGCCGAAGGCAAACGGCTTGGCCCAAAACTGCTCCTCGCTCAACGGCGCCGTCAGGTCGTGAACCACGCTCGACAGCTTCCGGTAACGCGCTGCCAAGCCCGCTGCAATGGTTGCTGCCAGCTCCGCCATGTTCTCGCTCCTCAACGCCGCTTCTTGCTCTTCGCCTTGCCGCCGGGCACGGTTTTCGCCTTCCCATGCGCCGGCTTCTGCCTCACATCCGCCTTCATCAGCGCCATCAGTTTCGCAACCGAGTCGCACTTGTCCAGATTCCAGATGGCATTCACCAGCTTGTCCTGCGCCTTCGAAGAAAGCACGCCTTCGGCCAGGGCGCGAAATTTCTCTGCAATCTCCTCGTCGCTCAGCGGATTTCGCGGATCCCCTTTCGGATAGTCGAGCTGCTTCGAGAACTTCCGTCCGTCGCTGGTTGTCATGTGCACGATCACCCGCTGCAGTGCGGGGAACACTTTTTCGATCTCCGGATCCGCCACCACCTCCACTTTTTTCAGTTGCGCGCGAATCGTCGGATCCATGATGCGCTGCATGGTGAATTGCGCCGGCGTCACTTGCCGGTCGACGAGCGCCGCCGCCACCACGTACGGCAGCGAGTGGTCCGCCGTCTCTTTGGTGTGCGGATCGTATTTGCTCGGATCGGAGAGAATGTCGGCTGCCCGCGCCAGCGAACGAATCTGGATCTTCTCCACCTGTTCCGGGCGGAGGTCGTTGCTCTTGACCAGATCGAGCACCGCCGAAATCGGAGCGTGCGTCAAGGCCTCGGTCGGAAAGAACTTCATCCCGCACTGCAGGATGCGCCACGACTCGCCCAGCCCGTCGGTCAACAAATTCAGTTTCCACTCCGGACCGAAGCAGTGCACCAGGCCTTCCTTGCCATCGATCACATGCTCGGGGCCGCTATATCCCTGCTCGGCCAGAAGCGCCGCCAGCACGCCACTCTGCGTCGCCATCGGATCGACGGTGTTCTTCATCATGGTCAGCTTTCCCGCAGTCACTGCGCCCATCGTCGCGTGCCGCGAAGCCGAGATCCCGATCGCATGCTGGATCTGCTCCCAAGTCAAACGCAAAGCGCGCCCGGCCACGATCGGCGAGACCAGTGCGGTCAGCGTCGCGTGATGCCAGCCCCGCTCACGAATCCCAGGAAAGGCGGCCTCCGACAAGCGCATCTCGAACTCGTGCCCCAGTACGAATCCGACGATCAGTTCCTTGCCATCGCTGCGGGCGCGCTCACAACAGGCCATGGCAGCGGGAAAGATATCGGAGGGATGCGAGGGATCCTGCTTCCAATAAATGTCGTTGTAATCCATACAGCGGATCATCAGCGCATTCGCCAGGGAAGCCGAGACGGGGTCCATCTTCGCGCCTGTCCCTATCACCGTGGCCGCCCCGCGCCCCGCGATCTCCTTGAGGACCGCGAGCGCAAGCGCAACATCATGCTGCTGATAACCGCCCAACGCACAACCGACCGAATCCAGCAGAAAGCGCTTGGCCTGGTAGACCGCCTCCTCGGACAGCTGTTTGTATTCCAAAGCCGCAGCCCAGCGGGACATGCTGGCGGTGACGGTCGGTTTTGCGGAAGTGTGTGGTGTCGACACGGACATCTCCTCGATGAAGCAGCGCGGTGACGGTTGAACTTCAGGAAATTCCCAAATTCTCGAAGGTCATTTCAGCTTCACATTCTTCGGATTCTTAAAGGGCAGAAAGGCCATGAAATCGGCATGATGCACAATGAACGCCTCGGTGGTTCGCTTCACCAGATCGCCTTCGGCGGCGTGCGCCGCGATGATGTGGCACACCGCGTCCGGCACCCCGCACGCCATCGCCAGCGCCACTCCGGTGAAGGGGTGTCGCAGCGCCTCTCCCCGCTCGCTCTGCCGGCTCTTGCCGTCGGTTCCGATCTCATACTCCAGCAATTTGCCCACATCCGCCAGGATCGCACCCGCAATCACCACGTCCGCGTCAATCGGCAGTGCCCGGCCCATGAAGCCGCTCATGGCCTTGGCGCTGTCGCGCGCAATGTGCACCACGCAGCGCTTGTGCTCCATGAACGTAATCGGACAATTCGGAACCAGCAGGGTAAAGGGAATCCGATTCAGGTCCTCGGGTTTCAGCGCACTGCGCTCGAGCGCTTGCATCCAGGTCTGTGTCACCTGCTCGCGAAGTGTGACATCGCCGATCCACTGGATCTCCGGCCATAGTTGTTCGACGGCCTCCCGCATGGGCACGACCTCCCCCAACAAGACACACTAGATTATCGGAGTCCATGCAGATGCGTCGAGCGCAGGCCCGGCGCATCCCGCGTGCGCCTTCCGACTCTCTGGCCTCCACCCCCTGGCGTTCACATTGTCGTAACAATCATTCCGTATAGTTTCGCCTTGTTTGGGCGGGGTCTTGGGTCCATCAAATCCTGCAACTTAAGGCAAAGCGAGGAGATTTTTCGATATGGCTACGGCTGCGCCAGCGATTCAGGAGAAGATGAGCAAACGTCCGGGAATGATCGGCATGGTGGGCTTTGGGGTAGTCTTTGTGGTCGGGATCACATACGCCGCCCTCCATTTGCTCAGCGACCTGTCGGTTGTGCATGGCACTTCAATCATGCCCTACGTGTTGTTGGGCATCGCTTTGCTGGTGGCGCTCGGTTTCGAGTTTGTCAACGGCTTTCACGACACGGCCAACGCGGTCGCGACCGTAATCTACACTCACTCGCTCGAGCCGCATGTTGCCGTGGTGTGGTCCGGCTTTTGGAATTTTTTGGGGGTACTGACTTCGAGCGGACTAGTCGCTTTCGGGATCATCTCCCTGCTGCCGGTGGAACTGATTTTGCAGGTGGGGAGCAAGGCCGGGTTCGCCATGGTTTTCGCGCTGCTGGTCGCGGCCATCATCTGGAACCTGGGCACCTGGTATTTCGGCCTGCCGGCTTCGAGTTCGCACACCTTGATCGGATCGATTATCGGCGTGGGCATTGCCAACCAGTTGCTGTCCCCGAAGACCGGGACCAGCGGCGTCGATTGGGGCCAGGCCGCCAATATTGGAAAGTCGCTGCTGTTGTCGCCGCTGGTGGGATTTGTCTGCGCTTTCCTGTTGCTGTTCTTGATGAAAGCGGTGATCAAGAACCGCGCCCTCTATGAGGCCCCGGTAGGCAGCGAACCGCCACCATTCTGGATCCGGTCGCTTCTGCTGCTGACCTGCACCGGAGTCAGTTTCGCGCACGGATCGAATGACGGGCAAAAGGGCATGGGACTGATCATGCTGATCCTGGTCGGCACGGTGCCGACCGCCTATGCCCTGAACCACGCCCTCACTCGCAAGGATTCCGATGACTTCATTGCCGTTTCCCAGCAGGCCGCCGGGATCCTTTCGAGCTATGTCAGCCCCGACGCGATCATCGGCGACGATCGCGAAGAAGTTACCGATTACATTCGCAGCAAGAATTTCACCCCCAACACCATGCTGGGCCTGCGCCAGCTGGTGAACGGCATCGGCACCGAAACCGCGATGTTCGGAGAGATGTCGAAGATTCCGAACGACCAGGTGCGCAACTTCCGCAACGATATGTACATTGCCAGCGAAGCCCTGCGGTTGATGAAAAAGAGCGGCAACCCTACCATCAACCCAACTGACTGGGAAGGCCTCGACAATTACAAAAAGCATGTGGACGCGGCCACCCGCTTCATTCCCGGATGGGTAAAGGTTGCGGTCGCCTTGGCGCTCGGACTGGGTACCATGATCGGCTGGAAGCGCATCGTGGTTACCGTGGGAGAAAAAATCGGCAAAGAACACCTGACCTATGGGCAAGGGGCGGCGGCGGAAATCACGGCCATGTTTACCATCGGCGCGGCCGACTGGTTCGGGTTGCCGGTCAGTACCACGCACGTGCTGTCGTCGGGAATTGCCGGCACCATGGCCGCGAACCATTCCGGCCTGCAATGGTCGACGCTGCGCAACCTGGGCATGGCATGGGTGCTGACGCTGCCTGTATCGATGGTGCTGGCGGGATTGCTGTTCTGGGGATTCCGCTGGATTTTCTAGTTTTCCGAAGCGGCATCGGAACCAAGCCTGTTTCCACCTAGCGATGGGGAGCCAGCGAGGCCGGCTCCTGCTCGATCGGCAGCAACTCGATTTCGCATCCCGCAGCGCCGCAGCGCAATACGCCGCGGCGCACGATTTTTACCGACGATACATCGGGAAATCGCACCGGGAAATCTTTCGCCCGAAGTTGCTCGCCGGCGGCCCGCAGGCTCTCGTCGCCATCCACAAACTCCGCGCGCTCGGGACGCGGCGAGCTGTCGAACACAAGATTGAACCGCGCGGAACCCTGCTTCGCCGGAATCGCGTCCAGTTTCACCGTGCGCTCGGCCAGCAAATCAGCCGGCGCCAGATCTTTTTCGGAGGGCATCGCCCCGCCCACGAGCTGGCGCAAGCGTGCCCGTGAATCGGGCACGTCGCTCCCACCCGCGGCCACCGCTAAGGCATACAGATGGCGCGCCTTCTCCACCTGGCCCTGCTTTTCAAGGACCTGCGCCAGGCGGTTGGCGACCGTACCCGACTGGCTCAACAGCCACGCCGACTGGAGAAACTGCATGGCCGTCAGAGCTTCGCCATTCTCGAATTTTGCCCATCCTATGCGCGACCAGGACAGCGCTACCAGGGGCATGGAGGAAAACGCCGAAGGCCCCAGCTTGTCGAATTCGCCGGAGTCGAACTGTCCCCCAATATCGTTCAGCACCTGCTGCGCATCGCTCTCGGACTGCGCTCGATCGATGTTGGGGTTGAGGGCGGCCGCGAAGATGTCCTGCCCCGAATTCGCACCCGAACTGCCGGTCAGCCCCTTCATCAACTCCTGCGCCCGTGCGTTCTCTCCCAGCCGCCCGTAAACCTTTGCCAACGCCATCTTCGCTTCCGGATCATCCGGAGGAATCGCAACCGCCGCTTCCAACTCCGTCCGGGCCTCGGCATCGTTGCCCATTTCGGACAGCAACAGCCCGAAGTTCTTTAGCGTCGATTTGTCGTAGGGAGCGATCTCCAGCTGCTTGCGATACGCCGCGATCGCCTCGTCGTTTTTGCCCGTTTGCGCAAGCTCCATCGCCAGTTCGCCATTGGCCCGCTGGTGCTTGGCATCGATTTCGATCTGTTTGCGAAAGGCCGCGATCGCGTCGGCATGATGGTCGGCTCCCGCGTAGGCCTGTCCCAGGTCGTACCAGCCGTCTTTCATGCCCGGATTGGTCAGCAGCGCATCGCCGTCGACGGCCCGCTTCAACAAATCCATCGCCGTGCGATAGTCCCGGCTCTGCAACGCCTTTGCCCCCGCCCGATGCAACTCCGCCGGAGCTCCATCCATCTTCGAAGCCGTCTGTGCGCTCGGTCCCGAAGGCATCAGGATCGTGCACGACAACAGCTGGTCTTGATCGCTCTCGGCCGCGTTGCGAAACGATTCATAGTCCGCGCGTCTGGCCGCCGGTATCTCATTGGTCTTGACCACCAGCCGGCGTTCGCCTTCGAGAACTCCCTCGGTCATGGCATAGGCCGAGGAATACTCGCCGTAGTCGCGCGACATTTTCACCGCCATCGGAGTACGCACCGAGTAATTGGAAGGAAACCGTAGCCGCACTTTGTAGTCCACTTCGCCCGCAGGTCCGATGTTGAGCGGGTTCTTGCTTTTCTCCGGCGCTCGAACTGCCGGCATGCCCAGCGCCGGGATCGGGCGAAAGTTCACGCTCGCCGCCGGCACGGCAAAATACTGTTCTTGATGCAGGTGATATTGCAGATGGAAGGGCTTGCTGGTGTCCTCAAGGGGACCGACCTCGACCTCCTCTACGTCCCCGGGCAGGCCCCAGCTGGTGGACAGAATCTTTACAAAATCCTTCCATTGCGACTGCGAATATCGACGAAAGCTTCCGCGCAGAGGCCAGTCGTGGTCGCCCTGCGCCGTGACTTCCAGCGTCGCATCGAGCGCGCCGAACCCGGTGACCGAACCATCGAGGGTGAAATGCATGAAGGTCGTGATCGGCGATTCCGCCGGTGTCCGCCGTAGTCCACCCTCGGCGTCGTTCGAGGCCACTACCGCCAGCTTGTTGCGCAGCGGATAGAGAATCAGCCCGTAGGGGGTCACTTCCGGTGTCGTATCGAGCCAGGTCAATCCTGTCCCCAGTCGCGCGGCGGTGATCACATGATCAAACTGCGCCGGCGAAGGAACATCGGCATCCAAAGTACGCGAGCTGTCGATCAGCACCGGATAACTCTCGATCCCCTCCGCCCGCAGCATCGCCGCAAATAAAGTGTGCTTGTCCTTGCAGTCGCCGTAGCCGTTCTGCAGAACCTCGCTGGCGGCGTGTGGCTGGTATCGCCCGACCCCGAGCGAGATGCTCACGTAACGGACGTTCCGCGCCACGTAGTCGTACAGTCGCCGCGCCTTCTCCGTCGGCGTGACCGCTCCCTGGGTGATTTCCGCCGCCTTTTTACGCACCCGATCGTCAATCGTCATGCGCTCGCCCTGCAGTTTGGCATACCATTGCGCCACCTGCTGCCAGTCGGTAAACGTCGTCAGTTCCACGTCCGCCCCGGTCTCCTCCTCCTGATCCGCCTGATCCGGATCGCGCTCGGGCTGGATGTCCGTCACCACCCAGGTGTAAACGCGCCGGTCGCCTGCCTCCCGCGTTTCCGGTTTGCGCCGCGGAGTCTTGAGTTTCACTTCACGGTCTTTGGGGACATCCAGTTCCAAGCGGTCTTCGGTGACCATGACGTTTCTGGGAAAGGTGTGCTCGTAAAAGAAGTTGCCCGCGGCAAGGGGCGTCAGAACCCGTATCACCGTGCGGTATTCGAGCGTGTCCCCCGGCTGTAGTGCCGTCACCGAAATATGGCGCTGCCGGTAGTCGCTGTACATCGGAGCTTCTTTGAGGACGTCGGGAGCGAAATCCTGCGCCGTCGATTCCGGGGTTGGAACGACCTGTCCATCCGGTTTGCGCACCCGGACATAGTCCACTTCCAGCTTCTCGGTCGCCGACGAGTATCCGAATATCAGCTGCCCGAACTGCTCCACGCCCGCCTGGCTCTGGATTCGCACCACCGCTTCGGTCTCGCTCAGCTCGGTTCCGTCGTTCTCAAAGCGGACGCGATTCAGGATCCGTTCGAAAACTGCAGCCTCCTCGGCGGCCGCCGGCTTCCGGGAGGATGAAGCGGAATGGGGTGAACGAGGAACCGGGGCTTGGGCCCCGGCATCCAAGTTCGCCAGCGAGAGCAGCAAGATGGCGGCCAGGAGGCGCGAAATACGATAAGACATATTGCAGTTCTTTTACGCCGTGCCCGGAGTAAAATCAAACGAACCGCGATGAGTTTCACGGGAACAATTCGGGTTCGCGCGTCCCTGCTCCCGGCCATTATGCGGTTGGCGATCCTGGTCGGCGGCTGCCAGTTTTTGGCCGCGCAGCCGCCGCTCACCGTGGTGGACACGCCCTTGCCACCGATCGAAGTCGGGGTGGAGTTCCATGCGCAGCTGCACGCTGCCGGCGGCGTGCCGCCCTACAGCTGGAGCGTGACCGGCGGTGAGGTTCCCGAAGGGATCACGCTCAGCGGGGACGGCCTGCTGGCAGGACGCCCGACCAAGCCGGGGGCCTTCACCCTGACCCTGAAGGTGCAAGACTCCGCCCATCCTGCCAACACTCTCGACAAGGAATTCCACGCCGAAGTCGCCGCCGCTCTTTCGCTCGAATGGCTGCAGCCGGCGGCCGCGGGCGGCAACCGGATCGACGGTTCGGTCCAGATCTCTAACGGTACCAAAGATGTCTTCGATCTCACCGTCATCATCGAAGCCGTCGCCGAGAGCGGACGGGCGACGGCCATCGGCTACGAGCATTTCAATTTGAAACCCGGGACGAACGATTTCAAAGTTCCTTTTGGCGATACGCTTCCCCATGGCGCCTATGTCGTGAACGTCGACGCCATCGCCGAGATCCCGGCCCGCAATGTCATCCTTCGTCGGAGACTTCAATCTGCCCATCCGCTGCAGGTAACGCAGGGGCCATAGCGGCGTCGGCGCTCCTCGGCTCTTGCCCGGTAGGCAGCCGTCCCCGTGATACCCGTGATATGCTCAGCTATGTTTGAGCGCGTTGCGTTAGGTTAGAATAAGTGTTGTTCCCGCCATAAAGACCGGGCTGTTTTGTTATGGAGGTTTTTCTTAATCTCTGTTGGCTGTCGTTGCTGATGCCCGCCTATCTGCTGTGGCGGCAACGGGTGGCTGAGGCTCCCGCTGGTCGGGAAAGCGCAAATCTGACCGTCTCGCCGCTCATCTTTCTGTGCGTTCTCGGTTGTGCCTTCGTCCTGCTGTTTCCCGTAATCTCGGCGACCGACGACTTGCATGCCATGCGACCCGAGATGGAAGAGTCCGAGCGTGCCTGCCGCGATGCCAACCGTGGCGCGAGTGCCGCGCATGCCCTGCTGCATTCCACGCAGCCGGTGTTGCCCAGTTCGGTCGCTCGCCCTCCCGATTTCGAGCAAATTGGCACGGTTCTCCCATTCCTGCCCCAACCGCTGGGCTCGGTTTCAGCCCTGGTCCCGGCAGGTCGCGGTCCTCCTTCCACCGCTCCAACCGCTCTCTAACCCGATTCCGTCTGGTTTCTTTACGGAAAATTCATAACTATCTTTGGCAGTTCACGCCCATGGGGTGGTCGGCGTTTCCCATGCGCATGGAGCAGACGATGTGCAAGTTCTACCGATTGAACCTGGCCGCATGGTTGTGTCTCTGCCCGATCCTCGCCGCCAGCGCCGGGGCGCAACAACCGCTCACCTGGGAACAGGTCCGCGAGCGCTTCGAACAGAGCAACCCCACGTTGCTGGCGGACAAGCTGAACATTGATGAATCAAGAGCGCAGGAAATCACGGCCTTCTTACGGCCCAATCCGGATTTCTCGCTGTCGGTGGACGGAACCCAAATCACCCCGAACCGAGGCGTGTGGCAGCCCTTTGCGGGCACGTTTGAATCGCCCGGCCTCAGTTATCTGCACGAACGGCGGCACAAGCGGGAGTTACGCCTGGAGAGCGCGAAAAAGGGAACCCTGATTGCCGAGTCGAGCCATGCCGACCTGGAACGAACTCTGCTCTACGATCTGCGCAGCGCATTTGTCTCCGCCCTGCAGGCCAAAACCGTACTGCAATTGGCAAAAGACAACCTCGACTACTACGACCACATACTCGAGATCAGCCGCGCTCGCTTCCACGCCGGCGACATCGCGCAGATCGACCTCGACCGGCTGGAACTGCAGCGTGTGCAGTACGAATCCGACCTGCAAACCGCCGATGTCAACTTGCGCACGGCAAAAATTCAGTTGCTCACGCTCCTGAACGACCGCACGCCAATCGAGCAATTCGACGTCACCGGTCCCTACGATTTCAACGATCAAATCCCGAGCCGCGATGAGGTGAGGAAAATAGCGCTCGACACTCGTCCCGACCTCAAGGCGGCGGTCGAAGGCGTCGATAAAGCGCAAACCGATCACAAACTGGCGGTCGCGGACGGTTCGACCGATCCCACCTTCGGTGCCTGGTATACCCACAACTCTTCCACCAATAACCCGTTTGCCATCAATACGGTCGGCGTCAGCGTCAGCATCCCCTTGCGGATTTTCGATCGCAATCAAGGAGAAAAGTTGCGCACGCAGCTCGACATCCGGCGCAATGAGAGGTTGCGCGATGCCGCCGAAGCGCAAGTATTCAGCGACGTGGATTCCGACTATGCCGCGCTCGAAAGCAATCTGATCCTGCTGCGACCGTACAAGGCCAAGTACCTCGGGCAATCGGTAAGGGTGCGCGACACGATTACATTCTCCTACCAGCACGGCGGCGCATCCCTGCTGGATTTTCTTAACGCCCAGGCGGAATTCCGCAGCGTGCAACTGAACTACGTGAACTTGGTCGGCTCCTATCTGGCGGCGGCAGCCCAATTGAATCAAGCCGTGGGCCGAGAGGTGATCCCATGACATCGCAAGCGAAATCCTTGTTAGCTTCAACCGCCGCGGTGGTGGCGCCAGCGGCAGTCTCGCGCCGTGCGCCGGCCACCCTCTCTGCGTCTCGGCCAGGACGGCTTCTCGCGTGCCTCGCCTTGGTGCTCGGTTTCATGTTGCTGGCGGGCTGCGGCGAGAACAAGGCCGACCCCAAGGCCGAAGCGCCTCCTGCCGCCACCGTCGAACCTGATCTCGATGCCAACAATTTCAAAGTCGATCATCCGGAGCAATTCCCCCTGGTTACGGCCATCGAACACAAGGCGAAACCGGCGCTGAACGTCACCGGCGTCGTGCAACCCGACATCGCGCGCGCCGTACCCGTGATTTCGCTGGCCGCCGGCCGAGTCGTGGAAATCAAAGCCAGGCTTGGCGATTTTGTGCACAAGGACCAGCTCTTGCTGCGCGTGCAAAGCAATGACGTGGCAGGGGCTTATCAGGTATATCGCAAGGCCGAGAACGACCAACGGCTGGCCCGCATCCAGCTCGAGCGAGCGCAAATTCTCTATGACAAAGGCGCCATCGCCAAAAGCGCGCTGGAACAGGCCGAAGACACAGAACAGGACGCCAAAGCCGATCTGGATGCGGCCACCGAGCAGTTGCATCTGCTGGGCATCGACAAGGATCACCCCTCCGGCATTGTGGATATCAAGGCTCCCATCTCGGGGGTGATCACCGACCAGCAAGTCACCGCCGCATCCGGAGTCCAGGGATTGGGTTCCCCGAATCCGTTCACCATCTCCGATCTCTCTTATGTCTGGATCGTCTGCGACGTTTACGAAAACGATCTGGATGCGGTGCACGTCGGCGAATTCGCAGACATCCACTTGAACGCCTACCCCGACCGGCCCTTCAAAGGCCGCATCGACAATATCCTGCCGGTTCTCGATCCCAGTCTGCACACCGCGAAAGTTCGCCTCGAAGTGGCCAATCCCGGACTGATGCGGGTGGGTATGTTTGTCACGGCGACGTTCTACGGTAAGCAGCCGGAACCACGGGCCGCCGTTCCCGCCACTGCCATTTTGCACTTGCATGACCGGGAGTGGGTTTATCGACCGTTGAGTGCGGGACACTTCAAACGCCTGGAGGTGGTCACCGGAAGTATGCTGCCCGGCAATCTGCAAGAGGTCGTGTCCGGGATCAAACCCGGCGACCAGGTGGTTTCCAATGCTCTGGTACTGCAAAACACGTTGGAGCAATAAATGGAGAGCAATGAATGATTCGCCGAGTCGTTGACTTTGCTCTTAACAACCGTCTGCTGGTGCTGGGGCTGGCCCTGCTGCTGTTTGCCGCCGGCATCGTCGCCTTCCGCGACTTGCCGATCGAGGCTTATCCCGACGTCGCCGACAACTACGTCGAAGTCATCACCCAATGGCCGGGAATTTCTGCCGAACAGATCGAGCAGCAGGTGACGATTCCGCTCGAGATCGTCATGAACGGTATCCCGCATGTCGTGCACCTGCGTTCCTTCTCGCTGTTCGGACTCTCCGACATCAAACTGATTTTCGATGACGAATCCGACAACGACTGGAACCGCGAGCGCGTTCTCGAGCGCCTGAGCCAAGTCACCCTGCCGCCCAACGTGGTGCCCCAGATGGGCACCGATTGGAGCCCGGTCGGGCAAATCTATTTTTTCACCCTGCGCAGCAGCAATCCTGCCTATGACGCGATGGAACTGAAATCCATTGAAGACTGGGTCGTCGAAAAAAGCTTCAAGTCCGTGCCCAACGTTGTCGACGTTTCCAGCTTCGGCGGCCCCACGCGCGAATACCAGGTCCGCGTCGACCCCAACAAAATGGTGGCCTACGGCCTGAGCCTGGCGCAAATCGAACAACAGCTCACCAACAACAACATCAACGCCGGCGGAAGCTTCATCCAGGAAGGCCTGCAGCAGATTAACGTCCGCTCGGTCGGCTTGGTCGATCACGTCCAGGATATCGAACGCACCGTCATCCTGACCAAAAATGGTACTCCGCTGCGGGTGAAGGATATCGCGCTTGTCTCGCAAGGTCCCAAGATCCGGCTCGGCCAGTTCGCCAGAGCCATTCACCGGGAGAACGGAAAAATCATCGATAACGACGATGTCGTGTCCGGCATCGTGCTCCTCCGCAAGGGCGCAGCCGCAGACTCCGCGCTGCAGGGCATCCACGAGAAAGTGAAGGAACTGAACGATCATATTCTCCCTCCGGGGGTAAAGATCGTTCCCTTCATCGATCGCAGCGATCTGGTGCACTTTACCAGTCATACCGTGCTCCACAACCTGACCGAGGGCATGATTCTGGTATCGATCGTTCTGTTCGTGTTTCTCGGCAACGTCCGGGGCGCTTTCATCGTCGCCGCGACCATTCCCTTTTCCCTGCTCTTTGCCTCCATCTGCCTGGACCTGCGCCACATTCCCGCCAACCTCCTGTCTCTGGGCGCCCTGGATTTTGGCATGGTGGTCGATGGAGCCGTGGTCATGATCGAAAACATCGTGCGCCATTTGGGTCACCCGAACGGGGTCAAGACAGCGCGGGAAAAAATCAGTGAAGCCTCCCACGAAGTGCAACGCCCCGTTTTCTACGCGATTGCCATCATCATTACCGCGTATCTTCCGATCTTTACGCTGCAGCGAGTGGAAGGCCGCCTATTCCATCCCATGGCCTGGACGGTAGCCTTTGCCCTCCTCGGGGCGCTGCTTTTCTCGATTCTGATTGCCCCCGTGCTGGCCAGTTTTGCCTTTCAGCGCGGAGCCAAAGAATGGCATAACCCGATCATGCAGTTCACGGTCGAACGATATCGCGTCGCCGTGCGCTGGGCCATTCGTCATCGTGCGATCACCATCGGGGTCTGCGTGCTGCTGGCGCTGGTCGGCAACTATCTTGCCTTCGGCGGCGCCATCGGCTCCGAGTTCCTGCCGCACCTCGACGAAGGCGCGCTCTGGGTGCGCGGCACGCTTGCGCCCAGCACGGGACCCGACGAAGGAATCCGCGTCGCGAACCAGGCCAGAATCGTGCTTTGTTCTTTCCCCGAAGTCCCGCAATGTACCAGTCAAGTGGGCCGCCCCGACGATGGCACGGATACGACCGGCTTCTTTAATGCCGAGTTCTTTGTGGACCTCAAGCCCAAAGAGGAATGGCGTCCCGTCTTCCACGAAAACAAGGACGAGCTCATCGCCGCCATGAATCGCGAACTGGACAAAATCCCCGGTGTCGTCTGGGGTTTTTCCCAGCCCATTGAAGACAACATGGAAGAGGCCGTCAGTGGA
Source organism: Terriglobales bacterium (assembly GCA_049520935.1). Lineage (GTDB taxonomy): Bacteria > Acidobacteriota > Terriglobia > Terriglobales > Acidobacteriaceae > Acidiflorens. The sequence goes on along the minus strand of JBEKPJ010000025.1, from coordinate 1,267 downwards.
GTGAAAGGCTCGCTGGCTACCAAGATCTACGGCGACGATCTCAAGGTTCTGGAAGACAAAAGCGATGAGATCGTCGCCATCATGCGCAAGATCAAGGGCATTGAAGATCTGGGAGTTTTTCGCTTGCTCGGCCAGCCCAACCTCAACGTAACCGTCGATCGCGAAGCCGCTGCCCGTTACCAGATCAACGTCGCCGACGTGCAAGATGCCGTGCAGACTGCCGTGGGTGGCAACGCACTCACGCAAGTACTCAAGGGGGAAGCGCGCTACGACCTGACTCTGCGTTACCTCCCGCAATACCGCAGCACCGAGGAAGCAATCGAGAACATTCGCCTGCTCTCGCCCTCCGGCGAGCGCGTATCGCTCGCGCAACTGGCGAAGATCGGCGTGAGCGATGGAGCTTCCGAAGTCTATCGCGAAGGCAATCGGCGTTACGTCGCCATCAAATACAGCGTGCGCGGCCGTGATCTGGGCAGCACGGTGGAGGAGGCGATCAAGAAGGTCAACGAACAGGTCAAACTTCCGTCCGGTTACAGCCTCGACTGGGAAGGCGAATACGAGAGCCAGAAGCGAGCCAATGCGCGTCTGCTCATCGTCCTCCCCATCACCATCCTCATCATCTTTGTCATCCTTTACACCATGTTCAAGTCCTTAAAATGGGCGCTGCTAATCATGGCCAACATTGCCATTGCTCCCATCGGCGGTCTGCTGGCCCTCTGGTTTACGGGCACCAATTTCAGCGTTTCCTCCGGCGTCGGCTTCCTCGCCCTTTTCGGAGTGTCCGTGCAGACCGGAGTCATCATGCTCGAGTACATCAACCAGCTGCGCGCGCGACGTTATTCGGTGGAAGACGCTGCCGTCGAAGGTGCCGTGCTCAGACTGCGCCCGATCATGATGACCATGCTGGTGGCAACCCTGGGATTGCTGCCCGCCGCAGTTTCCCACGCCATCGGTAGCGACTCTCAACGCCCGTTTGCCATCGTGATCGTCGGAGGTCTGATCGCCGCCCTGGTCATGAGCGTCTTCCTGCTGCCCACGCTCTATGTGTGGGTGGCCGGTGAACGCGACGTGTTGCCCGCTGGTGAAGAAGGGTTCGAGGTAGGCGAGCACGTCGACTAGTATAGTGATTCGCAAATAACATATCGATTGCTATACCAGGGACAGCGTCTCCAGTTTGTACTTCCAACGAAACACCACAGGGGTCTCATTGACTTGCTTGAGGTAGAGCTCGATCCGTGCCTTCAGTTCGTCGGCGGAGGCAACTCGG
>JBEKPJ010000024.1:0-100754 GCA_049520935.1 Terriglobales bacterium | reverse complement strand
TCGCGAAACTCCTTTTCGTGTGCTTGGCGGCTCACGTTCTGGAGTTTCTGCGATGGACTCCTGTATCTGTCAAACTTTTGCTGCCTCCCCGGCAGAGCCGGGGGGTCTCCCTTCGTACTAGCTTAGAATCCGCATCCACAGCGACCGACAGCCGGGTGGCGCGCAACTTGGCCGCCTCCGCTGTTTCCGTGGCTCACCGGGTGCGACGTCCGGCAGGTCGCATTTACATAAAAAGGGACCAAGCAACAAGGAATTTCCGCCATAAAACCTCAAATCGAGGGGCTTGCGGTAGGCTTGGGCTGCCCTGGCGGCTGCGAGCAAAAGCCTTTTCGGTGGTGGAAGAAATAGTCGCTCGGAAAGGGTACACGTCGGGGACGACAGCGCGCTTCCATCTCCAACAGCCGGCGGGGAGAACGGGGCGCTCGTTCGCACCCACTCGAAAACCAAAACGAAAGCAGACTCCTGGGGCGGCGCGAGACGGGGCATGCCCCGTCTCGACCCGTTAGTCCTTGCTTGGCTTCTTCGGGGCTAAATCGCAGGCCTGTTTGACGCGGTCGAAATTCAGGCCCTCAGGCGAAAACTCCGCGATTTGCCGGCCGCTGCGCGTGGGCAGGGCGATGTTGAAAATCTGGCCTCCGAGAAGGCCGCGAACGGTTTCTTTGTCCATCGAGAGGAAATGGCCGCGCAACCAGTTCCAGCCCTTGAAGTAGTGGGTGCCGTCAACGCGAACCTCGACTTCCAGCTGAGGCTGTCCCCACCAGCCGGGGCGATTGGGTGGAGGCAATCGAACTCCCGGATTGAAATCCGCCAGCTTGAGCTTGCCGTTGTCGCACAGAAGATTGACTCTCGGCTTGAAGTCCGCATCTTCCTTGAAATAGTTGTTCGACTGGAGCTCAAAGCGAACTTTCTTCGCCCCCGTCATTTTGTCGGTGGAGTGGAACTCCATCCACTGGCCGCCGGCGCTGACGCCGTCCGATTCGTCCTGGTATGGAGACATGGCGCCGCTCTGGGCACAGGCCAACCCTGCCGCCCCGAGCACAGACGACAGGAGAACGGCTTGCACCGCCCGTCCGGAACCGACTACTTTCTGAAACAATTGCATTAATCTCAAGATTTCCCTCCCAGCCAAAGCACTCCCTACATATTATTGAACCCGAAAGCGCGGAAAAAGTTGTATCGCAGGTTCGGGGAGTCCTCCGCACTCTTGCTTGCCGTCACTTCGCATATGATTCGAAATGTAGAGAAATGTAAGCCGCCGGGGATTGGCTTAGCTTGGAAAGACCTGACAAGACGACCGTGGCCACCATGCTGGCCGGGATGTGCACGTTTCTCAACGTTTACTGCACTCAGCCGCTACTGCCGCTGTTGCGAGAGACTTTCCATGCCTCGGAACTGGACGTCAGTTTTACCGTCAGCGCAACGATTTTCGCTACCGCTCTCACCGCCCCCCTGATCGGCATGATTGCCGAGCGACGGGGACGCAAAACGATCATCGTGCCGTCGCTGTTCCTGCTGGCCATTCCTACGGCTCTCGCAGCGACTTCCACCAGCCTACGCGCCCTCATCTTCTGGCGTTTCGCGCAGGGCCTTTTTGTGCCTGGAATCATTGCCGTGATGCTGGCCTACGTGAATGAGGAATGGGCGAGCCGCGGCGTGGGGCGCGCCATGTCTTCTTACGTGACCGGAACCGTGATCGGCGGCTTTCTGGGGCGCTTTATCGCCGGGCTGATGGCGGTGCACTGGCATTGGCGCGCGACCTTCCTGGTGCTCGCGGTGCTCGATCTGGTGGGTGCGGTTCTGGTGCGGGCATGGCTGCCCCTGGCCAAGAATTTTGTGCGCGCCGAGCACCTCCAGCAGGTTCTCGGTCACGCGAAACAGCACCTGCGGAATCCGCGTCTGCTGGCGAACTTCGCCATGGGCGCGACCGTCCTGTTCGCGCTGGTGGGATGCTTCACCTATGCCAACTTCTATCTGGCCGCTGCGCCTTTCCGCTTGAATTCGGCACAGCTGGGCAGCATCTTCTTTGTCTATCTGCTGGGCGTGGTCATCACCCCGCAGTCGGGGCGCTTCCTCGATCACTTCGGGTTTCGTCACACTGCCGCGCTCTACTGCGCGATGATGATTGCGGGACTGCTGCTGACGCTGGTCGGGTCCTTGCCGGTGGTCATCGTCGGGCTGGCAATCTTTTCCTCGGGTGTGTTTGTGGCCCAGGCTGCCGCTACCGTGCAGACGGGCGCAATCGCCGGGCGCGCCCGCTCGGCAGCGGCGGGACTCTACGTGACCTTCTACTACCTGGGAGGAAGCGTCGGGGCCACGCTCACGGACTGGTTCTGGCGCCGGGCGGCTTGGCCGGGTTGTGTCGCGCTCCTGGGTGGTGTCTCGCTGCTGAGCGTGGGCATGGCCCTGCTGAGCAGCCGTCCCTTCGATCAACTGGACTCGAGCGAGATCGAACTGTTCTCGTGACGCTCGGCGACGGAGGCAGCGAATAGCGTGTTATGCGTCTCGAGGCTGTGATGAAGTTTGCATCTGAGCAGGGTGTTCCCGCGGAAGCCCAAGCCCTCAAACCCTCAGAGCCGCCCGCCGCACCCAGGCCGTCCAGCGCGGCAAAGAACCAGGCCTCCTGCCCTGACCGCGTCACGCGAAAGCACGATTTCCGCTCCATTCCTGCAAAATCACCCGAAAGGATGACGACATCCAGCCCCGTCACACCGTATCGTGGGTCCATCCTCACTCGCACCAGGAGCCTCACATGAAGAAAATCGTCCTCACCTTCGGCCTCATCTCCGGACTCATCATTTCCGTTCTTATGGGCGGCTCGCTTCTCCTCGCCGACAAGATCGGCTCCGGCCACAGCTTAGCTCTCGGCTACACCATCATGGTGGCGTCGTTCCTGCTAATCTACTTCGGCATCCGCAGCTACCGCGACAATACCCTCGCCGGCCAAATCTCCTTCGGCCGTGCCTTCGCCTGCGGCATCCTGATCACCCTCATCACCACCGTCTGCTACGTCGCCACGTGGGAGATCCTCTACGTCAACTTCATGCCCCACTTCATGGACAGCTACTTCGCGGCGCAGATTCACGAAGTCCAGTCCTCCGGACTCGCTCCCACCGTCACCGCCGCGCAGGTCGCTGCCCTACAACGCTCGCAGCAGCTCTACCAGAACCCCTTCGTCAACATGGCCTACACCTTTATGGAGCCCCTGCCCGTCGGCCTTATCATTACTCTCATCTCCGCTGCCATCCTCCGCCGCAAAGCCGCAGTCGAACCCACCGCCGCGCGCGCTGTCATGACCACATAAATCGAAAGGCCGGGGCGCAAGCCCCGACCTTCCGTCTTCTGAATTGTCACCCTACTTCCCATGCTCCGGAGCCTGCGGCTTCCACTGCCGCCCCAGCTCCGCCCTGTCCTTCACATCGGCGGCCGAAGGATTTTCCGCCTTCTTCGCCTCCACCCAAATAGATCGCTCGCGCCGAACAGATTGCTCGTAAAGAACACCACTCTCTAGTCCGGAGAGAACCGCACATTCGGCTCCTCACGATAATCGTGGTGACTCATGTTTCCGAGGCAGGCGCAGCCGGGCAAGTGCGCCCGCCGTCCTCGATTCGTTCCCTTGCTTTCGCTAATCCTTGGTGGCCGGCGCCGGTTCCACCGCACCGGGCATTACTTTCAGAGGAGCGTTGCGCTGATCTTCCAGTTCGGGATGCGGCACTGGCTTGCGCGGAAGCATCTGGTCGCGCATCGCTGTGTTGTAGACGAAAATCGCCTCGACGGTTGCCGCCTGGGCGAGGTCGGCGGGCTGCAGGCGTTCATAGGTGTCCATGTTGGAGTGATGGGTGCGCGCGGTGTAGTCGAGCCGATCCTGTATGAACTGGAAGCCGGGAATTCCCACGGCATCGAACGACTCATGGTCGGTGCCGCCGGTGTTGCGGACGGTGATGGTGGTAACGCCCAGATCTTTCAGCGGCTCCATCCATTGCGCGAAGATCCGGCCTTCGGCCGCGTTCTCCTGCAAATAAATTCCCAGGATCTTTCCCGTGCCGTTGTCGACGTTGAAATAGCCGGAAATCTTTGCCTGCTCGGGCAGGAGAACGACGGGGCCACTGGCCTTGCGCAGAAAATCGGGTTGCTCCAGCTGATCGGGAGCGGTGGAGAGCGGGACGTAGCCGAAATGCTGCCTCACGTAACCGGTGGAACCAAAAAGCCCCTGCTCTTCTCCGGTCCACAGGCCGATGCGGATCGTACGCCTCGGCTTGACGTCGAGACGGCTGAGGATTCGCATGACTTCCATGGCGACCACCGTGCCGGCCCCGTTGTCGGTTGCGCCGGTGGCCGCGGCCCAGGAATCGAGATGGCCGCCGACCATGACGACCTCGTCTTTCAGCTTGGGATCGGTGCCGGGAATCTCGGCGATGGTGTCGAAACCGTGCTCGTGGTCGCCGGAGTATTTCACGTCAACATTCATTTCAATGCTCACCGGCACGTTGGCCTTGAGCAGACGATAGACGCGACCGTAGTTTTCGATCGCGGCGACGACGACGGGGAGAGGATCCGAGTGTTCGCGCTTGTAGGTGAACCATCCCAGACTGCCGTCGTCGAAGATGGTGCCGCCCGAGCCGCCATTGTCGCGGCCATCGCGGCTGGGAAGAATGACGGCCACAGCGTGCTCGGCGACGAGAAACTTTCCCGTCTTTTCGAGCAGGGTCATGCGCTTGATGTAATCGCGCAGCCGGTCGCCGGAAGCCGGCGGCTTTTCGAGAGGGAACTCGGCGGTCTTGGCGAGCTCGGCGGCGTCCAGGCGCGTAAACAGCGCCTTGTCCGCCGGCTTGACTTCGCGCATATCTCCCAGCAAGACAATCTTCCCCGCCAGCTTGCCTTTGTACTGCTCGAAATCCTTTTCCTCCTTGATCTGGAGCCAAACGGCCGGGCCACTGACGGCGCCGTTGGTGGAGGGCGACCAGGGCGCGGCCTGGGCGATGAAAACGGCAGTTTCGGGCGACGTCATGCGAACCCAGGTATTGAGCTGCTGCCAGCCCATGCCAAATTCTCCCCAATCTTCGAGATGGGCGTTGCTGCAACCGAGCGCTGTCAGCTGATCGCGCGTCCATTCATTGGCGCGACGCAGGTTGGGAGAGCCGGTCAGGCGGGCTCCGATGCCATCCATGAGAGCGGAGGCGAAATCCATCACGTGCGAATGAGTGAGGCCTTCATCGCGGATACGCTGATACATGGTGAGGTCGAGATTCTCTTTTTCCGGCTGCGGCAGTTCGTAGGAAGGCAGGTCGGCGTTGGCCTTCTCCTTGTTCTTATCGGCGGCAGAGAGCGGCAGTGGCAGAGCCAGGCACAGGAGCAGAACCCACGGAACAGTTGCAGACCGATGGAATCGCATGCGATCGGTTTCTCCCCGGGAAAATGTCCAAAGCAGAGTAGCAGATTTCCTCGAAAACTGAAGAGGACCTCCCCGTCGGTCAGTATCAATCGGAGTACCGCGAAACTTTGCGTCAAAATCAGTTGGCACGGGCGGCTCGAACCGGAGGGGCGTATTTTCCCTGAGGGTAGGGGTCACGCCTTGACACTTCCGTCCCTTGCGACCAGGGCCTGTCTGCAAAATCCTTAGCGTGCATGTTTGTGCAAATCGGCGTCCGAATGCGCTGCATCTTTCTCCGTGAACGCGAGTCTTCCTTCATGCTGCCTTGCGCCAAAGAACAAGTCGGATGCTCACTCTCGTAAGGCGCTGGCGCGCGAATGATCGCCAGGTCGGCCTGCTGAGGATCCGTCACCACGATAAACCCGACTGCTTCCGCTGCCTTGGCAACCACGCCATACAGGTAAACCTTCCTCCCCTGCGGAGCTACCGGCAGCAAAGGCCTGTCGGTTGTAGCCGAGCGCTTATTCTCCAGCAGAACGACGGCCCTGGCCTCGGCCGCCTGTCCCTCACGGACAAACTCTTCGCGGCCAGCGACGGTTACCGCTTTTGTTTCATCCACGTAGGGCTGCTCGAAGAGGCCGAGCTGAAACTTCTGCCGAAGAATGCGGCCCGCGGCCTCGCGCACCCGCGCTTCCGAGATCGAGCCATTGTGAACATCCTCCACGATGGCATTCGATTGCTCGCCGCCGCCGATCTGATCGACACCCGCGTTGATCGCCTTGCTAAAGCGTTCGTCAACGGTCAACGCTTCCACTCCCCACGGCATCCCGATGTCGGCTGGCGTGGGATGGTTGCCCGCGCCAGAGCCGTTGTGGCAAACCTCGGAGCAGTCGTTGGTAATGCCCCAGTCGCTGAGAACCACACCCTGAAATCCATAGCGCCCGCGCAGCAACCCGCTTACGAGCTGCTGACTGAATCCTGTTCCCACCGGCTCGAGCGGCTTTTGATCAATGGTCAGGTCTTGCAGAATCGAGTAGGTGGGCATCACGGCACCGACCCGGGCGGCGAAGGCGCCGGTGAACGGAATCTGGTGTTGGCCGAATTTGTTTCCGGGGAACTCGGCGTAGCGACCGTAGTAGTTATGGCTATCCCATCCCTCCTTGGCCGCCCCGTAGCCGACCCAATGTTTCACCACCGCGATCACGCTGTCCGGGTTCAAACCGTTGGCGCCATTTTGTACTCCCGTGACATAGGCTTCGACCATACGTTTCGCCATGCCGGCATCTTCCCCGAAAGTTCCATTAGCGCGCGCCCACCGCGGCTCGGTGGCCAGATCGGCTTGTGGTGCAAGCGACTCGCGAATTCCGACCGCTTCGTACTCTTGACGAACGACATCTCCGAAGCGGCGGGTGAGCTCAGGGTCATTCGCCGAGGCAAAGCCTGGAGGCTCCAGCCACATGGAGAAGGCGCTGTCGGAAGTGTTTGCTCCGAGCACCCGCCCGAAGTGATGCCGCGGATCCGAGGAGATGGTCACCCGTATACCCCACGGCGAGCTCTCGGCGATCGCTTGGACGGCGTTGTTCTGCTTGGCAAATTGCTCCGCGCATGCCTTCAGCCGGGTGATGAAAGTGCTCACGTGATTTTGGTTGATCATCGGGCGCACCTTCGCCAGGTCATATTCCATGCCGGCGCCAAGCGACGGCATGGGGCCGGTGCTCGGCAGCGTGCCATGGACCATCAAACCCGCCAGCTCCTCGAGACTCATGCGCTCGACAAGGTCGGCCGTTCGCACCTCGGCAGACAGACGCCAGTCCTCGTAGGGATCAAGTCTTCCGTTTCGGTTGAGATCCTTGAACGTGAGTCCATCCACCGTAAGCAAGGTTGCGGAACGGCGACCGAGAGTCGGTTGCTTCGGGGCAGGAGCATAAGGCTTCCCGTAGCCACCTCCAGCGCCTCCGAGTGCGCAAGCTAGGGCAACCAGGGCGAAGAACCGTTTGTGCATTTTGCAGCCCTCCCATTCTGTCGACACGGCCGACCGATGGCACGCATCATACCCCAGTGGCCGTGAGCAGGGTCGATCGCGCAGTCGCACTGGCCAAATTGAGGCGACTTCGATACAGTAATGGGCGTTTTGGAGAGGGGAACATGTTCAGCGCAAAATCGCTTGCCTACCTGCTCGTCGGCTTCAGTGTCCTGTACGCCGCGCCTGCTTCCGCGCGCGACGATGAAGGGCGTGCCCATCATCACGACGCTCAAGAACAGTTGGGCAAGGTTTCGTTTCCGATTTCGTGCGCGCCCGCTTCCCAGGCAGGATTCGAGCGTGGCGTTGCTCTGCTCCATTCCTTCGGGTATGAGGAGGCGGAGCAGCAGTTCGTTGCCGTCGCCGAGAAGGATCCGGCCTGCGCCATGGCTCACTGGGGTGTTGGCATGAGCTTGTTCCATCAGATCTGGGAGCGGCCCGCGGAGCCGGCACTGGCGCGGGGCCAGAGGGAAATTGAGAAAGCGCAGACGATTGGTGCGAAAACCGAACGCGAGCGCGGCTACATATCCGCTCTGGCGATGTTCTATCGTGATCCGCGCACAAATGACTATCTGAAGCGGGCCGCGGCCTATTCGGACGCTATGGGAAAACTCTACCAGCAATACCCCACCGATTTGGAGGCGGGTGCCTTCTATGCCCTGTCTTTGCTCGCGTCCGCGCCTCCGGACGACCTGTCGCACACTGCCGAGAAAAAGGCAGTGGCAGTGCTCAACCCGCTATTCCAGCAACAGCCCGATCATCCGGGCCTGGCGCACTACATCATTCATTCCTGCGACTCACCTCAAATGGCGCCATTGGCGCTCGATGCGGCCCGCCGCTATGCGGACATCGCCGCTTCGTCAGCCCACGCGGTCCACATGCCAGCGCACATTTTCGCCCGGCTGGGGCTGTGGCAGGAGGACATCCAGGCGAATCTGAAGTCCGTGGCCCTGGCGCACCCGTCAGGTGCAATGTATATGCATGGACATGAATTGCACGCCATGCACTTTCTTCTGTATGCCTACCTGCAGACGGGTCGGGATGACGAAGCCAGGCAAGTGGTGGAGCAATCGAAGCAAATCCTGGCGACGGCCCCCAGCGACGGCGAGGACAGCGGAATGCTGGAATACTACGGCTTTGCCGCGGTGCATTTCCCCGCGCTCTATGATTTAGAGATGCGGCACTGGAGCGATGCTGCCGCGCTCCAGGCGGCCTCGAACCTGTCGCCTCATTTGCAAATGATCAATTATTGGGCGCGGACGATCGCCTCCGCCCATATGGGCGACGTGGAAGCTACCCGTCGCAACGCAGAGAAATTCGACGAAGCGGAAGCGGCCACTCGCAAGTCAAAGGATGCCTACATCCTCGATGGGCCGAACTCATCGCACGGGGAAGTGCACGCCTGGCTGGATTTTGCGGAAAAGAAAGGCGACGTGGCGCTCGACGAGATGCGCCAGGTCGCCGACACGCAAGACAAAGTCGGGAAAGCCGAGGTCGACATTCCGGCGCGCGAGATGCTGGCCGACATGCTGCTCGAACTCAACCAGCCGGAGCAAGCCTTGTCGGAGTATGAGAAATCCATGAAGATTGATCCCAACCGCTTCAACGGTCTCGCCGGCGCCGGCCGGGCAGCCGGTTTAGCGCATCAGCCAGGAAAAGCCAATTCTTACTATGCGCAACTGTTGAAAAATTGCGAAGACGGACGCCACTCCGACCGTCCGGAATTGGACCGCGCCAAGATGGTATTGGCCAAGGACGGGCAATAGGGCACGAGGCCTGAACCGAGTTGATCGTTGCCGTGCCTGAACCAGCACCGCCCGTGCTGCGTGGTTCGGTTTCTGGTCGAGTAACCAGAAAACCCGAAGTTGAGGGGATGCAACGACCACTTCCCGCTACCGACCGCCTCCAGCCGGCATCACCGAATCGGGGTCCATCCTCGGCCACCTCTGCGCAAGCTATAATTGCGCACGCATGCCGCTGGCCTCTGGCTCGAAACTCGGCCCTTATGAAATTCTCGCTCCTCTCGGCGCGGGTGGCATGGGCGAGGTCTACCGGGCCCGGGATTCGCGTCTGGGCCGCGAAGTCGCGTTGAAAGTGCTACCGGAGTCTTTTTCGGGCGATGCGGATCGCCTGCGGCGCTTCGAGCAAGAGGCGCGTGCGGTCGCAGCCCTCAATCATCCCAACATCCTCGCCATTCACGATATCGGGGAAGATGGCCACACCCCCTTCCTTGTTTCTGAACTTCTGGAGGGTACAAGCTTACGCGACGAGCTGGGGCAGGGGCCGCTGTCGGCGCGCAAGGCATCCGATTATGCGGCGCAGGTCGCGCAGGGACTGGCGGCGGCGCACGACAAGGGTATTGTCCATCGCGACCTGAAACCGGAGAACATTTTTCTCACCAAAGACGGCCGGGTGAAGATTCTCGATTTCGGTCTGGCCAAGCTGGCTCCGGATGCCCGGGGCGCAAAGGGTGAATCGGAAGGCCTGACGCTTACCAGTTCGCCGACCGAGGCTGGAATGGTCATGGGTACGGCGGGCTATATGGCGCCGGAACAGGTGCGCGGCTCGGCCGTGGATTCTCGAACCGACATTTTTGCTTTTGGGGCGGTGCTTTACGAAATGATCTCGGGCAGGCGAGCCTTCCGCCGGGACACAGCCGCCGAGACCATGACGGCAATTCTGAAAGAGGAGCCGCCGGAACTCGACGATCTCGCGCAACCGATCTCGCCCGGACTGGAGCGGATCGTACGACGCTGTTTGGAAAAGCAACCCGAACAGCGTTTCCAATCGGCAAAAGATCTTGCCTTTGCCCTGGAAGCTTTGACCGGCACCACTTCGAGAACCGCGGCGAATGTGGCAATTGCGGACGGAACGAAGAAGACGCGCTGGCCGGAATTCCTCGCGGCGGCCACCTTTGTCGGCTTCGGGCTGGGAATTGCCGTCGCGTGGTATCTGCGGCCGGCCGCGGTGCCGCCCCCCACATTTACGCGCGTGTCATTCGACCGGGGAGAAGTGATTCGAGCCCGCTTCGCGCCGGACGGTAAAACGGTGTTCTACAGTGCGAAGCTCAACGGCGGAGCGATCGATACTTATGTGATTCGAGACGACTATCCGCAATCGGTTGCGGCAGGCCTGCACGGTGCCGCGCTGTTGGCGATCTCGAAACAGAACCAGATGGCAGTCCTCGTCAATCCCACATACCGCGCCCACCGGCAATGGAGGGGAACCCTGGCAACTTCGCCGATGGGGGGAGGCGCGCCGCGCGAACTCCTGGAGAATGTAGTCGACGCCGACTGGTCACCGGACGGGAACGAAATGGCCGTCATTGATCGCGCGGACGACAAATGGCGACTGCAATATCCGCTGGGGAAGGTACTGCTCGAGGGGCTGAATTGGATCAGCGACGCAAGAGTATCTCCCGACGGCAAGCAGGTGGCACTGTTCAAACATCCGCCGAATGACGACGATCGTGGCGACTTGTTGCTCGTCGATCGCTCCGCACAGATGCGCACCCTCTCGACGGGATGGGAATCGCTGGAGGGTCTGGCGTGGTCGCCAACGGGCAAAGAACTCTGGTTCTCGGCCGCGGAAGCGGGCGAGCAATATTGCGTCCACGCCGTGACCCTGGCCGGCAAGCAGCGGACGGTGCATTGCGGTACGGCGGCGACGCTCATTCTTGACATCTCGTCATCGGGTGGGACGCTGGTTTCGACCGAAGAAAGCCGGGTGACGATGGCGCTGGTGGAGCACGGCTCGAACGCGAATGGGTCAAAGTCAAACCAGCAAAGCTCCAAGCGGTTAAACGGAGAGGTAGAGCGCGACCTGAGCTGGCTCGATAATTCGTACTGGCCCAGATTGTCGAGCGACGGAAGCCAATTGCTGTTCACCGATCAATCCGGACACGCCGGACACGACTACGCGGTTTATGTGCGAAAAACCGATGGTTCGCCCGCGGTGCGAATCGGGGGAGGAGGTTTCGGAACCGATATCACGGCCGACGGAAGGTGGGCAATTGTTCTGCTACCGGGCGATCCGACAGCGCGCGTGCAGATCGTGCCGGTCGGTCCGGGTCAGGCGCGTGTGTTGCACTGGGACGGTTTCCAGCCGACCTGGGCATACTGGTGCCCTGATGGACATCACTTCCTGCTCTATGCCAGCCCGTCGGGACAGGCGGGCGGCCTGTATCTGACCGATGTCGATGGAGCGCCACCAAAATTGGTCGGCCCCGACCGAGTCCCGCCTTCCGGTGTTGGAGCGGACGGACATTCGTTCCTGGTTCATGAGCCTAAGGCCTGGGTGATGCGGTCCCTGTTGGCGAGCAACGCCGAGCGCGTGGTTGCCGGTATCAACAATGATGAATTTCCCATCGCATGGGCGAGGGATGGCAAACATGTATTCGTGCAAGCGCCCGGGCCGACCGGGATCAGCATTTACAAGGTCGATCTGGATTCCGGGCAGCGGGAATTGTGGCAAACAGTGAAACCGAAAGACCAGGTAGGTCTGCGGCCCATGAATAATCCGGTCGCTGTTACCTCCGATGGACGGTGGATGGCATTCACGTACAAGACGCAACTGGGACAGCTTTATCGCAGCGACACGCTGAAGTAGGGATGGTAGAACTTTGTTCTCGGCCAGCCTCACTCCCGAATCGGAAACTCAGATCGGGCCCGGTCTCGAGGAAAATTAGACATATGAAGGTCCGATCCCAATCCGCTTGCCTGGTTCGGACAGCGCGACCCCGGATCGAGCTCGCCTGCGGACGCAGCCCCACAAGCACTTAGAATCGCGCGGAGGTGGCCAGCCCTGGATCCCTATTGTGGTTTCCGTTTCAGCGGTTTTCCAATGGCGAGGAGGAAGATGGCACTCTTGCCCTTGGCATGCGGCGAAAAGAAATCGATCACGTCATCGTCGAAGAAGGTCAGCCCGGTCGCTCCCAGGTGCTGGGCATACGCCGCCAGGTACATCCTGCCGCCAATGGCACCCGCCTCCAGCTGGATGGCCCGATAGCCGCGGTTCCCGTATCGCTCAAGGGTCTGCTTTAAGTCGGCAAGAAAGAAAATGTCCACGCAGGCATCGGCCGGTAGTTGCTGCTCCAGTCCCAGGTGGTAGGCCTCGGCGCGGAATTTCCCTTCCTTCAAGAGCTCCAGGGAGGTCCGTTCGCGTCGGAAGAAGTAAGCGCCCGGCTTCAACCCCAACACCGAATGCACGAGCAGGTAAACATCGTTGAGCTGCGCGGCGGGCCCCTCGAGGAAGTCAGTGGGGAGACCTCGCGTAGCCCGGTCGACGAGGGTTGAGAGTTGTGCCAGGGTAATCGACGCAGTCCTATCGAACGATCGGGTAGAGCCCCGGCGCAGGATGACTTGTTCGATCGTGTCGCGGGTTTGCACTTGTTCCGGTAGGAGCTGCAGCGGAATTTCCTCGCCCGCTGGAGAGAAAGCCGGAAGCAGCGGTTGCTTCCCGCGCCACTCGGCTACTTCCTGTGCGGAGTCAAGCGAGGAGCAGTCGTGCATCTCCAGCATGGCGGGATATTCGACCTCACGGTCCGAAAGCGGGATCGTCTCCAGGCCAAGCGTCGGAACCTCTCGCAGAGCGGGCAGCGAACTCTCCGAGGTTCGGCCGATCGCTACCAGGCATAATGAAACCTCACGCCGCGTATCCAGATCGAGCAAGCCGTTCACCTCGGCGTCCAGGAATCCGAGGACGATCTCGGCCGGCAGACCCGAAGCCGCAGAAACGGCCAGCAGATTCGCCAGCAGGGTACCGTTGTCCCAACCAAAATGGCGATAGGTGCGCGCCTGGTACTTCCAGGCGTTCCGCCAGTACGTTCCGGTGCAGATGATCATCGCGGGTGCGAGAACAACCGCCGGTTCCATCGCGGTTGCCTGAGCCAGGTTTCTGCGAAAATCACCTTTGCGCAGAACCCGAAGCGAAACTTCTGCGGGATTGAAGTGATATACGCCGGCGTCCAGCCCCGCGACCTCGCCCGCAACCACGTAAAGCTCAATCTCGTAGAGGGCTCCGGTGCAGGCCGCGGCGCGATAAAAAACATCTCCCGTTGGATGAGTGCGCTGTTTGGTAATCCCCGCCGAGAAATAGAGAATGCGCGCCAGATCCCGAAGGTCGGGGACAGCATCGGCCCGCGACGAGGGCACTGGCTCCGAGATCGCCGAGAGCGCAGCAACCCCGGTTTGCGCCGGGTCCCGCGGCAAAACAATCGGCTCGATCTGCGGATAAATCTTGAAGGGCTGCGGCCGATTCGCCCAGTCCAGGAAGTGAGGATGTTTGCGAATACTCCAGTAGGAGTGCTTCGTGCCATCGTGATAGTTCCAAGCTCCCTGGGTGTCGCGATTGTTCATAGGGGTCGCTATGTCAGACTAGCACCTGTCAGGGACTGGAAACGTGAAGCCATGAACCTGCGACCGCAAATCTCTCTGAGGAAGCGGCCCACTCGGATATTTTCGGATGAGGCCGGAGTCTGTTCGCAGTGCAGGAACAGTCCTTTTGGCATTCTTTTAAACGGAAATGTGAGCGGTTTGGAACAGACGGTCAGGTTCTTTCCGAAGTAAGATTTTTTAGTTTCACCTGGACGCTCCAAGTTCTCAGGCCGGAATCCGAAAGCCTCGTGGGTTCGACGTCAGAATCGGAAGCAGTTTCAAATTCCAAGCGAAATTTCCACAGCGCCACAAGGCGAGAGTCTTTTGGAGGATTCCATGAACAGAGCATTGCTAACGATCGCTGCACCGGCCCTGCTGCTCGCGCTGGGGTTGGCACAGACCCCCGCGGCGAGCAGCAATACAGATCAGACCATCAAGGGCTGTCTGGCGGGCTCCGCTGGGAACTACACGGTTGTAGAGGACAACACGGGCCACATTTTCAAGATCACTACCAATAGCGTAGATTTCAAACAACATCTGGGGCATGACGTAACGCTGATCGGGCGCAGGGCAAGTGAGGCGGGTTCCGCCTCTGCGGATCACAGCTTTGCCGTCACCGAACTGAACATGATCTCCGGACACTGCGCTGCCGCCGCGCCCATTGCGGCCGTCGGCACACCCACTGCCGAAACCACTGCTCCGGTGGCCACCACCAGCAGCACAGTTGCGGACAACACCATAACGCCTGATGCCCCTCCTCCGGCGGCGACTGCCAGCACGCCACCGGCAACTGGCGGCTCACCAACTGTTGCCGATGCTCCTGTGCTCGCTACCAGCAGCACAATTACAGACAATGCCGTCCTGCCTGACGCCCCTTTCAGTTTGCCAGCGGAAAAGATCACGCCATTAGATGCTGTTGCCACTGCACCTGCCGTGGATGTCAGCACGCCTTGGGACAGACCGGCCGCCGACGCTGGCCGAACCCGACTGCCAATCCGCTCTCGAAGAACACCCGAACCAGCCGGTGCATCCGCGACTACAGTGGCAATGGCCGCCATCCCGTCGCCGGAGACTGCCGGCACATCGGATGCAACCGCGACGCCTACACCCGTTGCCACGGCCGCCACGTCCTCGGAGAGCGCCAGCACAGCGGATCGAGCCGCCACACCCGCCGCCCCCGCCAGGCGCGGAGCCTTGTGGCTCTTGATAACGCTTGCCGTCTTGGTAATCGTCGTTGGTACCCTGGTCCCGCTCCTCAGCAAGTGGAGAAAACGGAAAAGTTTGGAGCGAACGGGTATGCCAAATCTTTCTTTTACCCGTGAAGCGAGCTCCGAACAAAGCAAGAGTGAACAGCCAGGACCACGCAAGGCGGCCTAAGTCTGGGGCCGAGGAAATGGTTCCGCACCGTGTTCACCGGCGGCGACCGCCGCCGGAGCTGCACGGTTCGCGCCTGCCGACATTCGAAGGCGTGTCGAAGGTCAGCGGCGGATTCTCCCCGCAGAAGCTCGGAAGAACGGAAGAAAACTGCGGTAGGCGCTTTCTGATTTTGGCAGCTGGAGTGTCGGGTGTGACCCCCACGATCCGGGCAAGGGAACGGTTGCCACCTTTCCAGTACGAATCTCGTGATCCGGGACCCGACGCATTCCGGATTAGCACCATTCCCCGTAACCGGTTTTACCTGCGGCAATCCCCTCCGGCCTAGTGCGCAGCCGCCGGAACATAGACGCTGCCCGCCGAAACCAGTTCCGCATTCGGTACTTCGGTCGTGATCTTTACTCGCTGCATGCCGCTCTTATTCTGGGGCTTGGCGGTAAACGTCAACAGATACTGGCGGGTCAAGCGATGCGTCAAATCATCGAGGTAGGGAACAAAGCTTACCGGCGACCCATTGAAGGCCATGGCATACGATTCACCGCCAGTTTTGTCCGTAACCTCCGAGAGGTAAATCTGTCCCCAGTAAGTCCGATAGAAACTATGACCGGAGTGACCGACGCCTGGGGTATACATGGCAAAGACAACGATGCCGGCGCGCTGAGCATCTCCGATTGCCGATGCGAGATATGGATCTTCCAAATCGTTTTCGTCGTAGTCACGGTCGATTCCATCGGACACCATCAGCACCTCCCGCCGGGCGGCGCTTTCCGGCCAGTGCTTGACCAGATCGCTAAGAGAAAAGTACGGACTGCCATTGACGCCAGGCACTCCCCGGGGAAGACGCAGGGCTTTCGCCGCCGAAGCATGATCGCTTGTCGGGCTCTGTTCCATCATCGCGCGGCCATTCTGCATGTAGGCAACTCCGATCTTGGTCGAGGCGGGTTGGGCGGAGATGAACTTCCGAAAGTCCTCCAGTTGTAAACCGAAAGAGGTGCTGGATGAGTCGTCGAGAAGAACCACGAGTTCGAGTTCTGCGTGGTCTCCCTGCGCAGGAATCCAATCGATCACCTTGTCCCGATCGTGTCTCTCGTGAACCATTACGTCCTCGCGGTTAATGACCGGTTGGTCGGAGCCATGAAGCGCTTCCACGGTAACCAACATCTGAACCGTCGTCCCTTGTGTGGTCGGAGCTTGCTGAGCCGCAAGGCCCCCGATGAGAGATGCCCAGACAGACAACCACAGTATTGTTTTCATTACAGAACGGCGCTGGTTCATAGTTCCTCCGCGAATGGGGTCCTCGGCATTAGCCAACACCGAACCTGCTTCGAGAACACAATGGTACGGGAAACAGGAAGACCACGAAGAAAAAACCTGCTTCTATTCGGCAATGATGACTCGGCGGTAATTATGGTTGCCAGCCGGCGGTCAACCAATCAGTTTGTCGGGCGCGTCGAGCGCTCGGTTGGCGGTCCCTTCGATGTTAAGCGGACGCACGTTCTCGGTGAGACCAGCGAAAGAAAGAGAGAGAGAAGAGGGCCGCTCGAAGTCGGCGAACCGCTTCCCCTCGGATCGGTATGGTCAGGCAGAAAGATCCTCGCCGCACGTGGCTCAATTCATCGCTTGGGTCATGGATGGCGGGACCGGCGTTCCGAATCGCCGACCAAACACCCGCAGTCGCCTCAGCCGCGGTCAGTTCCGATGCAGGTTATAATAACGCGCACCCATGGCTCTGACCTCTGGCGCAAAGCTCGGTCCCTATGAAATCCAGTCTCCGCTAGGCGCAGGCGGCATGGGCGAGGTGTATCGCGCCAAAGATACCCGCCTCGAGCGCGATGTCGCGCTCAAGATTCTCCCTGAGTCGTTCGCCCGCGAAACCGACCGCCTGCGCCGCTTTGAGCAGGAGGCGCGGGCGGTCGCTGCGCTCAACCACCCCAACATTCTCGCCATTCATGACATCGGTCAGCATGAGGGGACGCCGTTTCTGGTATCCGAACTCCTGGAGGGCGAGAGCCTGCGGGCAACCCTCGATCGCGGCGCGCTTCCCCAACGCAAGACCATCGAGTATGGAGTGCAGATCGCCCACGGGCTCGCAGCGGCGCACGAGAGGGGGATCGTCCACCGCGACCTCAAACCAGAAAATATCTTCATCACCAAAGACGGTCGCATCAAGATCCTGGATTTTGGTCTGGCGAAGCTGGCGCAAAGAGCGGGCGCGGATACAGACGGAGTGACACTCACCGGCGTCGAGCAGACAGCGGCGGGAGTGGTCCTCGGCACGGCGAGCTACATGGCGCCGGAGCAGGTGCGTGGTGAGGCAGCCGATCCGCGCACTGACATCTTCGCGTTTGGCGCGGTGCTCTACGAAATGCTGTCGGGCGTGCGCGCTTTTCGCCGCGAGACTGCGGCGGAAACCATGACCGCAGTTTTGAAGGATGATGCGCCGGAATTGGCCGATCCCAATCGTCTGGTCTCTCCGGCACTCGAACGCATTGTTCGGCGCTGTATGGAGAAAAGTCCGGAACAGCGCTTCCAGTCGGCTCGAGATCTATCCTTTGCTCTCGGTGCTTTGTCCGGAACCGAGTCGAGCACACTTGCGCGCGCCGTCGCCGCCCCTCGCCCCCTACCCGTGCTGCCGTGGCTGGCGGCGGCTCTGGCCTTGGTGGCCGTCGCCGCCGTGACCTGGTTTGTGGCGCGGCGTCCCCAGGCAACGACGCGCATGCAGTTCGCTCTCGCCGTACCCGATGAAATGAGCATCAGCCACATCGCGCTGTCCCGCGACGGTTCGATGCTGGTATTTGTGTCGCCGGAAGAGAACTCCGCGCTCCCCATGCTTTACGTGCAGCGCGTCGGCTCGTCGAACGTCACGCTTCTGCCTGGCACCCAGGGCGCAAGTTATCCCTTCTGGTCGCCCGATGGCGCCTACGTCGCGTTTTTCGCGAACGGCAAACTCCAGAAAATAGCTGTCTCCGGCGGCACGCCGCAAGTGCTCGCCATCGCTTTGACTGGACGCGGCGGCAGTTGGGGAGGCAAGGGTGTAATCATCTACACCCCGGACCCGCAAAGTCCGATCGAGCGGGTCAATGGCGATGGGACGGGGAGGGCGCCGGTCACAGAGGGAATCAGGACAGCCGAGGATGAGAGCCACCGCTGGCCATTGTTTCTTCCCGACGGTGACCACTTTCTATTTTGGGCTGGTAACTTTGGAAACTTCAAGGATGACCGCACGAGCGGCATCTATCTCAGTTCTCTCGAAGGCAAGGAGAGAAAACTTGTTGTCCTCTGCCATTCCAGTTTTGGTTACGACGCACACAATTTGTTCTATGCGGACGAGCAAAGGCAGTTGGTGAGCATTGGATTTGACGCATCGTCGGGCACAGTTACCGGGAGCACGACCGTGCTGGCCAATGTGGTCGGATTTCAACCCTCCACGTATTGGTCGGCGGTCGCCGTCGCACCCAACGGGACGTTGATCTACAACACCGACATCGGGGCGGCGCAGTCGGCGCTGACCTGGGTAGACCGGTCCGGCAAGGAACTGGGACGGGTCGGCGATCCCGCCATTATGGCGAACCCGATGCTTTCGCCCGATGGCAGCCGCGTGGCGGTCGACATTACCGACCAGAAAGCCAGCAACGTCGATATTTGGATCGAGAGCACATCCGGATCGGCCAACTCGCGGTTCACGTTCGACCCGGCGGAAGAAGCGGTGGGCGTATGGTCGCGAGACGGAAGCACGCTCGCCTACCGTAACGGCGGCGCCGACGGCTCGAGTCTGGTCCTCAAGGCAGCGAATGGCCTGGTGCGGGAGACCAAAAGATTCACCATTCCGGTTTCCTCCATGGATGACTTTTTCCCCAATTCATGGTCCTTGGACGATCAGCAGATTCTGTTCACCCGACAGACCGCCTCGGGCGAGCATCTGGAATTAGTGCCGGTCGCCGGCGGAGAGCCATCCCGGTTTCTGACCAGCAAGGGCAACGAGACGAACGGACAGATTTCGCCCGACGGAAAATGGGTGACCTATGCCTCCGATGAGTCCGGCGTCTGGGAGGTTTATGTGACCTCGTTCCCCGGCGCGGCCGGAAAGTGGCAGGTGTCGCGAGGCGGTGGAACGGAGCCGCGCTGGCGTGGAGACGGCAAAGAAATCTTCTATATCGCGGCCAGCGGCATGTTGATGGCAGTGCCGGTCAACGGGGAAAGCGTTTTTGCGACCGGCACGCCCGCGCCTCTGTTCCAGATCCATGGCCGAGCTCCGATCTCCTCGATTGATGTTTTCACCTACGACGTGGCCAGGGACGGCAAACGCTTTCTGGTCAACCGCTATATGAAACCTGAGCATGTCCCGCCGCTGACGATCTTGCTGAACGCCGCGAACCTCAATCCATCCCGCTAAACCTCAGGGGTGGACAGTTTCTCCCGTCCAGGCCGTACCGCCGGCAAACTTCTCGATTCTGCGACGCGCCGAGCGCATCCGACATCGCCGGAATCGTGCCGTACACTTAGCACCCTTACCTTGAAAACGGCAACCAGGGGGCGAGCAATGGGCAGAGCGCCGCGCCCTCAGCATGCACCACAGCTCAGGGTCGTCCGACGCGAGCGTCTACGAAACCGGACGTTAAGGCGATCGTTTCCTAGCATTCCAATACGAGCGGTTCCAGATTCGCGCCCAGGCGAAAGCTCCGCGCCTTCCCGAAAGTGAAAATACTTGCACCATTTCCGCTCCGTGAAGTTCGAGCCGCCGGCGATAACGTGTTGAAATCACACAACCGGTCCGTTGGAAAAATTTAATCCTTTGGCACTAGCCTTGCATTTTCTATAATGTCTATTAGCAATATGGACTTGCCGCGAGCATCCTATTCGGACGGTTTCCCAGCCAGGGCACGACAGGTTGCGGAAGAAGATGCAACTGTCCGGGCGTTCTACCCAGGTTGTGGTCCGGGTTCGCGACATTGCCTGCCAAGAGAGTGGTCGGAAAGAGTCCTGGAACTGATTCCCCTCCGCACAACGAAGTTCGTCCTGAAACAGAGAGCCGCGGCAAGTGTCCTGCCCACACTGGCGCGCCGGGATGGCCATGACTGAGCGGCGTATCTTCGTCTGCGCCTGGTTGTGGCTTTTGCTGGTTCCAGTGGGTGGAGCGCAGACCGCGATTCGCGTGGGCGCTTTTCCCAACATCACCCATCCGCAGGCGATGGTGGGAAAGAACAACGGGTGGTTCGACAAGGCGATGGGGCCCCAGGTCAGAATTGAGTGGAAAAGCTTCAACGCCGGGCCGTCGGCGATTGAAGCCTTGTTTGCCGGAGCGATCGACATGACGTACATCGGTCCGAATCCGGCCATCTCCGGCTATGTTCGCTCCAACGGAGAAGCGCTGCGAATTGTCGCGGGCGCAACCAGTGGCGGGGCGGCTCTGGTGGTGCGTGGAGATTCGGCGATTCAGAGGCCGGAAGACTTTCACGGGAAGAAGGTCGCGTCTCCCCAGATGGGCAACACGCAGGATGTGGCGCTGCGCGCGTGGTTGAAAGCGCACGGCATGAAGTCCGCGGACAAGGGCGGCGACGTGCAGGTCATTCCGCTGGCGAATCCTGACCAGTTGACGCTGTTCCTGAAGAAAGAGTTGGATGGCGCCTGGGCGCCGGAGCCGTGGGCGACGCGGTTGATTAAAGAAGGCAACGGTCGCTTGTTCCTCGACGAGCGGACGCTGTGGCCGAACGGCCAATTTATTACCGCTCACCTGATTGTGCGGACGCAATTTCTGAAGCAGCATCCCGATCTGGTGAAGAACTGGATCCGCGCGCACGTGGAGTTGACGGATTGGATCAACGGGCATTTGTCCGAAGCCAAAAAACTACTCAACCAGCAGATCGCCAAAGAGACAGGCAAAGCGCTGCCGGACGCAGTGCTGGAGGAAGCTTTTGGACGCATGACCGCAACCTATGACCCGCTGCGCGGCACGCTGTTGAGCGCCGCCAAGTCCGCATTTGACGCGGGTTTTCTTGGGCGCCAAATGCCAGACTTGTCGAGTCTGTACGATCTTTCGCTCCTCAACCAGGTGTTAGCGGAAAAAGGGAAGCAGGCAATCCAATGAGCACAAGTCCTCAGAATACATGCCGGCCGGCAGGCCTTCGCACTGCCGTGCGCGCGAGCGTCGTTCACGGCAAACCGCCTTCCTCGGTGGCCACCTTTCCCCTGCGCGAGCTCTCCCAGGTCGGAGTGCCGAAAGTCGCCCTGGATACGATCTCACTCAGCTATAAAACCACCTCGGGCGAGCGTTTACTGGCGCTCGACAAGATCAGCCTTGAGGTGAAGCCGGGAGAGTTTCTTTGCATCGTCGGTCCTTCGGGATGCGGCAAGTCGACGCTGCTGCACTTAATCGCGGGGCTGCAGCCGCAGAGCTCGGGGAACGTGCTTGTGGATGGAGTGCCGGTTCGGGGGCCGGGTACCGACCGCATCCTGATTTTTCAGGAACTCGGACTGTTTCCCTGGCTGACGGTTGGCGCCAACGTGGAGTTCGGTTTGAAGATCAAGAAGATTGGCAAAGCCGAGCGCGAGGAAAAGATGCAGTACTATTTGCGTCTGGTCCATCTTTCCAAGTTCAGGGACAGCTACATTCATCAGTTGTCGGGCGGCATGCGGCAACGGGTTGCGCTGGCGCGGGCATTGGCCACTGAGCCCGATGTCCTGCTGATGGACGAGCCGTTTGCGGCTCTGGACGCGCAAACTCGCGACCTACTGCACGACGAGCTGGAGCGCCTTTGGGCCGAAACCGGTCGCACCATCATTTTCGTTACCCACAATGTGCGCGAAGCGGTAAGACTGGGAGATCGCGTGGCACTGCTGACGTTTCGTCCCGGTCGGGTCAAGCAGGAATTTGCGGTGAACTTGCCGCGGCCCCGACACATGGAACAGACCGATGTGGCGCACACGGCGCGGGCCATTCTGGATTGCCTGCGAGACGAAATCAACAAATCCCTGGAAGCTGAGTATGCCGATGAAAAAATTGGCTAGGCAGGCAACTTTCTATTTCGTACTTGTCGGTGTCTGGACCCTGCTTGCGAAGCTTCGCATCTGGCCGCCATATCTGTTTCCTCCACCATGGGGCGTGGGGCACGCCTTGTGGGATGGCTTTGCCGACCACAGCTTCTGGATCGGAATCGCTGTCAGCATGAAGCGCATGCTGATCGGTTACAGCTTGTCGGTCGTGCTCGGGATGATCCTTGGTTTAGCCGTGTCGAGCAACAGATTTCTGGAAGAGACTCTGGGCGGCTTGCTGGTGAGTTTGCAATCACTGCCGAGCATCTGCTGGATTCCGCTGGCCGTGCTGTGGTTCGGACTGACAGAAAAGGCCATTCTGTTTGTCGTGCTCATGGGGTCACTGCTTTCGGTGACCATTGCCATGGAAGACGGCCGCAAGCAGATGCCCAAGATTTACGGCATGGCTGGGCGCAACTTGGGAGCTAGCGGTTTCGGCCTCTTCTGGTACGTACTGTTGCCGGCCAGCTTACCTTTTATTGTGAATGGCATGAAGCAAGGGTGGGCGTTCGCGTGGCGCTCGCTGATTCAGGCGGAAATGATCTTCCTCAGCCTCGGACTGGGCCAACTGCTGATGATGGGGCGCGACCTGAGCGATATGAGCCAGGTAATGGCGGTGATGATCCTGATCATTATTCTCGGCTTCATGGTGGACGGCCTGATATTCCGCACCATGGAGCGACGTCTGCAACAGAAATACGGACTGACGCCCTAACGAAAAGCCGCGCCCCAAGTTAGAATCAGAATCGCCGGAGTCTGACGTGTTTGAACCAGGAACGGGTTTCGTCGTTCCGGTATCTGCCAAGGTAGCCATTCCGCCTGCGGTTCGCCGCGGTCAGGCCGGGACGGGCGTGAGCGGCGAACACAACCTGCTGGCGGCGAGCAAGACAGTTCGGTTCGGTCGTTTTTGAGACCCCTTGGTCTCTCCCTTCCGCCCCAGGGCGGCGAAGTCCCAGAAAGCCGAAGAACTACATCCCTGCCTGCTTGAAATATCGAGCCCGTGACGGTAAGGTCGGAAGCAAACCAGAGCCGACTGTGGCCGTGGCCAGTTCCCAGAGTATTCTGGTCCGGGGATGCGAGCGAAGCCTCGGAAAAGGCGAGGGCCACCGGCGAGGCATTGCGAACCATGACAAACGGCGGGCATCTGGGAAAACGCTCGATGGTCGATGCCGAGGATGCGTAACCGGAAACCTGTTCGTCACAATGAGCGAATTCCTTCAACTGCTCCGCCAGAATCGCAACTACCGCTACACATGGGTAGGTCAAATCGTCAGCGAGATTGGCGACCATTTCAACAACATCGCTGTCTTTGCGTTGGCGCTGGCGCTCACGCACTCCGGACTGGTGGTTACGGGAATCATGCTGGCGCGTGCCATTCCCGCCGTCACCGTCGGCCCTTTGGCCGGTGTACTTCTCGATCGCTTCGACCGCAAGCGCATCATGATTTCGAGCGATCTGATACGCGCGGTCGTAGCCCTGGGATTTATTCTGACGCTTACAGCTCATCGCATCTGGATACTGTACTTGTGCAGCGCTTTGCTCATGGTCGCCTCTCCGTTCTTTACCGCGGGACGGTCTGCCATTTTGCCGACCATCGCCAACCGCGAAGAGATTCACACGGCAAATTCGCTGACGCAGACCACGCAGTGGATGACGCTTACGCTCGGAGCATTCCTGGCCGCGACGGTGATTGGGGTCGGCTACAAGTGGGCGTTCGCCTTCAACGCCCTCTCGTTCGTGTTCTCGGCATGGGCGATTTCGAATTTGCGGCCTCCCCCAGGAACCGGTTTCCGGGTGCAGCGCAAAGACCTGACGGAGGCGGATGTGCTCCGCCCCTGGCACGAATACCGGGAGGGGTTGCGCTACATGGGGTCGGTTCCGCTGGTCCTGGCGATCGTGCTGCTATCGGTTGGATGGGCGACCGGCGGAGGTGCGGCACAGATCCTGTTTGCGTTGTTTGGCGAGATCGTCTTCAAGGCGGGAGCGGCGGGCATTGGCGCGATCTGGGGATGTGCCGGGGTGGGCCTGCTGGTTGGCGGCGTCATCGGCAACGGGATCGGCAAACGGCTCTCGTTTGCCGGCTACAAGCGGACGGTATTTGTTGACTACATCGTGCACGGCGCGGCGTACGTGCTTTTCAGCCAAATGCGGCGGTTTGATCTGGCCTTGCTTTTCATCGGGCTTTCTCGCGTGAGCATGTCCGTCAATTCGATCCTGAACTACTCGTATCTGCTGCGCACAATACCCAACCAATATCGTGGCCGGGTATTCGCCACCATGGAAACCCTCACCTGGACGATGATGATGTTGTCCATGATGAGTGCCGGAATTGCCTCCACCCACTACAGCCCGCGCACGATCGGCACGGTCGCCGGACTGCTAAGCTCGACAACGGCGATTTTTTGGGGTTGGGCGAATTGGAGCGGGCGCCTGCCTCTACCGCAAACGGCCGAGGTTGATATCCGAGCCATTGAGGTGCACGGGGACCCGGTGAGGTAGAAAGGTCATTCCTGTTGAAAATGGAGGGAACGCGACCTCCCTATAACCTCTCCACGAGCACACGGGCCGGTTGCGACACGCGAGGGAACCTTAGATGCACCATGAAATTGTTCCTCAACCCTGGCCATTCCGCACTTTTCGAAATCAGAACCGGCAATCATGCCAAAATGGCTAGGCACTGATAATGATTTCGCAGCCAATCCAAGGACTTGAATGAGGCCACGCACACCGAGCGGAATTACGCATCCACTTCCGTACGCATCCCGAGAGCATTTCTGTTGCTGGGTGAAAATGGCGTTATTTGTTCTCTGGCTGATGGGGCCCACGTGGCTATACGCCGGGACGATTTCCGGGACCATCCAGGATCCATCCGGCGCCGTCATTGCCGGCGCGAGAATCGAAATCACAGGTGGCGACCTGGGGCAGCCGGTTGTGCTTTTGTCGGACGGGCTGGGCAGATTCGTGTCCCCGGAACTGAAGCCGGGGACCTATTCCGTGGAGGTGACGCGGGACGGTTTTGAAGCGCTGGTAAAAACCGTGGATTTGCAGGCCGCTATCCGGTTGCAACTTGCGCTCACCATCGCCAAATCGCAGGTCAGTATCTCGGTTCCCGGACGGAGCCTTGCGTTTGCGAATTCCGACCCGCTCTATCGCGAGTTGCGCAACATTGGACCGGGCGAAACTTTTCGTTTCGACAATCAAAGCCTGAGTTGGGATACGGCAACCTTCCAATTTGAGAAAGGGACGCTCACGGTATTGAGTCCGGTGGATGGAGTCCACACCGGCGCGATATTCATCGGGAGGGGACATTTCAGGCTGACAGCCGTGACTCCCCTCGATGCCCATGAACTTAGCCGGCGTACTGGTGCCGCGGAGTCCAACGAGGATTTTACGGAAGTGGTTTTCCGCTTCACCCGGGACGCCTGGTCGAGGTTCCTTCCGCAACTGGGAGAAGCCGTGGGAACCACGCCTCCCGAGGCGACAACCGCCTTCAACCAGTGGAAGGAAAAAATGCGGCACCGCCGGGAGCGCGCCTCAGGCTTTACCGAGTATCTGTTCGGAGGCGAGACCATGGACAACGTGGATGCTGACCTCCTGGCAGCTTTGTACAACCCCCTGCATCCGGAATTCTTCAATGCCTACCTCCGTGGCACAAAACACAAGGATCTCCGCTTTTTCGTACGAGCTCGGGTGGGGGCTTTACCCCAGCTAGACTCACCGGAGGAAGTTGCCCTCGTCAACTGCGATCCCGAAGGAATGGAGGATGGCGTCTGGTATCTGGCGCATTTGAAGTCTGAATACCTGAACCACAGCGCCAGTTCCGACGAAGACCGCCGGCTGTTCGCCACCCGCCGTTACCGAATCGAAACCGTTATTTCCAACAACGATCACCTGTTCAGCACCGCGACGATCACCTTCGAGCCTCTGCTCGGCGGGGAGAGAGTGCTCAAATTTGGCTTGCTGCCGAATCTGCGGGTTACGCGCGTCAGCGATGAACAAGGCCAGGATCTCCACTGGGTTCAGGAGAGCCGGAGAGAGGACGGCTCATTCTACGCTATCCTTCCCCAAGCCGCGGAAAGCGGCAAGGAACACTCGATTACCGTCGAGTATGCAGGGGACAAGGTTCTGGAACAGGCGGGCGAAGGCAGTTTCTATGTGCGCGCCCGTAGTTCCTGGTATCCGAACCTCAATGGGTTTGGTGAACGAGCGCTGTACGATCTTACCTTCAAGGTACCCCGCAAATACAAAGTCATCAGTGTCGGTAAATTGCAGGCCGAGACGACCGAACAAGACTTCGCCGTGAGCCGCTGGACAACTCCGGTGCCGATCGCAGTCGCCGGATTCAACTACGGCGACTATAAGAAAATCGAACTCGCCGACGAAAAAACCGGCTACAAGATCTCGGGTTACTATCTGACCGAATTACCCGATAATCTGCTCCGGTATCGCGTCCTGCAGTCCATGGCGCCCAGCAAGATGACAAAGTATGCGCTGGAGCAGACGCGGGCGCAGTTGCAAGTCTGCACTTATTTCTTCGGCAAGAGCGCTTACGACGAAATCGACATCACGGAACAGCCCGACTTCGCTTTTGGGCAATCCTGGCCAAACCTGGTCTACCTGCCGATTTCCGCGTACATGGATTCGACCCAGAGATGGATGCTGTTCGGGCATATTGACAGCAAGTTCACCGGGTTCGTCGAGGAAGTAACACCTCACGAAGTCGCACATCAATGGTGGGGCCACACGGTCGGTTGGGCCTCGTACCACGATCAGTGGCTTTCGGAGGGGTTTGCGGAATTTTCTGCGGGGCTGTTTCTGCAACAGGCGACGGGGAAAGACTGGCGGAAGGATTACATCGAATTCTGGGAGCGTCTGCGCCTGCGTATTCTGGAGAAAAACAATTTTGGCCTGGCTCCAACTGACGCGGGACCGCTCTGGTTGGGCCTGCGGCTGATTTCGCCGCGCTCCCGAAACGCCTACCAGAATGTGACCTATCCCAAGGGCGCCTACGTCCTGCAGATGTTGCGTTCGCTGATGTACGGCCTCGAGGACCAGGACGGGGCATTCATTGCCATGATGCACGACTTTGTCCAGAGCCATCGCGACCGGCCGGCGACCACCGAGAGCTTCAAAGCCATTGCCGAAAAGCACATGACCAAGTTGATGGATCTTGACAAAAACGGCCGTCTGGACTGGTTTTTCAACGAGTGGATCTACGGTACCCAAGTGCCGCGATACCACTTTGACTACCAGGTCGCTGCGGCCGGGGGCGGCAAAGTGAAGCTGCACATGACCGTCACCCAGAGCGAGGTCGATGAACACTTTGCCATGCTGGTTCCGGTATTTGCCGATTTCGGCAGTGGACTGGTTCGTTTCGGGCAGATCGGAATCGTCGGCAATTCAAGCCGCAGCGCCGATGTCGTGCTGCCCAGCCAGCCCAAGAAAGTCGTCCTGAATGCGTATAAAGACGTCCTCGAGCGATGAATGCTCGCCGGAGCGTTCCCGAGGGCACCAACGAAGATCTCCTCTGGTTACTGCAGGGTGACGTTGAATCTGGCGGTTCGAGTCGATTCCCGACGACTTTCGCGTTCTTCTGGTAACAGACTCACGACCAGCCTGCGTGGGCTGCCCTGCCGTCCGGTTGGCTCGCGGCCGCGCTCTCCCCGCACTGGCTTGGGCCGGCACTGATCTTGAATTGCGCAACCAATCGGCGCAATTCTGCAGCCGTCCCCACCAGTTGCTCGGATGCCTTCTGAGTGTCTGCGGCACCGCGCGTTGTGCTCTCCGCCGCCTCCGCCACGCCTCCGATATTGCTGGTGATTTCGCCGCTGCCGTGCGCCGCTTCGCTCACGTTGCGCGACATCTCATTGGTGGTCGCATTCTGTTCTTCGACTGCGGTGGCGATGGTGCTTGAAATATCGTTGATCTGATGGATGACTCCGCTGATCGACGCGATCGCTTCCACCGCCGCTTTGGTGTCGGTCTGGATGGCCACGATCTTGCGGCTGATATCTTCCGTGGCCTTGGCCGTTTCTTTCGCAAGTTCTTTGACTTCGTTGGCTACCACGGCAAAGCCTTTGCCAGCCTCGCCGGCGCGTGCCGCTTCGATGGTGGCGTTCAAGGCGAGCAGATTGGTTTGCTGCGCGATGGAGGTGATGACCTTGATGACTTGCCCGATCTCGCTCGAGGACTCCCCCAGCTTGGACACGGTCGCGGTCGTGGTCTCGGCAACTCTTACGGCCGAGGTTGCGATTTTGGCCGCTTCGCTGGCGTTTTTAGCAATCTCCTTGATGCTGGCACCCATTTCTTCGGCGCCGGTAGCGACCGTCTGCAGGTTCTGGTTAACCTGCGCGGATGCGTTCGCGACCACGTTGGCCTGGGCAGAAGTTTCCTCGGAGTTGGCGGTGATCTGCTGGCTGGTGCCCGACAGCCTATCGCTGGCGCTGCCGACATGAGCCGCTGCACTGGCAATGGACTGGATTACGGTGTGCAGGCCGTTCTTCATTTGATTGAGAGCGATGCCCGCCTGGCCGATTTCATCCTCACTCGTGATTTTCATGTCTTCGACGGTGAGGTTTTTGTTGGCAATTTCCTGGATGATGGCCAGCATGCGTGAAGTGGCGACGGCAATGGAGCGGACGATCACGAAGGTTACCCCGATGCTAATCAATACTCCGGCGCACGCTAAACCCAGCATTACATTTTTGGTTCTGGCCTCGGAGATACTCTGTTCCTCTTCGGCAGCCTTCTTGAGCCGATCGATCAATTCGACCATCGCATGAATGTTTTCTCGCAGTTCATTGCGCTTGCGGTTGGTTTCGGGCGAGAACAAGAGGTCAAGCGCTTCTTGGGCGTTGCCCGCGCGGCGTATCTGAATAACATGATCCAGGATGGGGCGATATTCACCATACTGTTGTTGGACGGTTGCGAAGCTTTTCTTTCCTGCTTCGGTCTGGAGAAGATTCTCCAGCTTTTCCATGTTCTCGCGGAAGGTCACCCGGGCGCGCTCGCCGCTCGCCAGGTGCGCTTCATCCCCGGTTGGAACGAAGGCGCGCACCGCTCCGATTTGCTGTTCTACTGACAAGTCGATGCGGAAAGTCATGTCTTTTTTTTCTCCTTGGCGCTCGATCTGATCCGACAGTTCGCCAGCTCTCACCGCCGACTGGTAGGCGATCGCGCTCAAGGCTATTATGATGAGCAGGAGTACTCCGAATCCCATCCCCAGTTTTACTTTCAAACTTAACCTGTTCACGCTCTATCCTCCAGAGTGATCCTTCTGTCACAATTCCGGCCGTGGCGATACCTTGAGAACCGTCTATGACGGACATGGGCTCGCACGATTGTCCTATCGGCCGTTGGACTCTCTTTACTTAAGTAGCGACGGAACTAACGGAGAACGTCCGGCCGTTCTGCGAGGACGCCGGCTCTGCCTGCAGCATGTCCCGGATAGCGCCCCCCCGCCGGGGGCGGACCTTGCTCGGCCCTCCGGCCAGATCGTTGTCGAATCTCAAAACCACTCGAGACCTCGGCCACAAGAGCCAAAGAACGTAAATGTCCTCCGATGTCATGATTGAGCAGCGGGGTGGGGGGTGCGATGAGTCGTTCCTGCGCCCACGCCTTCCGAACCCGGTTGAAGTAGTCAGTCGGGGCGATGGGAGTCGGCCGGGTGGTTTCGGGTAACTCAAGAACATGACTTAGGTAATGATGCCGTGTCCCTGGCGCCCCCGGTTAGGTTTTCCTCAACTCTATAATTTTTCTGTGACACGACCGTCCAAGGTTGTCGAAGTCGTTCCAATTCTCATAGGCCTGTTTTTTGTGGCCTTTGGACTCGCGTTCTCCACCGCGTTTCTGTTCGGTGCTTCCGACCGAGTCCATGGAAGTCGCTGGGGCGGCGTGCTGATGAGCGGGTTCTTCGCCCTGTTTGGCTGCGGCATTGTGTGCGCCGCAATCTGTGGGAACCGCAGATTAAAGGAGCAGGCGACGGCTGAGCAGTCCCATCCGGAATCTCCCTGGTTGTGGCGCAAGGACTGGGCCTGCAGCCGGGCTGAGAGCAAGAACCGCAATGGTGGCGCGGTCCTTTGGTTGGCTGCGATGTTTGCCAATACGATTGCCTACACAGTCGCCATCACGACCGTGCCTAAGCTCTGGCGTGCTTCTGATCCCAAGGCCCTGTTCCCGCTTGCGTTCTGTGTCGTGGGCGTCGTTCTGGCAGGTATGGCCGCGCGGGCCAGCATTCGGCGAAAACGCTTCGGACAGGCCTACTTGGAATTCGCCACCCTGCCCTTTACCCCGGGCGGAGAGATGAAAGGCACAATTCACCTGCGCTTCAACACCGATGCCAAACATGGCATTGACATGAGTCTTTCCTGCATTCGCCGGATCGTGACGGGTTCGAGTAAAGATCGTTCCGTTCGTGAAAGCGTTTTTTGGCAGGCAGACAAGAATGTGCCGCAAGAATTTTTGTTCCCCGGTGCCAGGGGCGACACGACCATCCCTGTCGAGTTCAGCATACCCGCCGACGCCTATGAGTCGAATCACGACCACCCGAGCGATCAGGTTCTATGGCTCCTACGCGTGCACGCGGATGTTCCCGGCGTGGATTATGCCGATGAATTCGAGGTGCCGGTGTTTCGCCGAACCCCATCGCTGGCCTCAGCCCCAGAGACACGGACACGCTTTGTCAACGATCCGCCGAGCGCGTCCGCTGCCCCCGCCTTCCAATTTGACCGGTCCGAAGTGGCCGCTCCGGCAAATCCCACGGTTGTATTCTCCACCGGGCTGGACGGTAGCATCCAGTACTACTTCCCGCCTTTTCGCAACCCCTCCCGGGCCCTAGTCTTGCTTCTTTTTACAACGGTATGGACGGGCCTCGCCTATTTCCTCGGCCGTTCGCAAGCGCCGTTTATTTTTGCCGGGGTGCTCTGGCTGTCTGACCTGTTGCTGGTTTACGCCCTGATCCGGGCAATGTTGGGCTCGTGCCGAATCGTGGCGGGTAACGCCAGGATTGTGTTTCGTCGAGCTCTGCTCGGCATCGGCGTCGATCGAGAAATTCCTTTCTCGAACATCGTCCAGATTCTGCCTGTAACCAAGATGCAACAGCAAGGCGCACGAGCTTCTTACTCTCTTCGCTTGCGGACCACAGATGGGAGAAATCTGACGATCGCAGACGCGATCGATAGCCGTCAGGAAGCCCGCTGGGTTGCCGCTCAGCTGGAGAACTTGGTCGGCCTCAAACTCGACACACATGTCGCGGTTGAGGGGTTTGGAGTACCGGAAGCACCGCCACAACGAAGCCAGGCTGCGTCGGGATCGCGCCCCGCGTTACGTCGCAATAACCCAGCCACATTCCTCGCGCCGCTCGTTTTTCTTCTGGTCTCGGTGGTCTTGATCCGTTATCAGTTCTTCCTTCCGCGTCGCGGAAAGCCCGCCCGCGCGTTGCAAGCCAGCACGCCAGGCAAACCGTCCCGGCGTCAGGCAAGCTACTCACCACTCAGCGATGTGGATGTCGAACGCCTGCAAACTCTTTCCGATCAGGCGCAGGCAGAAGAATTGCTGGATCGGGCCATTCAGCATGATGTCCGCGCCCTTGATCTGTTCGAGCAAAATGTCGGTCATTGGACCAATCTCCAGCGTACCGCGCACATGAACGAATTGGAGGTGCGTTCCCGCTTCTCCACTGACCTGCGCGTTCGCTACGCTAACGCGGATATTAACCTGGCAATGAACGGATGGCCGAAAACTGAAAACACTGTAGACCGGCTCATTAGAAGGGCAGAGGTGGACCCCGGGCATCGCGCACTCTGCGCATACGGCATGGGTCTGCTGGCCGGCCGCGGCGTGGGCTACGATCGCATGTATCCGCTGCTGGTCGACTACGCCAAGAACGACCGTGACCCACAGGTGCGCCAGTGGGCAGTTGAAGGCATGCGCTATCTGGGCACGGATGAGGCTCTGGACCAGTTGTTCAGCTCCTTTACCCATGACCCATCCGACGCGGTTCGTGATCGCGCCGGCTGCAACCTGTCCGACTGCGGCAACTTCAAACGCACCCAGCGTATGCGGATGGTGCCCGGACTGATCCAGCTAACCGCCGATCCCCAAACCAGCCCGGGTATGCGCAATTGGGCCTTCCTCGCATTGGGAGAGATCACCGACGAATCGCTGCCTGCCCAGGCATCGGCCTGGCAGGACTGGTATAGGCTGCACGGGGCGGACAAAATGGCCGAGTTCACGCGGTTGGAGTGGTGGAGAGTCCGCGGCGACCAGTAGCGGCGAGCCTTGTGACGGACGGTTACCGATCGCCGAATATGCCGCGAGGATCTGCGCCCGAATCCGGCGGAATTCGCAGCAGGGGCGAATCTTCCCGGATACTCTCGAAGCGGGCACGGAATCGTGCATCTCCCGGCACCATTGAATCCCGCAAATGGGACGCCGTCACGGACGTCCCGGTACCAAGCTAAGTCGTGATCGATCTCCCGGCATCCGGGAAGTTCGCCGGGTTGGGTACAGGTGGATGGCTCCGCGGGTGTACGGTTTCGAACGGTCGGGTGGCGAAAATGGACACTGGTTCGGGCCGCGATCTACCAAACGGTGCGCTAAGACCAGGGAAACAGAGGGGAACTGGGTAACGATTGATTCCGTCCTGTGGCCAAGAACGTGCTTATATTGTCGGTTCACGGAAGATCGGTTGCGAGGTCCCCATGTGGATACTGGATGTGAGGTTTGCCGCGCGGCAACTGCGATCCGCCTGGGGCACTACCCTGGTGGCCGTGCTCACGCTGGCGTTGGGTATCGGCGCAAACGCGGCCTTATTCACGGTGGTGGAGTGCGTTCTGCTGCGGCCGTTGCCCTATGTGGGCGCCGACCGGTTGACATATATTGCACCGGCCGACGATCAACCGGGGTTCTCGAATACCTCGTGGCTCAACTATCGGGACATTCGGGACCAGTCACGGAGTTTTCAGGCGGTTGGCCTTTATGCGAGCGACCTGACGGTTATCGAAAGCAACGATCTCTCGCTGAGCGTAAACGCGCCGCGGGTAACACCGAACATTTTTTCGATGCTTGGCGTTCAGCCCATGCTGGGGCGCACTTTTACGGAAGCGGAAGGTCAACCGGGTGGGCCGCTTGTGGTCATACTTTCCGAGCGACTGTGGCGGCAAAGCTTTAACGCTGATCCGAGTATTGTTGGCCGACCCGTTCGGATCGGTGGCATTGCGCGAACTGTCGTGGGCGTGATGCCGCGGGCGATGCGCTTTCCCGAGGAGGCTGGCCCAGACATCCAGAAGGCCGTCTGGTTGCCCTTGCAGCCAACACCGGAGATGCTGCGAGAGCGCGGGTACAGCTTTTTCAGCATTGTCGGCCAACTGCGTCCCGGAATCAACCAACGGCAAGCGCAGCAAGAGCTCGACACGATTGCGCAGCGCATACGCCACGACATGCCGAGCTTGGCGAATTCCGACTTCCGCTTTCGTGCCACCCCATACCGCGAGGTGCTGACAGGATCGGTGCGACCGGTGTTCTACGGATTGCTTGCAGCGCTCGCGCTCGTCCTCCTGATCGCTTGTGCCAACGTTGCCAATCTACTGATCGCGCGTTGCCTGGGTCGTCAGCAGGAGTTCGCCGTGCGGGCAGCGCTCGGCGCGAGCCGGTCGCGAATGATGCGACAACTATTCGCCGAGGGAGCGGTTCTCAGCCTTTTGGGTTCCGGACTCGGCATGATACTGGCGAAGATTACTTTGCAAGTTGTACGCCAGCTGCCCGAGGGAACGATTCCACGCGGAGATGCCATCGCTATCCACTGGACGGTAATCGTGCCGCTGGTGGCAATCGCTACGCTTGCGACGCTGCTATCGTCGTTGCTACCGGCGTTGCTGGTGGCGCGCACCGACCCGCAACGGGCCTTGCAGGCCGCCTCGCGCGGAATGGGCTCGCGATCGGTCCGCGGCTGGATGAGCGCATGGCTGGCGGGTGGAGAAGTTGCACTTTCCACAGTATTGCTGATTGCGACCGCGCTCCTGTTTCACACGCTCTGGAACCTGGAACATGCTGAACTCGGCTTTGGAGTAGCCCACATAACCACATTTACCGCGATGCCCGCGGATGCGGCGGGATTCGTTACCATGGCGGTGTCTGAAGATACGACGAACGCACCCACTTCGGTGGCTACGCTCGTCTATGCGCCGGTACTGGCGCGCATGCGGAAGTTACCGGGTGTGGAGAGCGCCGCGTTGATCACCGCACCCCCTCTGTCCGGAATGGACATGCATTGTGATTTCACAATCGTCGGGCAGCCCGGCGATCGCTCGCCAGCGCTCAATGCCAGAGTTACGGCCGTGAGCGGGGACTATGATCGCACACTGGGCACGCTGGTTGTTCTCGGACGCATGGTGGGCGAGGACGACGCTGCGAGTCCTTACGTAGTGGCGATCAATCAAACACTGGCCAAGAAGTACTTTGGAAATAGCAATCCGCTACAAACGCAGATCGATCTGGACGGCAAAGATACCGGAATGGTGAAGCCCTACACCATCGTCGGCGTGCTCAACGATCAGATCGACGCGAACGTCGGCGGCGCGATCCAGCCATTAATTTTCCTTCCCTATCAACAAGTGCCGACAACGTCCTTGTTCTATCAGGCGCTGCTCAAAACCATGGTCAGCTTCGTGGTTAAGACACGAGGCGATTTAGCGGTCGCACCCACCATGCGGTCGCTGTTCCACGGCGCGGCACCGGGTTTTGCCCTGGACGGCTTCAAAACCATGCAAGAGGTCGTGGACCAAAGCATTTTCGGGCAGCGGCTGGGCTTGTATCTGACGGGAGCGTTTGCGGCACTTGCGGTCTTGATGGTGATGGCAGGACTCTATGGCGTGTTAGCTCAACTGGTGAGTTCTCGGCGACATGAGATCGGGGTTCGGATGGCGCTCGGCGCCACCAAGCAGAGCGTGGCAAGTATGGTCCTCCGCCAGGGAGTGATCGTGATCGGGTCGGGTCTTGGGGTGGGGATACTGCTGGCCTTGGTAACGGGCCGCCTGGTACGAAGCTTCTTGTACCAGGTGGGGCCGATCGACTTTTGGTCGTACACCGCAGCTTCGCTGTCCTTGTTGGCAATTGGTTTGCTCGCCTCAATGCTTCCGGCCCGCGGGGCCGCTTCCATCGAGCCCATGCAAGCCCTTCGTGAGGATTGATCTGTGCCTTCGGAGTCCGGGGCGCAGCCCACCCTTTCAACGCCTCATGTTCTCGCCCCTTTTCAAGGCAGGAAATTTTAGCGATCGCTAGGCAAGTGCTGTCCCCCAGGCAGGATTTGGGGAAGCATAACCCACTTCGGTCAGGCCACGTCGACCTTCGCCAGATTCCATCTGATAGGGATAGAACAGCTCGCCCGATCTTGAAGCGGCCTTCCACTGGTCGGGTCCCCGGCCACAGCTCGAACGCCTTCGCGCACTGCCACCAGACGGGAGGGATGGGACGGTGCCATCTGCGAGGACAAAAAAAGTCTCAATCGCCAACCGGTCCATGGATGCTCTAATCTGAGCTTGATCCTATGCGAGTTACTTGGGCGCGGGTTGGCCGCGGGAGTGGAAGAACCGCGGTGGCATGCTAGTTTTGCTCGTACACTGACTGCTCACGCGCCGGGAAACTCCGAATCGGCTCCGGCGACGCGAATCGGCAATCTCTCAGACAAAATGCTTTGCGGGATCACGATGTCGAATTCGCCGCTGGCAGTGCCGCAAATCAGCTGCTTCCGCGACGGAGTGACAAGGGCGTCACTGGCAAACGGGGAGTTCGAGCGCAATTGAGCCGACCTGATCTGCGGCAACGTCGGGGGGGAGGGCTGAGCTGCTGCTGTCGGGAGAAAAAGGCTTTCGGTAGATGTCGCCCCGTGCGCGCCAGGCCGCCGCTTGCCACACGCGCGCGTGGTTCAAGCGTGCAAATAGGCCTGAATTGCTCTTGTAGCCTCCCTTTTCGCCTCCGCCAGTGATAATCCCGAAGGCCTGCGGAGGGCAGCTGCGTGCGACAGGGCATCGATCATGTTGGTCACAATGAAGACCACTTTTTCGAGATCGCCACGCTTCCTCAACTCAGGCCTGGCGGAAGAAATCGCCAGAACAAATGC
Source organism: Terriglobales bacterium (assembly GCA_049520935.1). Taxonomy (GTDB): domain Bacteria; phylum Acidobacteriota; class Terriglobia; order Terriglobales; family Acidobacteriaceae; genus Acidiflorens. Next base: position 64,473 of record JBEKPJ010000024.1, on the reverse strand, counting down.
GTCATGCAGACGGGTGGAAAATCCCTTGCTCCCGTTGGCTCCATGCGGGACCTCGGTGAGCAGCAGTTCATAGAGTTCCGGATCGGTCGTATGGGCGTCGATCATCGCCTCAACCACTGCCGCAACCAGATCATCGAGCGGCGACGCCGCATGTTCGACAAATTTTCTCTCGAACAAACGATCAATTTCTTCGATATGTCTTTGATGCAAGGCGGCATAGATCGCTGACTTGTCCGGGAAGTACTGGTAGACGGAGCCAATACTCACCCCCGCAACCTCGGCGACTCGATTGGTGGTGATGGCATGGAAGCCCTCCCGCTTCAGCACTCTCACGACCGCATCGAGTATCACCTCGACCGTCTGATGCGCGCGCCGCTGTTTCGGCAGACGCCGCACCTTCGCCTTTGCCGCCATCGTTTTCATGGAGCGAGCTTAGCTTAAATGTGAGCTTATGTACAACTATATATCATATCCAGTTGCATCATCGAACCTTATAGCTCACGCACAATGCGAGTGGACGGACTGTACGTCCGCATGTAGGTTGATAGCAAAATATGAGCATACGTTCATATTGTGATTCTGTTTATGTTCAGGAGATTCCATGATCTACCTCATTACAGGGGCGACGGGAGACGTAGGGTCGAAGGTCGTCGACAATTTGCTCGAACGCGGCGAACGGCCACGCGTTTTCGTCCGCCAGGCCGAGCGGGCACGTTCTCGTTTCGGTGCTCGAGTCGATATATTCGTTGGCGATCTCGGCAGTGCCGAGGACCTCAAGCCGGCGCTGGAAGGTGTCGACAAACTCTTCCTCGTCAACTCCGGCCCTCAGATTCCCGCCCGAGACGAACTGGCAGCGAAGGCGGCCAAGACGGCCGGTGTGCGACATCTGGTAAAGCTGTCCTCCATGGACGTGCAACATGCCCTGGCAATCGGTGCCTGGCACGAACTGGGTGAAGCGGCGGTCCGCGAGAGCGGATTGGCATTCACCTTCGTTCAGCCCACAGGCTTCATGTCGAACCTGCTCGCCTGGGCGCCGTCGATCAAAGCCGAGGGAATCGTTCGTTCTTCCACCGGCAACGGTCAACGTCCCTTTATCCATTCCCGGGACATCGCCGCGGTGTCGACGCGAGCATTGATCACCGATGAGTTCGGCGGACAATCCCTGCCGATCACCGGGCCGGAAGCGTTATCTTTCGCCGCAGCAACCGCCAAAATAGGAGCTGCCATCGGAGCCAAGCTTGTGTTTCAGGATATTTCCGACGACCAGGCGCGGCAACGCTATGCCGCGATCAGTGGGTCGGTCGAAGAAACCGACGCTCACGTCTCGCTATGGCGTGCCATACGGGAGGGGCGCCTGGCAGCGGTAAATGACAACGTAGAACGCATTTTGGCACGGATGCCGATCACGTTGGACCAGTGGGCCCTCGAGAACGCAGCGGCTTTCCGCTGACGATTTCGAACCGGTCGCCTGCCACCTGTCCGATCGGCCTCGGTTGCGCATAAATGGATGGCCGATCTGCGAAGCCAGATGTATGCTCGTGCTGAACCCAATCAGAGGGTGAACCGCAGGGATTTGAGCTGCCCATGCCGAGAACCAAAATCGACTTCCAGACCGTACGCAAGATGGGGCTTGTGTTGCCCGGCGTGAAGGCAGGAACAGCCTACGGGTTCCCGGCGCTCAAGGTGCACGGAAAACTCCTGGCGTGTATTCCGGCGAATCGCTCGGCCGAACCCGATTCGCTTGTCGTTCGCGTGGATTTGGACGATCGCGCCGAGTTGCTCGCTGCGGCTCCTGATGTTTACTACGTGACGGAACACTACCTCGACTACGGCGGCGTTCTGGTTCGCCTATCTCGCGTCAGTTCCGAGGGGTTGCGGGACTTGCTCGGTATGGCCTACAAGTTTGTGACCGCCGGCATCGCAGGCCGTTCGCCATCGCGGAAGCGCGGAAGGCCGGGACCCGGAAAACAAATGGGATTCTGATTTCGAACGACCGACGGCCAACTTCGAAGCTGACGTGGGGAAAGCAAGGGGGAGTCCTCTTGCAGTATCTTCTGCGCACGCTGGTGTCTTGGTTTGCGGCCCAGACTCTTCTGCGCACGGTTGCCGCTGGTCTTCCTGATTATTTGCTCGCTTTTCGTCCCGTCTTTTCTCGTCGCCTGAGCGCAGCCTCGACAGCGGCTCTGACCAGGGATTTCAAGGCTGCACTGTCTAAATCCGATTTGCTCCTCAACTTGACGTGACGATGTAGTTTGCCCGTGCCTTCAAGAAGTTGCTGCGGGTCCGGCAAATCCATGGCATAGGCGATGCCCAGATTCACCCCCGCTTTGGTTGGCATGATTACGCCAACCATGTCGGCATATTTAGGGCCGTAGCCGTACCCGATGATCCGGGCTCTGGCGTCGACCTGCTCAACGATGCCGGGAATCATCGTGAGCATAAAAGTGCGGGCCGCAAGCGCCAGGTTTCGCACTTCGGGAGCATAGGCGGCCAGAAGGCCAGCCACCTCTTGGCCGGGAATCGTCTTGTTCACCCCGTCCGGATGTTTCATGGGAGGCGTTCCTATCTCGACGACAGGCAAAATTGGTTTCCGTCCTGGTCCTTGAATATCGCCGCCGTTCCCCAGGCTTCTGTCTTTGGCTCCATCACAAAATCCACGCCCTTGTTTTTCAGTACCCGTGATGTTGCCTCGACATCGTCGCTCCAGAACGTGACCGGCTGCGGCTTTCCGATCTGGCTCTGTTGCCCGTCCAGGGTAAAGAGTACCAGTTTGGAATCGCTGCCCGGGATACCGATCTCAATCCAGTGCTGTTTATCATCGAAGGGCTGGTCGGTGAGCACCCGCAAGCCGAGTTTCTCGACGTAGAACTTTACGGCTTCCTTCTGGTTTCGGACCGGCACGTTTACGAATTTGATTCCACGGATCATGGATTCCTCCGAATTTCAGCTCGGAGTATAGGACAGAACGATGCCCGTGAAAATCAGGTACTATCTGCTATAGTACAGAACGCTATAGTCAAATGATGCTGGATGACTATGTCGTGGATGTCCTGATGCGGGACCTGGTTGGCCACGACCACCGGCCGGCCAGCTTCCTCATCTATCTCTGGTTCTGCTACGAGGCCGCGCGCAGCCGTCGCGAACGGGTTCCGGTCAGCTACCAAACCATCGCCGACTCGGTGGGTATTTCGAAGAGCGCGGCGCAGGCGGGGGTGCGCTGGCTGCTCAGGAGAAAGTTGGTCGAGGCGAAGAAGAGTTCGCCCACGGCTGTACCGAGTTACCGCATTCTTCGGCCCTGGCGAGAGTAACCAAGCTCGTCGGGTCGCTTCCCGAAAGCGCTCTTTTCCTTGTGCATGCGGGTATCGATAATCAGCGGAACGCCAGTTTTTCGACGGATTTTCGCCCACACTTTCCCTTATCATGACTACCATGTCCAACAAGGTCCGCTGGGGAGTCTTGAGTACGGCCGCTATCGGTCTCAAGAAAGTGATACCCGCCATGCAGCGGGGCCAGTACAGCCGCGTCGTTGCCATCGCCAGCCGCAATCTCGCGAAGGCTCGGGAGGCGGCAACCACCCATGGCATTGCCACGGCTTATGGCTCCTACGAGGAACTCCTCGGCAACCCGGATATCGACGTTATCTACAATCCTCTTCCCAATCAATTGCATGTGCCCTGGACCATTAAGGCTGCTCAAGCCGGCAAACACGTTCTCTGCGAGAAGCCACTCGGCCTGACCACAGCGGAGGCCGAATCTCTGCTCGAGGTTCGCTCCCGTACCGGAGTCAAAATTGGCGAAGCCTTTATGATCCGAACCAGTCCCCAATGGTTGCGCCTTCAGGAACTTCTCGACCAAGGCCGGGTCGGCGAACTTCGCTCGATTGTTGGCTTGTTCAGCTACTTCAACGCCGACCCCGCCAACATTCGCAACCAGGTCGAAAGCGGCGGTGGGGCGGTGATGGACATCGGCTGCTACCTGATCCACGCCTCCCGCCACGCGTTTGCCGAGGAACCGACCCGTGTGGTTGCTCGTATCGACCGTGACCCCCGGATGCACACCGACCGCCTCACCTCGGCCATTCTCGACTTCTCCGCCGGCCAAGCCATCTTCACTTGCAGTACGCAGTTGGTCCCCTACCAGCGCGTCCAGTTTTTCGGGACGCGCGGACGGATTGAGATCGAAATCCCCTTCAATGCACCGATCGACCGCCCCACTCGTCTCTTCATCGACGATGGAGGTGATCTGTCGGGCAAAAACATCACCACAGAGACTTTCCCGGTCTGCGATCAGTACACCCTGCAGGGCGATGCCTTTTCCAAAGCCGTTCTGGAGAATGGGGAAGTTCCGGTCCCGCTCGAGGATGCCATCAAGAACATGGCCGTAATTGAAGCGATCTTTCATTCCGCCGACTCCGGGCAATGGATATCGCCAGGGCGATAAAGGCGAACGTCTCGCAGCCGTGCAGGGGTGAACGCGTGATTCCTTCGGCCTCGACGGCGATACCTCTTTGCGTGGCTACCCGATCCAGGTAAGCGCGTCCGGAACGAAGGCGGCCACGGCGAGTTCCTGGCCATTCTGAGGAAAAAAAGACCAACCCAAAATAACAAGACCCGCTTAATTTACTCCCACATCCTTGAGCGATCCTGTTCCGCGCTTCACGCCACTCTGTTCGGCCGTGCATCAAGCGGATGTGGCAACCGCGGGGATGACTTAAACCAGGGGCTTGATGGGCTGACGGATCCAGTCGAGGATTTGGGAAAAGCGGAATTCGTGCCGCTCCATCGAGCCGTCGATGAACGCGTATCCTTTAAGGGCTTCGACTTCAATGTAAAACCCGTTGCGCCGCAGGAAGACATCGGCGGCGATGAAAGCGATGCGCTTGTTGCCGTCGAGGAATCCGTGGTTGTTGCCGAGCGACTCCATTAACGCCGCCGCCTCTTCTTCGATGGAGTTGTAATAGCCGGTTTGCGGACGGAAAACCGCGGCCTCAACGGCGCCCTTATCGCGGACACCATGGAGACCGCCGAACATCTCGATCAATCGATGCTGCATCCGTAGACTTCCGCGACCGTAAGGAAATCCGCCATTTACTTGGCGAGACGCTGCAACAGGTCACGGTTGCGAGCAACCGACTGCTCGAAGGCATCCATCACCTCGGGGCGGACCAAGTGCTGGGACGGAACTACGTTGTGCAGGTAGAACCGGAGCGCCTGTTCGAGAACATACCGCTTTGTTTGTCCGTTTCGCTCCGCAACCGCAACGAACTCATCGTAGAGAGACGGTCATTGCGGATCGCCGTTTCACACTATGGAGGCGGCGCCTCCAAGCGCCGCAGCTTTGATCCGGCACCGACGCTCACCCCTCGCTTCTGGTCCGGCGTTTCCGGCTTGGATCTCGCTCGGTTCCACTTTTCAAGTAACGCGTCGGCGTTGTCCCCAACTGCTTGCGGAACATTGAGATGAACGCGCTCGTGCTGGCATATCCAGCCTCGAGAGCCGTGGCCGTCACTTTTTCCCCGGAGGCCAGCAACTCCATTCCATGGAGCAGGCGGAGTTGCTGTCGCCACTTGGCGAAAGTCATTTTCGTTTCCTCCAGAAACAGCCTCTGAACCGTCCGCTTGCTCGCGCCGCAGTCTCTGCAAAGCTTCTCCAGCGTCCTCTGGTCTCCGGGATTGGCAAACAGCACCTCCATCACCCTCTTCGCCCGCGCATCCATCGGACGCGGCAACTGCAAAGGAACGGACTCGACCTCTTTCAGCTGATCGAGAAGTAGCTCGACGATCCGCCTCTCGGTCGCCGTTTTCTGGTGCAGTCGCGAGAATTTGCAAGCGTGGAGGATTAATTCCTTCAAGAGCCCCGAAACATTCATCACAAAGCACTTCCTCGGCAGGTTGCGGCAAAGTTCAGGCCAAAGGTAAAGAGTCCTCATCGAAACCTGCCCGGATATGCTCACCGAGTGTGGCGTGTCCGCTGGAATCCACATCGCCCGCATGGGCGGGACCACCCAAATACCCTGCTTCGTACGGAGCGTCATCACACCTTCCGAGGCAAACAACAATTGGTCCTCTGGGTGAGAGTGTTCCGGAATCACGTGACCACTTGGCAGGTCCGCCGACACGCTCGCAATCTCCGCGAACGAGCGGCCGTTCCTTTCCCCCAGAATGCTTTGACACCTATGCGACACTGCTTGTCACAATAGCGAGAGAATTTGCGCGCCGCAAGTGTTATTCCTTGCCAGCACGACCGTCATCGGGGAGGAATAAAGATGCTTGCTTCGGGAGAAATAGTCGGCTTTGTTGCTACCAAGGATTACGACAAGGCGCGAGAATTCTATGAAGGAAAACTTGGATTTGGGTTTGTAAGCCTCGATCAATATGCTCTGGTGATGAGCATCGGAGAGCACAAGATTCGGATTGCGAAAATTCCAAACTTCACTCCCCTGCAGGGCACGATTCTCGGCTGGGAAGTCGAGGGTATCGAAGCCGTATGTGCTTGGCTCAGGGATCGAGGCGTCGCCTTCGAGAAGTATCCCTTCGTTCAGGATCTTGAACTCGGAATCTGGACCACTCCCACCGGCGACAAGGTCGCGTGGTTCAAAGATCCGGATGGCAATATCCTTTCCGTCAGTCAGCACCCTTGACCGAACTTAACTACTTTGCGTCGCAAAATGAGGGGTGAGAGGAGCTTAAACAGGAAGGCGGGCTCGAGGGTTGGAGCCAGAACATTCACTTGCTGCGAAGGGTATTCAGGAAAGCAAACGGACATTTTGAAGATATATTGTTTTGGATAGGCGGGCTCCCAATCTCGAAACCGTTCCTAACCTGAGGCAATGGCGGTGTTAGGACGCTGGTTGCTGGCGAAGCTTGGCCAACGCGGCGTCGCAATTAACTAGTCTGGCTGACACCTGTCTCGGACCGCCGCACTCGAAGCCGCCCGGGCTCAGGAAACCTGGGTTGTCGCAGGAGGGATCGGAGCCACCGATGCAGTAGACTCCCTCGGACTCGGGAAACTGCTTCCGTTGGGAAAGCATGCAAAGTTGTGGGGTGGGGAAGCTGGGCGGATGAAATGGACAATGAAGTTGGTAGCGAGGTGATTCCGCGCTAATGCATTGCCTGAAGTCGGGCCTGCAAAAGTCTGCCAAGCATGGGCCTTGCGCGAAAACGTCGGGATCGATGTTGTCTAAGGTTAGCGCTCGGACTTGTGCTCGGACTGGGCGCGCTGATGGGCGCTGCTGACCACGGCTTGAAACCCGGGGGCGCCGTGCAGTGACTTGAGATCTGAATCTTGATCCAGATTCAGCGCGGTCTGTGGGGGCAGCCCGTAATCCACGGATTGCCGCAGAAACGACAGAGCTTTTCCGGAATTGCCCTGTAGGGCAAACATGCAGGCCAGGTTGTAGGCCGAAGTTGCCGTGCTCGGGTGATTCGGCCCGTCCACCCGGAGTCGAGTCTGCAGAATTCCCATCCCTAACTGTTCAGCTTCCTCGTAGTGTCCGAGCTCCGACAGCGCGTTCGCCAAATTGTCCATCGTCTCCAGAGTCTGTGGGTGCTCCGGCCCCAGGACCCGGCGCTCGATCTGGAGCGTTTCGCGGTATAAGTCGGCGGCTTCGGCGTAGCGGCCCTGGTCAGAAATATAGTTTGCCAGATTGCTGGTGGCCATCAGTGAGTCCAAATGCTCAGGCCCCAACATGCGGCGTTGAATATCCAGCATTTTTCTTTGCAGTTTCTCCGCTTCTGCCGGGTGACCTCCATCGGCGAGCAAAGCCGCTAGGTTGTTCATCAGAAGCAGAGTGTCAGGATGCTCGGAGCCGACCAGGCGCTCTTGGATCTCGAAAGCATTGCGAAGCAACTTTTCTGCCTCCGGAGAGCGCCCCAGCGCGGATTCGATCCGCGCCAGATTCGCCATGTAGCGTACAGTGTCGGGATGCTCAGAACCGAGAACTACCAGGGCAGCATCGAGGTTCTCACGCGCGAGTCGTTCTGCCTCCGGGTACCGCGCTTCGTCGGTCAGGATTGTAACCAAGGTATTCTTGGCCTTCAGTGTCAGCGCATTCTTCTCGCCGAGGGCTTGTCGACTCTCCTTCAATGTATGCCGAGCCAGGGTCTCTGCGTCTGCCGATCGGCCCTCCCGGGCCAGTACTGATGCCAGGCTATTCATGGAAGCGAGCGTTTCCGGATGTCGCTCGCCGAGAACCTTGCGCTCAACCTCGATGGCCTGCTTCACGAGGAATTCGGCCTTGGGGTAGAGTCCCAGATTCTCATAAACCGTGCCCATCTCGGACATCATTCGCGCGCGCAGTTCCGGGTCTTTGGCCAAGGACGCGTCAATTGCGGCCGACGACCGATCGAGAATCTCACGCGCACTGATGGCGTTTCCGCGTGCCTCGCTCGGGTTTGACACGCGAAACATCCCGGTCATGAAGGCCGTGACGCGGTCGGCGCGGTCGCGTTCGCGCGTGATCCGACGCAGTTCGACCGCCTGCACGACCGAGAAAGCGGCTAAAAGCAGCGCCATGGCCACGGCCACGCTCGCAGCGATACGGTGACGGCGGAGATACATTCGAAACTGATAGGCCGCGCTCGCTGGACGCGCCACCACCGGTTCGTGCTTCAGATATCTCCTGAGGTCGGCCGCCAGTTCCGAGGGCGTGCCATATCGGCGGGCGCGATCTTTCTCCAGTGCCTTCATCGCGATCCAGTCGAGATCGCCGCGCAGCAGCTGGATGAGCAGCCTCGGCTCCGTACCGCGGGCAGCGGCGATGGATGGATCCCGATCCGCGCTGACCTTGCTGCTTGGACGAGGCGGTTCTTCCTCACGCAACTTTCTGAGTAGCTGATCCAGCGCTTGCTTCTGGCCCTCTCTGGCATCAAACGGCCGCGAACCGGTCAGCAATTCATAGAGCACGACTCCCAGCGAGTAAACATCGGTGCGCGTGTCGATGTCTTCGATGCGGACATCTGCCTGCTCGGGACTCATATATCCGGGAGTGCCTACAAAATGCCCCTGCTGGGTGAGGAGGCTCGGGCCCCCCACCCGAGCGGTCGTTGCTTTGGCCAGCCCAAAGTCGATAATTCGCGGTGTTGGCTTTGCATCCACTTCCACCACCAGAATGTTTGCCGGCTTCAAATCGCGATGGATGATCGCCTTTTGGTGCGCGTGCTGCACTCCCTCGCATGCCTGAATGAGTAGATGCAATCGCTCCCGACTTCTGAGTTTCTTTTGATCGCAATATTCCGTAATCGGCAGTCCCGGCACATACTCCATAACGAAGTAAGGTTGCCCCTGCGGCGTAGCTCCGGCATCGAACACTCTGGCGATGGCGGGATGATCCATGATCGCCAGCGATTGCCGTTCCGCTTGGAAGCGTTGCACGACCGCCTCGTCGTACATTCCCGCCTTGATCAGCTTGAGGGCGACTTGGCGTCGTACCGGAGAAATCTGTTCGGCCAGCCAGACCTGTCCCATTCCTCCTTCTCCAAGCCTGTGGACAAGCTGAAAACGTTCCGCGAAAATCTGTCCCGCTTCCAAAGCAAACGCGGGACTGATTTCAGACGGGCTCGTTTCCGCCGGCGGCATTTGCATAAAGCTGGAACGAACAGCTTCGCCAGCCGACAACAGTGACTCTACTTCAGCGCGCAACCCGGGGTTGGAAGAGCAAGCCTCGTCGAGGAAGCATTGCCGTTTTGCGGGGTCGAGTGGCATTGCCTGGTGCAGCAATTCCTTCACGCGCTCCCACTCTTGAATGGTCATGGCACAATCGATCGGGTGTGGGCTGACTGGCAGGAGCGATGCTGCGACCAACGCTTACCCGTTTGAGGGCCCGCATCTCGGGAGGGTTCGCCAGTTGCCAATCCGCCGAAGAGCTTCATATGCACAGGACCTCGTACGGCAATCACGGTTGATCTTCCGGCATGGCTACTGGCGCCTGTTTCCGGCAAAGAGCACCAGCATATTCGCGCGTTCTACGTTGGTCAAATCACACCGCTCTCCTCACTTTCCTTTTCCTCCCGTCGGGCTCGAGCCAGTCGCATGCAGCCGAGTAGCGGTATCGGGGGAAATTCCCGACTGCTGATTTACGGAAGAAAACGGTGCCGGACGCCCGGACGTTTGTCCAATTGAGGGCGGTTCGTTATCATAGGTAATCCTGATAATGTTTGCATAAAGACGTCATTTCGTTCACCTTCTGGGTCTGTTTGTTCCGTTTTTCGCTGGCTGCCGGGACCGCGGCAAATGACGAATTCGTGACCCTAAACAAGGTCCTTGTCAGACAACGGAAAAGGATGATAACCCAGCGTATTTCTTGCTTGCCATACGCATGCGAATGAAACTTGCCGGTCCCCAGCGATCGCCGTCAGTACGGTTCCCGAAGGCAGTGGCAATCGCATGCGTGCTCTCAGTGGCAATCGGTTGTGCTCTCTGCCGTTCTGCGGCCGCCGACTCCCGCACCGGGCGAATCCACCTCTCGGTGATTGACGAAAAGAACCAGCCGGTACCGGATGCGACGGTTGAGTTTCGGCTGGGCGATAAGCTCGCCGCTGCTTCCAGAACGGACACCAGCGGAAACGCAACGCTCACGGTCGATATCCCGGGTACCTATAGGCTGGGGATCCGAAAGCAGGGCTACCTGACCAGTGAGACCACTTTGAAGGTCAGCGAAGGCAGCGCTGCCCAGGATGTCGATGTTGTGCTCACCACCCTGGCGCTGAGTAAGCAGAGCGTAGACGTCACCGGCGAAGCGTCCAATCCGATAACCGAAACCTCAAGCGGAGCCGCAACCCTGTCGGCCACCAAAGCGACATCCACTTCCTTACGACCAAACACCTTGGTGGATGCCCTCCCGCTCATACCTGGCATCGTGCGCGGTCCGGACGGGACCGTACGAGTCGCGGGTTTCGGCGAAGACCATAGCGCGCTACTGATCAATTCGGTGGATGTGACCGATCCCGCTACCGGAGGCTTTGGACTCAGTGTCCCGATCGACAGCGTGCAGACCATCGAGGTATCCGAGATGCCCTACTTGGCAGAGTATGGGCGCTTCACCGCTGGTGTAATCGCGGCCGATACGCGGCGCGGAGGTGAGAAATGGGATTACAGTCTCAATGATCCGTTCCCCGACTTTTTCATCCGCAGCGGACATCTTGACGGTATACGCGACGCAACTCCCCGCTTCAATGTGGGCGGCCCAATCCTCTCCAACCACCTGTACTTCCTTGAGGGCGTCGAGTACTTGCTGGACAAGCAGGAAGTGAAAACGTTGCCCTTTCCGGAAAGCCTGAGCACGTCGAAGGCGTTCAACTCCTTCACCCAGTTTGATGCCATCATTTCTGCCAATCAGACACTGACCGGCAGCTTCCATTTCGCTCCCCATTCGCTGCAGTACGCCGGTTTGGACTACTTCAATCCGCAACCGGTAACTCCCGATGCGGATTTCCACGAGACTACGGGCACGCTCACAGACCGGCTGGCGATCGGCGGCGGGTTCCTGCAGAGCACGGTGTCCAGCAGGGTAGTGAGCAGTGGCATAACGGCGCAGGGAACCGCCGACATGGAGCTGACTCCGACCGGCAACCTGGGCAACTATTTCAGCCAGGAATCGCGCCGGGCCAATCGGTTTGAATGGATTGAAGAATGGACACCGCGCACCTTTCATTTCGCCGGCGAGCACACCCTCAAATTCGGATCGGTGCTCGGCCATAGCGAGAATGTGGGCCACTTTAACGCGCGGCCGGTGCTGATCGACGATGCCGGTGGTCATCTCCTGCAGCAGATTAATTTCTCCGGGGCAGGAGCCTATGATCTGGCCGACATGGAGCCGGCGGCGTTTGCCCAGGACCACTGGGTGCTCAATTCTCATCTGGCGATTGACGCCGGCTTCCGCCTCGAAGCCCAGACGATCACCTACACCACGCGCGCCGCTCCGCGCGCCGGATTCGCCTGGACCCCGGACGTGGGGAAAACCGTGGTGCGTGGAGGCATCGGGGTCTTTTACGATTCCGTCCCGCTCGATGTTTATGCCTTTAACAGCTATCCCGAGCAGACGATCACAACCTACAACTTGTCCGGGGCGCCGGTCGGGCCGCCCGTGCAATATATCAATCTCACTGCGGAAGCGGCGCAGTCGCATTTTCCGTTTATTGATAGTGCCCAGAAGAGCGGTAATTTCGCTCCCTACAGCGTGGCCTGGAACGTGGCCATGGAGCGGGCGGTGAATCGCTTCTTGTTGCTTCGCGTGAAATACCTGCAGAGCCACGTACAGAATATGATCACGCTGCAGCCGGAAATCGTTCAGAGCGAGAACGCGTTTGTGCTCGGTGACACTGGTCAGGCGCATACGCGACAAGCCGAGTTTACGGCGCGGATCGGAGCGTCTTCCAATCGCCAGTTCTTCTTTTCCTACGTCCGGCAATACGCCCATGGCGACATCAGTGACGCAAACTCCTACCTGGGGAACTATCCTTTCCCGGTGGTGCGCAATAGCTTCCCGGCAAGCTTGCCCGGCGAAATTCCCAATCGGTTTCTGCTGTGGGGATCGTACGCTTTTCCAAAGAAGATCACGGTGACACCCCATGCGGAGTTTCGTAACGGGTTCCCCTATCAGCCGACCGATGTATTCCAGCAGTACCTGGCTGCGACCTATGGTTCGCAATATCGTTTCCCGAGATACTTCTCTCTGGACCTAAGAGTTTCGAAGGATTTCCAGGTCGATGCGAAACACGCGGTGCGGCTCTCGGGTACGGTGCGTAATCTGACCGATCACTTCAATCCGCTCGAGGTGCACTCCAACACTGCCGATCCGCAGTATGGCACGTTTTTCGGGAACAACGATCGGCGCGCTGTCCTCGACTTCGACGTTCTTTTCTGATCGTGGCAGCCTTGCCACTAGGAGACGCGTCACGCACCCGTTCTCTTGAAATCCGCCGGGCGCACGGCTGCGCTTGCCTAAAAAAGGGCACCGTTCGGCAGGAGCATCTCAGCCTGGTGTTTCGAATCCAATTGAATTCCGCAAGCTAGCTCGCTTATGGGGCCCGGCCCGGGCGCGAAATTTTCTGTCGCGAAATTCTCTTGACAGCGCAAGGGTAGCGTTTTAGAATCCGTCACCGAGAGCGAGCGCTCGTTTTGGTGCGGAGCGAACAGCGGCCTGTATGCCCAAGCTTTTGGACGATACCGTCGTCAGGAACCGGCTCAAGATCGAATGCGCCGCGCAAAAGCTCTTCACCCGCCAGGGATTTCACGGTACGACCGTCCGCGAGATCGCCCAGAAGGCCGGCGTATCCATGGGCAAGCTCTACCTCTATTACCCGACCAAGGAAGACATCTTCATCGGTCTGGTCCAGCGCATGGAGTTGAAAATGGAGGCGCTCCGCCAGAAACAGATCCTTCCGTTGATGCAATCTCCCGATCCGGATTCGCTGAAAAAGCTGGGCATGGCTGTCGGTCGTTTCGTTTCCGAGAATCTGGACTACTGGCGCCTGATGTATGTCGACGTGGTTGAATTCCGTCACAAGCACTTCATCCACAGTTATCGAGAGATTGCCGGAGGTCTGCGCACCTATTCCACGGCCTTGTTTCAAAGAGCACCGATCCCGTTTCCGGTCGACGTAAACCCGGGGTTTGCCTATGTCAATTTGTACCTGCAGTTTGTTACCTATTTTCTTGTGGAAGAACTCTTCGGCGCCAAGCGCCATTTAGGTGTCAGTGACGAAGAAGCGATCGATCAATATGTCCGTCTGTACACCCGCAGCCCGAAGGCTCGAGCTTCAAAGAAGGCCTGAGTGCGACAACAAGGAGGAACTATGCGAACCCTCGTAAGGCTGCTGGCGTTTGCCGGCGCGTTGTGCTTCATGATGCCGGTGATTCAGGCGCAAACCGCCACCACCGGGCAAATCGTGGGCTTGGTGACCGATCCGAGCGGTGCCCTCGTTGTCGGGGCGAAAGTCGCGCTGACAAGCAACGCCGGCGTGCGCCGCGAAGCCGTAACCGGCGTGAACGGCCGTTACGCGTTTCCCCTGCTCGACCCTGGCGCCTATCGGCTCGAAGTCTCCCAAAGCGGATTTGCCCCGGCCCAGTTGGATGGTATCAGTGTCCAGATCACCGAAAGCTCGGTCGTTGATGTTGCCCTGAAAGTCGCGGGCGCGCCAACGACGGTTTCCGTCACCAGCGAATCGCAGCTGGTCGAGACCGAGAGCTCCGCCAAGGGCACCGTCATCGGGGAGACCCAAGTGCGCGATCTGCCGCTGCCGACCCGCAATTTCCAGCAATTGCTGGCTCTGACGACGGGAGCGTCGGGGTCTCTACAGAACTCCTCGGAACTGGGACGTGGCGACGCCCCGTTATACGTCAACGGACAACGCGCGCTTTCCAACAGCATTGTCATCAATGGCGTGGATGCGAACTCCATCGGAACCGGATCGCTGCCCAATCTCGCGGTCCCTTCGGTCGACTCGCTGCAGGAATTCATCGTGCAAACCAGCATGTACGACGCGTCGCAGGGTCGCAATGCCGGGGGTGTCGTCGCGGCCGTTACCAAGTCCGGTACCAACAACATTCATGGCGATGTCTTCGAGTTTTTTCGAAACACCGTTCTGGACGCCAACAACTTCTTCCTGAATGGAGTCAGCGGAGTGGTTACGCCGCGGCCCACATACGACCGCAACCAGTTCGGCGGTACGCTGGGCGGTCCGATCGTGAAGGATCGTGCCTGGTTTTTCGTATCCTATCAGGGCAGCCGCGAAACCAATGGGACGTCGCTGACGAACTCGCTCTCCACCGTTTTCGTGCCGGCCTATCTGGGGTCGCAGCGTGATCCCGCATCGCTCGCTGCCCTTTCCCTGTGTTATAACTCGGGCCTCTTTGGGTTCGTCGATCCGGTGGCCGTAGCGGCTCTGCAGGCCAAGCTCCCCAACGGGCAGTATATGATTCCTTCGATCCCCGGCGTCGTTACCGGTGCCGGCTGCGCGCCCGGAGCCGGGGCGACGGCGAGCCCGGTGCTCGAGACGATTCCCTCCAATTCGACCTATAAGGAAGACCAGTTCAACGCCAATGTGGATGTCAAACTGAATAATGCAAACCGCCTCTTTGGCAAATTCTTCTATGCTGACAACCGCACCAATCAGGCCCTCTACGATCAGTATGGCGACGGCAACTTGCTCCAGGCGCCCGGCTGGCCGACCGAAGAAGGCATTATCCAGCGCCTGCTTTCGACCGGGGTATCGACGGTATTCTCGAGTCATTTGCTGAATGAAGTCCGGTTCGGCTGGAGCGAGATTTACGGGCCCAGCAAACCGTCTCAACCGATCACCTCCGCCCAGTTAGGAATTTCATCGCCCCTCAGCAGCCTTTTTCCGGCCATGCCGACATTATCGTTCACCAACCTGTTCACTCTCGGTCCGTCTCAACTCGGCACCAATTACGCCGCAACCGACACCTATAGCATCGCTGATATGATGACCTGGACGAGGGGGTCGCATACCCTCAAGTTCGGTGGCGAATACAAGCGACAGGCGCTCGATGCTCCTTATTTCGACGTATTCCCGAGCGGCGAAATCTATTATCTGGGCTTTATCAACGGCAACCCTTTCGAGGACTTTCTCTCCGGGCTTTCTGGCTTGTCCGTCATCGGCTCAGGTACCAACGGCCTGCACAATCGCGCCAACGACTTCTCGGCCTTCTTGCAGGACGATTGGAAAGTCAGCCGACGTCTTACACTCAACCTCGGACTGCGTTATGACTACTTCGGTCCCACCACCGAGACCCAGGGTCATTTCGTCGGCTTCGATCCCTCGAAGGCAGTGACCACTGCTTTGGAGGTCCCGGGCTTAACCGCGGGTTGCCCGGCCACGCCGAGCCTGTGCGGCTCGGTCGTCACCGGCGGCTTCGTCCAGGCCGGGAATGGAAGCTTGCCGGGAATTCCGAAAGTCAGCGACGGCCTGGTAAATTCCAACTTCAAGAACTTTGGGCCGCGGCTGGGGTTCGCCTACCAACTCGGGGATACCGGCAAGGTTGTCCTGCGCGGTGGTTACGGGATTTTCTTCGACCGTCCCAACATGCGTCTGTTCAACAGCCAACTGTTCAACATGCCCTACGAAATGCTGGCCACCGCGTTGGTCACCCCGAACGAAAATCCGTTTGTCCAGGTTCCACTACCCAGCGCTTTCCCGCTGGCTCTTAGCAATACCAGTATTTTCCCGTTTGGAGGATATCCGGCCGTCCTGCCGGTGACGTCCTACGGCTCGACCGCGCCCGCTCCCACTCTGGTTCCCGCCACCGGGCTCTATCCGGACCTGCATGACTGGAGCATCCCTTACATCCAATCGTTCAACCTCGGAGTCCAAACCAGCTTTGCTGATAACTGGATGCTCGACGTAGGATACGTCGGTACGGTAGGGCGCAAGTTTCCCCGCTTGTTCTCGTTCAACCAGGCGGCGACTCCGGCATTCGGTGGAGCCTATGCGGCGGGGAGTTTCGGCGGACCTTTCTTTCCCGGCTTCGGCAATCTCACGGCCCCCGGATTGGGCAGCTTCCTAATGGAGAGCAACTCGAACTCCAGTTACAACTCTCTGCAGGCAACCCTCAACAAGCGCTTCTCCAAGGGCCTGCAAATGCTGCTCAGCTACACCTGGTCTCACTCTCTCGACGACTACTCGGGAAGTCCGGTCAGCGATATCACTCTGCTTCCGGGCGACATGGTCAACGAACAGCACAACTATGGCTCCTCGGATTTCGACCGACGGCATCGCTTCGTCGCCAGCTACTTGTACGAACTGCCGAACCCGTACCGTGGCAGCTCGGCTCTAGGGAAAAGGGTCTTGGACGCCTGGAGCATATCGGGAATCGTGACTCTGCAATCCGGTGTTCCGTTCTCCATCTATGGAGAAGATTCTGCCTTTCAGGCCACCACCGCCGACCTGGCGCCTGGCCGGACAGTGGCGTCGGCGATCAAGAGCGGCGACGTGGCCGACCGCTTGCACGCCTATTTCGACACCAGCGCCTTCGTGATACCCACGGCGTTCGGCGACTTCGGCCAGCTCGGCAGAAACCTGATCGCGGGGCCAAAACAGATCGACACCGACTTTTCCATCATCAAATTCATTCCGGTCACGGAGAGCCAGCGGGTGGAGTTCCGGGCCGAGTTCTTCAATCTGTTCAACAACGTGAATTGGGCCAATCCGGTCAACGTAGCGTCGTCGGCAAACTTCGGACAGATCGCGTCTACCACCACCGGACCAAGAGTGATCCAGTTTGCGCTGAAGTACAACTTTTAGGGGGCTCATGACGAATACAGGTCTGCGAGCGAAGGTGGTCGTCGTTACCGGCGCGGCGGCGGGGATCGGGCTCGCCACGGCCCGCCGGTTCGCTAGCGAAGGCTGCCGGGTGGCAGCATGGGACCTCGACGAGGCGGGGAGCGCCAGGTTGCTGCACGAACTCTCGTCGCTCGGAGGCGACGCGCTGTTCCGCAAAACCGACGTCGGCGATTCCCGCGACGTCGAGGCGGCGGTTCAGGAAGTCGTCGCGCGTTGGAATGCGATCGATGTCCTGGTCAACAATGCCGGCATCACCCGCGACTCACAGCTCGTAAAGTGGAAAGATGGCGCGCCTGCCGGCACCATGACCGAGGATGCATTTGATTCGGTTATCTCAGTCAACCTCAAAGGTGTCTTTCTTTGTTCGCGCGCGGTCGTGCCCCAGATGATCCGCCAAGGTTCCGGCGTGATTCTCAACGCCTCTTCTGTCGTGGGCCTGTATGGAAATTTCGGCCAGACCAATTACGCTGCGACCAAGGCGGGGGTGATCGCGTTTGCCCGGACGTGGTCGCGGGAACTGGCAAAATACAATATCCGCGTGAACGCCGTCGCCCCCGGTTTCATTGCCACCGAGATGGTCGGGAAGATGCCGGAGAAGATCGTCCAGACGATGATTTCGCACACGCCTCTGGGGCGAATGGGAAAACCTGAGGACGTCGCAGAGGCATACGTGTGGCTAGCCTCCGATGCGGCGTCGTTCATCACCGGTACCGTGCTCTCGGTCGATGGCGGACTCGTACTGGGAACCTAGCAACCGGCAACTGGAGAGAGCTCTTTTATGACGCGTTTCGCCACCATTGTCTCCACCGGCAGGTACGTGCCTGAAATCGAAGTCAGCAACGACATGCTGCGCGAGCGGTTCAAACATATCCCTGATTTTGTCGACAAAATGGAGGCCAGCAGCGGAATCAAAACACGCTGGCATGCGCCTGAAAACTGGGCGACCAGCGATGTCGCGCTGCCCGCGGCCAAACTCGCGCTGGAGCGCGCCGGCAGGAAGCCCGAGGAACTCGATCTGATCATCCTCGGTACCGATTCGCCGGACTACATAACACCGGCGACCTCGGTCGTTTTGCAACACAAACTGGGCGCGAAAAATGCCGGAACGTTTGACGTCGGTTGCGCCTGTGCTTCGTTTCCTACCGGTCTTTCCACAGCCGCCGGAATCATCGCCGCCAACCCGGGGATCAAAAGCGTGCTCGTCGTCGGTGTCTATCTCATGCACAAACTGACGTCAGCTGCCGATCCGATGGTCTTCTTCTACGGCGATGGCGCGGGTGCGGCCTTGCTCGAGCCCGCAACTTCACCGGGCTTTATCACTTCGACTTTTCGCGCCGACGGCTCTTATCATGACTATTGGGGGATCTATTCCGGTGGCACCTTCGAACCGGCCAGCGAAGACTCGGTAAGAGCCGGGCGCACGATGTGCACGATCAAGAACCGGTATCCTCCGGAGTTGAACGAAGAGACGTGGCCGATCATCGTGCAGCGACTCGCTAAGGACGGCGGCTTCGATCTGCACGATGTCGGTTGTTTCATTTTCACTCAGGTGCGGAAGCCCACGATCGATCGCGTGATGCAACGTCTCGGTCTACCGGCGGAACGCGCGCATACCATCATGGAGCAGTATGGCTACACCGGTTCTGCCTGCGTCGGCATGGCGCTCGACCACGCCATCGAGGGGGGCAAGGTGAAGTCCGGTGACCTGGTGGTGCTGGTGGGCTCCGGGGTCGGTTACAACCAGGCGGGCTGCGCCTTTCGAATGCGGTAGACGGCTGTGAAGGGGACTTCCCGGCGAGCAGACCGCGAGGAGTGGAATGGGCCAGGCAATCAAAATTGTGTTGCTGCTGGGGTTGGTCGCGGTTACGGCTCTGATTGCCTTCTTCGCGGTTTTCTTCTTCCGACCTATCGCCACGACGGTCTGGTTCCGCCGGAATGCGCTTCGCCGAATCGGCCTTCAGCGAAGGAAGATTGCCACCACGGTGGGCGAGCAGATGGTCTGGCATGGCGGCTCGGGTCCTCTCCTGGTATTGCTGCACGGAGCCGGAGATCAAGCGGGTACATGGCACAAGGTGGCGCCCCAGTGGAAGCGCCATTTTCAACTGGTAATCCCGGACCTCGCCGGCCATGGAGAGAGCGATCCGGTCGAGGGCGTGTTGGGTCTAGCAACGTTGCTCACGGCTCTGGAGCAGGTTCTGGCTGCAATTCCATGGCGGGAAACGCCCCTGGTGCTCGCCGGCAATTCGCTCGGAGCCTGGATGGCGATGCTCTATGCGCAGAAACATCCTCGGCGTGTGTCACGAGTCCTTCTCATCGACGGCGGGCCCATCAAGAGCGCAGCAGAAATCGGCCTCATGCCAAAGAACCGGGAAGAGGCTAAACGCGCATTCGAGGCCGTGCTCGATCCAGCCACGCCCCGCCCTCCGAGTTTTGTCCTCGACGACTTCGTCCGGGTCTCGAATATCGGTCCGATTTCGCGCTTGCTGGCTGCCGGCAAAGAAGACATGTCGAATTACCTGCTCGATGGCCAACTGGCAAGTTTTCCACTGCCGGTCGATCTGATCTGGGGAGCATCCGACCGCCTTGTACCGCTCGATTATGCGAAGACCTTGCAATCGCAGCTCCCGCGTTCGACGCTGACGGTCATTGCCGGTTGCGGCCATGCTCCGCAGCTTGAGCGCCCTCACAAGTTGACGCAAGTCGTGTTGCAGGTTCTCGCGTCGCATTCGACTCCCGCCTCCGCCACTGTGCGATCTGGGTTCCGGGAGTCCGGGGAAAAGCCGTGATCACCGGCGATATTCTCGGGGAGCGCGCCCGGCTCAGCCCCGACGCGATGGCATTGATCGATGTTCCCACCGGCCAATCCTTCACTTATGCGGAGCTGAACCGGAGGGCCTTGCAGTGCGCACGAGTCTGGACCGATCTCTGCGCTCTCCGCCCCGGAGATCGGGTGTGCCTCCTCTCCGAGAACCGGGTTGAGTATGTCGATGCCTTTTGGGCCGCCGGCAAGTCCGGAATCGTCCTCGTGCCTCTCGGAACGCGCAGCACGGCACACGAACTGCGACCGATACTCGCGGACTGCCAACCGCGCTGCCTCATGTATTCTGCCCGGTACGAAACGCTCGCGCACGAGCTTCAACAACTCGTGGCCTTCGAGAACTCGATCCATCTCGATGCCGAAGACGGCGATCGGCACGTTCTGAGTTATCGAACCGCCATCAATCGCGTTGGTCGCGATCCGTTCTCCACCCAGCTTCGACCCGAGGATATTTTCTGCTTGCTTTATACCAGCGGCACCACCGGCCGGCCGAAGGGCGTAATGATTCCCCATCGGCAGATCGCCTGGAACGCCTACAACACGGTGGTCTCCTGGCAATTGCGGCAGAACGACCGAGTGCAGATTTACACGCCCATGTATCACGCCGGCGGCCTCACCGTGTTCATGACGCCGTTGTTCGCCATCGGGGGCAGCATCGTTTTGCATGATGGCTTCGATGTCGCTGAAATTTTGCGCGCCTTCCGGGACTACGAGTGCACCATTCTCTTTGGCGTGCCCACGATTTGGAAAATGCTTTTCGCCGCGCCGGAATTCGCGGCACTCGATTGCCGGCATCTGCGCTGGTGTTGCAGCGGAGGCGCTCCTCTGCCATTACCTCTGCTTCGTGCCTATCAGGAACGCGGACTCGTGCTTCGTCAAGGCTATGGTCTGACCGAAGTCGGGGTGAACTGCTTTGCCATGAGCGACGAGGAGTCCCTGCGCAAGCCGGGGTCGATTGGCAGGCCGATGATGCTCACCGAAGCGCGGCTCGTCGATACGATGGGCCATTCTGTGGCAACCGGCAAGACCGGCGAACTCTGCCTGCGCGGGCCGCATGTTTGCCGGGGCTACTGGAACGATCCGGAGGCCACCGCCCGGGTGCTCGACCGAGAAGGTTGGTTCCATACCGGCGATCTCGCCCGCTGCGACGAAGACGGTTTTTTCTACATTGCCGGTCGCTCCAAAGACATGATCATCAGCGGGGGAGTGAACATCGATCCGGCAGAAATCGAGAATGAATTGCTCGATCATCCAGCCATTAGCGAGGTTTCTGTCATCGCCACTGACGATGAGAAGTGGGGAGAGGTCCCGGTTGCCTTCGTCGTGTTGCAATCTGGCGCGAGCACCAGCGAGGTCGAACTGATCGAATTCCTTCGTCCCCGAATCAATAAGATCAAACTGCCCCGGCAAGTCCACTTCATCGAGGCACTGCCCCGCAACGCCTACGGTAAGGTCCTGAAGCTCGAACTGCAAAGCCGATTGCGAAATCTCAAGTCCGGCGCTCCCGGCAACAGCGAGACGGTTGCACGGGAGCGAAAATCCTCATGAGAGGTGTCTTATGAAACCCATTTACATCGCCGCCTACCATCAATCGAAATTCGGGAAACTCATGGGCATGTCGGTCCCTGAGATTCTCAACCGTGCGGTCACAGAGACTTGCGCGGAGATCAAAGTCGAACCCCGGGCGCTCGACGTAGCCTCGGTGGGCGCAGTTTGCAACATCTCCCTC
Organism: Terriglobales bacterium; assembly: GCA_049520935.1. Classification (GTDB taxonomy): domain Bacteria; phylum Acidobacteriota; class Terriglobia; order Terriglobales; family Acidobacteriaceae; genus Acidiflorens. The sequence continues at coordinate 42,627 of JBEKPJ010000024.1, read as the reverse complement.
AACCAGCAGGGATTAATCGCGGGCCTGGTGGCCGACATTCCCGGACTCGCCGGCAAACCCATCGACTCGGTTGAAAATGCTTGTGCCTCCGGCGGCCAGGCCGTTCTCTCGGTCATCCACAAACTCCAAATCGGATGGGGCACTACCGGGGTTGCGATTGGCTACGAAAAAATGCGGGACGCGGAAGGCAAAATGGATGGGAAGCTCATCGGTCAAGCCCTCGGCTATTTCTCTCATCCCGCCGAACGCGAAGGCAAGGTATATATTTTTCCTCACCTCTTTGCGGAGGTGATGGAGTGCTACCTCAAGGTGCATGGCGTTGCCGAACAACACCTGGCGCAGATTGCCGTCGCCGAATACGCGAACGCCCGTGACAACCCGTATGCGCAGATGCGCAACGTTGAACTCACGGTCGAGCAGGCAATGCAGATTGCCGGCATCAATCGCTACATTGTCGAGGGGCTGCCCCTCAAAACCTACGATTGTTCGCAGATCACCGACGGGTACGCCGCTCTCATCCTCGCTACCGAGGACGGACTGACAAAGCTCGGCGTCGACAGGCGAGACTGCGTCGAGGTTGCCGGCTACGCGCAGGCAACCGATTCTCTGAGGAAGGCGGGCCGCGATGTGCTTCGCCCCGCGGGCGCCATCAAGGCAATGGCCACGGCTTACGAAATGGCGGGTGTCAGTAAGGACGATGTCAAAGTCGCTGAGATCCACGATTGTTTCACGGTCATGGGAGCACTCGGCGTAGAGGTTCTGGGAAAGGCCGAGTATGGCAAGGGAGCACAATATTGGGTCGACGGAAAAGCCGGTGTCGATGGCGAGTGTGGCGTCAACACCTCTGGCGGGCTGATTGCGAAAGGCCATCCCATCGGAGCGACCGGCATTGCCATGCTCGGATGGTGCGCCTGGCAATTGCTGGGCAAGGTTCCACAGCCATTGCAGGTGAAGGGCGCCGAGGTCGCCGCTACGTTCAATATCGGCGGGCCGATCTGCGCGTCCGTCTGTACGGTATTGAAACCCTATCGATGACAACTTCGATGGTCAACATGAAAGGCGTTTCTCTGGAAGCAAGTCCGTCCTACCGCCCGGCAGCAGTTGAAAGTTGTCATCAAAATCGGCGGACCGTAAGCGGGTGATATATCTACCGCCCGAATGTCGATCCCGAGGTGCGAACAACCAGCTCAATTCGGCTGAGCGAAGGGGGCCAAACCCGCGAGAAGTCTCTCGGCAGCCTTGTTCTCTCTGGCGGAGGCGCGCCGGCGGTACTTTTGCAGCACAAACTCCGTCGTGTCATACACTGAAGACCACATCCATGGGGCACTCACACGTCTGTGGAGGTCCTGATAGCCCCTCTCGAGTGCTTCCCGGGCGCTCGCAAGCCTGCCTTTTGCGAGCGCTTCATACAACTGCAATTCCGTTTGGCCGACCACGCTCCAGAAGTCAGGGTCGTCGAGGTTCTTGGTTTCGAGACTGCCGCGCGTCGCCTCCACGATGGCCGCGTCGAGGCCTTTCCATGAAGGCCCTCCCGCGTTCAGGGCCAGATCCGCTGCGAGATAATTCAGCGCTGGGTAGAACCGGTCGGGCGCCTGACTTTCGCGCGCGATCGCCTCGGCTCGCCGGTAGTGCAACTTCATGGCTTCGACGGCTCGCCGTTCCTCCGCTGCCCGTCCGGCTGCCCCTTCAATCATCGCCAGGCGTTTGCAAGCGGAGCCGTAGATACTCTCGCGCTCGATTGTCGACTGCAGCGCCACCAATTTTTCCAGCAGAACCATTGCTTCCTTCACTAACGGGCGCGCTGATCGGAGAGACGCCTTCAGGGCCTGATCGGCCTCTGCCAGGGAGCGTTTCGCAGCCGCTAGGGCTTTGCTGTCCATCGCGCGCCGGCTCGCACTTGCATCCTTCAAGCTGGCGACCATGCTCTTGCGATGTCTTCGCGCCTTGGCTACCGTCTCCCAGGCCAAACGGACGCGCACATTTGCCAGCTGTTCAGCCGCCTTCATCGACGCCGTGCCATCGCCGGCCGCGACCGCCCGCTGGTACCAGGGAATCGCACCTTTGATATCGCGCGCCGCCACCAACGCCGCACCGAAAAGCTCGGCGACAGAACCGCTCCGGCCCCACTTCGGAGCGAATCGCTTTTCCAGGGAGCGCACCCTTTCGAGCTGCGCTTCGGGTTTGAAACCTTGGAACGTCGTTTGCACGATGATGGTCTCAAGCGCCAACTTCAGGGCCGCCGCCGACGCCACGCCGGCAAACTCGTCTCCCCACGAAATCGTCTGGGAACCAGCTTCCGTGCCGTCACGGCGGAAGACCCAATCAGGGTCTCCGTAGCATTGGTACGCCGCCCAGGTGTTGTCCTCCTTGTTGTAGGCCGCTTCGCGCCCCTCTGCCACGGCGTCAATAAAACGATTCCCGCGCAACAGCGAACCGTAGAATTTTGTCGCAAAGCTGGCAGCCGCCGTGTCATCGACTGCCCAACCGGCGGCGATGACACACCGCACGCCGATTTCAATCAATCGTTCGGCGACCCCGGAAGCAAAGCGCACGCGATCATAGCCCGCTGGGTTGTTGGCGGCGAGCAACTGGTCCACACTGCGAGCCGCGAGGTGGCAGCAGTTCACGAATACCAACTCCGGGACAGCGCGCATCGTTTCGATCTCGCTCGGACCGAGAAAGGTTCCGTTGGATAGCACGACGCCGCCGGGGGCGCCGTCCTTGGCTGGCAACTCGCCGTGTCCCGCGATGTGCACGATCCGCCACTTGCGTTCCAGCAATGCGTTAATTACCGTACGCGCGTCCGGTCCGACCTTCGCGGGATCGTCGCTGAAAAGCCCCTGGACTCGCGTTTGGTCGAGCGCGCCGGGACCGGTGAGACACTGGTAGACGGCAAGGGCTTCCTCCCGCGCGCCCATAAGCCGGGGATACGGTAGCGGGCACTCCGGTTCTCCGATGACGAGAATGCTCGAATCCGCATCGGCGTCGATGACTTGTTGGCGGAACTGTTTGGTCCGCAGCTTGCGAAGCAGCTTCGCGCGGATGGCCCAAGGCCTTCGGTTGGGATCGGGATCGGCGTCGCCGTCGTCGGTGTCGAGCAATTCCCACGGAATGCCCGCGGTCTCAGGTTCGAGCTCAAGCTGCATCTCGCCGGTACCTGCGAGATAGGCTTCCATTTCCACCGGAACCAAAAGCTTGAACAGCGTACGGCCGATCTGTCGATCGGCGTTCTCGGCGCTGGACGCGGTCGCCACCAGGTCGCGCAGGAGTTGAACCTGCGTTTGCTGCGCGCGCACTTCGCTGCGTGCGCGCTTGGTGTCCAGCGTGTACTGAATCGATGTTTGGCCGTTTTCCTCCCGCGACACTTCGGCGCTGATGAAGTCGTAGTCCGCGCCACGATACCCCGAATCGGGAGGGCGGGGAAGCGGTCCAGTACCGATTCGTACCTCGTCGGCCATCTGGTAGCGGTCTGGAGTCGCGGTCGCCTGCATCTTCAGCGCGCGCCATGCTTCGGTGGCACGGTCCAGATAGAGTTCAACCAGTTGCAGGTGGCGCACACGTGGCCAGTTCTTGCCCTCGCCGTGCTTCGCACTCAGGAGTTGGTTTGCCGCGTAAACACCTTCGGCGATCCGTTGCGCCGCCTGCCCCGCCGAAATTCCAGAGCCGCCACTGCCGAGCAGCGTCGTGCCCAGATCGAAGAAGGCCGGCGCTTTCTTATCCTGCTCGGTCGTACGTTGTGCCCAAGCGATCACGGCTTGTTGAACCGTGTGTACCAGGTCCGCGGCATTCAGCTTGCCTTCCTCCCCTAGTCCGACGACGATCACCGCCTTCGGACGCGGGATTTGCCTGGGGCTCTCGGGATTGGTCTGCGTGTTTACGAAAAGCTGGTGAGATCCAGGGGCCAGGGGATACAGGCCGAGATCGAGAGACTGCTTCATCGCGCCGCCAATCAGGTCGTTCATCACGCGTTCGGTGCCGGTCAGTCGTGAGGCGCGATAGTGTCCGAGCAACAGCGGTTCTTCCTCGAAAGTGAGATCGCCGTTCACGACCGTAACCCGCAGCGGGGGCTGGGCGGGAGGCATGGGCACGTCCGCGGACCGTCGACCGGCCTTGGCTCGACCCGGCATCGGTCCGGCTGGCACTCGAGAATCGACTGCCGCGGCCGGTGGGAATGCTGCTGTCCTCTCACGCAGCAGGCGGCGATCGGGCAGGGTCGCGAGCGGATCCATACGCTTGAGAAGCTGTGGTTCGCCGGACAGAGCCCGGGTGAGGAAGTCGACGGTTTCGGGCCGCGAGAAGAAGTTGACGTGCGTGACCGCGTCAGCCGACAGATTTCCGCCAGGCCCGTAGCAGCCGATGCGCGCTGCCGAAATGAACGACGTGCGGGCCTGAGGGACACGCCAGCCACCCTGAGTGGGCACGACCAGGTCATTCGCCGATCCGAAAAACTGATCAATTCCGGTGTCCAGCATCCGCAGCAGCACGGCTCCGGTCGGGTTGTAGTTGGCGACCAGGGCGGAATACGCCTCCGCCGGTGGTCCTGGCGGCGACTGCAGAGCGGCAATCTGCTCCCCGTCGGCATCCATGGAGTGGAGCCCTGGCAGATCGCCAGATGCATGCCGCGCAAGCCACACCAGTCCATTGGCCACGAAAGCCGCACCGGTCGTGAACGGGTTGTCGGGAAACAACTCGAGCAGGTTCGCCATCCAGCCGACCGTGTCCCCCCAGCGCTGCGGCGTTGCCAGCGGGGTTCCTTCGTTCGGCGAAGCTACGAGTACGGCGCGCCCAAGCTTGAAGCGCCGCGCGAGAGCTCCGAAGGCATCGCCACGCTCCACGAGGTTACGCAGGACAAGTCCTCCACGCGAGTGCGTGATTACATCGAACGTGGTGGTTTGGTCGGGCAGGCCCTCGAGAAGCATGCGGGCATTTTCTTCGGGCGTGCGGCTGAGGGTGAAGTGATCGAAGGCAAAGATGCGTTCGCCATACGCCTCCTTCACGCCATCGAAGAAAGCGGATGCTGTCAGCGCGCCATACGCCGACGCGGTGTTTGAAAACGTTCCGTGGATGAACAGGAGAGAGCGGTCGGGTGAAGTCGGTTTTCCCGGCGCCAGAGCCGCCCTGGCCAGAGTCTCGGAAGTAACTTTGAGCCACCCTTCCTTGAGGCCCCGTTTGTTCCAAGTTGTCTTTTCAAGTGCGGCGACACGCTTCGGAAGTGCAAAACTCACGGCTTTGTCGGCGGCGACCTTGCCGACCTTGATGAGAACGGCCTTGATAGCCTTGCTGGCGAGCCCGCGCCTTCCCGTCGCCACGTCGGTGGACCGGACGGGGACGACAAACCGCACCTGATTGGGCTGCTTAAGGCCACGGCTGGCAGACTGGACCGGCAGGTGAAACGTCAAGGCACGCGAGGGATGGCGGATAGACAGAATGGCGGCTTCCCCATCGCCGAGGTCGTAGGAAAAGTCGAGCGCGCCGGGCGCTACCGCCTGGCCACGCCTCGCCGGCCTGGGCTGAGCCGCGAATTCCTCCGCGACTTCCGAGTCTTCCGCGAGGAATTCCAAGGGAAAGTCTGACGTGGTAACGGCAGATGCCGATCGGGTCCGAGATACGGCCCCACTCTGGATCGACCAATCGGGCGAATTGAGCTGGACGATGGGCATTGCAAATGCCAGGTCCGGCCAGACGAACAGTCCGACGGATCGGCGCCAATTTAGGTCCTATGATACATCTCGATGTTCCCCGTAGCCTTGGCCAAGCACAGGCCTGTGTTCAGGGCCGGCAACTGACAGGGATCCGAAAGTGCGGCAACAGCCGGGCCGAAGTTCTGTCCGAGCGTTGTTCTTGCTGTGCCAGGAATCGATCCTGGCACTGTTTCGCTGCCAATAATAATTCGGCGAACTCTGGAGCCTTCCGGAGTGTCGCCAGCATGGGGTCGGTCTGCAGAGTTTGAAGGGCGCAGTAGTTGTGGTCGATGGCGCCTTTCAGCAAGCGCAGGGCTCCATTTTTCTGCCCGCAGAACGACAGCAAGCTGCCGAAGACGTACCGAGGCTCCGGATCAACTCCGGCAAGCGCCGCTGTCTCGATCTTCCGGGCGCTCTCGTCCAATTGCGATGCCTGTTGAGGATCAAGGCAGGCTTGAAGCAGATCACGACCCATCAGGGGAGTGTCGGACATTCTCTGGATGCTCTGCCGCGCCTCGAACCGTTTGCCTTGGCCGATAAGAATGAAGGCGGTCTGTCTCGCCGCCCAATCCGAACCCGCATCGAGCTGCACAAACTCCATGGCTCTTTGTGGCTGACCCAGACGCGTAAAGACCGAGGAGCAGGACCGGAACTGATAGTTTCCCCGATCCAGTTTGATGGCGGCGTCGCATTCTCGGGCTGCGTCATCCAACAACCCGGCATAGCGCAGCACATAACCCAGAACAAAGTGGGCCGAGGCGCTGTCGGGTCGTCGCTGAACCAGGAGCGAGGCCTGCCGATAGGCGCGACCCAGATTGCCGCGATCCGTCTGGTTGGTAATCAGTGCCCCGGCGGCAGAAATCAAGTTCGGGTCCCGAGTCCGAACGCTTGAGCATCGGCTCCCCCCCGTCCCCAAAGATCGACTCGTAGTAATAACGCATACCGAGGGCTGCCCAAGCCGGCGCATAGCTGGGGTCAATCCCCACCGCGCGCTCGAGCATCGCGATCGCATCCTTGGTCGGAGCGACATCATGCGGAACCGCGATACTGCGTAAGTACAAGTCGTAGGCCTCCTCGCCCCTGGGTGGAGTGCCGGGCCCCGCCGAGGCTAATGTTTCCCCGAGTGCAGGGACCAGGCCCTGCCGAACCTGCAATGTGATTTGCGTCCGCATTGCGATTTTGTCCATCGCTCGAACACTGAGGTGCCTCGCCAGATGCTTCGATTATTGGCAACATCGACCGCTTCCAGCGGTAATCTCCAGTTGATCGCCTTCCGTGAGATAGTGTCCGGTGACGATAGAGGTCACACCCATCTCCCGACCCGCCTTTTGCAAGTCGAGGTTCGGCCCGCTGTACCGGCTGGTGGTCGCCAAGGGACGGATCGAGAGTGATGGCACATAACTCAGAACGTTTGCGACCTCATCGGGTAGAGCGAGTCGCAGAAACTCCGCGTCCTTATCGGAGCCGGCATTCTGGAAGGGCAGAACCGCGACCAGGTGGACGGCACTGGTGTCCGGGTTGCCAAAGAGCCTTCGCGTCGAACTCACTGCCTGCAGTAAAACCAGGACCATTGCGATTGCCAGACCCGCGACGACTCCCAGCGTCCAGCCAGTCCTTCTTTTTCTTCCCCCTGGGCCTGGAGATCGGGTTTCGATCGAGATTGCTTCCGGGTCCGAGACCAGATCGGCATCTGCTTCACGTTCCGGAGTTGCCGCCCCCGCTGCGGATGCGGCCTCCTGCAGGTGCGCGGGTGCAATCCAGCGGTAACCTCGGCGGTCGACGGTCACAACGAAGATTGGATTCTCGGCCGAATCTCCGAGGGCGTCGCGCAGGCGCTCGATGGCGCTGCGGATACCAAGGTCAAAATCGACAAACACGTGCTCCGGCCAAAATGCCTGGCGGAATTGCTCACGTGTAACGACCTGATGCGGATGGCTGAGCAGCACTTTCAGGGTCCGAAACGGCAGGTCCTGGATCCTGACCTTCACTCGGTTTTGCGCAGCTCATCCAGGCGCAGATCGGTCTGGAAGGCTGCGAAGCTTACGACCGTATTGGGCGTGCGATTGAGCGAGTTCGGCGACATAGAACGAGGGCTCTGGCGGGGGAGCCTCGGCTTCACCGGCAACAACTTCGTGCATTGTACTGCAGGTAAATCTCTCAGCGCGGCCGACGCGCTTGACGAACGGAACATTCCCGGAAGGAGGAACACGGCCCGCATTTCGCGTTGCCGCTTCCTGCCGCAAGGGCGCAGATATCAACCCCGACCGAGAGTTGGCTCTCCTCCGGGTAAGCAGCTGTTCGTAGGCGACTCGGCAGAGATTCCGAAACATAGGTGACCGGTTTTGCACCGCCATCGCGGGGACTCGAACCGCGAAACCGCGCAAAGCGTCTTGACCAAGCCTCGAGTCGCACAATAGACTCCAACCGGCACTGGATCGACAGACCGATCCGGCGTGGAGGGAATCGATTGACTCTGAAACCGGAAACGAGAACGCAGACTCGCCGCGAATTTCTCGCGGCTTCCGCGGGAATGGCAATAGCCGGCAGTATGGTGAGTACCATGCCCTCGTGGGCGGCGGAGAATTCAGTCGAACCCGAGGCGGCAACGTCAGCGAAGCCGCGGAGAATTATTCTCGATACCGACCCGGGGGTGGACGATGCCTTGGCCATCTTTCTCGCCCTTCGTTCGCCGGAGCTTAAGGTTGAAGCCATTACTCCTGTTTCCGGGAATGTGCCTCTGGAAATGACTTTGCCAAATGCGCTGCGGTTGGTCGAAATCGCAGGCCGCGGCGACGTTCCGGTGGCTGCGGGAGCGAGCGTTCCACTGCTCCGACGACTGATCACTGCGAAATATGTGCACGGCAATAACGGGCTCGGCGGCGTCGAGTTCCCGGCACCCAGGTTGAAGCCGGTGACGGAGACGGCGGCGGAGCTGATTTCGCGGCTGGTCCGCGGCGATCCAGGAAAGATCACGATTGTTGCGGTCGGGCCGCTCACCAATATTGCCACCGTGTTGCGCGCCGATCCGGAGATTGCTCGCATGATTCCGGAGATTGTCATCATGGGAGGTTCGCTCTCGGGCGGCAACATCACGCCCGCTGCCGAATTCAATCTTTATGTGGACCCCGAGGCCGCGCGCATTGTTTTTGATGCGGGTATCCCGCTGACGATGGTCGGACTCGACGTGACCGAAAAAGTGCTGTTGCGTGAGGAGCATATCTTCGCGCTTGAACGCAGCCCAGATCCAGTCAGCCAGGCGGCGGGCAAGATTATGCGTGCGACCTTCATCCGAGCAAAGCAGGGAATTGACGCGACCGTCATTGCCATGCACGATCCGCTGACCGTCGCTAGTCTTATCGATCCGAAGCTCCTTAAACTCGCCGATCACTACGTGGAAGTTGAAACCGAAGGCGAACTGAGCGCGGGGATGACGGTCGGGTACGCGCATGGACCTGTTCGATTTTCGGCTCCGTACGCGACCAGCGCTGCCTCGCAGGCAGATTCCGAGTTGGCCTTCCATCCCAATGCTAAAGTCGCAGTGGGGGTCGATCCGGAGCGCTTCTTTAAGCTCTTGATTCCACGACTGACGGGGAACTTGTGACAACGGAGAACGTCAGCCGTCCGGCTCCCCTTCCGTTGACACCTCCACAAGGCCACATGCTCTCGCAAAGCCGGTGTAATGGTCATAATCCCGCTGCACCGGCCCTGACTCTATACGATGGCATCGCTGCGCACCGGAGTTTTGATCAAGGCTTGTTCGGCTAACGGGGAGCGTAGCTGAAATAACGCCCAACACTGGAACGCGATCATCGACGTCATCTGTGATCGTCGATGCTGAAAATTGGCGACCAATAGGCGTGGGCAGCCGGAAATCACCCTGTTGTCAGCTCAATGTGCTGCGAGACCAGTCTGATTTTGAAATCAACATCATTGCAGAAGGGGCAAAGGCCAGGACCCGGCATGATCGGCACGATCCGTGGGCTCTCGAACCACTAGTGACGGCGCGCTTATAATAGACACCGGCTTCGCATCCCGAATCATCTGGCCCCCTCGTTCGTGAAAGCGGCGTGAGACAATCCCGCGGACAGCGAATGTGACGCACTTTTAGCCATCTTCAGTTGGGCGTTATCCCAACTTCCCTCCCGCTACCCGGTTTGGCGACAGCGCATACAGAGAACTAGCCGCACCCGTCCAGGTCAGAAAGATCTCAGGGCAATTCCCAGATGATGGGACCCGGCGTCATTATCATGATTGCCGCCATCGAAGTCTCGCGTACTCCGCTTTTGCTTGCTTGTAGATGGGAATATCGGGATCGGCGTTCTCCCAGAGAGTGAGGAAATCTCTGTAGGCTGCGAGCGCCCGGACGCGGGCGGCGTCGGCACCAGCGCCCTGCGAGGTTCTCGCCTGGAAGGCATTGCCTCGAGCCACTCCCAAATGCGCCAACGCTCCCGTCCAGCAGTTCCACACGATGCCGTTGTGATCGATGATCTTCTGAAATTCGGTAGCAGCGGCACTACCCTGTCCGTCGGCCAAGTATGCCTCACCACGCACGTAGGTCGGATACAGGCAGGACAGATTTGTGAGAAATGGAATGAGCCCCAACTCCATGGTGGAAGCAACTTGCAGGGCAGTCAGGGCGGAGCCTGGTTTCTTTAGATCTAGCGCCAATTGCGCCTCAATTGCAGGCAGCCACAGCGCCTGCATTTGCGTGTCCAGGGGGAAGCGTTTTCCCAAGTCTTGGGCCAAGGATTCGGCCCGCGCGATATCGCCCCCCATGGCAAAGGCAAGCGCTGCTTCACTCTCGACTCCCTGACTCGAAGGAGCCAGCTTTAGAGCTTTTGCCGCTGTCTGCAGGGCGGCCCTGACATTTCCGTAGGCAGCCTCTCGCTGAGCGGCGATAGCCTGCCGTATGGCTCCAGCTTCTTTATTGTCTGCTCGTACTGCGGAGTCTACAGCCCGCTTGCTCTGTGCCCGTGCCTTTCTAAGATGACCCTCGTAGGCCTCAGTGTCGGATGCCAGGCCCAGTCCGAAGGTCTCATATTCCGGCTTACTCGCATACCAGTGTTGCTGCTCTGCCATCGCCGCGGAGTCTGAGCCGAAAAAGGCGAAAGCGTAAAGAGCGTCGTGTATCCCCGAATCATCGAGGTTTCGCGCTTGCGCCTCGTGAAGGGCCTGTCGCGCGCTGTCGAAGCGTTGCTGGGCAAGCGTGTAGCAAGCGAGATTGATGTACCAACTTACTCGATCCGGTGCCAGGCGCATGCCTGATTTTGTTGTCTCGATGGCTCTTTCATATTGCCCCTGCTCGGCGAGCGCTACACCCAGATTAGCGTAGGCCGGGATCGTACGGGGGTAAGTGTCAATCTGCTCTTGGTCCGCCTGGGCTGCCTTATCGAGTTCCCCGATAACATATCGATAATAGCCGGCGCTGATCCCCATCCTCTCCCGTTCGCTGGCACGTTCCCGCAACTGGAAAGCCTTGCTAATGTACTCGCTGGCCCGACCCGGAGCTCCAAGATTACGATAGGCATTGCCCACCGCACTGTAGCCCACGGCAAAGTTCGGATCGAGCTCGATGGCACGCTCAAAGTAAGGCAGGGCTGCGACTCCGCCTTTCTCGTTACCGGTCTTTACGCCGAGGCTATACGCCTTTAGAGCTTCGAGCGAAGACGTGGTGGCCTGGGCCAGAGGAACGTCAAACTTCTGCACGGTTGCCAGCGATTCGCCCAACTCAGTACGCAGCCTGGATGCCGCCGTGCCCAGCGCGTCCAGTACTTTCTCCTTGGACGCTGCCGTGACCTGGTCCTCGGTCAGCACGTCCCCGCTCTGGCAATTTACCGCTTTCAATTCCAGCACATATTGACTGCCCAACTTGCCAATCGCTCCGGCGATGTAGACTTTACTTCCCGCCCTCTGGCAAAGTTCGTGGACCACATCGAGTGTGAGTTTCGTGCCGACTGGGCGGGTCATCAGCCTCAGAGTTTTCGCCACCGCGCTGTCGGGGAGCACATTCAGGAAAGGCGATTGCCGGAGGGAAATGTTGAGCGCCGTCTTCAGCGTGTCGTCGAAGACGGCATCGCCGGTGCTATTGGCAAAATCGGCGAGAACTATGGTGTCGGTCTCGGTCAGCTGGTGCGATCGCCGATGCCGGATGCTCAGACTGACCGCGATCGCCACAACGATCGCGAGCGTCGCTGCCGCCCTCAGCCCCAGCTTTCGCCATGTTCCGGCGCGCCCCGCCACGTGCGCGTGCCTACCGGCTGCGATGGCCTGCAAATCGCCGAGGATCTCCGCCGCCGATTGGTAGCGCTGCTCGCGGTCCTTCTGCAGGGCCTTGGCGATGATAGGGGTCAAACCCTCCGGCAGTTGAGGATTCAGGGGGGCGGCCAAGAGCGGATTGCGATTGAGGATGGCGTCGAAAACTATCGCGACGGTCGTCCCTGCGAAAGCAACCTGGCCTGTGGCCATCTCGTAGAACACGGCGCCGAGACTGAACAAGTCCGTGCGGACATCAAGTTCTTGGCCACGAGCCTGCTCCGGCGACATGTAAGCAACCGTTCCGACCGTCATGCCCGTGGAAGTCAGTGGTTCCTCGGAGGTCTCCAACCTGCCCGTGGTCGCGGATCCTGTTTCTACCATCGGGCTGGTCCGCGCCGCCTTCGCCAGTCCGAAATCCAGGACTTTCACCTGATCCGGGCGGCTCACGAAGATGTTAGCTGGCTTCACATCCCGATGAATGATGCCTTGCCGGTGTGCCGCATCCAGTGCCTCAGCGATTTGGATAGCCAGATGCAGCAGCTGGACACTTCCGAGCGGACGAGAGTCGATCATATGTTTCAGCGTCTGCCCATCCAGGTACTCCATCGCGATGAAGCTTCTCCCAGACTCCTCGCCGATGTCGTAAATGGTGCATATGTTGGGATGATTCAAAGAACTGGCAGCGCGGGCCTCACGCTGAAATCTGGCGATGGCAGCCGGGTCCCTAGCGAAATCATCGGGCAGGAACTTCAACGCTACCAGGCGTAGCAGCCTGGTATCGCGCGCCTTGTAAACCACTCCCATGCCTCCCCCACCTAGCTTTTCGATAACCTGGTAATGGGAGACGGTTTGGCCAATGATGGCAGCCTCGCTTTCATCACGGGATTGACCTCTTTGTTGGGCCACCATCCGAGCGGCTATTTCGACGACCGGAGCTTCGATAAAACCCTTCGCGTTTTTGTCATGGAAAAGCAGTGATTCCACTTCCTGTCGGAGGACGGGATCGTCCCCGCATTCGAGTTCGAGGAATTCCGGGCGGCGGCCCTCGTCCAACTCCAATGCGCGATGGTAGAGATCTTCCACTCGATGCCAGAGTTCAGGTCGCACGGGAGTCTCCTTCGCACAGCTCCCGAAGAAGCCTCGCCTTTGCCCGTCTCCAGTCCCGCAGCACAGTCTCGGGCGAGACCCTAAACACCTCAGCCGTTTCCTCTGCGCTTAATTCGCCAAGGAATTTGAGTTCTGCACCTCTGCTCTTTCTTCCATCGACCACGGCCAGTGCATTCCACGCACCATCCAGAGCCGCCAAATTGGTATCGGGTTCCTCGCATGCTGATGGCGCTTCGTCCAACGGCAGGTGAGGCGCATTGGCCCCTCGCTTCGGATACGCGCAAGAGCGGGCAAAATCGATCAGAATCCGCCGCATGAGCGGCGCCCACACGACAACAAAGCTGGTCCGATCCTGCCAGTTCCTACGGTCGCAGTCGACCAGTCGCAAATACACCTCGTTAACCAAAGCGATTATCTGCGGGATGTCAACGGATCGCTCGCCCGACCTGCAGCGCCTGGCTACTCGATGCAATTCCTCAAAGAGGAAAAGAGTGAACTTCTCCACCGCACGCCCGTCTCTCCCGGTCCAGGCTTGGAGCAGCCGAGTGACGTAATAGGAGGAAGGCGCAGACATCAAGTCTCCGTAGTTTCAATACAGTACACGGATCCTGGCAAAAAACCTAGAGCGCCAACCGGTCGCTTCCCACGGGAGGAGTCTCGCCTCAGCATGTTGCGCAAGTGACAGAGCAACGAAAGCGCACTCAACTTGTGCTCGCGTAGTGGTCGAGGCATCGCACTTAGTACAAAACCACTCATTCCTCGCCGCCGACGGTTGGACGCCATGCTAGGCGGCCTCCATAAACTCGGTTCACCGCCTTGTCCCTTCCCGAATCGCAGTTAATTTAGATTGATCGTATTTGGATCATGCCGATGTTCCGGACATTCTGACTGCAATCGTACTTGCAACGAGAATGGGAGAACCCGGAAGTTGAGCGAGCATCGAAAAAGCGACAATGGTCGTTACGTAGGTAACTATCGGTAAAACAAAAGGTCTGGGTATGCTCGGAATTTAAGACGTTCGAGCAAAATCAGTCGGGAAATAAGAGCAATCGAGAGCAATCATCAAAGACGGTCTGGGAGCCGCGAACTATCAGCGAAACTCAGTTGACCCAAGCCACAATCTATCGCCGTCGCTGTACTGATTATGATTCCTAGGAGCGATTCAGCCATGACCTCGATGCATGCCTCGATCTTCTCAGCGGTCTTTGCCAATATCTTTAGCCTTGTATCACGCCGCAAGCAAGAACGGGGTACGCTGGTCGCACTGTGCGCTGTGGCGTTGTTCACCACCGTGGGTGAGGCGCAGCAACTGCCCCAAGTGCTGCACCACCACGTCCGACCCGCAGTTTCCAGCGGGCTGGCGACTTTGGCGGGTACGCTGCCAGCCAAGCAAAAAATGCAGCTCACGATCGTGCTCCCGCTGCGTAACCAGGCGGGGCTGACCACGCTGTTGCGTCAGCTCTATGATCCATCCAGCCCCAATTATCGCCGTTTTCTCAATGTCGATCAGTTCACCAAGCAGTTCAGCCCTGCTGCTGAAGATTACCAAGCGGTGGTTCATTTCGCCCAGGCCAACGGTTTTACTGTCACTGCCATGCCAGCGAATCGCCTGATCGTACCCATCACCGGGACGGTTGCACAGGTCGAGAGGACCTTCAACATACGGATGAACGTCTACCAGCATCCCACGGAGAAGCGAACCTTCTTTTCTCCGGATCGCGAGCCTTCGCTCAATCTGCGTGTGCCGGTGGCGCACATTGAGGGCCTGAACAACTTCTCGGTTCCGTGCTCCATGGCAATAAAAGCGACAATGGCGCAAGCGCTCGCCAGTGCAGCAGTGGGCTCCGGTCCAGGGAGTGCTTATCTTGCCAGCGACATGCGGGCGGCTTACTACGGCGGTGAGGCGCTCACCGGCAGCGGCCAGACGGTCGGGCTGGTGGAGTTTGACGGCTACAATATCAGCGATGTCACGTCGACCTTCGACGGAACCGCTACATCGAGCGCGAACGGGAGCAATTATGTCTTGGCTTACACG
Source organism: Terriglobales bacterium (assembly GCA_049520935.1). Lineage (GTDB taxonomy): Bacteria > Acidobacteriota > Terriglobia > Terriglobales > Acidobacteriaceae > Acidiflorens. The sequence goes on along the minus strand of JBEKPJ010000024.1, from coordinate 27,549 downwards.
CCAACCGCCGGTGGAACGACCTACAACATCCCCGTCAACAACGTGCTGTTGGACGGCGCAACAGGTGCTCCAATCTCGGGCAGCGATGCCGAAGAGACATTGGATATAGTGCAGGCGATTGGAATGGCTCCTGGGCTGAGCCAGGTTCGCGTCTACATAGGCTCATCGGATGTGGACATACTCAATGCCATCGCCACGGAAAATCTGGCCCAACAACTGAGTATTTCGTGGACATGGAACCCGGACGACCCTCCGACGGACGATTTTTTCTTTCAAGAGTTTGCCGCGCAGGGGCAGAGTGTTTTCGCCGCTTCCGGGGATTATGGAGAGTTCGATCCGCTTATCGATAATTTCTTTCCGCCGGAAGACGATTATGTGATGGCTGTCGGCGGAACCAGCCTGCTCACAAATGGCGCGGGTGGCCCTTGGCTTTCAGAAATAGCGTGGAATGACAATGGGTATGCAAGCGGCGGTGGCATCAGCCCCGATGGCATCCCGATCCCGAGCTGGCAGGCTGGAGTAGCCAACACGTCCAACGGAGGTTCCACAACTCTGCGCAATGTGCCGGATTTGGCCATGGAGGCCGATTTCGATAACTACGTCTGCGACATGGGCGCATGTTCAGGAAGCTGGGGCGGAACGAGCTTTGCGGCACCGCGCTGGGCGGGCTTTATGGCGCTGGTCAATCAACAAGCGGTGGCCGCGGCTAATCCGACCGTCGGTTTTATCAATCCGGCCATCTATTCGATCGGTGATGGATCCAGCTATGACAGCGACTTCCATGACATCACCGTCGGGAATAACAGTACTGAAGGCGGTTGCTGCGGACAGGAGTTTTTCTATGCCGTTCCAGGCTACGATCTTGTGACGGGATGGGGAAGCCCGACCGGGCAGAACCTAATTAACGCTCTGGTACCTCCGGCATCGGAGGGCTTTCAACTCTCCGCTTCGCCTAGCAGCCTGACCATCAATCCTGGCGCTTCCGGCACAACCACCATTACAGTGCAAGATTTGGGTGGGTTTACTGGCAGCGTGAATCTGTCCATCTCTCTTCCCAATGGTGTCACAGCAGCGTTTACTCCGAACCCAGTAACCGGCAGCAGCGTACTCACGCTGAACGTGAGTAGCTCCGCGATCCGCGCATCATACCTTTTGACCATTACCGGCACATCTGGGGCCATGACGGTGACCACCACACTTGCTCTGGCAGTTAATGCGCCGGGCTTCAGCATTCTCCCCTTGTCCGGTACGATGCAAATCGCCCCCGGCATCTCCGCTACAAACACCATCACAGTGACTGACTATGCCGGATTCGCCGGCAGCGTAAGCCTTGCGGTAACATCCGACCTGCCCAGTGGTGTCACCGCATCTTGGGGTACGAACCCAACAACCGGAACCAGTGTGCTCACGCTGACCGCGAACAACTCCGCCTCCGTCGAACGTGCCATGGTGACCATCACTGGCACCTCTGGCACACTGAGCGAAAACACAACCATCGCTCTGATAGTCAATAAACCGGACTTCTTCCTTAACATGTCACCCATACCCTGGACGATCTATCCCGGCGACTCTGCAACGGCCACCATTACGGTGGTTCCCAATGGGGATTTCACCGGGCCAGTAACATTGTCCGCATACGAACTCCCCCCCGGTGTAACCGCCGCATTCAATCCGAACCCTATAACCGGATCCGGAGTGGTCACGATGACCGCGAGTAGCACCGCCGCCGCTGGGACGAACTGGGCGGTACTCGAAGGCAGCGCTTCTGGCGTGACTGGTTACACCGAATTTCAACAGACTGTCACCGCCACACCAACACCAACTTTCACTGTCGGCGTCTCGCCTTCCTCTCTGACCTTGGCCCCAGGTTCCTCCGGCACAACCACCGTCACGGTGATCGAACTGAACGGATTCACTGGCAGCTTAACTCTAACCGCGGCTCAACTGCCCAACGGTGTTACGGCGTCTTTCGGAACGAACCCAACAAGCGGAAGCAGCGTGCTTACCGTGACTGCGAGCAGCTCCACTGCTCCCGGGATCTATCCTGTGAGCGTTTTCGCCACCAACGCATCCGACACACAGTCCTTCCTCACCTCGTTCTATCTGACCATTAATGCCGCACCCAGCTTCACCCTCAGCGCCTCACCCACATCCTTGGCCATCGTCCCAGGCACATCTGGGACCGACGCCATTACGGTGCTCCCCCAAACTGGATTTACCGGAAGCGTCAGCCTGACTGCTTACGGCCTTCCCAGCGGCATAACCGCATCATTTGCTCCGGCTTCTACAAACGGGACTAGCGTGCTCACGCTGACTGCGAACAGCGCCGCTACCATTGGAATGTACTCCGTAACCATCAGTGGAACCTCCACCACTTCCTCCGGAGTCCAGCAGGCAACCGCTTCGATGGCACTGCAAGTCAGTGCGCAGGGTTTCTCGCTGCCGAGCGGTAACTTCGGTGCGGTAAACATTGGGGCCACAAGCCCGTCAATGGCAATTCCATTCAATACCAGTATTGCCACGACACTGGGATCGACATCCGTGCTGACGCAGGGAGCATCCGGGCTGGACTTTATCAACGCCAACACAGGAACCTGCACAACGAACACTGCGCTTGCCGCCGGACAAAGCTGCACGATCAACGTGACCTTTACGCCCAAGTTCTCCGGGACCCGCAATGGCGCGGTGGTGCTTGAGGATGACAACGGAAACGTGCTTGCCACCGGCTACCTCCAGGGCACAGGCGTAGGACCGCAGGTAAACTTCCTGCCGAACGTCGAAAGCACAGTTGCGTCAATCGGCTTGTCGAACCCGTGGGGGGTTGCGGTGGATGGAAGTGGCAACGTCTATATCTTAGACAGTTTAAATAACCGGATATTGAAGGAAACGCTGTCGGGTGGCAGCTACACCCAGAGCACGATTCCGACCAGCAGCCTGAACTATCCCTTCGACCTTGCAGTCGACGGAAGCGGCAACGTCTACATTGCCGACACCAATAACTCCCGGATACTAAAGGAAACACCGTCGGCGGGTGGCTACTCCGAGAGCATCGTCGCCGACCTCTTATCCAGTGGATCTCAACCTGTGGGGGTTGCGGTGGACGGAAGCGGCAACGTCTATATCGCGGATAGTGCCAATAGCCGGATATTAACGGAGACATTGTCAGGTGGCAGCTACACTCAAAGTACGATTCAACTCCCCTCATCCGTCTTAGAAAAGCTTGCAGTGGATGGGGAAGGCAACATCTATGTTGCCGACAGTGCAAATGCCCGGGTATTGAAGGAGACGCCAGCGGCGAGCGGCTATACCCAAAGCACGGTGCCAACCAGTGGCCTGGTTATGCCATGGGGGATCGCGGTAGATGGGAACGGCAACCTCTATATCACCGATACCTCGAAGGAGACAGTGTTAAAGGAGACTCCGTCGGCGGGAAGCTACATTCAGAGCGCTATTTTAACCAGTCAATTGTATTCACCGTCTGGAGTTGCGGTAGATGAGAGCGGCAATGTTTATATCGCCGACTCCAACAACAACCGAGTGTTGAAGGAGGATTTCGCGGATGCGCCGAGCTTGATCTTTGCCAACACGGTGGTAGGCTCAACCAGTACTGACAGCCCACGGACCGTCACGTTCGAAAACGCCGGCAATGCCGCTCTGAATTTTTCGGCGGTAAGCTATCCCAGCAATTTTCCGGAGAGCAGCCAGGAAACAACCGACTGCGTGGCCACGACCTCGCTGCCCGCGAATGGCAGCTGCACCCTGACTATCGACTTCACGCCCCTGGCTGCGGGCACACTCAGCGGCTCGCTGGTGCTGACCGACAACGCGCTCAACAACGCTCCATCCACACAAAGTATCCTGCTCGCTGGCTCAGGCAGTCCTGCGCCGAGTTTCACACTCGGAGCCTCCCCCACCTCGCTGACCGTGGTTCAGGGCAATTCCGCCACATCCACCATCACCGTGACGGGCCAGAATGGATTTAGCGGTAGCGTAACCCTGGCGGCATCTGGATTGCCCAGTGGCGTTACCGCGGCATTCGGGACGAACCCGACCACCGGAAGCAGCGTGCTCACGTTCACCGCCAGCAGCACCGCCAGCACTGGTACTGCAACCGTGACCATCAAAGGGACCTCGGGCAGCCTGACTGCAACGACCACCGTGGCGCTGACAGTCAATCCCGCGCCGAGTTTCACAATCGGAGCCTCGCCCACCTCGCTGACCATTACTCAGAGCAGTAGTGGAAAGAGCACAATCACGATCACCAGTCAGAACAACTTCAGCACCGCAACCACGTTGAGTGCTACCGGCCTGCCCAAGGGTGTGACCGCAAGTTTCTCACCCAGTTCCGTAACTCCCAAGGCAAACGCCAGTGCGACATCAACTCTCACGCTCACCGCTTCCTCTTCGGCGACCACTGGAACGGCCACAGTTACGGTGACCGGAAGCTCCGGCTCGCTCACAAAAAGCACTACTATTGTATTGACGATAAACAAATAGTCATGGCGGGAAGCGTTGCAACTTTCAAATGAAGACAAGGTTGACAAGGTTGCACGATCTAATAATCTTATCGTTCACGCCGTAGGCCGAATTGACATAGAGAGTCAATTTGGTCAATTTGTGATGAAAACCAGAAAACCAGTGCGGACACCATTGAATGCGAGGTTGAAATTGTTGGTTTCGCTGTTACCAGCCGTGAGAGCAAAGTCCACGTTGACGGCCGTCGTCGCGCGAAAAGCATTTCCCCTCACCCATTCCCCATTCCAGGCGGGACCTGTACGTGTTCGATTCCGGACGTCATCTTCCTGAACTTCCTTAATGCAACCGTCAGTTGCTGTTCGGTCCGCTCACTACCTTCTGTTCTGAAGGCTGTTCTTGCGACCGTCCCTTATTGGTCAATCAGTCAATCACTTGACTCCTTCTCCTAAGAGCACACAAAGAGACCTTGATGCCCAGGCCAGTGATGGGCGAACAAATAGCGAATATGATAGATTACTGGCGTGCCTCTTAAAACCTGTACCGTCGTCGTCCACGATCGGAATGACACCGCGCACGCGATCGACGTCACCGCCGAGTCGTTGTACGAGGCCATCGCCGCGGCCCTGGCTTCGCTGCGCGGTCACGATTGGGTCGGCGACATCGGACGCGGACTGACCACCGTTACCGTGAAGGTCCGGCATCCCGAGGTTACGCATGTCGTCAAGATTCAGGATTTTGAGAACTGGCTGAACCGAGGCTGCAAGAGTCCGGCTGAGACCGCGCTGAAAACGAGGTTGCGACAGATGCTGGGAATGCGCGAACAATAAACATAGATAGATAATAGATGGATAGATGATGACCAACTGCAGGGGCCAGCGTATTCGGTGTCTTGCCGGTCGGGATCTGCCCCTTTGCGGTTAATGCCGATGTCACCCAGTCGTGCGTCCGGTCATCCGGTAGCCCGGCGAATCTTCCGCGGGCAGAGCGCAGTGTGGCGTGCACTCCGAGCCATGCGTCGGCAAAGGCCGCGGAAAACATAACGACGGTGACCTTTCCGAAGGCCAGCTCCAAACTGGATTGACGTAACTGGAGGCACGACCGCGGGATTGAATTATCGAGCCGGACCGACTGCCGATCGAGGAGCAGAGCCCGGCCCGCTGTGAGCGAGAGACTCCATTTATCGCTGATTAGTTGCGAGATCGGGCCGAGCTTCCGGTTGGCTTCGCAGTCGAAGCGGCCTTGGGCGCTTGCCCGCTCGTCGCAGCGGCCAGTGGGTTTTCCGCGTCTCCCTCCTGGGAACAATAGAGAAATTGTTCGATTTCCTCGATGCGCTCGCTGGCGTCCCGGTAACCGATCTCGATCAGGTCGCGCGTGTAGTTGGGCGTGAACAGCAGATAACTCATCAGATCCGCACAGGAAGCCGCGTCCCGTCCCAAACTCGATACAAAGTACTGGATCAAAGCGGGCATGTCCTTCTGATGCTGCGCCGCCAGATCTGACAAATTGACCGAAGGCGCGATGAGGAAAGTCCTGATGGGCCGTATCTTTTCGCTTCCTTCAATCCCCAGCTGATTGATGTGGCCATCGGTGAGCAACTGATTCAAATGTTCAAGGTGCTCGATGTCAGTTGCGAGATGATCGAGAAACATAACGTTCAAAAGAACTCCCATGACCTGCGCGAGCGAGGGATTTCTCGGGTCTGTGGTTTCCTCTTGACTCTCTTTATCTCCGCAGCGGACGCCGATCGCGAAAACCCTCTCCGCCCCCAGGCGGATCACCGGGCTGAGCGGCTGTTGCAGGCGCGTACAACCATCGCCGAAGAAGGCGGATCCGCGCGGTATTTTGAGTTTTACCGGCTGGAAAACCAGTGGAATCGCCGAGGACGCGCAAACGTGTGCGACCGTGATCTTGGTGGCAACCGTCACCAGGCGGATCCGCTTCCACATCGGATGGCCCCTCTTTCCCTGGATGAAGAGATAGCTTTTTCCGGAGTTGTAGTTGGTCGCGGAAATCGCCAGCGCGTAGAGGTCTCCGCCCTTGATGTTCTCCTGGATCCGGTCGCAGTCCAGGTGCTTACCGAGAAAATGGTGCAGGGGCGTGGCGTCTAACAACGATCGGGCATTGCCTCCTCCCAGAATCGCTCCAAAGGAGAGATCGAGGATCCAGGTGAGGGAATTGCGCGCCTGAGGCAGGAAGCCGCAGTGAAAGATATCGGAAGGCCGCAGAGTCGCCCAGGTGTCTGCAATTTGCTGGGTTGCCAAGACAAAATCGCCGCAACCTGTGGCCAAAGCGGCGCCATTGATCGCTCCGGCGGAAGCACCGCCTATGATGGGAAAAGGATTGCCGTGTGTGCGGGCGCGTTTCAGTTCGCCAATGCGCTTGAGAACACCCGCTTGATAAGCGCCGCGAGCGCCGCCGCCCGTCATGACGAGACCGACCGCGTTTTCCATCGTCTTCTTTCGCGCGGCCCACCTGGGGAGCGTCTCGTTCAGTGACTGCTTCCCGTGCGGCCGCACTCAGTCATAGTGACTTCAGCACCTGGCCTGGCAGCAGTTACGCGACCAAGTCCATGGAGTGCTGCGCTGACAAGCGTCTTTTCCGGCTCGATGGCGATGCATATAAACCTGCTCCCATCGGCGATACCTTTGCCCGCTGATGCTATTCAACCTCACCAGGCTCACTTTTGGCTGTGACAAGACTCACGGCGCCGCGTGAGAGCAAGCTTGGGGATTCTGGGCCGGCCACTCTTGTTCGCGGGGCCAAAATTTCAGGCGGATCACGGATAAAACTGGCAGGGGCCGGCGCATGCAGTTCGGCGCGCAACGCGCCCTCGGTGAACCTTAACCACACCGCAAGCTGGCTCCTGAAGCAAGGACCGCGAAGTGATCCTTTTGCATTCGTCCAATCGACGGACTCGAAGATGAGAGCAGATCCTCGCGGCTAGAATAACCGGATCGCCTTCGCCCGCCGCACCGCCGGTATTTTTCTCAGAACCGACAGCACCGTTTCCGGCACTTGTCCGTCAACCTGAACGACTGCCACCGCCTCGCGTAGAGTACTGGGCGCTTCATTTTCCGACAGCCGGCCCAGAGAAAAATTAGCGATGTTGATCCGGTGTTCGCCGAGGATCGTGCCCACCCGTCCAATGACCCCCGGCACGTCATCATTGCGCAGGTAGATCAAATCGCGCTCCAGAGGCGCCTCCACATCAATACCGTCGACATGCAAAAGGCGCGGCATGTTCCCATGCAAAACCGTTCCCTTGACGAAATGTTCTTCCTGGCTGGTCTTGAGGAAAATGGAAATCACGCTTTCTCCCCTGGAGCTTTTGGCCTTGCTCGCTTCATGTACCCGTAAACCAAGAGAAGCGGCGATGGTTGTGGCATTCACCAGATTGGCTTGTTCCTCCAGTCCCTGATTGAGAATGCCCTTGATGGCGGCATTGCGGACGAGCTCAGTTTTTCCTTCCGCGATGTGGCCGCTGTAACGCACCGAGATCTCCTCAATCATCCCTTCGCTGGTTTGAGCAAGAAACGCGCCCAGCCTCTCCGCTAGCACCGTAAAGGGCTGCAATACCAGATATTCCTCGTGCGACACCGATGGCACATTCACCGCATTCTGGATAACACCATGCTTCAGATATTCCTTCACCTGGAGTGCGATTTGGTAGCCCACCGCCTCCTCTGCCTCACGCGTGGAACCGCCGATATGCGGCGTGAGCACCACGTTGGGTAACGATGTTAAGGGCGAGTTCCGGAGAGGTTCGTGCACAAAAACGTCCAGCGCGGCGGCCGCCACTTGGCCCAGTTGGAGCGCTTCCGCCAGGGCTGTTTCATCCACCAGTTCGCCCCGGGCGCAGTTCACCAGACGTATGCCCTTTTTCATCTTCTGCAAGGATTCCGCGTTGATCATCCGGATGGTCTGCGGATTGAGGCCCACGTGTAGCGTAAGGTAGTCGGCGACGGCGTAGATTTCGTCCATCGACGCCATGCGGATGCTGTGATCTTTGGCGATGGCCGCTGAGACGAATGGATCATGGGCCACGATTTCCATGCCAAAGGCGCGCGCCCGCTGCGCCACTTCCATGCCGACTTTTCCCAAGCCAACGATCCCGATGGTTTTGCCCCTCAGCTCGGTCCCCTGCATCGACTTTTTCTCCCATTTGCCGGCGTGCATGAGCGCGTCGGCCCGGCACAAATGGCGCGCCATGGCCAGCATCATGCCGATGGTTTGCTCGGCCACCGCCACGGCATTGGCCCCTGGCGTGTTCATGACCGCAATGCCTTTGCGCGTGGCCGCGTCCAGATCGATGTTGTCCACCCCAACACCCGCGCGGCCAATAACCCGTAACCTAGGCGCATGCTCGAGCAAGGCCACATCCACTTGCACCGCGGAGCGGACAACCAAAGCATCCGCCGACTCAAGCTCCACCGCCAGCCTGCCATCCAATTGTTCATGGGTAATGACGGTCCACTGCGGCTCCCTAAGCAGGTCCACGGCAGAAGAAGAGATTTTTTCCGCGACGACGATTTTCATAGCCATTCCGAAGATTGTCTAACAGTCCAGGCGTTAGGCACGGCCCCGAGTACCGGTTGAGCGCGATATTCGACACTCCGAGGCCCCGCTCTCACGCGCATTCCACTCTGCCAGATGCTTACCGCCGCGGCATGAAAAGCCACCGCTTTCGGTTGCACCCCGAGGTCACGCCCCGACCGGCTGACGCCGCGCGGCCTGGCTCCGGGCATAGACTTCCTGGGCCGCGCGCACGGCCGAACCGTATTGCACGGGCTTCGCCGTCACGCTCGTGAGGACCTGCTCGAGCGCGCCCAGGATTCCGATGGTGTCCAGATAGTCGTAGTAGCCTATGTGCGCAATGCGGAACAGCTTGCCCTTCATCTCGCCCTGCCCGTTGGCTACAACCGCAGAGAAGGTCTCGCGGAACTCTTTCACGATCGCGCCGGAATCGAGTCCCGCGGGGGCGTTGATCGCGGTGAGCGCGGCCGCCGGACACGAAGGAGAAAACAGCGTCAAGCCCAGCGCCTTGGCTCCGGCGCGGGTCATCTCCGCCGCAAGTTCGGCGTTCTCCACCAGGGCTTTGCGCCCGGCCACCATGTCGCCGGCGCCCATTTGCCGGACAAAATCCAGGGCCGCACCCAAAGCGGCCCACAACGAAGTCGCCGGAGTGTAGGCCGACTCACCCTTGGCTGCGTTTTTGCGTTCTTTGCGGAAGTCGAAATAATAGCGCGGAGATTTTGCGACCTCCATCCGCTTCCAGGCGCGTTCGCTGAAAGCCGCATAGGCAAGCCCAGGAGGCACCATGAGCGCCTTCTGCGAGCCGCCAATGATCACGTCGATTCCCCAACCGTCGACGTCGAGGTGGGTTGTTCCCAGCCCGGTAATGGCATCTACGATGAGCAACGTGTTATCGCCCTGTGCGTGCACCAACCTGGCGATCTCCTGGACGTCATGTCTGGCGCCGGTGGAACTCTCCGTCGCCTGCACAAAGACGGCGCGCACCTCGGGCGTCAACTTCTGCCGTATTTCGTCAAGCGAAAACGTCTGACCGTAGGGCGCCGTGATCAGGTCGACCGCGCAGCCAAAAGCCTTGGCCAGGTCGTTCCAGCGTTCACCAAATTTTCCGGCGGTGAGCACCAGGACCTTGTCCCCGGGCGAGGTCAGATTGGAGACCGAACCTTCCATCACACCGGTGCCGGAGCAGGTCAGCACAAGCACGTCGTTGTTGGTGCCGATGAAGGTCTTCATCTCATTCAGCACCCGCGTGAACAACGCGCGGAAATCAGCGGTGCGATGGTGCATGGCAAACGAGGCCATGGCCGTCTGCCCCGCAGGGAGCAGAGGTGTGGGTCCGGGCGTAAAGAGGCGGTTTTTCAGCAGCATGGCATGAGTCCTCAGGTAATAAGATTTGTTGTTAGTTTACCGGACCCCACGCCGAACGCGAATCTCGTGAGGAGAACAAACCCGGATATGGCATCCAATTGGACATCACTTTACCCGGGATCTTCTGCTCCGTTTTACCTCGACGGCAAAGGGCAACCAACGGCCGCCGAGCTACATGTCGACTTTCTCCCCGTCAGCGTTGACGCCGAGGACGTCATCCCAGTTTTCCGGAGATTGGGCACACCAGGATTGGACACAACAGGATTGGACACAGAAGCGAGGCTGTACTTGACCTTGAAGCCTGCGTTGCAGTTCGAACCGACATGCTGGCCTTCGCCTGTATTCGTGATCAGCGTCGGTGTCGCCGGCTCACTTGTGGAGCTCAATGGCCACGACATGGGCCACCGGCGGTTGAGCCGAGGATTCGACATACTCAACCTTCGCCGCCATACCCTCCAAATCCTTACAGGGATTGAGGTCTCCCTTGGGCGCAAAACCGAGAGCCGTGTACCCGATCTTATAGAAGTTACTGCTATGCAATGACATCGTCTTGGTTTTGGCGGCCATCGTCAGATCCATTTCTGAAACATGGCAATGCACGTTCTGCAGCGTGCCTAGCAGGAAACGATGCGGCCCCTTGGGTAGCTCTTCGTTGGGCGCGCCAGCATCAGCTGCTATGGTTCCCGCGGACGCGTCACCGGTCTGGGTTTCGAATTTAAGTTGTCCCTCCGTCTGCCGTTCCCGAGCAGCCGCGTACCTCTCGACTTGCGCGAGAGAGTTCTCTACCATCGCCGTTTCGGCCGGAGACTTGGCCATCCGCAAGGCTTCATGGAGCACGGCCATCGCGTCTTTGCCCCGTTCCATCTGCATGAGCACGCTGGCCGTGGTCATGCGATAGCTGACGTTGCCCGGATCCAGTTGCACTGCGGCGAGTATCATCATGTGCGCCTCGTCGAGATTTTGGCGCCGCATGCCCTCAAACGCCGCCAGTCGCTCAAAGGGCGGCGCAAATGACGGATTGAGTTTGATGGCGGCCCGTAAACTCGCCTCCACCTGAGCGTCATCGCCGCCGCTGGCCCCGGCGCTCATTGCAATCGCGGCATAATAGTAGTGGGCGATATAACTCTGGGAGTCAAGTTTCACAGCCTTTTCGTACCACTTGCGCGCCTGGTCCAGATGGTCGGCGCGAAACTCCAGAAATCCCATGGTTTCGTGCGCCGAAACATTCGTTGGATCGTCCTGCAGCACGCGCTCGAGGAGCGGCCGGGCATCCGCAACTCGATCGTTACAGACAAGGAAATCACCGCGCACCGCGTCGGCCTGGGTCTCGGTCAGCGGCTGCACCTTGAATGCTGCTTCGTCCACATCGGTCGAAGTCGCCATCCTGAAATAGCTGAAGCTGCCTTGCCGAATGTAGCTTTCCAGGTTCTCCTGCAGCTGCTTGAGATCGCCAAACACGCGTGTAGCCGCGGTCACCGCGTCCACCTTCTGTTCCAGGAGTCCTGTGTAGTCGGTCAAGCGATGGGTTTTCGCCTGAAAGTCCTTTACTTGCAGGTAGTGGGTCAGCGCCCACGACTCGGCATAGAAGATGGAACCTTTCTTCTCCTCATGATAGTAGGGTGAAGTGCTGTCTACGGTGAACAGCGTAGCCAGAGGCAGCAGCCGGTTCTCGCGCAGCCAGAGAATGTTCTCCTGACTCGGCTCCCCGAGCGCGACGTCCTTGTCGTGAATGTCGGTATTTTCATAAAACTCGGCCAGCCCCTCATTCAGCCACAAGGGCAGCCATTCCGCGGACTTGCTGAGAAGCAGGTGCGTGTACTCGTGATAGACCACCGCGTAAGGGTGTTGGCCTTCGGCATCCACTCGCATGAGAACGTAGTTTTTGTCAGGCGTGCGCAGAAAGAGTCCGCCCAACTTGAGTTGTCCTTTCGCCAGATAAGCTTGCGGCTCCAGCGCGCGAAAATTGTTCTCGTCCTTGATTGCCAGCACGATGATGGGCGAGCCATTGTCGATGGATACGTGTGGAAATGCCACATGAAAAACCGACCGCATGCGCTCAAACTGGTCCGCGATGCGCCGCCCCGTCTTCTCATTGGAGTTCGTTACTACCGCGAAATGCTGACTGCGCACTTCCAGCCAGTTCGCCGGCTTATCGTGCGCCCAGGCGAGCGCAGCCGCGAACAAGAACAAGAACAAAGACAGGCGCAGAGCAATCGGTTTCCACATAGCGGCGAGCCGATACAAGAGTAAACAAGAGCCAAATGAATCGGAATCGCCTTATTTGGCCCGAGAAACGAACAAGCGATTTTACGCCCATCCCTATTCGTGTCAATGTGAAACACTTTTCGGCAGTGGTGCAGTTTGGTTTTCCACAGGGTAGCGCCATGAACCGAACTGCACCACTACCCACTTTTCCGTGTTTTTCGTCCGCTTCGTCCCCCGGGCACGGAAATTCCGCACCACCACAGCCGAAATTGCCGCCATGGTCTGCATACTTTTGCGACCCTGCACCCCTCAACTCGCGGCAGACCCACTCCGCCGAGGACCTGACTTGCTGGTAACCAGGTCCAGTCGGTTCCGTGTCCTGCTCTTAGCTCCCGCCGTCGAGCTTGCGCAGGTAATCTCCCCACTTCGGATCGTAGCCTGGGGTGCGGTTTTCAAGGCGCGCCCCCTCGTTCCACCAATGGGCCTTGCCCCGCCCCATGCCGGCGCCTCTTCGGGTGTGGAGATCCAGCATGAAGTCCTGCACCTCCACTTTGCGCTCGCCGCGAGCCACCACTGCGCGCGTCCAACCGGCAAGTTCCATCGACATATTGTCTTTTTGCGCTGTGGCCAGCAAACGAACGGCATGGGCACAGTAGATCCAGCGGTCGCTGCGGTCTGGCATGCGCTGGCGCTGCTGGTTGAGGGCCTCGATGATTGCCGGTGCCATCGCCAGGCCCAGACCCACATCTTCGGTGGCGATGATTTCAAGACGACGCCACAGTAATTCTTCGCACTCGGCTCCGGAGGAAAACAGCTCGTAGGCCGCCAGTGCCGCCTCCTCCACCCAACCGCGACGGATGGATTTCTGCAGCACCGAGCGCAACTCGTCGACACTGTATCCGTGGACGCTGGTGGTTCGACTCCAGAGGTCACGGCTCTGGTAGTTTGCTTCATCTTCGGGTGTTGATGACATGGTGCTCCTTCCCCTGGTGGGTGCCGGATTAGTTGTAATACTTCACAATTCTGCGCTCGATGAGCGAGGCGACCAAGTAAAGCGTCAGGCCGATGCCAATCGTTACGACGGAGGCGGCCAGCGCCTGATCCATGTCGAGATCGGAGGTCGAGGTGGCAATCAGGAAGCCGAGACCTCCGGTCTGCAGGAGAAATTCGGCAACCAGCGCCGACAGTACGCTCTGCACCGAAAGCACTCGCAGCGCCACCGCCAGACTGGGCACGGCGGCCGGGAGTGCCAGACGCGTGAGCTGGTTCCACCATCCGGCGCCCTGCACGACAAAATATTCGCGCGCCATCGGAGGCAGCGCCTTCATGCCAGAAGTGGCGAAGACAAAGCCGGGCAGAAAGCAGAGAATAATGACGGTGACGAACACCGTGCGATCGTCATATCCAAAAAGGCGCGTCAACACCGGGATCAAGCAGACGACCGGTACCGACGTCAGCAAGAGGGCCAACGGGATCGTCAGTCCGGCGAGGATCCGCGACATCCAGGCCAGGATGGCGAGCAGCATCCCACAGGCTAAACCTCCGCCCATGCCGAAAAGTGCGACTTCGATCGTGTGCAACGCAGGCCGCAAGTATTCGGACGGGTTATGAATCAGCTGGCGCGCGACCGCGAGCGGGGTTACCATGACAATCGCGTTCAAACCGCTATGCCGCACCCACCAGTACCACGCCACCAGCAGCAAGATCACGGCCCAGGCTTGAGCAAGGAAGCGTCTCATTTGCCAAACCTTCGCGACACAGCTTGCTCGAGCGTCGCCGCCGCCAGAAAGGCGGTCAGGGATAGGGTCGCCGTCATCGCCACCGCCGCCCACATGAGCCGAATCTGGAAGTTCTGCATGGCGTTCAGGATTATCAGGCCTAGCCCCTGCGGCGCGCCGAACCACTCCCCGAGGATCGCTCCCATAAACGACGCGGAGACCGCCGCCTTCAGCCCGCTGGCCAGATGCGGCAAGGCCGACGGCAGTTCCAGATGAAGCAGACGCTTCCACGAGTTGGCGCCGAACCCCGTCATCACGTCCCGCAGGGCGGGGGGCGCGCCCGCCAAGCCCGTAGAGGCCGCGACATACATAAGGAAGAACACTTGAATGGCGGCGAGCACGGTTGGCGTCTGGCTGCGACTGAAGACCACGATCAAGACCGGCCCGAGAGCGATGGGCGGCGTGGCATTTACCATGAGTGCCAGGCGGTCAAGGCCAGGCCGCAACGGGGAGAGCAGGCGCATGACGATTGCGAGCAGCACGGCGAGTGAACTACCGAAGAGCAATCCTTTGGCCGCCGACGCGAGCGTAGACGAGGCAGAACGAGCCAGGAGACGAAACGTTTCGGGAGCGAACAAGGTGACGGCAACGTCGCTGACCGCGGGAAGCACCGGCCCGCCTATGCCGGATTTCCCGGCCCACTGCCACAACGCCAGGAACAGCACCAAACCCAACCCTGCGTAGATCGTGTTGGAGGTGCGGCGGCTGGGCGTTTTCTCCATGGCGATGTCGTTCTCTAGGAATGCAGACAAAGCGTAACCTGGTCCGTCAGACGATGAAACTCATCGCTGCGTAAAAGTTCCGGAGTTCGGGGCCGCGGAAACGGAACCCCGACGACCGCGGCGATCGCGCCGGGTTTCTCCATCACCACGGTTCGATCGGATAGGAAAAGCGCCTCTTCGACCGAATGGGTCACCAGCAAGGTCGTGATGGCTCGATCCCGCCAGATGCGTGCCAGTTCAATATTGAGTCGGCGTCTGGTGACGACGTCGAGCGCTCCGAATGGCTCATCGAGCAGCAAAACGTCGGGCTCGAGACAAAGCGAGCGGGCAATCGCCGCCCGTTGCCGCATTCCGCCGGAGAGCTGGCTCGGTCGGGTCGGCTCGAACCCCTTGAGACCCACTAAATCGATCAACTGGCGCACCCGGTCCCGGTTCACGCGTAGCCCCGCGAGTTTGAAGGGCAGCGCGAGATTGTTCTCCACCGAAAGCCAGGGCAGCAGCGCGGAATCCTGAAACGCGATTCCGAGGCGATGCCGGCGTACGAGCTCTTCGGGGGCAGCACCGCCGATGCGAACGCTGCCGCTCGAAGGCTGCTCGAGACCAGCGACCAGATGGAGAAGCGTAGTCTTGCCGCAGCCGGAAGGTCCGACAATAGCCAGAAACTCGCCCCCCAAGACACCGAGGTCAAGATGTCGAATGGCTTCCACGACCACACCGCGGCGTGGAGTATAGCGCTTGCTTAAATCGCGGATTTCCAAACCTGCGCCGCTCATCGATTTGCCCGTCGATCCCCGTCTGTCTTCGCCGATCACGCGCCCGTCGCGCAATCAAAACGATCCATGATGCTGGCGTATTGCTTGTTGACCCGCTGGCGCATGGGGCCGAGGTCAACGGTGAGCAGTTGGCGGTCTTTCATGACTACCCGACCGTCGATGATCACCGTCTGCACGTCCCGGCCCACGGTGTGTTCGGCGGCGGTGATGACCGGATCGTACATCGGATACTGGTCGTAATCGCCTGTCCCGATCAGAATGATGTCGGCGAGTTTTCCGATTTCGAGGCTGCCAATCTGGGCCTCCAAACGGGCCGCCCGCGCGCCACCCCGAACCACCTGGCGCAGCATCTCCACGTAGCTCATGGGCGCCGAGCCATGCAGAGGCGTTCCCTCCAGGATCTGCTGGCCGAGCACGGCATAATGTGCTACCTGGAAAAGGTCGAGAGTTCCGCGCGTGGCCGCCCCATCCGTACCCAGACCGACACGCACCTTGCGCCGCACCAGCTCAAACAAACGCGGCGCGCCGATGATGAAATTATTCATCGCGCAATGGCAGGAGCTCACGTCACGGGCAGCGTAGAGCTCAATTTCCGTGTGACTCATCAGCACCGAATGAGCGCAGTGCAGGCGTTCGTTCAGCACACCGATGGCCTCAAGATACTCGGCCGGGCGTGCGCCAAATTGGTCGATTGCATATTCCACCTCGTAGGTACCTTCGCACAGGTGCGTGTGGATATAGGTGTCCAGCTGGTGCGCCAAGGCGTCCATGTCGCGCCGCAGCTGTTCGGAGTTCACCACAATCTGACGCAACGCCAGCCAGGCGTTGACGCGCGGATGTTTCTCCCAGCGCTTGACGAGCGACTCACTCCGTTGCAAGGCCTCCCGGCTGGAAAGGCGAAAACCCGGAGGCAGGGTTTCGTCGATGTCCATGGTGGACATGGCGATGCGCCCGCGAATACCAATCTCGTCGGCGGCCCGCCCCATTTCGTCCGGGCAAGGCCCCCCCGCTTCAAGAAAGCAGGTGGTGCCGCAACTGATCATCGAAGAGTAGGCGCTCAGACCGCTCGAGTAAACGTCCTCAGGTTCAAGTCCACTCTCAAAGGGGATCAGATAACGCTTCCAGATCGGCTCGCGCAGATTCCCCATGTAGCCGAGAGAAGCCAGCTTGCCACGCAAGAACTGCTGCGCGGTGTGCACGTGGCAATCCACCAGGCCGGGCATGGCAATCATGCCATTGGCCTTCAGGGTCTCCTTGGCGCGGAAACGGCTTCGAGCCTTGCTGCTCTCACCGAGCCACACAATCTTATTGCCGGAGATTGCGATGGCCCCGTCGCGGACGACAGTATTGGCGTCATCGAAGGTCAACACCTCGGCCCCGGTGATGAGCAGGTCGAGGACTGTGTCCGAACCCCGTCCTTCTATAATGTCGCGGTTTCCCGATTGCATATTGTTTTTAATCTTGGTCTTGATCGTCGACCGGCTCAAAGTGCCGGAAAATCACAAGGGCAATCCCTGATAGGCCTCGGCGAGCAGGCTCATGTCCATGATCCGCGCCGGGTCCGGCAGGTTATTGCGGCCCGTGGCCCGCGCGACATCGTACATGGAACCGCGAAGCTGTTCGTCGCTAACCCAGTAGGGACCCCGCGTGCCTGGGACTTTCTCGAGTTCGAGCTGCAGCTGATTCAGTCGCGCTTGCTGGTGAACCGAAAACCCGTAGTCGCGCCCGTACTTGGATACGACCAGCGACGCCGCATAGCTCGGGTCTTTCTTGTTGTCGAGGTAGCCGAGCAACAATGCGTGAAGAAAGGCGACAAAGGTCGAGCGTTCCGCCGTCAGCCGCTTCCGCTCCACGACCAGCAACTGCGAAGGAACGCGGAAGCCGAACTGGTCCATGCGCGCAACCAGGAAGTCTTTGCCCGGCTTGAGATTCATGTCTTCAAAAATGACCGGCTGATTGGTGACAAAGCAGAAATAGGCGTCTCCGGCACCGGCGAGCAGCGCGTCCGGGGAGTAGCCGGCGGGAATATAGCGGCGTTCGGGTGGAAGATGGTTGATCTTGAATACGGCGTCGAGTACATCACGCTCCGCCGGTCCCTGCACCAGAAAGCGCGTACCGGGAAGATCGGCAGGCTTCAGGACGGGTCGACGCGGCAGCGAGATCAGCCCTTCAGGAGTGACCGGAACCATCGAAGCAATGATGACAAAGTCATTGCCATGAGCCTCGGCATCCAGCAATTGCAGCCAACTGGTACCGGCGATGTCAGCCTGTCCCGCCGCCAGAGTCACGAGGGAAACCGGGGCATTCGGCCCTCCGCCGAGATACTGGAGCGAGAGGCCGGCGTGGGCGAAGTGCTGCTTCTCCATGCCAACGAAGATGTCGGCATATTCGCTGTTCGGCACCCAACCGAACGCAATCGTCAGGGACCGGGTCGTGCCCGCAGCCTCCGAGCGCGGGCCGAGCACGGCCGTGAATCCGCAGGCCAGCGTGCCGGCCAAGAAATATCTTCGGGTCAATAGCCTCATTGGTTCCAGGGTTCCGTCGGTCGTATCCCGATACGCTCGTTCCACGCTAGAAAATATAGTGCAGCAACAGTACGCCGGCCAGAACGTAGGCCACCGGTTTCACCTGGCGACCACGGCGCAAAGCCGCGAGCAACACAATATTGGTGACGAAACCGAGCGCCAAACCATCGCTGGCCGAGGCCAGCAAGGTCAGCATCATCGTCACCAGGGCCGTGGCCGCCACTACCCCATCACGCAAATCAAGATCGGCAAGGCCTTCCATCATGAATATGCCGATCATCACCAGAGCCGGCGTCGTCGCCACCGGAGGCACAATGGCAATCAAAGGATTCAAGAACAGCGCTGCCAGAAAGCTCAAGGCAACCACGATGCTGGACAGGCCGGTACGCGCCCCCTGCTCAACCCCGGCCGCCGATTCCAGATAAATGACGGTGGTCGTGGTACCGAGAAGGGCGCCTCCGGAAGCGGCCGCGGCATCGGCGGAAAGAGCCTGGCGCAATTTCGGCAGATCGCCATTCTCATCATTGAGATGGGCGCGCGTGCCAATGGCCATCAAAACCGCCATCGCGGAAAAGAGGTCGGAAAACAGCAGTGCCAGCACGATGGGAAGGCTCTGCCCGGGATGGCGCAGCGGATAGGCCAGATCGAGTTTCAAGAACAGTGGGGCAATCGAATGCGGCCAGTCGAAAATCTGGTGCGGCACCGGCGTAAGCCTTGCGCCCGGGCTGATGCCCGGCAGCAACATGCCGGCGGCGGTGATCAACACAATGGATAAAATCAGCGCTCCGCGCACGCCGCGGTTCACCAGGATGATGGTAATGAGCATACCGGTGAAACCCAGCAGGACTCGAGGCGAGCTGAAGTTCCCGAGCGCCACAATCGAGTGTGGATTGGCGACGACAATGCCGGCGTTCTTAAGCCCGATAAAAGCAATGAAGAGGCCAATGCCCGCGCCCACCGTCTTTTTGAAACTGGTGGGAAAAGACTCGATGAGTTTGCGGCGAATCCCGGTCACCGAGACCAGCAGGAACAGGAGTCCGCTATAGAAAACCATGGCGATTGCCGCCTGCCAGGGAATGTGCATCCCTTGGCAAACCTGCACCGCGACATAGGCGTTCACTCCCATACCGGGCGCCATGGCCAACGGATAGTTGGTCCGCAGTCCCATGATAACGGTGAAAATCGCGGCCGCCAGCGCGGTTACGCTGATGAGCGCACTCCGGTCCATCCCCGCTTCGGAAAGAATCAGCGGATGCACGACCAGCACATAGGAGAGCGTGCTGAAAGTCGCGAGCCCGCCCAAGACCTCCGTCCAGAACGTCGATCCACGCTCATGATATTGAAAGACGCGCTCGAGCACGCCCGCGGACCGGGTTCGCGCGACATCCTGTGCACTCCCAACCGGCAAGGTCATCGGATTGGCACTACCTCAGGGTCTTTTGCATCTGTCATCCGCAACGAGAAAACCAAAAACAATTGCCCTGCCTTTGGCTAAAAGCGAATTGCCGCTCGTCACGTCTCTAGCTACCAAATCACAGGATGGGTCTCGCCGGTGCGGACGTTCACGAAGCCTTCGGGCAGCGCCTCGCTCGGCGGCATGAGAGTCCATTGCCAGGGAGGGCAGGTGAGAAAGGCATAACAGAGAGCCTCGGTCACGTGTTCCACGCCGAGAAATTCCTGGATACGCGGGACCGGTTTCTCCATCCACTCCAATTTCTCCATCTCCGCCCGCATGGCCAACAGGTCGCTTGCGAGTTCTTCGGCCGGACGTGCGGTCATCAACCCGCCAATCTCCAGCCGAACCCTGGCCACCACGATGCCTTCCCGGACCAGAACAAAACCTCCATCCATTTCGGCCATCGTGTTTGCCGCCAGGGCCATGGCCTCATCGCTCGAGCCGATGGCCCAGGCATTGTGATTGTCGTGCACGATGGACGAACACATCGCCGAATGGGGTGTCTTCATCCCGACGTCTTTCCAGAACATTCGCGAAACCCGGGTGCGCCCCGAATAGCGATCGAGCAGCGCAACTTTCGTGATGGCTCGGGTCGGGTCGCGCTCGACGAATCCGTCCTTCACCGGCAGCTCCACGGTGAAGAAATCCTTCTGATGATGAAAGGGAGGAACGACGGCCGCCTGCACGCTGGTTCGTCCGGCAGGGGCGGGCACGGCGAAATCTGCCGCCACAATTTTGCCGCCCAGATTCACGGTCTTCGTGGCCCAATCCGGCCAGCGGATCTCCGGCACCGCAACCAGCATTTTGTAATCTTCGGAAACCTTCATGCCATCCGCGTAGACGGCCTTGATCTTTACCTGCCCAGGGTCGCTCAGCAGCACCACATCGGCGTAGCGGCCGGCATTGAGCGAACCTACCAGATGGTCCAATCGGAAGTGGCGCGCCGGGTTGCAGGTGCCCAAGGTGTAGGCAGTCTCGACCGGCACGCCGTTCTCGATCGCGCAGCGGATGTTGTAATCCATGGCGCCGCGGCGCAGCGTGGTTTCGGCATTGCGGTCATCGGTCGTGACCGCGACGTTCGACCAGTCGCGGAGACCCTTTTCCGAAAGGGACCTGAGGATGTGCGCCGCGTTCGGCCTTATTTCCAGAAAAATTCCGCGTTCCAGCTTGTCCCATGCCTCCTGCGCTTCGCGGATTTCGTGGTCGGAGCTGATCCCGGCGGCGGCGAAGGCGCAGATCTCTCCCGGCGACAGCAGGCCGGCCCCATGTCCTTCCACCACTCCGCGAGCTTCGAGTGTGGCTTCGATATTTTCCCAGAGTCGTTGGTAGCCGGGATTGTTCGGATTGACCACGGCCGACCAGTCCATCACTTCATCGAGTCCGGTGACCCAAAGATTGCGGTCGATCGAATCGCGGATCTCGTGATAGCCGTAATACCCGCCCGACTCCTCCCAGCCCGTGGGCGGAGTGGCGGAGCCGAGAGAGGGAAAAATCTTGAAGGGACTGCCGTGTTCACGGGCCATCAGCCAGAATTCCACGTTGCGCGCGCCATTGACGTTAGAAAACTCGTGCGACGCCTCGACATTCCAGGTCGTGCCCATGCGCAAGACCAGGTTGGCCTCATACTCGGGGCTCAACATCGTGCTTTCTATGTGCTTGTGCGCTTCGCCAAAACCCGGTACGGCCCACAGCCCTCCGACCGAAACTCTTTTACCGGCCGCGCCCTTCCACTCGCCATGCGGTCCCACCCAAGCAATTCTCTGCCCGCTGACCACGATGTCCCAGTTTTCTTTCCAGCGCAGTGTGTGCACATTCAAAAGCGTTGCGCCTTCCAGCACCAGGTCCGCCTCCAGTTGTGCCAGTGCGACACCGACCAGACGCTGCCGGGTGAGGACTTCTTCACCGGATGTATGACTCGACCGCGTGGTCGCGACCAATCGTAGGCTCCTGAATTTGGAATCGAATGCACCCGCAATACTGCAATCTGTGACGCCGCGGCTCAACGAGGAGATTTCCAATCTTTCACACGGGCCCAAACCACGCAAGTGTAAACTTCTGATGACTACCATGGGTTTTTGCTTTTCCGGCTCTGCCTCTCGACCGGCCTTGTACACTGATGGTTTGACCATGAACACGCCAGGAGCTTTCGCAACAATCGACGCTGCCACCCGCTCCCGCGCGGTGCTGGCTGCTCAGGGCGGAACCGCGTTTGACGTGCTCATCACCGGCGGAACCGTCGTGGATGTCATTACCGGCGAATTACGACTGGCCGATGTCGGCATAACCGGAGCGATGATCTCGAGCGTGCATCCTCCTGGTTCGCGCACTGACGCCACCCTGACGTGGGAGGCCTCGGGGAAGAAAATCTGTCCCGGCTTTATCGACAGCCATGTGCACTTTGAAAGCTCGCACCTGCTGCCTGCACACTACGCGGAGCAGGTTGTGGCTCAGGGCACAACCACCATTTTTTATGATCCGCACGAACTGGCCAACGTGCTCGGCCTCGCAGGCGTGCGTTATGCCATCGAAGCCAGCCGTGGTTTGCCGCTTCGCTTTCTTTGCGCCGCACCGTCCTCGGTACCGTCGGCGGAGGGACTCGAGCTTGCCGGCGCCGAATTTGGCGGCGTCGAGATGCGGGAGATGCTTTCCTGGGATGAGGTCGCCGGGGTGGCCGAAGTCATGGACATGCGCGGTGTGCTCCAGCAAACACCGCGCATGGTCGACGTGGTCGCCGCCGGTCTGGAGTCGGGCAAACTTATCGAGGGCCACGCCCGCGGACTCTGTGGAGCGCAACTCCAGGCCTACGTTTCGGCCGGCATTACCTCCGACCACGAGATCACTTCGGGCGACGACGCGCTCGAAAAACTGCGCGCCGGCCTGGCCCTGGCGATTCGCGGCTCCCATGACTACGTTCTTCCAGAAGTGGTGGAGGCACTCCGCCGTTTGCCGCACCTTTCCTCCCAGGTGAGCATCTGCACCGACGACGTTCCGCCCGACCACCTGGTGGAGCATGGCGGCATGCGAGACGTGATACGCCGCCTGGTGAGTTACGGAATGCCGGCCGTGGAGGCGATCCGTTGTGCAACGTTCAACGCCGCACTGCGGCTCGGACGTTCCGATTTGGGTGCCGTGTGCGCCGGGCGCATCGCCGACCTGGTCATGGTTGACGATCTCGATCAATTCAACGTCGCCAGCGTTTTCGTAGCCGGAAACCACGTTGTCGAAGATGGCCATTGGCTGGTTCCGCTGCCAAGCAATTCCGTGCCCGCGCCGAGAAATACCGTCAAGCTGGGAGAACTCAGCGAGCATGCCTTCCAGATCCGCGTCCCGCGCCCGCGGGCAGGATTCGCCAATGTGCGCGCCATCTTTGGCATGCGTTTCACCGAATGGCGGGAGCTGGAGGTCCAGGTGCGGGACGGCGTCGCTGAAGTACCCGAGGATGCGAGCTTGATTTATGTGCACCATCGACATGGACGGCACGCCGCCGCCGGACAGTGCGCGATTCAACAAGGCATCGGGCGCATGCAGGGCGCGATCGCGACCACATACTCTCATGACTCCCACAACCTGGTGGTGCTGGGGGGAACGCCGAAGGACATGCAGCTCGCCGCCAATACCCTGATTCGTTGCGGCGGAGGGATGGCGGTGGTGCGAGATGGAGCTGTCCTGGCGTTGGTGGAGTTTCCGATTGCCGGAATGCTGTCCGATCTTTCGCCGGCGGCGCTCGCGGAGAAGTTCCGCGCCTTGCGGGCCGCCGCCAGCCGGGTGACGGAGTGGAAACCTCCATACTGGACGTTCAAGGCCATCGAAGGCACCTGTCTGGCGTGCAATCCTGGGCCCCACCTTACCGACCTGGGTCTGACCGATGGCACTGCGCAGACACTGGTTTCGATGCTGCCCCAGTAACCTACGGCTGTTCTCTGGCTCTCCACGAGCCTCGGAAATTGCAGACTACGGCCAGGGAAGCCGGGCTATTCCGCTCACGACTCTCCCGAAACCGTTCGGGATTGATATTCGGCTGGGAAATGAGAACAGGGATGCGGCGCACAATCGACGCCGGACTCGAGTCGCCTGGTGGGTCGGAGCGAGGCGGTGGATTCCAACAGGCGCGCGATAAAGTCACGACCGTGCATACTCTTTCGGATTCGAGAGTATAACTACTCAGTCGGAACAGTGTTCTCCTAAAGGCTCGATTGTTCGACCGAATGCCAGGATCGGCAGCGGTTCGAGGCCGCATCCCATTTGCTCCCGATCCACCGACGGTGGTTAAAAAAAAGGAACAGAATGCAAACCTCATCCACTCTGCTTGCTCCGAGCGCCATGGTTTCTCCCCCTACCGAAGCTCCCTCACCGCGCGGCGGCAAGAGGAAACTCATCTATGACCAGGACCACCGCGGCCCGCTTTCGACCGACACCGTCGCAACCTTGATGCTCCTGCAGGCTGACAATATTGATCTGCTCGGCATCTGCACCGTGACCGGCGACATGTGGGCGAAACAGGAAACTGCCTATGCCCTACGTCTGCTCGAAATCATGGGTCGCTCGGAAGTGCCGGTGTACATGGGCGCGCAAGAACCTTTGCTCAACACGAAGGCCGAAGCACAAATGCGCTACCACATGTTTGGCTCGCGAACGCTCGGAAACGAGGGTTATCTGGGATGCTTTGCCAACGACGGCGGAAACCGTGATCAGGTCGAAGCGCTGCCTCCGCCCTACGGCCGGTTCGCTCAGATCCATGCCCAACCCGAACCGGCCGCGGACTTCATAATCCGTACCATTCGCGCCAATCCCTACGAGGTGACCGTCTATTGCGGTGGCCCAATGACGAACCTGGCGCTAGCCGTGATGCTCGCGCCCGACATTGTGCCGATCACGAAGGAGGTGGTTTTCATGGGCGGAAGCATGCATCGCTCCACCAGTTCCGTGAACGTCTATTTCGATGCCGAAGGCGCCAAGATTGCCGTTCGCGCCGGTTGGCCGAAATTTACGCTGATCACCGCCGACCTGGCCGAAGAAGTCCACCTGCAGGATGATGGCAAGGTGGATTACGTCGTCGCTCACGCTCACTCGCCGATCACGGAGCTGTTTCGCAACTTCGAGCAGAAGCCGCAGCGAGCCAATCCGGGACGGCACTCGTTCCGTATGCCGGATGAAATGATGGCCGCCCACGTGATTGATCCTTCGATTTTTGCCGGCTTCGACGAAATGTATGTCGACATCGTGACGCACAATGACGGCCACTACGGCGACACCTCATTTTGGGACGGTAATTGGAGCCAACTGGGCGAGGGCACGGCCCGATCCGGTCAAAACGGTCCCTCCCTCAAGGCGGGCCGGGTACAGTTGCTCAAAGGGCTCGACAAGAAGCGCTTTCGCGAGCTTTTCCTCGATTTGATGACTCGCCCCGTCCCTCGCATCGGGATCCAGGAGAAGGTGGCGTCGACGACGACCAGAAAGGAAACCCGGTGACCGCGACGCGAAGGGAATTCATCAAAACGGTGGGAGCGGCCATCGCCTCGTCACAGATTTCGCCCACGCACGGTCCTGATGGCGCGCCAACGGGGTCTGTCCCCCAGCCCGGGTCTGCGCCCCCGCCGGCCGGCGCCAGGCGAAAAGTTATTTACGACCAGGACAATTCTGGTCCTTTCGGCACCGACATGCTTGGAACTCTGATGATGCTGCAGGCCGACAACATTGATCTTCTCGGCATCACGCTGGTTACCGGCGACGCCTGGCTGAAACAGGAAATGGCGTTCACGCTCCGCTTGCTCGAAATGATGGGACGCGCCGAGATCCCGGTCTATGCCGGAGCCGAGTTCCCCATGCTCAATACCAAGGAGGAGTGGCAGCTGCGGCTACAACTCTATGGCGGCCACCGGGCCGACCCCTGGATGGGCGCATTCAATCGCGACAATGGCGGTCCGGACCTGATCACGCCGCTGCCGCCGCCTTACGATCGTTTCGCGAGCCTTACCGCCCAGCCGGAGCACGCGGCGCGCTTCATCATCAAGACGGTTCGCGAAAACCCGGGCCAGGTGACCATCTATGCCGGGGGGCCGCTCACCAATCTGGCGCTGGCGATTGCACTCGCCCCCGACATCGTACCCATGGTGCCGGAAGTGGTGTTCATGGGAACGGGTTTTCATGTATTCACCAATGCCTTCAATATCTTTTTCGATCCTGAGGCGGGGCGAAAGGTGTTGCGAGCTCCGTGGCCGAAATTCACCATCGTCTCGGTCGACATCGCCGAACAGGTTCACGAGGGCGATGAAATCGCACCCGGCACGAGGATGATCCAGCAAATCGCCGCTCACGCGGAGAGCCCGATCGCCGATCTTTTCCAAAGGTATGCGCTCGAGCCACTACGCCAGGATCCCAACCTGCGCTTTTTTCGCATGGCCGACGAAATGATCGCCGCCCAGATAATCGACCCCAGTATTTTCACAAAATCCGCGCCCATGTATGTGGACATTTGTTCTACTCCGGGTCCGCGCTACGGGGATTCGATGTTCTGGCCGGCAAATTGGCAGAACGCACCCGAAGCGAGCGGCGGCGCGCTGAGCGCGGCGGATCGGCGAGTTTTCGTCGACCCGCGCCAATTCTATATGGGGCCACCGCCTGCGGCAGGATTAGTTAATGTATTACTTGAAGTCGATCACGACCGTTTCAAGAGGCTATTTTTCGATTTAATGACCAAGCCGATCCGCAAAACCTGACCGCGCCTCGGGCGTCATCACCAATTTCAGGACGCTGAAAGCCTCGATCTCCCGCCGCCCGAGTGGCGGTCGAGCCGTCGGCCACCTTGCTTGCTCCCCTGTCGGATTCGGAATGCGTGCTCGGCTATTGGCTAGGAACGAGGAGCAAGCAAAGCCAGTCGCTCGACCTCCGTGTGTGGCGCTCTCAGCCGATGTCCATCAGTAGATTCCGGGCAGGAGCCGTTTGGTGGCCCGGGTGTACTCTACATATTCCTCGCCGAAGGCTTCGGTCAATGCCATCTCCTCGACCTGGATGCGATAGATCAGCGCTGCCGTCGGAAACGCCAGCATGATGGCCAGGCTCACCCAATTGCCCTGGCTTAGCCCGATTGCCGCGAAGATCAGCAGCATTCCCGTATAGGAAGGGTGCCGTACCCACCGGAATAGACCCGTCTTGTGCACGATCTGCGTGGGATGAATCGCAACATTCGTGCTGAACGATCGCCCCAGAGTGATGATCGCGGTCCAGCGAATGGTGAGTCCGACTACCAACAGGACCAGCGCCGCCGTCCCAAGCCCGTGCAGGCCGCGCAGCATGGTCGAACGGTGCACATCACGGTATGACATAGCGGCCCAGATCGAGCCGAAGATCACCGACAACAACAGCAGCAGGGAACCGCGGTCCTTAACCTCGCCCTTGCTCCGACTGGTACGAGTAAAGAGCTGAAGCAGAACCTCGGACGCAACCCACGCCCAGTACAGTACAACGAAAAGCCTGGCTACGCTCAAGCTGTCCTCGCACGCAGATCACGCTCCACTCCCGCAACCTGACTGTCTTTCGATACGAAGCGAACCGGGCGATGGTTCCCCTGCTTGGCCCGCCAGCCGCAACTCTGCGTAGATTTACGGTAGCGTATTTCACGCAGGATTGTCCCCCCGGATAGCAGTCTCAAAATTGTATGTCCCATTCGGGATGATGTGGGCGTAACAGAGGGGAGAAACCCGTGCCAAGTCGGTATCC
>JBEKPJ010000023.1:0-101022 GCA_049520935.1 Terriglobales bacterium | reverse complement strand
ACTCAGCAACATTGCGCGCCCCTGGAAAACGGCCCGCCATGCCCACGATCGCGATTGCGGTTGGGTTCATGCTCATCATTTTCGCTGCCGTCTCGCCGCTAACCGCCGCTCGGCTCGACTCGTGGCCTGAGGCGCGCCGAGATGGGCTGCCAGCGCGCTTAGGGTTGGAAATTGAAACAGATCGACCAACGAAATCTCGCGGCCGAGTAACTGCTGCAACTGCACGTGGACCTCAGCTTTCATCAGTGAGTGTGTGCCAAGACTGCCTTCGGCATCAGTATCGGGCAAACCGGCAAAACGCGACAAGACACACAGGTAACCACACGAGGAAATAGTGAGTGTGCAACGTCAATCCAGTCCTAACTACTGATTCGAATGGAGCATAGTGAACACTAGCGAGCATAGTACGCCAAACCTTGCCGCACACTGCGTAAGTTGACCGTACTGGCGCTGGGCTTTCCCATCTTGAAGAGTTGATTATGGGTGACGACACCTACATCGACCGCCCTTGAGAATCCCAAACCCTTCCTCAGGACGGCCCGCGCCACCGACATCCTGGAAAAAGTGAAACGCGCCCGACGCAGCCTTAATATTCGTTAATCTGTTTGACGCACTGCACTACGATCGTGGCCGGGGGATTCCAAGCGCTTTATTTGTCGCTGTTTGCTTTCCTTACCAGCAAATTCCTTCGTAGGTTCGGACGCCTCCTGGACGGAGTGTTTCGTCCAGATGAATGAGGTCGATGACGATCTGTTCGGGGCGAAGGTACTTGGCGAGTTGATCTTTGCTGGCCGATTTGTTGCCTAGGATCACAACTTCAGCAGTGCTTAGAACGGAGGCGAGGTCGCCTGATAGCACGGAGCCGATATGGGGAATGACTTCTTCGATGTACTGGCGATTGGAACCGGCCAGGCGGCCGACAGAGACGTCTTCATCCCAGACTCTGACTTCGAGACCCTCGCCCATGAGTCGCTTGATTAATTGAACTTGCGGGCTTTCGCGCAGATCGTCCGTGCCAGCCTTGAAGCTTAGGCCGATCTGCGCAATTCTCTTCTTGCCCGTGTCGAGCACCATTTCGACGGCACGATCGATGTGTTCCGCGTTGCTCGGCATTAGCGATTCCAGCAGCGGCAGCTTGAGATCGAGCTCCTTCGCTTTGTAGGTGATGGCGCGGAGATCCTTGGGAAGACAGGAGCCGCCGAAGGCGAAGCCGGGTCGAAGATAGGCAGGAGAGATGTTGAGCTTGGTATCGGAGGTGAAGATATTGGAGACGATGTGGGCATCGACGCCGAGGTGCTTGCACAGGGTTCCCATTTCGTTGGCAAAGCCGACTTTGAGCGCGTGATAGCAGTTGGAAAAATACTTGACCATTTCGGCCACAGGAATGGTCGTCTCGTAGAGCTCGCCGGGAGTGTTCTTGTAAAGTTCTCGCAGCGGCGCGAGATGCTCGCGATCACTGGCTCCGAGGATCGTGTAGGGCGGATTGAGGAAATCGGCGACAGCACTGCCTTCGCGCATGAACTCCGGGTTATAGCAAAGGGTAAAATCGCGTCCGCATTTCCTACCGCTCTCTTTTTCCAGGATGGGGAGCACGATGGTCTCGGTGGTACCGGCCAGCACGGTGCTGCGAAGAACGAAGACGTGAGGCGATTTCTTTCGGCGAAGGGCGGCCCCAATTTCCCCGGCTACACTCTCGATGTGGCTGAGATCGAGCTTGCCGTTTTTCAGGCTGGGCGTTCCGACGCAGACGAAGGACACTTCGGAATTGAGCACGGCCGCGGTGGCATCGGTGGTGGCGCGCAGCAGGCCGGTCCTGTGGGCTTCCGCGACCATTTCGGTCATGCGCGCTTCGATGATCGGGGTACGGCCGGAGCCCATCATCTCCACTTTGGCGCGGCTCACGTCGACGCCGATAACCTTGTGCCCCATCGAGGCGAAGCAGGCAGCAGAAACCGAACCGACGTATCCTAAACCAAAAATGCTAACGGACAAACCCAAGAGAATTCTCCTAGTGATCGAGTATATGGGGGCGACTTGGTGGAACTAGTGAACTATACCAAGCATTGATCAAGAGCTAGCAAACGATTTGCCATCGGGAGGTTTACATGCCCCCCCAACATCGACCGTAACCAACTGCCTGTCAGCGAATTACGAGAAATGTAGTACAGTCAGCGTGAACAAGTTCTCCGCTCGGACAAAAGACAGACAACCCTTGCCACAGCAGTGGAACTGCCATCGCCAAATGCAGTGCTCACAGGTGGGACTCAACGTCGCGCAAGCTTTCGCGATAAATGAGTTGCGCAAAACCAAACGTCAATCACTGCTCCTAACGTTTTCTCGAAGTTCTGAAATTCTTTCTTCGACCGCCGCCGTGCGAACTCCAACACCAACCCGCAGCGCTGGTGAGCTCGACCGATCCAGGCACAACGACGCTTCACGATCGACGTTGTGCCGTAGGCCCACGGCAACCGGGACCGTTGCTTGTTCGGCACATCCTCGGACTCCGCTCACCGACCGCAGGAGCTTTTCTGCATCCACGCCCATGCACTCGATACGATGTCAGTGAGATTGCGATTGGCGGTCCATCCAAGTATCCTTTGAGCCTGCGATGGATCGGCCACCAAGGTGGGAGGGTCCCCCGGGCGCCGCGGTCCCAGCTTTCGCCGGACGAGTAGTCCAGTGGCGCTTTCCGCTGCGTGCATAACCTCGAGAACGGAATGCCCACGACCTGTTCCAAGATTGATAGCCAGTGGGTCGTTTCGTTCTTCGTCGCGTCTTTCAAGGTATTGCAGCGCGCGCACGTGCGCTTCGGCGAGATCGTTGACGTGGATGTAGTCGCGGACGCAGGTGCCGTCCGCGGTCGGGTAATTTGACCCGTACACTTTCAACTCGGGTCCTTTCTCCGCAGTCGCGGCAAGAACCAGTGGAATCAGGTGTGTTTCGGGATCGTGAAGCTCGCCAATCTCGCCGCCCTCGTCGGCTCCCGCTGCATTGAAATAGCGCAAACTTAACGAGCGCAGTCCATAAGCGCGGTTGTAGGCTTCAAGAGCATTCTCGACGAAAAGCTTGGACGCACCATAAGGATTGACCGGCTCGCGCGGCGTCTGCTCGTCAATCGGGATTTTCCCAGGGATACCGTACACGGCGCACGTGGAAGAGAACACGAAGCGGCGAACGCCAGCGTCCAGCGTGCAGTTCAGCAAGCTCAGAGCCGCAGAAACATTGTTCTGAAAGTATTTTCGCGGGTTTTCGACTGACTCTCCAACATAGGCGTGAGCGGCAAAATGCATCACGGCGTCAACGCGTGCGAGCACAGGTCGGAGGGTGTCCTTGTCAGCGATATCGCCCCTCACCAGTTCGAAGCCTACCGCTAGGCGCTCGAATCCTGTTGAGAGATTGTCTTACAGCACGACCTCATAACCAGAACGCCGAAGAGCTCGCGCTGCGTGACTGCCGATGTACCCTGCTCCTCCAGTTACCAAGATTGCCAAGGAAAAACCTCACACGACAAAATGGTGGCCAAACTTCGAAGAGAACCACGAAAACCGACGAACCCCAAGGACGAAAGCCGAGGCAGGGTTACTCTCTCTTGCCCGCGGACTCCACGGACGAACCTGACACGATGCTCGTGATCGGTTAACCAGCGCTGATCTCAAGCACAACCGTGGTCCCACTCTATTTGGAGTGCTACAGTATATTGCACAACATCCGTGTCGGGTCGGCGGCAGGTGCGCTCACGCGCTGGACTCCGTCCGCCGCTCAAAACTGTACATGCAGATTTCCTGCATGCAGCTTTCACGAAGATTCAGTCATTCCGAAATGCCAACGAGGGAATTTGCCTGAGTTGACAAACCCGTGCTCGCGGTAAAACGCCTTCAATCCAGCCATCAAGTCGGTGGAAGAGCGTTCCGACGTGGCTGCGTTTGAAATACTCGCCCCAACCCCGCAAAAGCTGATGGAGTACCGCAATCAGCTCCTTGGTATTCAAAAACATCCTCCGTTTGGTGCGCTGTCTGACCCGATCATGAAACACCGAACCGACTTCTCCTTTAGGTACGCGTATAGCACGCCCTGTCGGACCTGACTACGAGTTGCTGAAGCAGCCGGATAATCGATTAGCTATCGCTTGCTTCCGATCCTTGGCACATGGCGCGAGGCGAGAAGCTGAGGCGGTTTGTAACCGGGGCGAGCTTCGAGCTTTTCAGCCAATGGTCAGGGAATTGTCGCTTGAATGTTCTCTGACAACCGGCTCTCTCGGCCCAACTGATCCACAGCCGTGACTGCGTACAAATAGGTCTTTCCGCTGACCACCTTTTGATCTTCATAAGGCGGCCCCGGGACACGAGTAGCGATCTTTATGAAGCCGCTCTTTGTCTTCGTCCTGCGATACACGTTGTACCCCACGACCGAGACTCCAGGCCCGGCTTTCGCTGTCTGCCAGGTGAGAGTGACGCTATGGGGAGCTTTTCTAGCGGATGCCAACCCCACCGCCAGCACCAGCAAACCGACCAGCGCTCTTCTACGGCGCGCCCTCATGTTGTTAGTTTATGCCTATTTTTCCCCGGCGGCGAGCAGCTCCAAATACAGCTAAGGAACGACGCAAAAACAATTTCACAGATTGGGTGAGATAGTGTAGTTCCACTTGGGCAGGATTTCGTGGGGTTTGATGCGGAGTGCTTGAAGTTGTTCCGGTGTGGGTACGGTGCCGGTGAGATAGTGGCGACGGTCGAGACGAGCGTTGAGCGACAAGCCGGATTGAGTTCTGGTGGAACGAATGAAGTGGAGGATCTTCTGATAGCTGTCGAGCGGTTCGCCAGCCCAGTTGCGGGAAATCTGGGAGAAGAGACGATGCTCGATCGGGTTCCATTTCGAAGCACCGGTGGGGTAGTGGGAGACGGTGAGCGTGATTCCATGGGAATCCGCCAGTTGGGACTGGAGTCCTGTTTTCCAAGCGCGGCAACGATAACCGTTACTGCCGCCGGTATCGCTGAGGATGAGGAGTTGTCGAGAGCGTGGATAGCGAAGCGATCCCTCTTGGCGCCACCAATGAGCGATGGCGTGCAGCGGCGAAGGTGGGTGTGTCATGGGAGACGCCGACGACAACGGAGCCTCGATTGGCGAGCAGATCATAAATGCCGTAAGGGATGGCAACGCCGGTGGAGTCGGAGCGGAAGTCATGATCGTTGACCAGGCGGGGAGACAGGTCCCAACGAGTACCGGGATTTCTGAAATGGCCGACGAGTTCGTGCTTCTTGGTATCGACGCTAATGATGGGGAGACCGCGGCGCTCGAATCGGTCGCGAAGGTCGCCGAGGTAGCGGAACTGATGGTTGCGATCGGGACTATGGTCGGTGGAAAGCTGCTTGTGATTGACGCGCAGAGAATAGCCCAGGTGATGGAGCAGGCGGGCGACGGTGTTAGGGCTCACCCGGACCCCGAAGTCAGTGAGCGCCATGGCGACCTTGGCGGTGGTTCGCCGCGACCACTTCAGGCCGGTGATGGGATCCCCGGCGGTATCGTATTCGAGCAGGAACTCGATCAGGGTGAGGAGGTCGGCGGTTTTTTTCCACGGGTTTGCGGCCGCCGCCGACCTGGCGGGTGCGACCCGGTGTCACCTTCCGATCGAGCAGTTGCTGGCGTCCGCGGGCGACGGTGTGGGAATCCAATCCCAGGAATTCAGCCAAGACCCGGTCGCCACCGTGTCCTAGCTTGATCGACTCCATACCGGCGAACAGGCGACGTTGCTGTTCGTCCAGCAAACTGTAGAACAGCACAATGGCAGACTGGAGTTCATGGGGGGAAACCTGAAGAGCGGAGGCATCGGCGAGCAGAGGAACGGAGAGCGCGGTTTGTCGAGTGCGCAACTGACTCCGCGTCTGCCGCAGATCGGGAGAAGTATAAAGGAAGCGTCCGGCCACCTCCGAACGGCGTAAACGTCCGGCGCGGACCAGATGGTGGAGAGGGTCTTGGACCTCGGCATGGAGTGAGTCGGCGAGTTCGTCGGCGAAGCAGCCGCGTGGTGACTGATGGACAAAGGCTTCGATGGTGGCGACGAGCGTGCCGTGCCGAGAGAACCAGACCGCATCATGGGACCACAGGCCGGCGTCGTCGAAGCGAACGGTTTCACGCAGGGCATAGTAGCGGCCACGATGGGTATAGCTGGTGAGGTAGTCGAGCGGCCTAAGCTTGCGAAAGACGGTGAGATTCGCGGCGGTGCCCAGAACGTCTTTGAGTTCGGGCAACGTAGCGATTTTGTGGCGCAGCAAGTGCTTGCGAAGGACTTGGGGATCGAAGGAGAGGGGTCGCATAATGTTATAGTTCCGATTAACTTCACTAGCGACTCGGAACTATAACACAACCAGCAGTTCAGCTAGGATGCTAATCTTGCGGGGAGCATCGTCAATGATTATAGGATTAGGAATACACCAAACTTTCGCCACCAGGGGTGCTTAAACTCTTGCTTAATGATCTAGGTACGACTACAGATGACAAGTTGTTTGTGAGTCAATCCTAAGCCGCTCCCGGCATTGGGTTGAGGCTATTTCTTGGCACTTTTGCGCCAGCTGCAATCACAACATTCCCCACATTGAGAACATTGGGCCTTACCCGCTTTGAGCTTGGACGCGCCTCCGCGCTTCGACCCGGCCGCCGTCTAGGGCGACTCGTACCGACACTGGCTTGAAAACCCAGCTGTCTGTGCCCCCAGTTTCTTCCAGCAGACCGGTCCAATTGACTTCTGCTTCCACATAAGATCACCGGTGTGGGTGAGGCCGTAGGTGTCACGACATAGCGGTTAATGGCTGCAATTTTGTGCTGGTATAGCCTGCAAGATGACGGGTACCGAGGCACCCTTGCAGAATCCTTGCACATCGCACCGCGGCTCTAGATCCGCCTGGCCCGGATCTGGTAGCAGAAAGACGTTGTTTATCCCATGAGTACAGAACTGCTTACCGTTAGCTAAGGCAAAGCTGAAATTCTTCCCAGTCGAGGACATCAGTTGCACTGCGATGGAAATACAGGTTTGCGTCCAGTCCTGCTCTTTGTTCAACCTTGCACAAGGCGCCAGAACAAAGCCAGCCGAACTGGGGCCTCCCAAGAAAAGCAACTTGCACGGAGCCTGATATGGTGGTTGGCCGCATCCGAGTCCAGTCGTGATTGCTCCGCTTCCCTGTTTGGTCCCCTTGACGGCCAAGATCGCACTACCGAAAGGGATCGGCTCCATCGTAACACCTGTCGTGTCCAGAAGGAGTTCGTAACTACTCACGCCTACAACAGTGCCGTCACCGTTAGTCTGTGTACCTGTGCCCAGGTACGTAAGCTTGCCGATTGTGATGGACCGTGAACGCGCGGTTGCCTGCGAAGGGAGCAACAAAATAGCAATCGCTAAGCACCCAAGAAAAGCGAATCTGTTTCGCACGCTGTCACTCCTGCTCGTTACAGTGCCATGATAACTTGCGGCTGTCAAACCGAATCATGAACCTCATCAGGATGCAACTTGTTGCGGTGAATCTGCACTTTTTGTGATCGAGAAAGCATCTCCAAAACACCCGGTCGAGGCGCGTCTCGAACCATGGTACGCTTTCACAGGAAGCGGAAAAACCTACCGGATGCGGTGGTCACCGTAGGGAGCGGTCTTGAACGTCAACGGCCTCTCGAGTTCCATGGCGCAGGCCGGCCATCCCACATATCCAGCATCGCCAGACCAACGGCAAGATCCTGCGCTTCCACGAAGCGCCTCCAGCACACGGGCCGACCGGACGCCCGCCGCGTGCACACGCTGCGCAAGAATCTTTACTGCTCCGAGGGGCGCACCAAACGAGGGGAAAAGGACACTACGGATTTGCGGGGCTTCCCGCGATGGACAGCCACGATTCTCGCCCGTCGAAGCTATGGATGTGGAGGTAGTCCTAAGAATCGGGATGCACGACTACGAGCAGATTTGCACCGCGCATATCAAACGCCAGAACCTCCCGACGAGGATACGATCAAAGACGCCTCCCGGAAGCTAAGAATTCTATTTGCCCACCACCTGCGCCACCACATTCGACTTGCTGCCAGCGAAGCCGGAATCACCGCTTTACACGGCCGTGATCGCGTCGGTGCCGACATTTAAGGTCGAAGTGAAAACGGTAGCCGTGCCGCCGCTCAATACGCCAGCGCAAATTGGTCTACCATGGTGATGCGCTGCCGTTGTTGTTGGCATCGCCCTCATAAACTGCAGTATGTTGTTGAAACCCGGCGGCAATGTAGATGTAGTGTACTTGGCGGAGCCAGACGCGAGATTGACTGTCGCCAGAAGTTTCGTGCAGTTGAGGAATTCAATCTTGCCTCGTGGGCGTGCCCGCCAATGACGGGACACTCGATGTGAACGTAACTAGCTTTCCGTGCACCGAAGGATCGATGGACGAATGCAGCGTGGTTGGAGTTGTGGCTTTGGTCACCACCTGCGACTCCGAATTGGACGTGCTTCCAGTGAAGTTGGAATCGCCGCTGTAAATCGCAGTGATGCCGATAACAAGACCGCTCATGGTCAGGCTGGCTGCATTGCCGCTGACTCCAGCGCTGCCCAGCGTCGTCGCCCCATCTTTGAAGGTGACTATGCCCGTAGCTTGCCCGCCGTACTGCGGCGTAATCATAGCTGTGAATATGACTGGTGAATCCAGACCCGATGGGGTGATATTGGAACACAGCGTCGTCGTAGTACTCGCTTTATTGACACTGACATGCACGCCCAAAGAGTTGCTCGGAGCAAAGTTACTATCCCCCTGGTAATATGCCACGACAAAGTGCGAACCGACAGCAAGCCCGGTCGTTGTGAAAGAAGCATGGCCTCTTGAATCGACCGAAGCTGTTCCGATCGACACTCCACCGTCGAG
Organism: Terriglobales bacterium; assembly: GCA_049520935.1. Classification (GTDB taxonomy): domain Bacteria; phylum Acidobacteriota; class Terriglobia; order Terriglobales; family Acidobacteriaceae; genus Acidiflorens. The sequence continues at coordinate 92,146 of JBEKPJ010000023.1, read as the reverse complement.
GAATTCGACTTGGCCAGTGGGCGTTCGTGGACCAGTATGCTGAACCCGGGCAGTGAAGGTGACCGGCTGAAATGCTGAATACGACTTTGGAGCCGAGGGTGCGATTGTTGTGGTCGTTGCCGCAGCGGTTGCACCGATGTTCAACAGGGTGGTGACGCCACCCACCACGAGATCGGGTTTGCCATCGCCGTTGAAATCGCCAACCGCCGTACCCCCAGAGCCACCAGCTCCCAAATCCATTTCGGCTTTGAATGTGCCGTCCCCGTTGCCGAGGAGAAAGGCGTTGCCATTGCCGATCGCAATATCTAGGTGTCCATCGCCATCAAAATCAGCAAGCGCTATTTGCGTTCCACCCAACGCCAGCGTATATGTGAAAAGAGCCGCCTGGAATGTACCGTCGCCATTGCCCAAAAGCGCTCCGACACCACCGTTGTTGGCCGCGACGACATCGGGCTTGCCATCTCCGTTAACATCCGCCACCGCGATGGACAGTGCACCGTAGCCGCCGGAGCTATAGCTGACCGCCGGCTGGAAGGTACCGTCGCCGTTGCCCAAAAGGACCGCGACACTCCCATTGTTGCAGTTGCTGCTGGCACATTCGTTCGCTACCAGCAAGTCGGGCTTGCCATCTCCGTTAACATCCGCCACCGCGATGGACAGTGCATCGTAACCGCCGGAGCTGTAGCTGACCGCCGGCTGGAAGGTACCGTCGCCGTTGCCAAAAAGCACCCCTATAACGCCAGCTCCTACAACACCGTTGCTGCAATCGACAGTGCTCGCACATGCGTTCGCTACCACGAGGTCGAGCTTGCCGTCTCCGTTAACATCCGCCACCGCGATGGACAGTGCATCGTAACCGCCGGAGTTGTAGCTGACCGCCGGCCGGAAGGTACCGTCGCCGTTGCCAAAAAGCACTGCGACACTCCCATTGTTGCAGTTGCTGCTGCTGGCACATTCGTTGGCTACCAGCAAGTCGGGCTTGCCATCCCCGTTAACATCCACCACCGCGATGTACTGTGCATCGTAGCCGCCGGAGCTGTAGCTCCGGGCCGCACGGAAGGTGCCATGGCCGGTGCCAAAAAGTACCCCGACACTCCCTTTGCTGGTCCCGTCGCTTGCGCTCCCGTTGGCCACCACAAGATCGGGTTTGCCATCCTCATTTAAATCCGCCACGGCGATTGACAGCGCATGGTCGCCGCCAGAGCCATAGCTCCGGGCCGCAAGGAAGGTGCCATCGCCGCCGCTTAAGAGCACTTCTACGCCGCCGTTGCTGCAATTGCTGGCGCTGGCACAGAGATTGGCCACCAGCAGATCGGGTTTGCTGTCCCCGTTTACATCCGCCACCGCGAGGGAACTTGCCCCAGTCTCGCCGGAGCTGTAGCTGACCGCCGCCTGAAATGTGCCGTCGCCGTGGCCGAAAAGTACCCCGACATTGCCATTGCTGGTCCCGTCGCCTGCGCTCCCGTTAATCACCACAAGATCGGGTTTGCCATCCTCGTTTAAATCCTTCACCGCGACGGAAGAGGTACCGTAGCCTCCGGAGTTGTAGTTCCGGGCCGCCTGGAACGTACCGTCGCCGTTGCCCAACAGCACCCCGACACTCCCAGGGCTGGTCCTGTCGCGTGCACTCCCATTGGCCACCACAAGATCGGGCTTGCCGTCCCCGTTCACATCCGCTACCGCGACGGACTTCGCATCGTAGCCGCCAGAGCTGTAGGTCTGCGCCTGCTGGAACGTGCCGTCACCGTTGCCGAGGAGCACCCCGAGGATTCCATAGCAGAAACCGCTGTCGCTCGCGCACTCATTGGCTACCACAAGATCGGGCTTGCCGTCCCCGTTCACATCCGATACCGCGACGGACTCGGCATAGTAGCCACCGGAGATGTAGGTCTGAGCCGCCCGGAAGGTGCCATCGCCGTTGCCCAAAAGCACTGCGACGCTCCCATTGTTACAGTTGCTGCTGGCACACTCGTTCGCCACCAGTAAGTCGGGCTTGTCATCACCGTTCACATCCGCCACCGCGATGGACTCGGCTTGGTAGCCGCCGGAGCTGTAGCTGACCGGGGGCTGGAAGGTACCATCGCCGTTGCCCAGAAGCACCTCCACCCCTCCACTGCTGCTGCAGTATCCGTCGCGAAGGCACCAATTCGATACCACGAGGTCGACCTTGCCGTCGCCGTTCACATCCGCCACCGCGATGGAAATGGGCCCATAACCGGCAAGCGTGTAGCTCTGGGCCGCTTGGAAAGTGCCATCGCCGTTGCCCAAAAGCACCGCGATAACTTCATTGTCGCAGTTCAAGTCGACGCCACATACATTCCCTACCAGCAGGTCGGGCTTGCCGTCCCCATTCACATCTGCCACCGCGATGGACTGGGGACCGTATCCGCCGGAGCCGTAGGTCGGCGCCTCCAGGAAGATGCCGCGCGCATCCAAATTCATCGCCGCGAAGCTCAGTGGCAACTTGTCGTATTGGTTGAGAACCCTGGCTTGAGCTTTCGGGTTCACCTGGGACGCACTGCCCAAGGGCACAACTCTCGTGCGCCGATTGATCGGTGGAACAGGGTTCGACTGGGCCAACAAGAATGTGGTCAAACACAGAAACAGGCAGACGAAGTGTGCGCGCTTCATAAGACCTTCCGTCGATTCTGGATGGGCAGAAAAGGCCCGGCTCGTCCAACGCTGGGGAAAGCAAATTCGCGGCAGTCGAGAACCGGAAATTATCCTCCCGTATTGGCCAACGGTCAATGACGTGTCGAAAGAGGGAAAGAGGTCCAATGGCTTATCCAATTCGGTGAGTGATAGGCATCGCTTGCGCGTGTTAGCCCTGTTCAGCCCTCGACGCGATCTAATGCGCTTCTTTTCGCTCTCCAGCTCGCTCTCATCAGAGGTGCAAGCCGGCAATGATGACCTGCCCATCAACTCCAAATTTGGAGTGGGAGCCCGGCACGGGAGAGGTGAGCCTCCCGGAGGAGTTTAGCACGGAGCCGGTTCCGCACACACGGTCCAGCCAACCTGTTGAATATCGCCTTTGAACGCGCTGTGGTCAATGCATTATGAGGGAGCACCCCGCTTCAGAAAGTTGAAGGTGGGTATGGCGCCGCCCCGCTCCACGGCGCTGCTGAGGGCTTCGCTCCGCTACGGCGGCGCTAGAGAGGTAGGAGAAGGATGGAAAACCGTTTATGCCGCGGACTCAGGATGGTTGACGTCGGTATCGAAAACTGTGACTTGGGTCACGGGAAAGATAGGGCAGAAGGTCGCGATTTTCATCGCGACTTCTGCGCAGATGGAAAGGCTGACCGCTGCCGTGACTGAAATGCTCAATTCTGGGAACCAAGCGAAGGAGACTGGCGCTTATTAGGTACTACTTTGGTTCCCCGCAGTAGCCGACGATAAGTTCAAATTGGTTCCAGGCTATCCGGAGTTAAAGAAAACGTCGAATGATATCTATTGGAACAAGGTATGACATAGCGCGAGTCTGCGACCTCGGACAAGGCGGAATTCAGCGCTTGACCGCGAGTCTTCAAACCTTTGAAATACGAAAAGCGGGATTCTCGCAGCCGAAGGGAGTGGCCCCGCGTGTGCCTAAGCGACAAATGCGTTCTTCAGATCGTGACGATCAATGAGTTTTATGCTGTTGGACTGGGCCAGTCTTCTAGCCTGCGCGGTGAAGGTGCCGTTGGTAACAACCCACCCTTCTGGGGTGTGCTAAACATAACGTCTTAAGTACTTGCGCATAGTCTGCGGAGGGCATCGTTGCAGTGGTCCAGGTTGCGAACTCGGATTCAACCGCGCGGATGACGTCTTGGAGCTTGTCGAAGTAGCGATTGTGCAGGCAACGACGGCGTGCGAGCTTCCACACGCGCTCGATCGGATTCAGTTCGGGACTGTAGGGGGGAAGAAAGTCCAAAGCAAAGTGATGGGCATGTTGTTCCCGCCACGGTCGGTGCAAGGCGGGAGTGGTGATACCGGGCATTGTCGGTAATGACCAAAACCCGTCTCCGCGTCCCGCAACTGGCGGAGCGGAGTTGCTGGAGAAATTGCAGGAAACTGGGTCCATTGAATTTGCCGGTTTCCAGACGGAACACAAAACGCCCATCTCGCAAACGTACGGCCCCGAAATAGCCCACAGTCTTGCGGGTGGGAGCGTGCAGGAGAACTGGGTCCTTGATTCTGGCGGGATCCACATGCGGCAGCGCGACCCGTGCTGCTGAAAGTGCACCTCATCGGTCGCCCAAAGATCGACGCGGTCGTCCTGCATCAAGTCTTGGAATTTTTTTATGGGCTTTTTGCAGTGCGGGACTGGCCTGGGCCAGCGCGGGTCGTGGCTTGCGCAACCGAAAACCGAGTTGACGGAACATCCGCTGGCACTGGCGGACCCCGATGGCAATGCCATACCTTTGCTCAATCCAGGTACTGAGCGTTTTGCCATCCCACAGGTTCCCGCTCAGACCAATCTCCCGCGGCGGGTGACGCAAGATTCGATCCACCCCTGCCAGTTGTTTTTCGGTCAAGCGTCGCGGCCGTCCCGGTCGTTCCCCCTCCAACAATCCTGCCAGACCGTCTCGTTCAAAACGACCCACCCAATACTCCACCGACCGTGGCCCATCGCCCAAAAGATGGGCCACCTCCGGACAGGTCATACCTTGGGCGACCAAGAGCACCCCATGGAGACGATGATCGTAGCGAGATTCTTCCGAACGGCGAATCTCATCCTGCAAACCGAGGATAATGGTGGGAGAGTCGACAATGGCAAGTGGTTTCATCCTTCTATGAAACCACACATCCCTCGCTATGCGCAATTACTTATGTCGCGATATTTAGAACTTGATTGCAGCAACAATCTCCGAACAAGAAGCGCTTTACTGTGGAGCAGAGCAGCAGATTGTGGCTCAAGCAAATCGAGATGGAGGCCGGGGGGGATCGAACCGATCCGCTAGAGGTAGGAACCAGTGGATCGGCGAGCAAATGTTATGTTGCGGGAAGAAGCTGTACAAGGGGCTGGAAACGGACCGACTGAGGCAGGGCAAGCAACTGCAGGGAGGGAAATAGGCGGCTGAAGCGGCTGGTCGCGAAGCAGAATTCTCAGATCACTTTAATTGGCGCTTAAGACTTTGAACCGGGGCGTCTCTCAGAATCCTCGTTTCACCGCCAAATAGGGCACCATGAGCACCTCCGCTATGCCCGGAAGCGGGTCGTCACCGCTGAATACAGCCTCGACATTGCAGTTCCTGAGAGACCGTATATAGCTCATCACATCCACGTCCCCGGCGATAATCGCCATCGCTGCTGCCGGAAGATCTGTCGTCATCCGGACCCACCCGATTCCGGGCTCGCCCTTGCAATCAGAGATCGGAATACCGAGCTGATCGGAATAAAGCATGTGACTGAAATCGACTCCGGCTCGTGCTCCCAGGCTGTGATATCCCCAGGTTCTGGCATTTACATCAAGGAGCTTATACTGCGAGTCGCGCGAATCCAGCTTGTATTCCAATTCGACCAATCCATAATAGTTTATGGCCCTCAAGAAGCGCTCTGAAAATTCTTCTAACTCCGGGATGTCAACCGTTTCCACATAAGTGCTGGCCCTACCAAACTGGAGAGGATGTTGGCGGCGCCTGCGAGCCATCATCTTGCCGCTTGCCTTTCCGTTGCGGAAGAAAGCGCAGTAGGCAAACTGCTGAGCGCCTCCCCCCGGAATTAGTTCCTGCACCATGACCTCGCCCGGCCCAACAAGTGTTGCGGCCTTCTGAAATAGGGTCCTTAATTCCTTGTGGCTGTTTGCACACCAAGCTTTTGCCTTTGTGGCATAAAAAAAGTGTTCTTTAATGGCTGGCTTAATCGCGAATGGTGGCGAGAAACTGTCGAGTGCGGCGAGTTGGTCGATATTCTCCGGATAATGAGTAGCGGGGATCGGAATCTTAAGCTCGCGTGCCAAGCGATAGGTGTTGCGCTTGTCCCAGGCCCAGCTAATAGTGTCCCATGTCGGAGTGGGCACACGGAACATTTCGCTGAGTTGCTCTCGATTACGCGAGAGTGCTGCAACGAGCTCCTCTCGTGTAGGATAAAGCACCCATCCTCGTAAACCCAGCCGCGCACCCACTTCCATGAGACCGTCGATGGCCTTACGTTCATTTCGCAGGTCCGGCAACCTTGCAAATTGAGTGCAATAACGAGAAAAACGGGAAATCGAATGCTCGTCGTCGACGACGCACACGGAAATCCCATGGCGTCCGAGGCTGCGAACAATGCCGAGCCCCTGGTAGTCACCCCCAATCACCAACGCTCCGATTGCCTCGGATGGAGGCGGCAGTGGAATTGGTGTGAGAATAGGTTTCGTAAGGGTGCTTCCCATTTGAGTCAGTTGCTTCCTCTCGTGCGATCAATCGAGCGCACGAGTTCAGTCGACGCAAATTCTGCTCCCGAAACAAATCCGAGTAGAGGTCCGAAACTCCACGCCGCAGACTTGCCGAGGAAATGAAGTCCCGGTACCGAACTTTCCAAGCCGCGTTTCAGGACGGGGTAGCCATTCACCGTTTCTAGACGTTTCGATAACGATTGACCCAGAAACGGATAACGCGAGACATCCACTCGAAATCCCGTGGCCAGGAGTGCGTGGTCGACGAGTCGTTCCTGACCATCGTCGAGCTTCAATCGAAGCTGGCAGGCCGCAACGGTAGCCGATACAACCTGGCGGCCAAGGTTGATCGGCACTCCCGCTAATCGCGGTTGCAGCCACCCTGCTCCCGCCGGTCGGATCGCGCGGTAAGCAATAGGTTCTTGCAAAGCGCGAGGGAATTTCCGAAACAGATGAGGCATAGCGACCAGTCGACTAATGCCGGCTGGCCCCACGTCGCGCGTGGAATATAACATCTGGGAAATCGCTCCAAGGTGATGCAGCCTGGGATGCAAACCTACCCAGTTGAGAACCCTTTCCCGGGAGATTACTTCGACGGCAATCCCGGCCTCCTTCAACAGAGCGGCCGACTCGAGCGCACTCTGCCCTGCACCGATGACGACTACCTGCTTTCGTTCGAACTTCTTGAGGTCGCTGTGTTCGCTCGAGTGCGAAGCCAACTCCGATGGAATCTCGTCGAACTGCGCGGGCCGAGATGCGAATGCGCCAATGCCAGTCGCCACCACGACTCGCCGAGAAAAGAATTGCTGCCCATCATCCAACATCACCTTAAACCCGCGTGGATCCTGCTCGACGGTTCGAACTTGCCGACTCTCCACGCCTTGTACGGCCTGACGCTGAAACCAGCGACCGTATGCAACAAAGCGCTCAAGGGGAATCGGCTTTGGCATATGATTGCCGGCTTCACGACAGTAGGCATCTAGAGTCAGCGCACGTCTGGGATCGGCGATGTGAGACGCGCCCCAATTCGAACGGAGGCACATACCCGCCGGCATCTGCCTCTCCCAGAACGCCATCGGCTCGCCGAACACCCGGGCTTCCACCTTGGCCGCCCGAAGGTAGGCAGCGGCGGAAAGCCCGTATGGCCCCGCCCCAATAATGGTCACGTTGCAATCTGCTTGGTTGCCGCTCATGTGGTACATCCTCTGCTGCTTTTACTGATTTCTGCCCAGGACTTGAAGGGCATGCCGAGCAATCCTTCGTAACCCGATCTCAACCGCTCCCCGTCTCCTAGATCTGACACCGAGATCGAGAATTTTTCGATCTTCTGGCGACAGATCGAAACCGGAAGCGCCACAGTTCTCCATGGTATGGGCAACAGAATTGGCCTTTGGAATGACGACGACACATTCCTTTGACAAACACCACGCGAGCGCGACCTGCGCAGCTGTCTTGGACCGGGACTTTGCCACGGTGTCGAGAACCTGTTGCGGATCACTTCGGAGTATGTTTCCAAGTCCGCTCGCTAGCGGGCTGTGAGCGATGACGGTAATCGAGTGGTTCTGACAGTACTTCAGGAGAGTCTGCTCGATAGTTCGGTCAATCAGGTTGTAACGCACTTGGTTCGAAACGATCTTGTACTTCGTCATTGCTCTTTGGGCACGCTTCAAGTCGCGGAGCATAAAGTTACTGACTCCGATGAATCGGATCTTCCCACTTTCGACCAGCGCTTCCATCGCTCCCATGGTCTCTTCGATCGAAACCGTGTAATTCGGCCAGTGGAGCTGATAGAGGTCGATGTAATCCGTATTAAGCCGCCGCAGACTCTGATTGGCCGCCGTGATCACCTCGGAATATTTGAAGTGTCGAGGCGACACCTTGGTAGCGAGAAAGATGTCTTTGCGAACTGCCCGAATCGCCTCTCCCACAATGCCTTCGCTCCCGTAGGATTCGGCTGTATCAATAAACCTCGCTCCCGCCCCCACACCATCGCGAAGCGGTTCAACGCCTCCGGTGTATTGCCACGTTCCGAGACCAACGGCTGGCAGGCTTACGCCAGTCTTGCCTAGTTCGCGAGTTCGCATGTTACGGCGAGATTTGGGGTCAGCGCTCGGTCACACAGAAATCGGCGCAGGAGGTAAATCATCTGCGGCCGACCCGCGTTCCAAGGCAAAAAGCAGACGGCCTTCTTTTTCACTCGCATATGCAATTCGAGCTCGCTCCGCACCGTCGCCTTCAATGCGCCAACCATCGCCAACCTCAACCAACCGCATCTCCGCCCGTTGTCTCCACCATCGGTTGACTTCGCCTGGCAGCGTTATCCAAATGCCCTGATGCTCTCTCAGGTGCGCGAGGTAACCCAGCAGTTCCTCATAGACTCGGCGTTCCCTGGTTCCCTCAAGGTAGTCCGGATGGGCAACAAAGCTCATGAGCCCATGTTTTTCCATGATGAGTTCAATCTGCTGTTTCCACAGGTTGATTGAGTATTCCCCGAGAATGTTGAACAGCGTGTAATCTTGGGTGGCGGTCACCGGCAATTCCAAGATGTTGCCGATGAAGTAAGGCATCACCGTGCAACACCCGCCACGTTGCGGATCGAGATGCGCCACATTTGGAACTGACATATCATAGGCGAAGTCGAGCGCGTCATACCAGAGTTGCTTGCGATATAGGGCACCTGCCCGGAAACCTTTCGCGCCGTATTCCTTGCCATAGGCATTGATCTTGGCTGCACGCTCGAGAAACTGAGCCCGCGTTCGATACAGGTGCCCATCATGATTCAGGTCGTGAACGAGTACTTCGTATCCACGGTCGCGAATTGAAGACAAGAATTCCCGCCCCACGCCGTAACGTTCCTCGGGAATAACCTGGAAGGAAGCTTTTATGCCAAAGGAATCGTCAAGGTCCATCAGGGTTGCACAAGCATCTCGTCCGGCCTGCGTTTCTACATCGTGCGTCATGATTGCGCAGCTAGGAGCTCCGTCTGGCCAGAACCAGATGAAAGGTATTTGCTCGGCTCCGCTCGAACGAATCGAGAGCAACAACAACTGCTGTAGCAAAGTATCCACTGAACGATCCACGGGCCACCGTGGAAATGACAGCTTGTCCCAACCCCTCAAGTGAACTTTCTGCAGATGTTTTCGTATGGCAACGGACAGTATCGGCCGGATGAAGTAGTAGATCCACGCCAAAGCCGATAGTGGTGGTTCGTGCCGCCAGTCGGCAACGTACTTTTCGCAGCGCAGATTGTCTACCACTTGCGATGGGTCAAAGGACAGATGGACGGTTCCGTCGATGCACTCGGTGTCGCGCGAGGTGTCGTAGAGCATCCCCGCGGGCAACTCAGCTGCGTGATCCCGACCATGGTCTCCATAGCAGATTCCTTCTTCGCCAAAACGGAAGTATCCGCTCTCAACGGAATGAGACTCCTTTGTCGCGAAACGAATATAAGCGTCCGGACAACGATAGTACTGCACTAGACAACTATTCACCGTGCAGGAATCGACCGACTCGATCTTCGTGAATTCAGGAACTGAGGGCATGAGACTATCTTGAGGTGCTTCTCGGCCGGAATGTTGCCGGCGGCTTGAGTCTTCCTTCGCGCCTTTTGTCTGGAGTGGCGCCAAGCCAACTGCAATCCCGGACTGAACCGAGTCGATTAATTACGCTTTTCGCGAGCAAAGACGACTGTTTACACGTATATTCCACGAGACGACTTAGGCGCGGCACACTTCGAGTGATGCTCTGGCAGATCGCTTTTCCATGGTTCGGACGAGAATTCAAATCAGAACTTCAGAAATTTAGTCCATTTTCTAGCTTGAGCGCCACGGCTCAGCCGCTGCGCTCCCTCTTTGAAAGTGACGACTTCTGCGGTACCTGAGTCACGATGCTTTGCCAGTTCGGCCATCTGCCTGGCAAACTCGGCTACCGCAATCGGCCACCAGCCGTCGTTCAAAGTTCCAATACCATGGAACATTAAAACGTGCCAGCAGTCGGCTCGTAGCCAGTCATCGACATTCTCAGAACCGTTCTTACCGATGTGTCGACAATCCACCTTGAAGTGGTCGATTGGGTCTCGCAGAGGATAATAGGGTCCATTCGCTCCCCAACGTGCTTGCTTGTACCCCGCATTGATCACGGCGTTCTTGATGCGATCGGTAAAATGACTAAACGGGTAGCAGTAGGAGGAGACTTCTACCCCCAGTCGATCTTCAATCCATTGTTTTGACCCTTCCGCTTCGAGCTTCGGATCGCTGTCCAAGGCCGGACGCCTGTGGTGTATGCTGTGTGCACCGATTTCGTGTCCCCGCTGAATCATGCTTTTCAAGAACTGAATGTCATTCTCACACCAGTCGGTTTTGGTCCAATCAGGATGCGCGTAACCGTCTGTGAAAATTGGATCATTATTGGCGACCAAGAAAAACGTTGCGGGAAAGCCATGCTGATTGAGAATGGGAAGGGCTTGTTCAAACTGGCATCGCAGTCCGTCGTCGAAGGTGAGTGAGATTAGCGATCGCATGATTATTCTCGGCGAGTTAGCCCACCCGCGCAGCGTCAGATTCCGCGGTAGCGCAGGCTTTCAATCGTGCGCAGAACAGTCCAATTGGATCTTTCGGAACCAAGCTTTCGACTCGGGCGCGTGCCGCCTCGCCCAAGCGCGGCCATCCCGCACGGGCGTCCCATGCCCTCTGCAGGGTCTGGCCAAAACATGCCACGGTAGCAGAGGGCGCAACAAATCCTGTTTCACCATCTACGCATAATTCAGCATTACCCCCGACATCAGTCACGACGGCAGGTCGTCCGCACCTCATCGCGTCGACCAAAACTAGGGGGAGGCCTTCGTAACGTGAAGGGAGGACCAACATGTGGTTTTGCTCCCAGATCGCCCTGATATCGTTCACGTGACCGCGAAAGTGCACGTTTTTCACTTGCAGCATTTCGGCTATACGGCGCAGCGTTATTTCACATGGACCACTGCCAAAAAGATTGACCTCTACACAACGTGCCCGCCACTCTGGCTGGGCAAGGATCTGCAGCAAAAGGTCTTGCCCCTTTGGCTTCGGATCAATCCGAGCTACGCATGCTAGTCGCCAACCCTTGCTTTCATCTGGCCAAGCTGGGGGTCGTTCCGGTGACACGCTGTATGGATTCCAGGCCACCTCCGCATTCAATAACGGGTCACCGACCTGCAGGCGCAGAAGATTGAGATTGCCCCGCGAAACACAGAACACTCTTCTCGCACCGGTATAACACAGAACAGCTTCAGCGAGCTCTGGTTCATAGAACCACCAGTGATCACTGTTGCAATGGACGACAATCACATAAGGTATCGACGCTTCACGGCAGAGTTTGGCCCAATCAAATCCGCCCGCGTTGTGCCCCTGCGAAATAATAACCAAGTCAGGTTTGAAACGCTTTAGCTGGCGATAGCTCCGTCGATAGCTCAGCGAGACTCTGTCCCATGCGCTCCGGCCCCACCCAACCAAATAGGAAGGTGAAGGGTAGGTCTCGAGGTCAATACCGTGTTGCGTAAGCTCCGTGAACTTGGACGACAGCTGCGGTCTGTACATGACTGTCGCCAACACGTCGTTCTGCATCTGCTTGAGCCGGATAGCCGTCTGGGTCCAGAGTTCCTCGCTTCCGCCCCAAGGCGAGCCTTGCATAGTAGTGACGAAGGCAAATCTCATGAAATGTTGTCCACCGGTTCGCTGGTCTCCGACTCCGCTCGACGGAGGCGATCAACACCACCAGCCCTCATATGCTGCTTTGCTCGGTTTGCGAAATTGTGTGGAATCACAATCTTTTCTTCAGACCTGATTCGCATTTTCTTTCTTTAGGCACATAAGGTCGCTGCCGCATAATTCGGCATGAGAAACCTTATGTCATTATCAGATCATGCTGTGGCCGAGATCACCGGCTCAGTTCGAAGGATTTGCTCGAAAAATGCGGCGCTGAGGTCTAGATTTGTACCGTTGGCATAGTATTCGCCAGCATTTCGGAGCGCCAGGGTTCGAGCCTCTGCGTATGCTTGCCGATTGGTCAGGATCTCGCCCAGTTGGCAAAATGCGGCATCAGGGAGCAGAGTTTGACTGGGGCCAAAGCACGCCAGGTCGCCTGTCCTGTAGCCATGCTCAGTCTCAAGAAATACAGTCGGCAAGCCACAGGCGGAGGCGACAGTGAGTACGCCGCTGAAGACTCCGACGACGGCGGACGAGCGTTGCAAATCGTCCTCCAATGACCACACGGGATGTGACAACTCGCAGCGCATCGAATACTTCCGAACGAGGCGCTGACAGGCTTCGAAATCGAGATTGCTCCAGTAGGGATGCGGCCGAATCACGAGGCGGCGCAGCGGCAGGTCCGCAGCCAACAGTCTGTCGGCCAACTGAAGTAACGCTCGACATTGGCTTTCAATCCCATAGAAATCCACCTGGTTGAGCTGCGCATCGACCATGAGCAATGTCTGGTGGTCGAATTGGTCGGGCAAAACGGTCAGCGTGTCAACCAGACAACCACCAGCAACGTATTCTACGGGTGGCTCCGCCATCTCGGCTGCTTGAAAGAATCTACTATTCAGTCGCGCCAAAAAAGACGACGAGGGTTGACCAAAAGCGACATACTTGGAGGCAGTGACCGGCACATCTAAGGTGTGGCCGATTACACCTTGTTGAAACGTAATCACCGGTTTGCCCCGTTGGCGAGCCGTCCGGCACACGGGACTGCAAAGTGCAACCCAGTGACAACGCGCGACAACGGCATCAAATTCCACCCAAGTTGCCAGGCGCTCCCACGCCTCCACGGAATACGCGAGTCGTTCGAAACCCGCTTCGACGTCCTGGCCAGGGCTCAGTCTGTGCGCTTCAAGGACCTGGACTGTCTCTTCAAAAGCGGAACGTCCGCGCATGCGGGCGACCCTCCAGAGCGAGCGCGCTTCGACGGGATTCAGAGCTGCAGCCGGATCGATGAATGTTACCTGGCTACTGCGCCCCGCAGCTGCCAACTGGGAGTCTAGTTCAGCCCGGCAAGGAGACCGGGCTGGCAGTAAACAAACAATTGTGGCATCCGTTTGCGCAAGTCCAAGAAGGGCGCTGAGCAGAAATTGATTTTCGGTTTTCCGATCGAAATCCTGGTTTGGGCAAAGGAGCACGTCAGCCTTGATCTTTCGGCGTGGACGGAGTTGGCTGACCTTGTCGGCGCCCTGAATCGCCCAGTCGATAAACCGGCTGGAAGTGCGCCGCCCGCGGACGACCGCGCTTGGGCCGGTCATCATACCCAACTGAAGGGCTTCGAAGTAGTCCTGGAGTCGGACGTCATGGCTATAGAGACGCAGTTGCATCTCCGCAAACGCCGCAATCCGGTCCTCTGGCGAACGGAACAAACCATCGATATACATGGAAATCGGTAACTAGGGTCGGCGCGGCAAAACCTGCGTCTTCGATAGATCGGCGCGACCCTCGCGACCTGGCTTAAGATCGCCGGCTTCCTTGCCGAGGAGATTCCCAAGGACCTCGATTACATAGCCTTGATGAGCGGGAGTCAGTCCAACGGAACACGGCAAGCTGATCGCCTGGCTGTGGAGCGCGTCGGAATTTGGACAGGGCAGGCGGCCCGGCGCGTTATGAGCTGGCGAACGATGAAGGGGTTGCCAGAGCGGACGGGTTTGGATTTTCATGATGGCCAGTTCGCGGAGAAGCTCTCGAGAGTTGATCTGTGACTTGCTCTGGTCGATCAATATCGTATACATCCAAAATGTGCCAAACGCCCAGTCTGCTTCTTCCGGCAAACGGACCCCCGGCAAAGAGCACAATGACTCGTCATAGCGTCTCGCGATCTCACGCTTTACCTCAACAAACCTGTCCAGTTGTTCCATCTGCGCGCAACCCATGGCAGCCAAAACATTCGTTAGTCGGTAATTGTAACCAATGGCATTGTGCACATATTCGATCGGATCATCTTTCGCCTGCGTTGTCAGGTACCTTGCGCGCGCCGCCCATTCGGCATTGTCGGTTACGAGCATGCCGCCACCACCGGTGGTGATGATCTTGTTCCCATTAAAACTAAAACACCCGGCGTTGCCGATGCTACCGAGGTTCTTGCCGCGGTAACGCGCGCCCAACCCTTCGGTTGCATCTTCGACCACCGGTAACGAGTACTTCGCCGCAACCTCCAGCATCGGATCGAGGTCAACAGGATGCCCCAGAATGTGGACAGGAAGGATGGCTTTTACGCGCCTACCGGTGGTCCGATTTCGCAAGGACGTACCGTCCCAACGACAGCCTTTTTCGAGGAAATCGACCACTGCATCCGGATTGATTTGCCAGTACCTGGGCTCCGCATCAATGAACACCGGCCATGCGCCCACATAGCGAATCGCGTTGGCTGGTGCGATGAACGTCAGCGAGGAAACAACCACCTCGTCATCACTCTCAACACCCGCCAACATCAGGGCAATATGCAAGGCGGCCGTACCGTTGACTGTGGCGATCGCATATTTTGTGCCCGCACGCTCCGCCAGCATCTTCTCGAACCGGTCGACATAACTTCCGACCGATGAAACCCAGTTTGTATCTAGGCATTCCTTGACATACTGCCACTCGTTCCCGCCAATCTCGGGCACTATCAACGGTATGAAATCCGCGGCCGGCGGCGCGCCCGGAGCAAGCTTCTCAGGCGGATTCAATTTCTGTATCTCCGGTCACCGAAGTCGCGGATCACGTTGCTGCGCACAAGGTGCGCCATCTCTTCGATTCCCTGCGCAACCGTCCGGGTGATCCTGAAGCCGAGCTGATCAGTAACCCGGGTGAATGACACGCGGTAGTCGCGTGGATCTTCATGCTTGTGCACGAATTCGACGACCGCATCCGGTGCGTGAGGACGGATCATCTCAACCAGTTGTTGCTTCTGGAAGTTCTGACCAGTCGATCCTACGTTAAACACCTTCCCGCCAACTTCGGCCACGGCTGAATTGAGCACGAGCTGAATCGCTCGGGCGGCATCCCGCACATGGACATAAGGCCGCCAGAATTGTTCACCAAACACCTGGAGGTGATTCTTGGTCAGCATCTCCATGGTGAATTCATTGACCGTCAGATCAAAACGCATGCGAGGCGAGACGCCGAACAGGGTCGCGAACCGCAGTGGCGTCGGACACCATTTCCCGTTGTGGCCGCTTTCCAACAACCGCTTCTCCACGACGACCTTCGTCTCAGCGTAGAGGGAGACGGGGCTCAATTCGGATTCCTCATCTACGTATTGATTTACGTCCTTCATTTTTCCGTAATTACTGCACGTGGAGGCAAAGAGGAAACGACTCACGCCCGCCCGCTGACTTTCCTCGACGAGCGCCAGGGAGGCTTGAAGATTCACCGCTCGCGCCAGATCTGCCTGCCGGGAACAAGCAGGGTCACCGACGATTGCCGCCAGGTGCACCACAGCATCCGTGCCGGCCACCACGGTTTTCACTCTTGTCTCATCACGGACGTCACCAAGGACGAACTCAAAGCTGGGGTGAGACCAGACGCCTAGCAGAGATTCTCCCCCATGCAGCAGACAGTCCAGCACCCGTACCCGGTGCCCTTCGGCCAGGAGAAGCGGTACCAAAGTTGACCCAACATATCCTGCACCACCCGTGACTAGTATGTTCATCGCTCTCTCTTCATCTCAACTCTCACGCGAGTCAGAACACTTTCGCGGATCCATTAACACCTTCGGAAACGCGACATGTCTTTCTGCGTGCCACAAAACACTCACACGGTGGACTCTCGACCGCTCTCCGTCGAAGACGCTGAAAACATACGAATCTCTTATCGCACTGTGTTCAGTTGATGCGGTAGATTTTGAGGTCACCGCTGTCTCTCTGCTCAACCAGCCAGGGAGGTAATGGCTTCGGCAGGTCTAAGTCTGTGCCGGGGCGGAGGACAAGCCATCGGAGGCGATAGGATTGCGCAATATTTCTCAGCACACTCTGGTCCGTCGTGGAGAAGAGGAGATCATTATCGCGAAGCAACGTCGCAAAGCCAGGAAGGTTCTCCTCTGCGCCGTCATATGAGCCTTCCAATAACACGGGGCGTCCCGAAAGAGTTCCGTAGGCATAAGAATCTGCGGTGCGATCGTCGGTGCCACCGGTTGGCGTATGTTTGTTGGTCGCGAATCGCTCGCCCCGGGCCGCGACGTCATGAAGACATTGCAGGCCACGCACCTCCCCTGGCGTTAGGGTTACATTGTAACTCTTACCTGCATTTCGATATTTGAGCCAAGGAGGGATCCAACCGAGAAAGCCAACCAGCAGCGCAATCGCAATGATGGCCGAAACCACGGGCGAAAAGCGCTGATTCCGCTTTAATATCGCCAGAAGAACGACCATGAGAGAAAGGAACAGGAAGCAACTGAGTACTCGGCCGCGAAAGTGAGAAATACCCGCAGCTTTGTGAATCGTATAGCCGAAGATTCCAATCAAAACACCGCCGATCGTGAAAAGAAGCAGCCCCCATTTCTCATATCCGAGCCACTCAGCGACCCATTTTCCGCGCGCATCACTCTGCCAGAACTTCCATGGCCAGCGCGAAAATGCAAAAACGCTGAATATAGCCTGCAGGTAGTAAACTCCGTAATGTTCGGTACCGGCCCATAGTGCCCCAACCCATGAGAACGACAGCAGTCCCACAAAGCTGACCAACACGAGCATAGCCAATGGATCTTTCAATGGCTGGGTAACCCACCCGAAGCTCATAACTCGAAGGCCCAGCGCAACAGAAAACCACATCACAAACGACCACCAGTAGATCGGCAGTCGGCTAAATTGGATTCCAGCCTCCGCTACGTGCGGGGCGTGGCCGTACCCCATGAGTATGCAGGCTCCGAAAAACAGACCGCACATTAACGCCATAAGAAGCCAGGAACGCACGCTTACTAAACGACCCCAAAACAGGAGAACGGCGACCACACCCAGACAATATAACCCGGCAACCGAGTGCACCGTGACCATAAAGGCTGGAAAGATCAGTGCTGACAGGATCCTCCAGGAGTTGGTATCTCCCTCATCCCGTTGCGCGATGCAAAGCGCCATGATTGCGGTAATTGCCTCCATACCATGAAGCAGCGACGTTCCCAAGAGCAAGTGGGAAAAAGGACCGCCATTGGTCGGAAACTGTCCTCCGGCCTCAAACAACAATGGCCACGGTGCCACCAGCCGAGGCCGTACTACTCCGCTGAACAGGGAGAGCATCGAGCCGTAAAAAAACAATCCAGCCACGGAAATTAATCCGCCAAATGTTCTTGCGGTGGCCTTGAGCGACAATATCGTGCCCAGTCCGAAGCAGGAGAAAACCAACGCCCACTGTGCCACACCACGGGTCACGCGGACTAGCGCGTCGCCTTCGCCTATTCCGGCAAACGAGGAGATTGCCGCTGCTAGCGCGTAGGGTCCGAAATGGTAGCAAAGTTCAGCAGTGAACGTTCCCGCCATTTTTGGCGGGCCCACGCTGTTTTTTATGCTTGCAACCATCGAGTGGTAAAGCTGGGTGTCGATGCTAAACCAGGTGAAGCCTCCGTCATGTCGCAGAACAGCGTCGTTGAAAGCGCCGGGAACGAAGTAAACGGCACAGATTAGGGCCGATAAAGTGACCAACGCGATACCGTGTTCCAGCCTGGCCGCGTCCAACTGACCTCGATCTCGCCAAATCCCTAGGCTTCCGACGGCGGCAAATCCTAACCAGAGCAACGATACCCAGATCAGCGGTAGGCCAAATCTCAAGCAAAACGCAGTCAGAGCCGACAGTGCCAAAATGCCTGCGGATGGGGCCAGAACAATGGCGCTAACCCTAGCCTGGCGGGAAAGGACCACACTCACAACCGCATAGCCTGCCAAGAGCGCCAGGATCGCATAAGCAATCAGATTCAGAGCAACCCACAATCCTGCCGCCAGTGCGGAAATACAAACCCACGGCAGAAGTGCCAGCGCCAGAACGATCTTCGTCCTGGGTTCAGCACTCAACCATGTGGCTTTGACGAACCGGTCTGATGAGCTCGAAGACCGGGCGACCGATGTGCTCATCTCTAACGTTCCCAACTGTGACGGGTTTTTCATCTAGAATGCGACTTCATCTTAATTTTTGCGCCTCGCTTTTTCCGATGCCTGGCAGGGATGCGCGCAGTCCGTCTCGCCAGAGACACATCGCGGAAGATACGCGTTGCCCTCGCTATCCGCGCGGACCTCAGTCAAGACCGTCATCTCGGAAAGATCGTGCGATCGCGACGTGATAATGTTCCGGCTTATGGCGTGAAAAATTGTTCTCAAGAATTCTTCGGTGCAAGTCGGAAGCGATGCGTTCGGACGACTTACCATCCCCCAAACTATGAGACCAGCGCTTTCCAAAGAGCCCCTCAAGCTTTCGCAAGACGTCCTTAGGCGGGTACTTTTCGGGCTGCGAGGGATCGAACTTCACACTGGACCGAACGTCGTAAACTTGAGGCCGTTCCGTCGCCTTCCGCATCTGCACGGATGGGATCTGCAATACGCACGCCTCTTCGACCAGTGTTCCAGAATCGGTGACAACCCCGCGGGAATTTACGAGCAGGCACAAAAGTTCCTCATATCCGATTGGGTCCACCATGATGAGATTCGAGGGAAGCGACAACCCCATAGCAGAAATCTCTTTTTGGGTTCGATAGCTCGCGGGAAAGTAGACGCGCTTAGGAGCGTGAGCGACCAGAGTAAAAATCGCCTGTAACGAACTTGAATTCAGGTTTTCGCGCCGATGACAGGTCATCAGATAGAATTCGGCCTTGTTGATGCCACGCTGAGAGAAGAACTCAGGCGTCGCGAGCGCCGCGTATTTGTCCTTCTGGGAGAAATAGTAGTGATTCAGAATATCCACGATGGGGTTACCGACCACCACGATGTTATTGGGATTCAGCCCTTCTCGAACGCCCTGGTCCTTGTATTCATCGACATAGGTGTAGATGACGTCGGCGAGGTGGTCGATGACGGTTCGATACTTCTCCTCTGGCATACGCCAATCGTAAGACCGCATGCACCCCTCGATGTGAACGATCGGAATATTGAGCTGCGCGGCAGCGAGCGCACCCGTCGTCGTGTTCGTGTCACCCAAGAAGACAGCGGCGGCCGGCTGAAGGTCGCGCAATACGGGATAGAGGCGGGAAATCACGGACGCAACCACCTCGGCATCCGTTTCTCCGCCACACTGCAGGTCCAGTTCTGCGGGCGCAACCTCCAATTCGCGGAAGAAAATGCTCTTTAAGTTATCGGAATAGTGCTGCCCGGACCAAATGAACGCAGTCTCGATATCTTTATAGCTTCGTAAGTGCTGGAGAATGAGCGCGGCGCGAATGACGTCAGGCCGGATGCCGAGAATAAATGCCAATCTGTTTACGGGCATCGGACTCAGGCAACTTCCTGACTGCAAAAACGGTAAGGATACTTGGCTGTTTCGGCAATCATTTCGGGGACAGAGGGAGGCATGGAGTATCCAGCGGCATGCCACAACTGACGGTTGAGGTCAGGGTTAGCAGTAGAAAGCGTTCGGTCAATCATGGTCGCTGCAACAGTATCCTTAATGCGTACATCCGGCCGCCCATATGCCTTAGCGAACTCATGTAGCATTTCCGCCTTCGAAATAACGCCATCCGGAACCAAGTGCTGCAGGTGCGGCAGTCGAGTGTCCATGTCTATAATCCCGGCGCAGAGACGCGCGAAATGGAGGGTGGTAAGGCCATTCCACTTATGATTTACGAATCCATTCACCTGTGCTCCCGGAGGTTGCGAGCGGAACCATTCAATCAGGAACTTGAAGTCCTTCGGCTCAGGACCAATGATCGAACAGCGCAGGTTGGCGATGTTCGGCGCGAAGCATTCCCCAAGGCTTTTGGACTTTCCGTAGACGTCAAGAGCATCGTGGGGGTCCGACTCGATGTAGACGCCCTTGATACCCGAGTAGACGCAATCGGTTGCGATCTGCAGGACGCGTGCGCCCTGAGTTCCCGCGAATCGGGCGATCGCATGTGGCAATAAAGCGTTGATTCTCAACGCCCGCTCGATCTGTTGAGCGTTGTCATCGCGGATCAGTGGCTTTGTGATTCCTATGCAATTAATAATCCATTGATGATTGCCGCACGCCGAGAGCGCTGCATCGAGATTCGGTTCGGCTGCGTCGAAGCGAACCCACTCTACCCCGGGAATAGCGGCGGGCTGGAAG
The DNA here is from genome assembly GCA_049520935.1 of Terriglobales bacterium. Classification (GTDB taxonomy): domain Bacteria; phylum Acidobacteriota; class Terriglobia; order Terriglobales; family Acidobacteriaceae; genus Acidiflorens. Next base: position 71,575 of record JBEKPJ010000023.1, on the reverse strand, counting down.
CCCTTGCTCGCGGCACGCCACGTCGCGGTAACGCGGATACCGGAACGCCGCGCGAGCTCGTCGGTCACCATTGATCCAAGCATCCCAGTTCCACCAAGCACTAGTACCGTTCTCATCTCTTGTCCTCTTCCAGCGGCCGTACTCGAAGGAAGGCCTTCAGCGGATACTTGAGGTAGTCGTAGAAAACACCCGGTCGATATACAAAACTCGTCGGACGCTGACCCTCTCCACGATTTGTCAGTCTCACCGGAATTTGAGCAAAGGTCGTCGCAAAGAACCTTGAGTAGTAGAGTTCTTCCATGATGACAGGGAATTTCGCCTCCGTGAGCCGCATCTTACTCAGCAGGCTGGTGCGGACGGCGCGAAATCCGTTGGTGCAATCGGTGATGGGAAGCCCGAACAAATGCCGGGCAACCCAATTGCCTACCCTAGAGATCGCTACGCGATACGCCGGGACCCCACTCACTTCGCCACCGTTACTGTAGCGAGTGGCTTTAATGACGTCATAACCCTCATTCATTTTCTCAACAAATTTTGGGATGTCCGCGGGATCGTTTGTCAGGTCGCTGTCCATGAACAATGCGTAGTCGAACTTGGCCTCGGCAGCGTACTCGACGCCGGTGTGGAGAGCCGCCCCATATCCACGATTCTTTTCGTGGTGGATGACAGTTAGATTTGGTATGTCTGCGGACAGCCGCTTCAAGATCTGCCCTGTTTGGTCGCCGCTGCCATCATTTACGGTAACCAGTTCACTCCGATGCGAAACGCCGGCTAGAACCGCACAGATGCGCCGCACACATGCTTCCGCTTGGCTCTCCTCGTTGTACATGGGGACAATGACACAGAAGCTTTCAAACGTCGAGGCCGCTCGCCGGTTCATTTCAGCTATCGTTCCACTACTTCCCAAATATCCCACAACCGGCTATCGAAGCGAACATCGTCACGGGCGCTCTCCTCGAGAGTTGCAGTGGAGAAAAACATGAGCTTGAGATCGTCCGTCAGAGACATGAAACCGTTCGCATAACCCGGCGGAATATAGAGAACGGACGGCTTTCTGGAAGAAAGCACGAACCGGTCGACAGCCAACTCAAGAGAAGGCCTCTCCCAGTCATCAATTCTGACCGCGCCGACGACCGCCGAGCCAATAACCGCGGTCACATACTTCCCCTCTTCCCGATGCCCATGCCAGGCACGAACAAAGCCGGCACGATGATTGGAGACGGTATAAAAGCGCTTGACGCCCTGAAAGCCGAAATCATTAACAAATCCAACCTCTCCCCGATCATCGACCGCTAGTCCTCCGGACAGCAGGACCGGCTTGTCGACACTTTCGCTGGAAAAGTTCATGATCACCTCACGTTCGTGGCACACCGAGACAGTACGACGCGACCATATCAGGATGGACAAGCCGCGTCCCATTCCCGTTCGCTCTAGGTCAAGCGTCAACGACCTTGGTTTTGACACGGCGCTCATCGAGTGGGCCGTAAAGCCGGGACATCTCGTCAGGACTGTAGAAATCGATCAGAGCTTTGCTGGTGGTCAGGACATTGCTATAAATCGGGTCTCGGTAGTCCTTGTATTCACCCGCGCGGAAGCGCGCGATGATTTCCGCAATGCCCTCGTCCATCAGCGTAGTGGCTTCGAAACCCAACTTGAGCCTTATCTTCTCGAAGGAGACAGCATAGCTGCGCTGGTCTTCAGGGTTTTGGTTGACGTTGATCTCAACGTCACGATGCGGCCGCACGATCTTCTGGATCGTTTCGGCCAATTGCAAGATGCTCATGTTCAGGCGCCGGTCTCCGACATTGAAAATCTGTCCCTGCATGCTGTACGAATCGGCGTGCAGCACGGCGACGATGGCACGCGCGAGATCTTGGACATGGATGAACGGTCGTTTTTGCTGCGGACCGATCACAGGAATAACACCATCCATTAGGGCCCGAGCCGCGAAGAGGTTTGCGACCAGATCAAAGCGCGGACGCCGGGAGTGGCCGAACACTGTCGCGAATCGCAGGATGGTAACGAAGAAGCCGTCCGGCGTGTTCCAGAGCAACTCTTGCTCGCTGTCGATTTTGGTTTGGGCATAGAGTGAGACAGGATTCAACTGGCCGGTCTCACTGACTTCGCGATCGGAGACGCCATAGACAGAACAGCTCGAAGCGAAGACGAAACGCGAAACGCCGAGCGAGACCGCCACATCCTTGGCCATGCGCGTGGCAACAACATTGGCATGCCGTGTAAACTCGGCGTCAAGCGCGCAGGCGGGATCACCCACCAGTCCTGCCAGGTGGACAACCGCCGACGCACCTCGCGCCGCGAATGTCAGCTTAGCAATATCTGTTACGTCACCTTCTATCAGTTCAAAATCAATATTGGGCACAAACTCGGCCAAGGATTGGCGGCCGTACATGAGACGGTCCAGTACCCGGACGCGAAAACCCTGTTTCAGCAAAAGTTCTACGGTCGGCGAACCTATGTAACCCGCCCCCCCGATTACCAGTACAGGGCCACGCCGGTTGCTCGCGAGAAAAGAGAGATTCTTGTGACGGCTGTAAGGCAAGCCGAGAAAAAACCGCGCCAGCACAGTCGCAGGGATAGTCACAATTCCCCACAAGGAGACAATGTCCCACGGTACACCCAACAATCGCCCCAGAATGACAACGCAAAGGCCGGTTCCGAGCAAGGTTTTGATCTTGGCTCGAATGGACGCTCGTTGCAGTCTCGTGTAAATGCCCGTCACCGCATTCGCCGCCACGAAAGTCAAGGGTATGAAGGGCAGATATATGCGGGCGGTGAGGCGAATGGGTACAAAAGCAATATGGAATAAGACAGCCGCCGCCAAAGCTGCCCCACCAGCCGCCAAATCAAAGATAAAACGCGACTCAGTCGGCCCCAAAGCATTCAAGGACAGACCACGGCTTAGTCTCGCGCGGATATATTTCGAAAAACGCTCCATCATAATTTCAAGGGTATTGGTCAAAGCAGGTCGATGAGCCCCTTTGTAGCCCACCGTTGAAGGTACTCAAGGGTCTCATTTTCCGGCAGGCCGATGTGGTCAGCCACGGCCTTGACACTGACCGGCCGATCCAACGCCGGCACGTAGTCCATGAGACAACGCATCCGCCGACGATGGTCGGAGAGCGTGTCGCCCAAAGCTACCTGTCCATAGTCGAAGTACAGGTCATATCGCGGATTGGACAGGCAGATATTACCGTCAAAGTTTTTCAAGACTATCGGGGACGCTTCCATCCGATCTACGGTTGCGATCAGTGCCTCGACGGCTTCGTTCAGCGAAGCCTCTTGAATGATGTTCAGGCTGTCCTGGTTCGAGTGATACTCGGGATAGGGAAAACGTGAAAAGGATACCATCGGGATGCCATAATTCTCCCAGACATACTCGTCGTTGACGATAATGCTTTCGAACGCACCTGTCCGGTAAGGCAGTCCTAATTGTTCGAGGCTGGACTTCAGCGCGTGCAGAACGCTGACCATGCTTTGCCGGGATTCCTGTACCGCGAGCGGTGTGCCGGATCCCAGCATTTCCAGGAAGATACCTTCCAGTATCTGTTTACGTTCCGACTGATTCAACTGCGCGAGATAGAGCTCCGACCCTAGGATGCCCGGCGAAAGAACGAGGGAATACGTGAACCTCGTCTTGCGATCTCGCAGGCGGCGCATCACCTCCAGGCCGACTACGCAACCCGCCAATCCATCATTGGCCACACCCGCATGATCAAGGTTGCCACCGAGGACGATGGTGAAGTCGCGCGAACCCTCATGTTTGTATTCGAGAATCTTCAGCTCCCCCGGAGCTTCCAACGTGCGGATCACGACCTGATAATCGCCCGGGACGAGTTGCTCGTAGATTCTCTTCGGGATGCAGAATCCCCAATCTCGACTCCAACTCCTGAACTGCTGCCGATAATGGAAAGGAATCCAGTCGTCATGCCGATGATCGTAGTGGAGGTGGCCGCGAAGCTCCTCCAGGTTTACCATTCCAGAGAAGCTTTTCGAGAGTCCAATCACTCCGAGCGGATGGGCTGTGCCATCATAAAGAGTGTGGCCGTTCTTGCTAATTCTAGCCTCTTCAACATCCCACGAAGGAGGAATTACCCATCCGTTATGCTCGTGGGAGCTAGGCACGGAGATCACTCGAAAAGGAAGCTCGTCACGCAGATAATCCACTGCCTGGTCGTACCCGAGTGAACACACAGCCCGATTGAGCGGCGTGAGATCCCGCAAGATCTGCATCATGGATTTCATGCAATTCGCTAGCTGGGCAAATCGTTGGTATCTACTCTTGGCAGGGTCAACCGGTCGTCAACGTCCAGGTCGGCAACGCGGGCTTCAACGCCAAATCCCAGTCGACACTGACGCCCTCGCAGCAGGTGAAGAAGCGAGTCATTGAAACCACCGTACGGATAGCACATGGTCCAGTCATCTCTTTGTATGCCAATCTTTTGCAGGAAATCAAGCGATCGGTCAATTTCAAGAGCTTGCGCGTCCGGCGAAAGATGATTCAACCAGGCATGTGTGTATCCATGGCTTCCGATGTGCATGCCATGGCGCCGCAGGCACGCGATCTGATCCAGCGACATGTACAATTCGCAGGCGAATGCGGCCTCGTCGCGCGTCACGTGCTCTGCAAACAACCGGCGCACAATTTCCGCCCGCACCAGTTCGGGCAACTCCCGTTGGAGCAGGCGCTTCAGCACCGTCACTTCGCGGGAATCGTAGCGATGCTCTTCGGTCAGTGCCGTGAGGTAGGCTTCCCTGGTTTTGAGCGCATATTCCGAACGAAACTCCGCGAGCGACATAAAAACCTCGTCGAGGAGGATTCCGGCGTCGGGAACTGCCGCGAGTACAAAGTGGATTTTGTTTACGTCCAGTACCATGTGCTCGAGGATCGCCTGGGCAGGAGGAAAGAAGCAGCCCTGGATACCTCGCGTGTCGAGCAGCGGGAACACGTTGGCAAAATGATCGCTGTAGCCATCATCAAAGGTCAATAAGATCGGGTTCGGGGGTAGATCTTTTTGGGGGGACGACAGCGCTTCTAGCAGATCCTCGGCTGCGATGGCTGTGTAGTGGCTCTGGATGTAATCAAGTTGACGGCAGAAGCGCTCAACCGAGAGACCCTTGATCGCTGGGAATCGGGAACGGCCCAGATCGCGCACATAGTGGTACATGACAATTGTGACCGGTCTCATCGGGAAAACTGCGTGCTAGTCGATTCGATAAATTCTGAGAGTGGCGCTATTTTGCTGCTCAACCAGCCATGCCGGTAATGGCCTGGGTAGAGCTAGGTCGGTGCCCGGACGAGCGACGAGCCATCGGACGCCCCAGGTCTTAGCGATGTCGCGGACCGTTTCCGGGTCGCTGGTACTGAAGATTAAGTCGTTGTCTCGTACCAGGGCTTGAAACCAAGGGAGCTGTGCCGGGGTGTGATACTGCAATCCCTCGAGCAGCACAGGACGCTCGGACAGCGCCGCATAGCTGTAAGACCGCTGGCGGTTGGTCGCGAGGCTATCCAATTCATGTCTATTCGTCGCAAACCGTTCGCCTGGAGCCGCCAGTTGGTCAAGGCGGTTCAGACCCTGAACTTCGCCGGGCGTTAGAGTTACATCCATCTTCATCCGTCCCAGGCCAAAATTAAAGACAGGTGGAATCCACGCAAAAAACCCGATCAGCAGCACACTCATGACAACCGCAGAACCGATGGTCGCAAAGCGTGGACTTCGCTTCATCAGTGTGTATGTGCCGGCTAGAAGCGCGAATAATGCGAACGATAGGAGGATCTTGGTTCGAAAAAAGCTAATCCCGGCATGGCCTTGGGTTAAATACCCGACGCCGCCAATCAGGACCCAGCACGTAGCAATCAGGATCGTCCCGTTCTTCGTCAGCCTGAGCCACTCCTCGATCCATTGGGAACGCGCGATGCCGTGCCACCATCCAGATGTCAGGCGGGAAAAGGCGAATATACTGAACATGCTTTGCAGAAAAAATATGCCGTAAATTTCCTCACCGAATTTGAAGTGAACAAGCAGGAAAAACATCATCATGCCCAAGATGGTGGCCAAGACCAGCGCGGAAACAGGATCCTTCAAGGGGCGTGAAATCCAGCGGAAACCGACAATCCGAAGTCCCAGACCAATCATGAACGCCGTAGCTATCGTTCCCCATTGATCTCGCAGTTCTATCTTGATCAGTGCGCGCGACGCATCCGGGGCGCGGCTATAACCCATAACCTTCCAAGCGCCGAAAAACAGGCAGAACATCAGGATTATCAGCAGCCACGAGCGCACCGACCTGAGACGCGCCCAAAACAAAAGACTGCCCACTACACCAAGGCAATACAGGGCAGCCACCGAGTGCATTGGGACAGCGCATGCTGGCAGCGCCACCAGAATAAGGCTCCGCCAACTTACGGATCCCCACTCTCTATGAAGCAGGCACAGACCCATGATGGCAGTGATGGCAGTTAGGGCGTGAAGCTCCGAATGCCCGAGGACCAAATGGCTGAACGGGCCACCATCGTGGCCCACCCCCACTTCGGGTAGCCTGAAAAGAATGGCTCCGTTGACGTAGCTCGAGCTATTCCGCTCGTCGGTGAACAGGGCCAGCAGAGATCCATAGAAGAAGAGGCCGGCAACGGACATGATTCCGCCGAATTTTTCCCCGGTGGCCTTCAGTGACAGGAGTGTGCCCACTCCGAAGCAGGAAAGCATCAGCGCCCAGAGCGATGCCCCGCGCGTCACGCGCGCATATGCGTCGCCTAAGGCGAGTCCGTCAAAACGGGAAATAGCTGCAGCCGGTGCATAGCCTCCAAAGTGGTAAAGAAGTTCCTCGGTTGCGGTTCCGGGTTCTTTCGGAGGGCTGCCGCCACTTTTGATGGCCGCAGCAATCGAGTAGTTGTATTGCGTGTCTACGTAGAGCCAATTGAAGCTCCCGTCGGGCCGCAGTACGGCATCGTTTCGAGCACTTGGGAGGAAATACACTAAGCAGATCAGCGCGGAAAGCAGGGCCAGAGCCCCGCCGTAGGCGACGGTGCTTTTCATCCAGCACCCGCGATCTTTCCAGAGAAACATCCCGCCGATCGCCACCAGTAGAAGCCAAAGGGCCATGACCCAGATGAGGGGAAGGCCCAGCCTCACCCAGAAAACGGTCACAGCCGAGATCAACAGAACCCCGGTAGCGGGAGCCAGAACGAGGTTCTGGCTTCGGAGGGATCGAGCGAGCGCCACGCTGACAATACAGTAGCCGGCCGCGATCGCCACAATGGCGTAGCCGAGGAAGTTAAGCGCGGCCCAACCTCCAGCGGTAAAGAGCACCACTGCTATCCAAGGCAGGAAGGCGAGCGCCATTACGACTGAAATCCTGCGCTCGGAACTCAAAACATTGAAACCCAAATTCATACTCACCAGGCGCTCAACCCACCATCGACAACCAGACAATGACCGGTAACGTAACTCGATGCGTCGGATGCGAGATAAACCAACGCCCCGACCATTTCATCCGCCTGAGCCATGCGGCCCATCGGCACTCGAGCGGAATAACGTGCTTTGAAAGTATCGTTTTGACCGCTCTCCACCCCAGCCGGGACCAGGGCGTTGACCCGAATCCCTGCATCACCCCAGTTTGCCGCGAGGTAGCGGGTCAAGCCTACGACGGCTGCTTTGGAAGTCGAATAGACGGCCGGATTGCTGATCTGCCGGCCGAGATAGAACGACCCTTCGTAGATCCTTTTGTCCGACGACACGAGGCCATAAATTGAAGCCGTCTGGATGATGCTCCCCCCGGTTCCCTGCTTCTGCATCTGGCCGCCTACCGCTTGCGCGACGAGGAACAATCCATCGACATTGACGGACATGATTTTCCGCCATTCAGCGAGCGAGTATTTTTCTGTGCTGGCAAAAAAGGCGTCCAGGTCGGCTGACTTTGAAGCGGCATTGTTGTGGAGAACGTGAATCGCGCCAAAGCGCTGAACCACCTTATCCACCATGCCCGCAACCGCAGATGGTTCTGCCACATCGCAGGCCAGCCCAAGGGCCGGCGTGCCATAGTCCCGCTCCAAATCGGCCGCGAACGCGGTGCATCGGCCCAGGTCCAAGTCCACCACTGCCACCCGTGCTCCGAATTCAGCGAGGCCCCGGCAAAACCGCTGGCCGAGGATACCCACTGCTCCTGTGACGATGGCGGTCTTTCCCGTCAGTTCAAAGAGACTCTTATAGTTGGATTTCATTGAGAAGTACTTCCCGGTTTTCCTTGCGGGCCTTCCGGCCGGCGATCAGGACCCGCATGATTTCCAGGGTCCGCTCAGGTGGGATGGCTGGTTGGCCAGTCCGAATGGACCGGACAAACTCCCAGAGCATCCGGCGGAACATTGAAAAGTTGTCGGTGATGTCGAACGCCCCAGTGCGCTTCGTGCCAAAGAGTTCAACATGAAATGTTCGCGCGCAATCTCCTAGGGCGTCAATCTGGATTAGCACTCCATCGTCCAGTCGCACCACCGCTGAGGCGTGCTCAGCCGGCGACATCCGCACGGAAACCGGACGCCCTGGGATCATCGCCAAGACAGCCTCAAGCAAATGAACGCCGTATTTTTCCCACGACAAGACAATCGCACATCGCACTAGCTTCAACTGCCCGTAAGCGGCCAGATCGGCGCGTGGTTCGTCCAATTCGCGCGCGTAGCGCATGCCCGAACAGGACATGAGCTGGCCTTTCTCGAGATACGGCTGGAAAACATTCAGTTCGGAGATTTCCAGACTCAGCGGCTTATCGATGAATACTGGCAGCCCGGCTTCGAGGAATGGTTTCGCCATCTCGAAATGAACTTCCTGATCATCGCGGGCGATAATTACGCCATCCACGTTGCCCAGGAAGTCCCTGGAGTCGCTTGCAGCATGCGGAATACGGCAGGCTGCGCATAATTTTTTCGTCGATTCAGGATCCTGCGTCCAGGCGTGAGTGATCGTCCAGCCATCCAGCCCGAATTCCGACGCATGGCGCCGCCGAACATATTCGTAGATACCGGGCCATCCGGAGGCGGCCAGTCCCTCGGGGGAGTAGCCGTTGATGATCGATCCGTAAGAAAATGGATGACCATTTCCTTCGCTGAGTCCGATAATCCCAAAGTGTTTCACCAGACCCCCCAGCCGCCGTCAACATGAAGGTCTTGCCCGGTGATGTAGCGCCCGGCATCAGAGCAAAGCAGCGCAACCGCACCCTTCAGGTCGTCGGGCTGGCCAATGCGGTTCAGCGGATTCTTGGAGGCTAGCCGCTGCATGAATTCCGTATGCTTTTGAGTCGGCGGATGCGGGTAGGCACCAGGGCTAAGGGCGTTCACTCGAATGCCGTGCGGAGAGAGGAAGCTGGAAAGGTATTTGGTGAATTGAATTACGCCGGCTTTAGCGGCTCCATAACTCGGGGGATTCGCAAACTCCTTTCCATCGTACATCCGATAGTCGGGTGCAAGATGGCTGTATAACGAGCCGATGTTGAGGATCACTCCCCGGGTGGTTTTCAGATCTGGAAACGCCGCCTTGGTCATACGGAAGACAGAGTTCAGGCTCATGTTGATATCGTATTCCCAATCTTCCTCGGTAATGGACTCCCAGGAATTCTTCTTCCCGGACCACGCGTTGTTGACGAGGATGTCAATGGCGGGGAACTGCTGGTGCACTTCGGCAAAGAACTCCGTCGCAGCGCCCTTCTTTAACACGTCGAGTTCGAAAGCAACCGCCTTAACGGACCCGTCGAACTGCTGGACGATTTCCTCGCACCTTTGTTGGCATTTTGCACGGTCTCGGCTGGCTAGGACCAGGTTAGCGCCCAGTTCTGCGAGCGTTTCGCTGATGGCCGTGCCGAGATAGCCGGCGCCGCCAGTGACGACCGCCGTCTTGCCTTTTAATGAGAGCAACTGTTGCAGTGATTTATTCATGAGTTTGATTGTTTCAGTAGTGCCTCAACGATGTCGAAGTCGACGCTATCATCGATATCTTGGGATCGATCGCGGGGCATCAATACGGCACCGAGCTTTCCGACCAGCAGGGATTTGGCTTCCTGCGCAAGCAAATTTGCGCGAAATACGTACACCGCGCCGTTTAACTGGTAAGCCTTCGGCAGCTTCTGCCGTGGTAGCCATGGTATGGCTCCGCTAATGAATACTTCCGGGACGCCATCCACCAAGCGCCAGGCGCGGTGCGGATTCAGTTCGGCATCTTTGAATGTGGCGACCGAATCATACTCACCTCGCGTCACAAGCCTCAGGCAGTCGCGTACATCGTCCGCCGTACGCAAAGGGCAAGTCGGTTCCAGGAGGATAACCCATTCGACTGTCTCGCCCTCCTCTTCTAACCTCTGAAGGAGATCCTTGAGGGCATCGATCACCAGGGCTTCGTCGGTAGCCAGGTGCGCCGGTCGTGCGTACACTTCGGCACCATGAGCCCGACCAACTGAAGCAATTTGGGCATCGTCGGTGGAGACAATGGTACGGTCGATCTCGCTCACCTGTTTCGCCACATCGATCGACCAAGCGAGCAACGGCTTTCCTCCCAACGACCGGATATTTTTGCCGGGCACCGACTTGCTGCCGCCGCGTGCCGGAATGACCGCAACAACTCGTTTTCCGCTCAACATGGTATTGGGTTTGCCTGCTTCATCACTCAGCGGTCGTCATTCAGCCGCCGGCCGCATGCCCAGCCGGCCCAGGCTATCGAGCGCCTTCCGGTATTCGGTCCATTCGCCGGTGTCGACCCAGGAATTTTCACCAATCGGAAAGACGCCGATGCGCCCGCCCGCCTTTTTGATCTGCTCAATGAAATCGGTCATGTCGCACCGTGTTTGCTCGGGAATCAAATCAAGCCGGTCGCGGCGCACGACATACATTCCGGTATTCACGAGAAAACTGTACTGTGGCTTTTCCGTGATGCGGGCGAGGCTGCCGCCCTTCTCCAGTTCACACACCCCGTACGGAATGTGATAGTCCTTCAGGGAAGCAACGAGGGTGAGGTCGTAGTTGCTGTCTGTATGGAACGATACCAGCTCAGCATAGTCCGCCTGGATCACGATATCGCAATTGGTAACGATCAAGGGCTCCGGCGTGGGCGAATAGAGCGCCCTCAGACTGCCGGCCGTGCCTCGCGGCTCCTTTTCTTCCAAATACGACACAGAATAACTTGGCGCCAGTTCTTCAAAAAAAGATTTAAGTATCTTGGACTTGTAATTGACCGAGAGGTGAAACTGATCCAGTCCGTAGGGCAGAAATTGATCGATGATGATCTCGATAACCGTCCGATCACCCACTGGGATTAGCGGCTTGGGGAGGACGGTGGTGAAAGGTGCGAGGCGCGTACCTTGACCGCCCGCCATGATTACGACCGGCAGATTTAGACGGCGTTTTTGTTCAACTGCCACGCCGCCCTGGAACATCTCTTTCCAAAACAACAGCCGCACCACTTCTCGAGACGAGTTAACCACCGGTACACAACCAAAATTGCCGTTCAGCATGTGCTTGCGGATCTGCTCGGTGCCAAAGCCTTCTTCGACCACATATGGACTGCGATTACAAATGCTAAATACCTGGGCCTTTAGATCACCATCGGACAAGATCCAGCGCCGGATGTCGCCGTCCGTCAATGAACCAATCAGCCGCGATTGCTCGTCGACCACGAAGACAACCTTCTCTTCTGTTTTCTCCAACCGCTCCATCGCCTGCCGGATGGTATGCGTCTGGGGTACGAGAAAAGGTTCAACATTGTCATTCATAGGTATCGTCTCGGTTGATCCTGCAGAATCGCCGGCTGGCATGTGGGCAGACACTCCGAATCCGTCTTAATTTCTATTGCAGATCGTGAAAGCTCTTCTTTAGCAAATCGTCGGAAAGTGACACGTGTTTCAGCACATCCTTGATTCGTTCGCTGGCGCGTCCATCGTGAAAGCGGTCATATGGATTGCGCATGCTCCGCAGCGAGGCGCGAAAACTCGGTGAGATCGCTTTTTTGATTCCCCGTAGAATCCCCGCGCATGAGCATGGAACGTCGATCACGTTTAGTGCGCGGACGCGGCCCCGTTGTCGATCACCGATATTCACCACCGGCAATCGAAAAGAAGGAGCCTCGGTCAATCCGCTTGAGGAGTTTCCGACCATGACCGAGAAGTACTTTAAGGAGCTGAGATAGCGGCGATGCCCCAGGTGAGGAATCCACTTGAACTGCCCGGGATTCTGGGCACAGGCAGCCTGCAAGCGGGTATTGATCAGGGCACCATGAGCGTCGGCATTGGCCATGGTGAACACCGCTTGAAGCCGGCTCGTCTTGATTGCCGCCACCAGGCATCGGACTTGAGCTTCGGCGTTCCCTGCATCTCGAGTCACCGGATGAAAGGTGACAAGAGCAATGGGATCTTGAAGACTAAACCCAAGTTCCTGCTCAAGTTGCGGCCGGGTCAAGAGACCGGAACCATGGAGCGGGTCCAGCCCCGGGGCCCCGAAGTTAAATACGCGATCGGGGGACTCTCCCATCTGGATGATTCGTCGCCGGTAGACTTCCGTCGCGGCAAAGTGAAGCGCGGCTAATTTCGTGATCGCGTGACGCACCGAATCATCGATGGCGCCTTCACTCAATTCTCCACCGTGAATGTGAGCAATCGGAATTTGTAGCATCAAGGCCGCGATCCCGGGTGCAAACAATTCGAACCGGTCTCCGAGCAAGACCACGATCTGCGGTTTTAGGCTTGTAAAGGCCTCCGCAAAGCCTTTCAAACCCAGGCTGATTGATTTCAGATTCGAGAGACTTGAGTCCCCCTTGATCCGCAGGCTGACCTTCCGGTCGATCTTGATTCCCTCGGCCTCGATGTCACGCCAAGTGAGTCCAAAGCTCCGGGCCAGATGCATTCCCGAAACAATTACTTGAAGCCGCAAGGCGGAATCAGCCTGAATCGCTTTTAGCAGGCCGCGGAGAAGTCCGAAATCCGCCCGGCTGGTTGTCACCACGCAGATCTTCCGTCGGTTCACGTTAATCGGCATTAACGCACGAGGATATTGCCTCAGCTTCACGCCAGATGCGGTCTCGCCCCATTTGCGCGAGGATCCGGCCTATTCCTGTGGCCGTGGTGCCGTAGCGCTTGATCTGAGCTGCCATCTCCTCCTGCTTCGCAACCGGGAAACTGAACTGATACATCACCGGGCTGCTAAACTTGTACTCCGATAGGGGCGTGGAGAGCGGGCTCCGCATCCAGTTGGCGATATCGTAACGCAATAGCACGGACGGATTATCGCTATTGCGGTCGCTGCCCCAGATATTGTGCACGCGCCCTGCACAAAACGCCTGGATATCCGCCAACATCGCCAGCCCCTCGACATTACTGCCGATGTCGTCGCCGAGCATGACGCCGCCTGTTTTAAAGACGTAATTGACCCAATCATCCATCACCGCCAGACTCATGGCCGTATGGGTTTGAATCAGGTTGATGCCGATTTCTCCTTTGAGCAACTTCTCGTAGTTGTTGTCGGCGTACACATACGCCCGAAGTGCCTCTTCAGAATCCCACAGCTCTTCTTTGGTCAGCCGGACGAAGGAGTTGAAGACTGCTTGCACGGAAGCGGGCGCCGACTTGATCTCCGTTACCAGTCGTTGGAATAGGCTGACAATGGAGATGTTCTTTTGCCGCAGCAACCTCAGCAACGGGCGAAAGCCGCCACCGTTGTAGACAGCCGCGACCATCAGGTGCAGCTTTCTAGCCTCCTGGTAGTCCTCAAATGACATGGTACTGGTGGAGCTGACGACCTCTTCGATTTCGACGGCGATCCGCCCGTTTCGCAGTTTTGCGAAGTCGCGCGGCAAGATGCGGAAATGCGAGCCAATCTTGTGCTTTGCCCGGCTGGGGGCAGTATTCAGCTCTGTTCCATTCAGCAACATGCATGAATAGGCTTCGATGACGTCGATTCCAGCCTCGACCACGTCCGAGATCGACTTGATGTGGCGTTCATAGGAATCGCCCGGCAGGCCCAGGATGAGCTCCGAGAAGGTCGGCAGGCCAAGTTCCTGGTAAACGCTCGCGAGAGCCATCATCTGCGACGTGCTGATGTTATCGCGCTGAATCTGTTGGAGGACATCAGGGTCCATCGACTGAACCGACATCCACATGGACATTGAGCCATTCAGTTTTCGCAACGCTTTGGCGATGCGCTCTTTCTTGTTCTTTCCGGTCGAAGCAAAAATCGAGCGTGGCCAGTTCTGCCTTTGTTGGATCTTTTCGATGTGTTCGACAATCTCGTAGTCGCGCTCGTACATGGCAAAGTTCGGATCGGCGAACGTCAGATTCGAGATGAGAATTGGGGCTCTCTGTACAGCCGCTGCAATGTAGTCCAGTTCTGCCTTCACGCGTTCAATACTGAAGTGGTTCACCTTCGAAATAAGCTGGTTTCCTTCGTGGCAGAAGGTGCAGGAGAACGGACAGCCCCGGTTGGTCTCCATCATCGGAGAAAGCTTGCCGTCGAAAAACTTGTCCATGTGCCCCGTGAGGTATGGCGACGGGATTTCGTCAAGGTTTCGCCGCCGCGAAAGCATAGTGCCCTTCATGACCTCCGTGTCGCTGAGGCGGTGAATAAACCCATCGATCGGTGTCGCTTTCATCTTCTCGCGGTTGCAGCCGGTCTCGAAGGCGCGAGCCACCAGCGCCGCGAATGCCTCTTCACCTTCAAGGTAGGCGTAGAAGTCGATGAGAGGATTCCGTTTTATGAATTGGGTGCGCGCCTCATCATCGAGAGGTATGTTTGGGCCACCCATCACGCAGATGGTCTCGGGCGAAAGCGCTCGCGCCATCCTGAAAAATTCCAATCCCAGACTGAAATTCCAGGGGTAATTGCTCAAGCCCAGGATGTCGGGTGTTTCGTCGTGGAGGGCTTGTTCCAGGTCGTCAACATATTTGAATAGTCGCAGATTGATCTGCTTCCCGAAGAGTTTCTCTGCGTAGGCCGCAATGAATCCGATGTTCAGCGGAAAGGCATCGGTGGCAAGAGACAGAGTGGTATAGGTGAGATCGCCCAGATAAATGCTGAGGGGCCTCACTACTCCTGAGTGGTTTTCATTGGTCATAAGCGTCACCATGTTTTGGCCGATTGGCCCTAATAGCCAACGGAGGAGTCTAGTTGGCTGTACGTTTGTGATGGCGATGATACATCGGTATCACGTGAGATGATTCCAGCTGATGATTTCGTCTTTCGCCAGCGGGGCTCGGAGAGTGCGCCCGATCAACGCCGGCAAGAACTTGGGTGCGAGGCCATTACCCGGCCGCTTGATGTCTAAATCTCCCATGGCAAGCTGGTATCCGGCGGCCAACGAACGGGCGGCGACCACGCTCTTGCGGGCAACAGAAATGTTGGGCAGTTCACAAGGAGCCGGGAGCTTGATGCCCGTGCCGAGCGCCACCTCAACGTGGCGGATGGCCTCGACCAACCGCTGGAGTTCATTCGGTTCAAGGGAGGCAGCATGATCGGGCCCGGGGAGCGTACGATCCAGGGTAAAGTGTTTTTCAATGACCTCGGCGCCCAAGGCTACCGCCGCGATCGCTATATCGATCCCTGGAGTGTGGTCCGAGTAACCTACAGATAGTCCAAACGCGTGCTTGAGCGTCTGCATGGCGCGGAGGTTCACCTCGTCGTACGGCGCAGGATACTCGGTAACGCAATGCAACAAAGTTATCTTCGACGCACCTGCTTCCTGTAATACGCGCACGGCTTCTTCGACTTCACCCAGCGTTGACATGCCCGTCGACAAGATCACCGGCCGGCCTTTGCGGGCCACGTGCTGAAGAAACGGCAGGTTGGTAATCTCACCCGAAGGTATTTTGAATAGCGGCACACCCATGGTGGCAAGCAAATCCGCGCTTTCCGAGTCGAACGGGCTGGAGAGGAACTGGATTCCGATTTGCCGGCAATGGTCGATCAGGCGCTGGTGGGCGGCGGCGTCCAATTCCAGCCGACGCAGCATTTCGAATTGCGACTCCGAGTTTGCCGTCGTACGTTCCTGATAAGGCGCCTTGTGCGCGGAACGGGTGGCAAGCAGATCGGCACGGAATGTCTGGAACTTGACCGCATCGACGCCACAGGCCTTGGCCGCATCAACGAGTTGCAGGGCAAGATCAATCGACCCGTTATGGTTGACCCCCGCCTCGGCAATGATGAATACGTGTGGCATTGGATTTCTATTTTATGCGGCGGGCGGGAGTGCCCACGTAAACACCCGGTTCTGTGAGAGCGTGCACAACAGTAGCGCCCGCTCCAACCATGCAACCGGCCACGATCTTTATCCCTTCAATCACCGTTGCTCCGGCACCGATCATCGAGAAATGCCCGATCGTGACGCCACCGGAGATCGTGGCGCCCGAGGCAACGTGCACCCAATCACCCAGCGCGACGTCATGTTCCACCGTACTATTCGTATTAACGATTCCGCCGCGGCCGATGGTCGCCCCAGTGTTAATCACCGCTCCGTCCATTACCACAGCGCCCTCGCCCACCGATACTCCTTCGTTGATCACGGCATCCGGCGAGACGATGAATGGAAAAGACAGGCTAGGCGAATCCAATCGCGTCCAGAGTTCGTAGCGCGGCTCCCCCAGCCCGACCTGTCCCACAGCGAGCACGGCGTTGAGTTTTGCCTGCCCGCCGGCCAATGCTAGCAACTCGCAGTCAGATCCGAGATAAGGTACTCCTATCAGCGCGCCTTTGTCTTTCAGGTCGGCATAGCCGAGAATATCGTAACACTTCAGCTTCCGAAGAATGCTAATCACGACCCTAGCGTGGCCGCCGCCGCCGACTACAACGATGCCATCCCCGCCTCGCACTATTGGCAGAAGAGCCCCTGGTGATCCGCGCCGGCTATCCATTCATGTGCCGCTTCAAAAAGGCCGGCAGCTGGACCGCCTCATCGGAACGCAATTTCGCCACCTGCCGAATCCTGGCTCGCAGAGGTTCTCCCTGATCAAGGTAGTCTTTCGCTGTCGATACAATCGCCGCTATGCCGGAGTTGTCGGGGAACGCATTGAATTGTAGGTGGGCATCATACTCCAGTACTCGAGACAGGCTGCTCATCTTGTGAGCATGAGACGCCAGAAAAATACATGGAGTACCGCCGAGCGAGGCGAAGATCGACGGGTGATAGCGCCCGGAGATGAACACCCGGGCATGAGCCAACACTGCTCCGCACATGAGGATGGGTGCATCCGCGGGAATTATACCGACATTTTTCTCGCTGGCAATCCGCCGCAGAAATGAATCGGGGAAGTCATTTTCCGTCAGATAGACGCGAAGGCCCAACTTGCCTATCGCATCCACCAGTCTCCCATAGCACTGTACCGCTCGATCGGGCTGGTTGCTGAGTAGAGCCCCTCCTCCGATGCAGATGTACGGCTGAGAAAAATCGAGCTTGCCCCAATATTCGTCTTTTTCGGGATAAGGCAGGATAAAGTCGCCGTTCAACGGGGGATGTGAAGAGCCATTGTCATAGAGCGAAAACCAGGCAAAGAGTGAATCGGGAATTAAGCTGACGCAGGCTTCTGGAATCTCTCTCTGGACGTACTCGAGTGATTCAGGATCGCGCAACGCCACGGCCCGACATTGCACAAGCAACCGCCTGGCCGCAGCTAGCGTCGCGTTATTGCGTCCGGTCAACGGGCAATCCGAGATCATCGAGTTTACAAGAAACACCGGCTTCTTCAGTCGTATCCCCAGTTCGATCATCGCCAACAGGAAGAGAGTTGTTCGGCGGGGCGGAGTCGAAAAAATGATGTCCCCGTCCCCATCGAGTACCAGAAGGTCCGCTTGCGCGGCTTGATCATAGATTCTGGCAAGGGCAGGATATCGGTGCTTATGAGCCAGTAAGTTGTCGATACTTTCCGCAGGATCCTCAGCGATGAAATCTCGGGCGCCAAACAACCGTTCCAGGTTGATATACCAGCCAATCGGCCACCGACAGCGTCGAGCGAGCAGATACTGGAAATGCCGATAATATTTTGGCGGTGCGATGGTACCCACATAGCCAGCCTCGGCGGTTGACAAGTCGAACATGTCGCAGGTAACCCGACCCGTGATGTCTAAGGAGGCTGATAATAACTGGCCCAGCGCAATACTGGCGCCACGGCCCCAGTTGACGCTGCTGCGATTGTCGCCGATGAAAAACACTTTTGAGCGGGCGAGCGCCGACTCTGAGCCAGGCGATTTCACGGCTGTCTTGTCCATCGTTAGCATCTTATCAACGATTTTTTATCAACTTGGCGGTTGAGAGTTGCTAGACACCCACACCGGCACCAACCTCAGAGTCTATCGTCGCGGATCAGCCACAAGCGCGACCGGACGATTTAACGCCACCGCCGCGACGGTGCCATCAGGTAATCGCCATTCATAGGGCACAACAACCGGCGTGGAGTGGCGTGCGAACGTCAGAAACTCTCCCTTGTAACCGTATTCGGCAAGATCGCCGACCACGCTGAAGCCGGCAACTTCCTGGTAGTTAATGATCAAGTCCTTTACGTTTGCCGATCGGATGATCATTTTGACGGTGTAATTTTGGGGGAGCAGCGGAATCGACTTGAAGGTGCATGTGATCTTACCGGCACCGTCCAAGCGATTCGGCCTGTGTCCATCCAGTAGCATATTGGAAGTGAAGCAGGAGCCGTTAACCCCCAACACACCCAGCGCGATAATTGGTCTCTCGATGCGCTGGTGCGCGTCATACGATATCTCCACGCTCAAATCGTCGCCTGGACGAAACTGGCTGGTTTCATTTCCTCGGTCGTTTCTTAGGACGACCTTCTGAATGGTCAGGCCATAATCTGGATTCGTGCAGGAGAAAGATTGCTCGTTAGCGATGCTATCGAAGTAGTCCTCGACGATTTCATCTGCCTTTCCGTCTTTGTGTACCCGCCCGTCCTTGATCCAGACACATCGTTGGCATAACGTGCGGACCGCTTCCATGTTGTGGCTAACGAACAACACCGTCCTTCCGCTCTCGGCGAAGGTCCCCATCTTGCCAAGACATTTCTTTTGGAAAGCAGCGTCGCCGACTGCGAGTACCTCGTCAACGATTAGGATCTCCGGTTCAAGGTGGGCCGCCACGGCAAAGGCCAGGCGCACATACATGCCTGACGAGTAGCGTTTGACGGGCGTATCGAGAAACTCTTCCACGCCGGAGAATTCGATGATTTCATCGAACTTGCGAATGATCTCGACGCGCGTCATCCCGAGGATGGCACCGTTAAGGAAAATGTTTTCCCGCCCGGTCAGTTCTTGATGAAATCCGGTTCCGACTTCAAGGAGACTGGCGGTCCGTCCATTGATGCGGATTCGTCCTTCGGTGGGAACGGTAATTCGGCTCAGGATTTTCAGCAGAGTGCTCTTTCCAGCACCGTTGCTGCCAATAATGCCGACTACCTCGCCCCTCTGGATCTGAAGCGAAACCCCCTTCAGCGCCCAGAAGTCAACCTGTTGCAACTTCTTCAGCCGACCCGACCGGACCCAGGCGAGGGGCGAGCGTAATATGTTCTCGAGGGCATGACGCATGCCATCGCCATCGTTCCGTTGATGGTGAATGGAGTACCGTTTGCTCAGATTCTCGATGGTGACGGCAGGAGCGTCCATGGCAGGGATTTTGGAAAATGCGTATACTTCGCTCATATCACATCAGCAAAGGTCATCTCGGTTCTTCTGAAGTACCAAATCCCCGACGCAACTAGGACGATCACATCAATCACAGCGACGGCAAGCGCCGGCCAGTACATATTTTGTGTGCCCAATAGGCACCAGCGAAAACCGTCGATCACTCCAACCATCGGATTCAGCGCGTAGAGCAGACGAAAACGCTCGGGTACGACGCTGCTCTGAAAGCCTACCGGTGATATATAAAGGCCAAACTGGACCATAAAAGGAACAATGAAACGAAAATCACGATATTCGACCATAAGGGCGGCGATCCACAAACCGACTCCCAGCGAAGCACTGAATGCGAGCAGAACAAAGATTGGCAAAAACAGCACCGTCGCAGGGGGAGCGTGGCGGTACCAGATCATCAAAATGATAAGGAAGGCGCCGGATATCACGAAATCTACAAAACTGGTAATAACGCTGCTGACAATAATCACCAGTCGTGGGAAATATACCTTGGAAATCAGATTGGAGTTCGATACGAGGCTGTTGCCGCTCTCGGACATGGCGGTCGAAAAAAATAGCCAAGGCAACATCCCGCAAAAAACCAGCAGCGGATACGGCACCCCTCCCGATGGCATTTTGCCGAACTTCCCGAAAACCACAGTAAGCACCGCCATGGTCAGAAGCGGGCGAATGAGCGACCAACCCACCCCCACAAGGGTCTGCTTGTAGCGCACCAGCAGATCGCGCCACGCAAGAAAGTAAAACAGCTCCCGGTAGCGCCACAGGTCTCGCCAATACTGCCGCTCAGTGCGTCCGGACTCGATTACCAATTCATCCATGCGCAGTGCATCCTTACCCCGACGTGCGTTGTGTTCCAGTTGGTTTCATGGGCTCAGTTGCGAGATTGTTCCTGACCGGAGAAATCATCCAACGAAAATTCGTCTTACCAATCGCCCCATCGGACTTGGCCAACACCGTCTCTACGATGAAACACCGGAAGATCATCACCCCGATTGCTGTCCCGAGCGTATTCGTAATCAGGTCTGTTAGGCCGGAGCTGCGCGTTGGTAGAAGTGCTTGCAGGAGTTCGATGATAAGGCTCGCAAACAGTCCAATGACAACTGTTGTCGCTCCGGGATACTTTATCGCTCGTGTCAATGAAAGGTAAGCAAAAACACAAAAGCCAAGAGGCACAAACCCCGCGATATTCACGCCGACATCCTGCCAATAGCTCCACGTTGGCTGATACTCCCTCCACGGCGTACGCATAACTCCAGGGTGCAAAACAAAATAACGCTCCGGAATGGTCAAGTCCTCCGCTGGATCAAGTCCATTGTGTACTACCGCCCCACCGTGTTCATCAAACAAATACAACGCAGTTGCGCTTACCTCTTTCGACGGTATCAGCGACTGCTTTTGAATCCAACTTGCATAATCCGTAGCAATTTGCAAATGTGTCAGTTGCCGCCGATAAATCGCGAGTCCAAAGATCTTCCCGGACCAGCTATTGTTGGCAGTCGGAGAGTTAGCAAGGACCAGGCGCCCAGTTAAGTCGTTCCAAGCCACTGAGTGGGGGAATACGATTTTCAGAGCGCCATTTACATAAACCAATACTTCGCGACTACCTAAGGCTATCGTCACGAAGACAGGTTTCTTTTCCTGGAACACTCCATGCACGTAGAATAGTGCTGTTCTCGCAACACCTTGGGGATCTACGTTATTTCGTCGAACTCCGAGCGCATCTCCCTCTTGATGCAGTGAGAACGGCTCTCCCGGATGGGCCGATTCATCAAAGGAAAGAATTGTACCGCTGCTCTCACTACTGCTGGGCTCCAGCAGAATTTCCAGCGTCCCTGAAGCATCTGCTAGGTCGCCACCTCGAAAACCATTGAAACTGACAACACTTCCATGACGTCCGAACGCAAGCCCGTTCGGGCTCTCGAGCCACTTCACTTGGTTGGAAGGAGCGTGAAACGGCCACAATCCGGCTGTCACGATAATTGCCACAACGCAAAGGCATAATGTGCCTACCATTGTTTTGTAGGCCGTGCTGTAATTTTCTTGATCCATTTTGCGCAAGCAGTCCGACAGCGAGAACTCCCCTTCAACCTACGTGCGGGTACAGAATTCGCCCGGCAGCACCACAGATCGCATCCGGCAAGAGCGTGGCAATTCGCCGCGCAGCTGCCAGGTACCACCTCTTGTCCGGTCGCGGTTTGCAGCTAGGATATCGGTAGTACGTTAGAGTATCCCTACTGGCGCCGAGTCTGTCTTTGAAGGTGATGAGCCCCTTGCCCTGGAGATCTGAGCGGCCAAAGTCAATCCTTTCGGCTCCCCTCGCCTTGCTCTCCTCGATCAGTCTCCAAAACAGAAACGGCATTCCACCAGAGTTGTGGAATCTCTTGTCTGAACACCCGTACTTGTAGACCACGGACCGCTGATGCCTCAACGTCAGCATCGACGCAATAGGTCTGCCGTCTTTCCGCGCCACCCGGATTTGCAGGTCGTCGCCCATGCATTCGGACAGGTTCTGAAACCAGCTTAGTGGCTGTGGGAGAATTCCCAGCCGTCTCCGGGTCATCAATAGCAACTGGTAGAACGCATCCAATGACTCAGGAGAACGGCCCACTTCATAGGCGAGCTTCTCCTTTTCGGCACGCCGAATTTTCCTCTGGATGCAATCGCGGTGCATTCCGCGAAAAAGTTGTTCAACGCTTGGCCGGATGTCGAGCTCATGGAAGCAGTAGGAAGAACTCGGCTGCAGGCCCAAACTAAGTGGCTTAGACAATCCCAAGGAACGGAACTCCACGTACCGCCACCGTCGGAGGTCCCGCTCCGCTTGTAACCATTCGGAGAATCCTGCCACTTCCTCAGCGTTGCCAACCAATGGTTCACAGTGGTCAGCAAACGGTATGGATACGGCACGGACCCCAGTCACCCAACTGGACACTCGACAGAAGACCATACCGTCTTTCATCGGTTCACCCGGAGCCGCGCTGGTAAGCACGAAAGGCTCGTATCCGTACGTAGACTGCAGCGCTCTCAGCCAGCCTCGTTTATGAAACGGTGACGCTTTCGGATGCTTGGCTACCAGTTCATCCCATCGACTGTCCGCAAGTGGATCCACAACGCGGATGTCGATTTGTGCTTTGTCTATTACTATACTGCTGGCAAGAAACGCGTCAGGGGGCCGGAGGTCCGGTCGTTTCAGATTGGGATCATCGGATGTACTTGCGAGGGAGACCATTAGATACCCGACCGTCTGGCGCAATGTTTGAGCCCCGGATTTCTCTTACTTCCATGGTTAATCGTCAATGTTTTCTCTTGCATGTATCTCAAGATTTCGAGGCGTGCGCATAGAGAGTTTGGTCACGTTACTGGCATCATTTTTTGTAAGGCATTGATGAACCGCTTCGCCAACGGTATCCTGGAATGAGTCCCATGTCCATCGCTCTAGAAAGCGTTCGTAGGCTCTCTCTGCAAGGGCTTCTCGGAGGTGGGGGTTCCTCAGCAGCCGAATGCAGGCAGCGGCAAAATCGTCGGCGCGATCCGCCAATAGAAACTCTTTTCCATCCTGAACCTCATACCCAAAAACACCAATTGTAGTTGCAACAACTGGGCATCTCCTGGCGAATCCTTCTGCCACTTTTACCCGTGTGCCGCCACCCACTCTGATGGGAACAATCATGGCGGACCAAGTAGCTATTTCATCCCCCGGATCCTCTAGCCAACCCAACCCTACGATGTCGGGACCTAGTCTTTTCCAATATCCGTCACTTCCGCGGCCTACCAAGCGAAGCTGAGCACCCGGGAATTCGCGTTTGACCATGGGCCACACATCACGGATAAACCACCTGGCCCCGTCTTTGTTGGGTGTAAATTCGCAATTTCCGATGAAACCAATAATGGGCAGTTCCGCGGAACGGCGCGGGCGCCGCGCCGTACGCTGAAAACCATTTGGGATAACATGGATATGTTCTTCCATGCCTAGGTATCGCCGGTCCTCTTCGCTGCATACTGTCAAGACGTCAAATCGCTCTTGGAAGGTTCGCTCCCGCCTACGCCAAATCCAGGCTCTTCGGAGATTCAGGAGGCGACTTGCCAGACTGCCAACCGAGCGCGCCGCGGACTGCTCTGTTCTGCTAGGAAGATCATCAACGTCTAGCACGGACCGAGGCCATCGGTAGATTCGAAACCAGTTGGCGGTCCTGATGGTATGAACCCATACAACGTCGTGTTGTTGAATCAATTCTTGCAGCCCCAGACGGTCAGGTTCGCTAACCACATACGGGTCGGTTGCCATGTACGTTGGATCGAACTCGTGTCGGAACCTTTCGTGGAATTGAGCGAGGCTGTGCGGCGCGACTAGCAAAGGACGTATGACTCTGCAAACGTCAAATTCACACTTGGTTCTGCGCACCGTATCATCGTCTTCAACCTCGGTGGGGACAATCACGAAAGACACCTGCCCAAAACGGCTGAGCAGCCTTCCAATATTCAGCACACGTTGCTGCGCACCATAGGCTGCTGCCAAGGGCCAATGGGAGGTTACAAATAGGATCTTTGGCCAGCTTCGCGCCCCATTTAACGGCATGGCTTTCGAACCCAAATTATTTTCTTGCAGGAAGTAACGTGTCGAGTTCCCCGCACAACAACTTGCTGCTACCTCGGTTCCCGATGCGTACCGTGGGCACCTGCCGCTTCGACTCCCTGCGGGTTCGACTGCCACGACCGCTCGTAGCAAGCCACCGCGGTGCCGGCTATGTACCACGCGGTGCGCTGGCAGGAAAAGCGGCGCGGCGCTCCGACCGAGACCATCCATTGCAGCGTCCACCTCACGAACCTGCGGAACAGACCGAGCGGAACGCCGCTGATGAACCACTTCGCGGGAGGTGGGCCCAATTCCGCAACCTCGGTGCGACCATACCAGTACCACCACCTCAGTACATACTTCTTTTCCATAGAGTGGGCCTGCACTCTGTGACGTACGACAGCGCCAGGCTCGTACCACAGCGCCTCGGCCCCGGTCAGAAGCCGGTTAGCGAACTCGATGTCCTCGCGGCCTTGTAAGCTACGACCAGAACGCCCGAGGTCCGCTCGGAAATCGCCGTACTTCTTGAACACTTCCCTCCGAAAAGCCATGTTTGCCCCAAAGGGGGGACGCCTGAGCGGCCCAGCCTCCGTTCCCAAGTTGAAATCCCCGAAAGGTCCCATGGTATCGGGGTCGGCAGTCGACAGCCAGCCAGGTAGCGGTCTCGGCCACACCGCAATGATCGGACCTCCCGCCCCGGCCCATTCTCCAGCGTGCAAGACTGAAGTCAGCTTCCATAGCCAATCAGGCTCGACTATCACGTCGTCGTCCGTGAAGGCTAGAATCTCGCCCTGGCTCTCCCGAATCCCTGCGTTACGGGCACAAGAGAGCCCCTGTTGAGGTTCGAACACATAGCGGAACCGTCCTGGATATCGACGGCAGAAGTCTTCTACGACCTCCCGAGTCTGATCAGAAGAGTTGTTATCCACGATAAGAACTTCCCAGTCCACAGACTTTGGTAATATCGACGCCGCGACGCTCTCTAAACCGCCAGCCAGCATCTGGCACCGATTATAAGTACATATAATAAGGGTGATTTTCATTTTCAATTAAGGAGACCACGACGGTGGAATGCCTATGCCTCAATGGCAAGCACCAGATGTTCCAACGCCCGCCCAAAGAGGATCCGTCGTGCACAGTTCCACTCGATTCCTCCTGCGTCCTTCAGATGAGAGACGGTGGGTTGCATTCGGATCGGGTCAACCGTTGCGCACCGACTGGCGTTCCGGCCAACCTCTTTTGCCGAAAGCTCTCTCGTAAGCCGCGAGCAGATTCGGGACGGAGTACTCCCAGGCAAGTTCCTTCTCAACTCGTCTGCGACCGAACTCACCCATCTTTTTTCTCTCATCAGGATTGTCGAGCACCCAAACGATCTTGGCGGCAAAATCGACCACTTGATTCTGTGTGTCTGCGTATACCGCTGCGTCCTGGGCGCTGAATCTGCCTTCACGCAGATCAAATTGAACAATGGGCTTACCCAGGGCCATGTATTCCATGATCTTGATCATCGTAGAAATATCGTTCATCTTGCACGGCTTGTCTGGGTTCACGCATACATCCGCAGTGGAGAGAATCTGCAACAGTTGTTGGTCCGGAATCCTGCCCGTAAAAGTCACCGTGTCCTCAAGGTCCTTGGTTATCACCATCTGGCGCAGACTGGCTAGTGCAGGGCCTCCTCCCACGCAAGTAAAGTGGATATCAAGCCGCCCCATCTTCTTGAGGTGCAGCGCGACCTCCATGAGAATATCCAGGCCATCTTGTTCGCTCATGGTACCCACGTAACCCACCAGATATGTCTTCCCGTACTTCAACGCAGGGCTTGGAGGAACGGCTTTGAAAGTTCCCAGGTCGGGTCCATTGCGAACAACAAACACATCGTCGGAAGCAAGGCGCCCTCTGGTTACCGCCAGATCGCTGTAACTTCTGTTCGTGGCCATCACCACATCACTAAACCGATAAGTCAAATGCTCCAACACGACCTGGATCTTATAAAGAAGATCGCGCTTCCCATACTTTGACAAGTACAGTTCAGGAATCGCATCGTGGTGATCGAAAATATATTTGACGCCGAATAATTTAAACGGCAGTGCCACCAAGAAAATATTGTCGGGAGGGTTGCAGCCCTGGATGATATGAAATCCGTGTCGCAGGTAGATCCACCACACATAAAAACACTCCCAAAACAACGCGCAACCATATTCCCACAGGTATCCGAGAGCGCTATTCCCGTCGCTGGGCATGGGGTGCCGGTAGACGCGAACACCACCGATCATCTCGTATCCCAACTCAGCTCCCTTCGCCCGGGGGCAAAGCACAGTGACCTCGTATCCGGCCTCGTGCAGGGAGGATGCCTCCTTCTGAACGCGCGTATCGAAAGGAACCGGTGCGTTTTCAACTACGATAAGAATTTTCTTCTTCACTTGGGTCGATCTTTCTCCTTAAACTCTAGCGGCATCCCGCAGGTAAGTTAACAGTGGGGGGGGAGATCTGCCGGCCGAAGGTATCTCACTTGCCGAAACAAGTCCTTCGATCGGCCCGGACGAGCGAGCCCAGGCTTCCCCAGGGCAAAGCAAGTTGTATTCAGCGAGACAGTCCTAAGTCTGATCATCTAAGTCGACACCTCGTCGACATGTTTATTCTCGTCGTCTTGGCCATAGATTTCATGGCGCTCGCTGGCCAGCGACTGGTCATACCGTTCCTCCGGTTCGTATAAGACTACGTGACTGCCCCTGGTTGAAAACTTGAACGGAATACACAGCAACTTCTTAAGTCTCTCTCGCAAGGCTTCGCGCTTTTCTGGCGGCACAAAAAATAACATGAACCCGCCTCCGCCCGCACCCAGCAATTTCCCTCCCAAAGCTCCCGCGCTGAGACCAGCGTCATAGATTTCATCGATCGCAGGGTTCGTGATTTTTTGCGTCAGCGTCCTCTTTATGTTCCAACTCTGGTTCAACAGTCTGCCAAAATCAGTGATCGGACACTTTGGATTCGTGACGATTGCCTCAGCCTCATCGACTAAAGCACGCATCGCATCCAGCTCTCGCGTCTTATTGGGTGTCTGCCGCAGTTGTTCCCGGGCGATTTCAGAAGCGATTCGCGAGAACCCGGTGAAATATAACGCCAAGTGTGCTTCTAATTCCTCCAGCCTGGCGCCCGGCAAAAGAATCCGGTTCGCATCGACAGACCCATCCGTATTGAAGTTAATGCGGTTAAACCCCCCATAGGCGGCGCTCACTTGATCTTGTGCTCCGACTGCCTCTTTCAAGATCTCCTGTTCCACCGTGATAGCTTCCATCGCAAGCGAATGTTTGTCCCGCATCTGATTGCGGAGTGCGTATAGACCATGAAGAAGTCCGACGGTAAACGCTGAACTCGTGCCCAAACCCGTGCGGGCCGGCAAGTCGGCTACGTGATGAACTTCGATACCTTCTTCGATTCCCAAGAGCTGCAAGCAGCCGCGCACCGCGGGATGCTCGATGGCTGCGTTTGCGCTGACATTCTCCACCCTCGAATACGAAACACGACTGTGATACTCAAAAAACGGCGGTAACCAGCGGCAAGTGATGTAACAGGACTTATCAATCGTAGTAGCCAGTACGGCGCCACCATGTTCGCGGTACCACACAGGATAGTCAGTACCTCCACCGAAGAACGAAATGCGCAGTGGAGTGCTTGTGATAACCATGTCGTCAACCTTCCCTGTGACAGAAGCTATTGAACTTGCAATATCTTGTGGGTCGCATCCAGTAAAGACGTCGCAACTACGTCAGCGCAACCACTAGCGTATTTTCCATCCGCTACGATGTGAGCCGTGTGGCAGCCCGCATTCCGGCCCGCCTGCACATCATGGTCGGAATCGCCGATCATCCATGACGCGCCCAGTCGAACATTGTGCTCGCGGGCAGCGTCCAACAGCATCCCGGGCTGGGGCTTGCGGCAGCTGCACGGCGGCTGGTTGTCATGGGGACAATAATAGACGGCGTCAATTGTTGCGCCCGCAGCATGCAACTCACGACACATACGTGCGTGCATCGACTCTAGTCCTTCGATCGTGATAAGCCCCTTGGCGACGCAACGCTGGTTACTCACTACGATTACCAAAAACCCTGCGTCGTTAAGTTGTCGGATGGCTTCACATGCCCCGGGAAGAAACTTCATATCTGCCCAGCGAGTCACATATTGCCCCTCAGGAGCTTTGCGGTTGATCACTCCGTCGCGATCGAGAAAGGCGGCCTTCTTCATGAAATATCGTCTCTTCTACTAATTCTGAAATGATGTGCCCAATTAGAATGTGGCACTCTTGTATACGGGGGGTGTCGGTGGACGGCACGCAAATGCAGTATTCCACTGCATCCACCAGTGGTTTCCCGGAAGAGCCTGTCAGTCCAACGGTGTGGAGCTCCTTTGCTTTCGCCGTCGACATCGCCCGAATTACATTTGGAGATTGACCACTCGTCGATATGCCGATCGCCACATCACCAGGGCGAGCAAGGGCCTCAATCTGTCGCGAAAACACCAAGTCGAAGCCGTAATCATTTCCGATAGCCGTAATAGAAGATGTGTTCACATTGAGCGCCAGAGCTGGCAGAGCGGGACGATCAAACGCAAATCGCCCCACAAATTCAGCTGCGATGTGCTGGGCATCCGCCGCACTCCCGCCGTTACCAAACAAAAGCACTTTGTTTCCTTTTTGGAAAGCGCCAACCAAAAGTTCGCTCACCTTCGCGACAAGCGTCACCACTTCCGTATTTTTGAGCAGGAGCTCCTTCACAGCGATTGACGCCTGGATCGAGCGACCCACTCTTCGTTCGAAATCACCGATACTTGTCATTCAATTCCCCGTGTCAGCCGCCGGTTTAAAACGAATTTCAGCCTCCTCACGCGAAGCGCAGAAGCTCCTGAGCACGCGCATAGTCCGTCGGAGTGCCGATGTCGATGAACACTCCGTGCTGCTCTTGGGCATAAACTCCTTGATCGAGCAACTGCGGGAACACATCTCTTTCCAGGCTCGCCGGTCCTTCTGGAATGTGTCGCAAGAGGGAGCGGTCGAAAAAGTAGATTCCACCATTCACGAGTCCGGGCGCTTCGCTACCGGTTTTCTCCGCAAAACCTGTAACCTTGCCACTCGCATCCACGTTTACGGTTCCGTATCGACTTGCGTTCTCAACACGAAGGACAGCCATGGTCGCGATCGGACTAGCGTGCCCCCGATGAAACGCCATCAAGCTCTGGAAATCGACCTCGAGAAACGAATCTCCGTTCAACACAAGAAATTCAGGGAGGTCACGCAGATAGCGCCGCGCAAGTCTCACGGCACCCGCGGTGCCGAGCGGCATTTCCTCTTTCGAATACTCGATGGAGACATCCCACATCCGACCATCGCCGAATTTGCTCTCGATCTGATCCGCGAGATAACCGGTACACATCACCAAAT
Organism: Terriglobales bacterium; assembly: GCA_049520935.1. Classification (GTDB taxonomy): domain Bacteria; phylum Acidobacteriota; class Terriglobia; order Terriglobales; family Acidobacteriaceae; genus Acidiflorens. The sequence continues at coordinate 41,905 of JBEKPJ010000023.1, read as the reverse complement.
GGCGGATTCCCTGCGAGCGAAGCTGACACACCAGCAATTCCAGGAACGATTTTTCTCCGATCGATGCTAGTACCTTGGGTGTGGATGATACTACCGCGCGCAAACGTGTCCCCAAACCGCCCACGAGCATGATAGCCTTGATATCGTCCATGTAGACTTCCTGCCTCACGAGATCTGACACTACATCGTGCGATCCCAGTATTCCAACATTGACGTTAGCGTCTGCTCCAACGATAACATCGGCCTCCAACCTGTGTGTTTGCGGATCTTCTTTGTACTGCCGAAAATGATCTTTTCGTCTGAGGGACGCATCAGGCTTGCGATTGGACGAACCTCGACTTTCAATCCGGATATTTCTATCGCGAATCGCAGTACCTCGTTAACTTCGTAGGTTGTGGCGGCACAAAGGTTGTAGGCCTCGCCGCGATGCCCTTTCATGCCAGCCAGATAGAAGCCGCGTACAGTGTCCTTCACATCAAGGAAAGCACGGTGCGGCTTCAGGTTTCCGACTTCGATGACCGGATTCTGCAGGCCCTTTTTGATTCGGATCAACTGCCGTACAAAATCCGAAGGGGCATCATTGGTTTTCCCTGGTCCCGTCGTATTGAAAAGTCGAATATTCACGGCTGGCACCTGGTAGTCCAGGAAATATTCCCGTGCCAGTAGGTCCAAACATACCTTGCTGATGCCATATGGATGCAGAGGGTAGAGCGGTTGCTCCTCCTTCACAGGAATCGCGGATGGAGGCACATGGCCATACTCCGCGCTCGAGCAAGCCGAAACCACTACCGGAGTACGCTTACTGTGCCGTATCGCCTCAAACAAGTGCAGCGATCCCATGATGTTCGATTCGAATGTGCCCACCGGGTCCGCCCATGAAACCGTCGGTAGGCTCTGAGCACCCAAATGGAACACATGTGTCGGCTCGTAGCGCTGAAAAATTTGCTCGACCCGCTGTCCATTGCGCAGATCACACTGCTCAAAGCGTACTCTCGGCAGTTTCGGAAACGAATCAGATCCGTGCTGTCGATATGTTCCGATCACGTTCCAGCCCTCTCCCTGCAGAAACTTCACCATGTGCGACCCGATAAAGCCTTCTGCCCCAGTCACCAGCGCTGTCTTTGTCATCGTCATCGATAAGTCAACCTAGCTCTCTCTATCTGATTTCGGGTCGGCAAGCGATTCTACTGCCATTGGCGACGACGCAACGCGAGCCTCCAACCTGTAGATCGCTTTATCCAATCGCCTCGTGCATGAAACTTTGTACTGCGGAATCACCCTTTGCGCCCACTTTGCGGCTCTCCACCCAAATATAGGTTTGATCCAAGCATATTTCCAGCGCAGCCGGGGTTCCCTCAAATTCCCTTGGAGTTGTTCAGCGAGGGTCTGCAATTCCGCGACAATGTCCGGCCGCTCTGGATAGAAATTGTCGAGCCAATTCTGCATATACGTCACACAAGCCTTTCGTACGCGCTCGCTATCTTCAAGCGATCGAAGGTATTGAATATGCAATTTCATAGAACGAAACAGTGAGTCTTTCTTCTTGTCCGAGTTACCGATATAGCTTATACGATTACTCGAAGTGACCCGGTAGAAAATTCCGGTCTCGGGCACGAACCTTGTGCGCTCGCATGCCAGGAGCACGCGGGCAAAGTACTCGCCGTCCTGGTCATAATGAAGATCTGTGTCCCACGGCCCCGCCGCCTCCACCAACTCACGGCTCACGAGCCAGGTTGCGTTTTGCATATGGATGTTGTCGCTCAACTTACGCAAGAGCCATTCGACAGGAGTTAGATCTTGCCACAATGAGTTCTGAACAAAACGGGCATGACGGGTTCGATAGAAGAAGGGGGCCCATGGCGAGGACAGTAGTATCCGTTTGCCGTCGGTTTCCCGCAACGCCGCGAGTTGCCGCTCGATTTTATCGGGCGCCATAAGGTCATCCGCGTCCAGAAACTGGAGGTAATCCCCGCGGCTATGCGCGTACGCAAGATTTTGGCCGGCCGAGAGCCCGCGGTTCTTCGTCGAGATCAATGTGACTCCCTTCGAGGCGAACCGCCGTGCCATTTCCGCTGTCGCGTCTGTCGAGCCATCGTCCACCAGGATGATTTCCTTGCGCGGCCAGGTTTGCGTAACAGCAGACTGCAGCGTCTCCGTAATCCATTCTTGGGCGTTGTATGCTGAAATGAGAATTGAAACGAGTGGCTTCATCTTCAAGACCTGGCAACATCCTTTTGCAGCGCGCACGTGCCGTTTGATTTACTAACTTTTGCAGCGCGCACGTGCCGTTTGATTTACTAAAAACTTTTTCATAAGCCGCGAGAAGGTTCCCAACCGAATACTCCCACGTCAGTTCTTTCTCCACAAGTCTGCGCCCGAACTCGCCCACCCTCCGTCCTTCCTCCGGATGGTCGAGTAGCCCAAAAAGCTTATTCCCGAAATAACGCACACGGTACCGATCATCGCTGTACAGAGCGCCCTTTTTCGGATCGATTTGCAGGATGGGTTTGCCCAGAGCCATGTAATCGATGATCTTGATCATGCTTGAAATGTCATTCATCAAGCAAGGGCCTGTCCGTGTTCACGCAGACATCCGCCGTGGAAAGTATATCGAGCAAATCTGCATCCGAAATCCTTCCGGAGTGTTGACCGCGTCTCCCCAGTTTTTTGTCTCTATCTTATGAAGTGCGGGCAGTCTTCGTCCTCCGCCCAAAAGCGAGATTAACGTCCTGGTGTCATCCCAGAGGAATATCCAAACACTCTTGACACCAACGTACCCGAGCAATAGCAATTGCCGTGTTTTGCGGGAAACGGGCGTTGAGGTGACGAATCGCCGTGAAGAGGTGCGGCGGCCCTATAGTGTACGAATGCCGGAACTGGATCCTTCCATGACAGGACGGCCGGGCTCCGAATGAAGACGTGGCTTAAGAAGAGCTTTCCGAAGAACCCCTTCACTCGCGGCGCCCCGACAGATGACATTGCAAGAAGCGAATGCCAATCGGTCATCGATAAGGGCGACACGCACCCTGGCCGCCGATCCCATTCCATCCCTTGACTTAAAAACTCTTCCCAACCCTCCGTGCCTCGCGTGGTATCAAGTTCGTCCGGAGCCAGATACCATTCACTTAACTACAGTCTGAAGCCCCTGGGGGGGTTGCGGAGGGCCATTTCCCGAAGGATCGTTTCCGTATACCGCCTCATCGAATCGGCGCACATCGGGAAACTTGAATGTGCCACCTGCACAATTGCCCGGATTCGATGCCAAGGAGTAACTGATGGTCGTAGAAGTAGAAGCGGTCATATAAAATTCGCCAGTCCCGCTGCCGCACGTTCCAGCGACTTGAAAGGGTCCCATCAGATGCAACGGATTGGGTAATCCGCTGACGGTCAGTGTCTCGGTGCCGCCCGACCAACTGGAGGCTGTGATGCTGTAGGAGTTCTGATAACTCGTATCAACTGGCAGGTTGTTGAAAGCTACCGCCGCCGGAATGTCGTAGCTATGGCCATTCACGTATGGCCCAGAGGATACGTCAGGCCCAGAGGTAGGAAAGGGTGGAGTTCGGGAAGCCGCGCAAACCGTTGGGAATGTCGTCCAGGTCGTACATACGTTCCACCACGACAGCCCCGTTCCTCCGTTGGGATGGGCAACCGCACTGTCCATGAAAAATGACGCTGGAAGATTCTGATTGCTGGGTACTGAATTTACGAATGGAGCCGCATTTCCGCTAAGCGATGTCGGAACTTCGGAGGGCTGGAATCGGCACGTTCCGGTAAACGTATCGCAGTTACCCCAGCGCATCATACTGTTTAGCGCTAGAGTATCGCTGCTGGGTATCACGTAAATATAGCCGTTGGAAGAAGATGTACCCTGATAACCACCGGTGCACTGCGGTCCTCCGAGAACATTGCCGATCACATTCTCAAACCGAGCGTAGTTGTCGATCTCCAGGGCTCTCGGGTTGATCGTAGAGTAAGGGGAATCCCAACAGGAATAATAATTGCGGAACCAAGTGTTCAGGTTATGCGTTCCCCAAGTGTCGTCATCCTCCGATATGTCAAACTCGTTACCCTCCATCAGAACAAAACTCGACCCAGCTTGGTGCAGAAAGTCAGGAGCCTGATAATAGCTCGTTTGCACATCGCGATTGTAATTGTAAGCAATAACATCCGCCTGCGGCGAGATGCCTCCCTCGAGAGCTATGCCACCGGTGAGAATATTGTTTAGAATTAAATCATCGGAATCTTGTGTCAGATTTATGATCTCTTGAATGTTGGGACTAAGCGATGAAGGAGTTTCCGCGTAAATATAGTTATTAGAGAATAGACAGTTTTTCGAGGTACCAAAACCTACCGCACGATTTACCCCTCCGCCAACGAAACGCACGCCCTTAACCCACGAACTATACGCGTTGTTAAAGCTCACTTGCTCATCCTGATTGGTCTGCAACGTGATTGTCAGGTCTTCCAGACCTACCCCGACGGCCACGTTTGCCGTTTCCCAGTTGAGCGCTGCATTCTGAGCATGAGCCCAGTTCGGCATGTAGAGGCCTGGAGTGAAGCCAATCGTGTACGTACCCCCGCCACTGTTCGTGACTGAAGTGATCAGCACCTCTTGTTGCTGGTTTTGATTAGTGTTCGGAGATCCGCCGCTGAGATCGCACGCAGAATAAAGACCGCAGACGAACAAAGCACCGTTATCGACAGCTTGTCCTTGGCAAGGATTGCCGCTGAAGCCCGTATCGCACTGATTGAACCAAGCAAGGGTGCCGACCGAAGGTGGGGTCGACGTGCTGACGACAACTGACGTATTGCCGACCACGTAGTTCGAGGATGCGGAAGTCAGCTGGGCAGTCCCTATGTTGGAACTCGCTCCGAATTCGATATGGGTGCTCCCCGTAATGTTGATGTAGGTTGACATCGGCCCGGCGCCGCGCAATGTCACGTTGTTGGTCCCATAAAAACGGAGATAATTGGAAAGGGAGTAGGTTCCAGGCGCAAGGAGAACATATGTCCCGGCTGAACAACCAGCCATCGTGCTGGCGATGTTGTTGAACCCCGATTGAGTAGAAACTGTCGCACAAAGCGTCCTGGTCGGCGGAGTCCAGGGATTCGGCGTCGTCTCTCCGTCTGGAAATGTAGCCAGCAGACCGGCGTTGCCCCAGTCGATGGCACGACTCGTCGAGAGAACGCCAGACCATGACTGCCCATAGGAAAGCATAGAAGACAATAGCAAGATCGAGATAAGGGGGAAACGTCTCATTTACCTCTGGCCTCCGATGACGACGCTTTGCGCCGTTAAGGAGAGTCTAGCAATGTAACGTAGTGGGGGCTAGACACAGAAGTACACAGGCTAGCCCCCCAATGTCTCTGACCCTTCGGCCATGGCCGGCTGCGCAACCGATCGCCGACGCAAAAAGATAAACGCTTGCCGCAAGAACGCGGTTTGTCATATTCCAAATCGGCCGCATTCTGGAGGCCTTCGATCCAAAACAACAGCCCTCTGCGCCAGAATCCGCCGACAACTTGAGATTTCTCAGGAAAATTTCGGCTCGGATATCCATGCCTCTGCGGTCGGGAATAAGGGATTGACACGAAAGGGTTTACGTGGCTTCTCTCCCCAATATTCTCGCGTACGCGCTACAAGTAAGCTCAGCAACAGCATGCCACGAGTGGTTGGCGTTCGCGTAACCCCTTATCTCCCGTCGGCGGACGTTTAGATTCTTGAAAAGATCGCTGGCGAAGTACGTCTCGATCGCCCTTGCCATTTCGGAGGGATCCCCTGGCTTGCATAGAAAACCAGTGCTGCCTTCGACAATTTCTTCGCGAAAAGACCCCACGTCAGTCGCGACCACGGGCAGGCCAAAGGCATAGGCCAAAAACAGCACACCACTCTGGAAGATCTCTTTGTAGGGAAGAACTAGAACATCGGCCGCCTTGAGGTACACTTCCACTTCGTCGTCCGGAATGAATTGCATCCTCAACATGACCTGCCCTGGTTCAAAATCTCTTTTCACCGAGCTTTGGATCTCTTGCAGATACTCTTCGCATCCTTTGATTGGTTCCCCGGCAATGATCAACCTGTAATCCGCTTCCTTGTTGGCTAAAAGCAGACGAAAAGCATCAAGCAGGTGCTCTGTGCCCTTGTAGGGCCGTACTCTTCCGAAGAATAGGATCGCCCTTTCGTCATCCCTGAGACCGAGACGCCGTTTGGCCTCGGCCGATGTGAGTTCCGTATCAGGCGAGGCGTTGTTGATCGGAAATGGGATCACAGTAACTGCCTTTTCAGCCACGGCAAACTGCCGGCAAAGCTCGCCTTTCATTTTTTGTGTATGAACGAAAATGTGGTCACAAAGCCGATACTGAATTCTAAGCGTGACACGATTGAGCCACGAATCTCTTGCGTCTCGTTTCGCTTGATTCACATTGTGTGCGGTGAAGGCGATCCTTTTTCCCAAAACTTTGTAGTACAGCATGAGAATCGTGCGATCGAAGAGTTCGAACTTGTTGTTCCACAAAATATGCAATATCTTCGGGTTGGAACGCGCGACGTATCGGATCAGCCTGGCATAGTAGGCAAGCACTTTCGACAACTTCTCAGCGAAATTAGCGGCAGGGTTATGGCTGCCACGGAAATTAAGAAAACGCAAACTCGGGGCATCGTGCAGTTCAGGACTGTCTATTTCGTCGCTGCCGATGATATCGGCACGTACGTCTTTGGAACCGAGCGCCATCGCCAACCCGAATACATAAGGCCGGTCTTTGCAGCCGGTCAGCAAACTTATCTCGAAGTCCAACGGTGAACTCGATAATGTCTGCTTTCGAACCTCAACCCCTTTAGCGGACGACGGCTCAGCAAGGCTTACAGTTTGCATAATTGTTTGGATTGGATTGAATTTGATTCGGCTACGGATCGGAATATTCAATGTAAATGCGCGAGGCGTAGCGTATTGGTATTCATTTCTGGATCGGTTCTCATCACCTTTCAAGAAACTTCCTCGGCGTACAACGCCCCTGAACATGAAGCCCTTATGCTCGGCTCCCGGCACACGGAGCAGGATCTCTTCGCGACGGGACGATCCCGGCAGCTAAGGTCTTCGGCGGCAGAAAGTCTGGCTTTGGACCTCGTCGAAGGACCCATTGCAGAACTCGGCTCGTGTCCTGCGCTTTGGCCTCCCACGTCAGCCGTTCCCTGGCATAAGCCATTCCTTGTCGGCGTAACTGCTCCAAATGATCCCGATTCTGGGCTAGCTCCGTTAGGATGCTTTCCAGCTTCACTACAAAGTCGCTCTCATTCGTAAGAGGAACTTTGTACCCCACTCCTGGATGGACGATATCTCCGGGCCCTCCGAAGTCCGCAACGATAGGTACGGCGCCACATGCGAGAGCCTCAAAGACTACGCCGGCGCCAAAATCGCGAACCGAGGGAAACACCAGCGCATCGGCGGATCGTAACTGCGTGAAAACCTCCGCATGGCTAACCCATCCACGAAAGCAGACAGCTTTCTCAATCCCAAGGGATCTCACCATCTGCTCGAGGTGATTACGCTCGGGACCATCGCCGAGCACAGTAAAGCGAGCCAATCCGCTTCGCAAGAGAGGGGCAGCTGCGCGCAGTGCAAGATCACAGGCTTTGCACGGGATCAGCCCGCCAACGAAGACTAAATCAAGTTTCGCGCTCGGGTCGGTACAGCGCTGGTCGTCGGAACACAGGGAACGACTGATACCGGGCTCCGGAACAAAAAACAGTTTTTCGCGATGTGAGGCGAATTCGGAATAGGTTTGTGAAGAAGCGGCTATGATTGCTGCCGCGTTGTGGTACGTGGATCTGGCAAACGGCATAAATCGGTACAGCCCTCTCAGACCTGAAATCCATTGCTTCTCGTTGTCGGCTTGGCTGAAACCCTTCACGTATGGGAGCCCGCCATTGATCGGCCCGATCACGAACGGAATAGGTCCCTTCCGCAGGAAGAAAGCGAAAGGGCTCGGAATGACCGCTGACATCGGTAAGATCCGCAGCACGACATCGAACTCGCCCGCGAAAATCCGACGCTGCAACTGTCGCCAGGCATACCACTCGAAGGCAAGAGAAAACGGGTAACCGAAAGCGGTCAACGCCTGGCTCGTAAAGTTGGATTTGAAGATCCTGCGAAAACTCCAAGCGTAGATGCGCTCGAGGTAAGGCATCCGAATGACTTCAAGAGCCCTAAAGCCCCCGTTTGCACGGCGCACCGACGCCTCATTGGGCGCTCGAAGCACCAAAGTTACATCATGAAGTTGCGCGAGCGCTGCCGCATGACAATAGGTCACATAAGAAATGCTGACACGCTCCGGATCGCAGTCCGAGCCCAGCAGCAGAATGCGTAGTCGGCTCATGACTTCTCCCTTGGAAGACACTTGTTCAAGTTCGGACTGCACATCGAGACTCATCTTGCACCGATATTCCTGGCCAGTAAAATATCTCGGACCGAGCGCCGCACCTCAGCACTATTACCCTTAGCCGTCCTCTGCTTCACACTTTGGCTCCGCTGCCGTCGGGAAGTGCCACCAGTTCGGTTTGCAGTTTGGCATCTTCGGAATCTCCGGGAACGGCATCGAAAGGCCTAGCTGCAGGCGATGTTTGTTCAACCTTACGTTCGGGCAAAAGGTCGTGAATCAGGCCAGCAGTTTCACTAAGCGGTTGTACACTCCGGTGGAGTGCAATCACTCCGACGACATAGAGCCCGAAAAACACCACGGAAACGGAGACCATTCGCACGAAAGCGCCTTGGAGGCCGGACATCCTCGCAAAATACGGCATCGCTCGGAAGATGAGAAGAGTTGCAGCGCCCGCTCCAACCGACGCTGCAAAGAACTTCCAGATGACTGCCAGGACCGGCCCGATACCGAGTCCGATGGGTCTCCCAGCGTACCAGAAGCCCGGAAACATCAGTAGAAAATACGAGGCGGTCCAAGCGAAAGCGATTCCGGATGGCCCCCATCGCAGAGTCAGCAAGAACAGACTTGCGGTACAGACAAACTCCAACAAACACCAGCGGAACCATCGTTCGGGCCGGCCGATCGAAATATGAATCCACCCGTGCGTGTTATACAACAACATGACTCCGATTCCAGGACCGAACAAGGCAAAGATTCGGCCAGCCTGCTCCCAGCCAGATCCAAAGAGAAAGCGAATGAAATCTGATCCCACTAACGCTAGATCAGCGCCGATTCCCATACCGATCAGCGCCAAAACCGAGATTGTGCGGAGAAAATAGCGCTGGAATTGGTTGCGGTCCCGGCTGACACGACTGAGCGTACTGACGACAACGGCCGACAGCGGCGATAGGAGTTGCGTTTCCGGCAATACAAACAAGTCAAAGGCCTTCTTATAAAATCCAAGTGCCCTATCGCCAAAACGCCAGCCCACCAGAATGTTGTCGGTGTTGCGCGTCAAGTAGTTAAAGGCAAAACGCAAGTAGACGGTCATCCCGAACTTGAGCCCAGAACGAGTGCCCGAGGCGCGTCCCGGCCAACTCGGTATCCATTGGCACACCAGCCAGGCGCCCGCGGCCAGGATCACCGTCTGCGCGACACTGCCCCAAACCAGTGCCCACTGGTGCCAGCCTGCGATCGCCAGAACAATAGAGACAATGTACTGGACTACCTGACCAACGAAACCGATGATTGCCGTAGTCCTGAAATGCATGGCACGCTGCAACAGGCCCGTGTGTATATAGCCCAGGCAGCCGATCACAATCGTCAGCGACATGCCGTAAGTCACTCCAATGACCGCTCGGTTGTGAAAGAAATGCGCCAGCAGCCGGCCGGAGCTGGCAAATGCGAGAGTCAGTATCGTACCGATTCCCAGATTAATCCAAAAAAGATTGCTGGCGAGAGCGTCGGTGAGTTCTTCGCACTGCATGATAAATTCCGTGAATCCAGCCAGTCCGAAGCTGCGCAGCAACAGGCTAAACGTGGTGACCATCGTCACGATTCCGAAGTCAGACGGAAAAAGCAGCCGTGCCAGGATGACGATTGCCCCGATCTGCAGAGCGAAGTTACCCGCCGAACCAGCAATGGCCGCCCCGGCGCCTCGAACTGCGGTGCGGCGAAGTCCCTTGCCTTTGGCGATCGGGTAAAAGGTCCCGTCGGACTGAAAAGGTTTCAACTATTCTTCCTTAGAGCGACGTTCGTGCATCGCTCGCTTTCAAGTCGGCGATGTCGCGGGTTTGGATACTAACCGATCGCAGCATCTCCGACGTTCGTTCCTGATCCCGTTTTAAGGCTGCTGTGACTCACCCAGACCGCAAACCACTTTGGGATCTTAGGTCAAAGCGGCGCACGCTACGTCGCCGGTATGAAGCTTGCCCGGAGCCATTCTTCCAAAACGACCAGGCTGAAGAGAACCTTGTGGTGGTCGCTGGCGCCGGAGCGGTGCTCCTCAAGGAGTCCGCGGACCGCGGCCGGCCGCAAAAAGTCGAATATGTGCGACTGTGGATCGAGCAACATTCCTTCCATTTTCTGCGATTGTGCCTCGCGGAACCACTCATCCACGACATTCATGGCGAAGCCGCGCTTTTTGCGCCGGAGAATCGTAGCCGGCAAAAAGGCTTTGCAGACTTCGCGGTGAAGCCATTTACCCGCACCATTCCGCACCTTGAAGCTTGCGGGAAGTCTTTCCCCGTATTCGACCACTTCCTTGTCGAGATAGGGCACGCGCACTTCGAGACTATGGGCCATTGAGAGCTTATCCGCGTACATCAGCAGCTCATCGGGCAGAGTTGAGCGCATTTCGATGAACTGAAAGCCACCGAGCTCATCGGTCTTGGCCATCAGATCTGGGAAGTCCTCCCAGCACCTCAGAACTTCGTCCCCCGCCGCAGCTGGCAGAACGTCCGACTTAAAAAGGCCATCCACCTGCCGACCGGGCAACAGCGAAAGGACCTGCTGATATCTTCGCAAGCGTTCCGGTGCATCCAGTGAGCGCACGCCTCGCTTCAGCGTTTCATTCCTCGGCAGCGCCTCGACAACCGAGGAGATCGGTCCTCGCACCCACTTGGGCAAGACTCCCCAGAGCTCGCCGTAGCGAACTCCTATGTGGCGGCGATAGCCACCGAACAGCTCGTCCGGACCTTGACCAATGAGCGCAACCTTGACATCCTGTCGCGCCCTTTCGCAAACAAAAAACATGGGCAAAACCGAAGGCGTTGCCACCGGCTCCTCCATGAACTCAACGACGCGAGGGAGCGCGCTCTCGAAAGTTCCCCGGTCGAGTAAAACCTCCGTGTGCTTCGAGGCGAAGACGGCGGCTGTTTGTGCCGCGTCTGAGAGTTCGTCGTCAGCAAAGACGCTGCCGTAGCCAACGGTGAATGTGCGCCAAGAATTCCCGTAGAGATTCATGAGCGCGAGAAGCAGCGCGGAATCCACACCACCGCTCAGCAGCAAGCCAACCGGCACGTCGCTGAGCAGGTGACGCTTGACAGCGCGCTTGTAAATGTCAAGCAGTTCCTCCCGAGCCTGGCCTTCCGATTTCGCCGGAGCGAAGGGCTCTGGACAGTAACGGTACCAGCGTCGCAGACTGTGCCCGCCGTCCTCGAAAACTAACATAGTTCCGGCCGCGAGTTTCTGGATGCCCCTGAAAACCGTGTACGGCGAAGGAGTAAATCGATAGCGCAGGAAAAGATTCAGAGCCGTGGGATCTGGATCGAAACTCTCCTTCGCGGCCGCTACGATGGTTCGGATCTCCGAACCGAACCACACGTTTCCGCCTTCAATTCTGTAATAAATGGGCTTGATGCCGAACGGATCACGCGCGATTACCAGCCGCCGCTTCTGCTCGTCCCAGATCGCCAAGCCAAACATTCCGTTCAGTCGGTTGAGAACCTCGTCGCCCCATTGCTTATAGCCGAGAACAATCACTTCCGTATCGCAGCGCGTTCGGAAGACGTGTCCGAGACCTTCGAGTTCGCGACGCAGCTCGGGAAAATTGTAGATTTCGCCGTTGAAGACCACGCGGACCGATTCATCCGCATCCGACATAGGCTGGTGGCCGCCCTCGATATCGATAATCGAGAGGCGCCGAAAGCCCAGTCCAATCGGCCCACTGACGTAGTAGCCCTCGTCGTCGGGGCCACGATGGACGATGCTGCGCGCCATCTTCTCTATGTCCGTGCGCAAGACCGGCGCATGCCGTTGGTAGCTAAATTGTCCGCAAATTCCACACATTTGATTAGGCCTTTGCGCCGGAAGAAATTGTCGGCCGACCGCTTCGAGACAGCAGCAAACAAAGGCTGCGAAACAGTTGCGCTTGCGCCCAGCGATGCATGGGAACGTTGTCCCAGCCGATCAATAATTGCCGCGTTCGGAAGGAACCATCGGGCTTCTGCCAGACATTCAGAACCTGATTCAGTACACCCTCAACGAGTCGGTCGAGTTTTTCGAATCGGCCCCTCAGCAGGACCCCGAGATTGATGCACTCCGCGTAGTCGTACAACTCTCGCCGATAAACAATAAGCCGCGGGGGGCGTGAAAAAGGCTTAGGCACGCCGCGTTCATCGAACAGGTTGCTGACGTAAAAATCGACCCCGCGTTCGATCGCCTTGGCGCAATCGCTGTTTCCGGTCAGAGCCTCGATTTTAGCAAGAGCCTTCATCACGAAACAGGTGTGAAAATGATCGATGAAGTGCCTCTTTCCATCATTGGCGTAATGCCAGGAGCCGTCCGGATTCTGAGATTCAAGCACGAAATAGAGATTCCGATCGGCGGCCTTTCGATAGCGATCCTCTGAAAAATCCATGGCCGCCTGCGTCAACAGAAAAGCCCGATAAGCATTCGCATTGATAACGCCCACCGATTGCTCAGGCATTGGAGAATAGGAACATGTAGACGCCATGTCTGAAGTCACAAAATCCTTGTAATCGCTGAAGCCATGCTCCGCAATGGATCGCATGATTTGTCGCCAGCGATCGTTGTTATCGATTCGGTAAACGTCTCGGAACGCCTCGTAAACGTAAGGCACCGTTGTGATGAGTGGCGTTCCTGCCCGGATCGTGCCCCGGATGGTTTCCCAGTTGAATGGGTAACCCCAGCAGTAATGCTCGTAGCCTGGGCAGCGAGTTTCCTCAAGTACTTGCAAAAAGTGCAGCGCGCGACGGTAGTACCCCTCTTCATTCACATGCGGTCCCAAAAGTGCGAAGCCCATCGCGTAATGCGCGTCCGCAATGGGGAATCTTTGGCGCTTCCAGAAAAACCTCCGCGCCGAGGGTACAAAAGCTTCACAAAAAATGATGGGAGCCACTGCCATCGTTCCGAGCAACGGATTGCGATAGTACAGCGCCTTGGCATTCCGGCACAGGTCACTTGCGTAGAGCGTTTGAAAATCGTAGGAGGTCTCTCCGTAGCGGTTGAGCCAGGAGGTGAAACGGCCGACGGCCGCCAGGACCTCTCCGAGCGGCAAAAGGTCTGTCTCGGCGTTCGAATGCGCAGCGATTTCGGCGGGTGCGGACGAGGTCATGTTAAGTCCTTTGGCTTGTGGTTCGAGGAAGCGCAGGCTGACTCTGATTACTTTGCGCCACTTGTTCGAGAGGGATTGGGTTCAGTCGGCAAAAGCTCAAAATTGTTGACCTTTTTGAGCCTGCGCAGCGACGAGATGATGCTTTTCAGTTTCAGCATCTGCTCGGCACGATGAAAGCGCATGAGTTCGGGCGAGACCGGTCGTTCCATGCGGCTCAAAAAAGCCGCCGAGTAGCCAGCGAACAGCGCGACCCCTCCAATCACATAGGGACGCTTCGTCATACGATACGTACAACGGAAAATCTGCCAAAGAGGATGCCCGCCGAGAATGTAGTCCTTCTTACCGTAGGCATAGTTCGAAGCAACAATGCCGCGGTCGGCGGTTCCCAATACTCGGTGATGCATGAAGGATTTCTCTCGAAACGAGCGGGTCCTCCAGCCGATCATGCGGGCGGTTGTAACTGCCATCCAATCGATACCGCCGGCCTTACTCGGAACGTATCCGCCAATCTCCTCGAAGCACTGCCGCCGAAAGATCTGGCATTGCCCTGAGACGTAGGTTTGTCCTTCGAAACTGTCGGTCGCGGAATTGTATCCGTCAGGTTCGGTAAATACGGTGCCGGCAACGCCCAGCCTCTCATCTTGGCTGAACTTAGAGAGTAGAAACTCGAAATGATCGGCGTCCAGTGAAACATCAGCATCCAGATTCCCGATGATGTCATACTCGAGTTGCTTAACGCGCTCCAATCCGGCATTGAAGGCGTGGACCTTGGCTGCGAAATGCCTTTCCTTCCGGACCTCACGATTTACCAGCTCAATCCAGCTATACTTCTCCGCGTATTTCGCGACAATGTCCGCGGTCTCATCCGTCGACCCGTCGTTCACAATCACCCACTTCAGTGGAAGGATCGTCTGGTGCACAACGGATTCGAGCGTCTTCTCAATAAAACGCGCTTCGTTGCGACTCGGAGTGATCAAAACGTATTCGTGGATATTCGCCCCGCTCATGATGTGTCCTGACTTTTTCGAGTGCCGCCTATACGGCCTCGACAAACAGTCTATGCGCCAATTCCAGCGACAACAGCCTGTGGATCTCGGTCGTATAATTGCGGTTTCCGCGCAAGTGGCCATTCACAATTCGCTCGACTCCCGCCCGGCTAACATACGGCCGTTCCAGAGCATGCTTGTCCAGTAGTATCTGACGTACATACTCATGGAGTTGATCTCGGTACCAGACGCGGAAGTGGAACGGCTTGTGACGACCTAGCCAGATTCGCTCCAGGTGAAGGGGAGCAAGCAGGTGGTCGATTTGCGCCATCCACTGCGGCATGCCCATGTCATACGCATATTCGGCTTTAAAGAAAAACTCCAGCAGCGAGCGCGTGAATATGCTATTTAGGCCCCGAATACCCCGGTCGGTCCGAAATTTCGCCAAAGCAGGGTTCCCGTCGAGGATGAGCTGCACTCTGGCTTGCGAATTTACAGCAACCGTGGACGGACCGGGAGCCCGGTACACAGTTTTGACGAAATCATTATCGAGATAGGGCGAGCGAATTGCCACTTGAGTCTGTTCCAGGCCAAGCACACCGAAGTGATGCCAGGGCGATTGGCGAAATGCAACGAACGATACTGGGTGGCCCTCGAGAGCCGCGTTATAGGTTTCTATCCCCGCGCTAATCTCGGCGCTTAGCGGTTCAAAGACTCCCGCCGCTGGTTCTGTTGCTTTGAACATCACCGCCTGCTGGAGAATCTCACTGCCATAAGTACCAACCATGCGCACGGGAGCGATCTCTCGAACCCTCTCGTTCACGTAGAGGTCGGGAGAGCGGCTTAGATCCACGCACGCGTCCGTCAACCAGATCGTGCGTTCCGCGTAATGCGCAAACTGCGACAGAAACTCCGTGCCGGCTGTAATCACCTGGTGAGATTGCTCACAGATTCTCGCGACGCCACGGGCGAGTTTGACATCCTCATGGTCGCGATACATGCTGCCAAACGTGTAGCAGGGCAGCGAGTTTGGCGCCGCCTTGTGCCACGCCATAATGATGCGCGTATCCAACCCGCCCGTCAGCGACACTCCAATCTGCTCTTGGCCGTCGAAATAACGGGGCAGGTCGCCCACAAAAGCGTCTCGTAAGTGGCTGTAGTACTCTTCAGGCTTGAGCGCTTCCTGTTGCTCCCACTCCTTTGGCTCAAAGTAGGAGGCTCGTACCTGGAGCTCACCATTTCGGAAGACCCAGGCCGAACCCGGGGGCAGAAGATAAATCTCGGGAAACAGCGTCCGATTCTCGAGTACACACCCGCAAGCTACGAATTCTCCAACCCCACGCGGATCTGTGGCGCGCAGTTCCGGCCGAACCTTCAGAATGGCCTTTGATTCCGCGGCGAAATAGAACGCGTCCTTGCACTCGTGATAGTGCAGCCTCTGCAATCCGTAGCGGTCATTGAATAGCGTGGTAGTGCCTTGGCGGCGATCGGCGACCAGGCCGTGAAATCGCCCATTCAAGTCCTTCGGGAAAGTCGCCTCATCTTCATAGCGATGGACCAAGTACGAGGATGGCTCATTAGAGAACTGGTGCCCGCGTTGCCGAAGCGTCTTCTTCAGATCAGGATCAGGAAACTCTTCGCCCGAGAAGAAGAGTGCAATCTCACCATCTTCGTTGCGGACCGGCATGCCATCCGCAAAAGACCCGCGTCTCGCTACCCAGCCGACGTAGATGCCATGTTCCTCATCGCTCCAGGTGCCGCAGTTGTAGAACGGCTCATGGCGGAGACACTTGACCATTGCCAGCAACTGCTGCTCGGCGGTCACTCTTGGAAGTTTCGTGATGAGACCCACAATTCCCGGCATGTAGATCTCCTAAAACGACTCCGCTTTCAGGTTAAACCTGCGCTGGTACCAGCGGTCGCGCAGTTCACGGAGCTTCGCGGCCACCGGTTCAGGCACGCGCTCAGCTAGGCGCCGATGCAATCCCAGACGAAACGCCGCAGCCCCCCATCGCGTGAGCGGAACGTAATAACGGGGCAGATCTGCCCGCTGAAACCCATTGTTCTTCTTGAAGTCGCTTAGGCTGCTCCGCACCTTGTTCCCGTATGCGAAGTTCGCATACGCGAGACGGCCTATTCCGCGAGCTGCGCAAGAGCGCACCGCCTGCGCGATCAAACCGTTCGTCGGAGCCTTGTCCCGGTGTTGGATCATGCCAAGAATATGCATTACACCCGCCTGTGATTGAGTATCGTCAAGTGTCAATTTCACGAAACCAATCAACTGGCTCCCGATAAAAGCGCCGATGAAGATGCTACTTTCCAGGAAGGTCGCTTTCATCTTCCACACCGTCTCGACGTCCTTTCCATAATGAGGGAAGGGCCTCCCCTGGCGAACAGGGCTCTCGTTGTAGATCTCCCAGATCCCGCGCACGAGGTCGCGATCGAACGGCACCTCGCGAACGATCACCCCTTTCTTCTCGGCGCGTCGAACCATGTTCCGTGTCTTGGCATCGACCTGACGCGTCCACCAGTGATCAAACGTGGATACTGGCAGGATCGCAAGGTTGTCCCATTCAAAGGGATAGGAGTATCGCGGCGAGGTCTCCGGCAGTTCTTGCAGAAACGTGAAAAGATCTGCTCGCGTATTCGAGCCGCGCAATGCGGCGATACATGATTCAGGATCCGCCAAGAACTTATAACCCTCACCATCGACGTGAGCAACCTGGCAGAGTCGGCCTTCGACCACGACTTCCCTGCCATCGACCTGAAGTTGTCCTATTTTCGTATCCGTTTTTTCATCGATTGCAAACATTGACATAAATTTGGGAACCAGCGTTTGTCCACTGAACGACTTCGCGAGAATTGGAGTCTAATACTCAACCGCTCTTATCGGAATCGATTTGCTGTAAGTCCAGGTAGGCTCGGAAATGCGTTCGTTCGTCGCTGACACGCTACTCACCGAACCAACGCGCGATGCAGCAGTTCTACGCTTTTCTCCCCCGATGAGGCCGGCGGCAAAACCATTCGCACTGACCACAGCGAGTAATAGAAAGATCCAGGAAGGGGTGAGTACCCTGAAGCCTACTTCGCTGATGCTATAGAATGCGCAAGTCGCTATGTAGGCCAGAAGCAAGCTGCCAATTTCGGAATAGCGTTGGAAGGACTTGATTGCGTGTCGATAACCGCTGACTAGAATAAGCACGATCAGGCATACACCAATCCACCCGAGATCGAGGTAGACCTCGATATATCCGTTGTGGGCCGACACCAGATTGTGAGCGGTGGGTGCGTCATAGCCGCGGAGACCGGCCGCCACTTTCTCCACGTTGGTGTTCCAAAAGCTTTCGAAGCCCGTGCCAAATAGCGGGCTATCGGCGGCCGCAATCGAGGCCTTCCAAATATCGGTCCGCCCTAGGTCCGCTCTCCTGCCAAGCGCGCTCGTTACGACCGATACACCTCCCAAGAGCAAGGTCAGACTCCCAACAAGGATGATTCCCAAACAGAAAGCATGTACCCTACCTGGTCGATTCCTGATCGCTCGGAGACTCGTCGCCAGCAGGAGGCCGCCACCGATAACGAAGCAGGCGACAGCTGTAGCGCAATGGGCCATTTTTAGAAGCATGATACCGAAGATAAGCAGCGTAAGCTGAGCCACCAAGTGCCGGGCACGGTGGGGGGCTTTCTTATCCCTAAGCAGCGCCATCACATTCCACAGCACACCCAGCAATACAACAAACACGATGAGGCCGAGCGAATTCTTGTTAGTTGTCACGCCCATGTTTATGGGCCCATCTTCGTCGTATCCGACACCGAGGTTGGTATACCGGATCAATACGACGGAAAAGGGTAATAGGACAAAGCCGACCCGGGAGTAGAGTCTCCTAAGCGCCGCAACCGGTTCGGCCTCCGTCATAATGATAAGCACCATGACGAGGTCGCCGACGTCCTTAATCCAACGCTTCAGAGCAGGTCCATGAATAGGCGACCACATGGTGCTCAGCAGGCAATAAGCAAAATACACGAGTACAGGCACGCTCGCTTTAAGCAGGAAAATCGCCTTTTTTCTACGCTGGAACAGTGTTATGAGGCCAGCAACGATGAGTGCCTCAAAAACAGCTGCGTCCATGGGACTGCCGTCGAGTGTCGCTGCGAGATTGCCAGCGGACTCGGTTCCTATCCCGAACCAGGCGGAGACGGGTCTCGACCCCGCAATCAAAAGCCACACGACCGGTAACCAGAAGGCTTTGGACGTACGGATCGACTTATCACGATCAAGATAAAAAAGCCCTGCGACTCCAACGCTAAAAATCAGGAGGGCCAGCGATGCGTTCATTCAATAATCCCTGGAAAACGCCTTGTCAGAGACCGATATCCTCCCCGCCGTGGACGAAGTCTATCCTTCCGCTCCGGCGAGAAGCCCTCAATGCTCAAGACAATCTTCCCGCAACGGGTCAAGCGAATACCAACTTGTATAACCTGTCTGCCCCCCCCACTCTCGCCCTCACGCGATCGACTGCTTCAACACTCGCTATGGTGAGAACGAAGGCTGCAAAGAAAGAGAAAACCAACTCAGCAAATCCGAGATGGACCCGGTGAAAACCCGCACTGAGAATCTGAAGAATCGCAACTTGGGAGATGTATCCAAGCAACGAATATTTTCCCAGCAGAATAATCTCACTTCTTATTTTTCCCGATTCGCTGCCGCTAGCGCCGATTAAGTAGATGACCGTTAGGCTTAAGGACGTTCCAACGACCAGGAGCGGAAACGGGACATTCCAGATCGTAATCGCAATCGCGTAACACACATAGGCAAGGGCAAGTATGTATGGGTGTCGAACGAAAGTGTTGATCATCTCAATCGGCACGAATCCTGCCAGCACGCCGAGCATTCCGATTGTTATGAATTCAAGTTCGTAACTCCCCGCACCGTTCACCCTTAGGATCAAAATGCAGAACAAAAGGAACATGCACACGAGGTGAAACGTATGACGATAGAGCCGGTAGGGGAGCATCAGGGCTCCCGAAAACATCAGCAAATAGCTGATGGGCACGAGAATAGAGAAAGAGACCAGCTTACTGCCGGCGACCGGGAGATTCCCTGACACAAAAACCGTGAAGAGGTTCGTAGGAGCTAGCGGGTTCGAGACCAGCGCACTTGTGCCCAGTAAAGGGACAACAAAGACTCGAGCCAGATTTAAAGCGAGGAAAATGGCAATGAGCTTGAGCCCCCTCGTGAATAGTCTCTTCGAGAGCCGGGGGTCGGCGGCAGCATACTTGGAGAGGTAAACATTGGAGATCATAAACCCCGTGATGAAAATAAAAGACGGAGTCAAGAACCGTAGGTATTTATAGTATGGCCATTCCGGCCCAATGAAATAATTCACCCAGTGGTAAAGCACCATGAGCAGAACCAGCGTCCCTTTTGTGAAATCGAGCGCGGGAATGCGCTGGCTTCTCGGCGAACCGGCGATCGCCGGGACATCAAGTCTCGGTACCGAAGACTGATTTGCCGGAGATTCGGTCTCGACGGGCATCATTGCTGGCTTAGATTGCACGACGTTGTGAAAGCCCCGTTTCTGCCGCCGAAAAATCCCCGGCGACGTTGTGCGGTGAAATGACTCCTCGTTAATTCAGCTCGCCTTTATCGACCAGACGCTGTACGACAAATGAAGCACCAGGCGCGCTCAGGTGGTTGGTATCACCCATCAACGGAATCTTGTGGGCAGCGTCAGCATATACAAGACAACCACTAGCACCGCATATCTCTTTGTAGAGCGAAATATAGGGCACGTGCCAAGTGGTTTCCGCCATGTGCTGCATCACAGTGTCCAGCACCTTAGTGCTGTCAAGAAGGTGCTGACTGGCTAGATCCGGTTTGGTCCACGCGATCGAGTAGGCGAGAAGTCGCGGCAGGGGCGCGTCGTACTCCGGTACGGGACCGAACACAATCACAGGCACGTGGTGCTGCTTCGCCCACGAAATGAGGTCGGCAAGAGGATCAAGGTCTCTTTTCTCCCAGCGCCCGACAACAAACACCCCTTGAACCTGATGCGTCGGCAGATATTCTTGAAAGATGTAGGCCATCATTTTCTTGCAGTCATCGCTTCCAGAGGGCGCAAGTGATGGTTCGCAGGCAGCGGTACTCGCCTGCATTACATTCGACTGTTGAAGCGACGAAGATAGCGCAGACCAGAGCATAGCCGAGTGACTGTCCCCGAGCAGAAGGTAGTTCTTCTTGTTCTTGTCTTCGCGCAGGCAGGTGTCATAACTATATTTTTCGAAATGGAACTCCGTAGTTATGAAACAAACTCCAGTTCGGACCGACCGATCTTCCTCTTCGGCACCAAGAGCGGATGCGACTTGCAACGCTTTGTCAGGAAAGCGACCCCTAAAGCCTTGCGCAAGCACCGTCCATGAAGCGAATCCCATCAGGACGATTATTGCGCCACCGGTCAGTGCGAATAGCGGCCGCCTGCTCAAGCGCAGGGGACCATTGCGAAAAGGCCGCTCCACAAACCTCCACGATAGAATACCCAGAAGGAACGAGAGGGCGACCTCGATTAGCATGTCGAGACGGTGTCCGGAAAGCAGGACAGAATGCTCTCCCATGCTGATCGAACTTAGGCCTATCAGCACGCCCATCTGGTGCAGCACGATGACCGGCCAATGCCATAGATATAACGAGTACGAGATGAGACCGACAAATACCATGGGGCGCCACGACAAAACCGAGCCGACGAGCGATGCTCCAGCTTCCCCGGCCCAGATAATGAGAGCTGATCCAGCACAGGGCACTACGGCGCTGAGGCCTGGGAAGAGGGTGTCCTTGGAATAAAACAACACCGACCACATGATCATACCCATCCCACCCAGCGTTGCCATATTCCGTAGCCATGCCGATCCTAAACGGGGAAAAATACCCAGCGACAGTATGGTTCCAAGCAACAGCTCCCAAGCGCGAGTGTACGGCATGTAGAACGCGGTCTCTGGATTGCGCGAGACAACGGCGCAACTCGTCACTAAAGACGCGACGAACAAAACCAGGACCGCAGTACGGAGGCGTTGGGGGAAGAAGCGGCGAACCAGGAGTAGAAATAGCGGGAACGAAATATAAAACTGCTCCTCCACGGCGAGCGACCACGTGTGCAGCAAGGGCTTCGAAATCGGCGAAGTGAAATATCCAGAATGCCACCAAAAATACAGATTGGAAGCAGAACCCGTCGCCGCGAGCGTCGATTTTGCATAATCGACAAGCTCACCTGGGAGCAAGTAAACAACCGCCACAACGCTAGCCACCGCAAGCATGGCCAGAAGCGCCGGAAAAATGCGACGGACGCGCCGTTCGTAAAACCCGGAGATCGTGAAACGTGAGCCGTTGATTTCAGCGAAGATGATGGAACTGATTAGATAGCCGGAAATGACGAAGAAGACATCGACACCTACAAATCCCCCTCCAAACCTGCTCAATCCAATGTGAAAAGCAAGCACGCTCAGGACCGCGACCGCCCTCAGCCCGTCAATGTCGGCACGATACTTCAGGCCGCTTCCCGCAACTTTTTCTTGATGCACATTGCTTTTGTTCGAGACAGTGGTCTTCTCGTCTGCCAATGCACTCGTGCTGGCCATGCTTACTCCTGTTATGAGCGTCTCACCCATTTCGCTACTCCAGCGTTAACGGCGGATGGATCGACAGACCGGCGGCCACTCTAGGTAGCAAGTCCCTGCGCCACCTGCGGATTCGCCGAGATTCCACCGATCCCGATATAGTGGAATCCATGCCCAATCACATCTTCGCGTAACAGAGCATTCCGCCCGTCGATTATCAAAGGTCTCTCGACCAGCGTGGCCAGACGGCTCCAATCTATCTGCCGGAACTCGTCCCATTCCGTCAGAAGCAGAATGGCATCCGCGCCCTGGGCTGCATCGTAGGCATCCCTACAGTAGGTTATGTCCGCAATTTCCTTCTTGGCCTTCTCCATTGCCTCCGGGTCGTAGGCCTGAATCTGCGCTCCCTCGGCCTGCAAGCGACGAATAATCGAGAGCGCCGGCGCGAAGCGAATGTCGTCGGTATTGGGCTTGAACGCCAGGCCCCATACGGCGATTTTCTTCCCCCGAACAACCCACAGTTCGTTTCGCACTTGTTCGACGAAACGCTCGATTCGGCCCTGGTTAATCTTCTCGACTTCTTTGAGCAGAGAGAAGTCGCACCCGGATTTCTCCGCGATGCGGATGAAGGCTTGTACGTCCTTCGGAAAACAAAATCCTCCGAAGCCGATTCCCGGATTCAGAAATGCAGGCCCGATTCGCGGATCCAATCCCATCCCGTGGGCAACCTTCGTTACATCCGCTCCAACCACCTCGCACAGATTCGCTACCATGTTGATGAACGAAATCTTCATTGCAAGAAAAGAATTCGAGGCGTGCTTGATCAGCTCGGAGGAGTTCGTATCTGTAGCCAACAACACCGGCTGTTGATCGCGTTTCGGGCAACTCGAATGGATCGGGCACGCGAAGTTCTGTTTGACAATCGGTTCGTAGATCTCTCGCAGGAGATCCGCCGCACGCGGCGAGTCGGCTCCAATCACAATGCGGTCAGGATGCAAGAAATCCTCGACCGAGGTTCCCTCCCGGAGAAATTCCGGATTCGACGCAACGTCATACTTCAGCCCGTTTGTGCTATGCACCGACAGATGTTTGCGCAATTGCGCACCGGTCTGAACGGGCACAGTACTCTTCTCAATGATCAGGCGATAACCGGTCGCGCGCTTCGCAATCGCTCGCGCAACTCCTTCGATGGCCGACAGATCCGCGTCGCCGTTAGGCAAAGGCGGAGTTCCGACGCAAATGAAGATCGTGTTTCCCCAGACAATTGCCTCTTCGGTGGCCCCGAAGTGCAACCGGCCATTTTTTCGTACCGCCTCGATAACCTCTTCGAGATGCGGCTCAAAAAGCGGCATCACTCCGTTCTGCAGTTTAGAGAGTTTTTCCACATCGCTCTCACTACAGAAGACGTCGTGACCGACTTGCGCCAGGCAAGCTGCTGTCGTGAGACCTACATAACCTGCGCCAATCACTGAGAGTTTCATCTTTGTTGCCTCTAATTCCGGAATCTCCGAGGTGTTGAAGAATTGTCTAATCCGAAAGCTGTTCTATGCGGTTTGATCAGCCGCCACCGGTGCACTCGCATCCGCCTCGACCTTGCGACTAAACCTGGACGCAAAGCTCAAGACCTCACCGACAACGCGGGCCTGTTGCTTTGCAGTTAATTGTGGATACATCGGCAAGGATACGATTTCGGAGGCGATCTTTTCGCAGACCGGGAAATCTCCTGCTTTGTAGCACAGCGTCTCATAGGCTCGCTGGCGATGCAACGGAATTGGATAGTGAATCCCGCTGCCGATACCGGCCTTCGCCAGATGTGCCATCAAGCCTTCCCGGTCCTCGGTTCGAACAACGTACAGATGATAGACAGCCCGCGACCAAGAGGGTTCGTAGGGCGTCCGTACGCCCGCTTCACAAGAGGCAAACAGACGGTCGTACTCCGTTGCCCTTTCCCGTCGCTTCGCATTCCAGCCGGCCAGGTGCTTCAATTTCACACTCAAAATCCCAGTCTGAATCGAGTCCAGACGTCCGTTGTAGCCCTCAATATCGTGGTAGTACTTCTTGGCCTGGCCATGGTCGCGCAGGATTTTGCATGCTTTCGCGATTTTGGCGTCGTTCGTGGTGATGGCGCCACCCTCTCCGCATGCTCCTAGATTCTTGCCGGGATAAAAGCTGAACGCCGCAGCGACCCCCATCGAGCCCGCCGTGAACCTGCGATTGTGCTTCCGCGAGAAGTACTCGGCGCCGTGAGCCTGGCAGGCGTCTTCGATCACGATCAGGTGATAGCGCTCCGCCAATTCGAGAATCGCGTCCATGTCTACCATCTGCCCATAAAGATGTACCGGAACGACGGCTGTAACCGGACGGCCACTGCGTCTGCTGATAAGCCGACCTTCCTTCTGCGTGCACTGAGTTTCCAGATAGGCATGGAGTTTGGTGGCATCCATATTGTAGGTGCGCTCGTCGATGTCGACGAACTCGGGTTGCGCGCCTGCCTGCGAAATCGCCTCCGTGGTGGCGATAAAGGTGTGGGGGACGGTGACCGCGACATCGCCCGGTTTGACTCCAGCCGCAATCAGTGCGAAGCGGAGAGCATCCGTTCCGCTGTTGACTGCAACCGCGTGTTCGGTTTGGCAGAAGCCGGCGAAAGCTCGCTCGAAATCCTCGACCATGGCGCCGCCTATAAAACCGGCGGTACGCAATGCCTTTTGAAAGACTTCTGTCAGCTCCTGCTCGAGTTCAACGTGCGGGGTAACCAGATCAAGAAAAGGAATGCCCTGTAACTGACTCATTTGATTGACTCCAGTATTAAATTTGACGGAAGATTTTTGCCGGGTTACCGGCAACAATTGTATTCGGGGGAACGTCTTTTGTGACCGTTGCGCCGGCCCCTACAATGGCGTTTTCACCCACGCAGAGGTTGGCGAGAATGGTGGCGCCCGACCCGATCGATGCGCCTTTCTTGATGACCGTTTTCTCCACCTTCCAGTCGGCTTCGGTCTGAAGAGTTCCAGCCACGGCGGTGGCGCGCGGGTAGGAATCGTTAATAAACATCACGCCGTGACCAATAAAAACGTTGTCTTCGATGGTCACGCCTTCGCAAATGAAAGTGTGGCTGGAAATCTTGCAGCGCTTGCCCACGGTTGCGTTTTTCTGGATCTCGACGAACGCGCCAATCTTGGTCTCGTCCCCAATTTCGCAGCCGTACAGATTGATGAATTTGGAGAGCTTGACGTCGCGTCCCAGCTTCACGCTGGGAGCAATGCATAGATAAGTATCCATACCTTATTCTCGTTGACTCCTAAGATTTCTTTCTCTGGACTGTTTGGACAGCCCGACCCGGCACTTCGTGGAGAACTACGCTATGCTCGACCAGCTTTGCCGGCGCTCAGCGGGAAGGACTCCCGACTGGGAAACGCTGCAGTGACGGATCCTGACTCAGACATATACGAGTTCGCCTCTCTTAGAGAGAGACTCGCCGGCTGCCTCCAGCATCCGCACCACCTTCAGGCCGGCGCAGCCGTCGTTAAAGGGCTTCGTATCTTTCTGAATGCATTCCACAAAGTACGTCAATTCCAGCTTCAGGGCCTCAACTTGTTCGACCTGCGGCGCCCACATATCGCCGGAGCGATAGCTGACAAGGAGATTGTACACGCCTTCTTGGCTTTTCACGTCGACACCTTTGTCATAGATCTTGAGCTTCTCGTCGGCTTCAAGATCGTTCCAGACCAGCATTTTCTTCTCACCGCCGATCAGCGTCGTACGAACCTTGACGGGTGAAATCCAATTGACGTTGACGTGCGCAATCATCTTGTCCGGAAAATACGCGGTAATGAACGCAATATCTTCGAACGAGTTGAGGTGTGCTTGCCCGGTGGCCGAGATGGCCTCCGCGTCCTTGTGCAGCAGATGGTTCATGATGGCAAGGTCGTGCGGTGCTAGATCCCATATCACGTTGCAATCATGCTGGAAAAGCCCGAGGTTCACGCGGGTCGAATCGTAATAGTAGAGTTTTCCGAGGGTTCCTTCCTTAAGCAGTTTTTTTATTTTGCGTACCGCACCGGTAAACAGGAAGGTGTGATCCACCATGATCTGGAGATTTTTCTGCGCCGCCAGGTTGATCAATTCTTCTGCCTGCGCGGTATTGCTCGTAAACGGCTTTTCGACGAACACATGCTTGCCGTTTTCGAGTGCGGCCTTTGTAAGTTCATAATGCGTCCACAGCGGCGTGATCACCGCGACGGCATCCACGTCAGGCGACTTAATCAGTTCGTCGGCATGACTATGGACCGAAATTCCATGATGTGCTGCCTGTATGCGCTTGCGAGCCGCAGCAGTCTGATCGCAAATTCCGACGACCTCGCAGCCCTCGAGCGAGCGCAGATTGCGCACGATATTCGGTCCCCAATACCCGTAGCCGATGACACCAAATCTAAGCATAGGAATTCACCTTATGAAGCTATGAGAGTGCTTATTATTCAACTGTCCAGTTTTTAGCCGAGGAATTGGCAGGGGAGGTACGGAAGAAAACGAAGAAACGAGACCTAACAGGCGCCATCTCCGTTCACCACGGCACCGGGAGTTCGCAAGAGAATCTTAAGGTCGAGCAAGGGGGAACACTCGCGCGCGTAACGAAGATCGAGCCGCACCATCTCGTCAAATTCAACGCGGCTGCGGCCATAGACCTGCCATAGCCCGGTGATTCCAGGCTTTGCCTCCAGCAGTCGGCGTCGGTGCCAAAGGGCATACGCCTCGACTTCATAAGGAAGGGGTGGACGAGGTCCAACCAGCGACATTTCGCCACTCAGCACATTGAGCAATTGCGGCAGTTCGTCAAGACTGGAGCGCCGCAGGAATTTGCCCACGGGCGTAATCCTCGGATCGTTCGTCAATTTGAAAACGCCGGTACCGTTGCCGTTCGCAGCCTTCTTTTCTGCCCGGCCCGCAATCAACTGGCGAACATATTCCTGGTGCTCGCTGGCATCGTTATTCACGTACATGGAGCGGAACTTCAGAAAAGTGAAGGGAGTTCCGTGTTCGCCAATGCGTTTCTGCCGGAACAAAATCGGTCCTCTTGAAGTCAGCTTGATCGCTGCGGCGATGATAAAAAACACGGGTGACAAAATCAGGAGCAATGCCAGGCTGCCGAGGACGTCGATCAAGCGCTTGGTGGCACGGCCCAGTCGCTTCGACTCCTGCCGCTTTTCCAGGTCCGGATAAAGCGTCGGGTTGCTGGGGCGCTGGGGATTTTCCGAGTCCCAGTCATCGGGAAATACGTGAAAGGAAAACTTGATGCGGCTGAACTGCTCGGTATCGATCCGATCGCGCAGAGCCTCACCGATACGGGACAGGATCGTGCTGAGCACGGAATTGTTGTCGAGAACGATTTCGGTGAACATGACACCCACCACCAAATCCGTCGCGTGCCACCCGGTTACGTCGGTTTCGCGGGTCGCCCCTTGCAGCGCGGAAAGCGTCTCCAGCAAGACGCGGCTTTGCTTGTCACCCGGCTGGTTGCTCCCGGTGTCGATGAGCAAGAGCACGAAGGGCCGCTGCGATCGCTCGCTGCGCTTGCGCTCCACCGCGATCATACGGCGGAAAGCTTCCTCCGGGAGAATATCCTTCGGGTCGAACAACTTCTGCGGTTGGGGTTTGCGATCAATCGATCGCGTGTTAGCCGACGATGACGCCATGGGTCTCCTCACGCGCTACGGTATCAATAGGTGCGTCGTGACTTCACGAACACTTGCGCTATTCGACGGGGGAGATCGAATCTAGAAAAAGGGAAAGAAAAACAAACTTTAGCGATCAGGGGCCGGTGAAGACAATTCCCCACCAGCGATCGCATCGGAATTATATCGTGAATAATAGTACTTCTGCTCATTGGTGCTGCAACTGTTGATAATTACGCCCAGCATCTGGGCAGGGTCGATGAGTTCCACCGCCCTCTCCAGCAACTTCTTCTCGCACACACCCTCGCGCGCCACCAGCAGTACTCCGTCCGACAGCTTCATCCAAAGTGGCGTATCCGCTAGAGGAAGGACGGGAGGGGTGTCGATAATAATCCAATCGAAAAGTGTCTCGAGCTGCTCGAGCAACTGCGGTAGCTTGCCCGATTGCATGACCTCAATGGGATTCTCAGGCGTCGTCCCGGCAGGAATAACCCATAACCCGCAATCGTTGAGCTTGTACACGACGTCCGCCAGCGAGCACTCGCCACGAAGAACTTCGCTGAGCCCCGGCAAGTCGCGACGAAAGCCGAAGCGGGTCGCTATCTGGGGCCGCCTCAAGTCGCCGTCAATCAGCACCGCGCGAAGAGTCTTGCTCCGGGATTGATTGAGCGCAAGGTTTGCAGCAACGACACTCTTCCCTTCTTCCGGAATGCTACTGGTGATGACGATGCGCTTGAGCTTGCGCTTTTCCCGCAGGTGCCGCAGCTTCAGACCCAGCACTCGGAATTTTTCCGCCGCCATGCTGCCCTGATCCGTCAGGCACACCAGTCGGGACTGTGCCGCCGGAACCGGGGAAAGCAAATTCGCCGGGTTGAGCGTCACCGACGCCGGCGGTTCAGGGGTCGCCGATGGCTTGGGTTCGGGTGCCGCTCCTTTGCGCTCGATTTCTCGTTCGACTACTTGCAGGAGCTCGGCGACCGAGTCGGTGGCGCTCGGCAAGCCTCGGCCGCTCCGTTCGAACTCTGCCCGCTGCAACGCTTCGTAAATATGGCTCATGGGTGGAAAAAGCCTTTGTCTACTTACTGGAGTCGGCTCTTCGCTTCCTCGTCTAGTTGCAATCTGCCACGGACCTCTAGCAAAGTCTTGACGGCCAATAGGAGTTCGTTCTGTGCCTGATCTCTCAAGGGCCGGGATCCGTTCGGTTTCATTTCCATAGCCACCACGCCGAGCCGCAAATCCCGTGCAACCGCGTCGATGATGTCGGGTGTGATGGTAGAGGCGTCTTTGGCGTAGCCCGCCAGCAGCGCGTTCTCGCAGACGGTATTGACCAGCCGCGGAATTCCCCGGGTGTGGCGGAACACTGCCTCAATTGCAGGCTCCGAAAAAATATCAGCCTCGGCGCTCGCCCCAGCAATCTGAAGACGTCGGCCCATGTAATCCCTGGTTTCGCTTAAGCTGAGGGGATCGAGGTGGCAGCGCAGTGCGATGCGCTGTTTCAGCTGCCGTAGTTCATGGGAATCGAGCTTCTGATCCAGTTCCGGCTGACCCGCCAGTATGATCTGCAGCAGCTTCTGTTGCGAGGTTTCGAGGTTGGTCAAAAGCCGGATCTCCTCGAGTATTTCCGCCGACAAGAGATGAGCCTCGTCGACCACCAAAATCGTCGTCAATCCCTTTTGGTGTCTCTTCAACAAAAAATCGTTCAGCACATGAATCAACTCGTCTTTGGCCTTGCCGGCAACCGGTAGCCCGAAATCGCCCGCGATATAGCGCATGAATTCCAGAGACGAAAGCGTCGGATTGAAAATCAGCGCGAAAGCCACATCGCGGCGCTGCAACAAGCCCAGCAAGGATCGCAAAATGAGCGTCTTGCCTGTGCCCACCTCGCCCGTCAAAACCACGAAACCCCTGTGAGCCGTCACCCCATAATACAACGAAGCCAGTGCTTCGTTATGCCGCACCGTGGGAAACAAGAATGTCGGATCCGGCGTGATTTCGAACGGGTTACGCTCGAGGTTGTAAAAGCTCTTATACATGGGTGGTGGATGGTAACTAGCCGTACAAATACGTTACTGCCGATCCTAATAGGATGCACCCCATAATCACAACGGCGGCTGCACCCGCAATCCAAAACCCGCGCTTGCCGGATGAAACCTCTTCCGGGCTTTCAATGGGCGGAATTTCCGCGATCACCTCGAAAGGAACCACCTTCTTGATCCCGCGCTCACTATAAATCTTACCGCTCAGAATTTCCTTGGCGAAGGCGAGAGCCGCGCCCAACGCAAAGCCGAACGCCAAGCCCAACGCGCATAACTGCAGACGATTCGGTTTGTAAGGTCTTCCCGGAAGATTCGGCGGATCCAACATGCGGAAATGCTCGCCCTGTTGCGTCTTTTCCAGGTTGGTCGACATTTCCGACTGGTTTTTCTTGGCCAGAAGCGATTCGTAATCCGTCTTCGACTGATCATAGTCCCGGGTAATATCGGCGAACTGTTGCTCCATCACCGGCGCCATGTTCAGCCGCCCCTGGTATTGGCTGATCTTGTTTTGCTCGTCTTTGATTTCTGCTTCGCGGTTAGCAATTTCCAGCCGATTGGCCTTCAGCTGACTTTCGAGCTCAAGCATCGGAGCGCTTTTCGGATCGAACGTAGTCACAGCGGGCGGGGGGGTGGACTTATTCGCCGGGCTATTCATTTCAGCAACAACCCTGGCACGCTGGCTCTCCAGCTGTGCAATCTGCTCCCGGGTCTTGCGCACATCGGGATGTTTGTCGGTGTAGTGGGAAGTCAAATCCCCTAACTGTGCCTTCAGCAGATCCAACTCTTTGTCAATCTCAGCCAGCCCGACCGGGCCGCCCTGGCCCGGTTTCGAACCGCGGTCCATGGCGCGATATTGATTGATCAGCGATTCCAGGTAGGTGTTTTGCTGTTTCGCCCGATCCAACGAGTCCTGGTTCGATTGCACCTGACTCTGCAGACCGGCAAGGATGGCCAGATTACTCTGCATCTGGGTGGGGAGCTCGCCCAGGTGCTGATCCTTGAAAGCCCGCATTTTCGCTTCTTGTTGCGCGAGGTTTGCACGCGCCTGCTCGAGCTGATCTTCGAGGAAACTGGTCGTGCTCTCCGAACGTTTCTGCCGTTGCTCCAGGTTTTCCGTGATGAAGAGATTGGCGAGCTCGGCGGTGGCCGCCTGCGCCATTTTCGGATCGCGATTGGCGTAATAGATATTGAAGGCGGAAAGCTTCCTGTCGTCGCCGTGCGAAAGCTCAATCTCAATGTCTTTGCGCATCGTCTCGACCAGTTCATCCACGTTCTTTTTCTTCTTCCGCTCCGCGGCATAGAGGCCGAGAGAGTCGATGATATGGAGAAGGCGGGTACGGCTCAAGATCTGCTGCGTTATGCTGTCCAGCTGTTGCTGTATATCATTGTCAATATTCGAGACAACATATTTCTCCGGTACCGACGGCTGCTCGACCAGGATGAGTGTGCCCGACCGGTAGGTTGAAGGGATCAGCCAGCTCGCTCCCCACACGAGCAGCCACCCGCAGAAAAAGGGCAGCAGGAATTGCCACCGGCGGCGGCGGACGATCCCCTTGATCTCGCTAAACTCAGGCAGCTCACTGGATTCTTGTAGTTCTTCTTCCATATCTTGCCCTATTGATCACATCCCTAGAGGCTTGGCCCAGCGGTACGAAAGCGTAACGAAAACCCGATTCCGGTTTGCGTCGAGCGTCTCTGTGGGGCTACTCAAGGTTGGGCCCGGCACTCCCAACTGTGCTTGAGAATCGTGCGTATAACCGAACCGGAGCCCGACACTCTTCCCCACGTTACGCTCCAGGGCAATGCCGACAGAGGTTACATTGATGGCATTGGCGGTGTTCGCAAAGGGTACGATGATCGATTGATTGGTTCCGCGATTAGCATAGAGCGCAACGGCCCAGCCCGGAACCAATATGCGGCTGAAGTTCGCATGCAGGTTTTGCAAACGGACCACACCCAAAACACCGCTGCCGTTGCTGATGCTACGGGAGTATCCGCCGGAAATGCCGGTGCGCACGCCCTTCCACGCACCATCAGCTCCGCCGGTAACTGACCAACCGCTCGATTGCGTGGGTGACGTCACACCGGTAACCAGACCCTGATTCTCGGAGTACTGAGGGCCAATGAAGCCAGTGAGCGCAAATCGTTTCGACAGGCTCAGCGAGTTGACCGCGACGAAGCTGTGGACCCGCGTTTCTTCGCTCCCCCCACCGAGGGTGATCCGATCGAAACGGTAGCTTAGGCCGCCCCAGTCTCTGGGAAGAATCCGGTGCAGCCAGAATACGGATCCGGACGCGGTTTGGGTGTCGGTCAACTGAGTCGCTTGCCCACCGAGGGCGGCGCCCGTATTGGTGTAATCCAAATCGTAGTAGGACCCACTCGCCCCGATGAGGTCATTCCGGGCAAAATGGTAGTTCGATTCGACGGTGGTCGCGCTGGATCTTTGCGTTGCCAATGGCGTGATAAGACTCGGGTTAGGCCCGGTCGAACCAACTCCAAGGCCATTGCCCGAGTCAAAGAATCCGGTGGTCAGGGAGAAAACTTCTGCTACCCGCAAATTGACGTGCGGACTCAACCGAAATTGCGACTCGAAATTCAAGCTTTGGGAATCCGCATTCTCGCTCGGGAGACTCTGATTGACGGTCAGGCCGCCAGCGTAGCCGAGGCTCCAGCGCATGCGGGACGAAGATTCCGAAATTCCTAAGCTGGGAAAGATGGAGACGCTCGGATTGCCCGTGGCTCCGCTTGAAACGAGCAGGGGGTTATCATCATAGGCCCCGGTCACATTCACACCGCCATTCAGGTAATTCGATCTTTTTAGTGCGGACAGGGTAGACGTTCCCTGCCCTCCAAGCAGCGACGGTATGACCGGCAGATCGTCGCTCGAGTCGTCGGTGTCGCCTCCGGTTTGCATTCCTGCGATGCCCGAGAGCGCTGGCGCCGGAGCCGTTCTCTGGCTGCCACTCGAGTCGCCGGGGCTTTCGGTCGGTGGGTTTTGCACCGGCTGCTCCTGACTCACCGAGAAAACCTGCAACCCAGCCATCATCCATCCGAGAATCAAACAGCGTCGAATGCTCATCGCCGATTACGGAATCACAACCGTATCCCCGGCCTGCAGGCGAATG
Organism: Terriglobales bacterium; assembly: GCA_049520935.1. Lineage (GTDB taxonomy): Bacteria > Acidobacteriota > Terriglobia > Terriglobales > Acidobacteriaceae > Acidiflorens. Next base: position 8,992 of record JBEKPJ010000023.1, on the reverse strand, counting down.
TTTTCGCCCGGATTCTTGCCCTGGATTACGTCCTTATAATTGAACGGGATTCGCTTTTGCGTTCCGTCCGGAGCCGGTCGAAGAACATAGATCGACTTCTGCTTGGCGAAGTCCTTGAAGCCCCCCGCCATGGCGATCACATCCAGGATCGTCGTCGAACTGGTGAGCAGATACACGCCCGGCTTCGAAACCATACCCAGGACATTAACTTTCTGACTTTTGCTGTCGGTCACAATGACCGTTACTTCCGGCTCCGAGATATAGGCCGTCAGCCGCTTCGTGATCTCCTGTTCCAGTTGAAGTGGTGTTTGACCACTCGCCTGCAGCTCTCCGACCAAAGGCAACGAGATCTTTCCATCGGAGCGGACAGAAACCGGACGTGTGATTTCCGGTTCTTTCCAGACGTTAACGGTCAGCGAATCGTTCGCCCCAATCACATAGGAACTGTCGGAATGGACGGCGTGCGATGCCGCGGGCTTAGCACCCTCTTGCTTGTCCGTTACGCTCGCCGCCGCAGGTTGCGACGGTGATTTGGATTGCGCCATCGCGCCGCTCGATAACAACACCAGAACAACCAGCCACGACAGAACGCAAGGAACCATCAAGGGTTCCGTTACAATGCGATGTCGCTGCGCCATTCGGCAGACTGATTTTTTCGATTTCATCGGAGTTCGTGTCATTCCTTGTCGATCGTAAGCCTCAATAGAGGAACCCGTCCGCCGGGTTACTTCACATGCCGCAGGTCGTCGACGCCGATCAGTTGCGCGGAATCTGCCGGCGGCGTCATGCGATATTCCTGGATCTTGTAGAGCAGCGCCCGGTAGCTGACATTCAGCAGACGAGCCGCGGCTTTCCGGTTCCAGCCCGTCTGTTCGAGGGCGTGGGCAATCGCTCCGCGCTCGGCTTCGCCTTTCGCATTTCTGACCAGCAACTTCAAAGACGATCGTTCTTCAGAATTCGTCGCGTTCAAGGTGTGAATGCCCGAATCGTGTCCGTTCTTTGAATGGCCATTTCCGTTGCCCGATAGCAACTCGTGGATCGCTTCGTTCTCATCGCCTTGCGCCAAGAACCGCTTGGCAAAGTTTTCCAGCTCGCGCAGGTTGCCTGGCCACGCGTAGTTCTGACAGGCATCGAGCAACGCGCTCGAAAGATGGGGGGCCGGGACGCCATAGCGCCGGGTCAACCGGTTCATCACGTGCCCCAGCAGCAGCGGAATCTCCTCGTGCCGTTCTCGCAGCGGCGGAACACGCAGTTCGAACACGCTCAAGCGATAGAACAGCTCTTCCTGCAGTCTCTTCTCCGCCGTCGCCAGCGCGAGATCGCCGCAGGTGGCCGCGATGATTCGCACCTCAACGCGGATCGGGGTGCGCCCCTCGCAGCGGACAAACTCACCGGCTTCCAGCATTTTCAGCAGCCGGCGCTGCACGGTATCCGGCATGGCATCAAATTCGTCCAGCAAGATGGTGCCTTTGGCGCACTGCTCGAACTTGCCCGGAGTCGATTCCGGACGCCCGTTGGCGGAACCATGCTCGTAACCAAACAGCTCATTTTCGAGCAGGTCAGAAGTCAGAACCGCGCATTTGACCCGCATGAACGGGAAACTCGAACGAATCGAGAGGGAATGGATCAGCCGGGCCGCGGTTGTCTTTCCGCTTCCTGGCTCTCCGGTAATCAGCACCGGCACGTCGGTCTGCGACAGCAATTCCGCTTGCGTGCGCAACCGGCGTGTAGCCGGGCTGGCCGCAATGAAATACAACTCTTCGCTGATTTTCTCGATTTCCGGCTGATACATGTTTTTCGAGGAATCTGAGGAAAGTAAAGGAGATACCGGACGAAGCTACCGAAGTTGCGACTGGTTTCCGAGATCTAGAGCCGAGCCAAGCTCTTCAGACTGGCTCGACATGGTACCCGTCGATGCGCACGGCCATTGAGCGCTGAATGGCCTCGACCGAAATGATCAGGCTGTGGTCCCCGTTCTCTGATACAAACACGCCTTCCACGCCATCCAGCGCCCCGCCGCGCACGCGAACCCTCTGACCGGCCTTGAGAAAGGGATACGAGCGCCATGGGGCAGTCTGCGCCAGCACTCTTTGTATGCTTTCGATCTGCTCATCGGGAATTGGCAAGCTCGCTCCCCGGGAACCCACAAAACCGTGGACACTGTCGACCTGGTAGACCCGGGCCCTGTCCTGGGCGCTTAAGGCGCAGCGTAGGAACACGTAGCAGCTGAAAAGCGGAACTTCCACCCTTTTCTTGCGATCGCTCCAGCGATGCACTTCCAACGTGGTCGGCACAAACGTTTCCATACCTTGATCGCGCAACCGCCGCTCAATCGCCTTTTCGTGCCGCGCCCGGGTATGCAGCGCGTACCAGCGCAACTGGTCGCGTGGTTCGGAGGGAGTCAATCCGCCGCCCACTTCAACACCCTGATTGACACTGTTCATAAATTGGCAACCCGCTCGTAGCTTCGCCCTCTGGGTCCCATAGAGTTGGGGCCGCCTGGATCGAACGTGGAACGACTCGAAGCCTTCGGGGGGAAGAAAGCAAAAGAAAAAATGCGGGGAAGATTTCTGCTGATGTTGAAGTTAACTTTACTTGCAAGAACGTGCAAGTGGTAGGAGTTCCTAGAACGTATCGGCCCTATACAGGCATGGTCTTATATTCTCATCACGAAGGTCTAAGGCTCAGAGATGTTATTCTCCAGCACGGCGGTGCTATGACCTTCGTTCCATCCCTTGAGAATACAAAAGTTGACCTAACCTAAATCTTCGATAAACATGTTATATAATTGATATATCATAATTTAGCTGTATATCTACGAGCCGCGCGCTGGCCCATAACGCTGAACTCTAGGACTGGCCCGATTGAATTTCTGTGCATGGTCGCGACGCCAGTCAAACGGGATGCAAAATGATTGCATTTTATTGCATGATTGCATATCCCTTGCTTGCTGGGTTGCAGGTTTGATGGTACATTTCTCAACAGAAAACAGACCTGTGGCCGGCTTTTTCTGATTTCTTCTCTCCCTAAGTGACCAGCGTATGGGTTACCGGAGATTTGTAAGCTCCTGTTCAGTTCGCACCACCGATTGAGGAGACCAAATGCCGCCGCGTGAGGAACTGGGCTCGGATTTCGTGAGCATCGTGGTTGCGGATAGCACGCGCATTCATACCCAATTGCTAGCCGAAGCTCTCCGCAACGACCGCGGCATGAAAGTTGTAGCCGCTGCCTCGAACACAGAGGAGCTTTTGGCCGCCCTGACGCGCGTGCCCATCGACGTCGTGGTCATCAGTCAGAATTTGGACAAGCAACCCGGGCATGGCACGCAGGTGTTGCGGGAGATGCGCGCCCTTCGCCCCCGGATCAAGGGCGTCATCCTCATGGACTCGTCCCGGCCCGGGGAAGTCCTGGAGTGTTTTCGCGCCGGCGCCCGGGGCATCTTTTCCAAGGAAGAACCTCTCGAGAGCCTGTGCAAATGCATTCGCAGCGTCCACGAAGGGCAGGTCTGGGCGCGCAGTGTCGATCTCGATCATGCACTCGAGGCTCTCGCCAAGACTCCTCTGGTCCGCGCGACGAACCACAAGGGGATCGAACTGCTTTCCGAGCGCGAACGTGAGGTCATACAACATCTTGCCGGAGGTCTCTCCAACCGCGAAATTGCTTCCGCTCTCGGCCTCAGTGCGCACACCATCAAGAATTACCTGTTCCGCATTTTTGACAAACTGGGAGTATCCAGCCGCACGGAATTGCTCTACCTGACCATGCACAATTCTCAAGTCGAAGGCTCGACCAATGTTAAGGGGCAAGACTTGACGTTGTCCGAAACCATTGCCGCCGCAGAGGCGGGCGATGCCACATCCCAGCTTCTTTTGGCACAGCATTTTTCGCAGCTCGAAGATACGGATCGATTGATCAAGAATGGGGGAACCTCCGAGGCCGAACCGGATCCGGTTTCCGCCTATATGTGGTATTTGGTCGCGGAGAGAAGTGCGGCCCGCGCGGGAGAACAAATCGCAGCCGGCAAAAAAAACGTCGCCCGTGCGCTGACGCCGCAACAACTGGCCGAAGCCGAACGCAGGGCCGAGGAGTGCTGCAAACAAAGCAGACGATTATCTGGCAGCGAAGGTTCACAGAGAGACGACCCGCAGGAAATGCACGCCGGAGCCTGATCGCGCAGGGAGTTGTCTATCGGGTTGCTTGATTCCCTATCTTTCGTTAGCCCTTTTACCTGCAGGCTAATCCCCAAGATCGCAGCCGACCGACTGTCTTTGTGCAGGATACGTTGTGCTTGGCTCGGCCTCGGACGCCGCTCAAAGCTGCATCAGATTGGTTTGCAGTTTTCGGTATCCCTGCCCTTCCGCCCACAGATCAAGTGGGATCGATGCGATCTCATCAACCACCGGCTCAGCCAACCCGCTCTTGGTCATGTCCACGGTCTTGACATAGGTGCGGCAGCTGTCACACCCTTCCACCCGAACATGGCTGAGTTCCTCGGCCGCATAGACGGGGAGCTTCGAGTGGTTCTCTTCACCGCACCCCGGACAAACAATCCGCCGGAACTCCCATTCCGCCAGACAGAACGAACAGACCAGAGACCGCTGCCCGCCATCTCCCAGCGGGCGCAGCACGCCAAGGCCAGGCTTCCGCTGGCAAAACGGACAGAGACATGGCGTCGGTCCGCTCGAGCGAACATTCGACGTGGAACGAACCAGAGCCGCGTAAGGCTGAAGAAAAGCGCGCGCAAAAAAATCATCGGTGCCCGTGCGAGGAGCCCGGGCCTCGCTTCGCTCCCAGAAAACAGTCAACCACTCAGTATGGGAATCCTTGCCTTCCCCCCGCAATACGCGCGCGGCTTCGACAAGCAGACTAGGACCATTCTGTTCGACCACCGACAGAAAAGTCCCAAATCGACCAAACAGTTCAGCCGGCAGCGGTTGGGCAAAGGGCGTAGTTGCCGCAACGCGGCTCGTCGCATTGCTCTGGTTCTGCCTTTTGTCCGACAAAGGGCCTAGTTCCGCATATAGCTTTTCCTGGAAACGCGCCACTGCAGCATAGAAGCGCAGAATCTCCGCCGCAAAACTGAACTCAGCACCAAGCTTTTCTGCCCGCCGAATCCGCCGCTGCCATTCGTTCTGCAACATCATCCGATTATCAAGGGTCGCCTCCTGTCGCGCAATGCGCGACGCTTCATGGACACGCGGCCGTGCACAAACCGGCCGGCATCCTACTGAAGCGCAAGATCAAGAGTTGGGGGGCGTTCAGTTCCGAAAAAGCGGCCGTTCACTTTGCAGGACCTAGTGCAATGGCGGCCGCGCCCATGAAATGTTGCCCCCACGGACGATTCCAGTACCTCGCGGAGCTGGAAAAGCCACCTGTTCAACTTGTTCACCCGTGGCTTGACCGCCCCCCCCATAAACATGGGAGCATGGCTTTATGAAGACTACGCTCGAAATTCCCGATGCGATCTTTCGCCGAGCCAAAGCCGTGGCCGCCGAGCGTGGGAATTCCTTTTCGTCGCTGGTTTTGGAGGCCCTAGCCGACAAACTACGCGTGCAAAGAGACAGAGTCAGCAAACCCTGGATGAAGACCTTTGGCACACTTCGCCACCCGCACCCCGAAACGGTGAGAATCAACCGAATTATTGCCGCAGAGTTCGACCGGATCGAGACCGCAGATCGAGATTGAGGTCGACCGCGATCCTGGACACCGACGGACTGTCCGCGATCGCAGATGGTTTTGCGGCACTGGAGCCGATAAGCAACTGAGGTCGCTGTCGCAGTGATTGTGTTAGGTGCATACCGGCATGGGATTCAACAATCGCACGCCGCAAGCACGATGAGCAATGGCTGACCGAGGCGATTCACAATTACCGAATACTCGATGGGGATGAAGAGACGGCCGTCTTCTACGCGACTCTTCGATCCGAACTGAAAAGAGCCGGAACTTCCAATCCCGGCCAACGACGTTTGGATTGGCGCACTTTGCCGTCGGCATTCCTTTTCCCTCTTAAGCCGTGACCGCCATTTCGATTTCATCGGCGGAATCGAGCGCATCGGCTGGTAGATTGCAGACACCACCAACGAGCCGGCTCCCCAGAGTGGAGGAAGCTGGCCACCACACGGGCTTCAGCAAAGAGGCTTTTCCTGGAAGTCAGCGGGTGGAGAAACGGCCCCAACCTCTGGTACGCTGCCTAACTATGCGCCTTCACCCTAGCCTGCTTCTCGTCGTCGCCCTCGCGGGTTCGCTGTTCGCCCAGAACGCCAAATCCGTGGCCGACCGCGTGGCCGCCCAGAATGCCCTTTTCGAAGAGCAATACGAATCCGATCTCCGCAACTTTCCCGAGCGTGCCACCGCCTTCGGCGACTACCGCTACAACGACCGACTCGCCGAATACTCGCTCGCAGCCATCGCCGAACGGCACCGGACAGATACTGCCTTCCTCGCCCGCCTCGTGGCCATTCCGACCGTGGACTTTTCCGACCAGGATCAGCTCTCTCACGACCTGCTGGCTCGCGTGCTGAAGCAGCGCATCGCCGACTTCGACCTCCAAGAGTATGAGATGCCCATCAACCAGCAGAATGGCGTGCACACCAGCCTCGCCGATCTGCCATTGTCCATGCCGTTCGACTCCGTCAAGCACTATGAAGACTACATCGCCCGTCTTCACCAGATTTCGCGGGTCCTCAGCCAGACCACCGAAGTCCTGCGCGCCGGCATGAAGGACAAACTCATGCCCGTCCGCTTCCTGCTCGAAAAGCTCCCCGTGCAGTGTCAGGGCATTATCGATGCCGACCCTTTTCTGCAACCGACAAAGAAGTTCGCCGCTAGCTTCTCCGCCGAAGATCAGAAACGCTTGACCGACCAGATCACCGATGCCATCCATATCGATGTCATCCCCGCCTACAAGACCTTCGCGGCGTTCCTGCGCAACGAATACGCCCCCGAAGGCCGCACAACTCTCTCGATCACTTCCCTGCCCGACGGCCAAAAACGCTACGAGAACGACATCTACGGCCGCACAACGACCCACATGACCCCGGACGAGATCCACCAACTCGGACTCCGGGAAATCGATCGCATTCAGGCCGAGATGACCGCGATCGCCAAAAAAGAAGGCTTCACCGATCTCGCTTCTTTCCGGGCCTCTCTGAAGTCGAATCCCAAATACGTTCCCACCTCGGCCGATCAGATCCTCGACGATTTCCGCCACTACATCGCGCAGATGGAGCCGAAGCTTCCGCAGCTGTTCACACTTCTTCCAAAATCGCCGGTGACCGTCGAAGCCATACCGGCTTTCCAATCAGCCGCCGCAACCCACTACGTTACCGGTACTCCCGACGGCAAGCGCCCCGGCCGGGTCGTAGTCGCCACCTCCGACTTTGCACAGCGTTCGCTCATCGACGACGAAGCGATCGCCTACCATGAGGGCATTCCCGGGCATCACATGCAACTGTCGGTACAGCAACAGCTCACCGGGATGCCAAAGTTTCGTCTGCATGGTCTCGGCTTCAACGCCTACGTCGAAGGCTGGGCTCTCTACGCCGAACAACTGGGCAAAGAGGTCGGCTTCTACCAGGATCCGGTCTCCGACTACGGACGCCTGTCTTCGGAACTGTTTCGCGCCGTGCGCCTGGTTGTCGACACCGGAATTCACTCGAAAGGCTGGAGCCGCGATCAGGTAGTTGACTTTTTCCGCAAGTCCGGGGCGGTCGATGAGCCGACCATTCAATCGGAGACCGACCGCTACATCGCCTGGCCCGCACAAGCCCTAAGCTACAAGCTCGGCCAGCTTAAATTCCGCGAACTCCGCGACCGCGCCCAGAAAGAATTGGGCCCCAAGTTCGACATCCGCACCTTCCACGACGAGATGCTCAACGGCGGAACTCTGCCTCTCGATCTTCTCGAAGCCCGCACCGACAAATGGATCACGGAACAAAAGGCGAAGTGAACCGTCTTCTCGAGGAGCGCGCCGATCACCCGGCAGGCCGCCCCGTGTTTCCTGCAGCCTTTGACAGGCCGACGTGTAGAAGCCTCGGGGCAAACCGCGACGAATCTGAAGGAGCCGTTCCGGCCGGCCTCTGTGGCCGTCCGACGATTATCCGCCCCATGGATTTTCCTCGAGCCGCCTCAAGTGTCTGGACATTGTTGTTTGGACATTGTTGTTTGACATCGATCTAGTCGGGCTGGAGACACGGCCTTCTGTTGGCCCGCCTGGACGAGGTAACACAGGGGTTTCACCCGATTGACGATCCCCTTCAGCCGGAGGTATAGTTTCCGTCACTCGCGCAGTAGAATCCGGACGCGACTGCGGCGTTCTCGAGCGGGGCACCCACTTTTCCGCAGCACGGGGCTAGCTAATGGAGTTGTCTCGAAGGACTTTTCTGAAGGGCACTATCCTTGGCGGAGCCGGATTGTCCGCCCTCGGCTTTGATCTGACTCCGGTTTATGCGCAGACTCAATCGCTTAAGATTTCTCGCGCCAGCGAAACTCGCAGCACCTGTCCCTATTGCTCGGTGAGTTGTGGCGTCATTATCTATACCATCGGCGACAAGGCCAAAAATGCCATCCCGCAGGTGGTGCACGTTGAGGGCGATCCTGACCACCCCATCAACCGCGGCACGCTCTGCCCCAAGGGATCAAGCCTCGAGCAGGACATTGTCAACGACCGCCGTCTGCTCAAGCCGCAAGTCCGGCGACCCGGAGCGACCGACTGGGAAGATATTTCCTGGGACCAGGCCTACGCCGAGATCGCGCAGAGGGTCAAAAAGACGCGCGACGATACGTTCGTCGAAAAGGACGCCGCCGGCCACACCGTGAACCGCTGCGAAGGCATCGCCTTCACCGGCGGATGCACCGACACCAACGAATTCAATTATCTGGTGGTAAAAAGCATGCGCAGCCTGGGGGTCTGCTACCTGGAAAACCAGGCCCGCGTTTGACACGGCCCCACGGTCTCCAGTTTGGGGCCCACCTTCGGACGCGGCGCAATGAC
>JBEKPJ010000022.1:0-106273 GCA_049520935.1 Terriglobales bacterium | reverse complement strand
ACGTTGCTGGCGGCTTGCAGCTCTTCGACCGAAGCACCCAGGCTGCCGCGGGTGGCGGCTACGGTGGCAATGGCGGAGGTGATTTGACCCAACTGTGTCTGAGCTGAGGTCGTGGTTCCCAAATTAGAAGCGGTCAAAGCGAGGCTCGTCAGGGTGAGCGCTCCCGGGGTGGCACTGATGGTGGTGCTGCCGCTGGTCGTGCCATCGGTCAGGTAGACATTCACCGCATTGGCGGTGAAAACCTGCGCGCCGTTATAGTTGGTGTTGGCGCCGATGTTGGTGATTTCCTGTTGGATCGCCGTATATTCACCGGTTAGCGCGGTCGATTGTGCGGTGGATAAGCCGCCGTTCGCGGCTTCGGTCGCCAGGGTTACGGCGCGGTCAAGCAGCGTCGTGACCTGGGACAGCGCTCCGTCTGCCACCTGCAGTTCGCCGACGCCATCGGTAGCGTTGCTCCCCGACTGGGTCAGAGCCGCGACGTTGGCCTGCAAGCCGTCGGCAATGGCCAGTCCGGCTGGGTCGTCAGCACCGCTATTGATGCGCGACCCTGAAGACAACTGCTGCAGGGTGGAATTCATTTCAGAGCTGGTGATGTTCAGCTGGTTTTCCGCAGCAATCGCTGACATGTTGTTCAGGATGGTAAGTGACATTGAGTTGCTCCTTTTCTTGGTTCCGATTTTGGGATCCGTCCCCGAAACCTTCCCGGAGCTCGTTCCGTTTGTCCTGCGGAACCCAATTGCCCTTCATTCAGCATCATCGGCGGGGCGCGCCCAAGCTTTATTTCCACAGGTATCGTCGGGCATAGTTCCTAGGTAACCGGCTTCCCTTTCCTCTTCCTCCCTGGCGCCGACGTTTTCTGCCGATCTTTAGGAATGAAGGCCTTGTAATTGACCGGCCTTGTTCCGTCCAGGAGTCAAACCATGATTCAGCTCACGCGTCTCAACAATCACCCGCTGGTCGTCAATTCCGACCTGATCAAGCTTGTCGAGCAGGCTCCCGACACGGTGATCACTTTGGTGAACGGCGACAAAATTGTGGTTCGCGAAAGCGCCCAGGATGTGCTCGAACGGGTCGTGCAGTTCCGCCGCTCGGTCCTGCAAGGGATCATGCTGTGGTGGGACAACCGTTCCGCGCTCACGCCCCTGTTTGACGGCAAGGGCCAGGTGCCAGAAGGCGGGAAATAGAACTCCGTGGACAAGGCAACCATCGGCGGGCTCGTGCTGGCGATCGGCGGCATCCTGCTCGGCTTGATGCTCGAGGGCGGAAATCTCGCCCAAGTGCTGCAGCCGACCGCCGCCATGATCGTTTTCGGCGGCACGCTCGGCGCCATCCTGATTCAGTATCCCCTGCCGGTGGCGCGCAATGCCTTGCGGCGGTTGACGCAGGTGTTCGTCGAGCCCGTACAGGATGCGCGGTCAACCATCGACCTTTTGGTGAAGTATGCCAACCAGGCGCGTCGGGATGGGATCGTTTCCCTCGACCGAGAGCTCGAGACCATTCCCGAACCGTTTCTGCATCGCGCCCTCATGTTGGCGGTGGACGGAACCGACCCCGAGGAACTTCGCAAGATCATGGAATTGGAACTGAATAACAAAGAAGAGGAGGAAGAAAAAATCCCCCAGCTGTTTGAATCGGCCGGCGGATTTTCTCCCACCATCGGTATTATCGGGGCCGTGCTCGGCCTGATCCAGGTGATGCAGCACTTGGACAAAATCGACGAAGTCGGAAAAGGAATCGCGGTCGCCTTCGTGGCCACGCTTTACGGAGTCGGCGCCGCGAACCTGCTCTTGCTGCCGGCGGCGGGAAAACTAAAGATACGCATCCGCGAAGAGCAGATCATCCGGGAAATGACCATCGAGGGCGTGGTTTCGATCCTCGAAGGGATGAACCCGCGCATGTTGGAAGAAAAGCTGGCTGGCTTTCTTACCCAGGCGCATCAAGGCGCTGCCAAAACCGAGGCGGATGGCGTATGAGGCGACGGAAGCGCCGCCCGGGCCACGCCAATCATGAGCGGTGGCTGGTTTCTTACGCCGACTTCATCACGCTGTTGTTCGCATTTTTTGTCGTGCTCTACGCCTCTTCGCAGGTCGACAAAAGAAAAGTTGGCAAGCTGGCGCTGGCGATCCAGGTTGCTTTTCAGGAGATGGGAGTCTTCCAGGCGTCGACCACCGAAGTGCCCGTTGATCTTGCCAATCCTATGCCCTTTGCCGCGGCGCAGGCGATCGAAAACACGGAGCGTACTGCCAGTCTGGGCCGGGTCGCATCGCGGCCGGAAGGCGCCTTGGGCACGGACCTTGAGAACGGTGACTTGAGTGAGCTGCAAAGCGAACTGGAAGCGGCCCTGGCCGGGGAAATCAAGCGCAAGGAAATCGCCATGCGCCGCGAGCCCGATGGCCTGGTCATCAGTCTTCGCGAGGTGGGTTTTTTCGAAAGTGGATCGGCGCTGATGAAGTCCGCCTCACAGGCTGCCTTTGACCGCATTGCCGGTATGCTCCGGCAGCGGGCCTACCGCCTGCGAATCGAAGGCCACACCGATAATGCTCCCATTCACACTTCCCAGTTTCCCTCGAATTGGGAGCTCTCGACCGCGCGGGCAACCGAGATCGTGAGGTTGCTGATCGTGCGGAACGGCTTCGGTGCCGAGCGGCTCAGCGCGGCCGGGTATGCTGAATATCATCCGGTGGCCACCAACCTCACCGCCGAAGGCCGCGGCATGAACCGGCGTGTGGACATTATCGTCCTTGGCCAAGTTCGGGCCGACACTCCAGGTGCTGCGGCGAGAACCGAAGCCCAGCCGGCGCGGATTCCGCCGCCGGCTACGGAGATGACCACGAAACCCTCCCCCGATCCGGCTTCGAGGCCGGCCGTGGTGAGGGCGACCGGAGTCTCGCTCGAGCACTAATTCCATCCCCAGGCCGCTTTCCACGTGGGGCAAACAATCGGCACGATTTCCTTGCATCCTCTCTGGCGCTGGATCGCGACGTCATCTTGCGCGGCCGGTGCGATCGGCTCGAAACTCAGGCTCTGGTTGCCGGGACGGGCCCATCCGCTCCTCCGCAACGCCCTGGAACACGGACTGAAACCTGCCGAGTGGCCATAATTCGAGAAACAGGGTTGCGAACCGGTTCGAGGTGCAGAGAGCTAAGGGGGGTTGCATTCCGGGTCCTGGCCGATTCGATCCCCCCATCGGTCGATTGCACCAGAGGCGCCGGACGATTAAGATCTCTGCACTCCCATGTCTGAAGCGATCGCCAGCGAGCCCGCGAATCTGCCCTCGGTTTCCCCAACCGAGGAATCTTCGGTTGAGGTCTTTGCCGTTTACGGCGTCGAGCCCGAGATCCAGGCCTACGCCATGGCCAAGTACTCGCGCTCGGCGCTGTCGATGAAAGAGTCGCTGAAGGAGATTACCCGCCAGAAGGCAGAAAAATTTCTTAACACTTTCTATTTCCAGTACGGGCATCGTTCGATTGCCGACCTCGCTCACATCGCGCTGGCCATCGAGCGACTCTCGATTCTGGCTGCCATTGTGGTGGCTGACGAGCAGCGCTGGGATGGCCAGGAGCGCTCGACTCGCTATCAGGATTTTCGCAAGAGCGGCTACTACACTCCCGCCTTCGCCGCTGCGTCCTCGCAGACCCTCTACCGCGAAACCATCGAGCGTTTGTTCCGCACCTACGAAATCGTCTCCGGGCGGACATTCGAATATCTTGCCAGCCGCACCCCTCGTCCCTCCGATATGAAGGCGGACGCTTACGAGCGCACTTTGCGCGCTCGCGCCTTCGACATCTCACGTTACTTGTTGCCGCTTGCGACCAATACTTCGCTGGGAGAGATCGTCAACGCCCGTACCCTCGAAATGCAGGTCGCGCATCTGCTTTCGCAGCCGCACAAAGAAGTCCGCGATCTGGGAGCGATGCTCAAGCGCGCCGCAGTTTCTCCGGCGTACAACGCGAAGGAGGAGTCGATCCGCGCGCTGGTCGCCGAGATCCGTGCCGTGTCGCCCGAGATCGCCAATCGCGCCGAACAGGAACTCCTGGGCGAAGTGCGCGTAGCCCCGACGCTGGTCAAGTACGCCGATCCGAATGCGTACGAGATCGAGACGCGCCGCGTACTCGCGCAGGCCGCCCGCGAATTGATGCGCGGCGCTGCTATCGAACCTGCGCCGCTCGTCGATTTGCTGGAGGATGACCCGCTGGAGATCGAACTGGCGACCACGCTTCTCTATCAGCACTGTCATTACTCGTACCGCCAGCTGCGGAGGGTTATGGAGGCAACAAGCGGGGAGCGGCGCAGCGAAATCATCGATCTCGGGCTGCGCTCTCGTGGCGGCCACGACGAACTGCTCCGTCCCTTCGCCGCGGGTCAGAAGTTCCGCTTCGACATTCTCATGGACATCGGCGGCTTTCGCGACCTGCACCGTCATCGACGCTGCATCCAGATCATGCAGGAGTTCACGACCGTCCACGGCTTCGACACACCACCGGAGGTGGAAGCAGCCGGCGTGCGCAGCGACTACACGCTGGCCATGAAGGGCGCGGACACTGCCGCAGGCAACCTTCTCGCCACCGAACCGGATGCGTTGCAGCCCAATGCGCAGTACGTGATCCCCCTGGCGTTCCGCAAGCGCGCGCTGTTTAAGATGGACTTCGCCGAGGCGGTCTACATTTCCGAGTTGCGCACGACTCCCGCCGGACACGCCTCCTACCGCAACGCCGCCTATGCCATGTACGAGGCCGTGGGGGCGAAGTATCCCGCGCTGGCCAAGTATTTCAGGGTGCACGATGTGCGCGAGCCGGTGGATTTGCTGAAGCGCTGAGCAGCCGGGCGCGGGCGCAACCGGTCCGGAAACCTCGCGGCGCGGCACCGACTTCGCTTCCCTGAAATTGACGGCGATGAAACTTCGCCTCTAGAATCACCTCACACATGCCTCTCTACGAATACCTGTGCAAGCGCTGCGGACACCGTTTTGAGGAAATCCGCAAATTCTCCGACAAACAGCCAAAGAAATGCCCCGAATGCGGAGGTGTTCTCGAACAGGTGATTTCGGCCCCCGCCGTGCAATTCAAAGGTTCGGGATGGTACGTGACCGATTACGCGAAGAAGGGCGCGGCTTCGGCATCGCCGTCTTCTTCCGATAGCGACGGTGGCAAGAAGGAAGCGAAAGAGTCCAAAGAATCGAAGGACACAAAAGAGACCAAGAAGGAGGAAAAACCCAAGTCTGACGCCTCACCGAAGAAGGGCAAAAAAGACTGACCGATGCCGGTTTCGGCGGGCCGATCACTCCTTGCCGCCCGTACTCTCGGGAGCACCGACCACCACGGTTCGCCGCGGCGGTAACTCTGCCGCGGAGATTACTCCCTGCGACTGCAGATTGAGCCGTCGCCGCTCGCATTCTCGCCACGCAGCCTCATTTAGGAAGTACACGATGTCTCCGCCAAACCGATCCTTGAACCGGCGGCGCTCCCCGAGGTCGAACGGGCTTACGGAATAGACTTTGATCTCGCTCTGTTCGCGCAGTGCGGTGCTCAGTTGGCGCTGGAATCCGAGCGCCCCTTGCCGAATCTGCGCCATGGTAAAAGCGATTACCTGGTAAGGCATGGTGTGAGTGGAACGCTATTTCTTTATTCCTATCGCCGCCATCAGCCTCCCCGTCACGCCCTTCGCGGCTCGGAAGCTGAACAGCAGGTCCGGATGGCAGGCCGTGCACGGGGCCGTCGCGTCGATATTACGCGCCCTTACACCGGCATCGAGCAGTTGCCGCCGATTGGCCTCGACCAGGTCGAGAAAAAGCTTGGTTGGTAATTCGCTGTGCCCGGGCGCTCGCGCGGTGAGGAATAGCAGGGGATATTTCTCTCGCACCGGGTCCGAGTCCTTCACTTCGCGAAACAGGCTGGCGCCGTAGGCAAACTGCGCTTCAAATTTCGTGCGCACTTCTTCGCCAACCTCGTAGCAGCACTGCTGAATCGCCGGTCCAATCGCTGCCAGCAGATTTCGCGGATCGGTGCCAAACTCTTTCCGCATCTCGCCCACCCCTTTTTCGACGATCCGCCGGACCGTGCCGCGCCAGCCAGCGTGAAAAACTCCCACCGCCCGTCGCCTGGGGTCTGCGAGCAGGACGGGAAGGCAATCGGCCGTCTGCACAGAGATGACCAGTCCGGGCGTATCGGTGACCAATCCATCTCCCGCCCAAGGCGCTTCCCGAACGCCATTCTCCGGCGCTCCGTCAACCCGGCGGATCAGGTCGGAATGAATTTGCCGCAGCGACACCAGGGGCCAGAGTTGGCGGCCATTGCGGGCGTGCAATTGCTTCAGAAAAAGCTGGCGGTTGCGCTCGACGGCCTGGCGTGAGTCCTGCGGCGTGAATCCGAGATTCAGAGTATTTCCGCCATAGGCACGCGACACCCCGCCCGGCCGAGTCGAGAAAGCCTGGATCAGCCAGGGCTGCCTACCCATCTTTTCGGAATGCAAGAGTTGTAATTTGTTGTTGGCAACACGAATTGTCACTACACCTCGATGATACCGGAAGCGGGGATACCGGAAGCGGAGCTGTCGACCGGTTCCCGGTGGCCATCAGGGACTGGCGCGGGTTGCCCGGACCGATCCCCGATTCGATGAGCTTACTTCTTTTTCACCATTTCCGCGTCAATCTGGATCTTGACCGTATCTCCCACCGCCGCCTCGCCCGACTTCAGCAGGTTGTTATAGAGAAGGCCAAAATCCTTGCGGTTGATGGTCGTCGTCGCAGAGATTCCGCGCCGCGAATTGCCCCACGGATCGTCGATCTCCGGGGTCGGTCCCTCGAGGTCGAGCGTGACTTCGTGCGTGGTTCCGTGCATCGTCAAGTCGCCAATCAACTGCAGCTTGCCGCCATTGTTGGTAATCCGTTTGGAATGGAATTCGATGGTCGGGTATTTTTCGACATCGAAGAAATGCGGGCTCTTCAGGTCCTTGTCGCGCATGTCGACGCGCGTATCGATCGAGTTGACGTCAATCGAGGCCGATACCTGCGACTGCGTAATGTCCTTGTCGTTGACCGAGACCGTGCCGCTTACCTTGGTGAAACTCCCGGTGACGTTCGAGATCCCCAAATGGCGCACGGTAAACTGAGCGGTCGAGTGGGCAGGGTCGATGTTCCAGTCTGATGTCTGAGCGAGCGCGGAAAAACTCGCCAAGAGCGCGATTGCGGAGACGGCACCAATCCGTTGAGCTGTTTTCAGCATGACAATTCCATATCCTTCGTGTGAGTTTTCGGTTTTGTGGATGAAACGAACAGTCCCTGCCCGGATGCGAAGCCTTTTCCGGCAAGCAGCAGGATAACGTTCAGATGTAGCCGATTTCACCCCGGATGCAATAAAAACAAGCCTCAGCCGAGGCGAGCGGAAGCTCCCTGCCGGTCCGCAAGCGATACCGGCCAGCAGACTTCCGCGAACCCGGTGGAAATCCCCGTCTAGTGTTCGACATCGAAATAAATCTTAGTGGTGGCGCGGTATTGAACAACCTTGGCGCCGTCCAACAGCAGGTCGAGCGAATCGATGTGCGCCCACTTGATGCCGCGTACGGTTTTCGCGGCTTCTTTCACGGCGCCCTCCGCCGCTTTCGCAAAACTTTCCTTTGAAGTCCCGACTACCTCGATGATTTTCTGGGTCATTCCACTCTCCTTTCGTCAGAATTGTACGCGATTCGTGCGACCTACGTTCCCCCGCCCCTGGGAGATCCTGCCAGCCCTGCGCAAGCCAGAAGGCCACGCAAGGGTTCTGCGTGGCCTTCTGCTGCTTGCCCACCTCGAAATTCATTCCTTGCCGCCGGCAATACTGCCACCGGCAACCGATTCCGCGACCGGTTGCTGCTCGACGGCATTGATCTTTACCGAGGCCAGGATCGTCTCAAGCTTGGCGAAGACTTCGTCGCGTTGCACGGGCTTAATGTCGCCGTCGGTGGCAAATCCCTGCGTGCCCAGACCCAATACATATTCGTAGCAGGCCCCGTTGGCGTAGCTGTGGTAGTACTGCGCTTCAGTCTGCCGGGTGGCGGTGACGGAGAAGCTCGACGTCGTTTCCATGTCGGTCATGCCAATCTTGATTTTCTCGGCATCGATCGGTTCGCCGTCCGCGTTGCGCGTGTCGACAAAGGCAAAGTGCGAGCACTCCTGTTCCGACACCATGCGATTCCGGTTGACGCGAAAGAAGGCGGAGGCGAAGTCGGTGCCGGGATACGAATCGCCAGGCAGCGCGACGGTCGCGATGGCGACTCCGCCGGGCTGAGAGAAATTCATCGAGATATCCTCCGCGCCCGCAAGTTCAGGAAGCGCCTTGTCGCCCGAGATCAGCTTCGCTTTTCGGGGATAGAGGAAGGAAACGCCCGAGATCGCGTCGCTGTAGGTCACGCTGGAGGGACGCTTTTTTCTTGTCTTCGCGACTGGAGTTGCTGGCCCTGTCGCGGGCGTTACCGCCGGCGACAAGGTGGCTGGCGCTGCCGGAGTTGAAACCGGGAGCGAGACGCCGACCAGCGCGGGCTTTGCCGATTGTTTCGAGCAGGCGCTCGCCGCCAGCAGCATCCCCAGCATCGCAAAGCTCGCGATCATAACGGGGTTTCGCTGACGCGACCAGGACGACCGTGGGGTCGCGGACACTGTGTTGTTGGCGGGCGGGTTCACGGATTTGTGATTGGTGGATGGTTGGTTGCCGGGTTTCGATAGGGTGGTCATCTTGTCACCTCCTCTGCGGCTGGCGCAGTCAGAAGGGTTAGGGCAAGGGAGCGGCCAAGTGGGCGCCCTATGATAGAACGCGACTTACGGCCCAGCTCGAGCCCGCCAATGTGCTTTGCCATACACGGTGTGTGACTGCCAACACGGTGGCCCCAGTCGCTAGAATGATTTTGTGAGACCAGCCTCACCGATTGTTCCCTCTGGTTATCGCGGACGTCTGGCACCATCGCCGACGGGGCTGTTGCATGTGGGGCATGCGCGGACTTTCTGGATGGCGGCGCAACGGTCGATCCGGCATCAGGGGACCTTGATTCTGCGCAACGAGGATCTCGATCCGCAGCGCTCGCGGGCGGAATTTGCCCGCGCCATGATCGACGATCTGCGTTGGCTGCGAATTGTCTGGAGTGAAGGTCCGGATTGTGGCGGGGCCTATGGCCCCTACGTCCAGAGCGAGCGGCGGACGCACTACTTGGAGGCTTGGCGGCGCCTGCGGGAGGGCGGGTTTCTCTACCCCTGCGTTTGCTCGCGAAAGGATCTGGCGCAAGCCACGAGCGCCCCTAACGACACCGACGATGAACCCTTGTATCCCGGGACTTGTCGCCAACGTCTGCCGGGGCACGAGTACGCGGAGCCTGCCGGAGTAAACTGGCGCTTTCGCGTTCCCCATGGTGAAGCGATCGAGTTCGTAGACTTGAATTTGGGTCTTCAGCGTTATGTTGCAGGCCGAGAGTTCGGCGATTTTCTGGTGTGGCGGCGGGACGATATTGCTGCCTACCAACTTGCCGTCGTGGTCGACGATGCTGCCATGCGGATCACGGAAGTGGTGCGGGGCGCAGATTTGCTGAAGTCCACCGCGCGCCAACTGCTTCTGATGCGTGCCCTGGAATACACCCCGCCGCAATATTTTCATTGCGAACTGGTGCGCGACTCGGCTGGGATGCGGCTGGCGAAACGGCATGATGCGCTCAGCATCCGGCGCTTGCGGGAGCGTGGAGTGACACCCGGGCAGGTGCTGGAAATGGCCGGATGGCCATGACGGAGTGATACCTTCGGGTTCCCTTCAGGGGGCTGGAAACCGCCTCGAACCGAGCTACCATGGAGAAAGCAGTCCAGGCGGCCAGCGGGAGAAGGTTATGCGGCGCAGGGTCCTTGAGCGGACGTTATTCGGGATGTTGGCAATCGGACTATGGGTAGGCATGACCTCTGCGGCCTGCGCCCAGTCGCTCGGCGACGTTGCCCGCGAAAACCGGGAGAAAAAGGCCGAGGATGGCTCCGCGGTACCGGCGAAGGTGATCACGAACAAGGACCTTCCGAAGGATGCGGATGCCGGCTCGCAGCCGGCCTCGACCCAGACGGCAGCGAACCCCACCCTGAATATGCAGGCCGCAGACCCCGGCGCGACGCAACTTGCCGCCGAGCAGCGCCTGGCGGAAACCGTAGCGGCGGCGCAATGGAAGCGGCAGATTCTGTCGCAAAAAAACAGGGTCGCGACTCTCCAGGCGCGGATCGACCAGTGCAATGCCCTCATGCGCGCTACCTACGGGACGGTGCAGTACGAAGGGCCTTCGGGCCGCTCCCAGGCGCGACAACTCCAGCAGGTGGCCGAGATCCAGCAGCAACTCGATCAGCAGAAGCGGAAACTGGATCGGATGCAGGAAGCCGCGCGCCGCGCCGGCATGCACAGCGCGGTCTATGATCCCTAGAAGTTCTCATTTCAGAACGACCCCCTCGTGCGCTTTGAAGCAATGAATCAGACTTCCTCGACCGACCTCGTCGACAGTCGAGCGCCGACGGCGTTTTGCCATCGCGGATTGGCCACGCCCCCGGCCGAGTGATCCACAATTGTCGGGCGTGGGATCGGTATTTGACCGAACGGCGGTCGCAGATGCCGCCCCGGCTGGCAGCGGCCAGGCCAGCCGCAGGATTGGACGAGCCAGGGCCCCGTCACAGGCAAACCATCTCCCCCTGGCCGATCCCTGGTCTAGAACAACGCGGTTGCTCTCCGCTTCCAGGATTTGCCTTTTTCGGTCGAAACTTTTTCGACGTCGTTGACGTAGGCGCCGGTTTGCGTCAGAAGATGGTGCAAATCGTTGCCCAGGCTGAAGAAGCGAAAACCTTGTCTCGAGGAACTCGCCGACCCGGGCTGTGCCAAACAGGAAGATGCCGAGAATGACATGGTTTTTGTGCGCCTGCTCGATCAGTTTTTGGGTGGCGGCATTCAGTTCGGGCGAGGTGTACATATGCGGGAATTCGTATTTGTCGTACAGACCCATCGACATGCAGAGGTCGTTTTGTCCGAGGAATAAGGATGTCGACGCCGGGGACGGCCGCGATCTCGAACATGTTTTCGATGCACGACGCCGTCTCGACTTGCAGGGCGACGATGCCTTCGTTGTTCCAGTTGCCGGCATAGCCTAGCAGGCCCGCTTTGTTCATGCTGCGCTGCGGAAAGTAAATCGAGCGCGTGCCTACGGTGGGGTACTTCGCACAGCTCATGGCTTGACGGGCTTCGCTGGCGGTATTGATGTACGGGATGAGTACACCATCGGCGCCAAGATCGAGGGCTTGCTGGATGCCCGGGCGGTCGTCGTATCCGCCAACGCGGACCAGAGATTTTGCGCCGCCACTGGCAATGCCGCTGAGCATGGCGGAAAGCTTTTCGTGATTCATGCGGCCGTGTTGAGTGTCAACGAGCAGTCAGTCGTAGCCGCTGTGTGCGAGTTGTTCGGCGACCGTCGGGCTGTGCGCATTGAGGAACAGTCCCATTTTCGGGTTTCCCGCGCGCAATTGCTGTTTAAACTCGGCACCGGTGAGAGCGGCTTCTGCCATGGATGAATCCTCCTTGAAAATGAGGTTTAGTGTTACCAACCAAGCACGGCAGAGGCCGCAGGAACGCCTGGGGGCGCGCTGCGGTGCCACTCACCTGACCGCAGGGCAGGGTGAGCATGGTGCGGCGGCGATGGTCTCGGGCGCTCCGGCGAGCGGCGTGCGGGCTGCGCTTTCGCTTGGAAATGGGCGCTTGTGGCGCGGGGCAGCGTTTGGACCTCGATTTCTCGCCGCTTTTCGCGGGGGTACCTTACTGGGAACCGCATAAAATCTGCATATAATGCTACTTTTCCACAGCGGAGTGCGTTAGTATTCGCTCGATACAGGCAAATTTGTAAGTTCCTGAAGGAGGAATTCATGGCTTCTGGTATGACCAAAACTCAGCTCACCCGACACCTTGCCGAAAAACTCGGCACCAACAACAAGACCGCCGCCACGTTCCTGGAGCACCTCGCAGACACGGCGATTAAAGAGACGAAGAAGAACGGTGTGTTCGTTGTTCCCGGGCTTGGCCGCTTGGTGAAAGCGCATCGCAAGGCGCGCATGGGACGCAATCCGCAGACCGGCGAACCGATTCAGATCAAGGCGAAAACGGTTGTGAAGTTCCGCGTGGCGAAGGCCGCCAAGGACGCGATAGCGCCGAAAAAGTAAAGTTGGCGCGGATGCCTGCGTCCGCGAAGAGTGAGAAATTCAGAAGAGGCCGGGCGCATGAGTCGGCCTCTTCTGTCGTTTATACCCATTCCTGGAACGCGCGACGTAGGATCCACCGAAGCGAGAGAGCTCTCCCGCGGATTCAGCCACCGTTGAGCGTCGCGCCCGGCGATTTGAGTTTGCTGACCTCCCCGCCGCATCGCTGAGACCGTCAAGCGGGTGAACCGGCGTACCTGCGTTTTTTCTGGTGCTCTCGATGCAGCAGGAGAAAGGCCGGCCGCTCCGGTCGCAACCCGTCCGGCAGTCATTGCATCCTCGACAGCGCGAGGGACCTTTGAACAGGACGCGAAGGCGCGGGGCCGAAAACTAGATCTTCAGTTCCGCCCATTCGGCGTGCACTTGTCCGGCTTCGATCGTCAACTTGCCCACGCTTACCGGCAAGCGAAAGCGGCGCGGGCCGGCGCTGCCGGGATTGAAATATAAAACGCCATTTCTCTGCTCGGTTTTCGGCTGATGAGTGTGACCATAGATCACCACGCCGAAGCCGGCGGCTTCGGGCTTCAGGTTGAGTTGAGCAAGATCGTGCAGGATGTAGATGGAGACTCCTCCGGCCTCGACTACATCGGCTATCGGCAGAGCGCGTGCCCAGGGCGCGGTGTCAACGTTGCCGCGAACCGCCGTGACCGGCGCAATTTGTTGGAGCTCTTCGAGGACGGCGGCAATTCCCACATCGCCGGCGTGGAGGATACGGTCGCATCCGGTCAGCATCTCGACTGCCTCCGGCCGGAGCAGGCCGTGGGTGTCAGAGATGATGCCGAGGACCACTGACGGATCGGCTCTGCGATGGGTGACGATTTTCTGGCGCTGCTCGTCGGCCGAAGGCGACCGTCGCGAATCGTTTCCTGGTGATTCATGCCCAATTGCAGATTGTGCGCTCATCGACATCGCCAACATATCTAAGGCTATACTGCGAACCATGCCCGCAGAAAAAATCCTGGAGGCTGGTCCAAGCCTGGCGGATGTGCTGCGGCGCTATTGGGGATATCACCAGTTTCGCCCGAAGCAGGAAAATGTGGTGCGGAGTCTGCTGGCCGCGCACGATGCCTGCGTGGTGATGCCGACCGGCGGCGGCAAGTCGCTTTGTTACCAGCTTCCGGCGGTGATTTCCGGGAAAACGGCGGTGGTCGTCTCTCCCCTGATCGCCTTGATGCAGGACCAGGCCGTGCAACTGGCGCAAATGGGGATTCCGGCGGCGGCGATCAACAGTTCGCAGAGCCCGGCGGAGCGGCGAACCGTGATGGAGAAAGCCCAGCGCGGGCAGTATCGGCTGCTTTATCTTTCTCCGGAACGGCTGGCTCTGGAAACTGCCTTCGATTGGTTGAGTCGCGTGCCGGTGGGCTTTTTTGCGGTCGATGAAGCCCACTGCATTTCCGAGTGGGGGCATGAGTTTCGTCCGGAGTACCGGCAGCTGAGCCGTCTGCGCACGAGTTTTCCGGCCCTTCCGATTGCCGCCTTTACGGCTAGCGCCACGCGGCAGGTACGGCACGACATTCTGAAACAGCTGCAGATGCGCAATCCGGATCTTTACATTGCCAGCTTCCATCGCGAGAACCTGCGCTACGTGGTGCACGAATGTGAGGCGCGAGCCCAAATGGAGTTGCTTGCCCGCGCTTTGCGGCACTATGCGGGAGAAAGTGTGATTGTCTATTCGCCCACGATTCGGCGCGTGGAACAGACCGTCGAGTACCTGGAGGAGATCGGGGTTGCGGCGATTCCCTATCACGCCAAAATGGAATCGGCGATGCGGCGCCAGAATCAGGAACGATGGATGTCAGATGACGTCCGGGTGCTGGTGGGGACAATCGCGTTTGGACTTGGCATCAATAAGCCCGCGGTGCGAGCGGTGATCCATCTGTCGCTGCCGAAGTCGATTGAGCAGTACTACCAGGAGGCCGGGCGCGCGGGACGGGACGGGCGTCCCGCGGATTGTGTTTTGCTGTGGCAGAAGCGCGATCATGTGCTGCTCGATTATTTCATTGGGCAGATTTCCGATGACGCCGAGCGTGCGCGGTCCACGGAGCGCAAACGCGTGATCGGTCGGTTTGCGGATTCTCTCGGTTGCCGGCAGCGGGCGATCTGTGAGCATTTCGGAGAAAGTCCGAAGTGGGAGAACTGCGGCGGCTGTGATAACTGTGGGGCCAAGCCGGAGTGGTTGCGTAAGACACTGCCCGCCGAGTTGGCGGGAGTCCAGGCCCGCGCGACGTCGTTTCCATCCCGGTACCGCTCGTTGCCGAAATCGGATAAGGGACGAGCGCGGGCAGCGCTGTTGCCCGAAGCCGATTTGGCATTGGACGAATACTTGCGCGAGTGGCGGCGAAGTATGGCACGGGAAAATAAAGTACCCGCGTACATTATTCTGCACGACAGCACGCTCGAGGAGTTGTGCCGGCGGCGTCCGACGACGCTTGCGGCTCTCAGGCAGGTGCCGGGGATTGGCGAAAGAAAGGCCGAGGTGTACGGCGTCGAGCTGCTGCAGGCATTGCGAAATTTTGCTGACGGGGCACGGGCCGGGCCCAAAGCGGCGAAGGAGCCGGCCCCGGAACAAACCTTGCGGCTGTTGCAAGAAGGGCACAGCTTCGAGCAAATTGCGCGTATTCGGGCACGGCAGGTTTCGACGGTGGTGGGCGTGGTGGCGAGCCTGATTGAAACCGGGCAGGTGAAATTGGATCTGCAGTGGATTTCCCCCGGGGCGCAGCCCTTGATTGAGGCGGCCTGCAGAAACCACGGCATCGAACGCCTGCGCGAGATCAAAGACGCGTTGCCCCCGCATGTCAGCTTCGACGACATTCGGCTGGTGGTGGCACATCTGCGGGCGGAAAACCGGGTGACGGCGAGCACGGCATAGCCAGGGGAGCGGGCTTCGCCTTGGTTGGGCCGAGTCGGGCGTCATCGCAGGTGCCAGAGCCCCTGACCAGGACCCGAGCAACCAAGCCGCCTCCCTAGACGCCCTTGGCGGCGGGGTCCCAGATCAGTTTGTGGATTTGCAGGCTGAGGCGTGCTGGCAGGTTGTCGGCGAGGATCCATTGCGCCAGCTCTTGCGGGTCGAGCAGGCAATGTGACGTGCTGCGCATGGCGGAGGCGGTTTTGTTAAACGCCGGCGAGAGCAGGACGGCGCGCACGCGTTCGGCCAGGTTATGGTGCAGGATGAAGTCGCGGGCGAATTCGTAGTCGGTGCGGTCGGTCAGGACAAACTTCAGTTCATCGTGAGCCTGAAGTGATTTCAGATTTTCCATGGCGAACGTGTTGCCGGCGCCAGAATGAGGACACTTTACATCCACGATCTTAATCACCGGTTTCGGGACATGCGCAAGCACGCGTTCGCCACTGGTTTCCAACAAGACCTGATAATCGGCCTCGAGCAGCTGTTCCATGAGCGGGATGACATCGCGCTCCTGCAACATCGGTTCACCGCCGGTGATTTCGACCAGTCCGGGCGGCAGGCTGAGGCGAGAGACTTCGCTCAGCACCTCCTGCAGCGTCATCTTGCGCCCACCGTGGAAACTGAACTCACTGTCGCACCACGAACAGCGCAGGTTGCATGCGGTGAGACGGACGAAGACGCAGGGCAGCCCGGCATGCGTCGATTCGCCCTGGAGGGACTTGTAGATTTCAGAAATTTGCATAAAACAGTTGCCAACTGCTGTCCGCCCGCTGCCACTCGGTAGCGATCGGTCGCCCTGCCGAGATCCATCACCCTTTTCCGCGACGACATCTTTTTCCCGATCGAACCGTGATTTCTCCGGCCGCTGGCCGGAAATTGGTGACCGGGAACTGGGAATTGCCTAACGGCTACTCCGCGTACTTGGCCGTGGTTGTGTCGGTTTCGAAAACGGTGACGTCTTTCACCCGTACCCTGCCGTGGGTTATGTTCTTCAATCGCACGCTGGTCTCGCCGTAGAAATATTTTGCTAGATTTTCAGCGGAGGGGTTGAGGACCGTGAAGGGTTCGATGTCGTTGATCATCTGGTGATCGAGACGGTCGATGGCGTGCTTCATCACTTCCTTCAGATCTTTGAAATCGAGCAGCAGCCCGGCCTTGTCGAGCTCGGCACCGGCCAGGGTCACACGGACCTTGTAGTTGTGGCCGTGCGGGTTTTCGCACTTGCCTTTGTAGTTGCGCAGGTAGTGCCCTGCCGCGAATGTGTCTTCGACGGTGACTTCGTACATGAAAATCCAGCTAGCCTCGGCTGAGTTTTATTGTACCTTTTGAGGGCGGCGGAGACACCCCGGCATAGACTTCGGGCAACCGAAGGTCGCTTCCCGCTTCGTTTAGCTCGGGATGATGCCCTTGAATCGGAGCGACAATTGCCGCCAGGAGATTGCACAGGCGAGTATGAGCTCAACTGATTTTACGATTCGTGAAGCCACGCCGGCCGAATCAGTAGTGATCCTTCATCACCGGCGGTCGATGTTCCGCGATATGGGGGAAGGCACGGTCGAGGAACTGGATCGCATGGTTGAAGTTGCGCGTCCTTGGCTGGCGCGGGCTTTGGCGGATGGCTCCTATCGCCATTGGCTGGTGCTCGATGCCTCGGGTGCGGTCGCTGGCGGAGGCGGTGTGCTCGTCTGCGCCTGGCCGGCGAGTCCCAAAGACCCACGCAGCGAGCGGGCAGTGATCCTTAATGTGTATACCGAGCCGGAGTTCCGGAAGCGCGGAGTTGCCCGGCAAGTCATGGCTACGATCTTGCGTTGGCTCGAGCGGCAGGGCTTCAGAGGCGTCAATTTGCACGCCAGCGCGCAAGGGCGGGGCATGTATGAAAAGCTTGGGTTCGAGGGCACAAACGAAATGCGGCTGCGGTTTTAGCCTGCGAGGTCCTGGAATCGTTAGGGCCGCCGGCAAGTGGCCGCGCTCGGCTCACTGGACCTGTCCGGCAGGATGTGTTTCCCGCTGTTGAGCAAACCAAGGGCCAACTCCTTATAATTTGCTAACGTTCGGGTAGCTGGCTCGTCTATTTCCGTGCAAGGCAAGGATTGACGACTTTGTAGAGGATAGAGACCGACCATGCCGGCCGATTCTTATGGAATAGCAATCCCGGTTGGCGAGATGTACCGCCCGAGAAGGGCGGAACAGGAAAAAGGCAACCGGAACCCCAGCGTGAGGGGCTCTTTGGCAGCGCAGAGTAACCGTATCGACGACACAAGCCTGATTCGGGAGGCGCAGCAGGGAAACCGCTCGGCCTTCGAGGTCCTGGTGCGTCACTACGATCAGTCGGTTCTGCGGCTCGCGTTGCACCTGACCGGTTCCGAGTCCGACGCCCAAGACGTCTATCAGGAAGCCTTTCTCAAGGCGTACAAGAATCTCGGCAGCTTCCGGTTTGAGTGTTCCTTCTACACCTGGATCTACCGCATCGTTACCAATCTCTGCCTCGATCATCTGCGGAAGCGGAATGTTCGCAAGGAAGACGCTCCGGTCGCGGTGGATGCCTCGGGCGAGGAGTACAGCCGGTTGGAGCAGTTTGCTGATGCGCGCTCGGGAGCGAATCCGGAACGCGATTTGATGCGGCGGGAGCTGGGACGGAAAATTGGGACGGCATTGTCGGCGCTCACTCCGCGCGAGCGCATGGTGTTTGAGTTGAAGCATTATCATGGGCTGAAGTTACGCACCGTGGGCGAAATGCTGCATACGACCGAAGAGACGGCGAAGAATACGTTGTTTCGCGCCACGCAGAAATTGCGGGCGGCGCTGGCAGAGATGCGATGAGGGTGAAATTGCTTCCCGCGAAGGGATACGACGATGAGATGTGATTGGGTGCGGCAGAACATTTTGTTCTACGTTTATGGCGAGCTCGAGGATGATGCTCGCTACGAGGTGGAGCAGCACTTGGCGCGGTGTCCGGAATGCGCTCTGGAGTTGAAGGCCACGCGGAAGTTCCAGGCGACGCTGGCGGAGATGCCGGTGGCGGAGCCGACTCCGAACCTGCTGGCGGCCTCGCGGATGCGGTTGCAGGAGGCGCTTGAAACGGCGCGACCGGGCGGGTTTTGGCAGCGGCTGATCGTTGAGCCGGGCGTTTGGCTGCGACAGATTCGCATGGCGCCAGCACTGGCGGCGGCCATTTTCATCGTGGGATTTGGCGGTGGCATTGGAGCGACGTACAACTTCCTGGCCAATCGTCCCGTGGCGGTGAGCAGCGAGGAACACTCCGATCCGTCACGTCCGGTCGAAAGTTCTGCCATTACCGGCATCCGCTCGGTTACCCAGGATCCGGGATCCAATCAGGTGAATATCAAGTACGACACGGTTTCGACGCAGGAAGCGCAGGGCTCGCTCAACGACCGGCGCATCCAGCAATTGCTGCTGTTTGCCGCCCACAACAATTACAACTCGGGCGTGCGCATGGATTCGGTGGATCTGCTGACCCAGGCGCCGGATGATTCGCGCGTGCGGGAAGCGCTGATGTATGCCCTGCAAAACGATACCAACGCGGGCGTGCGTTTGAAGGCCCTGGATGGGCTGAGCGGCTTTGTGCGCCAGGATAGCCGGGTTAAGGATGAAGTGTTGCGGGCGCTGATCGGCGATGCCAACGCCGGTGTCCGGATGCAGGCTTTGCGGCTGGTAGAGCCGATGAAGGCCGACAGCAATGTGCGCTCGGTGCTGACCCGGTTGGCGCAGAGCGACGAGAACGATTCAATTCGTTCGCAGGCGCGCGCCATGCTGGCACAAATGCCGGAAATGGATTAGGAAAAACCCTCGGTCGCAAGCGGTTGGCGAGGGCAGGCGACCCTGCATCGACGACCTGCGAAGGCGTCGGGGAATGGGTTCGAGGAGGACATGGATTGAAACACGTTATGAAACTCGTCAGTGTTGCCGCATTCGCGGTCATGCTGTCTTCGCTGGCTCTTGCCGAGCAAACTCGGGTGTACCGCGAAGGCAGCAGCTGGGTTCAGGAGATGACCGGGGATCTGGGTGCGGCGAAAAATCTGCGCGTGAAGCTGGCCGCAGGTTCGGTGCATGTCCAGGGTGGAGCGCAGGGCGGCATTACATACGTCATTCATCGCAAAACCTATACATCGTCAGAAGAGCAGGCGCGGCGGGAATTTGAGTCGTACAGGGTGAGTGCTTCGGTGAAGGCTGATACGGCATGGCTGGTGGCCGAGTCGGGCGGCCGGGACCGTAAATGTTCCGACGATTTTGTGATCAATGTGCCTCGGAACCTGGATTTCGCCAAAATAGAAACCGGTGGCGGCAACGTGAATGTCGCGGCGATTGCCGGACGGGTCGAAATCAACAGCGGTGGAGGCAATCTTCGCCTGGATGATATTGGTGGCGAAGTGAATGGGGAAACCGGCGGCGGCACGATCGAGGTGGGCAAGGTTGAAAGCGGCGTGCGTCTGCAGACCGGGGGAGGAAATATCAAGATTGCATCGGCCAAAGGCGAGATCAGGGCGGAAAGCGGGGGGGGAAGCGTGGTCGTCCTTTCCGGGCTGCAGGGCGCGGTGCTCGAGACCGGCGGAGGTAGTATTCGGGTGGACAAATGCACCGGGCACGTGAAGGCCACGACCGGCGGCGGCAGCGTGGATCTGGGCGACATCGGGGGGCCGGCGGAAATCGAAACGGGAGCGGGCAGCATTCGGCTGGCGTCCGCCAAAGGGCGGGTGCAGGCGCAAACCGGCGGGGGCAGCATTCAGTTGGACGGGGCAACTTCGGTGCAGGCGGAAACCTCCGCCGGCGGCATTGTGGTGAAACTGCTGTCGGCGAATGGCGCCGGCGCCGCGGGCGCTCGCACCAACTCGACGCTTGAAACCTCGGCTGGCGACATCACCGTCTACCTCGCGAATGATCTCGCGATGTCGGTACGGGCGGAAATCGAAGTGGCGAACGGCCACACGATCCACAGCGAATTTTCGGATATTCGCGTGTCGACCGAAGGTGGAGAGTATGGGCCGAGAACGGTGACCGCCGAGGGGCAGCTGAACGGAGGCGGACCGGTGCTCAAGGTGAGAACCAATTCCGGCAATGTCAGTTTCAAGCGTGTCAGCCACTAGCGGCGGCGAGAATCGCGACCGTCGAGCGTGATTTTGCTGTTACGGGATTCGAGGCGGATGACAGGCGTTTGCCGGCAGCTGGCGGCCAACGACCAGACGCCGGTTGCGTCGATTCGGAGGGGTTATGACCCATCGCTTTCTGCTTTGCTTCTTTGTTTTTACCCTGGTCGCCGGGGCGCAACCCGCCGACTCCAATGCGGTTTTGGACTATGATCGCGCCGATGATAGCTGGAGTTGGGGCTACGGCTCAGAGGAGGGCGGCGGCGGATCGGCGTACCTGGGCGTGGATATCGCTGACGTTTCCGCGGAACGTCTGGGAGATCTGAAGCTTAAGGAAGAACATGGGGCGGAGGTGACTATGGTGGACCGGGATGCCCCCGCCGGAAAGGCTGGCCTGCAGGAGCATGATGTCATCCTCACCTTGAACGGCACGGCGATTGAGAGCGCCGCCCAATTACGACGCATGATCAAGGAGACTCCGTCGGGCCGCGTCGTGACGCTGGGCGTCAGCCGCGACGGTCAACCGGTGACCATCAAGGTGCAGCTTGCCGACCGGCATAAAACGATGGCCTGGCAGCCGGAACTGCCCCACATCCCTGCCATCCCGGCGATACCCTCGATGCCGGACTTCGATTTGCCCATCTCGGTGGTCGTCGTCCATTCCGGATTGCGCAGCGGGCTGATGGTGGAAAATATTACGGCGCAACTGGGCGAGTTTTTTGGCGTTAGAGATGGCCTCGGGGTGATGGTGCGATCGGTGGAAAAAGGCAGCCATGGGGAAAAAGCCGGATTCCGGGCGGGGGATGTTGTCATCCGGGTAAATAACCAGCCAGTACACGACACCTCCGACTTCACCCATGCTCTGCGATCGTCGTCAGGCACGACCGCGTCGGTCACGGTCATCCGCGACAAGAAAGAACAGAACCTGACCCTCACTCTGCCCGAGAAAAAGGATTCTGGCAGCCTGCTCGAGGACAGCTTCGAGATGCGCAACTTCACGGCGGAGACCGAGCAGGCAATCCGGCGCGCGGGAGATGAGATGGCCGGTCTGGCCCCGGCCATCGCGGAGAAGGTGCTGCAGACGCCGTGGTGGAAAGATCTGGAAAAGAGCCTGCACGATTCCCAGCAAAAGCTAGAGGAAGAACAAAAGCAGATGCAGCAACGGCAACGGAAATGGCGCCGCGGGGCGCTGGGACAGCCGGCCGAGATCTGATTCTCGAAATGTGGGCGCTCGCTCTACGGGTAAAGCGATCCGCCAGGACGTGAAGTCCTCTGGACCGCTCGAGGCGCATCTTCCTTAGCTTTCCCGGCGGTTACTTAGGTCACGGGGGCCGGGCAAACCGGATCTGTAAATGTTTGCCGCGGGATGGCCAAATTCCAGCCCCGAACTGCCCACCGGTAACCTGTTGCCGGGGCCGAAATGCCGATAAGCTGTTGCCGCGATGGCTTTCCGCGCCTTGCTGTTCTCTAAGAGTCCCGAGACTAATGCTGTCATGACGGCGGCCTGCGAAGGAACCGGGATCCGGGCTGACGTGTGTTCCGACATTTTTACCGCCATCGAAAAAGCGAAGACGAAAGCGTTTAGCTGCGTGGTTGCCGACTGGGCGGACCAGCCGGAAGCGAGCTTCCTGTTGAAACGGGCGCGTGAATCCACATCCAACCGAACTACGATTGCCCTCGCGGTCGTCGATCACGAACCTACGGCGGCGGAGATGCGGGACAACCAACTGGATTTTCTCATCTATCGTCCGATCTCTGAAGGGGAAGCCAACGATGTGCTGCTAAAAGCCTGCGAGCGTATGCAGCCGGCTAGCGTCGCGGACCTTGCCGAGTTGCCCCGGCAAGCAAGCGTCACCGGTGATGCAGGCCCCGCCCTCGGTGGGGAGGTATCGGAGCAAAATCGGCCTGGCCCGCCCATGGGTCGCGAAGCGGATGAGGTCGACGGCAACGAGGAAAATGCGGTGGAGCAAGACCCGCGCGGCCTTCGCCCTCCCCGGGTGAGCTTGCGCCAAGCGTGCGCTGCCGTACTGGTGCTGACGGCCATGTTCTTTATGTGGAAGTCGCGCGAAGCCCTGGTGTACCTGTCGCGGACCCCGGAGGGTGGATTCCGGGTCTTGCGCGATTCGGCGGCGGCGCTCTTTTATATGAACCAGACGGGAGCGTTGCCCGTCAGCTCGGCCGGAACCGACGTGCAGCAGGACGCCTATTTCAGTCGAAAGCCCACGCCGCCAGAGGCATCGGCGACGCCGATCGGAGTCGTAGCAACGGAATCGACGGCGGAAACCCGCGTCTCGTTGCCGAAGGCGGCCGATTTGCCGCTGCCCGAGGCGGTGCTGGTGCATCAGGAGGTACCGCCGGTGCACGTCGAACGGGCGGCGATTCCGGAAAGCATGAGAAACTCGCCGCCCATCGCGCCCCCGGTGGTTGTGGCGGTGAATCCGGCACAAATGATGGCCGTTTCCGCGCCGGTCGCTCAGCCCATACCTCAGCCCATCAGCGAACCGGTGGCCTTGAGCGAGGATGCGGCACGCGCGCTGCTGGTGCATAGCGTGGAGCCGGTGTACCCAGCGGAAGGCATGGGGCAGAAACTTCATGGAGCGGTGGTGTTGCAGGCGGTAATCGGGCGCGACGGCACTGTCGAGGACCTTAAAATTGTTCGCGGGTATTTCATCCTGGGCCGTGCGGCGATCGCCGCCGTCAAACAATGGCGGTTCCAACCTTATACCCTCGGCGGCCACCCGGCGGCTACCGAAACCACGATCACGGTGAATTTCAGCGCCCCGACCGGCTAGTTTCGATTGGACCGTCATGGGCCCGTGATGTCCCTCCTTTTCCCTCCGTTCTCGCGCATTGACTTGCCCTGGCTCGCCGCCTAACATCAGCACCACCATCTGGTCACAGCTCATGATAGGTTCCTCGATCTCGCACTACCGGATTCTCGAAAAGATCGGCAGCGGGGGCATGGGCATCGTGTACAAGGCGGAAGACACGGAGCTCGGACGCTTTGTGGCTCTCAAATTTCTTCCCGACCTGGTGGCTCGAAATCCGGCGGTTCTCGAACGCTTCCGCCGGGAGGCCCGCGCAGCTTCGGCCCTGAACCACCCTAATATCTGCACAATTTACGAAATTGCGGAGGCGCAAGGGCGCCGCTTTATAGCCATGGAGTATCTGGACGGGGTTACCCTGAAGGATCGCATCGCCCAGGGTCCTTTGCCACTCGAGACGCTGTTGGACTTCGCGATTGAAGTTGCCGACGCCCTGGAGGCCGCGCACAGTGATGGCATTGTGCATCGCGACATCAAGCCGGCCAATCTTTTCATCACCAAACGTGGCCATGCCAAGGTTCTCGATTTCGGCCTGGCCAAGTTGACTGCGGCCGCGGAACCGGAGTCGCCGGACTCGGCTCAGGATCTGGCAACCCAGGCCGAGGAACATCTGACCAGTCCGGGATCGTCGTTCGGAACGATGGCCTATATGTCGCCGGAACAGGCGTTGGGCAAGGGGCTCGACCAGCGCAGCGATTTATTCTCGTTTGGCATCGTGCTCTACGAGATGGCAACCGGGCAACTGCCGTTCCGCGGACAGACGTCGGCGGCTGCCTCGGATGCTCTTTTGCACGGCAATCCGAAGTGGCCTTTGCCGCTCACCTCCGGCCCTGCCGCCAGGTTGGAGGGCGTGGTTCAAAAGGCGCTCGAAAAGGATCCGGAGCGGAGGTACCAGACAGCCCGGCAGATGTGTGCCGACTTGCAGGATCTGAAGCGAACGGCGGAGACGGCCCCTGGCACCGAGAAGCCGGTGTCCTCTTCGTCGGCTTTCTCCGACCGATCCGGGGGAGTGCTTCCAGCGAGCACGAACGGGGCGGGCAAGACCGTGGGGGCTTTGCCGCCCTGGATGCGCACCCGGCGTTCGATGGCCATCGGGGCTCTCGCTGCTCTGGTTTTGGTGCTCGCCTGGTATTTCCTTCTTTTTTCTCCGACTCCGCCAGCGGTGGTGGGCTCGGTGCAAATCACCAACGATGGCTTGGCGAAGCGTTCTCTGGCCACCGACGGGTCGCGCCTCTATTTTTCCGAAGTTGCCGCCGGCCATTCGGTGTTGATGCAGGTTTCAAGCGTCGGGGGAGATGCCGCTCCCGTTCCGAGCCCACTGGCCGCCGCCGATATTTATGACTTTTCCCCCCGCAACTCGCAGTTGCTGGTGCGAGGTTCGGCCGAAGGTTCCGTAACCGAGTCTCCGATCTGGGCTGTGCCCGTGCCGGCAGGATCTCCCCGCCGTGTCGGTGAAATTGTTGCCCACGCCGCCGCTTGGACGCCCGACGGGCAGCACATTCTGTATGCCAATGGAAGCCACCTTTATCTATGCAATGCCGACGGCACCGAGTCGCACGACTTTGCCCAAACGAAGGGCATTCCGTTCGATCTGCGATTCGCCCCGGATGGCAAGCGTGTGCGCTTCTCGGTGCGTGATATGAGCCAGCGCAGCGCTGCCCTTTGGGAGGTCATGGCGTCGGGACAGGACCTGCACCCGGTGTTGCCGGACTGGAAAAGGCCACCTCAGGAGGCGGGTGGCAACTGGACCTCGGATGGCAGTTATTTCCTGTTCGAATCGGCAAGCAACAGTGCACAAGACATCTGGGCTTTGCGCGAGGGGACGTCGCTGTTTCAAAGGGACGGGCGTCGCCCCACGCAGCTGACCGTGGGACCGTTGCTGTTCACCAATCCCACTCCCAGTACCGATGGCACGAAGCTGTTTGTCATTGGCCAGCGCCGCCGCTTCGACCTGATTCGCCTGGAGAAGCAATCTGGACAACCCTCGATTTACATTCCGGGAGTCTCGGCCGGAGAAGCAGACATCGCTGCCGATGGGCAAAGCATGGTGTACGTGACCCATCCCGAAGGGGTGTTGTGGCGCAGCAAGATCGACGGCAGTGCGCGAACCCAGCTTACCTTTGCGCCCATGCAGGTCCACATGCCGCGCTGGTCGCCGGATGGCCAGCAGATTGTGTTCATGGCGTCTCTGCCCGGTCGACCGTGGAATCTATACCTGCTGGCGGGTAGCGGGGGCACCCCCCGCGAACTGAAAGCTGACGACCACAATCAGGGGGATCCCACCTGGACGGTGGACGGGAGCTCGATTGTGTTTGCCGGAATGCCTTGGTTCGATTATGCCGTAGCCTCCGGACCGAACATTCACGTCCTTAATTTGCGAACCGGAGAAGTCAGCGCAGTTCCCGGCTCGGAAAGCTTATTCAGCCCCAGGTGTTCCCCCGACGGGCGCTACATCGCGGCGCTCTCGTTAGACTCGAGCACGCTGCTGCTTTACGATTTGGCCCAGAAGACCTGGTCGACGCTTGCCACCTCGAGGTTCGGATACGAGAACTGGTCGCGCGACGGTCACTACCTGTATGCGGAGGATTATCCGGATACGATCGACGACATCGTCCGTGTGCATGTGCCCGACGGCAAACTCGAACGGATGTTCAGCTTGAAGGAAATTGCGCGGGGCTTCGATCCCTGGGATTTTTGGGTGGGGCTCACACCTGACGGGTCGATCCTGCTGATGCGCGACCGCAGCACACAGGAAATCTACAGTCTCGACCTACGATTGCCGTAGTCGCCTTGGGGAGCGGCTGCCGAAATCGACTCCCAGCGAATGCCGGGGAGAGCGTCACTTCCCTATTTGTGCTCGTCGTGCGCTTCGGGAGGAACGGTTGGGGCATTGACTCCGCTCGCATTCTTCCAATAGACCTGGACCGCGGGAGGCAGTTTTTCGATGCGGGTGAGGAAGGCTGTCAGTTTCCATATGTCGGGCTCGGAGAGCGCCTTGTCCCAGGCGGGCATGCCGGTATAGCGGACGCCGTTGTGGATGACATAGAAAACATGCCATTCCGGGTCATCCAGCGGGTTCCGAATGAGATTGGGAGCGGGAGGATAGAAGGATTTCTCTAGAGGCGCGGGCTGGCCGTCGACGCCGCCATGACAGAGAGCGCAATTCATGGTGTAGAGCTTCAGACCTGCGATCAAATTCTCGTCAGAGGGAGGTACGGGATCCTTTACGCGGGGAGCATGGCGCTCGACCGAGTTGTCGAGCGCGCTCATGGCGATGTGACGTTCCATCTCCGGGGGAGTGACGTTGGCCCGGGTCGGCAGGAAGCCAAGCAGGGCAAGGCCGGCGCCGCCGATAAGCAGAACGATGACGGCGATGACCATGCCTAGAAAGAAATTGCGCATTTCAGAGCCTCGGGAGATCTGTCGAGCTGCGCTCGGCTGGGACCTGGTAAAGCCCGGTCACCGCGCGATCAGATTCACTCACTATACCCAACGGTTTATTCTACCTTTAAGGGCGCGGCGACAGAGCCCACGCGCCCGCTGAGATCGTCCCGGACTACGAAGCGGACTCTGTATTCGCCCGGGACAAGATCGAGCGAACCGGAGTAGACCAATCCCTTTTCGCGGATGGCCGCGGCCTTTTCGGCGGTGAGATGATCGTCAATTTTCCGTCCTCCTGGCGGATCGGCGGATTGTCCCTCCAGTGTCTTCGCCACCGCCAGGAATTCCAGAGCGATATGGTTATTGTCGCCGTTATTGACCAGCGCGGGGTCGGGCGCGAGGTGCATCTCATAATTCACGTGCTTTTTGTCGGGATCTTTGCCGGGTTCGACCTTGTCCCAGCGCAGCACCAGGGAAAGCGACGTGAAATCCAATGGCGACTGCAAGGCGGACGAGAGGTCGTGATTGCGGCTGGGGGCAGGATCGGTGCCGGCATGGGTGACGAAATAGCCGCTGCGGGCGCGGACTTCGGTGTGATCGCGTTTCACTTTTACCGCGAGCTTGCGCCAGCCGGGTTTGTTCCAGGAGTGATCGAGATAGTAACCAAGCATGTAGTATTCGGCGGAATCGTTGACGGCATCGCGAAAACCTTTCGCCAGATCGTTGGAGTTGAAATAGGCGCGGCCTCCGGTCATGGAGGCGAAGGTCTGCAGAGTCGCTTGCGTATCGAGATTGCGATTGCTCATGTGACGCGCATAGTCTCGACCCGGATTGCGCGCGGCAGGGCTGGGTACGGTCAAAACCTGCAGGCCCTTGACATCGACAGGATATAGCGAAATCTGCGCGTCGTTGAGCAGTTGCCAGGTCTGTTCATAGAGAGGCAGGACGTCGGAGAGGGTATCGCGGCCGGCGGGCGCCAGCTGCATCGTGGTGTCGCTAACGCTGAAGGGGAACCCGCCGCCGGCCCAGAGCAGTGACTTGCGGCCGGGAAATCCTGCCACGGCTTGAGCCACTTGCTGCATTCCCTCCAAGGTATAGGTGATGGCCAGGCGTTGCTGGAAGGATTGGAAATTCAGTTCCGTGTCTGCCAGCGTGGCCTGGAGGCGTTGCGCTTCGCTTTGCACGCTTCCTGGGTCGGCGCCGCTCGCGGTCTGCCCGCCGCCTTTCGCGCCGCCGCTTCTGCCCTTCGAACTCTCCCCGCCGCTCGGCCCCGCAGCCGCGCCACCCTCGGTGCGATCGACCATCTGGAAAGTGTCGCCGGTTATTGTGCGGAGCGCCGCCACCAGTACGGCAGGGTCGGCGGTAAAGTCGTGGATTACCTGCACACCGCTGCGGGTGAGAGTGTAGAGCGCGGTCGGCTCGCGCGCATCGAGCGATTGCGTCAGGTACTTGAGAAGATCTTTGCGCGCATACGCCTGATCCGCGAAGCGCGTGTTGAGAAGGTCGAGGACGATCAGCGTGATGCGGTGGTTCGAGGGCTCTCCCGCCACCCGATTGCTGAACTCGTTTGCCGGCTTGGGGCGGAACAGGCGGTGACCGTCGCTGGTGATTTCCTCGAAGGTCGCGACTTTCTGTTCGCTTCCGTTTTCGAATACGGCGAAGTCTTGTTTTTTGAGTCCGGTGATGTGATTGCCCGATTTGTCGGTGACCAGGGTCGGGATGAGGACAAGTTCGGTGCGGACGGTGAATTTGATTTCCGAGGTGTCAGCCTTGTCCTTGTCTCCGGGGCGGGCAGACGCGAGCAGGCAACCAGCCATGAGGGCGATACCGGTCACGAAACAAGGAAGTTTGCGTCCAGCCAACATTCCCGGACTCCCTTCTCGAAAGCACGAACAGGACTTGGGTGCTGGGCAGCGCCCACCGGTGTGGGAGACGAAACTCGCTACTGGTCCGGCAATTATATAACGGGCATGGCGGACGCGATTTCGTCAATAGGCGCGCAGACGGCGCGCTTCTCGCACCACGTCGGAGACTTTGGGGAGGAAAAACTCTTCTTGCGGCGGGGAGAAGGGGACAGGCGTGTCTGGCGAGGTTACCCGCACGATGGGGCCGTCAAGGTCGTCGAAGGCTTCCTCGTTGATGATGGCGGCAATTTCCCCGGCCAGGCCGCCGGTGCGAGAGTGTTCGTGCAGGATGATGACCTTGTTGGTTTTCTTTACCGTCGCCGCGATGGCGGCCCGGTCGAGAGGCGAGAGGGTGCGCAGGTCCAGGATTTCGATTTCGATTCCTTCCTTGCTCAGGATTTCGGCGGCTTCGAGGGCCGTGTAGAGCATGGCGGCATAGGTAATCACGCTGAGATGAGGGCCTTCGCGGGCCAGGCGGGCTTTGCCGAGCGGAACCAGGTAGTCGTCTGCGGGAACCTCCTGTTTGAGTCTGCGGTAGAGATATTTGTGCTCGAAAAAGATCACCGGGTTGTGGTCACGGATGGCTGACTTGATGAGTCCTTTGGCGTCGTAGGCGGTGCCGGGACAGACCACTTTCAGGCCGGGAGCGTGGACGAACCACATCTCTGGATTTTGCGAGTGAAAAGGGCCGCCATGTACGTTGCCTCCGCTCGGACCGCGGAGGACCAGTGGGGCGGGTGCTCCCCAGCGGTAGTGGGACTTGGCGGCCATGTTTACGATTTGATTGAAGGCGCAGCCGATGAAGTCCATGAACTGGAACTCGGCTACGGGGCGAAGGCCGGTGAGGGCGGCGCCGAAGGCCGCACCCATGATGGCGGACTCGGCGATAGGGGTATCGATTACGCGCTCGGGGCCAAAACGGTCGATGAAGCCGTCGGTGACTTTGAATGCTCCGCCGTAGATGCCGATGTCCTCGCCCAGACAGAAGACGGTGGGATCGCGTTCCATTTCCTCCCAGATTCCCTGGCGGATGGCTTCGAGATAGGTGAGGACCGGCATGGGGGGAGTTTATCAAGAGTCAGCGTCCGGCGAGGCCGACGAGGGGCGCGGTGCGGCCGGGGGCTTCAAATCGGGGTGTCGCGCTTTTCCCCGCCAGCAAGGTGGCGAAAAAAGTCCTCCGGATGCCGACCCCATCTCTTGCCTCACAATCCCCATTGGCGGATTCATGCGAGGAAGGTAATGTCATGCAATCGTTTTCAAGAGGGCAAGGGCGGTTGCAGCCGGTCAGGCTTCGAAAACCGGCACCGTTTGAGCCCTTCCGCTTTCTCCGAAATGGCTTACAATTCCCCTTCCATGACCGTCGCGGTTCGTTCTTTTGCGAAGATCAATCTCGGGCTCTACATTGGCGCACCGCGCGCGGATGGCTATCACCATCTGCGCACCGTGTACCAGACAATTGCAATGCATGACCTGATTCGGGTGACGGTGGGGCGGGGTCGCGGGATTGAAATCTTGTGCAAGGATTCGCGGGTTCCACTGGATGGTTCGAATACCTGCTGGCGCATGGCTGAGCGGGTGATGAGCGAACTCGGGACCACGGGGCACGTTCGCATCGAGATCGAGAAACGGCTACCGGTGCAGGGCGGGCTGGGGGCCGCGTCCTCGAATGCGGTCTCGACCATGGTGGGGTTGGAGCGGGCCTTGCGCAAGAAACTGGAGGGAGCCGCTCGGCTGCGGATTGCGGCCGAGGTGGGCTCGGACTTGCCCTTGTTCCTTGTGGGCGGGACGGTGTTGGGAGTGGGACGGGGGGAAGAGGTTTTTCCTTTGCCGGATTGGGCGGCGATGGCGATGGTGGTGGTGACTCCGGAGGTGGGCGTATCGACGCCTCGGGCGTTTGCCGATTGGGATGAGTTGGTGGAGGCCTCCGAGGAGCGCCCGGCCGGACGGCCGAACTCGGTCGCCATAGGAGAGCGGACGGTGAGGTTCACCGGTTCCGGCACCCACGCCGATCGCGTCGCGGGTGGTGGCGGCGCGCCTGGCGCGGAGATCGAAACGCATGCGTCCGCGGACCGGCGAGCCGGGACCAGGCCGGGCCAGGTCACCCGCGATCATCCGCAGAGACCGAATCATGCGACCGGGAACGGACGATTGACTGGGTGGGACGGCTCCGATAGACTGTTTGAGGTTGGCTGCGTGCTTTCGGCGTGGCTTTTTGGTTACCCCAACACCGGTGCTTCCGCAAAGGGCGGGAGCCGGGCCGGGAACTTGCTTTCCGACCTTGTCCGTACCGGGATTGAAAACGACTTCGAAAAGGTCGTCTTTCCTAAGTATCCCGAATTGCGTGACGTAAAGGGGGAGTTGGAGCGCGCAGGTTCGCGTTATGCTTCGCTTTCCGGTTCAGGGTCGACCTTGTATGGGCTGTTTGTGTCGTCGGCCGACTCTGCCAGGGCGGCCAACCGTCTGCGCAAGCAGGGGCTGAAGGCAGTGGCGACGCGAACCTTGACGCGCCAGCAGTATTGGAAAAGAATTCTCGATTGAGTTTCGATTGTTGCAGCGGAGGGTTTCCGAGGTTTCCATGCAAAGACCTTGAAACCCCGGTCGTTGTGGACGACAATGACGAACAATCAGCCAATTTTTACTGGGCCGTCGACTAATGGTAGGTCAAGTGCCTTTGGAGCACTTTGTCTAGGTTCGAATCCTAGCGGCCCAGCCAGAATAAGCAGTTGTCAGGGATGGTAGAAACCCTGGTCGCTGGCAACGGAACACCCGGAACCGAAAACCATGGCCACAGTTGCAACCACGACTGCCGAAAAGACGTCGCCTGAAAAGACGACTGCGGAAAAAAAGCCGACCACGGACGAGAAAACTGAGCGCAAGCCGCAGCGCGCCCGGGTCGACGACCGGTTCAAGGTTTTTTGTGGCACCGCCAACGAGGCTTTATGCGACGAGGTCTGCCATTTTCTTGGCTTGAACCGCGGCCAGGCGCTGGTGACGCGCTTCAAGGACGGAGAGGCGTATGTGCAGATCCAGGAGAACGTGCGCGG
The DNA here is from genome assembly GCA_049520935.1 of Terriglobales bacterium. GTDB lineage: Bacteria > Acidobacteriota > Terriglobia > Terriglobales > Acidobacteriaceae > Acidiflorens. The sequence continues at coordinate 74,895 of JBEKPJ010000022.1, read as the reverse complement.
CGCCGACGTGTTCGTGATGCAGCCCACCTGCCAGCCGGTGGACATGCACCTGATGGAATTGCTGTTAATGATGGACGCGCTGAAGCGGGCTTCGGCGCGACGCATCACGGCGGTGATCCCTTATTACGGCTATGCGCGACAGGACCGGAAAGACAAGCCTCGGGTACCGATTTCGTCGAAGCTGGTGGCGGACTTGCTGACGACGGCGGGGGCAGATCGCGCGCTGGTCGTGGACTTGCACGCTCCGCAATTGCAGGGTTTTTTTAATATCCCGGTGGACCATTTGTTTGCCTCGCCGGTGCTGGTGGACTATTTCAAGAAGCTGAGCTTGCCCGATCTGACGGTGGTTTCTCCGGACGCGGGCGGCGTGGAACGGGCGCGTTTCTTCGCCAAGAAAGTGGATGCGGCGCTGGCCATCGTGGACAAACGGCGCGTCGAGATGAATGTGGCGGAAGTGATGAACGTGATCGGTGACGTCAAGGGCCGCACTTGTCTGATCATCGATGATCTGATCGATACGGCGGGAACGCTGGTGAAAGTGGCGCAGGCTTTGGTTCAAAACGGCGCGACCACGATCTATGCCTGCTGTTCGCATCCGGTACTTTCGGGCCCGGCGGTGGAGAATCTGGTGGATTCGCCGATAAGCGAGGTGGTGGTCACCAACACCATTCCGCTCAGCGAAGCGGCACGACAGGTTTCGAAGATCAAGGTGCTCTCGATTGCGGGGTTGATTGGACGGGCGATTCAGTCCATTCACGAAGAGACGTCGGTGAGCAGGCTTTTTATTTGATCGATTTTCGGCATTTCAGATAGAAGGACGGAAAAGGCAATTATGGCAACAGCAACGGACATCAGTGTTTTGGAAGCGCAGAAGCGCGAGCCGGGTACCAAGAACGCCGCCCGGCGGGTGCGGGTCGGTGGAAAAATTCCCGCGGTCGTCTACGGCGCGGGCAAGGACGCCGCCGCGGTCGCGGTGGACCCGCGGCAGGTCTTGCGGATTCTCAAGTCGGAAAGCGGGCATAACACGATTTTTGATCTGGCGCTCGACAGCGATCGCGTGAAGGCGATGATCGTGGATTGGCAGTTTGAACCGATCAAAGGAACCTTGCTCCATGTGGATCTGAAGCGCATCGCCATGGACAAGCGCCTGACGGTGACCGTGCCGGTTGTGCTTCGAGGCGAGGCGGCGGGCGTAAAGACCGAGGGCGGCATTCTCGAGCAGTTGCTGCGTGAGATTGAGGTCGAGTGTCTCCCGGCGGACATTCCGAAGAATATCGAAGTCGACATCAGCCACCTTGTGTTCGGCGTCGAAGTGCGCGTAAAGGATCTTCCGCACGGCGAGAAGCTGAAGTTCCTGACCGATGACAACCAGATGATTGCGCACATCACCACGGTGAAGGAAGAAGTGGTTGCGGCTCCCGAGGCGGTGGCGGACGCAACGGCAACTCCGGCGGAGCCCGAAGTCATTAAGAAGGGCAAGCAGGAGGTGGAAGGGGAAGGCGAAGCCGAGGGCGATGCCAAGGGCAAGGCCAAGCCCGAGAAGCCGGAGAAGGCTGAGAAGAAAGACAAGAAATAGACGGCGTGTGACGGCGGGGTTTTTCCCCGCCGGGACGGGGTTCGCTCCCGTCCGCCACCGGCTAGAGGCCAAGAGACGCTTGCGTGAAACTGATCGTCGGTTTGGGCAATCCTGGAATCGAGTACCAGTTCACGCCGCACAATCTCGGGTTCCGGACGATCGATCGCATTGCCAGCGGACTTGGGATCGAAGTGAGGAACCGTCAGTGCCGCGCGTTGACGGCGCGAGCAACCGTCTCCGGAGCGGTGGTCGTTTTGGCCAAACCGGAGACCTACATGAACCTGAGTGGGCAAGCGGTGCGGGAACTGGTCGGGGAACATCAGGTCGATGTGCCGCGTGACTTGATCGTCGTTTACGACGAGCTGGACTTGCCGCTGGGTGCGATCCGCATACGGCAGCGGGGGAGCTCGGCAGGGCACAACGGGATGGAGTCGATCCTGAATGCGCTGGGTACGGACGAATTCTTGCGGATTCGGCTCGGAGTTGCGCCGGAACGCAAGGTTGCAGACGGCGTTCAATACCTGCTCTCGCCATTTCGCAAGGCGCAGGAACAAAGCGTGGATGAGTTGCTCGATCGCGGAGCGCAGGCGGTGGAAGTGATTTTGAAGGAAGGACCGGCGGCGGCGATGAACCGGTTCAATCGCAAGAACGAACCCGACGAAGAGCCGCAAGCGACTTGAGAGTCCGCGGGTTTGTATGGTTGAGATTTTGCAGGTTTGGAGATGACGGATGAATCGTAACTATGAATTGATGTTCATCGTGCGGCCTGATATGGCTGACGAGGATCTGAACAAGCTCATTTCGACGCTTGAGTCTTCCGTGACCACGGCGGGGGGAACGGCGAAGAGTGAGATCTGGGGTAAGCGCCGTCTGGCCTACCGGGTGGGCAAGTTCAACGACGGCATTTTTGTGCTGATGCTGATTGAAGCGACGGGCGCCGTCGTTCATGAAGCCGAACGCCGTCTGCGCGTGACGGAGCCGGTGATCAAGTTTCTCACCGTCCGTACCGACGAAGAGCTGAAGCGGTTGGACAAGATCAAGAAGCTGCGCGATGCGAAGAAAAAGGTCAGCGCGCAGCCGGCCGCGGTTGCGGCTCCGGCCACGCCCGCGGCAGCGGAAGGGGCGCCCGAAGCACCGGCCACGACGCCGGTCTAGTGGCCGCTTTTCCCGTCCGGTATCGCTTGGACAGTAGGACAGGCGAGGAAAATTCATTGCCCTTGTAAGGGGAGGCGCGGGCTGGGGTTTTTGCCCCCCCGCTAACGAAATCGAGAAAGCAGGAGCACTTATGGCAGAAGAAACGAAAGCACCCTCGGCCTCGGCGGGATCCAGTCACGGCGAAAGCCGTCCGGAGCGCAGTGGCGGTGATCGTCCCGACCGCGGCGGGCCGCCACGCGGTCCGCGTCCAGGCGGAGGCCCCGGCGGACCACGGGAAGGTGGACGCAAGTTTTTCCGGCGCAAGAAGGTTTGCAAGTTCTGCGTCGAGAAGATCGAAGCCGTCAATTACAAGGACGTGCGCCTGCTGGCGCAGTTCGTCGCGGAAAGCGGCAAGATCACTCCTCGGCGGCTGACCGGTGTGTGCACGCCGCACCAGCGGCGGCTGTCCCGCGCCATCAAGCAGGCACGGAACATTGCCTTGCTCCCGTTTGCGGGACGCGCGCAGTAGGTTCAGTTTTGAAAAAGATCAGGGCTTGGCTGTGATTGTTTGTCTTCCCTGCGATGGAGAAGTTCTTCATCCCAGGCGTCCCATGAGGTCCGGGGACGACCCAACGAAACGGAGTAATCGATGGAAGTCATCCTGAAAGAAGACGTGCCCAAGCTGGGCAACCGTGGCGAGGTGGTAAAAGTCGCGGAGGGGTATGGGCGAAATTTTCTGCTGCCCAAGAAGTTGGCGATCGAGGCCACCGTTGCCAACAAGACGGTGATCGAACAGATGAAGGCGGCCGCGGTGCGCCGGTCCGCCAAAGAGAAGACCGAAGCCGAGGCGCTGGCCAAGCAATTTGACGGTCTCGAAGTGAAGTTTCTGCGAAAGTCCAGCGAGACCGATCAGTTGTTTGGTTCGGTGACGGCTGGCGACATCGCAGAGGCTTTGGAGAAGAAGAGTTTCCATATCGATCGCCGGAAGATTCAGTTGCACGAGGCGCTCAAGAGCGTGGGGGAGTTTATTGTTCCCATTAAACTCCACAAGGACGTGACCACGCACTTGAAGGTTGTGGTCGACAAGGAAGCGGCAGAGACCGAGTAGCCCGACCGGAGGTGGCCGCGGGCCTCGGCCGGTCGGGCAGAGTGGGGCTTGCGCTTCCGCTCGGCAGGACAATGTTCCTGCCGGCAGCGCGCGCTCTCCAAAAGCGCGCCCACCCCGCTCGGGACGAGGCCGGGCTCGACGCAGCGGTCCGGCAAACCGGATTCCCACCAACGTCCAGCCGCGCCTGTCGCCTACGGAGTGCCGACGAAGGTGGTAATGCTGGCAGCAGGTAATAAATAGGTAAACGAATTGGATGACACCGGCACGCTCGCCTGTTGATCGAGGCTCAAACTGGCAGATGTAATCCACGGAGTCAGTGACGAAAATGCGGGAGCGTTCCTGATCGTGAATTCTTGAGAGATCTCGGAGCCACCGTAGTTGGTCGCGAGGATCACCAGGGCATTGGTGGTTGCGTCCTTGTACGCCGAGACGCTAACCTGTGCTCCGGGAAGGTGGGTCGCGTTGATGCGGAAATATCCGGGGCGTATAAATTTGCCATACTGTCCCAGCATGTAGGCCCGCTTTGCGATCGTGCCATTACTATCCACTAGCCCTTCATCGTCGCTATTCTCGTCAGAGACCAGCCACCAATACAGCCACGCATTGGCATCGTCGACGGCGATCCGCTGATCAATGACTGCGGCCCAATCGAGCGCATCGGTGATGTCGGTATTAAAGCCCGCTTGACAAAAATTCGGCCCCACATCCGGGTAGGCACAGGAAGCTTCCGTTTCCCAATACTTTTTGCCCTTGGGCCAGCCGGCAGGGTAGGGATCCGGAGCAACCGTGTTTGTGCCGCTCAGAGAGGCATCATAGTCATGCCAGTTGATCCCGTCTACGTACTGGTTGCATGACGGGTCGCGAGCACAAATGCCCCCCAGCGCGATATCGTAGTAACCGGCAGGTTCCGGCACAAACAACAGAGTAGACAATTGGTCCGAGGAAAACGTTGGCCCAAGATTGGCGGCTACGAAAGTATCGATCTCTGCCGCCGTCCAGATCGCGCTGGCGTAGGTTTGGCATATGTCCGGCTCATTCTGCAGGGAGAGCGCATAGAGAGTAATGTGCTCTTCTGTTTTCAAACTCTGGACATAATTGGCGAGCCAGGTCGCATAGGCGGCATAATCCCCGGTGATCAGCCCGGCGTTCTCGGTACAGTACACGAGGCCGTTGGTTTTGTAGGCGGCCGGCGGCGACCAGGGAGAGGAATAGACTCTTCCTCCATGAGCAATGACTGCCTTCATATCGCTGACATACGGACCGGCGCACCCGGAATTCACCGTCGTGCAATCTCCGGACACGTCGCTGTTGTCTGGAACGCCTGTTCTTAGCAACGACAGACCGAGCTGACCGGTCCCCCGCGAAAAAAAGAAATCCTGCTGCGCCGCGGTTAGCGGGCCGACCGACATGTCGGAAGCACCGAAGCCGTCGATAATTTGATGAACCTCCTTCCAGTTGATGATGGCATTGCCGTTCTTGGCGGGTTCGACGGAGCCGAGGACCGTGGTCTGGGCCCGGGCCGGGATGGTTGCTCCGGCGACCCACAGTGTGAGCGCCAGGCTCACGAAAATGCCGATCGCGGTCCGCTGCCGAATGTCTTTCATGGGAGAGCCTCCGGAAAAATCCTGGCTGCGAGCAAGTATCCGGCTACCGCCCCCAGCAAGCCTTTTCGTTCCACAGGGTTTGCACCCTACCCCGTCCTGTCAGGCCAGCCCGGCAACACTCTCAAGCATCGATCCCGAAGAACAGTTCGACCTTCCGCAGGTCTGTGGTACGGGTGTAGTTGGGCAGGCTTTCTAAGAATACCCGGCCGTACTGCTTTTTCAGAATGCGATTGTCTAACAGGGCCAGCAGGCCGCGATCGTGCAGCGATCGAATCAGTCTCCCGAAGCCTTGCTTCAGGGTGATGACAGCGCTTGGCACCTGGTATTCGAAGAAGGCATTGCCGCCGGCCGCGTCGATAGCCTTGACCCGCGCGGCGACGACCGGATCGTGGGGGACGGCGAAAGGCAGACGATCGATAATTACGCAACTCAGCTGTTCGCCTTGAACATCCACCCCCTGCCAGAATGAGGAGGTGCCAAATAACACGGCATTGGGCGTTAGCCGGAACTCCTCGAGCAGCGCGGATTTTGGGGCCGCGCCCTGCTTGAGCATGGGATATTCGAGCAAGCCTAGGAGGCGTTCGTAGATGTCGTTCATCTGCGCGTAGCTGGTGAACAAGACGAAGGCGCGCCCGCGCGTGATCTCCAGCAAGCGACGAATGCGGCCGGAGGCTTCGGCCCCGAATTGCGGCGTGCGCGGATCGGGCAGGTCGGGGGGCACGTAGAGGATTGCCTGATTCTCGTAATCAAAATGCGAAGCGACGATCAATTCGCGCGCGTGATCCAGTCCGAGACGCTGACGAATGTAGTCGAACCCGCCGCCTACGGCTAGCGTGGCCGAGGTCAGTACGGAGGTTTCGAGCTTGGGCCACAGGCATTCGCGGAGAATCTGGCCGACTTCGATGGGAGTCGCTTGCAGCAAGACATTGGTGCGCCCGCCGCGGCTTCCCTCCAGGGCTGAGACCCCATTCTCCAAAGTCCGGGCAGCGCCGGCGCCGCGCTCTTTCCGAGCCGCGCCCGAGGCTCCGCGAAAGCCTCGCCGCTCGATCCAGAAGACGGTGTTGGGATCCTCGTTTTCCATTACGAAGCGAAGTTGCACCTGCAACTGTTGCGCTCGGCGTACGAGCGCGAATACATCTTCTGGTTTTTGCGCGAGTTGTTCGAGTTCCGCGCCGAGCCGGCTGAGCGATTGATTGAGGGTCAGAAATTCCTCGCCGTTTTCTTCCAGGAACTCGCGGCGGGACTCAAAGGCAAAGCGGCCTTCGTTGGCGGGCAGCAGCGAGAAAAACAGCTGCGAGCGATCGCGTACGGACTGGATTGCGCCCGCCATTTGCGGGGTGTAGAGTTTCTCGCGCTGCAGCAGATGTTCCACGTCGCGGGCCAGCTCGTCCATCCGCAGATTGCTGACTGAGATTCCAAAGTAGTTGCCGGCGATGTCCTCGAGTTCGTGGGCTTCGTCAAAAATGACGGCTCCACAGTCGGGAAGGACCCCGGCGTCGGTGCCTTCGGCTTCGAGTTTGATGGAGAGGTCGGCGAAGAACAGATGATGATTGACGATGATGATGTCGCTCTCGGCGGCGCGGCGCCGCATCTCGGTGATGAAGCAGCGGTCGTAGTCTCGGCACTTCTGGCCGAGACAGGCGTCGGCGCGGGCATCAAGCTTCGGCCAGAGCGCGCTTGCCTCCGGCAGTTCGGCGAGTTCAGCCCGGTCTCCGGTCCGGGTTGTCTTTTCCCATGCGACGATCGAGCGGTAGTGTTCGATTTCCTCCAATCCGCTGAGGACGGGCTGATCGCTCAGATCCGCCAGCTTTTTGCGGCACAGGTAATTGTTGCGGCCCTTCATGTAGCAAACGCTTAGTTTGCGATCGCCTTCGGGGAACAGGGCGCGCTCTAGTGCGGGGACGTCTTTGAGGAAGAGTTGCTCTTGCAGGTTCTTGGTGCCGGTGGAGAGGATGACTCGCTTGCCCGAACGGATTACGGGCAACAGATAGGCGAGTGTTTTCCCGGTGCCTGTGCCCGCCTCTACGATCAGGTGGCGTTTTTCTTCCAGCGCTTCTTCGACGGCTTGGGCCATCTGCAGCTGGCCGCGACGGAACTCATAAGCGGAGTGCGTCTTGGAGAGCACTCCTCCGGGGGCGAAGAATTGGTAGAGGGAGAATCCCGCGGCGGGAGACAGGGAATGGGATCGGGAAGGCACGGAGTCTCTATGATAAACAGTTTCCAGTTCCGGGCCAGCAAGTTTAGACTCACCGAGGTCCGGATGGGGATCCCTGAAGTGTCTGCGCTGGGTATACTGGTCTGCGACTGCGCAATAAGCGGAAGCCGGAGGGCGCCGCAACCCCAATTGATCGAGTCTCTCCAGACCATGCTCGCCCGATTCCCGTTTGCCAATCGTGTGTGTTCGGCACGTGTCAGGGGCAAAATCTGACTAGCCCAAGCAAGCGCAAGGCTTCGGTCCCTCTGGTCGCTATCGTGGGACGACCGAACGTTGGCAAATCGACACTGTTTAATCATCTGACTGGATCGCGGCGCGCAATCGTCGGCGACGAGCCCGGGATCACTCGCGACCGGCTCTACGGCGAAGTCGAGTGGCTTGGCCATGCCTTTCGCGTGGTGGATACGGGCGGCATTGTCCCGGATGACAAGGCCTTTATTCCGTCGGAGATTTTTCGGCAGGCGAAGGTTGCCTTGGAGGAAGCGGCGGCGATTGTGATGGTCGTGGACGCTCGCACCGAGATCGCCGGGCCGGATCGCGAACTGGCCCGGCTGCTGGCGCGTACGGGCAAGCCACTTTTCCTGGCGGTCAACAAGATGGATTCGGATAAGCAGGATTCGTTGCTCGGCGAATTTCATTCCCTGGGGATGCGGAACGTGTTTCCGATTTCGGCCGAACATGGACGCGGGATCGATGATTTGCTGGATGCAATTGTTGCCGTGATCCCGGCGGCCAAAAGGGAAGCCGTGGAAGGCACGGAGATCCCGGGAGAAGGAACGCAGGAACTCTCCCTGACTTCTGAACCGCCGCACGAAATCAGAGTGGCGATCATCGGGCATCCTAACGTCGGAAAATCTACGCTGCTCAATCAGCTCACCGGGATCGATCGCGCGATTGTCTCGCCGATTGCCGGCACAACCCGCGATTCGATTGATGAGGTCATGCGATATCACGGGAGGGAGATTCGCTTTGTGGATACGGCTGGCATCCGGCGCAAAGGGAAGACGCGTCTGATGGCGGAGAAGCTTTCGGTGGTTATGGCGCGCAAGAATATCGAAGACGCCGACATCGTGCTCTTTATGGTCGATGCCACGGAAGGCGCCAGCGGTCTGGACGCCAACATTGCCGGCTATGCGCATGAGAGTGGACGGTCGGTGATTATTCTCGTCAATAAATGGGACCTGATCGCCAGCGGCGAGAAGCGAGCTGTCTCGCAGTCTCGAACGTCGCGCATCGAGGATGCCAAGCGGCCGCAGGATCGCGTGCTTTATGAGGAGCGGCTGCGCTACGGGCTCAAGTTTCTGAGCTATGCTCCGGTGCTTTTTGTCTCGGCGCACACCGGCAAGGGGACGGAGAAGATCCTTCCGCTCATCGAGAAGGTGGCGGCCGAGCGGCGTAAACGCATTACTACCGGAGAGATGAACCGTTTTCTGCGGACCGTTGATTTTGAACGCGCATCGGTTCCGATGAGCAAGCGGGTGAGAATACTTTATATGACTCAGGCAGGAGTGGCGCCTCCTACGTTTGTGCTTTTTACCGACCGGCCGGTGAAGCTGCACTTTTCATATCAGCGGTTTCTTGAGAACCAGATCCGGGAGGCGTTCGGATTTATCGGAGCGCCGATTTGGATCAAAAACCGGGCGCGGGAGTAGATGCGCTTCCCGGACACGGGGCGTGGCGTAGGTTTTGCATCCGCGTGATAGCGATCTTCGCTCGACGGGTGAAGTTCAAAAACTGCGAAAGGCACGACCAAGCCTCCTATCCCGCCATCGACACATGCTTCCCGTCTTCGGTCAGCAGGCCCACGCGGTTCACACCGGCCATGCGGGCGCTGGCAATCACGTCGGCGACGTCCTGGAAATCGATGTCGTCATCGGCCTCGAGGTAGGCGATTCGCTCGACGCGGGCGGCAAAAATGTCCCGCAGGCGTTCTTGGAGGCGGTCCCATTCCACCGTTTCCTGGTTCACCATTACCTGCGGATGTGCTGCTTGCGATGGATTGGCTCCTGGCGTCGCAGGATGGATCTGGATCACGATCGTTGTCTGCGGCGGCGGGATCCGTTGTTCGGTGCGCTTGGACTGGTCCGGAAGGTCGGTCTCGAGACCCGTCGGGCGTTCGTCGATTACCACCACCATGAATACGATGATCAGCACCAGCAAAACGTCAATCAAGGGAGTAACGTTCATCTGGGGACCGGTTCGGAACGAACCACCGCCTGCCGTGGAGAATCCCATAGGAACTTCCTCTCGTGAAAATAAAGTCGGAAATGGAAACGGCACGCGCGTGTCTGAATCATTGGACACCCGCGCGGCGTAAGGAGTTCCAGCGTGCCCGGCTGCAACGGTCGGTGTCGGCTGAGGCGCGCGAGACCAATCGCAGCAGGTGAAGCAATCACTCCAGCCCGCAGGTTGGTGTCCGGCTTGGCGGTCGAGCGTTCGGGTACGGTCGCAAGCTCAGATCCGATGACCCCAGCCAAGGCAGCAGAGTTTTGGGCGGCGGTGGACTCTGGGAATAACCGTTTGCAGTTCGACTCCGCCGACCGACTCGTTTCGCGAACCGTGCGCATCGGCTGTAGCTGTTGAAAAAGGAAGCAAGGCAGTAATTTCAGTAAATGCCCACCGCCCGTGGCGAACGAACATTCAATGACTTACGAACGAATTTTGCTGATGAATTCCCCGAAAAGCGTGGAACAACTACTGGGTAGGAGAAGTCCAAGCTCCGCTTAAAGGGCTTTACCGCCGGAAAGGGCCGCATGGATACGCTTCGGACAACCCCTTGCGAGCGAGAACAACGTCGCGCTGGTTCAGTTTGTCCGGGTGGCTTGAGAGGTATTTTTCCAGGCCGTCTGCTGCTTCACCCAATGTGATAGCCGAGTGATCTTGCTTGCAGACCCTCATGGAAGCGATGACCCCTTCCACAACCCCCAAGCAGTACCCGGCGTCAAAACCCTGCACCTCTGCCTTGCAAGATATGGCAAGCTCGTTTCCGTCCAGTTTGTCGGGTGACAGGGGGATACCGCGTTTCACCATGGCGTCTGCAACGCTGGAGTCTGTTTTTACCACGGCTTCTGCTTTCTCAGCGTCTGCTTTTACCGTGGCGTCAGCCTTGTTACTTGCGAGGGCTGAGCCAGCCGTGAGAGTTAATAGTAAGGCTAAGCTAAAGATAGGTGTTAGAGAGCGCTTCATTTCTTCTCCTCCAGTACCGAACGATGTGCCGCATCGTGGCATCCCTGCTAATCTGGATTCCTGGGGGAGCTATACAGGGGGATATGCAGGACCGCTTGTGTTCCTACACTCGACGATTCGGCAGCAGTGGGGGAAAATTACCCGCCGCAAACTACGCAAATCGGCCAGGCCACGAGTCGAAACAGCACGTCCGCAGCCAAATTGGACCCAGCAAGGAGCTAAGCCGCTAACCAACAGCGGAATAAGTACATATTTTTCGGAGTGGGCGACTAATGGAGTTTCGCGAAAACCAATGCCGGGCAAAGCGCTTGCGTAGATTGGAAACCTTTTTCCCTTAGCCGGCAGAAAAGAATCATCTCCCCACAGTAGGCGGACAAGTCGTGGGCCTATTGAGTAACGGCTCGGCGATACGCCCACGATCACGAAACGAAACTTGCACCGTGTAGAGCAACTCGATGACCAGTAGGATCAGGAGGATTTGATCTTATGGCATTGGAGGCGAAAATTCCGGGCCACGGGGCATAGCGGCTCGAACTGATTCGACTCCGGGAGCCGCTCGTTCACTTCGGCTTGCAGCTCCAGCCATTGCAGGGTACTTGCGATGAAATGACCGATTCCTGTGGCCATCAACGCAGCACCAACGACGATGGCAACGATAAACACAACCAACAATTTACGCCGAAGCTCTGGAGGCTTCCACTCACCGAGAATTGACCGACGCCCGTCCGGGTCGAAAAGTGAAATTGCGATATCACGACAGCTACGAGCCCACATCCGCCGGGATGGGGTGCATGGCGCGGAATCCCTGTGGTGTTTCTTGAAAGTTATCGAAGCCCAATTGCGCGAGTTCGGCTTTTACTCTTGCGGTGATCGCAGAGCCAATCACATCCAGGACCGTGTATGGCGGATTTGCCGAATAGGTGCCGTGATGAGGGTCTATCGTATCCAATTCGTTGATGAGGATGTCTTCGGATGAGCTATCCTCTGGAACCTTGGACGTCGTAACGCCTTTCAAATGGCTACGGTCCGGGTCGGCGGCCGAAATCTGCTACGCGACAGTTCGGTTCACAGTAGTGTCCACGATCCACACAGGTCCGGTTTGAGCAAGTTCGAAAAGACGCTGGCCGTAGTCTCGATCAACCACGACGAAAACCCGATAGGGTCCAGTCATAGTCACAAGATACCGTTCCTGCTTGATGACTGTCGAGAACAGTCCATCAGGGTTTTCAGTATAAAAGCCTCATCGATGAGCGCAATCGAAATTTTTCACCAACTGACTTCCAAACCTCGTGCAAGTCCTTTTCGCTGACTGGCTTGGCCCGATCCTGCTGCCGAGAAACTGCCCAAAGCACCCGTGGCTGGCTCCAAGTGCTTGATAGCCTAACCCGCAGCCCGCAGCGACCAAAATAAATCTTCGCCCTCACATGATGTCTTTTGCCCCACCGTTTGCGCTTTCTTCAATAGAAGGATTTCTCAAGCGAAAGGAGGACGCGATGAAAATCAAGACGAATGTGAAGGCTGGTCCGACCATCCCAATTCCGCCACCGCACGCGAGGTGACCCTTTATGGCCGGGCTTACAACGAATGGCGCGAGAGTTGCATCCTTCGCTTTCGCGCCATGACGTTTGTCGGTCCATCCGCCGACGACATCCCTCAAATTGCGCCAGCGAGTGTAACCGAGATTTCACGCCAACCACATGCTAGCGACCGTTGGTCTAGCGATGCAATCGCTTGCTAAGAAACCAGAAGCCGGCGCTGCAACCAATGCCGAAGATGAGTAGTGGAATGCCGTTCACCCATTCGTCCAAAAATCGAAACAGGGTCCCAACCGACCGACCCGTTTGAGGCAATTCCCAGAACATACCTCACGTATATAGAGAGCGACACGAGCAGTAAGGCCAGCGCTCTTCCTGATTTGCCAGCTCCGTCTGGCAGCTACAAAAAAATTTCGCCTGACGTGGTCGTCTTTTGCGCGCCGTTTCCGATTTCCCTAGATAGAAGCCCCGGAGACGGCCAATTTATTTTCTGCTTCCGGTGATCAAATTCTGCGCGCTTTTGCGCTGTTAGAGACAAGGGGTCAGATGTGAGGGTCAATCACCAGATTTCAAGAATGGAGGATGGTCACCATGCAAACACAAGGCAAATTCCCAAAGCGGGCAGAGGCCTCAGCATTGGCCGCGAAAAAGCGAAAACAGGAAGAAGCGATGAAGCTTACATCGCGATCGCGCTCAGCGGCCATATTGGCCGTGCTATCCGTCCTGTCGCTGCTTTTGTTGCAGACGGCGCAAGCACAGACGGAAAATGACCTTTATAACTTTTGTTCAGGGGGCGGAAGTTGCTCTGACGGCGCGGCCCCCATCGGTCCCCTGGCCGCGGATGCTTACGGAAATCTCGATGGTACTAGCATTAGTGGAGGGACCAATGGCTCCGGAACAGTCTTCGGACTCTTCCCCGAGCCCGCAGGCGGGTGCGAAGCCGGAACCAATTCGGGCAACGGCTGGTGCGAATTCGTCCTCTACAACTTTTGCTCGCTCGCCAATTGCGTCGACGGAAGCGAGCCTCTGGGCAATGTATCCTACCTCAACGCACACTTCAGCAGACCGGGAAACCTTTACGGCACGGCCTACTTCGGCGGGAGCACCAATTCCGGCGTCGTCTTCGAAATCAGTTCCAAACCCATCGAGTCCGGTTGCCCAACGGGTAGCAACACGAGCGGCGGCTGGTGTGAGACGGTGCTCTATAACTTCTGCACCGATATCTTTGGAGACACATGCCTGGATGGTTCTCATCCGTTCGGGAATCTCGTCGAGGACTCGGCTGGTAATCTCTATGGCACCAATGCGAACGAGGTGTTCGAACTGTCTCCCGACCAACAGGGCGGATGGGACTGGCAGCTGGCTTACGCGGATGATTTCGTTCAGGGTGGATTGGCCATCGATGGCGCAGACAACCTTTACGGCGTAGATGCGGATTCTGTCCTTGGCCAGGGAAACGTTTTCAAGATTGCGCTTTCGCAGCGCGGCTATCCTGAGACAAATATCTACACGTTCAGCGGCTCGGAAGGTTTCCCGAATGGCCCGGTTGCGGTCGACAGCGATGGCAACGTCTACGGAACGACAATAGGCGGCGGCAGCAAGAATCTCGGAACAGTCTGGAAGCTGACCCCGGTGACTGGGAAAAAAGGCATAACGTACACGAAAAAAGTCCTTCATACCTTCGCCGCGGAGAAGAGCGGCGAATACCCGGGAGGTGGAGTTCTGCTCGACTCTTCCGGCAACATATACAGCACAACAATTGAGGGCGGTGGCACGGAATGTCTGGGCGGCTGTGGAACGGTCTTCGAGTTGGTGGCGGATGGCGATACCTATAAATTCAAGATCCTGTGGCGCTTCAATGGGACGGATGGAGCAGAGCCCCAGACGTATCCATTTCTGAATAGCGCGGGCGACCTCCTCGGATTAACTTCCGCTGGCGGATCCAATAATATGGGCACGATGTATCAAGTAACACCATGAGACAACGATCGCGCCGTTCACGATTGAGTGGTACGAAGAATTACGGCAAGATCCGTGAGAGGTGCCTGCGAGTCGCTGAAATGGAGAGCTGCCTTCCGTTTTTCGGAAACGTGAAATGAGCTATCGGCCGCAGAAGGTTGGTCGCCAATAAGTCATGAGGATCGGCCCCGCAGCAATGCAGGGCATTTTTTGGTGTGCCGAGCATGTTCGACAGCTTGGAGGTGCAAGTCCTCTTCACAATGTGATGGACGTGAAGTGATAGCGAAGCGCAACGGTGACATCACACTCGCCGCGAGGCGGGGCCGGAAAGAAGCGTGGAGCAAAGATGCGAGCCGATGAACAAGAACCGGATACGAGGCCTACGGTGGCGGGCGAGCGGGCCAATGACTGCGAAGCCCATATCCATCAAGCTCACTGGTGGTAAATCCGGCGGTTGTGCATCGAAGGCGGTCGAACTTACCTCGGGAGATCTGCGACATGTCACGGAATCGTGACTGAGGGTGAAGCGATTCATCCCGATCGTGGCGCAGAGGTCAGCAGAGGGCAAATTAGGTCATGCAGTCGGCGCGTGGAGCGAAGGGGGCAGGTCACCCTCGGTGAGATTGAGTCAACGGGTAACCGGAGGAACTCATCGTCTTGCCGCAGGCGGCAGCCTTTCAGGGGTGGCACGAGCCGGATGAATCGAGAGATTCACGTCCGGCTCTGTGAGCGGCTCGGGGCGAAAATCCCCGGGCCGACTCGGCGGAGGACGGGCGACCGTCCCCCTATCGATAACTGACTTTCAAAACCGTCGTGCAAGTCCTTTTCGCTGACTGCCTAGAAACTACGCATTACATGCATGACCGCTTGAGTTGATTGCTAGCTCCGCCCGCAGCCACAAAAGGGAATTCTTGCCCTCACCTCACCTTTTGCCCGCCGGCCCGCCGTTTCCGATTTCATGATTAAGGGGGTAGAATTTGGGCCCTCCTGAGAGAACTTCTCCCTAACAAAAATTGTTCCAGCGTTCCGATCAGCAGGTGATCAAATCCGCCCCTCTTTTGCGCTGTTAGAGATAGGGGGAAGTACTCCAGAGAACCGATCAAAAAATCTGAATACGGAGGATGGACAAATGAAAACAGAAAACAAATTCGCCAAGCTGGCGTTCCTGGTTATCACGGGGGCCCTGCTGCTTAGTCTCAGCACATTGGCCACGGCAGAAAGCGACGCCGTGCGGGCAATCCGCGCTTCGGCCGCCACTGTGCCCACTAATATCCCCGGCATCCACACCTATGCCGAGCCACCCAAGGGGTTCAATCCCGTTACCGCCCGCGACGTCGAGCTAGCCACCTACGGCTTCCCTCCGCGGCCCGACAAACGAGCAGATGGCGCCGGCTACGCGTTGTGGGAGAGGGCCATGACGAGAGCCAAGATTCGCTGGAATGGTGACTTGAAACCAGCGCTCGGCGGCGGGCGCGTTATGATCCCGGCCGGTTCGTCTCGAACGCAGTCGGTCGGGCAGTTACAGGTTCAACCTCAAACCGGGCCGAAGCAACTGTCAAACATCAGCGGTAGCGGAGTCAGTCTTGACAACGGCGTGAAGCAGTGGAACACCAAGACTTCTTTCATCAACATTTTAGCGACCATGAGCGTGCCGCACAGCCAGCTCGGCGACTCCGCCACGGGTTGCACCGCATCCGACTATTTTTCGGCAAGTTTAGTGGGGCTAGACGGTGAGATCTGGTATGGGGGCAATGGCGTACCTTTTTTCCTTCCGCAAGAGAACGCCGGCGTCCTGTCCGCCGTTGATTGCGCGGGAGAGGCAACTTACTACACCTATCTGGGGTGGGAAAACTTCAACACGGTGTTCCAAGTCAATCCTGGCGATGTCGTATTCACAGCCCTAGGTGCCAACGGCGGAGGGTGCAACTCGGGATTTGTGTATCTGACGGACTTAACAACCGGAACCTTCGGTTCCTACACAATCACGAACCCTTGTTCGGTCCCGCAGATCGGCCGTTTCGCGAACTGGATGGTGTGGCGGCCGTGCTGCGACGGCCCTGGACCAGACGGGGCGTGGCCGCTGGCCAACACCACCGACGTTTTCTTCGGTCTCGGGGAGACCCAGAACGCCGGCGGCAAATACCTCTACCCGGGGTCGCAGGCCGCTTCGACAGAAATCTTGACGATGATGGATGACGCGGAGGACCAGGCCATTGAGACCGTGATCCAAGGCAGCTACACCGGCACTGCAGGACTTATCTTCGAGACCACAGGATGCGCCGTGGGCAGCGGCTGTACGCCATAGCAAAAGCTCCTTATGCGGAACGGGCGCTAGAACCAGAGCGCCCGTCCTCGCATACGGCAATACGTAAACCGAATGCCGCATTTGGTTCGGAATAAAGCGGCGACTTCGCCGCCAGCTCATCGAACCCAGTCAAGCCAAGTGGTGAAGAAGTAGCCGCTCTGGACCTCCTTAGAATTGGTCGCTTCTCTCGGGCGGCATTTCTTTTGCATCACGCGGAGGGTGGAGCGCGGCAACTTCTGCTAAACAGGCATCTCTGACAATGTCGGCGTTGTCAATAACGCTCACCGAGAATTGGCCCGGCACCGTCCGCGAAAAAGCGAAATAGAGATCCTTCGCCAACTGGAGATCGACAAGCATGGTCAAGGCTTCGGCGCAATCACGAGCCGCACCTTTCCTCCATCAGGGAAGCCTGGAATTTGTCGGTGGAGGTCGCCCAGAAAAGAAACGTGTTCGTACAGATCAACAATGTAGGGCGTGTTATTTGAAGAGCCGCCTTCGGCGAACGCGAGAGGTACGCTAAATCCGATGCACTGCGTGGCATTCGGCTTTAGTCCCCGCGCAGCAGAGGCCTGCTCATCGACTTCGGCAAACCATTCATTCCTCTTCTCGGGCGTAGCTGTCAGTTCGTGAAACTGGGCTTCGGAATCCGCTACTTTAGCCAGTTTTCCGACTGCAACATCGAGTTGATATATCTCTCCCGACTCGTCTCCCAGAAACAGGCCTGCGTATGCATTTCTGGCAATCAACGTCATCGGCTTGGAACAAAGCCAACGCCACTCTCCCAGCAGGCGTTCAACATCTAGCTGATCTACACTAAACCAGTTCTGCATGCTGTCCACCAAATCGCGAAACGACCTAGCTTTGCGCAGCGATCTTAGCATCTGGCAGGGCCTACGTTGAGGTCAACTGGCTAAGACAGGCATTTGCGCCAACCACGAGCCGTGTCCGGCGTTTTGGATGAAAGACCTGCATATTGTTCGGCAGGGGAAAAGGGGGTACACTCCCCCCCCGTCTTTGAAGTCATCCTAAGGAGCACAGTGCTATGTCGAGATTAGCTCGGCGCGTCGCCTCCGCCGCGGTTGTTACGCTCTTCGCTTTCGTCTGCGCGGCCTCCGGCCAGAACGAATTCCAGCCCCTCACCATTACCGACGCCCACCGGTACGTCGCCGGCCAGGCACAAAACGCGCACTACCACATCCTACCCGTAACCACTCCCGAGGCTCGCGCCGCTGCGTCCCGCCTCAACGCCTCACAAAGGGGAAGCGCAAGACCGGTCACCGCCGACGTGCAGTACTCAAGACCGGTCGCCGCCGTGGCGGGCGACCCCGCCCCCTTCCGTTTCGGCGGCGACGTGCAATACTACGGCGGGGCCACTCTGACCTCAACCGTGTTTCACTCGGCGTTTGTCAACACAACCGTGGCCTGCCCGCCGAACGCATGCTGGGGAGATCCGCTCGGCTTCTCGCACGATCTCTTCCAGAGTGATTTCATCCACGTCATGGATCAATACACGGGCGCCTACGGCCGCTACGCGGTCGGCACGAATTTCGCCGTGAACTATCCGGTAATGCCCGGAGTGCCGCTTACGGAACAGGATATGCAGGCCATCGCCTACGAGGTCGCATCAAAAGTCGGCGCAGGTTACGGCAATATGGTGCACATCTTCCTGCCACCGGGGCAGGACGACTGCGTAGTCCCCGGCGTCTGCTTCTCGCCGGATAACCCCAGCACCTTTTATTTTTGCGCCAATCACGGGAGCTTCACCTCGAACATCGGAGACATCGTCTACAGCGTCGAGCCCTTCACCGACGTTCCCGGTTGCCAGATGGAGTCCGGCACGCCTAACGGACAACTGGCCGATACCATCAACTTCGGAGTCGGGCACGAGACTATCGAGGCAATCAGCGATCCCGATCCCGAAAGCGGCTGGGCGAACTTTATCAGTACATCTCTTTATGGCTCGGAAATCGCCGATGAGTGCGTTTTGTTTGCCCCCGGGCAAGGGCAAGGAGATGACTCTTAATTTTACTACGACCCAAGCATTGTCCGGCTGAACGGGAAGCTGTACGAGCTGTTAACCCAGGGTACAGCAATTCGGCGCACGCTTGCGCCACCATACCGGGAACCAGGACCAAGTTCCCTAGGCAACCCTAACTCTGGTAACTGAACCGCGCAGGTATGGATGAGGTCACTACTTTCAAAGGTGAGGGGAACCGCTGCGTGACATCATCATTCCGTCTTTAACCCGGATTCACTCCGGCCTTTATCACCGTGCTCGCCCTCGCTGCGAAGTCCCGCAAGTTATTCAAACGCATTGAGATGGATGTGCTCCATGGAGGAACGAAGGCGCGAGAGCAACGCAAAGCGTCTTCCCTGCATTTAAAATCATCGAAGAAAACTATGCACACTCGACATCTAGGCAACTCCGATTTAGAGATCACTCCCATCGGTATTGGCGCATGGGCGATGGGGGGCGGCGATTGGGCGTTCTCCTGGGGATGGCAGGAGGACAAGGAATCAATTGCAGCGATTCACGCAGCGCTCGATGCGGGCGTCAACTGGATCGATACCGCGGCCGTGTACGGACTAGGGCACTCAGAGGAGGTCGTCGGCAAAGCGATCGAGGGACGCGCACACCGTCCATACGTATTTACGAAGTGCAGCCTGGTTTGGAATGATCAGCGCGAGATCGGGCATAGCCTGAAAGCTGTCTCCGTGCGCCGCGAGTTGGAGGCAAGCTTGCGGCGGCTGAGAGTGGATGTGATCGATCTCTACCAGATCCACTGGCCTGATCCAGAGCCTGAGATGGAAGAGGGGTGGCAGACGCTGGCCCAACTCCGAAAGGAAGGCAAGGTTCGCTACATCGGTGTATCGAACTTCAACGTCACCCAAATGAAGCGGGTCGAGAGGATCGCACCCATCACCTCGCTGCAGCCGAACTACAACATCGTGACCCGCGACGTCGAAAAGGACGTTCTGCCATTTTGCCGTGAGCAGCACGTCGGCGTCATCGTGTACTCCCCGATGAAGTCGGGACTGCTGACCGGCAAAATGACCCGCGAACGCATCGCGTCTCTTCCGCCAGACGACTTTCGCCCGAGAACAGCGAGCTTTAAGGAACCGCTTCTGAGTCGCAACCTTGGCGTGGTGGAGGTGCTACGCGGAATCGGCGAGCGTCACAGCCGCACCCCAGGTGAGGTGGCGATTGCGTGGACGCTGCGCGATCCAGTCGTCACGGGAGCGATTGTAGGGATGCGTTCTGCAGACCAGGCGAAGCAGATCGTGCGCTCAGCAGAATTCCGGCTGAGTCCCGATGAGATTCTCGAGATCGAGGAGTATCTCCGGGCGAATCCAGTTGCTGCATGAGTATCGAAAGATCGCCCAATCCCCGGAGAGATCGATGAGTAATGGTCTAATGTGGCGATCGTCCGCAACCTTATTGCGTTGTAGTCTTGTAGATTATGACCGGATCAAGATTCAACGACGATAAGGATGAGCTACAAGAAAGGATCCGATCGCAGTTCCAAGACCGTGGATACTTCACGGTGGTGATTCAAAAACTCGACCTCAAAGTTATTGATCCGCTGGCTTCAACCGGGCCAAGGTTGAGCAACGGCTATTGCCGTAAACATTCTGGGTCACGCGATATTCGCGTGACCCGTGTTTCCCCGCACAATCTCGGGCCTTATGCCTTCGCGCAGCGTAGGGCTGGAATGCATGGTGCGGATGCTCAGAAAATGCCTTTATCGTGGATTGAGCAGTGTGCGGACCTCGGCGAAAGCTGCTTGCCAACATTCGCCGCGGGCAAATTGATTTTAGGATGCGTAAGTACGACGTCTGCAACCGACTTGCCCAGGTTTTCGTCTACCGGGGTCGCCAGATAGGCGTGGACGATGTTTTCCGCGTGCGGCCCGGCCATCTCCACCGCCATACCCGAGATTTGTCCGCTCTCATTGATGTTGCTAGCCGAGATTACGAAGAGGTGGGAACTTGCCGGAAATAGGGTGTTAAGGTCGGTCATCACGCCGTTCTGCCAGATGAGGCCGTGGGACCAGCTGTTGCTGGAGTTAAAGGAGCTTCCCACCACCTGGCCCCGGTTGTTGATGCTGGTGGCAAAGGAGGCAACATCTCCAGGCAGAAGGCCGCCGAGGCTTGTGACTGTATTGTTCTGCCAAAGAGCGGCCAAGGGTGTGCCGTCAGAGTTAACGGCTTGCCCAACAATTTGGCCGTGGCTGTTAATGGCGTAGGCTATGGCGCCCGGATCTCCGAGGTCCTGAAGCGGGGTGGCAGTGCCGTTTTCCCACACTACGGCGTAATTCGCTGCGGTGCAGGTTCCCGAGTAGCCTACGGCTTGGCCTTGATTGTTGATGCCGAATGCGACCCCGTCTGGATCGCCACCGACCGTGGGTAGAGTTTGGGCTTTGCCTTTGTCCCACAAAACCGGCAGGTCAATCCGATTATTAGTGATGTCAGGCGGGCACGTGGAGTCCACGATACCATTTTCCGCATATCCTGCGATTTGTCCGCTGTTATTGATGGCGCTGGCCTGCCCGTTATTCCCGCCCACCGTTGGGAGAGCGCTCATGAAGCCGTTTTGCCAAAGAAACGGAAGACACGTAAGGTGTGTGCCGAAACCGCAAACGTCTTCGCCATTCGGATCTGGAACAGATGTTTCGGACATACCGACACTTTCCCCGCGGTCGTTGATTCCGTTCCAATTGATCGAACTGTTCTTTCCTCCAAGCGTGCCGAGTTCGAGGTTGAGTTCGCCGATGCTGATCCTCACGGTGCCCTGCACGAGGTTGGCGGAAAGGGAAACGCTGAAAGGATCCAGGAGCTGCTCCATGTTCTCCGTCCAGCCGTAATTATTGAGTCCCATGGCCATGCCCAAGTTGTCAGGGTGCTGAACGCCCAAATCCTGAACTTTGTAGCTCGCTTGCGCGACCGCATTGCTGAAGCAAGCCAGAACCATCGTCGCAACTCCGAGTATCCAGAAATTCCGCAACTGTCTAAGCGTGATCATATGTCTTCTTTCCTCCGGTAAAGTGATGCCGAGATGACTGGCGATTTACGACAGGTACCACTCGGCGCTCGGACAGTTAGCTTGCAATCGAGAGCCGGATTGGCTCGCCACTTCACAAACCCCTGCTGAGTGAGAACTGAGGGAGCATGTGGGGTTCCACGTTCACAACTATTACGTGAAACAACAGGCCCAACATTTCAGAGTACGAAAACGAGTGACGAACTAACCAAACCCTGGGACGATCCCAAAACAGCTAGAGCGACCTTTTCTCCAACTTTTCATATACACACTGGCGAGAGGGTACGAAATTCGAGAACATCAGCAGCTAAAAGTCAGCCGGGGCGGCTGCTGGGCCGTTGTTCCAACATGGGCGGTATTGCACAAGGTCTTGTCCGCGTACATGGCTACATAGGCGTTAAGGAGAAGCAATGTGCGCAAAGGCGGGTTTGGCCTAGGCCGCCACTCCCGTGCGCATCGCTTCCAGGGCCACGTGCAGATAGTCGTTGTAGAGATCCAAGAACAGTTCTTGAAGTACGTGGTTCCGAATCCGGTTCTCGGTCAGCATCGTGGCCAGATCACGGGCCGTCTTGCGATATAGCTGGTCCACAGATGTTGTGTTCCAATTTCCTGCTACCACCGGCGTCACCCTTGCGCCGCTATCTTCGTCTTGGTCCACCCAATCGTCGATCATCTGCATGAGCAGCGATGTATCAGCCATCCACTGTTGTTCACGATTCCATTCGGTCTTTTCAAACCGCGCCAGGTTGCCGCTTAACCCCATACAGGGGCCCACCACATACCACATGCCTTTGGTCGCGGAATCAATTCCAGCCCACCGGTGGCCCATGCCCTTTGGATCTGGAGCGTGGGCGACGGCCAGCGCTTCCGCCAAACAGTACGCGTGCACCGCGGGGACAAGGACCGTTTCCCAATAGCCGGATTGCCAACTGCTTTCGCCGTGACGAATCATTCGAGTCAGGGTTGCTATTGGTTGCTCTGCTGGTAGTAACGTTGTCGGTGCGTGCGGGGTGATCAACGAAGCGATTCGTAGCACCGCCGCCTCCCCCGAAGAAGCGGCTTCATCCAACACGACATCTAACGCGCCCATCAAGGCAGAGGTCAACAGCAGTTGCCGGTGCAAAGCGTAGGGCAACAGCCGATGCAGGCCCGAGAGCAACGCGCCGCCGAGAGCGATGGCTATGCCTCTGGACAGTGGCAGCATTGCCGTGGCCCGCACCGGGAAGCGCAGTAACGCGGGACCACCAGCGCTCAACAACAACATCGAATAGCACGCTCGCGCGTACATCTCCGCAATAAAGCGGGCCTTGACGGATTGCGCGTGAGTGGCACCGAGCGAGCCGCCGGTTGTCGCGGATGGCAGGTATTTCTCCCACTGCTTAGCCACCATGCCCGAAAAGGCATTCCGCAGCGGAGCAACGTCGGCCGGAGGCCGTGGGATGAAGGGCTCAATGACAGCGGCACGCTGGGCGGTATTCATGCGTGGACTTATTGTAGCCGCGCCGGGCAAGTAACAGTCAGTCGGCCAGCGTTCATCTATTTGCCTAAAAAGAATCTCGACTGGCAGCCACAGGCGATTACGCGTTTTGACCACGGTAAGTGTTATCGGGATTATCGCCAATCAGGGGCCGTACACAGTTCATTTCTTTGGATGTGGCGCAGGACGCGTCTGGCATCTGCCCGCATTGGGTAAACTCGTCCCCATCGCCGCCATCAATCGCTGGACCATCTGCGGGAAGTAGGAATGGGTCGGTATTGGCCACTTCTCGCAATAAGGGAACGAAGTCCCTGCCCATCCTTGCGGCAATCGATCGCCCGAACGACATTAGTTCGGACAACAGGCTCAGGATCATTTGTCAATAGATAAATTCCCTCTTGAAATGCCACCACTGCATTAATTGCGGAAACACGACACTCGGAGAAACGACACCCAGCGCCACTGAGTTACTGGTGACACGCCCGAGTATCTCATGATAGGAAAAGGAGATGTCTCAGGTAATCTCGACACCACGTCCGCACCCCCCTTATTGCTGGAATGAAGCGGCCGTTGCTTTTAGGCGTCACGGTAGTGGTCGCACTGGCGACACTGAGTCAATCTGCTCCAGCCTGCGGCGATCCACCGGCGCAAGGTGTCGCCGCCACGAAGGCGCAACTTGGAGAAATGGCATCGATCGCCGCGTGACTCGACGCAATCCACCTCACCTCAAAAAGACCTGGAAGCCACATTGTTATCTGCGCGAATGGGCGGAGCTGGTTGCCGGAGCCGCAGCGAATAGATCGTCTGCGCCAATTGTGCGTCTATCGATGCGACAGCTTGAAGTGGGCGCGATCGACCGAGCGGATACAACACTTTCCGGCGTGGGAACTGAACGAGGGAGATCCTCATTTCGGAGATCTCACTACTTCCTCTGACGATTTTAAAGCGTGGATTCAGCGGTTTCCTGCAGGCACGAGGTTTGAAAGTAACGCGCTTCCCGGGAATGCACCCCTGACCGAACCGAGGTAAACACCCGATATTCCGACCTTGGCGAGTTGATGGGTAAGCTCAAGCTGAAGATCGTAAACGTCTTACCCTACGACGAATACGGACGTTGTATCGGACTCGCACCCTGATTCGCAGAGGCGTCCATTCTGACCTAAGCCACTTCTCGATGTCAGGTCAAGCACGGTGAGCGCGGCGGATGTGGTTACTGAAGAGATCGGCCGGCGCGCACACGATCGGTGTCCAATAAGTCTATGGGACTGCTTCCATCACGCAGACCGCATCTCGGATTGAAGATCGCAGCCTCTGCGCTCGTACTCTGTGTTGGCGTTGGTCTCGGCTGGATGCTAAGGCAGCGATTCCCCGGTTACAAAATCACAGATCGGGAACTACTTCGGGAAGCAGTTGCCGAGTGGAAGAGAGCCGGGGAACCCGGCAATGGTCCCAACTACCAGATCTTCGAACAACAGGCAGCACAGGGCTACTACGACGATGCGGCGGCCACAGCGCGTTTGTTCAAGCGCGCTGAGGATGTACAGTGGTCGATTGTGGAATTGGCGAAGATCCGAGCTGAAAATGGGGACATTCAGGGTGCGAAAAACTCGGTTAATCGTCTTGACCGATCGGACGTGAGAGCCAAAGCTACCAAGTTGATTGCTTTAATCCAGGCTCACTCGGGCGACTTATCGGCGGCTCTCGAAACAGTCGCGCCCTTGGGTCAATCGGATGAAGTCTTTCTGGCGTTTGGGCAATGTCAGATTGAAAGGGGCGACTTTGAGGGAACGCTGAATACTGCTGAGCGAACTAAGTCAGGCTATCAATTGTATTACGACATCGGCGATGCCCTTCGCCTTCGCGGTGAGCAAAGCCGTGCCCGTACACTCGCCGCCCACATGAAGGACCGTAAACATGCCGCTCTGTTTTTGGAGTGTGCGCGATTCACGCTTTGGCCCGACGGAGAGGTCAGGACGATCCGGCCAGGCCCCTGTGATCATTCGTGGATGTATGCCACGGAGGGGAAGTTCGCCGAAGCTGACGCCGTCATTCTGAAAAACAAGTGTTCGAACGTGTCTTTTGTCGCTGCCCGCCAGTACGGCGTTGACCCATCTGGAGCGGAGCAACTGCTCCGCTCAAATGCAGACAAAAAAGATTTGGCCCGTGGGTTGGGCGAGTTCGTAAAGGTTGCAGCGGAGAAGGGCAATATAGCTGAGGCTCTACGATTTCTCGGCGACGTTCAGAGCCTCAGCGGACCTGGTAGCGTGAGTCGAGAGGTTCAGGACATTGCGCGCGCCTGGACTATTAGAGGCGGTCCTGAAGCGGTACTCAAATGGGCGCGCTCCAGACCGACAACCGAACAGCGAACCTGGGCTCTCTTAGGTATGGCGGAAGCACTTGGACATGCGACGCCGCGGAGATATTGCTTGTGATCTACAAGGCTGGATTGTTCAGATCACGCGGTGGATCTAAGGCCGGAATCCTATTGTTGATGGCGGGTCTCGCGATCAGCCGCAGTACCCTCGCGGCGCAGCAGACTTCGCCTCCGACTAGTAGTCAAATGGCGAAATTGTGATGATCAGCCCGTTCAACCTGACCTACCCGCCCCTGGCGCGGCAAGCAAACATCACCGGTGATGTTGAACTGAAACTCGAAATCCGTAAGAACGGCAGTATTCAGTCGGTCTCGGTTGTGAATGGCCACCCGATGCTCACCCAGGCTGCATTGAATTGAATAGTGCCCAAACGTCGCATTTCGAATTCCGGGGATGCAAGGACGATGTAACCCTTGGATCGGTTACTTATTCCTTCCAGATCGCAGCCAGCCCCGGCTGGCCCTGCCCTGAAACAAACGCATCATTGAAACGTTGCGATCAATGCGAAAGGGGCCGAGAGCCATTGCTCCCGAATATGTCTGTTCGGAAGTCAGCACAGCAGGCGAGAACAGGATCAGGAAAAAGAGCAGGATCTGCATTGTTCAAGGATAACTGACGCCATCAGGCAGTTACAGTGCGCCGGGATAAACCGGCATGAAGCAGAGGATGAAACTTCCTCACGAGAAAGGAGTAGCGATCCGCTCGGAGATAACCAAACTCTCCCACGTAGTACACCAAACACAAACATGCGGCAAGAAAAAAGGACCATACGCGAATCGCCATCGGGGCTACGCGGCCACAAATTGATGAACTGTTCCCGTGATAGCTTGCCGCCGCGAAGCACAATAGCACAATTCCAAAATAGCCAGAACAACGAATGGACGATCGATGCCCAGCTAGACCAAGCAATAGGTGAAATACGAAATAAAACCAGAAAGCTGCGAAGATCGCCAGCCAGGCCAAACTGCACAGCAACCACGCGACCCAACTCTCCTGATGAGAGTTCGCTTCCACGGCAGCAATTGTCGCTCAAGGACAGCAATTTCCAATTGGCTGACGCTATCAGGCTGAAGTCGACAACCTGGATAGCGCTAGCCTATCGGTTCAGGCGAGGGGGAAGAAGGAGGCGGTTCGAAAGAGGCGGGAGGGTCTGGAAGCGGCGGCGCCGACTCGGGAACCGGCGGCAGTATCGGATCCGGCCGCGGATTCAGGATTGCGTCGAGATTCGGATATCTGGAAGCCAGGAAATACATCGCGTAGGCGGGGAAGAAAACTGTGGCCGGCACGCACACCAAGGCGATCAGGTAAAGCAGAAGGAACAGAAGTACGGTTGCCGAGATGATGGCCAGGCTGATCGTCATCAGGCTCCATCCTATGCCGGCCGCGTGGCCTGCGAGGCCGGCGGCCACAACCGAAACCACGACCACCAGTACGGGAACGACTGCGATCATCGTGAACAGGATGCCGGCGGCGACCGACAGCACGAGCTTCAGCAGAAGATAGACAGCGTAACTGCCTTTTTCCGGGCGCATGATCGCCAGCAGCCGGTGCCAGCCATCGGCGAAATCGAGATCTTCCAATGCCATGATTGGCACCAGAAAATCTTTGGCCAGCACTTGAACCGCAACGCTGGCGAGCACGAACAGTAACACCAGGCCGAGGACCAGAATCCCGCCGAAAATCAAAGGTGCTGCGTGTGCACGCAGATCTCGGGTCCAGCCCGCGGCGAGGGCCAGGGCGAGCGGCACGCCTACGAGAACGAGCAAACACAGACTGACGGCAATCTGAAAGACGATCTGCCACAAAAAGAACCGCCCGCCGGCGCGGCGCCATTTTCCCCAGCCCGCACCGATCGAGCATTCCCGCCGCAAAACCGAGTCGAAGAGGATGAATCGGAACACGCTGCTGATGTAGAGAAAGAGGAAGCCCAGCACGAAGAAAGCGAAAATCGCGGCGACCATGAGACCCAGGAACTGGGCGAGGTGTTCGGAAATGTGCGCGGGATTGAGGGGCCCCAGTCCGTGGGGCATGCTCGACTGCATAATGTCGCCTCGACCATGCGGGACATGCGGCCAACCGCCGCGCAAGTTTGGGAAACCGCATCCGCCCACGTGCAGTTCTGCCGCCAGAATACCGACCAGGGCCAGGCGCGACCATTGTCCCCAGCGGAAATGAGTAAACAGCTGGGCGCGCGCATGTTTGAGGGCGGGCTGTACACAATCAACGGCGGAGAGTGGCAATCGAGGACCTCGCGCTAATTGGGTCAAGGTATCGCGCGGGGAGTTGCGACGTCAATCGGGAACCGGACGAGCGGCTGCGGACGGCCATCTCGGCCCTCGGCCGCGCCGTCGTTTCCCCGGCTCAGGCGCAGTTCGCCCAGACTGGTGCCCAAAAACAAGGGAGCCTTTCATTCGTAGCGTAGGGCATCGACCGGATCTAGGTTTGCGGCTCGGGACGCCGGGATGAGCGCGCTCAGTACTCCTACCAGCAGCAGTACAGCGGTCGAAATCATGATCGTGAAGAAGGAGATCTTCAGGTGGATGTCGGCTCGGCCGGAGTCGTCTTCGAACAGCGGGCCCATGAGCGGCAGTGTTCCGACGGCGACCGCAACCGCGTACGAGACTACGAGTCCCAGGACGCCGCCGAGCAGCATGATAAGCAGCGTTTCGGCCAGAAACTGGGCTTTAATGTGCCACCTTCTTGCGCCCAGAGCGCGTCGTAGGCCGATTTCCCTTACCCGTTCATCGACCGAGACCAGCATGATGTTCATGACGCCGACACCGCCGATTCCTAGCGTGAGGATCCCGATGAAAATCAGCAGCCCTTGCAAGCCGATGGTGATGCCGTTGATTACGGGACGAAATTCTTCGCGCCCAAACATCTGGATGGCCTTTTTGTCGGTGGGGGAGAATTGCTGGCGCGTGGCGATGGCAGCGAGAACTTGCGCTTCGGCGCGCGCCTCGAACTGCGGCGCGATCGGTTCAAACACCAGCACGCTTCCATAGCGGGCGTTCCAGAGATCATTGGCCGCCGAGTACGGGATCCAGGTCGACTCGTCGTCGCTCGAGAAATAGTTGCTCAGTTGAATCTTGCGGTCCATGGTGCCGATGACGGTGAAGCGCACTCCGCCGATGAGGACGGTTTCGCCCACGGCCGTGCGTCCGCCGAACAGTTGTTCGCGTACACGCGCGCCCAGAAACACGACGCGCCGGCGTTCGAGCTGGTCGATCGCGTTGATCCAACGTCCCTCGGAAGGCTGCTCGTTGCGCATTTCGCCGTACTCGGGACAAACGCCGCGTACGGGTGCGGTGCCGACCATGCGCTCTCCGTAGGCGATACCGGGACGGCGCACCGTCTCCAGACAGGCGTGACGGACATAGTTGGCCGTTTCTTTGATCATGTCGAGGTCGGCCTGCTCGAGAACGACTTTCTTGCCGGCGCGCTGGCCGCCGGGTTGTTCGCTGGTCTGTTGCGGCCAGCAGATGACTGCGCCCTTGCCGAACGCGTCGAAGCCGCCCACCAGGATCTGGCGGAAGCTGCCGCCGTAGGCGATCAGCAGCGTGACCGTAGCGATTCCCCAGACGATGCCGAGCATGGTGAGCGCGCTACGCGTGCGATTGCGCCGCAGCGCCGCCCAAGCTTCATTCAGAATTTGATAGACCATCTGCATGCTAGCCGCCAGCCTCATGACGCAAGGCTTCGATGGGGTCGATGGCCGCGGCTCGGCGCGCGGGATACAAGGCCGACAGGATGGCGATGGTTCCCAAAACGCTCAGGGCCACGGCTCCTGTCTGCCACGTGGGGAGCAGCCCAGCGAAGAAATCTGGCATCGGCAGCAAGTCGACCAGCGCGCACAGGCCAAACGCCAGAAGCAGACCGGCACCCCCGCTGATCAGCGCCACGATGAGCGCTTCCAGGAAAAACTGGCGGAGGATGCTGTTCGCGGGCGCACCGATGGCTTTGCGGACACCGATCTCGCGGGTGCGCTCCTGCACCGCGACCAGCATTACATTCATGACGCCCAGACCGCCGAGAAACAGGGTGACAATGCCCACCGCGCCTAGAAAATATTTCATGCCGTCGGTCATGGTGCGGAAAGCTTTCGCTTCCTGGATGGTGTCCCAGATGGGGCAAGCTTCCTTATCGCTGGGATCGAAGTCGTGCAACCTCCCGAGCACGCGGCGGATCTCTCCCTTACAGGCTTCGTGGTGTTCGACCGAGCGCGGCACGACCAGCAACTGATCGAAGGTCTCGGGAGTGCCGGGTGGCTTATCAGGAAATTCGCGCCGCATGGCCGGGAAAGGTATGAAGATCTTGTTAATGTCCCAACCGTCGTAACTGGAATCCTGCTTCTTCGAGGACATCACGCCCACCACGGTGAAGGGTACGTCGTTGAGGTAGACGAACTGGCCGACGGCCGGACGGCTGCCGAACAACTGCTTCTTGGCATCGGAGCCGAGGAAGGCTACGCGGCGACCTTCGGCCATGTCGTCCTGATCGTAAAAGCGGCCTTCGCTGACGCCCAGACTGCGGATCTCGGCAAACTCGGGCGTGGAGCCGGTTACGGTAAACGCAGCGGCATTGAACGCGGTGTGGGAACGCACGGTACCCTGCTCAAGTTCGGGGATCGCGTACTGACAATCCGGCGCCTCCTGTTGCAGATGAGGAATATCCGATTCGACCCAGTGGACCAGACGGCCGGCGCGTGCTCCGCCCGCCTGGAGGCTGGTGCGCCCATGGAAGACGATCATCAGATCGCGGCCCAGCGTCTCGGCCTGCTGGGCTTGGCCAACGCGCAGTCCCTCACCGGCGGCTACCATCAGGACAATAGAGACCACACCCCAGGCGATTCCGAACATGGTCAGCAGGGTGCGGACGCGATGCGCCCAGAGGGTTCGGAACACGTCCTGGATGAGATCGCGAAATGACATCTTAAGGGTTCGACGTGATGGGCGGAAAAATGAAAGCGTGGTCCGCTCCCTGCTTGCTGGTACGTGATTGGCAAGAGTTTTGTTCCGGAGCCGGCGGCGATGGCTCGAGCGGGGGGCGTCTTCGCTACTCGACTTGCAGTGAGACGGGCGAGGATGCCTTGGCCTCGATTGACGGGGCGGCGGCGGTCAATCTCCAGTCGTCGAACTCCCGTAGGGCGAGTTCGCATTGCAACCTGTGGCGCTGTTGGCGGTCACGGATTTTCTGCTCGAGGGTGGGCAGGAGATCGAAGGTGATGTTGGCCGGTTGGAAACGGTTGCTGTCGGCATGCGTTATGTAGTGCAGGAGCGAGCCTAATGCGGAGGCGCGCGGCGGCGGCGAGGGTTCGCCGCCCGTTGCCAGGGTGGCTGCGTTCAGGCCCGCGATCAGCCCGGTTGCCATCGATTCGACGTAGCCCTCGACGCCGCAGATTTGCCCCGCGAACAGCACGCGGGGATGCGCTTTCATTTGCAACGTGGCATTCAGCAGGGCGGGCGAGTTGATGTAGGTGTTGCGGTGAATCTGTCCGTAGCGCAGGAAGCGGGCGCTTTCGAGGCCTGGAATCAGGCTCAACACGCGCGCCTGCTCGGCGAATTTGAGGTGGTTTTGAAAGCCGACGAGGTTGTAGGAATCGGCACGCATATTTTCCTGGCGCAACTGCACTGCGGCGTACGGAATTCTGCCGGTGCGCGGGTCTTTGAGGCCGACCGGCTTCATAGGGCCGAAGCGCAGCGTATCGCGTCCACGCCTGGCAATTTCTTCGATGGGCAGGCAGCTTTCGAAATAGTTCAGATTCTCCCAGTCTTTCTGCTCGACCGATTGTGCCCCGAGCAGCGCGTCATAGAAGTCCTCGTACTCCTGTTTTGACATTGGACAATTGATGTAGTCGGCCGAGCCTTTATCGTAGCGGGCTGCCAGGTACACCTTGCTCCTGTCGATGGAATCGGCCTCGACGATGGGGCTGATCGAATCGTAGAAGTACAAATTGGGGGATGCGGGGGTGGGACCGTCGGCGGGGGCCGGGGACGAGCTCAGGCGCACGATTTCTCGGGAGAGGGCGTCGGAGGTCAGCGGACCGGTTGCGATCATCGTGAACTGGCCGTCTTCGATGTGCGTGACTTCCTGGCGGCGAATGGTGATCAGGGGGTGGTGCGAGATGGCCTCCGTTACCCGGCGTGAAAATTCGGCCCGGTCCACGGCCAACGCATGGCCGGCGGGGACCGCGCTTTGGCGGGCAATCTCCAGCAGCAGGGACCCGGCACGCCGCATTTCTTCTTTCAACAGCCAGGGCGCGGTATTTTCGCTCTCCGATTTCAGCGAGTTGGAGCAGACCAGTTCGGCGAAGTGGTCGGTCTGGTGGGCGGCAGTGGTGCGCACCGGGCGCATTTCGAATAGTTCGACAGCGACGCCGCGGCGGGCGCACTGCCACGCCGCTTCCGATCCCGCCAGGCCGGCTCCGATGACTCGCACTTTTTTCATTTCGCCTGGCCCTGAGCCTCCCCGGTTCTGTGCGACCTGCGCGCACCGAGCCGAATCTGTTTATTATAGGGCGCAGCGCTCAGGAGAAAAATCTCATGGCCCGGATCCGTTTGATTGAACCCGCACTCGCCAGTGCGGAAGTGAAGGCGATTTACGAGGGCAAGCTGAAAGGCAAACCCGGCAGTATTCAGATGGCGCTGGCGCATCGCCCCGCCATGCTCGACAGTTTTCTTGGCTTTTACGCCAGCGTCGGGCGCTCGCTCGACCGCAAGCTTTACGAGGCGGTGTACCTGCGTGTCTCGCTCGTCAATGGATGCCAGTACTGCACCCAGCACCATATTCAGGGCGCCAAACGCGTGGGGATCACAGCGGAACAGATGAAGGGGCTGAAGCAAGGCAACGATTCCGGATTTGGCGCGCCTGAGCAGACCGCACTTCGCTACGCGGAGAAGCTTACGCGCACTCCGGATTCCGCCACTGACGGTGACTTTGCGGAGCTTCGGAAGCATTTTTCCGACGAACAGATCGTAGACCTGCACATGCTGATTGGATTGGTGAATCTTACCAACCGCGTCACCGGGCCACTGGCACTGGAAGTCGAGTTTCCGGAAGAAAAGATCTAGGGCCCGCGGCCAGCCAGCTTCCCGGTCCCAAACCATCAGGAATCTCGCATGGGATCACAGAATCATGCGCTCGTCACCCACTCGTTTTGTGACCCTTTCGCGGTCTAGGTATTCGAGCAGGGGGATGGCATACTTACGGCTGACCCCGGTCAACTCTTTGAAGCGGGCGACGTCGATTTTCGGGGCCGTGAGTTTGCGTGCGGCAATGTTTCGCCGCAGATCAACGATGGCGCTGTGATGGAAGACCAGGTCGTCGGCGATCTTGATCAAGATTTTGTCGCGCAACAGGAGCGTGACAATTTTCTGGGCGCGGACTTTGTCAACCTTCAGGCTTGACAACACTTCTTTGAGCGACGGAACCTTCAGTCCGGCGGAGGCAAACGCCTGCTCGATCGTCCTCTTGGACTCGGCTTCTTCGTCTTTCATGACCACGCTGCGGCCGGAGAGATGAACAAGTTCGCCTGCAATCTGCAGCTTCTTTTCTTTTGCCAATTCTTCGAGCGCACTGCCGAACACCTCGGAGCCGACTCGGACGCGATCGCGCAGCTCTCCTTGGCTCATTCCGGCCACGAGAGGGTTGGCGTCATGAAATGCGGTTAGCGCTTGCAGGATCTCGATCTTCTTCCCGGCGTAGGCGGCGGGTGCCACGAGCACCGGACCGCACCACACCAGTCCCGCTTTCGCGGCGAGCGCTTGCGCCTCTTCGCGGCGGATGTTCATCTCCGCCGGGATCTGTTCGAGGCGCAGGCCGACGGCCCCGCGACAGGTGACCCGTGCCGCGAGCACTTGTTCCGGCGAGCCGTGGCGCAGTCGGGTGAGAAACCCGATCGCGTCTTCGGGGCGCCGCTTGCGGACCGGAGGCGAAGCATCGAGCACTACGCCTCCGCCAATCGTCACCACGGGTGAAAACTGGCGCACGATGAAGCGGTCTCCGGGCAGAAGGAGCAGGGGCTCGGCGAATCGCAGCTGCACCCAGGCCTCGTCTCCGGGCTTGATCTGCTTGGCTTCATGCTTGGCGGTATAGAGGCGGGCTTCTGCGATCGTTTCCGAGGTATAGGCGTGGAAGTGAACGCGGGTCCGGTCTCGAAACGGCTTGGCCGAGGGAAGAAGCGAGAGCAGGGCGTCGACTCGCGAGGTGGAATGAAAAGTGTCTGGAGGCGCGAGCGTCATTCCGCGCGCCAGGCGTTCGGTGGAGATGCCGGCTAGATTCAGCGCGGTGCGCTCGCCGGCGAGGGCGGCTTCGGCGGGCTGACCATGAACCTGCACTCCGCGAACCCGCACGCGCTGGGCGCCGGGAAAGACTTCCAGTTCTTCTTCCTTGCGGATCGTTCCGGCCACCAGAGTGCCCGTCACGACCGTGCCGAAGCCTTTCATGGTGAATACGCGATCGATGGGAAGGCGGGCGAGAGCGGCTGCGTTCTTGGCTACGGCGTCGGAGGCG
The DNA here is from genome assembly GCA_049520935.1 of Terriglobales bacterium. Classification (GTDB taxonomy): domain Bacteria; phylum Acidobacteriota; class Terriglobia; order Terriglobales; family Acidobacteriaceae; genus Acidiflorens. The sequence continues at coordinate 40,870 of JBEKPJ010000022.1, read as the reverse complement.
ACCATCCCGAGAGCCGCTTTCACCTCGTCGAGTCCGGAACCGGTCAATGAGCTTACGGCGACGATCGGCGAGCGGTCGGCGTCGAGAAACGATCCGCGCACGTAGTCTTCTACTTCCAGTCGGACCACGGCGAGCGTTTCGGCGTCCACGGCGTCGGATTTTGTGAGCACGGTCATGCCCCGCGGGATCGACAGCAAACGGCAGATATCGAAGTGTTCGCGAGTCTGCGGCTGGATGCCTTCATCGGCGGCGATTACGAGCAGCACCAGGTCGATGCCGCCGACGCCCGCCAACATGTTACGGACGAAGCGCTCATGGCCGGGGACATCGATGAAACCGATGCGGATTGTACCTCCATCGGGAGCGGAAATCTCGCAGTGGGCGAAGCCGATGTCGATGGTGATGCCGCGACGTTTCTCTTCTTCGAGGCGGTCGGCATCGATGCCGGTCAGGGCTTTGACCAAGGACGTCTTGCCGTGATCGATATGTCCGGCAGTGCCGACGATGACCGACTTCATCAGCGACAGTATAGACGGCAGGAGCGATGCCGCGGGGGGAACCGGCGGCGTCTGGTGCCGCGCCCCGCCGCCCGAACCTGAGCCCAGGCGGGCGGTCGCACGGCCTTGCCCGGGCAAACCCCTTCCGGACGCAAGTTTTTTCGCCTTGAGGGACGAATCCGCATGCGAAAAGTTGGTTGGGATGCGACAATAAGAATTCCCCGATGACCACCTCTGCGATCGCTGCCATTACCCCGGAGATGATCCGGGAGCACGGCCTTACCCTGCAGGAATTCGAAAAAATCAAGCAATTGCTCGGTGGACGCGAGCCCACGCGAACCGAACTCGGCATTTTCAGCGTGATGTGGAGCGAACATTGCTCGTACAAATCCTCGCGCGTTCATCTCAAGCGTTTGCCCACGCGGAGCAAGCTGGTTTTGCAGGGGCCGGGGGAAAATGCCGGCATCGTGGATATTGGCGACGGCTGGGCCTGCGCGTTCAAGATTGAGTCGCACAATCACCCCTCGTTTATTGAGCCATTTCAGGGTGCGGCGACCGGTGTCGGCGGAATCCTGCGCGATATTTTCACCATGGGCGCGCGGCCGGTTGCGGTGATGGATTCGTTGCGATTTGGGCCGATCTGTCGCGAGGCCGGGCAGGGCGAGGCGGGGCAGCCGTCTTCCGTACAGGCACTCCCGACACAAGCCGAGATTCATAAGAACCATTCGGTCATGGAGGGCGTGGTTTCTGGCGTCGCGTCCTACGGCAACTGTTTTGGCGTTCCCAATCTGGGGGGCGAGGTGAAGTTCGAGGCTTGCTACTCCGGCAATCCGTTGGTGAACGCGTTTGCTTTGGGGCTGGTGCGTCGCGACCAGATCTTCTACGGACGCGCATCGGGCGAAGGGAACCCGGTTATTTATGTGGGCTCGAAGACGGGGCGCGACGGAATTCACGGCGCGACCATGGCGAGCGAGGAGTTCAGCGAAGGCTCGGAGGCCAAGCGTCCGAACGTTCAGGTCGGCGATCCGTTTCTAGAAAAGCTCCTGCTGGAAGCGTGCCTGGAAGCCATGCAGACGGGAGCGATTGTTGGCATCCAGGATATGGGCGCTGCGGGGCTGACTTGCTCGACCTGTGAAATGGGCGCACGCGGTGGCACCGGAGTTGAGATCGAGCTGGACCGCGTGCCGCAGCGCGAGACTGGCATGACGCCGTACGAGATCATGCTCAGCGAGTCCCAGGAGCGCATGCTACTGGTGGCGGAAAAAGGCCGCGAAGAGGAAGTGTTCCGCGTCTTTCAAAAATGGGGCTTGGATGCGGTTCAGGTGGGCCAGGTCACGAACGATGCCAAGATGCGGGTGCTCCAACAGGGCCAGGTCGTGGCGGAAATTCCGAACGCGGCCCTTACCGATGACGCCCCGCTGTACCGGCGTCCGCTCCAGCGCTGGGAACCGCCGGTTGCGCGCGAGAAGCCCCAGCACATAAGGCTCTCGTCGTCGACTGGCTCGCAGCAACTGGAGCGCAACCGTTCGGCTGCGCGCGGCGGTACCCCGGAAAGCGTGCCCTTCTACCAACCTCATTCCGAAAACGACAGCGTCGATTTCACGTCAAGTCTGAAGCGTCTGCTGGCGAGTCCGAACATCTGTTCGAAGCGATGGGTGTGGCAGCAGTACGACCACATGGTGCAGACCAACACCGTCGACGCGCCCGGAGCGGGCGATGCCGGCGTCATTCGCATCAAGGGCTCGAAACGCGGACTGGCAATGGCGCTCGACGGCAACGGCCGGTGGTGCTATCTCGATCCCCGTCTGGGGGCGATGCATGCGGTTGCCGAGGCTGCGCGCAAGGTGGCTTGCTCGGGAGCGACTCCGATTGGTGCTACCAATTGCCTCAACTTCGGCAATCCCGAGAAGCCACACATCATGTGGCAGTTTTCCCAGGTAATTGATGGCATCACCAAGGCTTGCGAGGAACTGGACACGCCGATTACCGGCGGCAATGTCAGCTTCTACAACGAAACTTTGGGCGAGGGAATCTATCCGACGCCGGTCATCGGAGTGGTGGGAATTCTCGAAGACGTGCACCAGGCGGTGAAGATGCATTTCGTGCAGGCCGGAAGAAAGGTTGTGCTGCTGCGGGCCAACGAAACCGGCGACGCGGTCGATGCGGAGGCGGAGTTTGGCTCCTCGGAGTATGCGAAAGAGATTCTCCGAGCGGTGTGGGGCTATCCGCCGGAATTGGATCTGGAAAAGGAAGCCACGCTGCAGCGTGCTCTGGTGGCATTAATCCAGGCGGGATTGATCGAGTCGGCTCACGATTGTGCCGATGGCGGGTTGGCCGTGGCGCTGGTGGAAGCGGCGCTGCCGGCAGGAGTTGGCCTGCGCGTCGGATTGCCCCAGCCGGGCCTGGCGCTCGAGTTCGGGCTGTTTGCCGAAGACGCCAGCCGGGTGATCGTCAGCTGTGACCCCGCGCGGCTGGCTCGAATCCAGCAGATCGCGGAAGAATATGAAATTTTTGCGGATGTGTTGGGGGAAACGGGCGGGGACAGAGTCGAAATCTCGGGGGGCGAGCGGAACGTGATTTCGGCGAGCATAGAAGAATTGGGCGCGGCCTATGAAGGAGCGCTCGAAAAGGCTTTGCACAGCGAACCGGAGATTGGCGCGGCGGTCTGAGGTTAACGGGTTGGCCCAGGCGGGACTGGGCAAGCTCGGCATCAAACCAACTAGCGACGAAATGGGGAATTCCGACAAATTTCGCGATGAGTGCGGGGTTGTGGCCATTCATGCCCATCCGGAGGCGGAGAAGCTCGCCTATCTTGGACTGCACGCCCTGCAGCATCGCGGCCAAGAATCGGCGGGCATTGTCACCTCGGACGGCGAGCGCTTGCGCCAGCACAAGTCGATGGGGCTGGTCGCCGATATCTTCGGCCACCAGGTGCTGGCTTCGATGCGCGGAGTTCTCGCCATCGGACACACACGCTATTCGACGGCTGGAGATTCGGCGTTGCTGAATGCCCAGCCCATCATGGTGCAGTCCAACAAAGGCACGATTGCCATAGCCCATAACGGCAATCTGGTGAACGCGCACGCGGTTCGCGCGAAGCTTGAGGGCCAAGGCTCAATCTTTCAAACCAACAGCGACACCGAGGTGCTGGTGCACCTGATAGCGCTGTCGCGCGAGCAGACCCTGCCCGACGCGATTGCCGATGCGCTGCGACGGGTGGAAGGGGCCTTTTCCCTGGTCATGCTCAGCCGCGATCGTGTTTTTGCGGCCCGCGATCCGCGCGGATTTCGCCCGTTGGCCATGGGTCGTATTCCGGCGCTGACCAGCGAGAAAAAAGACACGATCGTCTTTGCCTCGGAGACATGCGCGTTTGACTTGCTCGGCGCCACCTATGAACGCGATGTCAAACCCGGCGAACTGGTCATCGTGGGACCCGAAGGCATCAGCTCGCGTTTTTATTCGCCGTCTCCAGCCCTATCGAGCTGCATTTTTGAGCACGTCTATTTTGCCCGACCCGATAGTCTGGTGTTCGGGCGCTCGGTCGACCAGAGCCGCGATGCCATGGGACGCCAGCTCGCGCGGGAGGCTCCGGTGGACGCCGACATCATCGTTCCCGTGCCTGATTCCGGCAACACCGCGGCCATCGGGTACGCGGCCGAAAGCGGCATCCCGTTCCGCCTGGGGCTCATTCGCAACCACTACATTGGACGAACTTTCATCGAGCCGCAACAGTCGGTGCGCGATTTTGGCGTGAAGCTGAAGCTCAATGCCGTGCGCAGCCTCATTGAGGGCAAACGCGTGATTCTGATCGACGATTCCATCGTGCGCGGCACCACCAGCAAAAAGATCGTGCGCATGATCCGGAATGCGGGAGCCAAAGAAGTGCACATGCGGATTTCGTGCCCGCCGACGATCTCGCCCTGTTTCTACGGAGTCGATACCCCTTCCAAGAAAGAGCTGATCGCCGCCAACAAAACGATCGCTGAGATTCGCGATTTCATCGTTGCCGATTCCCTTGCCTACCTCTCGATCGAAGGTCTGAAAAGAGCATGCGCCGATGGCGAAAAGACCACATACTGCTCGGCTTGCTACACCGGAAATTACCCGACCAAGGTGGATGTGGAGGAGATTTTGCCAGTGGGTGTCACCCGCTAGTTTCGCTGCGACCCGTGACGGTTGTCGTTCCCACCGCGCTGCATGATTTGTGCAAACTGGGTGCCTTTCCACAGAGAAAATAGCGGTGCCCGCGGCATTTTCCGGTGCGGGGCATATTTCCGGATGGTATCCTTTTCCGACGGGAGCGTGGGTCGCATATTGCAATGACGAAAGCCTTCACCATCTTCGGACCCGGTTCCAGGCCTCAGCTCGGTCCCTTGGAACAGCAGGTCCTCGAACAACTTTGGTCACGGGGCAGCGCCACGGTTCGCGAACTGCTTTCCGATGGCCAGGTCCACCAGGCTTATACGACGGTGATGACCACCCTCGACCGCCTGTTCAAGAAGGGCCTGCTGGATCGCGTTGCCGAAGGCAGGGCCTTTCGCTATACCCCGCGACACACGGCCGAAGAACTGCAAAGGTTCACTGCGCTCGAGAATATCCGCCAATTATTGGGGTCGGGGGACGCTTGCTCGCTGCCACTTTCTTACCTGGTGGAGGCGCTCAGCACGCACGACGCGCAACTGCTGGATGAGCTGCAAGTTCTGGTCGAACGCAAGCGTCACGAACTCCAACACCGCCTCCGCACGGGAGGCGAAAGAACCGGTCGAGGAACGGATCGGCCTGACCAGGCCGAGGAGCAGCGCTGATGTTTGCCCTGCGCGGGATCGCCGTTTCGCTGACTTTTTTCGTGCTCGCTTACTGCCTGTTGTCGCTGCTGGTCGCCGTCGTATGGCGCCTGCTCGATCGGCTGCCTACGACCAAACGTGGCCTGGCGGATGGGCTGTTCGCCTTGCGGGTTCTTCCCTTAGCGGCTTCGGCGGTGATTACGTTCACATTCGTGGTGCCGTCGTTTCAGTTGCTCGAGCCTCGTTCGATCGATGAAGGCATGGGCATAATGCCGCTGACATTGGGGGTGTGCGCTCTGCTGCTGATTGCCTGCGGGTGCTTTCGCGTGGTTGCCGCCCAGACCCGGACCGCCCGGGTGGTAAGCCGCTGGCTGGAAGACGCTCGTCCGTTTGCGGGGAATGCCGCCGCCGGGAACGTGACGCTGTGTTCCCGGCGTACCGTTCCTCCGCTTACGCTGGTGGGCGTGCGCAAACCGAGGGTGCTGATTGCCGCTTCCTCGGTCGCGCTCCTCAGTCATGACGAGCTGCACATCGCGCTTAAGCATGAACTTGCGCACATGCGGTCCCGAGACAACTTGAAAAAGCTGGTCTTCCGCTTTTGTCCTTTCCCGGGCATGGCCAAACTGGAGAGCGCGTGGTCCCAAACTGCGGAACTGGCGGCCGATGATGCGGCCGTTACGCGCCTGGCCGATGCCATCGACTTGGCCTCCGCCCTGGTCAAGCTCTCCCGGTTGCTCCCGATCGAGACCGCTCCGGTTTGCACCGTAGGTTTCGTCACCGGGTCGATCGGCGCGCGCGTGGCCCGCCTGCTCGCCTGGGAGGAGGCCGGCGCCGGCCGGGCGCGAACGGCCGGCATTGGCTCCTGGATCGCAGCTCCTGCGGCGGTCGCAGCCCTGGCGTGCATTTTGGCGACCTATGGCTCGGCCCTGGCTCTGACGCATGAAGTTACGGAGTGGCTCGTCCGCTAGCTCTTCGCTCGAGGGTGGTTTCTCGCTGTGAATTTGCCCCACTATCGCTGGTAGTAATGGGTGTCATGCCGTTACCCTCGATCAGCTAGTCCGATTTCGCTGCGCGGGTCTTTGTCCCCAGTCGATTGGTCGGCAGCGGCAATCCTGTCGTGTTGCGGACGGTTTTCTTGATGCTCGCCAGACCTTCATTTTTCCCCATGCGCTCATCCCATTCGAAGCGCTGCGTTTTCCCTTTGCTTTTCCCGTTGATCGTCCTCTCGGCCTCGGTTCCTTCGCTGGTGCGTGCACAGAATTCGAACGGCGCGCTGCGCGGCGAAGTTCAGGACCAGAGCGCGGCCCGGGTGGCGGGCGCTCACATCGTTGTGCAGGCCAAAAGTTCTTCGATTGCGCGCACCGCCACCGCCAATGAGCGTGGAGAATTCCGTCTTGAAGGACTGCTGCCCGGCCCCTATCGCGTTTCGGTGACTGCGAAGGGCTTTTCCCAGGCAACGGCGGACGTCGATGTTGCCGTCAGCCTGGTGCGCGACATCGCCGTTACGCTCAACCCCGCCCGCGGGCGTGAGACCGTGGACGTGAAGGGGAACTCTTCCTCGATCACCGCCGAGGCGGTCGATACCTCGAGTGCGGTGCGCGGGGGGGTAGTCGGCAACCAGGATCTCGAAAATCTTCCCCTGCCGGCTCGCAGTTTTGCGAACATTGCCTATCTGGTGCCCGGGACCGAGCCGGTCGAGCCTTCCGATCCTACCAAGGCGCGCATCACGGCGGTTTCCACCGGCGGAAGTTCGGGATTGAACAATGAACTGTCGGTGGATGGCGCCGACAATTCCGACGACTGGATCGGTGGTTTCCTGCAAAATTTCTCGCCCGATGGGATTCAGGAATTTGCGGTGCGCACCTCAAACGAGGACCCCGACACCGGTTGGACAACTGCCGGATCGGTGGTGATCACGACCAAGCATGGCAGCAACGGGTGGCACGGGGACGGAGCTTTCTACGAGCGTGCCGCGCAACTGAACGCCCGGTTTCCGATCGAGAATCCGGCGCAAACTTGCGACCCGCAATGCGTCGACAATCCCAAACAGCCGTTCTCCCGACAAAATTACGTAGCCACGCTCGGCGGCCCGGTAGCAAAGAACAAAGTGTGGTTCTTTACTTCGTTTGAGAACGTCCATGAGAATGCCAGCATCGCCTACAGCCCGGCCAGCATCACGCAATTCAATGCTCTCGCACAGCTGGCATCGGAAGGTCTGATTCCTGGCATTTCCTCCATTCCCGTGCCCGCCACGGTTCCCATCCCATTCCGCGACTACATCGGTTCCTTGCGATTGGACTGGGCACAGTCTTTGAAGTCGCAGTGGTTCTTGCGCACCTCCGAAGACAGCTACCTGACGCACAACGCACTGGTGCAGCAGGCAACCCTGCCCTCGACCGGACTGATCACGCACAATAACTACTGGAACACGGCGCTCAGCAATACCTATACTTTCAGTCCGACATGGCTCGGCACCCTGGTTCTCGACGCCAGCTTGTTGCACCTCACCCAGACGCGCAACTCGGATCTCGGCTTTGCCCTGCAATTTCCCTTCAGCGTAACCGCACTGACCGTATCCGGCTTTGAAACTTTCGGCGACAATCAGTTCGCCACTCCCATCACCCTGTTCCCGGACCTTCGCAATCAGGACAAATACCAGGTGCGCTACGACCTGAGCCACAACGTGGCGAGCCACACCCTGAGGTTCGGATTCGACTTGATTCATGAACCGGTGCTCGGCGGCTCGTTTGCGTCGACGGCGGAGCAATTCCTCACCTATCCGTCCAACCCCGATTATTACGTCGCGAATCCGGGACAGTTTTTCTATGCTCCGCCAGACTCGCCATGCAGTCCCTCGATAATTTCGCCTTCGGGCGTTACCTGTACCTTCACACCCGCCGGCGATGGCAGCTTTTCGCAGAATGTGCAGAGACTCGGACTCTATGCCCAGGACTCGTGGCGTGTTTCGCGCCATCTGACGGTCAACTACGGCCTGCGTTATCAGACCACGTTCGGCCTCTTTGCCGGTTCGGGACGAAGCGAAGTGGCGAACGATGCGTACGTAACGCTGCAGGCGTTGCAGATTCCGATTGTACCCGGAGTGCCGCACGACTATCGCAAGCAGATCGCGCCTCGCCTCGGAATCGCGTACTCTCCCGGGGGCAGCGAGAAGACGGTGATTCGCGCCGGCTTCGGGATGTACTACAACGATCTGGCACAGAATGGATGGGCGACGGCATTTCAAGGTGTCAACAACACGAACGCAACCACAGGAATGTGCAGTCTGACCGGAGGTCCGGGCACGTATGCGCTGGTCGGCGCGGGCTGCCTATCGGGCGGTGCCGGGAGCACGGGCAACCTCATCGGCTCGAATTACAGGACGCCTTACTCCATTCACTCGACCGGCGGCGTGCAACACGCTTTCAACCAACACTGGCTGATGAGCGCCGATTACGTGCATGAGCAGGGCAATCACGGCTACCGCGCCTATCCCTATACCGGCGGCACCGACATTGTCTCTCCGCTCATCCCCACCTCCGACCCCAACTATGCCGCCGATCAGGCGAACCTGGTTCCCAATGTGAACGTATTCCGGTCCGACAACCGCTCGAGTTACAACGGGCTGATGCTGCATGTGCAAGGCAATGTGCGGCGTTTGGAACTGGTCGCCAACTACACGCTCTCCAAGGCCGAGACCTGGGGCTGCCTGCTCGGCGAACTCTTTGACTACGTCAATGGCGTCTGTCAACCGCTGCCCGGCAATCCGCTGACTGCTTTCGGACCTGGCGATTACGGCCCCTCGGGCGAAGACGTTCGCCATCGTTTCGTTGTCGCGGGCACCGTCCACATTCCGGGTGGGATCGAATTGAGCAGCGTTACTCAGGTCGAAAGCGCGCGCCCGATTACCATCACCAACCTGAACAACACCGACCGCATTTACGTCAACGGACAGCCGACCAGCCTCGACCAATTTCGGGGGACGCCCTACATCCAGTCGGATCTACGGGTCACACGCCCCTTCAAGATCGGCGAGCGCTGGCAGATCAACCCGTTTGCCGAGTTCTTCAATATTTTCAACCGTAGCAATCCAGGTGCGAATTTCGCGGTCAACGTAGCCCAGCTTCCGGTGCCTGCCGCCCAGATGCAGCCCGACCCGGTTACCGGTATCACCAATGTCAGCAGTGTTTGTACGGTCGCCGATTGCTCGCAGACAGTACCCGTCACCAGTCGGAAGCAACTGGAAATACCGGAGGGCGCGCTGGGAGATTTCTTTGGTCCCGGTACCACGGTCGGGATTCCGTTTGCCGCTCAGTTGGGCGTGCGGATTACCTTTTAGGGCCGACACCCGTGAGGACTGTAGGTCGCGCATCTTCTCACCCGCACGCTTGCTTTAGCGGATGCTTTTTCTGGCGATCGCAACCCGCGCGATTGCCTGCAGATCGTTTCTGATCTCGATTCCGTTCCAACCCGAGAGCAGAAGTCGTACTTCGTCAGCAATCGTTCCGCTGATCTCGAACACCAGCCATCCCCCCGGGATCAGCGCCTGCAGCGCCTGCGGAATCAGGCGCTCGATGACTTCCACTCCGGTTGCTCCGGCAAACACGGCATTCCTGGGCTCGAACTTGCGCACTTCGAGTTGCACGGAATCCTGTTCCGACTCGCCGACATAGGGGGGATTCGAAACGACCATGTCGAAGGAGGCGGGCGAGAATCCCGCCAGCAAATCGGCCTGGCGAAATTCGATTCGCGAACTGAGTTCGAGGCGGGCGGCGTTGAGACGGGCGACCTCGAGCGCCTCGGGGGAGATGTCGGTGGCGTGGATCCGAGCCGTTGGAAGTTCCTTCGCCAGGGCGAACGCGATCGCTCCCGAGCCGGTGCCCACATCGACGATGCGGAGGCTTCGCTCCGACTCCGGGAGGGTTGCCGGAGGCGACTGTCGTTCCCCGAGGTGGGGTCTCGCACGGTCGAGCACCGCTTCCACGACGTGCTCTGTTTCCGGCCGCGGAACCAGCACCGCCGGCGACACGATCAGATCCAGGCCCCAGAATTCCTGATGGCCGGTGATGTACTGTGCCGGCACGCCGGTGGAGCGGCGAGCCAGAGCGTCATGGTAGCGCTCGGCCTCGCCGCGAGTGAGCTGTCGCTCGGGGTGGGCATAAAGATAGGCGCGGTCGCAGTCGAGTGTGAACATGATCAGGAGTTCGGCGTTCAAGCGCGGGGAGGGGACTTCCGCCGCGCTCAGCTGGCGCACTGCTTCGGTTAGAGCCTGGCGAAGCTGCACTTCCCTATTTCACCATGGAGACACCGAGACGGGGACAAAAAACCAGGGCCGAACCAGACGGGCACTGATCGTAACCCCGGGGCGACAACAGAATCATGCCACGGGGACGGCGCCGGCCTGGTTCTCGCCTTTCAGCTTCTCTGCCTGATAGTGCGTGACAAGGGCGTCGATGATGGGCTGGAGTTTGCCATCCATGACCTGCTCCAGCTGGTGGATGGTGAAGCCGATGCGATGGTCGGTGAGGCGGTTCTGGGGAAAGTTGTAGGTGCGAATTTTTTCCGAGCGGTCGCCCGAGCCTACCATCTGCTTGCGTTCCTTGGCCAGCGCGTCGGCCTGCCTCTGCATTTCCACTTCGTAGAGGCGGGAGCGCAGAACCCGCATGCCCTTTTCGCGGTTCTTGATCTGCGACTTTTCGTCCTGACAGCTGACCACGGTATTGGTCGGAATATGGGTGATCCGCACCGCCGAATAGGTCGTGTTCACCGACTGCCCGCCTGGACCGGAGGAGCAGAAAGTGTCGATACGGAGGTCTTTGGCTTCGATCTTGACGTCAACCTCTTCGGCTTCCGGCAGCACCGCTACCGTGATCGCCGAAGTATGGACGCGGCCTTGCTGCTCGGTGGCGGGCACGCGCTGCACGCGATGCACCCCGCTTTCGTACTTTAGGCGCGAAAAGACGCGGTCGCCTTCGATCAGCGCGATCACTTCCTTCAGGCCGCCTACGCCTGATTCGGAGGTGGAAAGCACTTCCACCTTCCACTTCTGCGTCTCGGCATAGCGGTTGTACATGCGGAAGACCTCGGCGACAAAGAGCGTGGCCTCGTCGCCGCCGGTTCCGGCGCGGATTTCGAGAACCACGTTCTTCTCGTCGTTCGGATCCTTCGGCAGCAGCAGAACCTTGAGATCTTCTTCGACGGTGCCGATCCGCCCTGCGAGCTTGGCCAGCTCCTCTTCGGCGTAGGCCCGCATGTCGGGATCCTTTTCGTCGGCGAGCACCGCTTTGCTCTCGGCGATGCCGCGGGTGAGATCCTTGTACTCGCGATATTTCTCGACGATCTCCGAGATTTCACTATGTGCTTTGGCAGTCTTCTGGTACCTGGACGAGTCGCTGGTGATGTCGGGCGAAGCAAGCGCGCGGTTGAGTTCTTCATAGCGCGCTTCGATTTGGTCAAGACGTTCGAACATGGTGGTTATCCGTGGAAGCGGGACCCGTCCCGCTGTGGGCAATGAGGCGGCAACCCGCCTCTCTACTGTAACGAAGTTAGAGAGAATGAGGAAGAGAACGGGAGTTCGCGGTGGGCACCGCTAGGCGATCACCAGTTCGCCGCCGCGGGCCTTTTCAAGCTTCATGGCCTCGTCCAGCGCAAGGATGGCGCACTCGACTTCGCGGTCATCCGGGGGCTGGGTGGTGATGCGCTGCAGCCACAGGCCGGGCGCGGTCATCAGCGCGAAGAGCGAGCCGCGATGCTTGGCGGCGAAGCGAATGATCTCGTAGGAAACGCCCGCAATCAGCGGCAAAAACGCGATACGGATGGCGAAGCGGGCCCAGAAAGTCTGTACCGGGATCGTCATGTAGACAAACATCGAGATGATCATGACGGTCATCAGGAAACTAGTCCCGCAGCGCGGATGGTAGGTCGAGTATTTCTGTACCGCTCCAGCATTCAGTGGGTCGCCGTTCTCGAAGGCAAATACGGTTTTATGTTCGGCACCGTGATATTCGTAGACGCGTCGGATATCTTTCCACAAAGACACGCCCCAAACAAAGAGCAGGAACATGGCGATACGGATCAGTCCGTCCACCAGGTTAAACAGGAACTGCTGGCCGAAAACCGGATTCACCCTCTTCAGCTCCGTTGTCGCCAGCAGTGGCAAGTACTTGTACATGAAGATGAAGAAGGCGATGGAGAAGGCCATATTCAGGCCGGCCATCCAACCGGTGATTTCAAATTTCTTACCCTGATTTTTGCCGTCGTCACCGCTGCCGGCGGGATCGTTGCCGGATAACTCTTCAAGCGCGGTATTGGCCGAGAACTTCAAAGCGCGGAATCCGAGGGTCATCGCGTGGCCGAGCGTCATGACGCCGCGAACCACCGGCCAACCCATCCATTTGTGCTGCTCGGAGGGCCGTTCGAGCGGCTCGCTGTGGGTGACAATCTCCCCCGAAGGCTTGCGCACGGCAATGCCCCAGGCATGCGGCGAACGCATCATGACGCCCTCGAGCACGGCCTGGCCGCCGACGAGCGTTTCCTCACCGCTCTCAAGAGCGGGCAGCAGCTGCACCGCCGCCAAAAAACGCAAGATTTGCCACCAACGTCGCATAGGCATTGGATGTCGCTTCGAGGAAGGAAGACTCTACTCACTAGAGTATCATAAATCGCCGACTTTGTGGGGGGTTACGTTGGACGGTATCTCTTTTTTAATCATCAAATTGCATGCCCGGACGCGAACTTTTCGCCTGCTTGAACCAAACCGGTCTGGCGGCCGTGGCTGGCGGGGCAGGGCCGGAGAATCCAAATGAGCATGCTGCGCTTTGCCGAGACTTGCGACGCGGTGGCGGCGACCGCCAAGAAGCTGGAAAAAACGGCATTGGTCGCCAGCTATTTGCATTCCCTATCGGCAACCGGTTTGTCGATCGAAGCCGAGGTCGCCGCCGTTTTTCTTTCCGGACGTGCATTCCCGGCCTACCAGGAGACGACTCTGCAGGTCGGCGGCAGGATGCTCTGGCGCACCATCGGCGAGATTTCGGGCAAGTCGGAAGCCGAGCTAACCGAGATTTATCGCCGGCACGGCGATGCCGGATCGATGGCCGGCGAGGCGCTTGCCGAGAAGCCGGAATCCGGGCTTAGGCTGCGGGAAGTGCAGCAGACGTTTTCCGCAATCGCCGCTGCCCGCGGACCGGCCGCCAAAGCCTTGCTGCTCGGCCAACTGCTCAGACGGGTTGCGCCTCCCGAAGCCAAGTACGTGGTAAAAATCATCAGCGGAGACCTGCGCATGGGTCTCAAGGAAAGCCTGGTGGAGGAAGCCATCGCACAGGCTTTTGCGGCGCCGGTCGCTGACGTCAAGCGTGCCAATATGCTGCTCGGCGACCTCGGGGAGACGCTGCGGCTCGCGGCCTCGGGAAAATTGGGCGAGGCCCGCTTGCGACTGTTCCATGCAATCGACTTCATGCTGGCTAGTCCCGTGGAATCTGCGGAAGAGGCCTTGAGCTTCTTTCCGGAGGCGGCGGTCGAAGACAAGTACGACGGTATCCGTGCGCAGGCTCACATCAGTCAGGGCGAGGTTCGAATCTTCTCCCGCACGCGGGACGAGATCACGCAGTCGTTTCCGGAATTGCCGGTGGCTCTGGCGGGCATTTCCGTCGACACCGTCCTCGACGGCGAAATTGTGGCCTGGAATTCGGGTGGTGCGGGCCTTCCGGCGCGGGCCCTTCCCTTTGGCATGTTGCAACAGCGTCTGGGACGCAAGCGAGTCAGCGGGAAACTGATGCGCGATGTCCCCGTCGCCTATCTCCTGTTTGATGTTCTTTTTGCTGACCGCGAACTGCTTCTGGATCGTCCCCTGCAGGAGCGCGCGAAAATTCTCGATCGAGTTCTGGCCGCTCCTCGTATTGCCATCGCTCTGCCGCCGCCTGCCCAGGCGAGTCTCGGTTTGGAAAATGCAGACCCGATTGTGCCCTCCCCGGTCTTGCGGGCGCCGGTTCGGACGGCCCACTCGGCCGACGATCTGGAGACTCTGTTTACGGCAGCGCGCGAGCGCGGCAATGAGGGTCTGGTACTTAAGGATCCCGATTCCCCCTATACGCCCGGTCGCCGGGGCCGGTCTTGGCTCAAGATGAAGCGGGGACTGGCGACGCTCGACGTGGTTGTCACGGCCGTCGAATACGGGCATGGCAAGCGTATCGGCGTGCTCAGCGATTACACCTTCGCGGTCTGGGACGGCGATCGCATGGTAAACATCGGCAAGGCATATACCGGCCTCACCGATGCCGAGATCGCGGAGATGACGCGCTGGTTTCTGGCGCACAAACTCAGGGAAAACGGACTGCGACTGGAAGTTGAGCCCGCGATTGTTCTGGAAGTGACCTTCAACAACCTGATGCGCTCGACCCGCCACGACAGTGGCTATGCCCTGCGTTTTCCGCGCATCGTCCGACTGCGCCCGGATAAGCGCCCCGAAGAGGCTGACACGATCGAAAGCGTCAAGAAAATTTACGCGCGCCAGCAGCCGGAGTGATCGTTCAAGTTCGATCCAGCCGGGAGCATTCTCGCGGTGCTTAGTGTGCGTGGCCCCGATGGTCGTGCGCGGCGTGATCGTGTTCGGCCCGCGTTTCATCACGCACCGCGATCACGCAGCTGTGCGCCGTTTCGCAGACCTCATGTTCCAGCTGGATCGTGGTGTGGTGGATGCCAAACCCCCGCCCGAGTTTTTCGTTGATCTCGCGCAGAATCGTATCGCTTTCCGACGTCGCCATGTCGGCGATCTTCACGTGTGCGGAGAGAGCGTGGTTCTCCGAGCCGATGCTCCAGAGGTGGAGATCGTGCACGTCGCTGACGCCTGCGATCTGTCGCATCGCCGATTCCACCTCCTCCAGGCTCATGCCGCGCGGTGTGCCCTCGAGCAGAATATTCAGCGTTTCGCGCACGATGCCGAAACTCGACCACAGAATGAGCGCCCCGATGGCAAACGACAAGGCGGGGTCGATCCAATATTGGCCGGTCGCTAGGATGGCAAAGCCGCCGCCGATGACCGCCGCCGTCGAGAGCGTGTCGCCCACCTCGTGCAGTACTGCACTGCGGACGTTGATGTCTTTCCCGGAACGCCAAAGCAGCAGCGCGATCGCGCCGTTCATGACAACGCCCGCGGCCGCCACCCAGATCATCGTGGTGGCGCGCACATGCTCGGGATGCTGAATCCGCTGGAACGCCTCGTAGAAGATAAAGAACGATACCGCCACCAAGGACAGGGCGTTTACCAATGCGGCGAGCACTCCGGCGCGGCGATAACCATAGGTTTTGGTGGCGCTCGGAGGACGCCCTTCCAGAAACACGGCGACTAGAGATAACAAGAGGGCCAGAAAGTCGGAGAGGTTATGCCCGGCTTCGGAAAGCAAGGCCAGCGAGTGTGCCCGGATTCCGGCAACCACCAACAGAACGACATAGAGCATGGTGACCGCGAGCGAGATGCGCAGCACCCTCCCCGTCGCGTGAGAATGTCCGTGGCCTCCGTGCGCATGCATGTTCTTAAGGATAGCGCAACGTCGCCCCTGTGGCGCGGGCGCGCCATCCGCGCTATCCTTTCCCAGACATTGAGGAGGATAAAATGAAGAAAGCTCTTGTGGTCCCGGTGTTGTTATTGACAGCGGCAGCGGCGTGGGGGCAAGCGTCGCCAGCAGCGACGCCGGCCGCGCACATCCAAAATCCCGTCAGCAGCGCGCTCCGCGACACCCTGCCCTCTCGGCAGAAAAACACCATCGCCGCCGTCGAGGCCATGCCGGCCGATAAATTCAGCTATAAGCCGTCTTCCGACCAGATGACATTTGGCCACCTCGTCGCTCATATGATCGAAGCGAACTATGCGCTGTGCAGCAATGCCGCATCGGTGTCTGCGCCGAAGGTCGAGGAAGTAAAAGACACGGATGCGAAAGACAAGCTGGTCTCCGCGCTCAAAGCGTCGTTCGATTTTTGTGCCGATGCGGTCGCGAAGATGGACGATTCGAAGCTGGGAGAAACGACGACCGGTCCGGGCGGCCAACAATTCTCGCGCGCCCGATTCGCCCTGGGCATGGCCAGCAACTGGGCCGACCACTATGCCGAGGCGGCAATGTATCTGCGACAAAACGGAATCCTGCCCCCGACGGCGAAGAAATGAAGCCCGGCGATCGGGGTGGCCGCACTTGCGCCCGGGGGCCGGCAAAGTTACCGGCAAGTAAGGGCGGCGGATTCGGTGCCCCGCTGGCCGATCGTGGGAGCGATGCGAAAAATGGACTCGGGGCTTGCGAACGACTGTCCCGCCAACTCTAGGCGCCGCCCACCATCTCCTCGAACTCCTGTTCCCCGATCACGTTAACCCCCATCTCCCGAGCCTTGTCCAGCTTCGAACCCGCATCCGCTCCGGCTACGACGTAATGCGTCTTCTTGCTCACCGAGCCGGAGACGCGTCCGCCTGCGTCTTCAATCATCTTTTTCGCTTCGTCTCGCGTGCGACGTTCGAGCGTGCCCGTCAGAACGAATGTTTTCCCCGCCAGCTTGGTGCCTTTTTCTTTTTTCTGTCCGGTGAACGTCAGCCCCGCATGGTGCAGATCACTCACCAGCTTGCGATTATGCGCGTCGGCGAAGAATTCCACGATGCTGTCGGCGATTCGCGGACCCACTTCGTTGACTTCCTCAAGCTCTTCTGCGCTCGCCTTCATGATCGCATCCAGCGAACCGAAGTGTTCCGCCAGAAATTGCGCGGTGCGCTCGCCCACGAAGCGTATGCCGAGGCCATAAATCACCCGCTCGAGCGGCAGCCGCTTGGAATCGGCGATCTCCGCGAGCACGTTTTCGGCCGATTTCTCGCCCATCCGATCAAGCTGGAGCAGGTCGTTTTTCGTCAGCCGGTAGAGATCGGCGACATTCTTTACGAGGCCGCGTTCGGTAAGTTGGCTTACCAGTACCTCGCCGAGGCCGTCGATATCCATCACATGACGTGAAGCAAAATGCAGAATGGTTCCCTGCAGCTTGGCGGGACAATTTGCATTCACGCAACGGTGATCGACCTCGCCCTCGGTGCGCACTACGTTGCCAGCACACACCGGGCAACGCCTAGGCATAACGAACGGCGTGTGGCCGCGAGGGTGGTCCTGGTCGTCGATGACCTTGACCACTTTCGGAATCACATCGCCGCCGCGTTCCACTTCGACCCAGTCGCCGATGTTCACTCCCAGGCGCTCGATCTCATCCATGTTGTGCAGCGTGGCGCGTGAGACCATGGTCCCGCCAATGGGAACCGGTTTCAACCATGCCACCGGCGTCAGCTTCCCCGTGCGGCCGACCTGGGCAACGATATTTTCGATCTGTGTCACTCCGCCGCGCGCCGCGTATTTGTAGGCAATCGCCCACCGCGGAGCCTTGCCGGTGAAGCCCAGCTCGCGTTGCCACGCCGTGCGGTCTACTTTGATGACGATGCCGTCAATTTCGTAGGGCAGCGATTCGCGCTTGCCTTCCCAGCTCTCAATAAACTTCCAAACCTCTTCGAGATTCTTCGCCAGTTTGCGATTGGGATTGACTTTGAATCCCGCTGCCTCCAGCGCATCCATGGCTTTGGACTGGCGATCGAAATAGGTTTGCCCGTCTTTGAGCAGCATGTACGCGAAGTAGTCCATTCGGCGCTCGGCGGTGATCGACGGCTCGAGCTGGCGCACGGTTCCCGCCGTAAAGTTGCGCGGATTGGCGAAGGTGGCGAGTCCCTGCTTCTCACGCTCCGCGTTCAGTTTGCGAAAGGCGGCGAGGGGCATCAACATTTCGCCGCGGGTTTCAAAATCGGCGGGTATTCCGGCTTTCTTCAGCGTTTCCTTGGCAATCGATAGCGGTACCGAGCGCACCGTCCGCACATTCAGGGTCACGTCTTCGCCCACACTGCCATCGCCGCGGGTGATGCCGTGTTCGAGACGTCCGCCGCGAAAGACGAGCGCCAGCGACATGCCATCCAGCTTCAATTCGCACATGTATTCGAGGTCGGTGCGTCCGCTCAGTTGCTGGACCCGGCGTTCCCAGTCGCGTAACTCCTCTTCCGAGTAGGCGTTGTCGAGCGAGAGCATCGGAGAGGAATGCTTGGCCTTGACGAATCCTTCGCGCGCCTTGCCCCCCACCCGCTGCGTCGGCGAGTCCGGGGTGACCAGCTCGGGATGCCCGGCTTCGAGTCGCTTCAGTTCGTTCATCAGCGCATCGAAATCGGCGTCTGAGATTTCCGGATCGTCCAGCACGTAGTAGCGATATTCGTGGTGCCGAATCTTCTCGCGCAGGGTTTCAATGTTCTTGTTGGCGGGCGTGGACATGACTGGAAAATTATAGTGCGAGTGGCGTTTGCCAGTTGTCGGGCAGGACGCATCGCTTGCGGAAGCGAGGCGCCAGCCGGGACCCGCCTTCCGCACCTGGTCACGGGCGGCCGCTTCTGGCTTTCCGAATCCGCTCCCCCCCCAACGCGCCGCGGCCCACGCTCGAAGGCGGCTTGGGCATTCCTTCCAGCAGTTCCTTTAGAACCGTGGCGTTATTGTGTTCCGGTGCGCGGGAAGCATAGAGCAGCGTGACTCTCCGCTTGCCGGCTGCGAGACGATGCAGCTTGTCGACCGCCGCGGAAGCCTCCGGGCTCGCCAGTTCCTTGAGATAGCGCTTGCGAAACATACCCCAGGCTTCGGGATACGCATGGAACCACTGACGCAACTCGTTTGAGGGCGCCAGTTCGCGCAGCCAAAACTTGACCGCCGCATCTTCTTTCGTCAATCCACGCGGCCACAGGCGGTCCACCAGGACGCGCACTCCGTCCGAAGCGGAAGGCGTCTCGTAAACACGCTTGACTACTATGGCCATGACTTCTCGTATTATCCTACGTCTGTGCCCGGATTGTGGGCTACGTTTGAGCCATCATGAGCATTTTCAACTGGCTTTCTCGGCCATTCGGCCTCGCCGTGGTCATGCTGGCGGTTCTGGCGCTGGCTGGCTGCGATGTCGAGCGACGCAAGTCCGACGCCGAACTCGGTCTGAATTCGCAACAGGCGGCAGGGCGCCGACTCTACGATGACGATTGCGATCGCTGCCATGAGCCGTACTCGTCGCGCGGCAAGAAAGGCCCGAGCCTGAAAGGAATTTTCAAGCACCAGTATTTGTCGTTGAGCGGGCTTCCGGCCAACGACGAGCGGGTGACCGACATTATCAAATATGGTCGTGCCAAGATGGAGGGCTTCAATCAGGTGATGACCGACCAGCAGGTTCAAAATCTGCTGGCGTATTTGCATACGCTGTAGGGGAGCGCGGTCTCCCTCCGCTCTCGGGAAAAATCGCTCCGGCCGGACCGGGCGATGGCGTAGGTTGTGCCGGGGCGCTGCGCGCCAGTCAAGCCGGCTGTGGCATAATCGGCCGAAGTGTCCGCCGCCGATAAAGCCGCGCTTTTTCAGAAGCTGCCTTCCACCGACCAACTTCTCCGACTGCCGTCGGTCCGGGCTTTAATCGCGCTTGACGGTCATACCCCCGTCGCCGAGAGCGTTCGCATGGTTCTCGCGCGCCTGCGTCAGGAAATCGCCGATCGGGAGTTC
The DNA here is from genome assembly GCA_049520935.1 of Terriglobales bacterium. Lineage (GTDB taxonomy): Bacteria > Acidobacteriota > Terriglobia > Terriglobales > Acidobacteriaceae > Acidiflorens. The sequence continues at coordinate 21,016 of JBEKPJ010000022.1, read as the reverse complement.
GACGAAAAGTCCCTCGCGCTTGCACTGGGCGGCCTGCCTGCGGCCGTCGAGCGCCAGTTGCGCCAGACACTCGGGTATTCGCTGCAGCCGCTCGTCAATGCCACCGGCGTGATCCTGCACACCAATCTCGGTCGGGCGCCGCTCTCGGCCGCCGCCCTCGATCACATCGGCTCGACCGCGAACGCTTATTTGAATCTCGAATTCGACCCGTTAACGGGCGAGCGCGGAAAGCGCGACGTGCACCTGGATCGCCTGTTCCGCAAGCTGCTCGACGCCCCGCCGCCTGGTGGGGCTCGGCCGAACCCCGGCGAACCCCTGTCCCGGCCGGGATCAGAGCCGGCGATCACGACGATTGTCGTCAATAACAACGCCGCCGCCGTGCTGCTCGCTCTTAACTCACTGGCCGAGGGGGGCGATGTCATCGTCTCCCGAGGCGAATTGGTCGAAATCGGCGGATCGTTTCGCATCCCCGACGTCATGGCAAAATCGAGTGCCACTCTGCGCGAGGTCGGCACCACCAATCGCACCCGCATTGCCGATTACGAGGGTGCGATCAGCGACCGCACGCGACTGCTGCTGCGCGTGCACCGCTCGAACTTCGCCATCACCGGATTTACCGAGCAGCCCGGGCTCGCCGAGCTGGTCGCCTTGGCTCGTCGCCGCCGTCTCCCTTTGATGGAAGATCTTGGTAGCGGCGCGTTATTCGACTTACGTTCGGTGGGAATTAGCGGCGAACCGGGAGTGCTCGACAGTTTGCATGCCGGCGTCGACATTGTCACTTATAGTGGTGACAAGTTGCTCGGCGGCCCGCAGGCAGGACTGATCAGTGGCCGCGACGATCTGGTTGCGCGTATGCGTTCGAATCCCCTCTACCGAGCGCTGCGCGTGGACAAGCTCATTTACGCGGCACTCGAAGCCACGCTGCTGTCGTATGCGAAACACGATCACGACCAGGTGCCGGTGCTGCGCATGATGCGGCTGTCGAAGGCCGAAATCGAGCGCCGCGCAAGGAACATCCTGGCTTCGGTGGGCCCCGTCCAAAGCAAGCTCCTCGGGCTCGAACTCCTCGACGGCGAGTCGGTGATCGGCGGCGGTGCGGCCCCTTCGGCGGTATTGCCCACGCGCCTGATCGCGCTCACTCACTCCGAACTCAGCGCCGACGAACTGAGCGCGCGCCTTCGCGCCAACGCGCCGGCCGTCATCGCTCGCGTAGAGGAGGGGCGCGTGCTTCTGGATTTGCGCACGGTATTTCCTGAGCAGGATGGGATCGTGGTTGCGGGCCTCGCCTCTTTGGGCTGAGACCTGAGAAAACCTATCCTCGGCGACATTGCAAATCACGAATGATCAATTGACAATGCTTTTATGATCCTGGGCACCGGGGTGGACATTGCCGAAGTTCAGCGCATCCGGGAAAGCGTCGAGCGTTTCGGCGACCGCTTTCTGCATCGTGTCTTCACCGCGGGAGAAATTCAGTACTGCGAACAGAAAGTCACTCGCTTTGAGAGTTACGCGGCGCGCTTTGCCGCCAAGGAAGCCGGCATGAAGGCACTCGGTACGGGATGGAGTCGCGGCGTCCGCTGGCGTGACATCGAAGTGGTGCGCCCGAAAGGGCAGCGCCCGAGCATTCAGTTTCATGGCGTGGCGGCGACCATCGCGGCCGAGCTCGGCGCTACGAACATCGCGCTTTCGCTCACCCATACTTCCGAGCAAGCACTCGCCCATGTGATTCTGGAAGACTAGCTCTCCGCCCTCTGCTCGCAAACAATTGCCACCACATCTCACGGGAGCGGTCCCGGCCCGCCCGAGATATCGACCTCACGCCAGACTCGGGACTGGACGGCTGCTCGCGGAGATTGATTTAAGCGGATGATTGCAAACAACTTTTCTCCCCGTGCGCAACATGTCCACAGGTTCAGGGTTTATAGGGATCGGATCGTAAACATGCCCGGTCACGGATTCTCGGGCGGAAATGCTCATTGCGGAATGTTTAGTGAGGGCAGAAAGGTAACGAAAATGAAGAGCTCGGTGCAACGAATGGGGTTGGGGTTGATAGTGGGAGTTTTGATGTTGACGGTCTCGGTGTTGTCGCTCTCGACGACATCGGCGGCGCAAATCGGGATTGGCATCTCGGTGCGGATTGGTCCGCCCGCACTGCCAGTGTATGCGCAGCCGATTTGTCCGGGTCCGGGCTATCTGTGGACGCCAGGCTATTGGGCATGGAATGACGATGGCGGCTACTACTGGGTTCCCGGCACCTGGGTGCTTGCGCCCGTCGGTATGCTGTGGACCCCGGGCTACTGGGGGTTTGCGGGAGGCGCCTATGCCTGGCACGCCGGCTATTGGGGACCACACATCGGTTTCTACGGCGGCATTAACTATGGTTTCGGATACGGTGGCGTAGGTTTTGCCGGTGGCGAGTGGAGGGGTGGCGCATTCTTCTACAACCGTGCGGTGATGAACGTGAACGTGGTCAACGTGAGGAACGTCTACAACCGCACCGTCATCGTGAACAATGTGCACACCAGCTTCAACGGCCCGGGAGGGATCGAGGCGCGGCCGACGGCGGAGGAGCAACGCTACGATCACGAGCCGCACACCGCAGCGCTGGCAGCGCAACGGGAACACGAACATGCGGCGAGTCAGAACCGGGCGCTGTTCGCGTCGGAGAATCACGGGCGACCGGCCATTGCGGCCACGGGCCGTCCGGGTGAATTCTCGGGGCGCAACGTCGAGCGAGCCAGTGCGACCGGAGGGGAATACCACGATTCGAGGATGTCGCCCCGGGAAGCGCGCGGCGGCGCGGAAGGCAATCGCGGGTTTCATGACTCGGCCAGAAATGGCGGAGACGATCGCTCCCCGGCTCGCTCCGACAGCGCTCGCTTCGACAACGGCGGTGCGAGAAACAACGGCACGGGCAATCGGGATGCGAAGGCCTCCCGGGAGAATGAGAATCACAACTCCAAGCCGAATAAGCAGGAGCAGAAGAACGCACAGAAACAGGCGAAAGCCGAACAGAAGCGTACTTCTCGCGAGCAACGCTAGAGAGGCCTGAGCCGGACGTTTTCGACCGGCAGCGGCCCATGAAAAAAAGCTCCCGCCCCTCGTCTGATCGCGAGGAAGCGGGAGCTTTCCTTTTTCGGGTAACCCGGGTCGTTCCGCTCCCTTTTCGACAAATCGGATCCTGAAATCCCCGCGCGTTTGCTATGATGTTTTCTGGTCAACGGACGACATTGCCTAGCCAGAAGCAGCTGAAATGGTCGCAGCTCCGCGTGGGACTGACCGTCCTGACCGCGAGCATCACGCTCGCCGTCCTCATTTTCATGATGAGCGGGACGGGCGGGTGGTTCACCACCAAGATCACGCTGCGTTCGTATTTTGATAATGCGGGCGGACTGCGCGAAGGCGCGCCGGTTCGTTTGCATGGCGTCGACATCGGCAATGTGGCGGCTGTCCGTATCGTGGACGGCAAGCCGGCGACGCCGGTCGAAGTCACGATGAGGGTCAATACCAAGTACAAAGCCAACCTGCGGAGAGACTCGGTAACGTTGCTGAGCACCGCCGGAGTCCTCGGTGAAACGTATGTGGACGTCGACAGTTCACTGGCCAAGGGTCCGTCGGCCGGCGACGGAGATATTTTGCCGGCCCGCGATCAGCCCGACATCCAGGACGTAGTGCGCGCCAGTCAGGGCACGTTGAAGAACATTGACACGCTGCTTGAGCGCGTCGATCGTATCGTGGCATTTATCGAAAGCGGGCAGGGATCGATCGGAAAGGTGATTTACAGTCCCGCCCTGTATGACCAGCTCAACGCGACCGTCGCTGAATTCAAGGGACTGGTGGACGATGTGCAGAGCGGAAAGGGTTCGCTCGGGCCGCTGTTTACCAGCGACGAGGTCTACAAAAAAGCGGTCGCTGCCATCGACAAGCTGAATGCGATCGTCGACGGGTTGCAGGAGGGCAAGGGTACCGCCGGCAAATTACTCAAGGACCCGGAACTGTTTGACAACGCGAACAAGACGATCGCCAATGTTCGGCAGCTGACCGACGACATCAACGCCGGCAAAGGCGCGATCGGCAAGATGACCCACGATGAGGAATTCGCCGCCCACCTGCAGACGCTGATGAACAACCTGGCCGAACTTTCGGCGCGGCTGGAAAAAGGCGAAGGCACGGCGGGAATGCTGTTCAAGGACCCGGCGCTTTATAACAACAGCAATCAGATGCTGGTGGAGACGCGCGAACTGGTGAAGGCGATCCGCGAAGACCCGAAGAAATATCTGACATTCCACGTGAAAGTGTTCTGATGGGGACGTTGTTGGTCGGCAACTGTTCGGCAGGACCAACCGCGGCTCGAGCGAGGGTTGCCCCTCGGAGGCGAAGGCCTAGTCCCGGTATCAGCAGACCTTAGCGCTTCGACGGTTGACGGGTTTCGACGGCCTTCGTCCAAAACGATGGTGAAGTGTGCTCCCGATCTGCCGCGGTTGGCACCTCCCGATCTCGATTCGAGGTTCTCATGCGTAATTTTTTGATGTTACTGATCGTCTCTCTTTTGCTTGTGCCGGCTCTGCCCGCCCAGGACAAGCCGTCGCCCGAGAAATCCGCCGATGTGCGCTTCTCCCCCGATTTGCTGGACACCAGCATCGATCCCTGCCAGGACTTCTATGCCTACGCCTGCGGCAAGTGGTTGGCCGAGAACCCGATCCCTGTGGATCGCTCCTCGTGGGGGCGGTTCAATGAATTGCAGGAGCGCGGTGAATACGTCGTGCGCGATATTCTCGAAAAGGCGTCGGCCGATCGGCCGGGCCGAAGCACGAACGAGCAAAAAATCGGGGATTACTATGCCAGTTGCATGGACGAATCCGCCATCGAAAAGGCGGGCGCCAAGCCGCTGGATCGCGATTTCGAGAGCATCGCGGCGTTGCGCTCGAAAGAGGAACTCGCGAAGGAAATCGTCCGCCTGCATCGCGAGGGCAACGATGTGTTGTTCAACTTCGATTCCGGATCGGATTTCAAGAACGCGAGCCAGATTATTGCCCAGGTCGATCAGGGCGGTCTCGGCCTGCCCGACCGCGACTACTATTTCAAGGACGACGCGAAGTCGGTCGAACTGCGCAAGAAATACCTCGAGCATGTGGCGCGAATGTTTGCCCTCTTGGGTGATCGTGAAGCCGCCGCGGAAGCCCAACTGGTGATGGAGATCGAAACCGGCTTGGCCAAGGGTGCGCTCGACCAGACTAGCCGCCGCGACCCGCAGAAGATCTACCACAAGCTGACCGACAAGGAACTGGCGGCCCTCAGTCCGGGGTACAACTGGAGCGCTTACTTCGCAGGCGTGGCCGCTCCTCACTTCGACTCGCTCAACGTGGTGGAACCGGATTTCATCAAGAACATGCAGGCCGTGATTGGCGGGCATTCGCTCGACGATTGGAAAACGTATTTGCGCTGGCACGTGGTGCACGGCGCCGCGGCCATCCTGCCCGAGGCGTTCGTCAAGGAAAACTTCGATTTCTACGGCAAAACCTTGCAGGGCACCAAAGAGCTGCGTCCGCGCTGGAAGCGCTGCGTGGGCTACGCCAACAGTGACCTTGGCGAACTGGTCGGTCAGATCTACGTTGAGCAGACCTTCGGCGCCGAAGGCAAACAGCGCGCCCTGGCCATGGTGGGGGATCTCGAAAAGGCGCTCGGGGAAGACATTCAGGGCGTGCCCTGGATGGGTGCGGAGACCAAGGCCCAAGCGCTGGTGAAGCTGCACGCCATTACCAATCGCATCGGCTATCCCGATAAATGGCGCGACTATTCGGCGCTTCAGATCGTACGCGGTGATGCTCTGGGAAACTGGCAACACGCCCGCCAGAACGATGTTCAGTACAGCCTGAATAAGATTGGCAAGCCCCTCGACAAGCGGGACTGGCCCTATCCGCCGATGACCATCAATGCCACCTATGATCCCACCCAGAACAACGTCACGTTCCCCGCGGGAATTCTGCAGCCACCGTTTTACGACAATGGCGCCGACGACGCCATGAACTTCGGCGCCATCGGTGCTGTGATCGGTCACGAACTCACGCACGGTTTCGACGATGAGGGCAGCCAGTTCGATGCCGCCGGCAATCTCCGCGACTGGTGGACCGCGGACGATAAGAAGCAATTCGAACAACGCACGGGCTGCATCCGGGACCAGTACGCAAACTACGTGGCCGTTGATGACATCAAGCTGAATGGCAAGCTCACACTGGGCGAGAACGCAGCCGATAACGGGGGGCTGCGCATCGCCTACATGGCCCTGCTGGACACGTTTGCCGGCAACAAGCCGGCGCCCATCGGTGGGCTCACCGCCGAGCAGCGCTTTTTTCTGGGATGGGCTAACGTCTGGTGCCAGAACCGCACCGATGCCTTTTCGCGAATGCTGGCTGCCGTCGATCCGCACTCGCCGTCGAAGTACCGGGTGAACGGAACCGTCTCCAATATGCCGGAATTCCGGCAAGCGTATCACTGCCCAGCAACCGCCCCGATGGTGAATCAGAACGCGTGTCGAGTGTGGTAGGGCAGAGACACGGGAAACCCTGCCTTGGGAGACTCTGCCAACGGGGAATCGCAAAGCCCTTGCCTTCCCGTCGGGCGACAAAGCGGCACGCGTTCGAGGGCAAACCAACGGTCATTCCCGGGAACAGATTCTTATCCCGAGGCCACGTCCGCCTGTTCATGGGCGTGATAACTGGAGCGCACCATCGGTCCGGACTCGACGTGTTTGAATCCAAACTTCAACGCCTCGTCTTTCAGCGAGACGAACTCCGCCGGCGTGTAGTAGCGCGTCATGGGCAGATGGTTTTTTGACGGACGCAAATACTGTCCAATGGTCAGAATATCGACGCCGCTTGTGGCCAGATCGCGAAAAACCGCAATCAATTCCTCACTCGCTTCGCCGATTCCAACCATGACTCCACTTTTCGTAACCATCGCGGGTTCCCACTTTTTTGCGTTGGCCAGCAGATCGAGCGTTCGCTGGTAGCGCGCTCCCGAGCGCACTGCCCGGTAGAGCCGCGGGACGGTTTCGGTATTGTGGTTGAGCACGTTCGGTTTGGCCTCGAGCACAATGCGAAGCGGTTCTTCCAAACCCTGGAAGTCGGGAATCAGTACCTCGACCCGGCACTCCGGTATCAGCCGGCGAATCTGCCGGATGGTTTCCGCAAATATCCTAGCCCCGCCGACATTGTCATCGTCGCGGTTTACGCTGGTCACGACCGCGTGCTTCAGGCCAAGCGTGGCGACGGCTTCGGCGACGCGCCGAGGTTCATCCCAGTCAATCGGCTGCGGACGCCCCTTCGGCACCGCGCAAAATCCGCAACGCCGCGTGCAGATATCCCCCAGCAGCATGAAGGTCGCGGTGCGATGATGCCAACATTCTCCAATATTCGGACACTGCGCCGACTCGCACACCGTGTGCAACCCCAGTCCGCGCGCCAGCGTCTTGAGGTTGTGAAAATTGTCGCCCACCGGAGCTTTGGCCTTGAGCCACCACGGTTTCGGGGTGTGGACCTTGGGACCGATTTCGATTTGGATGAGCTCGGAGGATGCGGACATGACGAAGTTTGATTTTACCAGCCCGCGGCGCTCGACGCCCGGGTTCAGCTCCGATCGAGCATTCGGTTCAGCCGTTGCTTTACCTCGGGCCATTCCGTCGCAACAATCGAAAAGCGAGCTGAGTCGCGAGCGATGAAGTCGGCGGCCATGCGATGCGAGCGCAGAATCCCTTCGAACCTGCCGCCCACGCGCTCGATGGCGGCGCGCGAACGCTGGTTGCGGACATCCGTATGCAGGCACACGCGAAGCACCTGCCAGGTTTCGAAGGCATGCGTCAGCATGAGCAGCTTGGCCTCGGTATTGGCCCCCGTCCGGATCGCCGAGCGGGCCAGCCACGTATAGCCGATCTCACAGGCGTCAGGCGTTGAGCGCCCGTATCGCGGATGGCCTTCGGGCCACGCCCATCGCTCCAGATCAAAGAATCGCGAAGAGCCGATGACAACGGTGTCCGCCTGGTCCCCGTTCGCTCGCACGATCGCAAACGCCATCGCCCTCCCCGCATTCCGCCAGGCCAGTGCGGTTTCGATGTAGGCGCTGGCCTCGACTTTGCCCTGCGGAACCGGACTCCACTGGTAGAGCGAGCGATCGCCGGAGGCGGCCTCTACCAGACCGCTCAGGTGGTTAAGGCCGAGTGGTTCGAGACAAACGTACCGACCGCGCAGCACAGGACCCTCGATCTCCATTCCTGCAGTATGCAGCGTCCCGGGACGCGCTGCAATGGAATCTGCGATCTCGATTCGACCGGCAATCTGGCGACCGAGAAAAGCAAGCGGACCGCAAGCGCAAGGCTGCCGGTCCGCCGCTCAGGCAAATGCAGATTTATTGATGAAAGTCGATCAGCTTCGGGGCGCTGTCTTGCGTCGGCAGCGCGATCGCTTGCGTCCCGGAGACGATGTACAGAATTATTGCCTCCGTGCCGCTTTCGTTTACCACCACTCGTCCGTTGGAAGAAACAGTGTAGGTGTCGGTGATTGCAGTGGTGGCCGGACCGCCGCTCGAGTTCGTGTCCGAGGTGCCGGTGAGATTGCCTTGCCCGTCCGCGCTGATCGAGTCGACTTCCTGGTCCACGTTGGCGTTGACTGGCTGCCGACCTCCACCGAGGTAGGTTCCGCTTAGCGACGCGTTCGTAAAGCTGGTTCCCGATTGCGCCCACATGAAACCAAATGACACCCCGGTATCGGTTCCAACTACAAACCCCTGGTTCGGATCAATCAGGTACAAGACCGGCGCGCTGGACTCGCCGCTGAGCGTCACCCGCCCGTTCGGATAGGAGCTCAGGTTAAAGTTCCCCGCCTGCGTCGGTTGAGAGCTGGTGGCGCCAGCCAGGTTCTGATCGGAACTGAAAGTGAAGGTCCCGGTATCGCCGGTTGTGGTCAGAAGTCCGGCGGTGATCGAAGGCTGCAATAACGGGTACGATTCCAATTCGATCACGCTAACGCCGTTCAGCGACGCCTCGGTGAACGCGCCGCTTTGCTGCAGCACTTGGCCGGTCAGCAGCGAAGAACCCGCTGCGTCGTCTTCCATCACCAGCAGCTCGGTGGCACTGACCACATAAAAGACGAAATTCAGCGTGCCATGTTCGGCGATGGAGCTGTTGAAAGTGATGGCCGCCGTGCCTCGCCCCGTGGTTGCGGACAGGACGCTCAAATCACCGGAACTGAGGCTCTGGTCGGTGACAATACCTCGACCGTAGATGTCGGAATCGTAGGATCCGGTGAGACTACCGTTATTCACGTTGAACTGCCCAGCCACGGCGAAGCGCGGAGGAGCGCCGCCAAGTGATCCGTCCGCCCCGGCAAATCCAAAGGCATAGTTGCCGGTGATCTGGCTCGTGGCGAAGGTGCTGGTGTCCTGTCTGCGCAGCAGCCCGGAGGCCTTGAAACTGCTGTTGTCGTAGAAAATGATGTGGCCATTGCCATCGCTAGCATCCAGCGCGGCTTCAAAGACGTTGCTGCCACTGAGCGCTCCGCCATAGGTCAAGGTCACGGTTGCGAGATTGTCCGAGCTCACGCAGTAGGTCCCGGTGAATGTGCCGTGGTTCGCTCCGGTTCCCTGATCGTCTACGTCGAGGCTACCGCCGGAAATGTTCCCGCTTCCATCGGCGACAAAACTGCCAACCGCAGCCGTGACCGTATTCAGAGAGCTCCATCCCCGGAGCACCAACGCATAGTTTCCAGTTAGAGTTGGATTGTTGGGGCAGCTGGCGGAAGCAATTACGATGCTCAGATTCGCCACCGAGACCGCGTTTGGACTCTCCGAATCGGTGACCTGAACTGTAAAGTTCGAGGTGCCCATCGCCGAGGGCGTTCCGGAGATTGTTCCACCCGAGTTGATGGCCAGTCCCGCCGGCAGATTTCCGCTGCTGATGGTCCACTTATAAGGCTGCACGCCGCCGTTTGCCTGCACGGGGGCGCTGTAGGCCGTGCCCACGCTGCCGCCGGGCAATGACTGGGTAGTGATCGACAGGGTCGCATTAACCGTAATGGCCAAGTTGGCGGTCGCAGTGTCCGCCGGGTTTTCTGAATCCGTCACCGTGAGGGTAAAGTTTGGCGTTGTCCCCGCTGCCGTCGGAGTTCCAGCGAGCACGCCGGTGCTGGAATTAATGGTGAGCCAGGCCGGGTTGCCGCTGAGCCTCCAGGTATAGGGTGTCAGTCCGCCGGTGGCTTTTACCGTAGCGCTATAGGGCCCATTTACAACCGCCTGCGGCAGAGAACTGGAAGTGGTGGTCACCTGCAGGGGGCCTACGCCAATCGTGATGCTCAGGCTGGCGCTTGCGGTCTGCGGTGTTGGCGTCCCCGAGTCAGTCGCCGTGACGGTGAACTGCGAAGTACCGGTTGCGGTCGGCGTACCGGAAATTACCCCCGCACTGCTCAAGCTCAAACCGGCCGGCAACGACCCCGTAGAAGTCCATTGGTAGGGTGCGACTCCACCGCTCGCCTGCAGCGTTTGGCTGTAGGCGGTTCCCGTCGTCCCTGCCGGCAAAGACGCGGTCGCGACGCCCAACGTGGATGCGGGCCCGACGGTGATCGGAATAGGCTGGCTGGTGGCGGTCGCCTTGGCTGCGTCCGTGAGCTGGAAGGTGAATTGGCCGCTACCTCCGCCTGTGGGCGTGCCGGTGATGGCTCCGTTGCTGCTGTTCAAACTCAATCCCGGAGGCAGGCTTCCACCGCTGGCAATCGTCCACGTGTAGGGACTCGTTCCCCCGGATTCACTCAATGTCTGGTTGTAAGGAGTCCCGGCCGTGGCGGCCGGCAGTAAACTGGTCGTAACCGTGGGCGGAGGGCTGACCTTGATCTGCAATGAGGCGGTCTTGGTCGTATCGCTTACCGAAGTGGCGGTCACGCTGACGGTGAACACGCTCGCCACCGCCGCAGGTGCGTTGTAGGTGGCCGTCGTTGTCGTTTGATTGCTCAGCGTGCCCGGCGTCGCACCACCGGAAAGGGTCCAGGTTACACCGGCACTTTTTGTGTCGTTCATAACCGTAGCGGTGAGCGACAAGGTCTGGGCTTGATCGACGCCGTGTGTGCTGGTAGGAGTCAGAGTCACAATAATGGGCTGGTGGGAACTGCTGCCGCATCCGGACAGGCCCAGAGCGAGGACAGAGATCAGTGCTGACAGTGCCACGGTAACCAACACGCGCTTCACAGATTACCTCCGAAGACGAACGGGAGTGCGGCTTCCCCCCGTCTATTTCATGAAGGCATCATGCTGTAGAGTTGTGGTTACCTCAAGTTACCCAAGTACTCTCCCCCAGGTCTGTCGGGTCCGCGGTGGGCGCGAAAGTCTCCGGCCAGTCTACTGCTGCTGCTGTTGCTCCTGATCAAGGCGCGCGTTAACACGAGTAAACGCGGGACGGGACTGGATGACGATGCTCGGAGCAGCTTGTTGTGGTGGCGGAGCATCCGACGGACTGACCGTCACCGCGACGCTCAGTTCGCTCTGCGCCTCGCCCTTATACACGCCGCGCGTGGGAGGGACGTCGGCGTAATCGCGGCCAATGGCCACGCGAATGTGGCGATCCCCGCCGATCAAGTTGTTCGTCGGGTCGAAAGCGGTCCACCCCAGTCGCGGTACCAGCGCCTCGACCCAGGCGTGGGAGGCTCCTTCAAGTGACCGATCCTTGTGTCCGTTCTCTTCCCGGTGAAATAGATAGCCGCTGACGTAACGGCACGGGATGCGCAGCGGGCGCACCAAGGCGATCATGATGTGAGCGAAATCCTGGCACACGCCCTGGCGGGCGAGCAGCGCCTCTTCAATCGGAGAGTCCACCTTGGTACTGTTCGGGACATAGGCGAATGATTCGCAAATGCCTTGATTCAGTTCGGTTAGCAGTTCCAGCGGTTCGCCGCGCCGCTCGCAGCGAAGTTCCTTCGACAGTTGTTCGAGGGCTTCGCCGGAATGGGCAAACTGGCTCGGCAGCATCATCTCCCAATAGTCATCGCCGGCAGTCAGGGCATCAAGGTCCGCCCAGTCGCCCGCCTCTGCCAGGCGCGGGGCCGGTGCCGACTGTACCTGCACCGTCGACTGCGCCGTAACCTTCACTTCGTCGTGCGATCCGGCAATGTTGAAGTGATGCACGGCATTCCCGGTAAAATCGTGGTATTGCGTGATGTTTGCCGGAGGGTTCACGTCGAGGTTGAAACTGAGGCAGCGCTGGGTTCCCTCGCTGCGCGGCTGCAAGCGCACCTCCATCACGCTCTCGCGCACCGCGGGTTGGTAGCGGAAGGTCGTCGTGTGTCGAACGGAGTAGATCAAGTCTGCCTTTCTGTTGCGTTCATGAAGCCAGCGCCGCTTCCACCGGATAATCAAAATAAATCTGGTGGATCGCACTATGCGCCTGCGCACACTGTTGCCGCACACTCTGGACGTAACCGGCCGCTCCCGAGGCCATGACCTCGTCGATCTGGCTGAAGCTCAGCATGGCGCGCAGCCGACCCGCCAGACGCACCGGTTGCTCGGCCTTTCGTTCCGTCAGCTCGGCAATGGCGCGCAAGGCGGCATGCACCTGGTCGACGGAGAAGCGTACCGAGTGCGGAAACTCCGGGTTCAACAGCAGAAATTCCGCTACCCGCAAGGGTCGCAGTTCCGCAGTGTACCTCTTGCAATAAGCTTCGAACGCAGCGCAGGATTTCAGCAGTCCCACCCACTCCAGATAGCCTTCACTTTCGACCGCCTGCTCCGGTGCATAGGCAAGTCGGGTAAAGTATGTGCCGATCAGTCTGGCCAGGGAATCCGTACGCTCCACGTATCGCCCGAGCTGAATGTATTGCCAGCCCTCTCCGTGCGACATCGTGGAGTCGGTCAGCCCCGAAAACAGATGCGCGCCGTCCCGCACCGCGCGAAAGAAAACGGAAGAATGCAGCAGCCACGCCTCGCCCGCGGTGGTGCTGTTTACCTGCAGGTAAAGACGATTCAGCTGCTCCCACATCGCCGACCCGCACTGCTCGCGGACCTGCCGCAAATTCTCCCGCGCCGCCGCGACACAGGAAACGATGGACGAGGAATTGGTCCGGTCGAGCGTCAGAATGTGAGTCAGCGTGGTCGCATCAATCTTTCCATCTTCCGGCGCCGGCGCCTGCAAAGCTTCGAGCAGTCGCCACCAGCGACCCGAGCCCGCCTCGCGAGACTCCTCCAGCCGCAACTGAAAGTCAACGTCGATGAGCCGGGCCGTGTGTTCGGCACGCTCGAGATAACGGCTCATCCAGTACAGGCTCTCTGCCACGCGCGAGAGCATGGTGGTTTCCCGGTGCTCGCTCATGCCCGCAACACCCACGTGTCTTTGCTGCCGCCACCCTGGGAGGAGTTCACCACCAGCGATCCCCGCCGCAGGGCCACACGGGTTAGCCCTCCCGGCACGAGCGTGATGTTTTCGCCGTAGAGAATATAGGGGCGAAGATCGATGTGCCGAGCTTGCGCTTCGCCCTCGAGGAAACATGGCGCCCGGGAAAGACTTAACGTCGGCTGCGCGATGTAATTTCGCGGTTCGGCCAGAATCCGCTGGCGGAATTCTTCTCTCTGCTCGGCATTGCTGTGCGGACCGATTAACATCCCATAACCGCCAGACTCACCCACAGCCTTGACCACCAACTTGTCCAGATTCTCCAGCACGTATTCGCGTTGCGCGCGGTCCGTCAGCAGATAGGTTTCGATGTTCGGCAGAATCGGATCTTCTCCCAGGTAGTAGCGGATGATGGCAGGCACGTAGGCGTAGAGCGCCTTGTCGTCGGCGATGCCTGTTCCCACCGCGTTCGCCATCGCCACATTGCCAGCACGATAGGCGTTGAACAAGCCCGGCACGCCCAGACTCGAATCGCGCCGAAAGCAAAGGGGGTCAAGAAAATCGTCATCCACCCGTCGGTAGATCACGTCGACGCGCCTCAGTCCCGCGGTCGTGCGCATGTACACGACGTTGTCATGCACCAGCAAGTCGCGGCCTTCGACCAGTTCGATACCCATCTGCTGCGCCAGGAATGTGTGCTCGAAATAGGCGGAGTTGAAAACTCCAGGAGTCAGGAGCACTACCGTCGGCTCGTGCCGGGTCGAAGACCGCGGACTGAGCGCCCGCAGGGTTGTAAGCAGCGCCTGCGCATAATGATCGACGGGGCTGACTCCGTAGTCGCGGAACAGCTTGGGGAACACTTTCTTGAGCACCTGGCGATTCGCCAGCATATAGGAGACGCCGCTCGGCACGCGCAGATTGTCCTCGAGCACGGCAAAGCTGCCATCCGGAAGCCGTACCAGGTCAGTGCCGCAGATACTGACGTAAATGCCGCGCGGCACGCTGAGATTGCGCATTTCACGCCGGAAGTGCCGGCAACTGTAAACCAGTTCGCGCGGCACGATTCCATCGGCCAGGATTCTTCCCCGATGGTAAACATCTTCGAGAAACAGATTCAGGGCTGCGATGCGCTGCGTGAGTCCACTCTCGATCTTCCGCCATTCATAGTGGGGGATGATCCGCGGCAAAAGGTCATTGGGAAACACGCGCTCGGTGCCCTCATCGTTGCCATAGACGGTGAAGGTGATTCCCTGATGAAGAAAGGACAGGTCTGCCGCTTGCTGGCTCTTGCGCATTTCCTCCGGAGGCAACTCCAATAGCGTCTGAAAAAGGGCCTGGTAGTGCGCTCGCGGTACGCCAGGCCGCTCAAACATCTCATCGTAGGCGGCGTCCATCTGATAATTGCGGAAGGGAGGGCGAAACAGCGAACGGACAGTCTCCGGCACGGGCACGGGTCTCAAGAAACTTCGGCTTCGAGCATGGCTAGGCACCCCAAAACTCTAGGTGCCCACCAACCCCAAGTCCAATCAATATTGTTCATCGTTCCAATTCGGTTTTTAGCAAAGACCGGTGCGACGGCCTCGCCGGCAAACGCCAGCGCTCGCAGCGGGCGATCAGGACCCACGAAAACGCAGTACGCCGGGGGCATGGGCCGATTTGCTCTCCCTCGCCGAGTCGCTCCCGCAGCGCGCCATCGTCCGTGCGCCTGCCGCTGCTCGACCTTCCCGCTTTCTTCGACTAGCTCCCGCCGACCATACTAAAACTCATCCCTCATTTCGTAAACAGGTGGGAAAGAGCGAAATGGCTGGAGGAGCACGCTCCAGCCCGGCCAAAAACACCGCCCAGGGTGGCCACCAGGCGCAGAGGATGCCTCGGGAACAACTCCTTCTGCCCGGGTTCACCCCAGTTGTCTTTTTTACTTGGGTAATTGCCCGAATCGGCGTGCAATGGTTCTAGGCATGGCCGCCGAAACTGCTTTTAACGGCTACCCTCTTCTTGGGGGAGCGACGATTGGATTCAGACTCGATTGGCAACGGCGTCATGGTCTTGCCGCCGTCTTCGGCCGATCGGCTCCAGACACGACGGTTGCCTGGGATTGCCAGTGGCGCGGGTAGCCGAGAGTCCGGTTCCGGAGTTGCGCTGTTTGCGATCTTCAGCAATGGCTCGAGGCTAACGGAATGAAAATGAAAAGGTCCGGCGGATTCTTTTTCACCGCGATTCTCCTTCTCGTTCTGATGGCGCTGCTTGCGGGTGGGGCGGCGCGGCGCGAGTCCGTGACCATCGATGAGATTCCGCATATTGGGGCGGGCGTGAGCTATCTCCAGAAATTGGATATGCGAATGAACGAGGAGCATCCTCCACTGGCCAAGGTGGTTGCCGCGCTGCCGTTGGTTCTCCACGGAGCACATGCCGACTACTCTCACATCTCCTGGACCTTTAGCGGCAAGCTGTTCTACCAGTACCTGGGCGAGTGGGTCTTCGGACACTGGTTCCTGATGCGCTGGAATGACCCCTACTCCACCGCGCTCTGGGCGCGAACACCGATGTTGTTGATGACCCTGCTGTTGGGATTCACTCTCTACCTCTACGGTTCGAGGCTGGGCGGCAGGTGGGCCGGCTTGCTTTGTCTGTCTGCGTTCGTGACCATGCCTGCCTTTCTCGCTTTTGGTCCGCTCGTAATCACCGATATCGCCGTCACATTGTTCTGGGTGCTCACGGTATGGCAGCTCCCGAATATGTGGCGTTCTCCCAGGCCCGGTGCCGTGGTGAAGTTTGGTTTGGTGCTGGCCGGTGCGCTGCTTTCAAAATTTTCCTCTGGATTGTTGTTCTTCACCTTCGCTGGGTTTGCCCTGAGTTTGCGGTGGAAGCCGCTTGCCGACCAGCCGACAGAGAAGGTCGAACTGCGCCGCTGGCGTCGGGCGGCGTGGCGCAATCTGGGGAAAGGAACTCTCTGGGCGGCGTCGTTTGTCTACGCCGTGTATTTGGTCCTCTCCTGGAACGAGCCCACCGATTCGTTCCAGGCCATTCCGCATTTCCCTGCTTCGCCGCCGCTGCGGCGTTTGCTCATGCCGCTGTGGATCTACCTGCGTGGTCTGCTTGGGTTTGCGTTCAGCGCCACGACTCGCCCTACCTTCATCCTCGGCCATGCCTATGCCCACGGAGTCTGGTTTTATTTTCCGGTGCTGTTCTTTCTGAAATCGCAGTTCGCGTTCCTCTTGCTGCTGGTTCTCGCCGCCGCCATGGCCCTGCTGCTCCAACGCCGTTGCCCGGAGCAATCTGCCATCGAGGTTGGCATGGAAATGCGCTGGCGGAGCCTCTGGGTTTCTCTGATGGTTTTCGTCGCTGCCTGCATGCTCCAGCGGTTGGACCTCAGCATTCGCCACTTCACCGTGGCACTTGCCTTGATTATCCTGCTGCTTGCTCCCCTGCCGCGCGCTCTGTGGTTGCTGCGCGATTCGAGCCCGCGAGCCGCCGGCATCGGAAGCTGGCTTACGTTTGCGCTCGCGCTCGCCTCGGTTGCTACCGCAATTCGCGCCTATCCGAACTATTTCCCCTACCTTAACATTCTCCGCATGGGACGACCCGGCTACGCCCTGGTCAACGACTCAAATCTCGATTGGAACCAGGATCTTCCCGAAGTGGAGAGTTTCGTCGTCGGGCACGGGCTGAAGCAGGTTCTGCTCGAGACTTATGCAGTGTCAGAGTCGGCACCATATGTTCCCCAAGCGCGGGAGTGGGACTGCCAGCGACCGGCAGCTTACGATGGCGGGCAATGGGCGGTGGTCTCCGCCAACTTTATTGAGGAGTCCGGAAACTGCACCTGGCTGTTGCGCTATCCGCACCAGGTTCTCGGCGGTGGCAGTATGTATGCGATCCGCCTGCCCGCGATGATTCCCGGAGCAGGGCAGCCCGGCGGGCCGCCGCTCCCCGCCGATTACCACTATTTCGCCGGCATGCATCAAGGAGATTTTGATCCGAAGGCAGTTTTTATGAGTTGTATTCGCGATCCCCAGCAACTGGAGCCAACGATGCAGCGCATTCAGGCAGCGATGGAGGACTACCGCAAGAAAAATAACCGGAAATGAAGGGGTTGCGATGTCCTCCATTCCACCGCCGCCCGCCGGGGTCCAGCGGACCGAGCGCTGCCCCTGCTACGCAAACAGACGGTTCACGACCGCCGCCCGGTGAGCGAAAATCGCTTCCACATCTTTTCTGACTCTTAGCGCATGGGCAATGGAGCCGCGAACACCCAAGGGCAAAAGGTACTGCACCTCATCGGCGATGCGCGTGCCGTTTCCTTCGGCAAGAAACCGATGTTCATGGTGCCACAACCGGTAGGGACCCCTGACCTGCAAATCGACGAAACGATGGGGCGGCTGTCATTCCACGATTTCGGTGGTCCAGTGGATCGGAAAGAGTCTCCAGCGCAGCGCATACTGATCAAAGTTCCTTTCCGCACAGGTGCGGGATGCACACTCCGGATGCGAAAGTGGAGCCAATCGGGAGTGAGCTCTTTGCAGGTTCTCCGCCCGGGAAAAGAATTCGAACACTTCGGGAAGCGGCCGCGCGACCAATTGCTCGGCGCGGAAAATGTAAGGCGACATCTATCTCAGATGCACGGCGGAATCGGAACGCTTCGCCCCCGAGGAACTGGCTCCTGGTGCCGGCTTAGGCATCGCGTATCGGGGTTTAATCTCGTGGCAACCGGATTCGCAATAGACTCCCCCGGCGGCCGATTCCGGTGTCGGCAGCGGAGAATCTACCGCAAGCTGGCGATCCGATTCGAGTTGTTGTTCGACTTCCCGAACCAGTTCTTGGTTTTGTGCTTCGGTAAGCCATTGCTTCTGGTGCAGCAGATAATCTTCGAGCCGCGCAATGGGGTCGCGACGCTTCCAATATTCGAACAGCGGTTTCGGAACGTATTCGGCGGCGTCATGAATCGCGTGTCCCTTCATGCGCATCATTTTTGCCTCGATCAGAGTCGGGCCTTGCCCGCGGCGGGCGCGCTCGCAGGCTTCGTGACAGGCGTCATAAACCTGGCAGGCGTCGGTGCCGTCGACAATCACGCCGGGAACACCGTAGGCAATCGCGCGCTCGGCAAGATCGTGGACACGAAACTGCATGTCGGCAGGCGTCGAGTATCCCCAAAGATTATTTTCGACGATCAGCACCAGGCCAAGATTCTGCACGGCAGCGAAATTCAGCCCCTCATAGGTGACACCGGTCGATTGCCCGCCATCGCCGATATACGTCATGCATGCGATCTGCCGGCCCTGAAGACGAGCCCCCAGCGCCACACCCGCCAGCACCGGAATCAAATCGCCCAGGGTGGAAATGGGGGCTACGACGTTGCGCTTTTCGATATCTCCGAAATGGGAAGAAGCATCGCGTCCGTGAGTCGGGGATCCGGCCTTTGCCATGTACTGCATCATGATGTCCGCCGGGGAAAAGCCCCGCACCAGCAACGCTCCCTGATTGCGGATCATCGGCCCCAGCCACTCATCCTTACCGAGAGCGTAAGCCGAGGCGCAGGAGCAGGCTTCCTGACCAAGTCCGAAGTAGACTCCGCCCACCACCTGCCCCTGTTTGTAAAGGTTTTCGAGCGCCGCTTCCATACGACGGTTGAGCAGCATCCAGCGATAGATTTCTACGCACTGCGCGCGGCCCAAGTATTTGGACTCGCGAATTGCGGGCGGGGGAGCGAGCAGATCGCCGCTTTCGACTTCATAGCGAACCTGTTCACCGACGCGAACCTGGCGCAGAGTGAAACTGGGCTTCTCCAGACGATAGTCGTGGATGGTATAGCTGCGCCGATCGCGATCCGGTGCTGCGCTCGCGGCGACCCCTCGCCGGGTTTTTTTCTTTACCTGGTCGGTCGCCATGATCGGTCCGCGAAATATGCTATCACCAGGAACGAGCCCGCGCCTTTCCGCGATCGCCGGCGTTCAAAAGCGGTGGGGTCAGGCGAGAAACAACTCATCCTCACCGCGAACTCTTCGCAACTCCGCGGGAGCGCGCATCGGAATCCCGACGCGCGGCCGAAGAAGCGCATCCAGGTTCTCTACCCATAGCATCTGACTCCCGAACATGCTCCCGAAGTTTCGCGACACCGATTGCGCTACCCGATTCAAGTCGAGTTCTCGCTGCAGCTCTTGCTGCATGGAGGTCACCGGCTTCGCGGCGATTCCGCAGGGCACAATCAGACGGAAGTAATCGAGGTCCGTATTTACGTTCAACGCGAAGCCGTGTGAAGTCACCGAGCGTGAAACGTGCACGCCAATTGCCGCGATCTTGCGCTCGCGGCGACCGTCAGCGGCGCCGGTCCCGCGATCGAGCTCGGTGTCCTCAGGGTCGGTCCATACCCCGGTGAGCCCCGCGATCCGCTTGGTTCCAATTCCAAAGTCGCTGCAGCTCCGGATCAGGACTTCCTCCAAACGTCGAATATAATCGACCACCCCGAGCGTTTTTCGCGAAGGGTTCAGCGGAGAGCCTGGATCTGCTTGCGGGGGCCGGTCATATGCCCGCAGATCGAGAATCGGATACCCGACCAGTTGCCCCGGCCCGTGAAACGTAACGTCGCCACCGCGGTCGCATTCAAACACTGCGACCCCGCGAGCCGCGAGCGCCTCGGTCGAAGCCAGCACATGGCCGGCCTTCGCGTTGCGTCCGAGGGTGATGACCGGTGTGTGTTCAAGGAGCAACAGCACATCGCCAATCTCCCCAGCCTTACGCAGATCCAGCAATCGATTCTGCAAACGCAATCCCTCGTCGTAATCAAGGGCTTCGAGTTGGACTACAGAAATCATCGACCGATGCTAGCATTATAGGCCCCTGCCGACGAGGCTTTAGCCGGCCATGAGCTGACCGTTAGCGGTCCGCCAAATCCAGGCAATTAATTTTTTTTATTCTCCCCTTGCGCAACGCCTGTCACTTTGGTATAACAAACCAGTCGAGGACAAGTGAACAAGTGTCTGAGTTGCCTCCTGAATCTTCGAGGGCGCTCGCGGCATCAAATTCAGTAAAGCCTCCAAGTCGACCCGTTTCCTGGGTTCGCATTCGGGACAGAGTTTCCTGAAGGGTTTCCGCGAAAAGCAGAGCCTCCAAGCGATCTTTAATTTTTGAATGTCTTCCGCTTCGGCGTGCGCTGGATCTAAGGTAGCCGAGCGGAGGAGCGTTTTCGGGTGCGCTGTAAAACGAGTTCTCCCGGTTTGCTGCAGAGCAATTCTGGGATAGAAGCTCAAGAGCACTGTTGAAATCTGGTGAAAATCCTGTGATTTCAGAGGGTTGACAGCGACCGCGCAAAGCGCGTAGTTTAATCGAGTTTCGTTAAACAAGTTTCGAGGACGCCTAGATCCCTAAAAAGGGGTCGCGGCGGACTGAAGGCGCACCGCTCAGGCGGGAAGCGGATCGGTCTTTGACAAAAGGTTGAACGTGCCAGTCGTGAGAAACAAATGTTCGGGCTCAAGTCTGAACGTACTCACAAGATGGACTTCCTGCCTCAGCAGGCGGGGAGTTGCTGGTCTACCCAGACCGGCTCAGGTTTCAAATGAGAGTTTGATCCTGGCTCAGAATCAACGCTGGCGGCGTGCCTAACACATGCAAGTCGAACGGGAAAGTGGAGCAATCCATGAGTATAGTGGCGACCGGGTGAGTAAC
>JBEKPJ010000021.1:0-108124 GCA_049520935.1 Terriglobales bacterium | reverse complement strand
AGCTCTACCAGTCTGTGATTGTCGCCTGGGATGAATTGGTCGCCGCGGTTGGGCTGAAGCTTGCTGCTTGATAAGGTTCTAACGAGAACAGAATTCTCGTTGGGGCCCCATTAACGGACTAAGGATGTGCGACCTTGAAAGCTTAGACTGCCGCAGAAGTCGCAATCGCGGTAGGGTTCGTGTGATTTTTCTATTACATCACTTGCAGGCGAAGTTGGCTGCATCGTCGGTATTGCCACTGCCCTTATACACGGCTTGCTGTGGATAGGAGCATAAGGGACGCTTAAACGCGATGCCCTGAGCGGGATCGTTGTTGACATAGTGCGTCGCAAGAATTCTGTCGGGCGCGATGTTATGCTCAACCCAATGGACAAGCGGGGTGAGCATGTCGAATAGATTCGCGCCGGGGCCGCCCTGGCAGTGGTTCATGCCAGGCACCATGAAGAGCCGGTAAAAATCCTGCGTCTCGTCCTGAGTTTGCCGCCGAGTTTGCTCCGATGATTCGCCGGAAAAGTTCACAACGCTCTCGAAGTAATTGATACTCGTCATCGGCGGCACCTCCGGGTCGCTGAATCCGTGGTATTGAATGAGTTTGCCGCCGCGCGCCCGGAACCGTTCCAGCCTGGGATCAATCGAGTTCAGAACCGACGCCAACGTCTGACCGGGAACCACCTCTTTGTTGTCGACGTAGGCGGGCCCAGAGATCCAATCGAAAGTCCGAAAGTCCCAACTCGGATCGTCGAAGACAAAGTACTCGAAAAAAGGAATGCCAATCCGCGCGTGATCGTCGGTTTGGGGAGCAGGCGGTGGCTCCGGAGAGATCGTGCCGGGCCAGCCATCCGCTTCGCCGCCCCGCTCAAAGGGCGGGTAATAGGCTCGCTGCCGCACCATCTGATCCGGGCCCGTCCA
This sequence comes from Terriglobales bacterium, assembly GCA_049520935.1. Taxonomy (GTDB): domain Bacteria; phylum Acidobacteriota; class Terriglobia; order Terriglobales; family Acidobacteriaceae; genus Acidiflorens. Next base: position 107,215 of record JBEKPJ010000021.1, on the reverse strand, counting down.
CAACTGTCGAACCGCTTCGACCTGCCCAGCGGTAAGGCAGCTCGGGGGCATCTGCGAGCCGGTGCACAGGAGCGCCACAGGATCAAAGTGACAGCGTCGCGGATCATTTAGAACGCCGTCCACGACTCCGTCAAGAGCGTCGCACCGAGCATTGACCGCATTGCCGAGAAGTGTGTCCTGCGTAGTGAAAACCGTGCTGGCGGGATTCTCAAACATCTGCCATATGACCCACAGATTGCCGCCGACATGATGATGCGTGTAGTGAGCGACCGGATCACCGGCAACGATCCCGTCGTAATCATCCGGGAAGCGTTGTGCTTCCATCAGGGCCTCTCGCCCGCCGGTGGAGCAACCGCTGAAGAAGGAGTGGTCTGCGTCCTCGCCGTAGAAGGCAGAGGCAATCTGCTTGCCGATAACGGTCATCAGATGGATCGAGCGATATCCGAAATCAATAATCTTTTCCGGGTGTCCAAGCGCGAAAGACCCGTCATAACTGGAAGACCCGACGTGGCCCGTGTCCGTGCCGACGGTGGCGTAGCCAAGTGAAACGCCCGGCGCAATCGCACTGTAAGGAATCGATCCCGCATAACCACCGTTTCCGACGCCCTCGAACTTCCCATTCCAGCGATCTGCCGGCATCCAGATTTCGATTCCGATTTGCGAATCGCCGGTCGGCGTCAGCGTGGCGGCCACCCGACAGAACGCAGGCATATTTTGGAACACCTCACCGTTCGGCGCGGTATAGGCGCCCGCGGGTATCGACTGGGCTGCCGTGATCGTGGTGTGTGACAGCTTGACAGTGACCAGACTCTCGCAACTCAGCGCCGCGACCTGATCAGCGGCAAATGCGGCAATCACAAAAAAGACGAGGGCCACGCCGATCTTGGGCCGGGTCATGCTGCCTCCTCCTTATGTTCATTACATCATTAATCGGGTCATGTAAGGTGGGCACCGGCACAGTGCAATGGTTTGCACTTTTCGTCTGTCCGCCTGTCAATTCCCAAAACGGTCCGCCGGCCGATTTCCTCGAGAAGCGAAGCGTTATGAGATCCAACCCCAGGGTTGTATAACTTTTCGTCGCCGCCCTGCCCGGGGTTGAAGGAGATTTTGAGGGCTTCAAGAATTGCCCGCTACTCCCAGCGAAACAGCTTCGCCGAGATCGCCGTGCACACGATAAACGCCACGCACAGTGTTGTCAGGTCGCGCGCATGCGCCCACCACAGGTCGCCCTTCCAGATCCCTTCGAGCAGTGACACCGCATAAGTGAGCGGCAAAACTTTGGCCACCGCTTGCGCCGCTCGCGGTAGCGATTCGACCGGCGCGAAAAGCCCCGAAACCGCCATCATCGGATACATGATGACGGCGCCAATCGGCTGCGCAAAACGCGCCGTGGGAACAAGGCTGGCGATGAGAAAGCCGATCGACAAAATGCTGCAGGTGCTTATCAGAAGCGCGATCGTGAACCCCACCAAGGGGGCATGAATCCCGACTGGATAGTAGCGTTTGCCCGCCGCCACCATTAAAACCAGTGTGGCCGCACTGAGCAGCAACTTTACCGTCACGTGGGCGGTGAGAATCGTCTGGGGGCGCAGCGGAGTGGCGCGGAGTCGTTTGAGAATGCCCCCCTCGCGGTAGATCGAAATGATTGTGATCAGCGACAGCACGGCGCCAATGAGGATCAGGACCGAAGCGAGCACCGGTAGACCGACGCCGATAAAACCATTCGTCGCCGGTGAGGTCCGTGGAGCTCCGCGGCCGACCAGTCGTCCTGCCACGAGGAACACCAAAACCGGGATACCGATCGTCCCGATCGCTCCCAATGGCTCGCGCAGGAATATCTTGATTTCGATCCATGTCAATTTCCAGAGTCCGCGCAGCATAAAGATCAAGCCTCAATCGCGAATCGAGCGACCGGTCAGTTTGAGAAAGACATCTTCAAGATTGGGGAGAATCGTGCGGAAATCGGTGACCCGTATCCGATTTTCCGACAGACAATGAATCACGTCGCTGACATGATCGTCGCCGCTGCCCCGAATCGTGAGCTGCGACCCACTGCACGTGACCGCTTCAACTCGGGGTATCGCTCGAAAATGCTCCGCCGCGCATCCGTCGTCTGTGGCGAGAACAACCGTTCGCTCAGGGCAGTGCCGCTTGACCAGGCTCTCCGGACTGTCGATGTCGATGATGCGTCCGTGTTCGATGATTGCTACTCGGTCGCACAACCGCTCGGCTTCCTCCATGAGATGTGTAGTCAGGAAGACCGTCTTGCCGCGCTCGCGGATTCCGCGCACCAGGTCCCAGATGGCGCGCCGCGCCTGGGGGTCCAGCCCGGTGGTTAACTCGTCGAGAAACACCAGTTCCGGATCGTTGATCAGCGCAAGGGCAACGAACAATCGTTGCTTCTGGCCGCCTGACAAGGTCATGAACCAGGCATTCCGCTTGTCGACCAGGCCAAGCTGTTCGAGCAACCGCTCGCCGTCGATCGCATTCCTCCGGTAGAGGGATGACCACAGGTCTACCGCCTCCCACACTTTGATACGCTTCTGCAGCTGTGCCTGCTGCAACTGAACTCCAATTCGCTCCTGCAGCTTGTAAACGTCTTTGAAGGGATTAAGACCCAGTACCGAGATGGTGCCCCGATCGGGCGTTCGCAGACCCTCGATACACTCCATCGTCGTGGTCTTTCCGGCGCCGTTCGGTCCGATTAACCCAAAGATCTCACCGTCGTTGACCTCAAACGAAACATGGTCGACCGCCACCGTAGCGCGGTAAGTTTTGCGGATTGCGGAAACTTGAATGACTGGACGCATGATCGATTGCAAAAAGCCTAGATTTTGCACAACCGGAACGATGGTCAATATCTCGGGACTTAGTCTAGGTCTGAGAACTTGGGTAAACCAGTGTTGCTGGTGGTAAAGAAATGCCGTCGAGGAAAGCAGAATGCGACGCTCTGGCCGGATGGCCGGTCATCCAGGAGGAATCGCCAAATGTGACAGCTATTGGGGCCGCCGACTCACCGTTCCGGATAGAGTCGGCAAGCATGGTTGAACATCCGGCGTTGCATGGCCAAGGGCGAGGGTATTTTTCCGCCGGTTGCGCGAACGAGGTGAGCACCTGTTTTCTGTATTCGCCTTCTCGAAGATGGCTCGTCATCTAGGGTTGGCATTTTCCGACTCTCCATCACTGGCCTTTCCCCATGATCACTGGGCGAACGTCCGCCGCCTCAAGCGCGTAAATGCCAGCACAGGATATAAATCGGCGTCGCGTGCGCCGAGGCGCTATCCGAGGTCCATTTCCGCGAACATCTTATTGTTATTGCCGGCCGCACCGTCGGTTGCAATGCCAACAGCAAGCAGTGGCGAATGTGGCTGCATGAACAAGACAGAGAAGGAAGAGCAGCTGGTGTCTTACTTCCAGAGAGTCGGCAACTCTTGCCACAGGATTACTTCCCGTTTGCCCGTCATGCGGCAGCTCCATGACTCGATTCGGAAAGTCCCGTTTGCCGGATGCATCCCAGGGGCACCTGCTCCGGAATCGTTCCGATCGTCCTCAGCCACGTCTCCACCAGCTGAGGCCATCCCGTTATTGGCCATCTGGTGCGCCGCAGGCCAAAGGCATGGCCGCCCTGCGCATACAAATGCATCTCTACGGGTACGCCGGCCTTTTTCAGCGCAATGTAGTAAGCGAGCGAGTCGTCTACATTGTCCACGTGGTCATCCTCCGCCTGCAGCAAGAACGTGGGCGGCGTTTGGCGGGTGACATGCAGATCGGGGTTCAAGGAAAGCTCTTTATCGGCATTTGCCGAATGAGGAACCGCAAACTTCTTGACGCCCTGTTTAGCATCCCACTCCGCCGCGGACAGCGACAGATGTCCCGGATAAATAGCCACGGCAAGATCGGGACGGCAGCTCTCTTTGTCGGCCGCATCTACGGCCGGATACAAGCGGTGATCAAAATGATTGCTGATCGCCGCGACCAGATGGCCGCCAGACGAAAACCCCAGCACTCCAATTTTATGCGGATCGATATGCCACTCGGCGGCGTGAAAACGCACCAGACCCACTGTCCTTTGCGCATCTTCGAGCGCAATCGGTGATTCCGGATACGGTCCCGATTTCGGATACGGCCCCACATCCGTCACGCGGTATTTCAACAGTACACACGTAATCCCTCTTGGCGTCAGCCAGTCACAGACTTCCGTGCCTTCAAGATCGATGGCTAAACCCTGATAGCCCCCGCCCGGGAAGACCACGACCGCAATGCCCGTATTGTTTCCCGTAGGCGGATAGAGCGTCATCGTAGGCCGCGTGACGTTGTTCACCCCAGTCGCCGGCCTGCCGGTATCCATCCATGCCCTCGCTGTCGTCTCAGCGAACTCCGGCCCCGCAACCGGCTGGGCATCGGGCCCTCTACCCGGCCATATCGGCACTTGCGTATGTCCTGGCGAGGGCTGCCATACACGCTTCTGCACGCTCGGGCCAAACGCAGACACAACACAGAGAGCAAAGATCAAAAGCTTCATGACAATCCCCAAAGGCAGGGTGGAGCAAGCTGAACTCTCATCTGAAAAACAGTCCTGATAACCAAATGGTTCCCGATAACCGGGCTCCACATGACTTGACTCCCGGATGGCTGGTACTCGGAACTTGCGCCGAAACGAGCCTCGAGGCCATCAGCCTGAATTTGACCGACCCTACGCCGGCGGCGTGGGAGGCCACCAGTATGGCAGATCGAAACAGACATCGAAACGCTCCAAGGCTGGACGATATTTCGGCTTTCAACCGCCGCCCAGCTCAGGGATTCGGCTCGATGCCCACGCGATCATCGACCGCCGATCGAATCCTGCTTGCAGGGCAAGGTAGCGTTCGGCCCGACCTAGAACACTCGTGCGGTGGGGACTCACCTCGAATATCGACCCGTTCACAATTTTTTACGTATTTTTACTCCCAATTGACACATGTCCTGTTCCGTTCAAGTATGTTTGCTGCCGGGCTGATCCAGGTAGCTGCCCGGATCAGGAGTTGATCATGAAACCGAATCGGCACTGGAACGAGCGAACCCGACTGATACTGACCCTGGAACTCGCCGTAGTCCTGCCCGCCGCTGCTCTCGTGATCCTGAGTGCCTGGCATGTGATGCACATCCAGCGTGATCGGGCGGTGGAGGCCGCCATACAGCGCGACTTCAGCGAGATGCTGGCCATTTCCGAAAAGGAGTTCAACCGGAAGGCATACGAACAGTTGGACGATGTTCGAAGCGGGTTCCCAGCCCCGGGGAGTATGTGCCCGGAAACGCTCGACAGGCTTCTTGCCGCGCATCCCTATGTCGCCCATCTGTTCTCCTACGACCCCGATCAGGGCATGGTGTTTCGTTCCCAGCCCTACCGCCTGAAGAATGACCAGGCGTTTCAGGCGGAGGCCGATGACCTCTCCAAAATGGACGATGGCTGGCTGAAGATGGAATTCAAAGAGCTCGCGGAGAGGATGACAAAGATGGAAAAGAAGGGAGTGCCGTACTATGTCTTCCCCAATTGGGTGCAGCGAGGCGAGAAACACCTATATCAGCCGGTCGCCCTGTTTGCCATGATGGACGCTGCCACTGGGAAACAAGTTATCGGGGGGATCGCATTCGATGCCGAATATGTGCGTGACCACTTCTTTCCTGAGATGCTGGAAACCGTGATGAGCCGCAACCTCAATGAGGGGCAGGGTGACAAAAACCAATGCGCAATGATGGTGCACCCCAAGGGCGAACCGGACCCCATAGCAGCGTCCGCCGGTTGGGATGGAGGCGCGCCAGAGGTGGAACGCAACATGGAAGCCGCGTTTCCCGCTCTTACGCTGGCCATCAAGCTGCGTGGAACCACGCTGGGAGCCATTGGCCGGCACTTCGCGCGCACCAACTTCCTCGCGCTGGGGGCGCTGTCTTTGTTGCTGGCCGGCGGAATTGTGCTGACTTATCGCAACGTAAGCAGAGAAATGGCGCTGGCCAGGCTGAAATCAGATTTTGTTTCGAACGTCTCTCATGAGCTGCGGACGCCACTCTCTCTGATCCGGCTTTACGCCGAAACTCTGGAAATGGGCCGGCTCAATTCGCAGGAAAAATATCATGAGTATTACTGCATCATTCGTAAAGAGAGTGAGCGGCTTAGCGCGCTCATCAACAACATCCTGGACTTCTCCCGGATTGAAGCGGGCCGCAAGGAGTACGATTTCCGCGAGACCGACCTGCGCGAACTGGTGCGCAACACGCTCGATTCCTATCGCTACCAGATCGAGCAGCATGGTTTCGCTTATGAAGAAAGGATCGACGAAGTGCCGCCCCTGCGGGTGGATCGTGAGGCAGTGGCCCGCTCGCTCTTGAATCTCGTCAACAATGCTCTCAAGTACTCCGAGGACCGGAAGTATCTCGGAGTCAAGCTGTATCGTGAAAATGGATCCGTAAAGCTGGAAGTGATTGACCACGGGATCGGCATCCCATATCAGGAGCAACACAAGATCTTCGAGAAGTTTTATCGTGTGGGCGAACCCCTCGTTCACAACACCAAGGGAAGCGGACTGGGCCTTTCCCTGGTGCGTCACATTGTGCGGGCCCATGGCGGAGAGGTCTTGGTGGACAGTGCCCCCGGCGCGGGCAGCAAGTTCACCATAGCCCTGCCGGTCGAGCCGAGAGAAAACGGACACAATCTGGCAGCCTGATCGGCGACGGAGAAGCTGGCGATGGCATCCATTAATTCAGCATTCGAGTTACAGTCCAAAGCGAAAAGAAGCCGTGGAGATCATGAGATGGCCAAGATCCTGATTGTCGAAGACGAACCCAACATGGTCGCCGGTTTGCGCGACAACTTCGAGTACGAAGGATATGAGGTGATTAGCGCCCCGGACGGCGTGGCTGGCCTGGAACGCGCGCTCAAGGAAGAACCCGACCTCGTGATCCTCGATGTCATGATGCCTCGCATGAGCGGGCTGGACGTTTGCAAACAGCTCAAGTCCAAGCGGCCTTCGGTCCCTATCATCATGCTCACGGCGCGTGGCCAGGAAGTGGACAAAGTTGTCGGGCTAGAGTTGGGAGCGGATGATTACGTCACCAAGCCTTTCTCCATTCGTGAGCTTCTGGCCCGCGTAAAGGCTGTCCTCCGCCGTGCCCGTCCCGATCCTAAAGAGCAGGACCGCTACGCGTTTGGTGATGTCGAGGTTAGTCTGCGCAGTTGCCAGGTATCGCGTCAGGGGAAGACGATGGATTTCTCCTCGAAAGAATTCGAGCTGCTGAAGTACTTTCTCTGCCATCCTGGGGAGACCCTCAGCCGGGATCGCCTGCTCGAGGAAGTCTGGGGCTACGGGCGCTTCCCGACCACGCGCACCGTGGATGCGCACATTGTCCGCTTGCGGCAGAAGATCGAGCCCCGGCCGGACGAGCCTCGCTTCATCCTCACCATACACGGTACGGGTTACAAATTCGTCGGCTGAATTACGGTATCTGCGGGAGATGAGGTTGGAGAATACTCGACAAATTCGGGGCCGGCGGCAGGACAAGACTTGGGCACATCGGAGCGAAGCCTCCGGGGATGCAGGAATGCTGGCCGGTTCTGCGGGGACTGCGCGCCGCAACCGGGTGCTCGAGGAGCAGCTTGCGACTCTACGCCGTGAGCACGACGACCTGCTACAGACGATGTACGAAGCCGCTCAGGTACAAAGAAAACTCTGCGGCCCGCGCCTCCTTCACCGTCCGCCGTTTGAGATCGCCGGCGAGATTTTCCCGGTACGACATCTGTCCGGCGATTTCATCAGCGTGTTTGAGCTCGGCCCGGATCTGGTATTCGCCATCGGCGATATCGCTGGTAAGGACCTCTCCGCCGGGATGTGGTTCACTCATGTGGTCGGCATGATTCGGCTGCAGGTGGAGTCGCTGGGTGATCCGGCGGCCGCTTTGTCCGCCATCAATCGTAATCTGCTACTCACCCGTTTGGAAATGCCGCTGACCACCGTGCTTGTGGGCCGGCTCAACCTGCATACCGGTGAGGTTACGTACTGCAGCGCGGGACACCCGCCTGCTCTGGTTTTTCGCAACGACGGGCGTGTGGAGAGCCTGCGGGAGGGTGGGCTGGTACTGGGAGTGCAGGCTGGCGCCTGCTTCGCCAACGGGCAGACCACATTACGGCCAGGCGACACATTGCTGGGCTATTCCGACGGTATTGTCGAGTGTCGAAACCAGAATGGTGCTGAGTTCGGTACAGAGGGTCTGGCAGCTGCGGCACCGGTTTCCCGTGGTTCCAGTGCTAGCGGCACGCTTTTCTCCGTGCTCGGTGCCGCCAAGGACTTCGCTGGCAGCCGATCGCGCGAGGACGACATGGCTGTGATCGTGATACGCCGGGCAGATGAGTGATCGAAGATTCCGAACGATCGAAGTTTCGTGCGGACCGGAGATGATGACCGTGAGTGACACTGGCAAAACTCGCATCGCACCAGCTGATGTCGATGCTGCTAGATGTGCCGCCTCCGGGCTAAAGGTTGGCGAGGCTCGTCCGGTCCCCGTGGATGACACTTTGCTTGTCCGCCAAGCCCAGCAGGGCAATACCGCCGCCTTCGAACAACTGGTCCAGCAGTACGACCGCGCCGTGCTGCGCCTCGCCATCCATCTCACGGGTTCACAGGAGGAGGGTCAGGACATCTATCAGGAAGCGTTTCTTCGGGCGTACGTAAACCTGCCGCGCTTTCGCTTCGAGTGCTCTTTCTATACCTGGATCTACCGCATCGTAACTAATCTCTGTCTCGATCATCTGCGCCAGAAAAATTCACGCCACCGGGATGAGACCACCATGGTTTCTCCGGACGGCGACGAAGAACAAGTGCTTAATCGCATCCCTGACCGCAACCCGGGTGCCAGCCCCGAGCGCGGCCTGGTTGGCCGTGAACTGCGCCGATGCATCCTTCGTGCGCTGGGAAGACTCTCGCCCCGCGAACGCGTGGTCTTCGAATTGAAGCACTACCATGGCCTCAAACTGCGAACTGTGGCCGACCTCCTGAATACGACCGAGGGCACAATCAAGAATGCCTTGTTGCGCGCCAACCACAAACTGCGCAGCCGGCTCGCCGAGGTCCGCTGAATTTCTCGAAGTCCTCGGCTCCCTCGGTGCTTTCTTCACCTTCGAAACTCATCGACCCAACCAATTAACCACCAGATCTGGAAGCGGGCTTGGGGAGATCCGGCGCGAGCGGAATTCAGCCGCACCACAGTTCTCCCAACCCGACTTGTGGACGGCGGTGAACTCTTTCCCCGTTGCATCAATTGCGGTTTGCCCGCCAACCGGCAGCACTTTCAGCGACGCAGACAGGCATGGCTCCCGGCAGCCCTCCATAATAGCGTCTGTGTTTTTGGCGGAATCTCCAATCGACGTGTGCGCGTCGGCATGATGGTGCCAGCCGTTCGAAATAGTCCGCGCAGCCGCATTGGCATTCAATTGTTTCCCGATGGAGCTCGGAACCAGCGAAACGGGACGGCCCAGGGGCGTCGCCGCTTCGTCCCGCAGGTGCCGGTTTCGGTCCTGGTGCTTTGCTCGCCTCACGCATTTGCCAAGCATCGTCCGAGGTAGGATTGAGGATCATCTGTCCCGAAGACTATTCGCATCTCAAGGCGACCATGGGGTCTATACGCACGGCGCGGCGCGCTGGGATGTATGACGCCGCGAGCGCAACGAGCGCCAGCAAAACGGCGACGCCGATAAATGTGAGCGGGTCAGCTGGACGCACGTCAAAAAGCAGCGTTGACAGAAAACGTGTCAGCACCAGCGCTGCAGGGATGCCCGCAGCCAAGCCGAAGAAGACAAGCCTCGCTGATTCCCCGATCACCAAACTCCAAACGCTGGCCGGGGTAGCCCCGAGCGCGATGCGGATCCCAATCTCGCGCGTGCGGAGCGAAACGGAATACGAAATCACGCCGAATATACCGACCGCGGCGAGAGCGAGAGCGATCGCGCCGAACAGGCCGAGAATCGAGGTGCGAAATCTGGGCTCGGCCACGGATGCGCTGAGGGCTCCCGGGAGAGTGGCAACATCTGTAACGGGAAGGTTCTTGTCGATGTTGTGCGTTTCCGTGCGGATCGCCGCGACGACAGCGGAAGCACTCAACGTGCTCCTGACGACGACTTCGCATCCGTAAAGCGGTGCCTGTGCGAAGGGCACGTACATCATGGGCTCCGGTTTCTTGCCCAGCGAAATGTCACGCACGTCACCCACCACGCCAACGATTTCGCGCGAGGCGGTGCCATTCAGTGGAAATCCGAAGACCAGACGCCTGCCAAGGGGATTTCGATTTGCAAAATAGCGCCGGGCCAGCGCATTACTGATCAAGACGACCGGCGGGGAAGACGGCGCATCACCCGAAGTGAAGGATCTGCCCTGAAGCAGGGGAATTCCCATCACCGGGAAGTAACGCGGGCTCGCGGTGACGTAGTCGGCGGTAGGGGCCGCTTCCGCGGGCACAGGTGGATTGCCGACAATCACAAAGGGGAGATTAATCTGGCCATCCTTAATTGGCAGCGGAGCAGCGCACGCCGAATCCTGCATTCCAGGTGCGGCCTGGAGACGCGTCATTAACTCTGTCGCGAAAGCTGTCCACTGCGGTGGTGTGGAATATTGGAATTGTGGAAGGGACACCATTGCCTTGACCACACCATTCGGTTCAAAACCTGGGCTGACCGAGGTAAGCCGGGCGAAGCTGCGCATCAGCAATCCGGCTCCTGCAAGAAGAACCATTGCCAGCGCCACCTCGACGGCGGCCAAGAAGCTGCGAGCACGCTGCGAGCCTGTTGTTTCTCCCGCCCGACCGCCCGCCTGCAGGCTTGTCTGCGGATCGGATTGTGCGGCGAAAAGTACGGGCGCCAAGCCAAATACGAAGCTGGCCGCCAGCGAAAGAACAAGGGCAAATCCGAGCACCGATCCGTCCACGTGAATGGTGTGGATGCGGGGCAATCCCGGAGGCAGAACTGAGATGAGTGCCGATACGCCCCAATAAGCGAGCAACATCCCAGCCATGCTCCCGAAAATCCCAAGCATGGCGCTTTCGGTCAGCAATTGGCGGGTGATACGGTGTCTATGTGCGCCCAACGCGATGCGAACCGCGATTTCCTTCGAGCGAGACGTAGCACGGGTCAGCAGCAAGTTCGCAATATTGGCGCACGCAATCAGGAGCACCAGACCCACGGCGCAGGATAGAATGAGCAACGGAGTTTTCACGTCCCCAACGACGGCCTGCTGCAGCGGCTGTACCTGTTGAATCACCCAACCTCTCTCTGCGGGAAACTCCTCGGCCAGCCGCGCACTCAAGGTATCCATTTCCGCCTTCGCCTGGGCGAAGGACACTTCGGGGCGCAACCGCGCAAACACAGGCATCCAGTGCGTTTGAGGTGGATGGGTCATCCAGCCAGAAAACAACGGATCCTGTACCAAGGGTATCCAGAGCTGATCGGCCTGATCGAAGAAGGGCGTACGAAATTCCGCCGGCATGACGCCCACGACAGTGTAGGGGCGCATGTCGAGCGTAATTGGGTTTCCGATGATTTTGGGGTCGGCTTCGAACTGGCTCCGCCACATGTTTTCGCTGAGAACTACGACCGGCGCTGCACCGCGCTGACCATCGCCAGGAAGTAACGTGCGGCCGAGCAGAGGTTTCGTACCGAGAACAGAAAAGAAGTTGTCGGTTACAACAATGGTTCTCGCCTCGGATGGCTCTCCGCGGCCTGTGAGCGTAAGGGAGTGGCTCACCAAGCCCGCGATATTGCTGAAAACGTGGCTGTAGTCACGCAATTCAAGCAGGCTGGGATACGACATCCCCGCGTCCGTGATTCCCTGTTTCGGGTTGGCCTCAGGCAGTAAAACAAGCTGCCCGGGATTCTCATATGGTAGCGGGCGGAGCAGAACCGCGTGAACAACGGAAAAAAATGCGGTATCTGCGCCGATGCCGACAGCAAGAGTTAAAATTGCGACCACAGTGAAGCCGGGGGATTTACACAGCATGCGCAGGCCGTAACGCAGGTCTTGAATCAGCGTCCCCATACTGTCTCCCGTCTCGGTCAAGGAGCACGTGGGAGCAATGGTATCGCAAGAGACACCCGTCGCTCCAGTTGTTCCGAAGCGGGCTTGGAGGAGATCGATGCGATCTCCCTCAAGCCGACCAATGGTCCTTGCCATTTAACACCGTGTCAGCGTCGGCTTCCATCCGCTCGGGCAGGTGCTCCGCAGATTACACCTTCAATGCCCCGGCTCACGTAAACCGGTGCATTTGCGGCCAACCAAAGAGCAACCGCAGTGGTAGTGTTTCGGACGGTTTCGGGCCCGACGGCAGGGGTATCGTGCGGATACGGGTCTTCGTAATTGTCGACCGACCATTCTGAAGGAACGGCTTGTTGCTGGCTCAACTGGCTGACAAACTTCTGGGTTTCGCGGCTGAAAGCATTGTTGGTGAATTCACGGAAAGTAACTGGCTTGCCTTTGGCGTTGGTGGGCCAGGGGTAAGGAGAAAGCAACATGGTAGTGCGCAGGCCGTGTTCATTGCCCCATTGGATGGCCTGCACGATGAATTTCTGGTAGCCGGGGCCGCTTCCGCCCGTCAAAAAGAAGTTGGGTGGAACATCGAAGGCGATGGCTTTGCCATAGAGCGCCTCACCGCGCTCAAGCGCATAGTAGGGGTTGGTAGCAAAGACGTGATCTCCCAGTTTTGGTTCGTTCGCATCATTGGGGCCCACGATCGGAGCGACGGTTTCGATACCGACAGTTCTGGCCGCATCCACGTACTCTCGCCAGAGATTCAGGTCCTTTTGCAATTGTCCGGGAGGGGCGGCATCGGATGGCGTGTTCACATTGGCTTCCGAGGGATGAAGACCATTTTGTATGTATACAGCCTGGTAGTAACCGTAGCTCGGGGGAAGCGTGAAGTAGTTCGCGCCGACTTGTCCGAGCTCGGCTTGCCCGGGCCCGGTTCCGCTGAACACGCTCTCGATGGCTTGGATAATGCTCGGCGGGCGCTCGGCTGCGACGATGGCGTTGGCATGCTCGTAGAGCCCCACGTGGCGGGTTTGGAGGAGTTCGGTGAACTGGTCGCCGTTTTCGAGGCCATCAAAACCGCCCGTTCCGCCGACGAAAATGTATACACCGAGGTTTGCGCAGGCAGTGTTTCCTCCCGAGTCGACGGCCGGGTTGTCCTGCTGCGCGGCATTGGTGGCCGGGGTGGCCAGGGCGATAGCCGCGACCAATGCTAGAGGCCAGTATGGGTGTCGCACACCGATCTTGAGCATGACAATCCCTCCAGACGCTACCAATACTAAACGCCTCAAAACGGGAAATGTTGCGGAGGTATTCAGGCCCACGCCCTGAGCGGCCTCTGGGCCAAATTGGTGTTGGCAAACGCCCCTGTGATGAAGGATCGAATCCAAGTTCGTGAATCGCCGGCTCACCGGAAGCTGGAAGGAAACGGGCTTTAGGGAGATCTTCTCGAAGAGGACTTTCCAGTACCCAGCCGATGAGGCGATTTCAGATGGCTTCCCATTAGCCAACCAGTCCCCCAGAAATGCGTGGGTTCGATCTTGCCTGCTCGGAGAGCGCTATAATGGCCCACACGAATGCCTCTTGCCTCTGGCACAGAACTTGGTCCCTACAAAATTCAATCGCCTCTCGGCGCGGGCGGCATGGGCGAAGTCTACCGTGCAAGCGACAGCCGGCTTGGGCCGTGATGTTGCCATCAAAGTCTTGCCGGAAGCATATGCCCGAGACGCCGAACGGCTGCGCCGATTTGAAACCGAGGCGCGGGCGATCGCGGCGCTGAACCATCCCAATATTCTCTCTATTCACGACATCGGCACCTATGAGGGCGCGCCTTATCCGCCTTATCTGGTTTCCGAGTGTCTGGAGGGTCAATCGCTGCGGGTGGAGTTGAGCGGTGGGGCGTTGCCTTTGCGGCGAGCCGTCGACTACAGCATTCAAATCGCGCAATGCCTGGCGGCGGCGCACGACAAAGGGATCGTTCATTGCGATCTGAAGCCAGAAAATGTTTTCGTCACCCGTGAAGGGCGGGTTAAGATTCTCGATTTTGGATTGGCAAAGCTGGCGCGGCCGGAGACGTCTTCGAACGACGGCGCGACGATGGAGGCCGTGCCTACCTCCGCTGGCGCCGTGCTCGGCACGGTGGGATACATGTCTCCCGAGCAGGTGAGGAGCGCGCCGGCGGACGCCCGGTCCGACATTTTTGCGCTGGGAACGATTTTGTACGAAATGCTCTTCGGACAGCGTGCTTTCCGCCACGATACTTCCGCCGAGACGATGACCGCGATCCTGAAAGAGGATCCGGCGGAGTTGAGCCTTACCGGTAAACCCGTTTCGCCCGCACTGGAGCGCATTGTCAGGCGATGCCTCGAGAAAAATCCGCTGCAACGCTTTCAATCGGCGCGGGATTTGGCCTTCAATCTCGAAGGCCTGTCGGGAACCTCTTCGACGAGCACGGGACGTGTCACGGCCAGGATTGCAGCTGCCGAAACGAAAACATCTGGTAAGCGGGTGATCATGGTCGGGGCCAGTACGCTTTTGCTGGCGCTGGTGGCTGCGGGAATCTGGATGCTGGCAGCACGCAGCAACCCGGTACCGCTGCCGACTTATCACCAGCTGACGTTTGATCGCGGATTGGTTTATGCCGCGCGCTTTGCGTCGGACGGCTCCTCTATCTATTACAGCGCCAGCTGGAATGGGCAGCCGGTCCAGCTCTACACCACGCTGCCCGATACTCCCGAGTCGCGCCCATTGAATCTCGTCAACTCCACATTGTTCGCGGTGTCTGCCTCGCAGTTGGCGATTTCCGTGGGCTGCAAGGACCGATATCTCGGGCTTTGCCAGGGAACCTTAGGGCTGGTGCCCCTCGCCGGCGGAGCGCCGCGGGAAGTTGCCAACGATGTCCTGGCTGCCGATTGGAGCGTCGATGGCAGCGAGATGGCCGTCATTCGGCAGGTCGGAGGAAAGTACCGCGTGGAGTTTCCTTACGGGAAGGTGCTCTACGAGAGCACTCACCCTCTCGGATATCTGCGAATCGCACCGCATGACCATGCCGTAGCCTTTGGTCAATTTACTTCGGTTGATGGCGATGCCGGTTGGGTCGTGTCGGTGACGTTCGTCAGTTTGGAGGGTTTGGCCTGGGCACCTTCGGGGAAAGAGGTTTGGACGGGGGCTACCCTGACGGAGGGGTGGGCGAACGAAGTAAATTGGTCTCGGGCTCAACGGAAAACAGCGTGTGGTTCTTCGCCTGCCGGGCGTTCTGCGGCTTCACGATGTGTCGCGAGAGGGCCGTATGCTTCTCTCGAAAGAATCGTGGAGAAGCGGACTGCAATTCCGCGGCCGGACCGACAAGAAGGAACGCGACCTGAGCTGGCTTGACTATGCGTCCCTTAGGGATATTTCGTCAGACGGCACTTGGATTTCGTTTGACGACTGGGGCTCGGCAGCGGGCGCGTCGGGCTTGGCTTTCGTGCGAAGAACCGATGGCTCCCCCGCCATAAAACTCGGACAGTACGGCGAGCCGGTTCTTTCGCCGGACGCAAAGCAGGTTTTGGCTTCTAATGCCACCACTGTGAATCTGGCGGGCTTTGCTCTGGTACCAACGGGCGTGGGAGAGATCCAGAAGGTAAATGCAAGCGGCATACAGGAAACCGCGTCGATAGGTTTCACGCCCGACGGAAAAGCGATCTATTACGCCGGCGACGATGGTCATGATTGGAAGATGTACGTCCAGAGCATCTCCGGAGGGGCGCCGCGCAGCATGACGCCTCCGATTTCCTTGCAGCGCAACCATTTTGAGGGCCACATCCTTTCCCCGGACGGCCGAACCCTTTTTGCCCGAGACCTGAGCGAGCGGGGCGGACTCTACCCAACCACCGGAGGAGAACCGCGATTGATTCCGGGCTGGTTGCCGGAGGACATTTGGGTCACCTGGGCCGCAGACGGTCGATCGACCTATCTTTATCACGATGACAAAACTTCGGCCCCTCTTTACCGGCTTGAGCTTGCGACCGGGAAGCGCGAACTGATCACGACCTTGGCTCCCGGTGACGTGGCGGGAGTGACGACCATCGTGAATGTGCGCATGACCGCGGACGGCAAGAGTTACGGCTACTCGTTCTCCAGAGAGTTGTCGGATTTGTTCCTGGTGGACGGAGTGCGGTAGTCGGACGGAAGCAATCCCTGGCGAGATTCACATCCACGTCGGCCTCCCCAGGGTTTCTCTGAGCTAGCCGTTTTCGACGCGCACCTTTATATGCGCGTACGCCTCATCGATGAGCCCGCGTAGTGCTGCGGTATTGGTGGCCGTTCCGGGTCTCAACTTCACATGGCGCATGAACTTGCCGGTGCCTTGCAATAAGTGGGCCGGATCCGGGAGCGCTGCGCCGTGAAAGAACCCCACGTTTACGTGCGAAGTGAATACGTTGACGTAGCCGAAGGGCGCATCTCCCAAACATGCAACCGGACAGCCGTCATGCAGAAGCTCCCGAACTTCGTCCCCGCATTTTCGCATCACCTCAAACCATTGACGCGCGGTGGCTCCCAATCCACCTGCATACTGTTTCATCCACACATCGATGGCGGGATCCCGCTCGACAGCGCCGTTGAATCGCAGCAATTCCGTTCTCTCTGTCATGGCGTTTTGAGCGCGACCCGCTGGTTCCATGGTGCCACACTTTCCTCATACTCCATAGGATCGCCGAAACCTTCGGTCTGGACGCCGAGATCACGTAGCGCGCCCAAAGCCATCAATCGTCGATGCGCGTTGAAGGTCATGATATGAGCGAAGACGCCGCCGAAGGTGAACATCTCAGCCGGTTCGCACAGAGCATCGACGAACGTATCATCCCATGCGGTGCGGTTTCGGATGTCACTGAAAATACGATGCAGTTCAGCATCGGTCCTGTCGAGCCTTTGCAGCATCGCCTGCGGGGAGCGCTGCGATTTGGGAGGGCCGTTCATATCCATGTCGACTCCGGACAGTGCGGCGGTCCAAACTTCTTTAGTGAAGATAATGTTTTCTAACAGCTGCCTTAGAGTTTTATTCGACTCCCGCCAGGGCAGCAGCTCTACGACCGTGGGCAGCGGCCGATCCAATTGTTCCTCTGTCAAAGTACCCGCGTATTCCAGCAAACGCCGCGTGTGCCAGGAGTCGTTGCCGGCAAAACGATCGAATAAATCCATGTCTCTTCCTCCTTTGGTGGATGAACCAGGGGCAAAAAAGTGAATTTTGTTGGACGCCGGCAAGTGAAAGTGCGGATCACGCATGCGCCGGTAGAGGCTGGGAGAAATCCGGAAAGCTTTCCGGAAAGCGCGAGTGAACGCCTCCAACGAACCATAGTTCGCGTCCAGGGCGACGTCGGTGACCGACGTTCCGGTATGCCCTAACTGATAGGCTGCTCTTTCGAGCAACAGCCGTCGTCGCATGGCTGTCGGAGTTTCTTCGACCACGGTTCGGAACAACCTGTGGAACTGCGTGCGGCTTTGATACGCTAGGCGCGCCAGATCTTGCGTCTTCGCCTGCGTGTCCAGGGAATTCGCGACAATTGCAGAGAGGCGGTCTGCCGTATCCTGACCATCTGCTTTATTCATGCGTCCGATTCCTCAGCTGAAACGAAATCATAGACAAAGATGACGCTTCCCGCCTGATCGTGCGTACCAATTTTCTACCTCAAAGCTCGTACCAAGGCGAATGAACACATGGACACTCGACACTTCGAGTGCACGATTCCTTTCCACCAGCGCCATGGTGTTGACCGAACCGCCCAACTCCCGGATGGGTCGGCAAACCTCTCACCGGTTTGGGGAAGAGTTACCATAATCCGACCACAATCGTACAGACAGCATTCAGGAAGCGACATCGTGGTTGGCGCGTATTCCAACCAAGGTGGTCGGCCCCATCTCTGACGCGCAACGGACCATCGGTACTCTCTTGCAGATCGCGCCTGAATGCGAGTCCTTTCGCAGCGGAAGCCAGATGGAGTCTTGGACTTCGGGAGCGGGAGCCTTTCGGATTGCGCCCTACCCTTCCAGGCTGCAATCGGGAAGCGTTTTCTCTTTTTTGGGATAGGATCACTGGTGGGAGAAAAAATGCAAATCGCGGACTTCATAGATAGGAGGAGCTGGACTGCACGTGGGTTTCGGATGAGTCGTCGTTTCTTTCCGAACTTATTGGCGTGCGGACCGGGCGTCGTCCTCCTGACCGTGGCGTTGGCGAATTTGGCCATTGCCCAAAGAAGGCCACTTGTGCTGGAGCGGGATGGAAGGGTGATTTCGCTGGAGACCTACGCCGCGAACATTGTGCGGGTGACGATGAGCAGCGACCCGGCTGCAGCGCGGGGAGCGCCGGGATATGGGTTTATCGCAATGCCGTCGGCGGAGGGATGGACGCACGAGCGCGATGCGCAAGGGGGCGACGTGTTTCGATCGGCCGGGATGGTGGTGCGTTTGTCACCAGCAGATCTTCCGGCTGAGAAACTGCCGCAGCCGATGCCGCTGGATGCAGTGAATCGTGAGCTGCGCGAACTGTACTTTGGCGGTGGTGGCGGGCATGGTCTTTACAACGATGCGCTTACGGTGACAACACCAGGAGGCAGGATGTTACTGCACATGCGCACCTGGTCGATGGCGCCGGAGCGCGCTGACGTTGCTCGGCAGGACGCTGGCGCGAAGGGCTACTCGGTGGCGGCCGTGTTCGACTCGCCCGCGGACGAGCACTACTACGGATTGGGCCAGCAGCAGAAGGGCTGGATGGACCTTCGTGACCACCAGATCCGCTGTTGGCACGATTACTCGGCCATAGGCGGCGAAGACGTTTGCGTGCCGTTCATGGTGTCAAGTCGCGGCTACGGGTTGGTGTGGGATAACCCTTCTAAAACGACGGTGGATCTGGGGTTCAACGGGCGCAATGTGTGGTCATCGGAAGTCGGAAACGGTGTCTCGTATTTCGTGATCACGGGCGAAACCAGCGATGAGATTTACCAGGGCTACCGGCTGCTGACGGGCGTGACGCACCTCCTGCCAAAGGGGGCGTACGGATACATCCAGAGCAAGGCGATCTACCCGACGCAAGAACAAGTTCTGGATGTGGCGAAGCAATATCGCGAGAAGAAGTTGCCGCTGGATGTGATGGTCGTGGACTTCCTCAACATGACCAAGCAGGGAGAACTGGATCTCGATCCCAAGCGCTGGCCGGACCCGGCGGAGATGAATCGCGCGCTGCATGCGATGGGTGTGAATACCCTGCTGAGTGTGTGGCCGCACTTTTCGCGCGGCACTCAGTTCTATCACATGCTGCTGAACAACGGCTGGCTGATCCATACGCCCGACGGAGAGCCTGATCCAGGATGGACCAAGGAGGTCATCGGACCGAATCTCGATACGACGAACTCTGAGGCAGCGAAGTGGTGGTGGGAAAAGATTCGTGACCGATATGTGAATCCTTACGGATTCGATTTCCTGTGGCTGGACGAGACAGAGCCGGACATAGATCCTGCGGGAGATGTGTTCTCGATCGGTTCGGGCATACGCTTCTACAACGTGTATCCGCTGTTTCACACGGGATCAGTGTATGAGGGTGTTCGCCGGGATTTCGGCGATACCCGGAGGCTGATGATCCTGGCACGCGCGGCTTACCTGGGGGCACAGCGCAACGCCACCGTGTTCTGGTCAAGCGACATTGTTTCGACGTGGGACATGCTCAAGCGCTCGATTCCTGCGGGGCTGAACTTCACCGCGAGTGGAATGCCATACTGGGACACGGATATCGCCGGGTTCTTCTCGCCTGCGATTCCGGCGGACTACCGCGCGGCACACAAGCCCCTGATCGACGGATCGGACGCACGCGACACGATTGCGAACTATGAGGACTATCCCGAGCTGTTTGTGCGGTGGTTTGAATGGGGCGCATTTCACCCGGTGATGCGAACCCACGGGGAGAGAGCGCACAACGAAGTGTGGTCTTACGGCAAGCAGGCCGAGCCGATTCTCGCGAAATATCTGAAGCTGCGTTACCAGCTTCTGCCCTACACATATTCGTTAGCGTATCGCAGCTACCAGACGGGGGCCCCGTACATGCGGGCACTGTTTATGGACTTCCCGGCAGATCCGAAGGCGGTGGACATTCCGGATGAATATATGTATGGGCCTGCTTTCCTGGTGGCTCCGGTGACCGAGCAGGGTGCGACCCAACGGACGGTTTATTTGCCGGCAGGCAGTGACTGGTACAACTACTGGACGAATGAGCGGCTGCAGGGCGGTCAGACTATCGTGGCAGATGCTCCGATCGACATACTTCCGCTGTTTGTACGAGCAGGAAGCATCGTACCGCTGGGCTCGGAGGTGGATAGCATGCAGGTGAGGCAGAAGATTGCGGCCGTGCACGTGTATCCGGGAGCAAATGGCACCTTTACTCTCTTCGAGGACGACGGAAAAACGTACGCCTACGAGAAAGGTGACGGCTCAATCACCAAGTTCACTTGGGACGACACCGCCAATCAACTCAGGCACGAGGGTGCGTCCGCATCGAGCGAAGTGGATAGAGCAACCGTGGAAGTGATCGGGAGGTAGTCGAGACCTTATACCATTACGCGAGCAATTTCCGGATCGCCGGCTACTCGAATGTTGGCTCGAAACTCTGGTGCGCTATCAGATGAGCCCATCTAGGTGGGCAGTTGGTTTGGGGGAGTCGAGTGGGATGCGTCCGATACAGCTGTTTCCGACGGTCGATGAGAAAGTCATTTCCTTCCCCCCGGGTCTGAGTGAGCTGATCCGCTGTCGCGCGCGCCGGCTGTCTCTACGTCAGCCGCACTACGCTTCGCTTCTACAACAACTTCCATTCGCCGAGAGCAGCGTCATGATCGGGACCCTGTGTAGTGTGCAGTTATGGAATCGCCTCAGCGGGCGAAGAATCGGCCTGTACTCGCAATCTGAGTGTGAACGGTTTTGCGCTACCGAATCGTCAGATTCGAAAAATAGGCCTCTGTATCCGAACCTGTCCATAGCGCAATCTGGCCGCGCGAGGCGCCTAATTTCAGATCTTCTGTGGCGCAGGCCGTTATGTGGCGTTGGCGGTTGTCCGAGCCGATCATCAGGCGAAGATCCGTAAGCCGCGCCACATAATCAATGGTCAAGGCGCGCGCACGATCAGTCAGTGATGCAATTCTTCGCCAGCAACCGCATAGTCTTCGGTTTGACTACTCGCCATGGGAGCGGAGTCACAAGGGTAGACACCCCTTTTGCGCTCTAACCCCCGAGCTTTAGTTACTGCCAACCTCCGACTGAATTTTCACCGGGACGGCGCCTTTCTCGCCGATGCCCAGCACTTCAAGCCCGTTCATCGTATCCAACGGGAGCGTCGTAACCTGCATTTGGGTGTTGGGATCATGCCCGGAGCTTTCGACATGGAACGCTCGCACCGTCTTGGCCCCGATGACCAACAGGCAAGCAAACAACGGAACAGCTACCAACGGCCGCCTCGATCCGCTTATTTCCCCGTCTCCCTGGCAGTTTCATGCGTCAACTACCCACGGCGTTGAGAGAACACCCACTTTGGCAACCCCGGTTCAGTAAAGGCCAATCTGTTTGCGCCATCGTGATCCACGCCTGCGTACTCGGTGTAGATCGGGTGTCCGCCCGCTCTCCGTCTTGCCGCGATGCGGTCACGCGATGAAGACACGGGAACGACTTCATCGGCATCTCCGTGAAAATCCCACAAAGGCGTAGCCGCAGACCCAGTGCCATCATCGGGAGACTCGCCTCCGCAGCAGATCACTGCAGCCGCGAAAAAGTTCGGCCGATTCGCCAGTACATTCCACACGCCCGCGCCTCCCATGGAATTTCCCGCGAGATAGATACGGCGCTCATCAATATGAAACTCGCGACGCAACTCATTGACGATTTCCAGAGCCAATCGTGCACCGTCTCCGAAACCTGGAAGCTCCTTCGCAGGCTGTTGCGAGAAGTCGTAGCGGATCCATCCCCGATCGGTCTGCGGTGCCAGTACGTAGCAGGGGAAACGCTTCTGATTCTCCGGAAGGAGCCACACCCTCGTGCCGAACCTGTTGCCGAGACTCAGCTGCTTCAGGTTGTCGTCGCCCAGTCCGCCACCCCCGTGCAGATAGAGCACCAATGGTGCTTTTCTGGTGGTTTCTGGGTGGAACAACCGATAGGGCATCACCCAGTCGCTCTTGTGCTCGCGCGCCTCGAACTTGTTTTGTAACCCCTCCGATCGCTTCAGAAACACGTCAATCAAGGCCAGCCTTTCCGGCGATTTTGGCGTTCCGGAGGCGAGTGTGGGAGTGGAATCGAGCCTTGTAGCGGCGGCTTTCGATGAGAGTGCAAAATTGAAGCCCGTCTGGGTTGCCGCGTACCATGCTCCAGCTGAGGCCGATCCGAGCAGGCGAACCGCTTCTCGTCGAGTAATCATCTGCATCGTAACCCAGTGGCTGCTTGCGATTGGTCCGCAAAAGCTCAAGGAGGTAGACGGTTAGGCGACAGAATCGATAGCAAAGGCCAAGTATCACAACCGGGCGGTATGTTCAGGGGTATGATGGGGGCGATGGTCGGAAAACCCCCGGAGGATCCAATGAGGCGACGTGCTCTGGTCCGTTCGCGGTACTGTCATGTCTTCTTAGTACTTTTTCTGCCAGTCCTGTTAGCTTCGTTCTCGCTCCGCACGCCATCTACCTACTATGTATCCACCAGCGGGAACGATAACAACCCCGGGACCCACGCCTTGCCGTGGTTGACTCTCCAGCACGCGGCCAATACCGCGACGGCGGGGGATACGGTTTACGTAGAAGGTGGCACCTACAACGAGACCGTCATTTTCCAAACCCATTCCGGAACATCGTCGGCGCCCATTGTCTTCAGCAATTACCCGGGCCAGGTCCCAATCATTGATGGAACCGGCCTGAACGCAGCTCGCGCGCAGGCTTTGGTGGAGATGTACGACGTCAACTACATCACGTTCAGGGGGTTTGTCGTGCGCAACTACACGACCGACAGCTCCTCAGTAACTCCGGCGGGCATTCTGGTGGAGGGATTTGGCCGGGGAATCCGGATTTTGAACAATCAGGTGTACGACATCTCAACCTCGTCGGAGGAGAGCGGCAATTCCCTCCCCCTCATCGCGTACGGCACATCGCGTGTCCCCATTACGCAGCTTGTGATGAGCGGTAACGAGGTCTACAACAGCAAAGTGGGGAGTAGCCAAGGTCTGACGACCAGCGGCAATGTAACCAATTTCGAAATTACCAATAACCTGGTTCACGACATCGACAACATCTGCATTGATCTGGCGGGATATTGGAAAGCAGGACCAACGGGCTACGATCAGGCGATTTATGGGGAAGTCAGCGGGAACACGGTCTATAACTGCAGCGCGATTTCGAATCCTGCCGCCGATAGTTACGAGTCGGACGGTATCTATTGTGACGGCTGTGGCTGGATGACGATCGAAGACAATGTGATCATCAATGCCGATCTGGGCATCGAGGTGACTAGCGAGAATCAAATCTGTAAGACGAATGGCACGGAGTGGTCGGGAGGAACGCCGGGCAGCGGAAGCGCAGGTACCAGCACGCATCCCTGTTATGGGAAGGACGTGACGGTACGCAATAATTTGATCTGGAACTCCAATGCCGTGGGTTACTCCATTGGCGGGTATGCGAAATATACGAGCGGGGGCGGGTCAGGCAATGGCGGCGGCGGCACCGAGGCGGCAGTGTTTGTCAACAACACGCTTTACAACAACGCCAAGACCACCGGGGGAGATTCCGAGGAGCAGATTCAGAACCAGGTGGGCAGCGCGCAGGGGAATTATTTCGAAAATAACGTGGTTTATGCCGGTTCCTACAATCAGTGGATGTACAGCTACAATCGCACGTCGAAGGCATATCCAGCACCGCCGGCCACACTCAACTGGAACCTGTACTACTCCACTGCGGGCTACGTAGAAGGAACGTCCATCACTTGGGCCGACGTGAGCCGATACACCAGTTTTGCCAACTGGCAGAGCAAGAGCGGTGAAGATGCCGAGTCGGTGAATTCGAACCCCCAGTTCATCAATCTGAGCGCGACGCCGCCGGATTTTGACATCAACACCAGTTCGCCTGGGTACTTGACGGCGAGTACCAGTTTGTCGTGCGGCGTGGGCTGGTGCGATCCCAATGGCGATTCTCCGGACTCGATCTATGGGGCAACCGACCTGGTGGGAACTGCCATCCGCAGCAGCGGCCGCATTAACATGGGAGCGTTCCAGACGACGGGACTGAACAACGCTGTGACTGCCACGTTGACGGCAGGGAGGTACACGCTACGGCCGGGCGGATCGACCACCTTGACGGCGGTAGTCAAGGCTACGCCTCCCGGCGCGGGTGTGCCGAGTGGAACGGCGCGCTTTTACGTGGATTCGACTTTGTTGCAAACGGCCACGCTGCTGCCGACCGGTGTCGGGAGGTCGGCGGTTGCCATACCGCTGAGTGCGTCGCAGCTGGCGACAGGCTCGAACTCGTTGTACGTGGTGTACTCGGGGAACACGATCGCCCTCGGGTGTTGTTCTGCCTCCGATCCACCCGGATCGGGAACACAGGTCCCGGTCTACCCCAGCGAAACGTCGTCGAGCGTCACCGTGACACTACAATAACCGCAGCCGTCTTCCTTTTCGTTTCCCTTCTCCCCGAATTGCGGCAAGGGGTTTTGCAGAAAATGTGCCGTGACATATCTCCGCTGCTTTCTCCATGGGGCCGAAATGCCGGAGCCCGGGCCGAAAACACTGGATTGGCGGACGTGAGTGAGCGGGTAGAGCAAAAAGTGGGGTGGATCGACGCGTGAGAGACCTTTTTGCACCCATCAGTAACGATACGCGCCGCTCCCGCACCCGACTGGTTAAGGCTGCCTCGTAGTTTTCGATTTCGTACCTATCCGTTCACACTTCGCCCGAGCCGAAATTGATTTGTATTCTGTCCGGCGAACTTCAGCGTGCAGCCTTCTGCCGTCGGCGCTGCTCGCTGGCCTTCAGCATTTCGTTGAGGTCGCCGGCCGGACGTATCTCGAAAATGGCGCCGTATTTGAGGGAGGGATGGTGGGATGAGCTGGTGAGTCTGATTCATGTCGCGGGCTTCGAGGATAAGAATGCCGCCGACTTGTTCCTTGGTTTCGGCGTAGGGGCCGTCCGTCGTCGCGACGTTGCCGTTCTTGCAATAGAGGGTTAAGGCGGTTTCGACAGGTTCAATCGGTTCTCCACCGACCCAATGGCCGTTGGCGCGGAGATGGTCGTCGTAGGTAAAGCAGGCGTCGAACATCGCCTGTCTCTCGGCCTCGGTCATGGCGTCGTGTTTGCTTTTGTTGTAGTAGCCCAAACAGATGTATTTCATGGCTTGTCTCCCTTGATCGCGGCCAGCAGCAAAGGTGTCGCAGATTTTTCTGTCACTGTTTCGAGTAATGAAGCGCAACGCTTCCTGATTTGAAAAACTTCGACTCAACAAATTTTAATTGCAATTTCTCCGGCAGGCTGACACCCTCCAACAGCCGTCTCCCTGCTCCTGCAAGGGTTGGCCCAACGACAAAACGATATTCATCAATCAGGCCAAGCTGCATCAGTTGAGAAGGGATATCTACGCCACCGACCAAAATATTTTTGCCTCGCTCTTGTTTCAATCTAAGTATTTCGTCGCGAAGATTCGTCGGCACAATTCTCGTTTTTTCATCTGCAGCGCCGTCCAACGATCGTGAAAAAACAAGTTTGTTAGTGGAGTCGAATGCTCGAGCAAATTCGTGATCTGCTTTTGTCGCAGACGGGTTTTTGAGGACTTCAGGCCAATAGGGAACCATCAATTGATGGGTTTTACGCCCAAAGACCTGCAGGTCAACCTCTCGCGTTAGATGAGTAAAATATTCAAGTTTTTCTTCATCGACAAATTGTTTGGTGTGGTCGACGCAGCCATCCAAGGTAGTGCTGATTGCGAAGATTAGCTTTCTCATTGGAGTCCTCCCTTTTTCCCATGCTCTCTGACGTCGGCTTACGCCTATGCGCCCATGGTAGCGTCGCGTA
Source organism: Terriglobales bacterium (assembly GCA_049520935.1). Taxonomy (GTDB): domain Bacteria; phylum Acidobacteriota; class Terriglobia; order Terriglobales; family Acidobacteriaceae; genus Acidiflorens. Next base: position 81,130 of record JBEKPJ010000021.1, on the reverse strand, counting down.
AAGGTCCGTTCGGCTTGTAAGTGCTGAGGATGACGCCCGATGCCAGCGTGGAGCTACCCGAAAGGATAACGTCCGGGCCGTCCTGCGCCCTGATGCGGCGAATGCCCCTCGACGATGTCCGATCCAAGGGTCTCGGCCGGCCCCCAGGCAAGACCTTCCGGACGGTGGGTGGCGATATATTTTGTTGCCGCATTGAGGCGGTCCGCCATCAGACTGCTCGGCGCCTTTGGCCAGAAGCCCGGCCACATCTCGTAGGTGCGACGACCAAGCAGCAAACCGAAGCTCTCGCCATACGCGGCGAGGATTAGTTCTCTGCCAGCGGGGGTCCGATAGGGCGCGGTCCAGTTGCCGTAGGGGAAATCGTTGTCATCGGCGGACTGCTGAATCACGCCGTCCAGCGAGATTTGTTCGATGATCCTGACCTTTCTCATGCGGTCTCCTGAATATGGGCTTTTGCTTGCCTGTGGCAGGCGCGGTAAGCACTATTCCGACGGGGTGTTCGACCGAAAAAACGGGCGCACCTCGCCGGACGCCCGGCAGACGACGGCTCCCTTACGTGTCCACGTCAGTGCCTCGTCCATGTCAGCGGCTTGCCCTATCGAAAGACCGCCTATGTGCTCCTTGGTCTCCAGGTATGGCCCGTCGGTGACAAGCACCTTGCCACCGGGCTGCGCTCGTAGCGACTTCGCTCCACTCGCCGGGCTCAGGCCGCCAGCGAAAACCTCCTTGACACCAGAAGCCTCCATCTGCTCGCTGAGTGCGTCGAAATCGCCTTCCACCTCTTTGTCCTGGGCGGACGGGTCAAAGTTGTCCGGCAGGTAAATCGTAGCCAAATATTGCGTCATTCCTTTCTTTAACGGCGTTCGGGCCAGCAGCCCAGTAGGGTCACTACGAAAAAAGGAGCGCACCTCCACCGGCGCGCGACAAGCGACGACGGCCTTGCGTGCCCACGCCAATGCCTCGTCCATGTCAGCGACTTCCAGTATCCAAAAACCGCCGACGTGCTCCTTCGTCTCCAGGTATGGCCCGTCGGTGATAAGCACCTTGTGATCGGGCTGAATACGCAGCGACTTCGCTTCGCTCGCCGGGCACAGCCCGCCAGCGAAGAGCCTGACGCCTTTAGCCTCCATGTCCTCGTTGAGCGCGTCGATATCGCGCTCCATCGATTTGTCCTGGACGGACGGGTCAAAATCGTCTGGCAGGTGAATCGCAACCAAATATTGCGTCATACCTTCTCCTTGAAATGGTCTTCGGGCAAGCATCACTGCTTTGCGCACTGCATCTTCGTCCTATAGTCGTCGCGCAGGGAATAAATCGACAGCCTGGACGAACTTTTTTTTTCAAATTTCTCGGCCCGCTTGGGGCGCTGGCCCAGCCTCGAGGTACCCTTCGCGGTTAGTTGTCGCGTGGGAATTGCTTTCGTTCCACCAGAAAAATCAAGGTTGTCACTTTTTCGATGGCTTTTGATCGCCGGGGTTATCATCCTCGTGACGCGCTCGATTCCAGTCTCGCTTCGAACGGGGTACTCACAATTCAGTGGCCCCGACAATTTGAACCTCGGCTACGTGGAGTTGATTGCCGGGCAGTTCCCGCTGGCGGCCTATTCCTTTGATCGCTGTCTCATGCGCTCTCGCTTTGAGGAGAAAATAGCCCGGCTCGACGCTATGAAGAGAACTCTGCTCGCGACTGCGTATGCAGTCCTTGGCATGATGAAGGAGGCTGAAGATCAGTTCAGATTGGCTTCCGAAATCGCAGGCAATGGGGACGTTGAGGACGCGGAATTCAATGCCCGTCGAGATCTCAGGCTGAAAGCTATCCAACAAGGGGAAGCAGAACGCCAGAGTTTCATCAATCATCACTGGACTATCGCGGCGGAGTCCTGATTGCGTAGCAACAATCTTGGCGTGCCGCCTCCAGGCCGATCAATCACGAGTAGTTGCTGCGGATTTGGCATTACCGTAAACGACGAATGGACCATGAACGCCCCTTTTGCCTTCCACTGTCTATCATTCAAAAGAAATGTCAGCGTGCCGTCGGCATCAATGGTCGCGATATCCGGCCATCCATCCTGATTGAAATCGCCAGCCCCCACGCCGGTGAGTCGTTTGCCGGCCGGAACATGCTGGGCAAGCCGAAAGGTCGGCGAGGCGGTCGTTTCGTTGACGAACACGTTGAGAGCTGACGTTTCGCCGGCAGAGGTGTAGCTATTTTCCACAACGATCACATCGGCTTTGCCGTCGCGGTTGACATCCGCCAGCGCAAAAATGCCGGACTGCCACGGCGACTGTTGCTTCGGGTCTGAGACCGGAACGGGAGGGTCAAATGCTATGGACCCACCAGCAGGTGTGCGGTTCAGCATCACATTCAGGCCGCAGTGCCCGCTCGCTACCAAGTCCGGCTTGCCGTCTCCATTGATGTCTGCGGCAGCCAACTCAATTGAGAGACTGACTAGTCCTTTCATGACGATAGGTGGAGATCCCTTGGGGCACCACGGCACGCTTACGGGAGGCGCAAATGAGAACGTTCCAGCGCTGGTGTTCAGATAAATCTCCAGGCTCGGATCATAGCCGTTGCCAACGATCAGGTCCGGCTTCCCATCCCCATTGAGGTCTTGCAGGATGGCGCGCTGAGGCGCAGCAGCAAAGCGATTAGAAGCTTGCGAAACCTTCGCAGCTTGAACCGGATGATTTCGGACCTTGTCTTCCAGGCTATAGACCTGAATATCCGAAGAGGTGACGAGCACCAACTCGGTGCGACCGTCCGCGTTTAAATCGCCAACCGCGATTGCACCATCCGAAATGCCCGTGACGGTGGATAACGGTGAGTAAGGAGCACTAAGGGATTTAGCGTTAAATATCTTGGCGGTATGGGCAGCCTTGGAAGAAGATGCCGGGCCAGCCGCAGTGTTCGTAACAATAAACCCAGTTGTCTTCCCGTGATCGGAGAATGGAATGAGGGCTGTTGGAACGAAACCCGAAATCAGCGACTCCGGGGCGCTGAATCCGTAGTCCTTCCGTCCCAGCAGGAGGCTGATCTTCGGCACTTCAAGGGAGGCAGCGTCGAGGATAGCCAAGTCAAAGAGACCGTCACGATTGAAATCCGCCAGCACCATGCCGAGACTATCTGCGGTGGGAGCGGAAAACGCTCTTGGCGCGGCAAATCTCCCGTCGCCGAGCCCGAACGCGACTACGATTTCTCCCGGTGCCTGGACCGGAAACGTCACGCCTTGCTGACGACTCAGAAACAATAAGTCGGGCTTGCCGTCGTGATTGATGTCCTGCAAGATCCAGTTCGACGCCCGTCGCACAGCGAGCGTGGTGCTCTGTGTGGCGAATCCGATGCCTCCATCCGGAGAGGGCCTGTTCAAGAGCGAAACCGTTCCGCACGGCACGTCGCGACCACTGCACCAGGCGGCGAAAACGTCGTTGCGACCATCCCCATTGAGGTCGGCGGCGGCCACGAAATCAACCGGGTGATCGAACTGAACCAGGACGGGATCGGCAAAGTGTATCGGCGTAGTGGGACTCTCGGTCCGATTCAACAGAACCGCAACTCCGCCTCTGGGCTCATGAAGTGGGCCGGTAAAGCCAACAGCAACGTCGGGCTTGCCATCTCCATCAAAATCGGCAACCGCAATAGATACGGGGACGCCTGGAATCGGGATGTCAATGGCAGGCGCAGAGCCAGAGTGGTGGTTTGCGTCAACAAAAACTGGGGCCGCCGCGATGCGCAACGTTCCCTGCTCATCGCTTGCATCACGGGTTGGCATCGTACCCAAAAGTACTTCGGCCTTGCCGTCGCCATTCAAATCGGAGGCGGCCAGCGCGGGTCCAAAACCACCCACCAAGCTCTGCTCGAGCCCAAACGACACTGGCGCACCGGGGTATGGAGTTGTGTTGAGTAAAATACCGATCCCCGGATGGAGAAGAATCAGATCCGGCTTGCCGTCGCCATTGACATCGGCCACCACCATCGCGCGCGATGGATTCTGAAGGTCGATCGTAACGCCTTTGCGGAAAGTTCCATCCCCGTTGCCTTCGAGAATCTCTACACCCCGCTCTTGCAAGCGCTGGCTTTGACCCGCGAGAATCAGGTCTTCTTTCCCATCTCCATTCAGATCAGCATGGGCGACCAGGCGCGCTGTGGCGCCCACTAGAAGTGACCGAGGCAGATGATAGCCGAGTGAGTCGGCTACTTGACTCGTATCGGGTGGGTACCCTGCAGAAACGACCGCTACGAGAAGCGCAAGGAGCCCGGAGCAGGCGGATCTAGGTGACATGTGATGTCTCCTCGACACAGCTAGGCCGATTCGGGATTCTGCATCAGGCGGGGAGGAATCCCCATCAGATTTAGACTCCGACGCCACCTTGGGAGTTCCGCTTCGCTGTGCACATTCGGCAGTAACAGCGCGTCTAAACGCGCAGCCAGACCTTGTATCGGTATTTGATGACCTTCTCTTCCCCCGCCTGCAAAGTGACTTCCCATGTCATTCGAGAGAGCGGATTGTCCACCGCGATTGCTTCCGCCAACTTTTCCGACTTTCCGTCATCGGTCTGAGATTCGACCGTTCCCCGCACTCGATCCGCGATGCTCAATCGCACTTCTTTGCTTTTGTAGTTCTTTAGGGTCAGCCTTCCTTCGACAGTCACCTGGTCGTAGTTGTAGTTGTGCCGCCGCTGGACGTCCCTCTGCCGCTCGACTTCATTTTCTTCGTGGCTGGCACGAATATCGGTCGCGATCGTCAGCTTGAGGGTCGATGTTGCACTCCTGGGAGTGTAGGGCACGGTATCTTGGGCAATTGGCTTGGTGCCGGAGATTACCAGGGTGGGGGCGCTAGTCCAGGGAAACTTGGTCGTATTTTTGAGCCGCAATGCGTGCCAGACATTCTCTTTGATGGCACGGTCCGATCCTGTGACTGGAATGCTTTGGGCAATGCCGAATCCGTCCACCCGAGGCTGGCCTTCGAGGTTCCACTCGTAGATGTGCTCGTAACTCACGGTGTCCGAGAACACGTTGTACGTCGCGCGCTCACCGCGCGCCAGCGTCACATCCTTTCGGCTGTAAAGGAAGAGATCCTCTTCCTGCGCTCCCTGCAATTCTTCGGCATTGGATGTCAGACTCGGGGCTGCCTCTAAGTCATCGCCAATGATACCCCCAACCGTCATCTGCCCCGTTATGGCGTTCGAATAGCGTGCCGACAAATCATCTTTCCTAGCGGCCGCCTGCATGAACTCCAGCAAGCTCTGCTCGAGAGCCATGGGCGACGGAAGGCTCGAATAGGCGAAATTGGGAACGCCAACCACAAAAAACAAATCGGTATTCGTAAGATTCTCGGCGTCGTTGACGAGCACGGCTTGCATGGTGATCTGGGCTTTCTTGTCATCTTGCAGTGAAACCAAATATGAGGGCGTCCAGCCCAGTCCGTGTTCCAGATAACCCATCGTCACGCTGGCATGGTCAGCTACGCCTTTGATCTTGAATTGCAGAGCCTTGCGTTCTTCCTCTTGGGATTGCTGCAAAACGGAATCCGCGGGCAGAGTGACTCGCGCAATATTGTGGTAGTAAAGAACTAGGAGCTTGCCATCGGATTTCAGCAGCAAGAATTCCGGCGCGATGTGTGGCTGCGGTGCAGATGGCGGACTATCAGCGTAGAAACTTTCCCCCGGTGGGTTGGATAACGATGCAGATCCATCACCCGGCTTTTCTGCTTGCTCTGTCCGGCGAAACCCGACAATCTCGCCCGTGTACTCTTTCTGGTTGCTATCAACTACAGTCACAACCCGACCGGTATTTGCCAGCAGCACGTCCGCAAGGACGGTTAGGTTCCGTTGCACCGAAAGTTTGCTGCGACGAGCTACGACTCGATCGAGCGACGCCCCGTCATCATTGGGCGCGATCCACAAAGAACCAAGCGTCGCATTTGGGACTGATTCGAGATTCCCAACTCCGGCTTCCAGATGCACGTAGCCCTGCTTCACCACGAAGGCCAACCCATTTTTGAATGCGGCGACGGTTGCCGTTTTCAGTTCAGGGCCTGGCGCTTCTCCGGCATGGGCCGCGAGCGACCCAACAACGCATGTGGCCATAACCAACGCGAACCGGCGCGGGATCTTCATCCGGACCTCCCGATACTTCAATCGATAATGATTATGTGTTGAGAACGGAAAGAGAAGGAGATGCAAGTAAGATTCCGGTGGCTTGGCGGAATCGCGGGTATTGCCATTCTCGTAGGCACCGGGCATTTCCTGCTGCGGCTTGTCCCGGAGAGCCTCCCGCACCTGAACAGCATATCGATCAACTGGGACGTGCTGGCATTCGCTCGGGCCGTCTCTGTCGCAGCGGGTACCGTCTTTGGGCTTGCGCCCGCGTGGCTCATGAGCCGCTTCGATTTGATGGGCACGCTTCGGCAGGAAAGACGCGGTTCCAGCGGCTCACGGGAACGCTCGCGCGCCCGCCAGATACTGGTCATTGGTGAATTGGCGCTCTCCCTGGTGCTCATGGTCGCCGCGGGTGTTCTGCTGCGCAGTTTTTGGGATTTGTTCAAGGTGCGGCCCGGTTACAATCCTGACCGCGTCATGGCCATTCAAACCTGGCTGCCGGGGCCCAACGATCCCAATGCGGATATCTACCGAACCGCCACTCAGGAATCGGTCTTGCTGCGCGAGATTCCTCGCCGCAGCCGAACCTTGCCGGGCGTACAAGAGGCGGCCGTCGGCGACAGGACCGCTCTTCCCCTAGGCCACAGCCATCCCAGCCCGCTGCCATTGATCCGCGAAGGCATTGAGACGATGGACAATCAGGCCCCTGTGATCGTTAGTCCCATCGTTTCGCCCGAATACTTCCGCCTGTTGGGCATGCCGCCGTTGCGCGGACGCCTTTTCAGCGACCAGGATCTGGAGGAAACGCCCCAGGTTGCGGTAATCAATCAGGCCGCGGCTCGCACCTACTGGCCAAACCAGGACCCGCTTGGCAGACGCGTCCGTTTGCGCTTGGATTCCCGCGAGTTGTTGAGCTCTGGCACGCCACCCTGGACCACGATCGTCGGCGTGATTGCGGATGCCCGCACGGAATCGTTGGCGGACGCGGCAATTCCTCAGATCTACCGCAGCGTGTACCAGCACCCCGCCAAAAGCCTGGCCATCTTTCTTCGCGGACAACTCGATCCCAGCGCCATCTCCGCACAAATGCGCGAGCAGGTCCAGTCCGTCGATCCGGAACTTCCCGTCTTCCGTGCCGAGACACTGGATGACGTGCTTGCCTCCCCGCTTTCGGTCAGGCGATTCTCGATGGAAATGGTGGCGTTCTTTGCGGCCACCGCCTTGCTTCTCGCCGGACTTGGAATCTACGGGATTATTTCCTATGTTGTGAATGAACAAAGACGTGAGATCGCCATTCGCCTCGCGCTGGGAGCTCAAAGAGGCAATATCCTCAAGATGGTCCTGCGCCGGGGACTCGGTCTGGCCGCGGCTGGCGCCGGGCTGGGTGTGACCAGTTCTCTTATCGTCGCTCACCTCATGGCCGGACTGCTCTACGGCGTGTCCCCTACCGATCTGCCCACATTCGCTGGCGTCACCTTTGTACTAACGACTGTCGCGCTCGCGGCCAGCTATATCCCGGCGCTGCGCGCAATGCGCCTTAATCCAATCACGACACTCCACTCCGAATGACTTCTTGGCACTGATCGAGGCTTGTCTTCGCAACTTGTGGCCATCCCAATGACCCTCCTTCAGGACGCGCATCGAGCCACGCATCTCCCATCTATCTGACCTTGGAATTGTGGCGCTATGCCGACATTTCGCGACCGATCTGGTGTAGGCGGCGTCTTTGTTCGCTACTTTCCTGCAGCGTGTTTGTGTGCGCAACGCCCAGGATCCGCTGGGCAGCAGTTCAGCAGTTCCGTAGGATGCCACCGCCGGACTAGCTCCCGGTTCGACGGCTCGAGGAGCACACGACGAGACGTGATTCGAGTCACAGAAACATAGCGGCAAGGAATGAAGAATAAGCTTGTAACTTCACCAGCCTTGGTTTCGCGATTCGAGGCACAGGCCAGACACGAAAGGTGTAGTGTTGCGTTTTCCAAAACCAACCACGTTGCGGACTCTGTCGCAAGTTGTTCTCTTCGTTTTCTTTTTGTTTCTTCTGTTGCGTACCGAGTTCCGAGGCTCGCTGACGGCATCAGCTAGCGAGATCCGCCTCGCCTACCCCGTTTCTCTTTTCTTCAAGGTTGATCCTCTGGCGGCACTGGCGAACGCACTGTCCAGCCATTCGCTATACCGTGGCTTGTTGTGGAGTCTGGTGGTTTTGATTCCCACCATGTTCCTGGGGCGCTTTTTCTGTGGATGGATTTGTCCTCTCGGTTCCATTCATCATTTCTTCAGCAGCTTCAGATCTGAGAGCAAACGTGGCAAACAACTCATTGACTCGAATCGCTACCAACGTTGGCAGACGACGAAATATTATTTGCTCATCGTGTCTCTAGTTGCCGCCGTTTGCGGCACGGGCATCATCGGCTGGCTGGATCCATTCTCTTTGTTGGTACGTTCTGTTGGTTTGTCGATTCTCCCCGCAATCGACTACGGCCTGCGAGCGGCCTTGGGCGTACTCGAGCACAGTCGCTATGCGTCCGTCCAGACAGTCGGTAGCATATTGCACTTCATCCTGGGTGCGCTGCTGTTGAGTTTCAAGCAGCCCCACTTCCGTTTGGGGATATGGCTGGGCCTGATTTTTGTCTTTCTCGTGGCCTTGAATTTTCGCATCACCCGCTTCTGGTGCCGCGGACTGTGCCCGCTGGGTGCGTTGCTGGGTATCGTATCGCGCTGGTCCGTGCTTGCACTCGTGAAGAATCCGGAGCATTGCTCGGATTGCAACCGCTGCCTCCTGCGCTGCCAGGGCGGTGATGACCCGATCGGCGGCGTGCCCTGGCATCAGCCCGAATGCCATCTGTGCATGAACTGCGTGGACGAGTGTCCCGAGCACGGGTTGCGATTCCAGTTTTTTCCCAGGCAGAAGACCGTGGGTGCGAACCTTCAGAGACGGAAAGTCCTGACCGGCCTGGCTGCGGGCGCTGCCGTGGTGCCGCTCATGCGAAGCACTCCCGGGTTTGCCACAGAACGCAACGAACGCCTGCTGCGCCCCCCCGGAGCGCTGGACGAAGAATACTTCCTCGCACGCTGTATTCGCTGTGGCGAGTGCATGAAGGTCTGTCCGAACAACGCCTTGCATCCCGCTCTTTCAGAAGCTGGGATGGAAGGTCTCTGGACGCCCGTTCTGGTACCGCGAATCGGCTATTGCGAAAGCAGTTGCGTGCTGTGTTCGCAAATATGCCCTACCGGAGCCATCTGGGAGATCACGGAAAAAGAGAAGGGCTGGTCCGTGGATGTGGCCCGTGGCGACAAGACGGTTCGCCTCGGGACCGCTTTTTACGATCGCGGCCGATGCCTGCCATGGGCCATGGCGACGGAATGCATTGTGTGCGAAGAATGGTGTCCCACATCGCCCAAGGCAATACACCTCCAACCGGTGGATCTGATCGATGCAGCGGACAATCCGAAGCAAGTGAGGCAGCCTTATGTTGATCCGTCCCACTGCGTCGGATGTGGTGCATGTGAATTCGCTTGTCCGGTCCAGGACCGGCCCGCGGTGTACGTGACGAGTGTGGGCGAAAGCCGGTCCCGCACCAACCAGATCCTGTTGAATCGAAGGAAGGGATGACAGCTGGCACGACTCTTAGGTACCGACTGACAAGACTTTGGATCGCTGACATGGGGCTTTCATGCAATCCGACCTAATTCATCTGAGCCGTCGTGACGCATTGATCAAGCTGCTGCGAGTAGCTGGAGCCGGGGCTGGTGCGGCCGGACTGGGCCTTTGGCTGAGTAAACATAGCTGGCGTCCCGAGCCTACGCTGGCAATGGCCGCGAAGCACGGCCACACGATAGCACCTGATCTGAAGTTCCCTGAGATGACGATCATCACGGGCGACGATCCCGCGCAACTGGCGCGTGAGGCAATCGAAGAGTTGGGGGGAATGCGCCGCTTCATTGCGCGCGGAGACATCGTCCTGGTGAAACCGAACATCGGCTGGGATCGCACTCCCGAGCAGGCGGCCAATACGAATCCCGCCGTCGTGGCCGAAGTCGTCCGCCAGTGCTCGAACGCCGGGGCCAAGCGAGTCATTGTCACCGACGTGAGCTGCAACGATCCACGCCGCTGTTTTCAGCGATCCGGCATCGCCGAAGCCGCCGGCCTCGCGGGCGCTGAAGTTGTACTTCCCGATCCGGCCATGTTCAGGGAAGTGGATCTCCAGGGGGCGACTCTGCGCGCCTGGCCGGTGCTCGATCTGTTCCTGAACGTGGACAAAGTCATCAATATTCCAATTGCCAAGCATCACAGCCTGACCGGTACCACGCTGGGCATGAAAAACTGGTACGGCATGCTCGGTGGGCCGCGTCACCAGCTGCACCAGAGGATCCACGAAAGCCTCGTGGACCTGGCTGACTTTGTGCGCCCGACTCTGACCATCATTGACTGTTACCGGATCCTCGTCCGCAACGGGCCGACCGGAGGCAATCTGCAAGACGTGCTGTTGAAGAAGACGCTGGTCGCGGGCACGGATCCGGTCGCTCTGGATGCTTATGTGGCGAAGGCATACTGGAACCTCGAGGTTTCCTCATTGCCTTATCTCAAGATGGCGGCCAATCGCGGGTTGGGGACTTACGAGTTCGAGAAAGTGCGCACGCAGATCAAGACTTTGTGAGCGGAACTGCGTTGTGACCGAGGAAAGCAACATGGGACGTTGGACGCGATGGGGCAGCGCGCTGATCTGTGGCACGTTGGCCCTGGCAACGGGGCGGGGGCAGAGTGCAGCATCCCATGATGGCGGTTCTGTTGCCGGAGCACTGGATACATCGCACAAGCAAGTAGCAGGTTTTCTGCGCGAACCTCTTCCGGGCCGCGCGGGTGCGCAGGCCCCACCCTCGTTCTATGGCCCAGAGGGTCTCTATCAGTACATCGACGGGGGAGCGGATATCTACCTCCTCTATGGCTTCAAAACCCTACTGCATCAGGATTTCAAGAGCGGCGGGGCAGAGTTGACCGTGGACATCTACGAGATGGATAAGGCCGAGGATGCGTTTGGAATCTACGCGGCGGAGCGCTCCCCCGGTTATAAGTTCATTTCGATCGGTGTCGAGGGATATCGAGATAGAGGGATCCTGAATTTTCTGCAGGACCACTACTACGTGAAGCTTTCCGGTTCCGCTGCGAACGCGGACGTGTTGCTCGATCAATTCGCACGGCTTCTCTCCGGACGAATCGGCGGGACGCGGACTTTGCCGGCACTGCTCGGAAAACTCCCCCGAGAACATCGGGTTCCTCATTCCGAACAATACATGAGGAAAGACCCGCTGGGTCACGCCTTCCTGGCACCGGCATATGTCGTGGCATATGTGCAGGGGAAACAGGAGAGCAAGCTCGTGATTTCGGTGGCGAACAGCGCGCAAGACGCCAAGTCGCGATCGGAACTGCTCGCGAAGCATTTCAAGGAAAGCGGCGAGTGTGCTCCGGCGCCCGAGTTAGGAGAAGGTGGAATCCGGGCAAGAAACAGCTACGAGGGGCGGGTGATTGCGCGCACGCAGCGGCGGTATGTAATCGCACTGCTGAATCCCCAGGAGAATGGCGGCGAGCTTCTGGAGACGGTAGCGAGAAGTCTTCCGTGATCAACTCGAAAGCTTTTCTAGAGATGTGGAGTCTTTTTCCAGGAGCTGAGCCATGAATAACCAGGGAAAATGGAATCGTCGGGATTTCATCGTGAGACCGATCCTCTGGGCTGGAGCGGCGAGCGTGCTAACACGGACGCATTTGCTGCTGGCGAGTCCTAGTCCCGAAACCTCGGTCCCGGCCGTGTTGCAACGCACGTTGGGGAAAACAGGTCTGTCTCTGCCGGTGGTCAGCATGGGAGTGATGAACGCCGACGTGCCGGGATTACTGCGGCGTGCGTATGAATTAGGCATACGACATTTTGATACGGCGGCGGGCTACCAGAACGGGCGCAACGAAGAGATGGTGGGCCAGGTGATCAAAGAGATGGGCGTGCGCGAGAAGGTCGTGATCTCGACCAAGCAGCCGTCAGGGAAGCCTTCGCAAAACGCCGCCGAAGCCGAAGCGCGCTTCGTCGAGGGAGTGGAGGGCAGTTTGAAGAGGCTGCAGATGGACTACGTCGACATTCTTTACCATCACTCCGTGGATTCCGTAGAGGACGTCCAGGCAGAGGGGCCGCTCGAAGCGCTGCACCGCTTGAAGAAGGATGGCAAGACAAGATTCATCGGCCTATCGACACACACAACCGTGGATGTATTGAGCGAGGCGGTACGCCTGAATCTGTTTGACGTAGGGCTGGTGATGCTGAACTACACGATGGCGCACGACGCCGGAATCCTCTCTACGATCGAAAAAGCCGCCAAAAGCGGAATGGGTATTGTGGCGATGAAAACGCAGGCAGGAGGCAGGGTAAAGCCGGACGCAAAACTCCCCCAAGAATTGCCAGTGGCGAGCCAGACGGCACTATTGAAGTGGGTCCTCAATCACGAGTTTGTTACCACGGCCATACCGGGGGTCAGCACTTACGAACATCTCGAACAGGGTTTTTCTGTGGCGCGCAACCTGGCCTATACGCTGGAAGAAAAGACATTTCTGGCCGATAAGACTTTTGCGGCCAAGGCAGAGTTTTGTCGGCAGTGCGGCGAATGCAGGAAGGATTGCCCCAAGCAGGTAGATATACCTGTGTTGATGCGATCCCACATGTATGCGGTGCAATACCGAAACGACGGGATGGCGCGGGCGATGCTGGCATCGGCTGCACCGGGCCGAGGACTCGAAGCTTGTGGCCCCTGCGAGTCATGCCCTGTCACCTGCCGAAACAGCGTGCAAATCGGCCGTAAGATTACGGAATTGAAAGCCCTGCCAGTCAGCCGGTTGCGCACGTAGGTCGCCGATTGTCTGCCAACCGGAAGCTTGCAGAAACGGCTTGGGGGAGATCTCCTCGGACGCCACTTCTGGACCGGAATGATCTCCGAGCTGCCCATTATTCGCCGAGCAGGCGCACCGGGCCAGAGAGAAGAGTTCCGCGAGACCATCCAGCAGATCGCGATGGGCGGGCACGCAGCGGTTTCGACATGGGCGGACGAAATGTCGGACATTCCGAGCTTATCCACAAAGGGCTTGGATGTGCCGTGAACCTCGACATTCTCGCTCCACAACCGACAAGGACGCCTGGCGGCTTCCTCTGCGGCAGCAGCGCCGGATACATGCCGGAGAAGCGCGGGAGCGTGTCCGTCTCGATGCGAATTCGAGACAGAATCACCGCGCGAGCAGATCTTTCCAGCGTTTCCACGCGTCATTGCGGGCTTTTTTGTTAGCGTCGCTAGTGTCCGGGGCTTCGCCGGCGCGCATGAAACCGTGCCCGGCGCCGTCATAGGTCACAGGGTCGTAGGATTTCCCCGCCGCTTTCATCGCCGCAATTGTGTCTGGAATTGTGACGTCAATGCGGGCGTCGTTCCCGGCGTAGAAGCCATAAACGGGTGCCTTGATGCGCGTTATCCCATCTTTCGGGGGCGGCGTGCCATAGAAAACAAACGCCGCGGAAAGATCGCCCCGGTTGGTTGCGAAGCGGAAGGTTTGTCCGCCGCCCCAGCAGAATCCGGCCACATACAATTTGCCGTTCGAGGCAGGCAGCTTCAGACCATAGTCCGCTGCGGCGTTCAGGTCGGCCGTCACCTGGTCGGGATTCAGCTTGCTGACCGCCTCGGTGACCCCTTCGGGGAAATCTTTTGTTCGGCCGCCGTTCGGCGCCATACCGCTCAGCAGGTCTGGCGCGACCGCGATGTAGCCTGCCGCAGCCACCTCGTCTGCAAGATCCTGCGCCCAGTCGCTCAATCCGAAGATTTCGTGAATCACCAGCACCACGGGGCGCTTGTCTTTCGATTCCGGGTAGACCACCAGCGTCTCCAGATTCCGGCCATCGTGCTTCACTGTAACCCACTCGCTGTGGCGCGGCGATCCTTGGATTTGCACCCGCGCCCAAGGCTGCGACCATTCCTGCGCGTCAGCCGTTTGAGCGCCGAGCAACATCCCCAGCGCCACGATCACGGTCCCTGTTCCTGTCCTTGCGAATCGCTTCATGGTTCACCTCATAATGGCGTGGAGTCCATTTATGATAATCCCGCGAATGTCCCGAGGGCAGGAACTCTAGTCCTCGGGCGATCCTGTTCAAGGCATCACCGCCGCAACGCCGCGATGGCGAAGCAGCCAGGCAGCTCTTGTTCTCGGCGCCTTGTTCTTGATGAATTCGTGACTTGTGGCTCTGGTCTAGAAGTCGAGCATGATCCAGGTCGGCGCATGGTCGCTAGCATTTACCTGCCCCCGTACCCATCGGTCTACACCACCGTCCACGAGCCGGTCGGAAACGTCCGGCGAGAGCAGAAAGTGATCGAGTCGCATGCCTTTGTCCTTCGGCCACCGTTCAAATTTATAATCCCAGAATGTCCAGAGCGGCCCGTCCGGTTGTAGGCTCCGCATCGCGTCGGTCCAGCCTTGAGCCAGTAAACGCGCAAAAGCTTGCCGGCTTGCGGGTTGGATCAATGCGTTGTCGTCGAGCGATCGAGTCGGATAGATGTCCTGCGGTGTCGGCACGACGTTGTAGTCACCGGCCAGCACCACGGGGGCGCCGCTCGCCATGAGTTCTGCGGCATGGGCGATGAGGCGCTCAAACCAGGCCAACTTGTAGTTAAACTTCGGTCCAGGTTGCGGATTCCCGTTGGGAAGGTAGATGGAAGTGATCAGGACTCCCTGAACCGCCGCTTCGATGTAGCGGGCTTGGTGATCTTCGGGATTTCCCGGCAATCCGGCGCGGGTCAGCACGGGAGCGTAGTTTCGCGCGAGAATGGCCACGCCGTTCCAGGAACGCTCCCCTTGCCAGACTGCTTCGTATCCGGCGGCTCGAAGGGCATTCACGGGAAAGGCCCCCTGCTCCGTCTTGAGCTCTTGGAGACTGACCACGTCCGGTTCCGCTTTGGCCAACCAAGCCAAGAGGTTATCAAGCCGCTTATTAATGTTGTTAATGTTGAAGGTGGCGACTCTCACCAAGTCCCTCTCTGTGGACCTCTGGGTGCGTTCCCAAGAGGAATAACCGAGTTCGTTGTTCCGGCTGACCTTATTTTACCGGTGGAACTAAATCCGGAATCGCCGCAGTTTGCGTGCTAAAGCTGATCCCGATGTTGTTGCAAGACGACGCACCAATTGACTGCGCGTACGGACCCCGGTCTTGGAAAACAGTTGCTGAAGAGTGGCTTTGAACGAACTCTCCGACACTCCGATTACACAAGACGAGTGTCTGGAAGTGAACCCCACTTCCTTACCGCGGCGGAACTTTCATTCCCTGGGATCGGTTCCTCAATCAAGGCGAACGGACCTTCGAGGTTGTTTTTCGTTTGCTGTGGCTTGGGTTCGTGGTCCTCCTTGCCTGTTCCGCGGTGCTTTACCTCCGCCAAAACGCTTACAAAAAGGCGACGAGGAAGAGGAAACGACGTGGCCGTCCAGAATCCCCAGCACGCGGGTCGCGATCGTAAGCGGTGTTATGACGCCACGCCTAACCCGAGGTCCGCTCCGGGCCGCGGAGCGCAATTTGTATGTAGTCGGCAGCTACACACGGCAACCTCAAGGTCGTGACCAACCTGATCGGCGCCGGACCCGCGACAAGCTTCAGGAGTAAGGAACATGGCAAGTTCCATTCCGGTCAATGGCGCGGCGGGTCGCGTCGGCGCGTTGGTCGTGCAATCACCGAACGGCTCTTAAAGTACGGCAGCAGTGCGCGCAATGGCGCGAGAATGAAGGTGAGCACGCGCAGGCGTTGCCCGAAATGGGCGCCGAGGTCGTGGTCGGCAATCTGCTCGATCTGGATTCGATGCATAGGAATGATCGCCGACGCATCGGCTTTCCTTTCGCGCCGGCGGATAAAAAGATCGACCGATACTATCGTCCAATTGTCTCGACGCCGGGGTTCTGGCTTAATCACTCCCAGCGGCAGGTGTGATGAACGAAGAATTGTGCAGTTCGATTTAATCGGACTGGGTGCACATGGCTGTCGCTGTCCATCAGCGCGGTGACGGGACTGTTCGGTCGATAGCAGGCGAGGCTCGCGGTGGAGGCGTCGGCGAGACTGGCAAATGGGCTGACCGTCGGACTGCATGAACGAACTCCGGCTGCCGCATCGACCGATATGAAGGCATCTCCTATACCTTCGTCTAATTGTGTCGTGACCGCGTTTCTGGTCTGATGCGTTCATCGCGCCGACCGCAGTCAGAAATAACAATTGAGCAGCAGTTCATGCACCGGCACAGTCGAGCAAAAGGACGCTTTTTAGCGGCCCGTCCCGATGGATATCTGCAGCAAAGGAGAGTCGAGGATGTCGCACCACCGCTCCGGCCGAGACTATGGCTTTCCTGACGGGGACGCCCGCCTCGACTTTACTGACCCGGATGCCTTCCCCAAGCCTCTGGATGCAGGTACGTCGATCCTTATTATGAACGCGCATGCATCAGTCGGCGTGAACCCGCCTGGCCCCACGGCAGCCGAACCCTTAGCGCCCAAGGCCCTACGTGGGCTCAAAATTGATACTGATCCAGCATCTTGCTTCCCACGCGCAAGCCGAAGCTTCCAATACCACGAACGTGTTATTCGCTCGCCCCCTTTCCGCGGTAGCCGAAAAATACTGCATGTTGGGATGTGTTCAGGACCGGAGTCGGTCAGAGTGTTACGCGAACGTCGGAGCCAACCGGGGAACCTCAAAGATACAAAGAATCCCTTTGCGGGAGAGCTTAATCAATCAAGGATCGGGCCGGGTCCTCGCTGCAGATTCGTTAGGGTGTTATTGGTCGCGGGCGCTGGCCGCGAAGCTCGGGGGATTCCCACATCTCTTTCTTGCGCGAGGGCGCGCTGCCGGAGGAGAAAATGAACACGCTTTCGAAATACAAACTGTGGATAGGCGGAGCATTCTGCCTTATCGTCGTTGGCCTGATCATTGGGGCGGTGCGTCCAAGCCATGTAGCGGGAGCTCACCCGAACGCGACACCGGATGTTGAAGTCGTGCAGGTTGAGCAAAAGGATGTTCCCATCTATGGCGAGTGGATCGGCACTCTGGATGGATTCACCAATGCCGACGTCAGGGCGCAAGTCACGGGCTACTTGATGCGGCAGGGATACCAGGAAGGAGCGTTCGTCAAGAAGGGCCAGCTGCTCTTCGAGATCGACCCGCGTCCATTTCAGGCGGCTCTTGACCAGGCCCAAGGACAGCTGGCGCAGGCCAGAGCGCAGCTTGCTACCGCCGAAGCGATTCAAGGCAGAACCCAGCTTGACGTAGAAAAGTACACCCCGCTCGCCAAAGTCCAGGCTGCGAGCCAGCAAGATCTGGACAATTCAGTGCAGAACAATTTGGCGGCCAAGGCCTCTGTTGAGACAGCCCGTGCACTGATCAATACCGACGTGGCGGCCGTCGAAACGGCCGAAATCAACCTTGACTTTACCCGCCTCGTAGCACCGATCGATGGCATCGCCGGGCAGGCTCAGCTTCAGGTGGGCGCTTTGGTGAATCTAGCCAGCGGACCGGTGACCTCCGTGTCAACGGTTGATCCGATCAAGGTCTATTTCACCGTCGGCGAGCCCCAGTACCTGGCTTGGAGGAAACGCTTCCCGACCGAGACTACTCGAGAGGCGGCGGACAAGAATCTGAGACTGGAATTGATCT
The DNA here is from genome assembly GCA_049520935.1 of Terriglobales bacterium. Taxonomy (GTDB): domain Bacteria; phylum Acidobacteriota; class Terriglobia; order Terriglobales; family Acidobacteriaceae; genus Acidiflorens. The sequence continues at coordinate 63,333 of JBEKPJ010000021.1, read as the reverse complement.
TGGCCGACGGCTCAACTTACGGCCAGACTGGAACCTTCTACTTTGCTGACCGCCAGGTCAGTGAAAGCACAGGGGCAATACGGCTCGCCGGGCTGTTTCCCAACCCCGGAAATATTCTGCGCCCCGGCGGCTACGGCAAAGTGCGCGCCGTCATCCGGGTCCAACAGAATGCGTTGCTTGTACCGCAGCGGGCAGTCACCGAGCTGCAAGGCGCTTATCAGGTGGCGGCGGTCGATGGCGACAGCAAAGTCAGCATCCGCACCGTGAGCGTCGGCGACCGTGTCGGCAACCAGTGGATTATTGCGGACGGACTAAAGCCGGGTGAACGGGTGGTCGCCGAGGGCGTGCAGAAGGTGCGTCCGGGCATGCAAGTGAACCCTAAGCCATTTGCCACAGAAACCAAGAGCAGGTAGTCCAATGTCAAAGTTTTTTATCAACCGCCCCATCGTTGCCATGGTGATCTCCATTGTGCTCGTCCTTGTGGGGAGCCTAACCATTTTAAGTTTGCCAGTGGCGCAGTTCCCGAGCATCGCCCCGCCAGAGATTCAAATCCTGGCCACTTACGTCGGCGCGGACGCGCAAACGCTGGAGCAAGCGGTTGCCACTCCCATCGAGCAGCAGATGAGCGGCGTGGACAACATGAACTACATGTACTCGCTGAATGCGACCGGTAACTCGACCACCAGCCTGATCGTGGACTTCGACGCGAAAACCGATCCAAACACCGATTACATTCTCGCGCAAAGCCGTGAAACACTGGCTGCGTCGCAGCTCCCCATCGATGTCACCAACTACGGGGTTAACGTCAGAAAGTCCGTTACTGCTCCGCTCACGCTGATCGCTGTGTACTCGCCGCACGGCACCTACGATGCCACCTTTTTGGCTAACTATTCGTACATCAATCTTGTTGACCCCATTTTGCGTTCGCCAGGCATCGGCAACGTTCAGGTGTTCGGCGCCGGCCAATATGCAATGCGACTGTGGGTAAAGCCTGACACGCTGGCCAAGCTCGGTGTGACCGTCCCGGAAATTGTCAGTGCCATCCAAGCGCAAAACACCGTAAACCCGGCCGGGAAGACCGGTGGCGAACCAGCTCCCAAGGGCCAGGAATTCACTTATACGGTTCTCGCCCAGGGCCGTCTCGTGTCGCCGGAGGAATTCGGAAAGATTGTGGTCCGCGAGACTCCTGATGGGGGAACGGTTCGGGTTCGCGATGTCGCTCGCATCGAGCTGGGCGCCCAGGACTACAGCTCCGCTGGACGCTTTAATGGAAGACCGAGCGCCATCCTTGCCACTTACCAACTGCCGGGCTCGAACGCGGTCGATGCTGCTGCGGGCGTGAATAAGTTGATGGCCAAGATGAAAGAGCGCTTCCCGGAAGATCTGGATTATGTCGTCGCGCTGGATACGACGCGTTCGGTGACGGAGGGAATGAAGGAAATTGTCACAACGCTTCTGATCGCGCTCGCGCTCGTTATCCTGGTAGTGTTCGTCTTCTTGCAGAGCTGGCGCGCAACTCTAATTCCGCTACTGGCGGTGCCGGTCTCGCTGGTTGGCACGTTCGTCCTGTTTCCCTTGTTCGGGTTTTCCATCAACACGCTTTCTCTCTTTGGCCTGGTGCTGGCGATCGGCCTGGTGGTCGACGACGCGATCGTCGTGGTCGAAGGCGTGCAGCGCCACATTGAGGAGGGTATGACGCCCAAGGACGCGGCGCTGAAGGCGATGGAGGAACTGTCGGGTCCGGTGGTTGGCATTGCTCTGGTTCTCTCCGCCGTATTTGTGCCGACAGCCTTCATTCCCGGGATCACCGGCAAGCTCTACCAGCAATTCGCCGTTACGATCGCGATTTCTGTTCTGCTTTCCGCGTTCAATGCGCTGACTCTCAGCCCGGCGCTGGCGGCACTGTTGCTCAGGCCTCGCACGGAGAGCCATGGGCCCTTGCGACGATTCTTTGATTGGTTTAACCGCATTTTTGAGCGAGCCACCGAAGGCTATGTGCGTTGGAGCGCAGTTCTGGTGCAGAAGACCATCGTCGTGGTCGTGATGCTGGTGATTTTCGGTGTAGCCGGTTTCTTTTTTGCCAGCAAGATTCCTTCGAGCTTTCTTCCTGATGAAGATCAGGGTTACGCGTACGTCAATGTGCAATTGCCGAATGGGGCATCAATGGAACGTACGACGGCAGTCACCGCTGATGTCGAAAAAATCCTGATGAATACGCCGGGGGTCGAAAAGGTTAGCTGCTTTGTTGGCTTCAGCTTGCTCAGCTTTGTTCGCACCAGTTACAACTCGACCTTTTTTGTGACCTTCAAGCCCTGGGATCAGCGCAAGACTAGGGCCGAGCAGTTTCAAACGCTGAAGGCGCATCTGAACCAGCAGTTGAGCAAGTTGCCGACAGCGGTCGCGTTCAGTTTTTCCCCACCCGCGATTCCAGGCGTCGGCACAGCGGGCGGATTCACCTTTATGCTGGAGGATCGTTCGGGCGCCGATCTCCAGTTCTTGGCCAAAAACCTGAGCACGTTTCTCGACGCTGCCCGAAAGCGGCCAGAAATCGGCACACTGAGCACGACTTTTTTGGCGAGCGTCCCGCAAGAGTTTGTCGAAGTGGATCGCGACAAGGTTCTGAAACAGGGGGTCGCGCTTAACGATGTGTACCGCACGATCCAAGCCTTCATGGGTGGTTATTTCATCAACTATTTCAATCGTTTTGGCCGCCAGTGGCAGGTCTATATCGAAGCCGAAAGCGAGGACCGGGCCAATGCGGAAAATGTCGGTCAGTTCTATGTCCGCAACAACAAGGGAGACAATGTCCCGCTCTCCACGCTGACCACCATCAAGCCGCGGCTCGGTCCGGAGTTCACTTTGCGCTTCAACGAATATCGTTCCGCGCAGATCAACGGGAGCGCCGCGCCGGGCTTCAGCGCGGACCAAGCTACATCTGCGCTCGAAGACGTCTTCAAGCAGACGATGCCAGGCGAGATGGGCTTCGATTACTCGGGAATGTCATTTCAGGAGCAGAAGGCGCGGCAGGGAGTGCCCCCGGCGTTGATTTTCGGGCTCTCGCTGCTCTTTGTCTTTCTCATTCTGGCGGCATTGTACGAGAGCTGGTCCCTGCCCTTCAGCGTTCTGTTGAGTACACCCGTGGCGATCTTCGGTGCCTTTGGCATCCTCTGGCTGCGCCGCGTGCTGCTGGGTCTTTTCTTGCCGCCATACCTGGTGCAGATCGAGAGCGACGTGTATTCGCAAATCGGTCTGGTCATGCTCATCGGCTTGGCCGCAAAGAATGCGATTCTGATTGTCGAGTTCGCCAAGGACGAAGTCGAGAAAGGAAAGGCTTTGGTCGACGCAGCCCTTGAAGGCGCCAAGCTGCGCCTGCGGCCGATCTTGATGACGTCGTTCGCCTTCATCCTCGGTTGCGTGCCGCTGTGGACGGCGACCGGCGCCGGGTCCGTGGCCCGCCAAATCATGGGTACCACGGTGATTGGCGGGATGATGGCCGCCAGCCTGATCGGAATCTTCTTCGTGCCCGCGATCTTCTACCTGGTGGAGAAATGGTCCGGCGTCGCCGGCACGGAGTCAGCCGCTGGCGGACTGCCGGGAAAACCTGCTCCGGCGGAGGGTGACTGACGATTGGGAACAGCAGAGGCTACAGGCGGAGCGATTCATGAAAAAGATAGCGTCATTATTGTCATCATCAATGCTTGCGTTCCTCGCCGCAATGTCGGCCACGGTCTCCATGACAGGCTGTATGGTCGGTCCGAATTATCACCGGTCCGTCGTCCAGACGCCAACCGTGTACCGTGATCTAAGCGGCAATCCCCAGGCGCAAACTCAATCGGCATCCTTTGCGGACCTTCCGTGGTGGCGGGTCTTCCAGGACCCGCAACTGCAGGAGCTCATCCGGACAGCCTTGAAAGAGAATTACGATCTGCAACTTGCGACCGAGCGCATCGCTGAGGCGCGGGCTCAAGTTGCTGTCACGCGCTCCAACTTGTTTCCGCAGGTGGGAACGAACGCAGCTTTCGCCGGCGGCAAAGATCCAAGCACGCGATCTAAGTACAATATTCTAGCTCTCACGGCGGACGCCACATTCCAATTGGACCTGTTCGGTCGCCTGCGACGTGCAACGGAAGCGGCGCGAGCCGAGCTCCTTGCTACCGAGGATGCACGGAACACTGTAATACTCACCCTTGTGAGCGATGTGGCGAGCGACTACTTCACGCTGCTGCAGCTGGATCTCGAACTCCAAATCACGCGCGATACGGTAGAGACGCAGCAAGATTCTGTCAAGCTTACAAAACTGCGTCTCGACCACGGCGTTGCCACCAAGCTGGACGTCCTTCAGGCCGAGCAGGTGCTGGACACCGCCAATGCTCAGATCCCGGACCTTCAGAGGCAGATCGGCCAGGAGGAGGATGCGATCAGTATTCTGCTTGGCCATTATCCGGACAATGTGCGACGCGGTCTCCCTTTGGCCCAGCAGGCGCTTCCTCCGGAAGTGCCTCCCGGCATACCTTCGACGCTGCTTGAACGGAGGCCGGACATTCGCCAAGTGGAACAAGACCTGATCGCCGCCAACGCCGAGATCGGCGTGGCCAAAGCGGCGTTCTTTCCGCAGATTTCGCTCACCGGCGCCGGTGGTGGCGCATTTGGGCGGAGCACACTCTTCAGCGGGCTTATGAGTTCGCAGACCGGAATCTGGTCCTACGGCGCCCAGGTCAGTCAGCCTATTTTTACGGGCGGTGCGTTGCGCGGAAATCTGAGGCTGGCTGAGTCGCAACACCGCCAGGAACTGATTGCTTACAAGCAGACCATCCAATTGGCGTTCCGCGATGTCTCCGATGCGCTGATCGGTTATCAAAAGCTTCACGAAGTCCGTGTTGCGCAAGAGACAACGGTCAAGGACCTGGCAGATACAGTTGACACTTCCCTGGTACGTTATCGGGGAGGGATCACCACCTACCTCGAAGTCCTTGACGGACAGCGATCGCTCTTTACTGCCGAGCTGACTCTCGCCCAAGCGCGAGGCAATGAATATCAAAGTCTGGTGCAACTTTACAAGGCTCTGGGAGGAGGCTGGCAGACCCCCAATCCTCCTCCACTTCAATCGCAGAATGTTGCGCCGTGAATGAACGAGACGTTTTCATGTCGAGCAAGTGACAAGAGAGGTTGGCGTGTTGATGCAAACTGCCAAGAGCATCCTCCTGGTCGTGAGCGCACTATTTCCTATCGTCGATCCGATCGGAGGAAGTCCGATCTTTCTCTCGCTCACAAGAGAGTACGCAACGCAAACGCGAAAAATGCTGTCCCGCCGCATCGCGGTAAACAGTTTCATGTTAATGCTCGGGTCGTTCACCATTGGATCACACGTGCTCTCATTCTTTGGCATTTCCCTTCCGGTGGTGCAGGTGGGTGGAGGGCTGATCGTGATTTCGACGGGTTGGGCGATGCTAAAACAAAAAGACGGGAATGATCGCGGTGCAGCCGGGCGTACCGTCAACTGTCCTGACGTTTTAAAGGATGCGTTCTACCCGCTGACATTGCCCTTGACCGTCGGTCCCGGCTCAATCTCCGTTGCCATCACCTTGGGTGCAAATGAACCGCATCATTTGCGAGCCAACCTGCAGGCGATCCTCGCGGCCGCGATCGGTTCTGCGTTTGTGGCAGCAAGTATCTATGTCTGCTACGCCTTCGCAGATCGCCTGGCGGTCATCATGGGGCCGGCCGGAATGAACGTAGTTGTAAGACTATCCTCGTTCCTCCTGGTCTGCATCGGCGTTCAGATCATGTGGAACGGTACGCGCACGTTGCTCAGTTCGTTGCCTCAGATTGCCGCTCTTGCGTCGCCGCATTAAGGAAACGAGCGCTCCATCAGACACCCATGCAGATGACGCGATGGGCTCGCCTTCGCTCCCACGTACTCGTACGTGAACGGGTGCACTAAGTTCGCAAATGCGTCCGCACTCCGGTGGCAACATTTCATCGAACAACCGGATAAGCGACTGGGCGTATGCCGCCGGGCCATGCTCTTGCCCATGACGGCGCTCTCCGGGACGAACAGGATTTGTGTCCAAGTGCGCACGCTTCTTGATCTCTTCGGACACCACCATACCCCGGGGGAGGCGGTTCCGTGCTCCGCGTAGGTTTGGAACAAGTCGTCGAGATCGTGGATCAGCGAATCGCCTCAAGCGCTCAGCAACCGTCCGCGACCTTGCCGTCGGAACCGAGCGCAAACAGGATTGGCATGGTCCAGATCGATGGGGTTCCCCGCGCCCACATCAACCGTGCAATTGTGTACGACGCATCCCGCAGGTTGTGAATCTCGGCGACGGAAACAATCGTTTCGTCCGGGGCTCCGATTTCTCGGACGTATTGGTTCCAGACACCGACAATGCGCTGCTCCGGTACAAGCTTGGCCGATTGGCAATCGCTTCGTACTCCGCACGGGCAACTCGCTGGCGGATACCGTTGCTCCCCCATGCCGGAGGCAGTTCCTTGGCAAAGATACCCGCGATTTCGACCAACCACTCCACTCTCTGTCAGCGCGCGCCGATGGGGGCGAATGATGGGCAATCCGGCAGTCAATGGTTGCAATCAGCCATTGCACTTGTGACCGTCCGTGACCGAATTCTCTGCATTTAGCAAAGCGAAGAACCAATTGGAATGGCCGCCCAAATTGGGCCTCCCGTCCCCCGTGGAGCATCCATCAGGAAGAGAACGTCTGCATCAGACGAGTGATTCGCAGCAGTTCCAGCACGCGCGGTGTCATGTTGGCAAATTCAAGGATGCACAAGCCTTGGTTGATTGCGGAAACTTTGAGGCCGACCAGCGCTCCGAGACCCGAGCTGTCCAAGTGACTGACATCGCCAAGATCAACAACAATACGACCGCCTAGGGGGATGAGAGGCTTCACGACCTCTTTGACCACGCTCGCAGTTTCGCTAACCAGTCTGCCGTGACACTTAACAGCAGTGACCTGATTCCCTTGTTCATCCTTCCCCTTCGACTTCTCAACATCACAGTGGAAAGAGCGATTTGGTGTCATAGCTTGCCGTCTCCTTGGACGCAAAAGTCTTAACATCGACCCGGCACGGGTGTCATGTTGATCTGCGCGTTACAGTTTTTCCCCTTGCATCACGCGGAAGGTGGAAGCAGCACCAGTCGCGATCCGCCCCTACACTTGTAGCCGTTTGGCTAGGAGTTTAACCCTTGAGCCGCTTGCGATCTACTGGTTTCCGCAAAAAAAGGTCTCCCCGCCATTTGAGGATCGCGGGTCGGGTTGTGATTGCGCGATGCTTTGGCAGCACAGGTCAGCGAGTCCGAGAGTTGCAACACATCCGGGATTAAGGAATCCAATAACTCTCAAATCCCTGAGGCCCGTCTTTTTGCTAAGCATTTCTGAGCCCTTGCGGGGTCTCCCTCGGTGGCCCAATCCACCAGCTCAGGCGCTCTCTTAGAGACGATGCGGCTAAGCTCAGGAACTTCTCTTTTCGCCGCCGTTTCTGATTTCCCAAATGGGGCCCTTCAGAAAATATCAGCAGAAAAACCGGCGGTTCTCGCAGTCGCGACGAGCGTGCTCCTCGGTCTGGCGACAATGCGGGCGTGCCGATTGCCTGGAGCGTCAGGACCGACGGCACATCTCATCGCCACAACCGATTCCTCACGTCGAGCGGTCGTATTCATCCTTTTGAGCGCCGACTTGGCAGCTGGTATCCGCCGCATGAAAGAGTGAAGAAGCTGGGTCTGCGGCTGGGGAACTGGCTGACGGCGGAACAAGCGCAATCGCTCCGGCGATCCACGGTATACAGCGTCTCTCGGGCAAACGCGACCCGAGCGCCGCTCGCCCCCTCGTTGGCGTGCGGATTGAGGAGACCGTATCACAGCAGACGATCGGGATGAAAATTGTTTCACACTGCGGCGAACGGCGGGATGGGTTGATCAGTGCGGGTTTGAACCAAAAGGAGGGTTCCGGTCAGACACGCAATGAAAAAAGTTTTCACGTATCGCCGCCGCCAAGTCGGGTGTAAGCTACTCACGATTATTTGCAATCAAGACAGAGATTTCAGTGACTGACTGGAAAAACCGTGAATATCTTCATTCATCGCTGCTGTGCTTTTATTGTGCTCTCGCTATCATTGTTGTTCGCCGTCGCCGTCCCGGCAGATGCGAAAACAGTTCCAACCGCCACTACGTTGACCTTGACTTCCGGCGGCGCTCCGGTCACCTCCGTCGCCTGGAACAGTATGGTCACGCTGACCGCGCAGGTAAAGGCGGGTCGCGAGCCGCTGACCGTGGGGCAGGTAAACTTTTGTGATGCCGCGGCGACATACTGCACCGACATTCATATGCTCGGGATGGCGCAATTAACCAAGGCGGGAACGGCGGTGATAAGGCTTTTCCCCGGCATCGGTATTCAGAGCTACAAGGCGGTCTTTGCCGGAACACCCCACGGCGAAAAGGACTACGCAGGCAGCGCTTCCAGCGCGATGGCGCTCTCGGTGACTGGAACCACTTATCCGTCTGCCACGGCGATTGTTATCGGTGGTACCGAGGGCCATTACTCGCTGACGGCAACGGTGGGAGGCGCGGGTGCGACCGCGCCCGCCGGGAAAGTGTCTTTCCGGGATACTACCGACGGCAATCATTTGCTGAGAACCAAGCCGCTGGGAGATGGAACGGCGGGCCTCCGCCTCCTGAATTCCAGTAACCCGGCAACAAATCCTTATCCACAATTCGTCGCGCTGGCAGACTTCAATGGAGACGGAAAGCTAGACTTGGCTGTTCCGGTCTACAGTATTGATACCCCGGCAAGCGATGTGAACATATTTCTGGGTAACGGCGATGGGACGTTCAACGCCGCAGCCGCGTTTTCGCTAACTGGCCAGAATGTCAATAACGTTGTGGTCGGGGATTTCAACGGCGACGGCATCCCGGATCTAGCCCTCTCGATCGTTGACATCGGATCAGGGCTCGTCCAGGTGCTGCTGGGTAATGGCGACGGCACCTTCACCCCCATGCCGGCCATACCCGCCGAGGTTGATATTGTCGGTGCGACCGCCGACTTCAATGGCGACGGCAAGGCGGATCTGGCCGTGCTCGGTGGCGGCACACTAACGATCCTGCTGGGCAATGGCGATGGAACATTCAAGCTAACGACAACCCCGCTTCCCGGGACCTTTCCCCTATCCTTGGCCGTTGGGGACTTCAACGGGGACGGCAAGGCGGATTTGGCAATCGGAAATTTCGGCGGCGATACTGTGACGGTGTTGTTGGGCAATGGAGATGGTACTTTTACGGAATCGGCGTCGAGTCCACAAACAGGTGTTGGACCAGCGGCCATAGTCGCGGCGGATTTCAAAGGCGATGGCATCCTCGATCTGGCGGTAACCAACTCGAACGGCGGCGCCCCTGACCCAGGCTCGGTGACGCTGCTGCTGGGCAACGGCGACGGGACGTTTACGCCAGCGGCGTCGAGCCCAGCGACAGGTTCCAATCCCTATTCCGTTTCGGTCGCAGACCTCAACGGAGACGGCAAGGTGGATCTGGTCGCTTCCAACTCTGGCAGCAATACGGTAACCGTCCTGCTCGGCAACGGAGATGGAACCTTTGCTGCGCCCCTGACTTTCGGCGCAGGCACGAATCCAATTTCCGCCGCAGTGGGAGACTTCAACGGCGACGGCCTGCCCGATCTCGCGGCCGCCAATAATGTCACCAGTTCGGTAGCGGTTCTGCTTACCGCGACTCAGAGCGCAACGGCCACGGCGACCGGCATCTCACCGCCCAAAGGCACTGGGCCGCAATTGCTCGACGCTAGTTACCCGGGAGATTCAACTTATCTTCCCAGTATCTCGCCCACCGTGACCGTGCCCGCGGCAACACCGAAATTTTCGCCTGCCGCAGGCACCTACTCCTTACCGCAATCTGTGACCATCACCGACTCAACTCCTGGAGCGATGATTTATTATTCGACCAATGGTATGCCACCGCTACCTATTTTCCCCTTCCAGTACACTGGCCCCGTCACGGTTTCAGCGTCGGAGACAATCCAGGCCATCGCGGTTGCCGCGGGCTATCCGCAAAGTGCCGTAGGCTCGGCAACGTACAACATCAAGTAGCGCTGCCTGGACGCCCCACGTGACCGGTTTTGTGAGATTGAGGGAGAACCCCAAGGGCGAGGGAGAGCCGAATTACGGAGAAACGACATTGTCCGTCATCGGGAGCTCCTTGCTCCAGAAACTGAAGTGCAGGGCGCGGAGGGCCTCGAACGTCTCTCCGGCAACATTCGGGGCCTCCTGCGATGCGACATCTATTTTGGTATTACTTCGCGCGCTAATTTACTCGCAACCACTTCGCGGATTTCGTTACGTTTCTTTCCTGCTTCGATCATGGCTTCGCGCGAGCCGTAGTGCTTGGCAATGATGGTTGCCGTTTTGGCTTCGGACTGATCGAGCGCCGCCCAGTTGGGAAACATCAGCCCGACCGCGATATCCCAATCGTGCGGGCCATCGGTGGTCACGTTGGTCCAGACCTTATAATCAGTGATGATGCCTTCCTTTTTTACTGAGTCGTAAGAAGGCTTCAGGTTTTCTCGAAAATCCTTCCAGAACGCCTCCGCCTGGCCGGGTTTCAGTTCGTAGTAAGTGACGCGCCAGACCGATCCATAGTCGTAGTTCGGATTCTGCGCAAGGGCGGGGAGCGCGGCGACCAAGGTCACTGCAAACAGCGTCGCGTAAAGAGCTTTTCTCATCTTGTCTCCTGGTGTGTTGGAACGAGTGGAAATGCCACAGCCGCGGAAGCGTATCATCGCACCCAATAGTTTTCAAGCTGCCCCGCGGCGAGATGGTTCAGTTTGATGTCCACAGGTGAAAGTCCACCTGACAACGCGGAGGTTAGAGCGACCATTCGACGGGTACACCGGGAATTGTTTCCGAATCGGCAAATATCAGTCCATCGACGCCGACGATCGACTGGAACGCAAGCCATACTGGCAATCGACGAACGCCGAAGTCCCTATTCGCGGCGGACTGGACGAACCAAGGCATAAGTGGGAATCCGCGAAGCGGACGGGAGAACTGCGCGCTCGTTTTGGATGCGGTGTCAGGGGATCCAGAGCAAGAAGACACGCGAGCCGCGGGTCGCAAGTGAGTTCGACCCACGTGTTGGAGACGTCGTCGTAGCCCTCGGTGTCAGCACTGACTTCGCTGCGCTGCCTCCCGCGCCAAAACGCGATCCGCCTCCGTCGCGCTCCAAAGTGTGCAATATTGAAGGTCAGCGCCGTGCGCCCTGCGATATGCTACCGCCTTCTTCGGGTCAAAGGAGGCTTGCCGAGCACGTCTCCCTGAGCAAGACGGCAGGTTTCCCCCGTCGGTGCGGCCTGCTCCTCTCTCCGGGAGCGTTCAGTCGCACCGCCTTTTCTGTGTGAGTCTCGCAGCCGTGCCGGAAGCCGAACCGTTGTCTTGCAAAATTCGTTTTGCGCAGCAGTTTGTGTGGAGAGTTTCCCAATGTTAAAGTGCGCGATATCTTTTCTGGGCACGTGCCCGTAAGATGAGCAATCTCTTGATGGCTCAGTGCGAGTTTCGAGCGGATAATGCTCATCGATCGAAATCCACCGCCATCCCCTCGAGGAACTTGCAAAAGCCTTCCCGGTTCACGAACCAGCCGGCTAGGCCAAATCGTCTCAACCCCAACTTCGTACGCGCTGTCTGCAACAATTGCGTTCAAGCCGTAGGTCTCTCCCGGTCCGACGATCTTCCGGATGATGGTGTCACTCACCACGCGAAAGTGGTGGAGAGCTTGGCCTGTCCTACGCAAGGCATGAAGGCTCCAATGACTATGACCACGCCTTCAGGGAGAACTTTGGCTCGTTTTCCTCGGTCTGAAGGTTCTGAAGCCTTCCGGGATTCTAAAAAGAGGAAACCGAGCAAATCCCAGGATGCAGGTGACAATTGCGACAGTCAGCGGAAAAAGCCGCAAGGCGACTTCAGGGATACCTCAACCCGCGACCGTACTCTCGCACATCTCCGCTGATCGCCACATACACTTTGGATCGTCGCAGCAGCGGCTAATGGCAGTCATATTGCCTTCTCTTTGGACAGCTTCCTGTGTGGCGTTGTTGAGGCACCACATGCACCGACATTTTGAACAATGGCTAACGGGGCGGTACTCCACTTTGCGGGTCGAGTTCATAACTCGGGCCCGCCACAATTTACCGATTGTTGCAACTGGGTAGAGATCAACCTCTTGATGCGAATGACTAAAAGGATGGGTTCCATGATCGAACATCCATTTCTATCGGTTGCGCAAGAGGCCGTCGAGAGGATTAGGTGCCAGGGAGCGCGACGGAGATATGCGGAAGGGACTTCTTGAGCTTAGGCTCCTGAGTCACCAATAGCAATGAAATTCCGCCTCTGAGAGTCGGCGAGGTTCAAGGTGGGCTACTCTCATCGGGCGCAGGCGCAGTCACTGGAGTTTCGAGAACTGCCACAATCATCTGGCATAAATGCAGGCATCATCATGGGGGGCCGGCGACCAGGCACCCCAGTTCCGATAAATGCCAACCGTGCGGCAGGATCGGACGATGACGATCGGTGAGTTCGCCCGCTGAGTGCCTGTTCGCTTGCGGGCAGTTCGTTGTCTGCAGTGCAGAAGGGATGGCAGGCTGGCCTAGGGTCCCAGTGATAACAGGATATGACGGATAATCGAAACTTGCTCAAACTGATCCCCGAACAGAGAGAAGAGTTACAGCGCTGGGCACAGTCCCCAACCCTCCCTGCTAGAGATGTGTTGCTGATCTGGCACGAAAGCCACGCAAATCCATCGTGGCTTACGTGGCACGTACTATCACGCTTCGTGAATCTGCACAGCACGCCTCTTCCACGCCCGCCAAATGTGTCGTCGCCGACAACACTGTTTAGACCGCACGTGCAGCAGGTATGAGAACCGCAGCTTCCTCGCAGTCCAGCGTATATCAATTCTTCGCCATAGGATTCGTTCGGCGAACGAACATCAGGCTTCCAAGCGTGCTTGCTGCACCATCTCGACGAGAACCTCTCGGGTTTCTGTCGGGTTGCTCACCTCTCGCAATAATGCGACGCGAGCACCTAGCACACCGTTGTTGGTTTTCACCCGCACGTGAAACCCAAGGCGATCCACTGCGATCATCGTTGCTTCCTGCGCCTCGATGCGCGCAAATTTACGGGCAAGAAGGACGAGGGCATCCTGGTGATCGGTATTCATGTGTTGAATGATCTCGACCATCGAGTCTGCCAGAGGATCGGGTCGGCTGCGATCATATTCGCAGCCAGATACCCAACCCATCACCCCAAAGCCGCCCACGTAATAGATGTCCACCACGTCCATGCGGTAAAAAGAAAAGTCTTCGAAATCCACCCAATACTTGCTGTTGGCATAGCGTGCTAAGTAGAGCTTGCGAGCATCGGCGACCTCGGCCTCCGGTATTGGCAAGACATTTCCTACCAGAGTGACTCTGGATGCTCCGAGCGGATCACTGCCAGCGTCATCCTGCGTCACCAGCAAGCTAGCGCGAGGGTCCGCCTGCAAGTTCTGGGTATGCATCGCCATCGTGCTGATGAGGAAGATGGGACGACCGTGTTTGTCCAGTCCATAGGGCATGACGGATCCGAAAGGAAACCCCGGCTGCTTGCGCGAAAGGGTTGAGAGGCTTCCAATGCGGAAAATGTAGACCAAAGTTCGCGCTCGCTCCGCGAATGACGGCTCGGGGATCGAGGGCTGATCACTTGCGCCGCTGGTGCCCGCGTGTTTTCTGATGGATGAGGAAGACATCGCTCCTCCTTCTGGCAGTTTAATGAATCGTTTGGGGGTTGTATATGCAAGCTAAGTAAGCCCGTTCAGCCGGCAACTGACGGGTGGAAACGGTCAGGAAATTTGATAACGGCAATTCACCATGCAACGGGATACTTGACGTGTCCCGCGTGGAAACGCCGGGCTGCGCTGGCGGTTCCCCTCCTATACAATCATCCCGATGTCAAAATACCCGAGGGGGCATTCATGGCAAATCTAAAGGGACTGGCATCCTTTGTTTCGGAACTGAAGGTGATGAGAACCACTTTGATGAATGAGCTTCGCCATCTTGACGCGGCTCTTGTGGTTCTTGGCAAGTTGGGCGGCGGGAATGGGCACACAAACGCCGGGCACACTCTGTCGGCTGCTGGTCGTAGAAGGATCAGTCTCGCCCAGAAAGTCCGTTGGGCGAAAGCGAAAGGTCGAGCGCCAAAATCAAAACACATAATGTCGGCGGCGGGCAGAGGGAAGATCGTGGCGGCACAAAGGGCGAGGTGGGCGAAGTTCAGAGCAGCGAAGAAGAAGATGGTTTAGCGCCGTGCGAGCCTGCTGCGGCGCTGATATGCGATGGGCTCGCCGTGTTCCGTATCCGGACGACTCTCCCGAGAAACACCTGCGTTTGTGCGACCTTGGCGCATCGCTTTCAGTTGAGTCGACCACTGAGCCTGTGGCAGAATGCGTCCCGCCGTGGAGATGCAACACTGCTCCAAGGGGAGTGCACTGAATCCCCGAACTTTGGTTCTTGGGTCGCAAGCAGATCACGGATTTTGCGGCTAGGCAGATTTCTTTATCTGCGCGCAAAACTGGATAACTTTTCCTCTTCGTCGCCCCGATTTCCCTCTCAACGGCGTGCGGATGTTTGTCGGTACGTAAAACTCAATCACCTTCGCCATAAATATCTCCTTCAGGTTCATGCGTCCGAACCTCTGTGGAGCGACTGGGATGGCTTCGTGCCTTTAGTAGCCCACCATAGTCCTCAATAACACCGTAACCGAATCGCACGACCGGAATCTGAGCAAAACCGCTCTATAAAGAAGAAGATCATCGCCCCCCTGGTCAATGGCACAAATCATTCGACCTGCCGGACTTCAATGAGCCATTGAAGCTCGCCAGCGCCAGGGAGATGGTGGACAGGATCACCAACCTCATGCCATCTCCGTTTCAGAGCGTGAGCTGACTGATGGGACAGCCTGGAGGCCGCCCAAGTGGTCTGCGTGCATGTACCGCGTGCGGACGTGAATTTCCCGCCGAAAAGGATTGGCAGAGGACAGTGCAGCGCGCGTTGCCGTCGGTCGCGCTTAGGTGAAACGTCAGCCAATCAGAACCGACGGCTAACTACGGTGCGTGAACAAGTCGGCCGCAGGTAAAGCCACAGATTCATTTCTTGCCCAGCAATCGAATTCTGGAAGTAAAGGCGCGTCCCTCAAAGGCACTGAAGGTGAGGAACTGGGGCGAGTTGATGTCGCTGTTGACCACATAGGGGTTGGCGTGGTCGGTGATGTTGTCGAAACCGCCGCGCAGGGCCCAGAAATATCCGAAGAGATGGAAGCGCTTCTCGACCTGAAGATTGAGCGAAAAATAATCGGGGAAGCGATGCAATCCGGGCGGGCCGACAAGTTGTTGCTGATCGTTCGTCACATTGAAAGGAAACCCCGTGCGCGTCTCGAGGGAATACGCAATCTCGGTCCGGTGAATGATGGGCAGTTTGAAGAGCGGCACGTAGCCCCAGGACAGGAAGCGATTGGGAGTGTCCCAAGTGTAAGGCCCAGGCTGTTGTGAGCTCAGTAGCGGGCTGTCGACGTTGAAATCGAGAGCCTGGTTGGAATGGACGCGGGAGTGGGTGTAGGAGCCCATCAGCATGTAGCTTTCCCGAAAATTGTGGCGAAGGCTCAACTCGAAGGCGTCGTAGCGATCGTCGCGCGTATTATCGAGGATAAAGTTGCCGCTGGAGCCCTCGGTCGTGTTGTAGACGAGGCCGCGAGAGCCGCGTTTTTCGAGGAATTCTGCTTTCAGATAAACCGCGGCCGGGAGCTTTCGCTCGAAGCCTACGCTCCAGTTTATGAAACGGGGAGATTGGAGGGTATTTCGGTCGACGGAAAATGCAGTCGGCACGGGAGTAGGTGCAGCGGTTGGGTTTCCATTGGCGTCGATAGGCATGCCGAAGGAGTTGAAGAAAAAGTCCGTACGTTGACCGGCTAAAGGACGGGCGATGAGAAACAGTACCGTGGGATCATAGACCAGCCCGATTCCTGCGGAAAGCTTGGTATTACCCGAGTCGTCCAGGACGTAGGTTCCTGCGAGGCGCGGCGAGGCGAGAGGAGCGCGGATGATTTCGTCCCAATCGAGGCGGACGCCGGGTTCGATGAGCAGACGATCGGTTACGAACCAGCGATCTTCCGCGTAGGCGCTGGACTCGAAGTTGTAGGTTGTGGAAGGCGAGCCTCCGGAGAAAGTGGAGTAGCGCGAACAGGGCGAAGACAGAATCGTGATGCAGGTATCCGGAGCCGTCGGCAGAGTTTGGCCCTGGCGCAAGTAAGAGATGGGCTGGCGGGCGAATCGAGCGTCGTAGATAAGACGGTCAAAATCCACCCCGACTTTGAAATCGTGACGGCCATGCCAGTGATGCGGAGCGAGAAATAGATTCGACAGAGCCTGCCAGCGACGGGCATGG
This sequence comes from Terriglobales bacterium, assembly GCA_049520935.1. Lineage (GTDB taxonomy): Bacteria > Acidobacteriota > Terriglobia > Terriglobales > Acidobacteriaceae > Acidiflorens. The sequence continues at coordinate 46,844 of JBEKPJ010000021.1, read as the reverse complement.
GTTCCTTGAAAAAGATAATAACTTCCTCCGGCCGTCTCACCTACGGTCTCGGGAGTGATGTAGTAGGGTGATGTTCCGTGGGGGGTCCACTGCAGGTTATACTGATCAAATGCCAATCCCACTTCGAGCAGTTCCCCTCCCTGGAAATAGTGCTGGTCTTTCATGCTCGCTATGTAGACAGACTCGACGTCGTTGGGGTTCGAAAGCTGAGGACTCTGCGGCGAGAGGCCCGCATATTGATCGTGGAGATGGTTCACGAGGAAGCTGGTTGTAACGATGTCGCGGCTGGAGACGTTGGCCTGGAGCTTGGCCAAGTTGCCGATACGCAAAAGGTAATCATTGTCTGCACCCGCGGGAAGTTCGGTGAAGACAATATTGTCGTATTCTCCGTTGATCGCATCATAGAACCACACCTTCCCTTTCTGTAACGGGCCGGAAAATGTCAGGCGCGGCAGGAACTGGTCGAACTTCCATCCTCCCTTGTTTTGAAACGACGGTACGAAATCAGTGGCGGAGAAGCGGACGTTATCGTTGCCAATTCCTGTATTCAGCAGAAGCAGCCCGCCGGAACCCTTGCCGAATTCGGCGGGCTCGCGTGCCGGTTGGACCTGAATGGAGCGGAAAGCGTCGGTGCTAACACGAGCCAGCAGTTGGCCGTTCGCAGGCTGCGAAATGTTGAAGCCATCGAGCTCGGTCACTGTCTGATAGGTTTGTGCACCAGCGATGTGAGGCTGTCCATTTACGTCCTGCACGACACCGGGGATGAAGTTGAGTACGTTGCGATAGTCGTGTGTGGCGGGATAAGGGATATTGAGGACATCGAATCCACTGAGGGTTTCTTGCGCAGCAATTTGGGCGGGATCGATGGCGGGCGGGGACTCGACGACATCGACGACCTCTCGTACCTCTTGCTGATGGGAGAGAGTCACATCGATGTTTGCCGCGACGCCTGCTTGGGTCATAGGCCACGTAGTTGAGTAGAAACCTTCTTTCTCGACGCGAAGCTGGTAAGTATTAGCGGACAGGTTGGAGAACTCGCAGTGACCCGCAAAATCAGTGACGCAGCGCAGTGCAACCGCCGGGGAAGGTGCTTGCAGAAATACCCTCGCGGACGACACGGCAACATCGTTCTCATCGCTGACAGTAACCCGGACGTTCAGAGCTGGGCTTGGCCCGGGCAGTTTTGTAGAAATTTGGCCGAGAGAAATGTGGACAAGAAAAATACTAATGCCCAGCCAAAACGCCGATTTGCGCAACCGAAGGGGCCTGAGCATAGCGGTTGCTTCTATTTTCGCTCAGGGAGAGCCTCTAAGGCAGTGGAATTAATGAATCAGATCCACGCCGCACTGACTCCGCCCTGGTGCGGGCGCGATCCGCCACAGTCCGTTCGGGCCTTAGCTGCCATGCACTCTGGCATGGCATTGTGCGCACAGCGTGATCAGGTCCCCCTCCGAGTCTTTCCCCGAATGGCTGCGATCCTCGGTGGTGCACCTCGAGATTCGACATCGTGTCGCAGGGTTGACTGCCCCGGCCATCGCCACTCAGGATGTGCTGGCGCAGCCTTTTGCACGACACTGAAGTCCCCAGGCGGACGGGAGGAACTTTTGGTCCACAATGCCTGCTCATGATGCCTTGTCCCGCTGGTTTCCCAGGAAGGCCCGTCGTGTCCACTGGGCAAGAACTTGTAGTAACGCGAGATCGAATGGAGCAGGATCTCCGGATTGCAATTGTCTGCGTGCGCGCTTGCCCAGAAGTCCGCACAGATCATCTCCGTGCTGCCATATCGCCAACGGTAAACCGTGCCGCGGCGTCGGATCCGTACTGGAGAAGCGCGGAAGTGTACCCGTCTCGACGCGACTCCAAACCGCGGTATCAGTATTCCGGTCCAGTGCGCCATGAATTGCTATCTCGCGCCCATGGGTCGAATGTCAGACGCCATCTCTGAAAACCAGCGAGCGCTGCAACCGGACCCCTTGTCGTTGCCGATAAACAATTTCATGGGCATGACATTTATGTTTGCCGGTGACTACGAAAAGGCTGATCGACAATTCCAGCACACCATAGCGATGGATCCTACTTTTCCACTTGCCCATGAGTACTTTTCGATCTTTCTTGAGGCGATAGGAAGATACCAAGAGGCCGTTCAGGAGAGTGAGAAGAGCGAGTTGCTGGCCGGAGCCAGTCCAGAGGCGGCGGCTGCGCAAGCGGCAGTAAAGCTGCAAGCCTTCAAGAAAGGAGGAGAACTGAGATTTTGGCACAAGAATCTTGAGCTGACCTTGCAGTCGCTACAGGAACGGAAGGGAGAGTTTGTGGCAGCCGGCGATTTTGCCGCCTACGCCCTCGTCGGCGATAAGGACAAAGCCTTTCACTGGCTCGACAAGGTTCACGCAGAGCGCGATCGCGAAGGATATCTCACTGCTGCCTACTTGAGGGAAGTAATCGCAGGGCTGGTTCTTGATGCTTGTTACGGCTCTCGAACTTCAGAGGTCGAAGGTCGAAAACGCATAAAGCGAAGAGGCGGAAAGCGGAGTGCCGGTGGGTGCTGGAATCACTTTCTAATTGCTCTCCTTTGCACCTTCCGCGTCAAGTCCTGGGCTCCGGTTTTTTATCGATCGTGTCAATTGCGTTTTCCCGATAAATTGGGTGGATGCCACGGTCGCGGGGAAACATCATCCAGAAGAAGAGCAAGAGTGCGAGTGGCGCTAGGCCCAATGCCGCCAATAAGAAGTCGAACACAGACATATCAACCCATGTAGATCGAATCGCAACGACAACCAAAACCGTCGCAACTAATTGCTGCAGCTCCTCAGGAGTTTGCTTCACGACCTGAGAAGCGGATTATCCGTCCCTCAATTTGCCAATTCACTCTTATGCTCGCCTGCACTCACTTCGGAGCCGGTTTACCGGCCTGACCCATAGCGCAATCGCCGACCCACACACATGCCTGTTTGGGACTGAGATCGAGGCGACGTTTGTCATCCTGCGACACGGCTGACCCCGGCCGCCAACGAGGTCAGTAGGACCACGTATGGTGAGACGATCGAGAGGTCACCCTGATCCTTTCTGTATCCTTTCTCCGGAAACTCAATCACACTGCTGCCACGGTCGGAGCGTGAACCTGTCCGCGGCTCTATTGGTCCGTCCTCTCGCTGCCGTAATCGGTATACCGACGTTCCGTAGTGCAAGGCGCATGCCAAATGACGCCGCGCTAAGTCATTAGATTTCAGTGCGGAAAGGACCACGTAGCTGTCAAAATTGTGGCGGTTATGACAGTTCTGACATCTCGATCGCACCGGAGCACTTCTTCCGCAAGTCTCTTGTGACTTCATGCTCTCGTGGTGAAAACCAACCGTCGATCTTGAGCCCCGATGTCTGGTTCCCGGTCCGGACGTGGTGACATCTTGTGAACCCTTTCCCCGTACAAAAACCGGTGGCTTCTCCTGCTCTAATGCCAAACCGGTTCTGCACACAAGGACGAGGATTCGAGGTTTCATCGCGATCATTTTTCTCTGTCACACCTGGTTTTGCTCAGCCAGTTGGCCCCGGTTCGACTGCCGGTTTTAGGAGGAGGATTATCGCCGAAGTCGAGGACAAGAATTGAAAACCCGCCCGGCTCGGCTAACGGTGGGGGAAGGAAATTCGCGGCAGTCGAGAACGGGAAGTTATCCTCCCATGTAGGTCAACAGTCAATGACTTGTCGACAGAGATCCACAGGCACATCCGACCGCTGGTGCTTATTCGCCCTGTTCAGCCATCGCGCTTCTTCTTTCGCGCGCCATCTCGCTCTCACCTGCGGTGCAGGCCGGGAATGATGACCTGCCTCATCAACTCCAAATTTGGAGTGGGAAAACAGTCAGGGAGACGTGAGTTTCCGGGGAGGGGAGCTTGGCAAGGAGGAGTTCGGGCGGGTGGCCTTGAATTGAGTCGACAATCCATTCGGTACCCTGGACCCTTCCGCACGAAATTTGATTGTTTCCGTACCACGATGGCGTGAGGGCTGCGACAATCACTTTTTTCACGCGCGCTTAATATTCGCGCAACAGAGCCGAGGTTAAGATATTGAATGTTTCTACGACGTAAGCCAGCCAAGATCAAGACACCCGAGATAATTGTCCCCGGAGAACAAATCGAGGATGCGGCCCGATTTCTAGATGACTTGAGGCGACGCTATGAAACAGCTATCCAAAGTCTCCAAGACGATGAACAGGTTGCTGCTTTCTACCAAAGCGGACAGGTGCTGGTCCGCGTGTCGGCGATCCAGATGCTACCCGCTCACAGCCTTCTGATGTTGACAGGCACAGATAAAAACGGGGACCACGTTGTGGTGTCGAGCTACTACAAGTCGATGAATGTAGATTTCCGGACGGTCAACTCGGCAAACTTGAAAACGCGCTCCACGGTTCAGTTCTCTCTCCAGGCCGCATGAGAGGCTCGCGGACCGTTTGGAAATCCATCGGCTGCGCTGCGGTAATCCCGTCGCTGGTCCGATCTTTGCCAATGCTCTGGGCAAACCTCTGGCGCTCAGCACTCTTGGGGCCGGCCAGCCTCGGTCTGACCTGTGCCTATGCGTTGCAGGGAGAGGCCACAAAAACCCGCGCCAAGTGCCAGGATTTCCTCACTCTTTGGAAAGACACCGAACCCGATGTTCCACGCGAAGCTGCAATAGCGTTCGCGGAGGTGCGCTTTCCGAACATGAGCTTGAGAAGCTCTCCCCACCGCAGCAAACTTGGCTGTCGGGAACCCGGTCAGTCCTCTGGAGGTCTCGAGAGCAAAACCACCCAAACGGAGACAGCACATCGAGCGGGCTTATACGGCTTGAGGTTTCACTGACCTTCTGCGGGCAAAATTCAGTAGCTTTGCGATCGCGTTCTTTATCGGGTCGCCGTGTGTTCCTCCATAGTGCGAACCGGAAAGCGCATGCAGTTTACAAACTCGGATTCGAAATTCGAATTCGCCGCCAAGGGGACATGCTCGATCGCTGCTGAAAACTGGGGAATGCCCAAACGTAGAGTCATCTTGGCCCCGTGCAAGGCTGAGTTGCCGACGGGAACGATGCGTTCTCGCGGGACTTCCAGTAACCCGATGCGCTCGGCGCTATCTGCACGAACATAGTTGCCAAAAGCGCCGGCTAGATAGATCGTCGCGAGATCGTCGAACGTTGCTCCCCAACGCGACAATAGAATCCGCAGTCCGGCCGCAACGGCTGCTTTTGCCAGTTGCAGTTGGCGGATGTCTGACTGGATTAGCGCAACCGGTTCGCTGACAATCAGTTGTGAGATGCCGTTCGCCAACTTTCCGCTCGGCAGGATCAGCCCCAGGTCGAGGCCTGCCGCGACTGCATCCACAAGTCCGCTGCCGCAGATGCCGCGTGGCGCGACGTTTCCCATGACATTACAGCGGATCTTTCCGCTGCGAACCGTTACGTGCGTGATCGCGCCGATGGCGGCGCGCATTCCCATGCGCATGGACGCGGCCTCAAACGCTGGTCCGGCGGCAGTGGACGCGCAAAGAATTCGTTCACGGTTGCCCAGCACGATCTCGCCGTTCGTGCCCAGGTCAATCAGCGCGACGAATCGATCTTTCCTGGGCATGTTGACCGCCAGAATTCCGGCGAGAATATCGGAGCCGACAAATCCGCCAATGCACGGCAAGAAACGAATTCGACAATCGGATGGCAGATTCCAATCGAGATCGAGCGGCGCAAAAACCTGCATCCCCAGGTTCGCAGATTCGAACGGAACATGCGAGAGTGGCTCGACATCCAGTCCAGCGAACAGATGGTGCATCGCCGTGTTGCCAACCAGAATGATCTCGCGGAGTTCGCTTTCGCGGCCGCGCGCAAGATCTTCCACCATGCCGCCAACGCATCGCCGAATCAGGGAGGTCAGCGACTGATGCTGCAAGGCGTAGCGGACGCGGCTCATTAGATCGGCGCCACGCGAAGACTGTGGATTCAGCGCGGTTCGCACGCCGAGAACCGCCTCACTGCCGAGATCGATCATCTGCGCAACGATGGTGGTGGTTCCGAGATCGATAGCTATACCCACACCAGTTTGCGATGAACCAGGCATGTGCAGTTCATCGCTCAGAACGGGCATGCTCCACTGCTCAACGGCAATCTTGATGGACTGTCGTGGGCGAGCCGAACATCCCAGCCGCCAGCCAGCCGCGATCTCTGCGGCAGTGAAAATCTGTTCGTCTTGCGGAGTGGGCTCGAGTGTCCCTTGAATAAGTCGAATGCGGCAGCCGCCACAGAGCCCGAAACCGCCACAGGGAAATTCAACGCCATACGCGGTAAGCGCATCAATGAGGGAAGCGTCTTGATTGAGTTCGAAAGATGTTCCCAGCGGGGTAAGCTGGACGGTGATTTCCCGCTTCACGTGGCCTCGAAAATCGACTCGCCGTATCCTGCACGAATCGTTTTGCCCGGCGGAACAATCAGGAAATCCGCGGCATTCCATTCGCCGTTGAGCAGGCGCTTCAGAAGCGACAGCGACCCCTCTATGGTTTCGAATCGCCAGCCGCGTTTTTCTGCTTCGGCTTGTGCCTGCCCCTGGAACGTGGCTTCAGTTTCCACGCCGGTTCGAATGTAGGTGAGTTGATCGTACGTGATCGTGAAGCGAGTCAGTTGTTCGAAGACATATTTGCCATTTTCCTCGCCGAAGCGTGCGATCAACTCATCGAGATCGGTCTGCATTCCCTGGCCGCACTTCGCCCCACCGCAGGCCGATTGAGAGGCGGGGCGGCGATCTCCGAACCAACCCGGCGAACCGAAATAGACGCCCGAGTGAGCGTCGAAGTATTCCTGAAATCGTCGTCGGCTGCCCATCAGGACGCCGATGCAATCGTGCGCGCGCGTGATCACAATAGGCAAAGAACGCGCGATAATTCCTGCCGTACCTGTGCCGCACGACGCATAGCCAAGAATGAGGTGGTCGTAAGCAGAAGGATCTACTGCATCGATGCGCTCCTGGATCTGGGTGCGCATTTGCGCACCCAGATCATGCAAACCGATCGGCACGAATTCGGCGTCGATCTGATGTGGAGATTGCGGGATCAACACAGAGAGCTCGCGGCACAGGACCTCGCAACTGATCAGCTTCAAACGCATATCTACTGCGTGCTCCACTTGCGTAACGGTACGAAATCCTTGAGGGTCAAACTCGGACCGAGTTACGAACACTCCGAGCGATGGCCATTATGTGTTCTGGAGTCGTCCCGCAACACCCGCCGATAATGTTTGCGCCCGCCGCCACCAAATCGTGCACCCGCGACGCCATGTACTCGGCCGATTCCTTGAAAAGAGTCTTGCCGTCTCTTAGTTCGGGCACCCCGGCATTGGGCTGGATGAGGATTGGAGTATCGGGGACAGCCGCCCGCATCTGGCGCGTGATCTCGATCATACCATCGACTCCATTTCCACAATTGGCGCCGACAATGTCGGCTCCGGCGGCGATTGCTTCTTTCGCTGCCCGCTCCGGTTTCACTCCCAGCATGGTGAAGAATCCCTTCTTTCTGGCTTCAAAGGCGAACGCGCAGACGATTGGAAGTCGCGTGTTCTGCCTGGCGGCTTTGATGGCCTCGATAGCCTCGCTAAGCGACGACATGGTCTCGATGCAGATCAGGTCTGCACCTCCTTCCGCCAAAGCCTCAACCTGCTGTTTGAATGCATCGTAGAACTCGGCGGTATCGGCATCGCCGCCTTCCTCGATCAGAAGTTTTCCCGTGGGGCCAACCGACCCCGCCACATAGCCGCCACTTCCGATCGCGGCCTTTGCCAAAGCGGCCGCAGTGCGATTGAACTCGCGCACCTTTCCCTGCAGGTTGAATCTTGCCAACTTCACGGCATTGCCGCCAAACGAATTGGTTTCGAGAATGTCCGAACCCGCCGCCGTATACGCTTCGCCAATGCTGCGCACCACCTCGGGACGAGAAATACACCACGACTCCGGGCATTCTCCCGATGCCAGTCCTCTGGCCTGCAAGAGAGTCCCCATGGCTCCATCGGAGACGAGAACTTCTCCCGCAGCAATTCGCTCGATCAGAGGTTTCATGTTCCTCTAGCAATTTCCTCTCGGCCGTTAATTCCATCGTAGTGTGCCAGACACGGCAGTCTGTGATGGCGGTCACAAGGGACTCTCGTGCCGCCTTTTATGATGAAAATTGGCTCTTTTTCGTGGAGGCCAGACTCATGACCGGACGCCAAAGAATCGAGCGCGCCTTGAAGGGTGAGTGGCCAGATCGCCCACCCGTGATGCTGCACAATTTCATGATGGCGGCGCGCGAAGCTGGGGTAACGATGCGTCGGTTCCGCGAGGATGCTGTGACGATGGCCCGCTGTTTTGGCGAAGCCGCCGAGCGTTACCACCTCGATGGAATCATGGTCGACGTGGATACGGTCACGCTGGCCGGTGCAGCCGGAGTGCCGGTCGATCTGCCGGAGGACGCCCCCGCTCGAGCCCACGGATCTTCGCTCGCGACGCTGGAAGCGATGCGCGATCTTCCCCCAGTCGATTTGTCGCGCTATGAGCGAGTCCAAGTTTGGATGGAGGCAGTGGCCATTCTTGTGCGCGACTACGGGGATGAAATCTTCATTCGCGGAAATTGTGATCAATGCCCATTCTCGCTCGCAGGATTGATGCGGGGCCTCGACTTGTGGCTCATGGACGTCGCATCCGGGGAACAGGAAGAACTCGTGCACGCGCTGCTTGAATATTGCACGGATGTGACGTGCCAATTTCTCAGGCTGATGGCGAAGACTGGCGCACACATGCTCTCCAACGGCGATAGTCCGGCAGGTCCGGACATGCTTTCTCCACGTCTCTACGGGACGTATGCCCTGCCTTATGAGCAGAGAGTAGCAGCGTGTTCTCGCGAGTTGGGCTTGCCATATTTGTTGCACATCTGCGGGAAAACAGATCGCATACTGAAGCAGATGGTACAAATTGGAGCCGACGCCCTGGAGATCGATTTCAAGACCAGCCTCCAGTTGGCGCACGACACCTGCAAAGACAAGATCACGTTCGTGGGCAATCTGGACCCCAGCGGAGTTCTGGCGCGCGGAACGCCGCAGTTGGTGAGGTCGAAAACCGAGGAATTGCTTAACGCATTTGCCGATACTCCGCGCTTCATCCTGAACAGCGGTTGTGCCCTACCTTCCGATACACCGGCGGAGAACATTCGGGCGATGTGTGCATGTGTGGGAAATCGCGAACACGTGATCATCTGAGCGGCACGCCGCTGAAAGTGAAGTCATTGTGAGGTGCGATTGATGGTGCAATTCAATGAACTGTACGACGCGATCCTCAACGGCAATGCGAAGAAGGCGCGGGCGGCCACGGAAGCCGCGCTGGCTGTCGGCGCGTCTCCAATGCAATTGATAAGCGGCGGTATGATGCCGGCAATGGACGAGGTTGGCCGCCTCTTTGAAGCCGAAGAGTACTTCGTTCCCGAGCTCTTGCTGGCAGGCCGTGCGATGAAGAGCGCGATGGAGCTGCTGCGTCCGCTGATGGCAGCCTCCGGACAAAAATTCTCGACCACGGTGGTGATCGGCACCATAAAGGGCGACTTGCACGATATCGGCAAAAATCTCGTCGCCACAATGCTTGAGGGCAGTGGATTCGAAGTAGTCGATCTTGGCGCTGACGTTCCCCCGGAGAGATTTGTCAGCGCAGTGCTGGAGCGCAAACCGCAGGTTGTTTGCCTGTCGGCACTGCTGACGGTAACGATGCCGGCCATGAAAACGACAATCGAGGCGCTGCAGAACGCCGGCCTCCGAAATCGAGTGAAGGTGCTGGTTGGCGGTGCTCCGGTCACCATGCAGTACGCAGATGAAATCGGAGCCGATGGCTACAGCGACAATGCGGGAGGAGCCGTCACACTGGTAAAAAACCTGATGTCGGCCACTGCATGAACCGACGGTTTTATCTTGACCTCGCGGGAAGCGACCTTTTGACACCCGTGGAGTCACCAAGCGATGAAGAATGTCATATTCGACGGCTACTTTCATACTCTTCGGCGCCTGCCCCGGCAAGTGACCAATTCTGCTTTCAATCGTCTCGCGAAGCGCTTCGAGAAACTTGATACGCGAGTTATGGAGATGCTGTTTCCCCGAGGGAGAGAATCCCTGTAATTCAGAGACTGCCTCTGTAAGAGCCGATGCCCAACATCCAACACAGGTTGACATTTTCCCGCCTCTACGGAACCATTCGTAGTCCGCGAAACTCACCGCTTGCTGCGGTCTCGCTGCGACAATCTTGTGAATTCTTTGTGGATACCTTGTGAATACGGCCGTTTTCGCGAGCGCGGCCAGTTATCTGGTCTCGCCATAAGCGACCCGATCCTTTCAGCATCGGCGATTTCGCTCAAACCGCCTCGATGAAGGCCATAGAGATCCTTCGTCAACAATCGCATCGTTCCTGTTGTCCAGGGCTTGGGAGATGCAAGTCCCGCTGGAGCGACATGCGCTTCATGCGAACAACAAGCCGTGTGAAAGTCTCACCGGTGAGTTGAACCTTCTTTGTCACCGTGAATCCTGCCTTCTCGAAAGCACGCAGTGATGTGCGAATACGATTTGACGGAGAAACTTGCGGATTGCAATCGGCCCCAGCCCGAGACCAATCATCCCAAGTTTCGCAATGGCAAGGTCGATACCAGCCGAAAGGGGTTCCGCCTCCAGTTGCAGCGCATGCTCCGGATAGTCGGACCACAGATACCATTGAATCCACCCAACTGGCTGTCCACCATGTTCAATCACGAAGACATGCGTAGGCTCCGTACCATCAACCCGTGGACCATATTTCTCGTCAACCACTGCGAGATCGAGTGGATCACCCCACCACGCAGCAACGTGGGGGGGGCGGACCGCCACTTTTGAAGTAGAGGAAAGTCGGATCGGACCAGAGGTCGGAATGCCACGGAAATCTGCATCAAGTGTCCGGATTCGATTGTAGCGGACGCTCTATTGTTTTGATGGTTAATGCAACGGCGGCGTTATGCCAACGAACCCGGTCTCGCCTTCTCAGCCCGGACAAGCAGGTCCTCTGCAATTTCATTCCTCGGGGAAAACCCAGGTAGATCTTTGCGGGTGGGTCCACGGTGACGGCAAAGTGAGAGAAATAAGGATCAGCGAGTTCCATGTCGGGAGTGAGGAACGGGCGACGGAGCTGAAGAAGCGCGAAGTTAAAGACTACAAGCCCATGTGAGTTTTGCCGTTAACGCGGAGCCGTTGAGCAAACCAAACACGCGTTTCGTCTGAGGCCTACGTTGGACCTCCTCTGAGGTGTCGGTGCGGTGCGGTGCACGCTTGCTGCATCAGTTTGAAATGAGTGAGCTTTTTTAGCGCAGCGCTTTCGACATCTTCACGAAGTGGCAGCGCACTTTCGTCTGGATATCTGGAGGAAAAGGAGCGGTTCCAGTTTCAACGTATCCGCGATGTTTGTAAAAACTCGGCAGTTCGCGGCGCACATTGACGATCTGGATATCCATAGTTTTGCAGCCTGCTTCGGCACAATAACGCTCGGCAGAGGCCATGAGTGTGGAACCGAGGCCGACTCTCTGATGTTGGGGATCCACAGAAAGCAATCCCAAGTAGGCTCGTTCGCCTCTTAATTCAACGTAGACGCAGCCTGCGGGGGCATCGTCGTCAGCGACGAAAAACTTCCCCTTTTCCATAAACGAGCGTACAGTTTCGCGATCGACCCGATCGCGGTCGATAAGAAAAGATTCGGCCTTGCGGAAGGCCGCATTGATCACGGTTGTAACCGCCTCGATGTCCGCGATTTCGGCTAAACGCACCTGCAATTCCGTGAGCCTCCGATCGACTCAAAAATGCCGGATCCTTGTGATTTCGCCGGACGGGCCCTGACGCAACAGCGCGATGATCCTGGACTGGTCTTTGCTAGGGTATAGGACCCTTGGCGCAAAATCCCACGACATGCAGCATCCTCAAAATGATTCTAAATCCACGTCGCCGAGTTTAACGAACTAAAGGATATCCACTAAACCGTCTCAGGCGGTTTCTTACAAACCATGAGCAGCATGCCCCCGAACTCTCCGCAGTTCTTTGATGCGAACGAATTCGGAGCCACGAGTTTGCATTCCGGCAGCGGGTGCCAGGTTTTAGGGCTGAAGCCCGTTTTTCCCCAATCAGATTCTTGCTCAATTTCGGTGTAACCCAGTCGGGCGCGAACACTCGTAGGCGATTTAAACGCCTTGGGATGGAAGGCGGTTGCCAAAAAGTCGCGAGGCGGATTCTCCAAGTGTCGGTCGAGTTGGTGGAGGGGCCTTAGGATCTACAAATTAGGCAATGCCGCCCCCTATCGCGCTACGGTCCGACGGCGTCGAGTATCGCGTCGTTGATGGCATAGACAGTGCCATCGCTGCCGATCACCGTCGGTGTATAGGCCTCGCCGATACCGGTGGAAAGCGTAATTTTTTGCGAAAGAGTGTTTGTAGTCAGATCCCAGCGATAGAGATTTCCGTCTTCGCTATTGGCGAGAACCGATTTTGTGAAGGGGTCAACCGCCGCCGTATTAATACACCATTCGCGAAGCCCTCCGCCCGGATCCGGCGTGACTCCGAGTTTGGTAATAACTTCTTTCATGACCATCGTGGAGTGAATGATCGGGTCGTGCTCAGTGGCGTTGGGGTCGAGGATCGCGATGCGATTCTGCCCATTGCCCGTGCCGATGCCGTAATAATTGTTGTACTTCGTCATGAGTAGGTAACTCGACTTCCCGTGATAGCTGGCGACCAGCGACGCCGGTACGATGGAGGCAGTGTCATCCCAGCCAAAGCTGCCGGGAATCTTCGTCTCGGACAGGTCGCTGTTGAAGTGAAGCAGCCAGCCACGGTCATTGTGGCTGGGAAAGGGATTTTCTAGCACGCCGAAATAGACATCGCCATCCGGTCCTACGGTCGGTGTGGCGGAACTGCCGCTATAGAGATCTGAGTCCAGCCCGGAAGCCGGATCGGTCAGAAGCACGTGGCTGACCGGCGCGAGCGTGGAGCTGTTCAGTGCCAGGAGATATCCATAGCTTGCGTTATTCACCACGGCATACAAGACGCTGCCATCGGGTGAGAGCGCGGGGGCGGCACTGACGGCGACTTGCGTAATGGCCGCGTCTCCACTGGCCGTGGCGGCTGAGACCCAGGTTCCCGTGCCGTTCGGCGCAATTCGCGCGATTCCGCTTTGCAGATTGATCGGGGTCGATCCCAGCACCAGAAATCCAAAGTAGAGATTGCCACTGGCGTCGGTGGTTAGTGGAGTGTCGATCTGCACGCTTTGCTCATACACGGCGGGGTCTGTCTCGTAATTCTTGGCGCCGTAGAAGTAAAGGCGAGTCACCGCGCCGGAGGCTTCATCGGGGTTGTGCCGAACCATCACCCGCCCGGCAATGTCCGGTATGAAAAGCTTGCTGCCGGCGATAGTTGGCCCCAAGCCAGGGATGAAACTTGCCTCCGGCGCTTGCCAGCCTGTGTCCAGCGTCCAGAGAAGATTGCCGCTGGCGCCGTTATGTGCCTCGACGCGAAAGCTGTTCGACCCCGTCTTTACGGGCACGATGACTGTGTTCGCCTCTGTGACCAGCGGCGAACCGTAGTGGATATAAATTGTGCCCTGCGGGGGAGCGAGGTCCACAGGCACGTGCCAATGAATCTTGCTGAGCGGTTGCGATTGGACAGTAGAAAGCGCGGTGTGTTGCTCGTCATGCGAGTGCGTGAGCCAAGCGCCGGTTTGAGCGATTGCGTTCGATGTTGGCAGAGCGGCGCATGCGACCATCCAAAGGGCGCAGGACATCAATGGAGGCAGCGCAGTGTTGATCGAGTGCTTCATGGTTGTCACCTCGTTGTATCTCGCGTCGCAGCCATGGCGCGGAGACATCCGCCGCGGTTCGAATAGCAGCGTAGCAGGCTGCCCTTTCGGAATTGTCAATAAGTTGTCAATAGTAAGTGAACAATTGCGCACGGTCTTCAGCGAGATGCCGGTTCATCCTACGAGAGTTTTATTCTTGCTTCCCGGAGTGAAGAAAGGCCAAAGACGCGGGCTGCCCCGTCTCTACACAACGGCTGAGGCGTCTATCGATTCTTCGCCATAGGATTCGTTTGGCGAGCGAACGTCGGCCTTCCGAGAGTGTTTGCTGAACCATCTCGACGAGAACCTCTCGAGTTTCTCCCAGGCCGCTCACTTGTCGCAATGATGCGACGCGAGCGATCATATTCGCAGCCAGATAACCAACCCATCACCCGGAAGCCGCCCACGGAATAGATGTCCGCCACGTCCATGCGGTAAAAAGAAAAGTCCTGGGCGTTAGCGTGCCCGCCGAGACTTTCTATTTGGACGTTGATTTCCTACCCTGCGATAGCGCGTCGCTGACCTGTTTTTCCAGGGGAGAAGGCGTTTCGTAGCCGCCTTGAACATAAGCCACCGTTCCATCTGGACGAATCAGAACATTGATTGGCAACGTAGACGATCCCATGCCATTGTTGACTCCGTAGGAGAGTGCGATCGCGCTCTTTAAATCGCTCGACTCAAGAATGGTGTATGCCGTTTTCTTGTGATCGGCGAACTCCACGAGATCCTTGTGTTCAACCTGCATCGCCACCGCGAGAACCTGAAGCTGCTGAGGATATGCCCGAGCCAACCTGCTCAGAATCGGCGACTCCGCTTGACAGGGCGCGCACCAGGTTGCCCAAAAATTCAGAAGCACCCATTTGCCACGGTAGTCTTTCAAACTGATACTCTTCCCTCCCTGTAACGATGGAAGGCTGAAATCGGGCGCTTCGGCGCCCGTAGCCACCGAACTCTTCTTCGTCAACTTCTCCGTTGCTGGAACTTTTCCCTCGGACCGGTACAGGATCAGCTCCGTGCGCTGGTCACCCCTGACGATAGTGACTGGAAATGCTCTGAGAAGTGCGTTATTCATGAACGCCGTCATAGCCAGGGGACCAAGGGTGGAAGCGTCGTTGCCATCCACCCATACCAAGAGATCTCCGGACATCAGGCCATATCTACTGCTTGCGGGGTCGGATATCGCGACCCGCCAACCGGCCTGCTCCCGGGTCAGCAACACCGTGCTGAACTGAACCTTGGCGGTCCCTTGAGCGAACGCAGGCCAACTCATAATCAGAAGAATCACGAAAACAGGTGCACGTCGAGCGGAGTGAGCGATGAAATTACGGACCATGTTGCAGTTGTACGGTTTTAACTTTCAAACTGTCTTGAATCTATTTGCAGCCATTCGCCAGGCCCGCAGTCGTCTTGTTGGAAGTGATCGTCACTCATGGGATGTGCGTTTCCCTGGTAACCACAGCGTTGGACCTATTTGCCCAGGATCTAATTCGTTTTGCTCTTCTGCTCCCATCGCACCACAAGCAGCACGATGATCATACAAAGGATCAAAGCCCGCAAAGGGTAGAGCATGGCTACGTAATCATGTCTGCCGGTGACGTCGATGACCACCCCCATAAGCGCGGCGACAGCGTTGACGCTCCAAGTTTCGATCGGTTCGGGCGAACGGCCGGACCTCCATTGCCATACGCTTTCAATCGTGGGGACATAGGCCACCGACATGACCACTTGGAAGCCGAGGAAGCCGATCCATGCAGTCTTCGTTATCGTCCAAGCTGCCACGGTGATGCAGGAAATCAGCAGACACAGTTGCTCATTCCTGGTGAAGCGGATCTTTCCACCTCGCTGTTCGATAAGAAGCGCCCCAAGAATGACGGTAACCACGACGCCGTCCGCCACGTTAAGCGCGGCTTTCATGAGGCTGTGGTCGTACGAGGCGAAGTATGCAGCGAGACTCATGACAACGCCGATCTCAAAGATCATCCAGGTCGCGATTCGGGGACAAGTTTCCTTGCGGATCAGTCTTGCGCAATAGCGAGCGCCCACGCAGACGTCCAGTAGGGCCACGGCACTCGCTTCATAGGTTGATGCGTGCACTGAAGGCTTCCTTTCCACGGTGCGCTTCCTAATACCCTCGGGACATCTGAGCAGCCTGCTGGGATCGATAAACAGAATATAGGATTGGGGTTATGTTCGAGCCGACGATCGGACTTGAACCGATGACCTGCCGATTACGAATTGCCCGGCCTGACGCTACGTGAGGTAACTCCAATCACTTAGAGTCGCACTCCAGTATCAAATCTCACCTAAGGTAACCTCACTCGCTATTCGCTCATCCGGCGGTTTCGAGACACTGCTTGGGACACCAAGAGTTTCAAGAGCGCCGCCGGCCTAAGCCAACTATAGATTTAGAGTGGGAATATTGGATTGCGCCAAATTCGGCGCTCTTTCACGGCAGGCAAACCAGGAAACGGACCTTTTCTAATTGACTTGAAATGCCGTTGGCCGACTCATTTCGCAAGGTTGCAAACGGGCGCGATTTGTGTAGACTGGGTGCCGTTCTTGACCTCAAAAAGGAGATTCGCATGAAGAGCAGCAAGATTTTCGCTAGTGTAACAGTGGCTCTCCTCGGCGTTGCCCTGTGCACTCTCGCCGTTGGGCAGGACCACGCAACTGCCCAGGAAGTGATCGCCAAGGTAAGGGAAGCAGCCAGCGCCCTATCGAAGACCGGTGACTTGGCGCAGTTTAACCAGAAGAGCGGTCCATGGGTGTGGAAGGACACCTATATCTTCATCCAGGACTGCGGTAAAAAGATCATGGCGGCTCACCCGATAAAGCCGGAGATGATAGGCCAAGACCTCTCGTCCGTTAAGGACGCAAAAACGGGGAAAAGCATTTACCCGGACTCAGCAGCTTACTGCAAGATGGTTGAAGATTCGCCTTCTGGCGTCTGGGGCGAATATTGGTGGCCGAAGCCCGGCGCGACTGAGCCGTCCCGCAAGATCACTTATCACCTGGCCCCTAAAGGAACGTCCTATATCGTGAATGCCGGTATCTACAGTGACACGGCAAGCGTCAAGGAACTGGCAAAGCTAAGTAGCACGAAGTAAGCATCCGCGCGCACGTTCATTAGTCTTGTGAAATGCCCTTCCTCCCGAAGGAGGAAGGGTGTTCTCCCGGCAAAGGTGTGATGGCAAGTTCAATGGCCGGCGCCTTCCCTGTCCGCGATAGCGGCTCGCCGTGATGAATCGTAAACGACCCGCCGTACGCGCTCCACGGTCTCAAAGTGGTCTCGTCGGGGACGCCAACGAGCTAATTTATTCTCGGCACCTGAGACCGTGCCCGTTCAGAAATTTTCACCCACCGCGGTAGTCACGGCAAAGCACGAGATTTCGATTGAGCCAACGAACGACGTGGGGCGCGGCGGAGGAACGTCTCCGACTCTGAATAACGGCTTCCCACCACGAAAACAACAGCGGATGGAATTCACGAAACCACCCGCTGCTGTTCTGACCGCAGTTCGGCTCAGCTCGAGAGATTGGAGCTGGCAACTTACCTTGGCCTCACTTGCCTTGTTTTTGCCAGACCCACTCTGTTCCGTTCCCGTACTTGTCATACATGTCCCCCGTCGAGGCGCCGACCAGGAAAACGACCAGGGGATTCGCGCCCGGCTTGTACAAGGCGCTTAGCCTCGCTGTCGAGCTGACGTTTTCGCCCTTTGGCACTCTGGAGGGAAGGCAACTCAGGCAACGGGCCTTGAATGCGAGGAGGGCGGGGCTTGAAGAGTGCCAACATCTAGAGTTGGCACTCTTCGGTGATATTTGGCCATCTTCGAGAAGGCCCATCTGCCTGCCAGGCCAATATTGGTCAGATGGCAAATGCACTCCGTGTTTCCTGCGATACCTCGCTCTGCTGGACGGAGCTCTTGTACTGGGTGACTGGACGAAATGGACAGCGAAGCTCGGAGCTGAAGTAGTTGAGGACAAACGGATAAACACGAAATTGCCACGATTGAGCGCGCAAAATCTGGTTGTAGTCGTCGATAACGCAAAAGGACTCGTAGGGCGGTCTTGGATTTCCAAAAGTTGGGGCCCTGCCCGCTCCGACGTCTCAGCCTCCTTAGGGAATGCTAGCGCGATTTCTTAGGGATCGACCTGATGGTTTGGTAGAAAGCGGTGCTCCATATTGACCCTACTTCCTGGCGGCAAATGCCGGGTTGCGAGGTTTTTCATGAAGTGCCCTCGGCTCCTGCTTCCCCTTCTACTTGTTTCCGGCTTACCTACTTTAAGCCTGACGGCCTTCGCCACCACGCCGGTGGTTAGCGTTACGTCGCCGGCCAATGGCTCGCAAGACAGATCTCCTGTGAACTTCGTTGCATCGGCCAGCAGCCCTGATTGTGCTTCGGGAATCGCTGCCATGAGAATTTATACCGCTCCCGGAGTCGGCGCTTACACGACCGATTCCGATTCGCTGAACGTGGACCTCAGCCTCGCTGCCGGTACCTACAACACCGTCGTACAAGCCTGGGATAACTGCGGTGGCGTAGGCAAAACTCCGGTGACCATCACGGTCTCGGGAAACACTCTGCCTCCCCCGAAATTCGTGTATTCGTCGGACAACGCCGGCAACAAGGTTTACGAGTACCTGGTGGATGCTTCGACCGGGGAGCTAACAGCCACGACGGAGGGCTCCATCGCCACGCCTGCGGGTCCTGCGCGAATCGCCTCCGACCGGGGGGGATTCCGACTCTACGTCAGCAGTAGCACAAAAAGTGGGCAAGCGCTTGCCGCATACTTCATCAACCGCGATAACGGCAGTCTGCAGGCGGTTCCGGGCTCTCCGGCTATATTCTCCGGGTATCCAACTGCAGTGGTCGTCCATCCCTCGGGAGACTTTGTCTACGTCACCACCACGAGCGGCAGTAATAACCAGACGAACTATATTTACGCATTCAAGGTGAAGAGTAACGGATCGCTCACCGCAGTTTCGGGGTCGCCTTTCGCATCCAAGTACTGGCCGACGCAGGTGGTCATCGACACGACGGGCAGCCACCTGTACATCCCGGTTTACAGTCCGGCGTATGTCGAGGCCTACGACATAAATAAGAGTACGGGTGCCTTGACGCTCATGGCGGGTCAGCCGTTTGCACTGCCGAAGGATCAGACGGGCTGCGCCAGTGGAGCATACGACGTGGCTTTCGCCCAGAGTGGCCAGCATCTGGTGGTGCCGGAAATTAATTGCAATGGCGCGGTCGCCGTCTTCAATGTCGGCTCGAACGGAGCTCTCACCAACGCTCCGGGCTCGCCGGTCCTCGATCCAGTTCCCGACCAGCAGGAGCCGTTCGGCCTGCAAGCCGTCGCCGTCGATCCGCTCAATCGCTGGTGGTACTTGTATGAGGAATTTCCCGGCGAGCTACCGAGCTCGGATCTCGCTACTCTGACCGCGCAGGACACGGCGGAGAGGACTGGCACGAATTGCGGCGACATCGTTCGAGCCGATCCCTCTGGAAAGTTCGTATACGCCATCGGCAACACGACCGGCAATGGGGTCTGCGGAGTGGGGCCGGGCGCGATTCTGGGATTCTCGGTGAATCAGTCCAACGGAACCCTAACTCCGTTGTCAGGTTCCCCGTTTGCATCGCCGAATGCTGACTACCAATACGAAGATGGTCTCGTAGTCACGCAGTAGGCTCACAGTTGGAAATGTCCGTAGGGCGGGGAGGTTTCGTCGGAGTGGCTACTGCGCTTCCGATACCTTCCCGCCGACGAACGTTGCCCTCAGTCTTTATAGCAGTAGATCTGTTCGTTCGTGAGTCTCACGATGGGCAATCCTCCGCATGGCAACCTGTGCCTACCGAAAATGCTATCCCACCCGCTATATGCCATGGGCTGGCGAAAACCTAACGCAGAGCACGAGTAAGAACTATCGACAGGTCTGGAAGCAGTGGTTGTCAGGCCGCATAGGATCGATGCGGATGCGGGACGTGAGGCCCGTGCATAAGGACCTTAGATGCGAAGAGGGCCAGGGTTGATCGAAGGGTGCCAACATCTGTGTTGGCCGTCTTCGGTGATATTTGGCCATCTTCGGGGAAGGTGCACCTGCTTTCCAGGCCAATATCGGTCACGCAGCTGGCATATGCGGTCCGTGCGTTAAGCGGCACACCAGTTTGCTGACCACTGCTCTTGTACCTTGTACCGGGTGACGATCCATTCCGTGCTCTGGATGTTGCGACAAACTCCAGCTCTTCGCCGGCCTCGCGCCAAGCTGCTTGTTCAAATGTCTCGCCGCTTTCCAGGCCACCGCCCTGGGGGGTGCCCAGAAGGTTTCTCAATTTGTTCCTGCGGGTCGAAACAGCAACACTCGCCGCGGACCATCAAGGAGGATAAGCCGGGATGCTCGACGCAGGTCCGGTTCCGTCATGCGGCTATTTTACAAGGCAGCAACATTTATGAGACCGGTTCTAGAATGCACCCGTCGCCCCGCCGTTACAGTCAAGAAGTATGTTGCCGAATGACCTCGAGCACATCCTCGGCAGCTTCAAGCGGACGATCCGGCCTCGGAATGTCCGCGCCGGCATCAAGCAGCGCCCTCGTAACCCCTGTGTAGTCGCCTTTGTCTCGCTCCCAACTATGCAAAGAACCATGGAGGGCCCAGGCAAGCGGACTGCCTCCGTGCTGGTTTTCAAGTACATTTAGGGGAGCGTTACGGTTCAGCAACGCCCGAACCATGGCAAGGTTGCCGTGCCATGCAGCGTAGTGCAAGGCGGTTTGATTATTCTCAAGTGTGGCGTTTGCCGGCCAGCCATACCCGAGCAGGAGTTCCAGGGCTCGCGTGTTATTTCGTACGGCTACTCCGACGATGCGACGAGCAGCGTTGCCGCTGAGACGGGCAAAGAGCGCCGGTTGTTGCTGGAGAATTCGCTGTGCCCGGGTCTCGTCGCCGACCTCAACGGCCTGAACGAGACGAAGCCAGGGAGCGCTGCGCTGCATGAGAAGGTCGAAGATCGCATTGTGACCAAACTGATGAGCGATCATGTGCGGCGACCTGGTGATTCCGAAACCGAAGAAGTAGATGCTGCCTCCAGAGCGCGGATCGCGTTTCGGGAAGTGGCGTTCGTTGACGAGCCCGCGGACGGTCTCCGGATCGTCATTGACGATGCGTTCGACCATGGCCAGATCGCCGAGAGCGGAAGCCGCGAAAATATCCGTCTGCGCGCCACAGGAGACCAGATACTTGGCGACATCATGACGATACGGTCGTATCGAAACCATGTACTGCAGGGCTGTGGACTCATGATCGATGTCTCGAGCATTGATCTCGGCTCCGGCGTCGAGGAGGAGGGCAGCAATGTCAACCGTGGACGCGAAGTGCAGCGGAAACTGGCCGTCGCCGCCTCTTGCGTGCACAAGTTGCGGATTGCCCGCAAGCAGCTTGCGGACCCGGTCGATCATTCCGAGGCGCGCTGCCGCGTGAATGTCGAGGGTGGCACCGCGCGAGATAAGATACGGGGCTAATTCGGTGTTCGCCGAATCAAGAACACCGAAGCTTCCGGCCCACCAGCGAGTGCGTTCGTTGATGTTGGCCCCGGCATCGAGGAGAATGTCGATCATCTCCCGGTTATTGTGGATGACGGCAGCGATCAGGGCTGGCGCGTCGAATCCATAATTGGGCAGCGGTTCATTGATTCGTGATTTCAAGGATGGATGACGCGTTAGGACCTGGCGGACCAGCGAAGCGCTGTTGGCCTTTGCGGCGGCGGTAAGCGCTTCAACTGGATCCTCAGAGGCGGCCTGAACGTGTAGCTTGAGCACGGGCCAGGTGTCAAACCCGTACTCGCGGGCGATCACGTGGAGGGCATCGGCGAGCTTCGGTTCTTCAGAGGTGATGCCGAAGGCTGCAAAACGCGTAGTTGCTCCAGCATTGTTCGCCAGGCCCTGCCGCAGCAGCGTGCTGGCCTGTTTCTTCAAATGTTCGAGGTTGGGATGCGCTGGAAGTTCGCGTGTGGACATGGATCACTCCTTCTTTAGCGCCCGTGATCCGCTTCAGCGGGCAAGAAGTAAGTGATTGTGCAAAAACCGAATTGCAAAAGGTGGGATGATCCCTTTCCGCGGATGGGGCGCACCCTTGATGTGCGTCATCAAGCTTAACAAGAAAGACGGCGCCGGTCGAGACGCTTGGGAACTACGGCGTCTTTCAGATTATGGGCCTTCATGTCGGTGCTGCGGGAAGCCCTTGAGAACAGCGCAAGCGAAAGTCTGCGGCTCTTGCGTGAAGCCCGTCTCGGGTCAATGAGTCAAAATGCGATATCCCGCCAACCGCTGGCACGGGGCATTACGAAGCTGATCTTCCGCTAGGCGCCTGGAAGGTGACCGTGTCGGTCTCATCTAGCTCCGGGATTACGCCAGGTTCGCGTCTCTCTCATCCACGCGTGTTTCGTGTAACGAAGCCCATGGACGTGATTATCGACCTTTATGTGAACAACCTGGTTTGCGATATTTGGAGTGGGGAAGGGCCACTCACAACGGCGAACCAGGCAATCGGATCCTGGATTCGAAGAGGGCCAGGGTTGATCGAGGGGTTCCAACATCTTGTGTTTTGTGTTGGCCGTCTTCGTCGATATTGGGCCATATTCGGAGAGGTCCAGCTGCTTTCGAGGCCAATATCGTTCACGCAACTGGCAAGCAATCCGTGTTTTCTCCGATACGTCGCTCGGTCGGCCGCTGGGCTTAGAACTGCGTGACGATCCATTCCGTCGACTGGATATTGCGGCACGATATTTGGTTGTTTCCGTAGATCAGGCCGGAGAGACGGCGCAGTATGCGACAGTTCAAGCCACGTCCTCCTGGCTCCGGAGAACTCAAATTGTAGGTGGTACAGTTTTTGGCGGCTGGGTCACCGAAAGGCGCCCACAAACGTTCATGATTCGAGTATCGTGGGCTGTGGAGTCCAAGCTCAAGGAATGAACCGAGAGGGTCTACCTTAGCGACCACCCTTGAGAGAGCATCTGACCTGATTCAGAGAAGTACACCCGGTAGGCAAACGAAGCTGGGAGTTTGCGACGCATCGCCGCGAACTGCAAATCCGCAATCTCAACGACAGCTTGGTGGCCCTCCATGTGAAAACGCGTGACGGGAAATCGAGCGTATCGCAATACTTCCTGCACCTCGCCAAGTTTCCGGGCTTGTTCTATAAATTGATTCGACGCGGCGTCGATGTAATATGTACGTTCACTGGTCGGGTCGTTCTCTGGATCCGCGCTAAGTCGCAGGCCATCACGTAAACCCATCTGTGTTTCATAGACGCCGTGCGGACCGCGCACAAGTCCATCCCAGTGCCAGAGGGATTGTGGAAATGGGGAAGTCGGAAGGGCGGCAGAGATCTGGAAGTCCACCCCCCTGTGCGCGGCGAACTCTTTCACGCGGTCCAATGCCACGTGGTGCGCATAGGTTACAACAAGGATGTAGGCGGCGGCCAGAGATAGTCCGACACGACTCCAGGCCGCGAACGGCACACGCAATCCCCAGTTGTGAACCGCAGGAAGAAGAAAGACAAAGGCGAGCAAGGCGGCCGAGAACAGAACGGCCAAACCGGAAATCCAGACGCCGAATAATGCTTGTGCGATTCGGGATGCAATCAGTGGGGCAGGTGCAAAGATGATACACAAGAGAACGGCTCGGCCCGGAACCCGTTCCGGATCGGCGTACGCCCACGCCAAGAATTGCGGTATCAACAAAATTCCGATCAATGTGAAGTCGACTATAAAAATGATGTCCCACGCAATGCGAGACCACTCTAACGGCGACCAGAGCATCGCGCCAAAGACGGTCAATAGATCGAGAAAGATGTGACTAAAAATCCCCACCGCATAGAGACCCGTTAGCTTATGAAATTTCGGCGTTTCCCACTCTCGCGAGCGCGCGATGGCTCGGGTTAAAGCCGCGAGAGCGAGAGCCCAAACGGGAAGATAAAGCAGCGAATGCGTGATGCTGCGATGCCAGCTGATTAGCAACAGTTCATGACATGAAAACAGGTCACGCAACACGCCTAAATTGGGAAAGATCGCACCGATCATCAGCGCCCATGTCGTAATTCGCTGATTGTTCAACTCCCTCACGGGAAACAAGTCCGCGCCGCCGAAAGCGGCCTTACTGATCAACGTGCCCGCAATTGCGTGAGTGATTAGATCCATCGTGATTGCCCGCCATCCTAAAGCAGCGGCGCAGTTTTCTGCAAAACACGGCCGATCTGTCCTGCTCTAGCACAGTATTGTTGATAGACTTTCATATCCTCATCGTTCATAATACGCAAGGAATTGGCATGATCTGAAAATCTCGCAGGATGTCGATCCCCCTGTAACCGGTGTATTCTTTGCAATGTTTCCGGTTATTCGGGACCAGGCGCGAAAACCGCAGAGACGCTCAGAGAGCGGCCATTGATGACCTCGCGCTAGTCAAGGCTTGGATATCCGGCGACGAGGTTGAGAATCAGGGCGCGACAAAGGAGGTTGTCAGCCAGTGTTTCGGGCGCAACGAGGACAACGCTCGCCACGATATTCCGTGTTATTTTGCGGATTCGCACTCATCCTGATTTTGATTTTTGTTTCGCATTTCGCAAAGACGGACGAACTGGATCACTTTGTTGTTCGTGTTGGGAAGACCGTAAAAATCACAGCTTCGTACAACTATTGCTGGTTTCCAACCGTGCATCAGTTTTCAACTGGCGAAATACTTACCACAATGCGCACGAGCCCGGACGAGACGAATCCTGAAGGTGAATTTTCGGCGTATTGCATTTCGAGGGATGGAGGAAAGACATGGAGTCGACGTTATCCGATGGGAGCGGGTGCAAATATAGATGAGGCTTATAGTCAAGTGCCTCTCGATGGCGGAATCTGGGCGCTAGGGGCTGGTTACCTATCATTAGAACCATTTCCTCCCAACCAAAAAACGGATTTTCACGTCACCCTGACAAAATTTTCACAAGGGGGAATGGACGTCCATCAAATCAGAGACGCCAGGATTCATCTTTCTGAACCCGCAGAATTCGAGCCAGTGGAGCTTTACGCCATTAAGACTCAGGATGCGTCTCAACTTGGAACAGTTCCTTCTCCCCAACCTTTTGGAGCAATTATTGGGGGTCCAGGCGGAGAATGGCTGACCACGCTGTCCTACACTACGGAAAGCAATCAAAGCCGCCTGGTTCTGCTTCGTTCTTTTGATCACGGCCATACATGGAATGAGGATGCGATCATTGCCGTGGAACAACCTCAAAAGAAGCCGCCTTGGATGGGCGATGGTGGGCCAGGTGAGGCGGGTTTGGTTCGACTGTCAGAAAACCGGCTGTACAGTATTTTTCGGACCGGTGAGTACATGGGTGAAACCTGGTCGTTGGACGACGGTAAGACGTGGTCTCCGCCAGTATCAACTGGCCTCAAAGGAGTAGCCCCCCATTTAAGACTGATGAGTAACGGATTGTTGGTCTGCACGTTTGGCCGCCCTGGTCCAGTAACAATTATGTTTAGCCAGAATGAAGGAAAGAAATGGGCTGCCATCACACCAATTTTCAAGGGTAGTAGTAGCTGCTACACCGATGTGATTGAGTTGGAAACGGGTAAGCTCTTCGTGGTGTTTGATTCCCTTCCAGTAGTCGGAGGAAACCCCGTCCCTGAGACGGGCACATTCACTGAACACTCCATCTACGGAATATTTGTCGAAGTGCAAAAGCGATGATGATCAATAGCTAGCCATCTGCTCAAAGGCAAGTTTAAGTCCGAACACCCTGGGAAGTTGCGGCTCCATCTGATCGACGTAGTGGCGACGGCTGTCCAGGAGCTGCTGCGGCGATCGGATCGTCTCCCTCGTTTGCGAATTGTACTGGATCGCCTGCGACCAAACCGTGGGCCGGATCACCGGAACGCCTGCGGACTCTTTCTCCGCGTGCAAAGTAGATAAGATCACCGAGTTGCACTTGATAAACAGCGTGTAGGATCGTGGTTCCCTCTACTGCACGCTCGTCGCTGCCCACATCGAGCAACTTTCCGGTCTGAAACTGGTGAGGCGTACCCGCAATTCCCTCGACAACGCAAAAAAAAGATGAAGCTTATGACGATCGCTGGAACCTTCATGTGCACCTCCTTGTCCCAATCCTCTTCATGGGACGATGATGACTGGTTTTTTCTTGCTGCCGTCAAGGGGTGAGTTCGAAGACAGCTCCAGCTCCATAGGTGCCACCCTAACATTGTGGTCCCAAACAGGTTCCCGGAACTATCGCGGACCACGGCACGGCGTGGACTGGGAAGCAACCTGTACCGCCTCGGTGTTCGGGATATCTTGATTCAGCAAATCCTCAGACATGCGAACGTGAGCACCACGGCAACCTACTACCTCAAGACTACCGAGGTTGACGAGGTGATTGGGATTGCAAGAACTGGCGGAGAGGGAGGGATTCGAACCCTCGATACAGGTGTTAGCCCGTATAACGGTTTAGCAATTGTCTCCACCGAAGCAACACTCACGATCCCTATCACTTACAGTCGCATCCAGTAACGAAATCTCACCCAATGTGACCTCATTCGGCAGTTTCGGGACAGTGCTCGGGACATCAAGAGTTTTATCAGCCGCACGTCACGCCCTCGCTAAATTTAGAGAGGCAGAACAGACTGTGCCAAGTTTGGCAATCTTCACGGACGGCGAACCAGGCAACGGACCCTGGATGCGAAGAGGGCCAAGGTTGATCGAAGGGTGCCAACATCTGTGTTGGCCGTCTTCGGTGATATTCGGCCATCTTCGGGGAATCAGGCCGACATCCGGTCACGGAGTTGGACATACGCGGTCCGCGCATTCTGCCGCATCTCGCTTTACTGACCATAGCTCTTGTACTGGGTGACGATCCACTCGGTACTCTGAATGTTGCCGCAGGAAATTTGGTTATTTCCGTAGACGAGTCCTGACACCAGGCCGGTCACTGGTCACTCGATTGGCGTTCATCGTGAACTGCTGCCGAACGATAACCGTTCGTGTCCACGGTGTAGACTAGACTCGCTTGCTCTGATTGCGCCACCTTCCGTTCGATCACGCCACTGCTCATCACGCCTATCACACTCCCATCAGCGATACGGAAAATCGGCGACCCGCTGGAACCGTCCTGTTGCATGATGTCTATCGTTAAACCTTGAGGCTGTGCTGTAGGAAACGGATAGACGCTACTCACGATGCCACGATCACAGACCAGTGATGGAGCCAACTCCAGGTTACCAGCGTGACCTTTAGCGTCCACTGTTCGTTCTATACCCTTAGGGTTGGCCTCGGTTTTATGCGGGGGACCGAATGCAATCTGGATGGCTGGAACTTAAGAGTACCGTTAAGCTGCGGCTCTCAGTCGCGCCCACCGGTGCTGGTTCCTGGTCGTTCAATCGGACGTGAAGTTTGAGGAATCCGGAGGCTGTGATGAATCAACGTACCGGCAGCGGCAACGTCATGAAGAACTCGATTTTCCTTTTGGCGTCGATAGCGATTTCTACGTTTGCGTGGGGACAACACGTGGTGGAATCGAAGGCGCCGGCTGGCCATGCCAGTAAGCCGGTCCAACCCAGCAATAACTCCAATACCGCGAAGGCTCCTGTTCATGCCCCTACTCCCACTCACGTAATTCCTGCCCCCATTCGCCTAAGCAAGCCCAGAGAAACGCATCCCGCAGGCAGCCCGCGGGGTAGCGCGAGTGCTCGTGCGGGCCACCCCGAAAGCGATCTTCCTGGCAAACGAGTTCCAGACCCTGTCGTTGATCATATCGGAGACATCTCGGAATATCGCCGTGGTACGGGCCATCCAGCGTCCCCCCCGGCATCTCTGAAAAGCGCGTCGGTGAGCCCTCGACCGAACAGCAACAACCGGTTCATCAATCGGGATGGCATGCAGATCCAACACGATCTCCGCGGCGGGCGCATGATTGTGAGCGAACGCAATGGTGAGCGGATCGTGACCACCGGCGGAGGTCGCGGCTATGTGCAGCGTGCCTACGTCAACCGTGGCGGGCGCTCCTATTATTCGCGTACCTACTATGACGGCAGGGCCTACCGGGTGGGGATCTATCGTGGCTACGACTACGGCGGCCGCCACTATTATGGCTACTATCCCAGCCACTGGTACCACTCGGCCTTTTACGGTTGGGCCTATCGCCCGTGGGGTGCGCCGGTGAACTGGAGTACTGGGGTTGGTGGCTGGGGCTGGGCTGGGTCGCCGTGGTTCCGTTTCTATGGGGGATACTTCACGCCGTACCCAGTCTATTCGTCGGCCGCGTTCTGGCTTACGGATTATCTGATTGCAGCCGATCTGCAAGCTGCCTATGCAGCTCGCGCCGAAGCCAACGCCGATGCGGCAGGGTACGACCAAGGGCAGGCGGACTACGCCAACCCCGGTCCCGCGACGCTGACTCCGGAGGTCAAGGAAGCGATCGCGGAAGAGGTGAACGCGCAACTGGCAGCGGAACAGCAGCAGTCCTCTGGCAGCCAGAGCAACGATTCACCGGATGCACTGGCGCAGTCTCCCGCACCCGCGAGCAGTGACGTGCCGCCGGCACTTGATCCTGCGCGACGGACATTTGTTGTGTCCAGCGAAATGACGGTTACCTCCGATGGCCAGGAATGTGAACTGACCGCAGGCGACATTCTCATGCGGCTGACAAACACTCCGGATGCCGACCAGAATGTCACGGCGAGGGTCGCAGCCACCAAGAAGAAGGACTGCGCCATCGACAAACAGGTAGTAGTTTCCGTGGAAGCGTTGCAAGAGATGCGGAACCACTTCGACGAACAACTGGACGACGGCATGAAAACGCTGGCGGAGAAGCAGGGCACGGGCGGATTGCCGAAGGCTCCGGATACGGGCGTAACGGCTTCCGATGTGCCGGCTCCGCCTCCGGATACGACTGCGGCGAAGGATCTGACCGATCAACAGGCGGCAGCGGACCGGGCTGAGACGCAGGTGAAACAGGAGGCTGCGGACGGAGGACAGGCCGTCACGCAAGCTCCGCAAGGAACATCGCTCGGTGACATCGCCCGGCAACTGCGCGCGCAAAAACAGGGGGATCAAGCCCAGCCCGATCCCAACCACTAGCTGGATCTGACCAACGAGTACACGTGAAGCGTCAGCCGATCAGAACCGATGGCTACTACGGCGCCTGAATCTGCAGTGGCTAGACCCCCGAAGGGCAGCGCTGGCCCGAAAGACCCCCCCCTTGACTGATTTCCGTCTCTAAACTTAGAGACGGATGAAAACGGAGCCCGGCAGTGATCGTCGAGCACATGTCCCATACTCAAGGACTCAAGGTAAACTGTCCGCGCCGATCCTATGCCCAGCTACTTTATCCCAATTCTAAGTATCCGTCCGGAGTTTGAGGAGTAATTGTGGGAATCGGGAGACATCGCTGTGCGTCGCCGCTTATTTCAAGTGTCCACATTCGACCTGGCAACGCATCTAGTGTTGGCCGTCTCGGTGATATTTGGCCATGTTCGGGGAGGTCCAGCTGCTTTCGCGGCCAATATCGTTCACGCAGCTGGCACGCAATCCGTGTTTTCTCCGATACTTCGCTCGGTCGGCCGCTGGCCTTAAGACTGCGTGACGATCCATTCCGTGGTCTGGATATTGCCGCACGAAATCTGGTTGTTCCCGTAAATTAGGCCAGATACTAACCCGCTCACGGGGTTGGCATTCATCTGGAATTGCTGTTGAACGATGGAATTGGAGTAGCCGATGACCCGCGATTCAAAGATCCACTCCGGATTTGGAGTCGGAAACCGGGAAGGGAGCGGCGAGCCTCCGGGAGGAGTTTGGCACAGCGGGTGCTGGCCGGTGGCCTTGAATTGAGTGACAATCCAATCAATTTCCTCCTTGTCAGACAATCATTCCAACAGCTTTCAGGTCGCAATCCGAGTAGCCCGTTATCCGCCCAGAGTCGGGGGCAATCTGAAGAACGCCAACGAACTGACCGAGAAGGCGATGGATTCCGCCGAGTGCCGCAGCATATCAAGCCGAAGCGGCTCTGCGTGAGGTGGAGTCGGGCAACCGGGAACAGGCACGTACTGATGCCGATGCAGCTCTGAAGCTTGTGAACAATTGTCGTCTGACTAGTCGTATGAAACCGCAGGGGCAGGGCGCCGGTTCTCGCCCTGTTCCCTGCGATTTTTAAGGAATGGCTTCGCCATGTGAAACGGGCCGAAACCTAATGACCCGCTCGTTTCATCCTTACTACGGGTTCCAGGTCAGGGCGGCGATGCCCTCCCCGACCGGGAGTGCGCAGAACAGCGTGATGGTGTTGGTGGTGTCAGGGATCGGCACCGCCGTGAAGGGCAGAGTTTGAGCCCCGTTGGGATTAAAGGTAGAGGACGTCCCCTCTGCGTCGTGACCGTCACCATCATAGGTCCAGGCAGTGCAAGTGGCCCCAACCGTTCCTGTGCTATTTACATAGTTCTGCGCCTTGACAGTGTGTACGACCCCCTGGTTATCAATGGGCAAGTCAAACGCGACTATGAGTTGGTACTTGCAGTTGTTTATCACGGCTCCCTTACTTTCGTTGAGGCAAGCCAATGCAGCCGACGCCTTTGTGCTGGGCGACCAGACGTGGAAAGATTCGAACGCAGGCACAGACCGTGTGCTCTGTGCGGAAGCAGGACTGGCTGCGACGGCCAAAATGGCGAGGCAGAGTCCCAGGAAGAACGTTGTCGCTTTGTGTTTCATGGTAATTTTCCTTTTTCGGCAGCTCGTGCCGATGGTTGATTGTTTTGACCCGTCCTCAACTCCTGGGGAAGACGCTAGGAACAAGCAGTTAAGGCCTCGTCATTACCTAAAGCGGAATTTTCCGGAGGATTGGTCGCGAGAGAATAAAAAAATGTTGCAATCCGGCAGCAAAGCGCCAGCAAGCGCGTAGTTGTCTGCGGACGTTACTGTGTTTTCAATCGGTTGACATCGGTGATCGGGTGAGGCTAAGGTTACTAGCCAGGTTGTGGGGTCGTCGGCTTTGGGGGTGGTTTGTCTCAACTTTCGCCTAAAACGGTTAGCGAATTACTGACGAGCTGGCACGCCGGGGACGACGAGGCATTGCGCGCGGCGGTGCCTCTGGTATACGACGAGCTGCGCCGCATCGCCCATCGTTACCTGAATAAGGAACGTCCCGGCCACACCCTGCAAAGCACCGCCCTGGTGCACGAAGCTTACGTTCGACTGGAGAAGCAAGGCGGGGCTCAGTTCCAGAACCGGGAGCATTTTTTGGCCATCTGTGCGCAATTGATGCGGCAGATTCTGGTCGATTACGCGCGCGGGCGCCGTGCCGCCCGGCGGGATGGTGGGTTCCGGCTGGAACTAGACGAGGCCCTTGCCTTTAAGGCGCGGAGCGTAGATATGGTCGCTCTCGACGATGCGCTGAACGAACTGGCAAAACTCAACGAGCAGCAGAGTCGTATCGTCGAGTTGAGGTTTTTCGGCGGCCTTTCCATTGAGGAAACGGCGCTGGCGGTGAATCTATCGCCCACCACGGTGAAAAAGTACTGGGCCACGGCCCGACTCTGGCTGCATCACGAAATGGCCAAGGCGGAAAGCGCGTGACGTCGGAACGATGGCGAAAAATTCAGGATGTGCTCGGGACTGAATGGTTGACTTCGCACCATTTGCGTAAGATCACGACCAGCAAGCAATCGGGCGGGCGGGAAACTCTCTTCCAAGACCCCGACGACGGGCGCCACCGGGAGCAGACGTATCCTCAGAGCCAAATGCAGGGAGCAGGTCCTCCAGCGTTGAAATGACTCTCCGGTGAAGAGGTTAAGGCGAAATATGGAAATATGGGGATGATGTTTCATGAGGCATGCGCTTGACCGTGTCCCTGTCAGCGTCAGCTAGCTAGACGGAATTGCTTTCCGCAAAGAAGTCCGCTCTTTTGCCTTGAAGCACGATGCCGAAGCACTTCAGCCTTGTTTCGGTGGTTTCGAGAACACCATCGCAGCAAAATTCTCCACCAGTGTTGTCGCCATAGCCCGTCCGCGCTGAGGGCATAACCTGTGGCGATGCCGACGATTCCAAACCCTCGTTTGGTCCAGACGGAAGCTACGTTTTGATGGCACGAACTGGATCGCATGATGTTTAGCTGTTTAGCTGGGTCGGGCCAGAGGTCAGGACGCCCCGCTCTAAAAGCATCGGCATGTCCGGGTCGGGTTTCGGCGGTGCAACAAGAAACTCCCCTCCAAATCGCAACAGCAAGTCTTTGAGGCGCTCCAAATCTGGCTGCTAGGCTACGGCGTCACGAAGTCGGCGACTCAGCAATTCTTCCTGCTCCGGCGTCATTTCGAGCGACAGCTGACCACGCCAATAGATGGATTGGCGAAACATCTCTGTTACGCGCTCAAAACCCCCGGCTGACGGGCGAACAAACGGCGCACACTTGTGAGAACGCCTTCTTCGAGGAATCCCTGCTGGCGTATGCTTGACAATGAGCAGTGCTGGTAGGCGCTAATCAGCTGACCGTAGGTCAGTTGCGTCCAACGGCGTCGTACGTTTGCAACCTTCATGGGTGCCCTGCCACGCTGCGACGCCATTTTCCAGTGGACGATTGCACAAGTAACGGATTTGATATTTTCGCGGCGGTCTGGGGGCGTTCTAAGGTGAGCCTCCGCAGTGGCGACATCGGAAACACCGTCTCGCAGGTTTCCTCGAACTTACGAAGATTGACGCCAGTCGGATGAGTGCTTGGGACGATTCGTGGGAACACCTCTCGGAAAGTGCCCGTATGTGGCAGGGTTCCTGTCTGCACGACATCGAATGTCACGTCAGCATCAACGTAGGAATACGCTTCCCTCGCTTGGGCATATCCGGCGTGAGATAGGAGAGGCATATGAAAGGGGTCGTTCCTTAACACCAGAATCTAAATTACGCTCTCGACTCCTGCGGCTCGAGAAGAAAATGTTGACCGCCGATTTTTGTTGCTCCACAATGCCGCGTAACCTCGTTTAGAAGCCCGTGGGTGCGTTGGCATGGCGGTTTGGCCCTGTGGCAGGGAGGTAAATCGGGTCTTGGCGATGGTTAGTGAAAAAGGCCGCCCGGAGTCCCCTTCCCGGACCCGAGCGGCCTAGAGTCGTTCGCTTACCGTGCGAATTATACGCGGTGCTTGCGTCGAGGAATCGAGATTCGATCTATTCGACCCAGAGCGGCGGAAGGCGGAAACACCCTGGGCCTGTTGTTCGGATTCAATAATTTACGTCGGAGTGGAACGGCTATTTTCGGCCAGACACGGCTTGTTCGGGCACAACTGTGCAGCAAGAGTGCACCGCGCCGACACCTCAGAGCAACTCTATCCCCGCACCCGAAAACCGGAGACACTCCGTTGGTGTCGTTCTACAACAGCGGCCGACTTCTTGCCAGATGTTGTGGACGGCGAGCGGAGTGCTCAAGCACAGCGGGAAATTCGGGTCACTGCATTACGTTCCCACTACTGACGATGCGGGAGCTAGCAAGCTTCTGATTATCCGGTTGCTTCAGCAAGCCCCATGGGTAGTGTATGAGGGGTGGCTCGACCACCGTTCCCCAAGACGCTTCGCCAATTTCAGACCGACTTCGCGACAGAGGAAGCTTGCCGGGAGTATCTGACGGCGTGCCGTTGGCCGGATGGGTTAAGTTGTCCTCGATGCGGGCACGAAAAAGCGTATGCATTGGTGAAGCAAAGGCGTCGCCAATGCGTCAAATGCCGGCACCAGGTTTCATTGACAACCTCCAACAGTGGCTCATCGGCACCTACCACGGGGTAAGCCAGGCCCAACTCCAGGCATACCTCGATGAATTTGTTTTCAGGCATAATCGACGGAAGACACGGGCTGCTGCATTTCAGACCCTTCTTGGTCTCGGAACCGGCCGCGAATCAACCGAGTATGAGCAGATTCGAGGAGCTAAAGACCTCAACCACAACCGATTATGGGTTGCTGAAGCAACCGGATAATCAGAAGCTAGCTAAAGGCCGTTGGTGTGCCGTGTAAGGCGTTAGTCCACCGCGGGTTGAAATTCCCGCCCGGGAACTGGATCGCTCCACCCGGTAGCAATCGGAGCGGTGGCGGAGGTGACGAAGCTGCCGAAGCCTCTGATGTAGAGGGTCGCTTTAGGCGACTTGGCGAGTCATGCAGGCCGAACGCGCAGTAACACTGAGCAGGCCCCGAAACAGCTGATGCAGGAGCCGACCCGCCCAACACTCGGGGAAGGCCGAAGCCGATGGAAGGGCACGAGCGAATCGATTCTATCGGTCACTGCCGGGGTAGTGGTGACGGCATGCAGACAAAGGGGACCAAACGAAACACGGGA
Organism: Terriglobales bacterium; assembly: GCA_049520935.1. Classification (GTDB taxonomy): domain Bacteria; phylum Acidobacteriota; class Terriglobia; order Terriglobales; family Acidobacteriaceae; genus Acidiflorens. Next base: position 12,668 of record JBEKPJ010000021.1, on the reverse strand, counting down.
AGCCTCAGCGGTGATCGCGGCTGCCATCAACTGGCACCTCGTGAGAGCTAGGCCGGGCCGTATGAGGTGGCGGGAGGCCGGTAGTACCGATGAAACCGGGTAACGCCGGTGGAGGGAAGGGGCCTCAGTTGGAAGCAAACGCAAGAAGCGACGAAGACGGAGGGATTGACGTGAGTCTAACAACCCCAGCCAGTGTTCAGAAGTTGCAGACAGCGTTACACGCAAAAGCGAAGGAATCGCCTAACTTTCGCTTCTACGCACTGTACGACAAGGTGTACCGCAAGGATGTTCTGGCTTTCGCTTACGAACTGATTTCGATACTCTAATTTGGCCCCCCAACGATCATCTAAATTGGCCCCCTGAGGGAGAAAACCATATAGCGTGGATCTCGATCCGGGCATTCGAGCCGGTGAGGAGACCCGATTGGACAGGAGAGCCAAAGTGGAACTATTCGAACAGATTCGACGGGAGTATGACTACGGGGTGGGAACGATCAAAGGAGTGGCCAGGAAGCTTGGGATCCACCGGCGCATGGTACGGGAAGCGTTGGGGGATGCGGTTCCGCGGGAGCGAAAGATCAACACCCGAGGCAAGCCAAGAATAGAACCGGCGAAAGCCTTCATCGACGCCATTCTGCAGGGCGACGAGAACGAACCCCGCAAGCAACGACACACAGCACACCGGATCTGGTCGCGGATTGGCGAGGAGCTTCCGCAAGTCCGGGTGGCGGAGTCTTCGATTCGTCGTTATGTTCGCGAGCGAAAGATCGAGCTGAACCTGATGAAGCGCGAGACGTTCGTTCCGCAGTCCTACGCCTGGGGGCAAGAAGCGCAGGTGGACTGGTATGAAGCTTACGCCGATATCGGGGGAGAGCGAGAGAAGGCTTACGTATTTTGCATGCGCAGCATGGCCAGTGGAGGAGCGTTCCATTGCGCGTTCCCGCACTGCAGCCAGCAAGCGTTTTTGGAAGGGCACGAACTGGGATTTGCATATTTCCTGGGGGTTTTCAAAACTCTTCGCTATGACAACCTGAAGAGTGCAGTGAAGAAGATCCTGCGCGGACACCAGCGGGAGGAGACGACACGATTCATCGCCTTCCGATCGCATTGGGGCTTTGAGTCGGAGTTCTGCACTCCGGGGGAAGGGCATGAGAAGGGCGGAGTGGAAGGAGAAGAAGGATATTTTCGTCGGAATCACATGGTGCCGGTGCCCCAGGTGGCCAGCTGGGAGGCCCTGAACCACCACTTGCGGGAACAATCCAGGCGGGACGAGGAGCGAAGGATCGGCGAGCGGAGTCAGACGGTGGGCGCCGGGATGACGCTGGAGCGGGAACATCTGCGTGCCCTGGCGGAGGAAGGCTTTGATCTGGCGGCGGTTCATTTTCCGCACGTAACCGGGAGTGGATGTGTCAAGGTGCTGACCAACTTCTATTCGGTTCCAGTTCCGGTAGGGATGGAAGTGCAAGCCAAGGTGCACTCGGCGTACGTGGAGATCTGGCACCAGGGACAGTGCGTGGCCAGACACGAACGCTGTTTCGACCGAACGTCGGCGTTGGTGTTCAGCAATTCGGGTTTATTGGAGCGCCTCGAGTCCCCAGCGTTATTGCGCAAGCAATAACCGCGAAGGCGCAGGCGATTCAGGAATCCGAACGGGCGACGAACGAGCTTGCGACAACCCGAGCTGAGGCGGCCAAGAAGATTGCCGAGGCCGACCGCGATGCGAAATCAGCGGTAACGCGCGCGCAAGGCGAGGCCGACGCTAACAAAATCCGGCAAAGTTCGTTGACTCCGCAGTTGCTCGAACTGAGAAAAATTGAGAACCAGCGGGCGTTGATTGACCGCTGGAATGGCCAGTTGCCCACGGTCGAGACGGGACAGGGGAACATGCTGCTACAGCTCCCCAAGATGCCGTGAGCGGTTGGCGCCGAGAACCCAGCGTCGAGAATATTAGGGTAGCGCAATCGCTCTACCCTTTTTTTAAAGTGGAGCGAAAGGAAGAGAATGTTGGGGCGACAGGCAACTCTGGCGGGTGACAAGATTCACACACCGGCCATCTGTCTCTCCCCCGGAATCTTCCGCTCTCATGGGCCCACGACTCGCGACGTTGGCACGATCACGCGACCGATTGCCGACCTGTTGCCGGAGCAGATCGCGCTTACTCGCGAAGAATACCAGCAACTGCTTTGTGGCATCCAGATGGCGATCATCACGATTGCGGCCGACACCAACGTATCAAGAATACGCGGCAAAAATGCGTGCAAACCGCGTTCGCTGCCTTTCGCTTGTGCGGCGCCCGGCCGCCAGACTGACCTGAGAGTCCGGCGCCGGCCGCTACAATTGAGCATGCCAGCCGAGGGTTAGGCAGGGATTTTCAGGTCCATACCAATTCTGATTTTGTCGGGATCCGCCAAACCATTCGCGGCAACGATCTTCGCATACTTATTGGGGTCGCCGTAGAAATGTTTGCTGATTTTCGAGAGATTATCCCCGGCCTGAACCGTGTAAATTTTTTCGGGCGCGGGGTCCACCTGAATGTCGTGTTTAAGGTCAGCGAAGTTGGGATCGACCGCCTTGATTGCGTCCCAGATGCGGTCCTTGCTGGCTTCCGAGACGGTCATAACCTGAAGATGAAGCTGCTCGCCGTCCAGGTCGCACGCCTCGAGGTGAGCTCCTTCCTTCTGAATCACGTCGAGTACAGGTTGATACTTCGCTTTCAGTTGATTGAGGTCTGCCATGGGTATTCCTCCTGACCAGGTTGAATGACGGTTGCTGGAAGACGAGTGGAGAAGCGTCGCTTGTTTGCTGCCGCAGCTAACCCGAAGAAGCTAACACAATCGCCGGCCGGGCTGCAATCCTCTTTAGATTCGGAAGACGCTCTGGAAATACGAATGCATGGCAGCGGCGGTAACGACACGGCGACTGAAAGACCTTGTTCCACTGTCACCGATCAGGGTGACCCGAGTCACGGCAGGATTGTTACCCTCTGCTTAGGATTCAAATGACAGGCGTGTGTTTCTCAAACACACGAGGCAATGGCTTTCGGGTCGCAGCTAAGCGTGCAGTTCTGCGAAAGGAGTGCCATGGACGCACCACCCCAGGAACGTCTTAACGCGGCAGACCGCGCTTTCATTGATCAGGTCATTCTCACCCGAACCGGACGTCCGGGAGCTTTGCTCGGCATTTTGGAATCGGTTCAGGAACACCATCCCAACAAATATCTTCCTCCCGAAACGTTGGAGTACATCGCGGCGCAGACCAAGATTCCACAAGCGCGCATCTACAGCGTCGTCACCTTCTACGCGCTGTTCAATCTGCAGCCGCAGGGGGACAACACCATCTGTATTTGCCGAGGGACGGCCTGCCATACGCGGGGCTCGCGCAACCTGTTGCAGAGCGTTCGTCTGGAGCTCGGGTTGGGGCTCGAGGATGCGAGCGAAAGCGGCGACGCCGAAAAGACTCTGCTGACGACGGCCGACAACAGGTTCACGGTTCGCACCGTGGCCTGCTTTGGGCAATGCGCATTGGCGCCGGTGGTAGAGGTGAACCACCATATTTGCGGCCATGTGAACGAACGCACTCTGCAACGAGAGATTCGCACCGTTGAGCGGGAGAGTTACTGATGCCTCGGATTCATGATATCGGCGTTTTCAGTGCGGTCCGAGAAGCAGGGCTGGCGAAGCTCGTTCCTGCCGTGCCCCGAATCGCGATCGGAATGGGCACTTGCGGTCGAGGCAATGGTGCGGAAGGTCTGTATCACGCGTTCGCCGAAAGCATCGATCGGAGCGGCATCAATGTAGTTCTGGCGAGTGTGGGGTGCTTTGGCGCCTGTTTTCAGGAGCCCCTGGTGAACGTACGGCTGCCGGGCTTTCCGTTGGTCGTGCTCCATCGAGTGCAAGCGCACGATGCCGGGCGCATTCTGCATGATGTTTCCAACGGAAATCTCTCCCCGGATCTCATTTACTGCAAAATTGAAGAGTGGGATCACATTACGGCGTCGGTAAAATACGGGCGTGGCTACCCGGAAATTCCGCTCTGGAACGACGTGCCTTTCTTCAAGGGCCAGAAGAAGATCGTGCTGCGCAATTGCGGCTTCATAAACCCCGATGACATTGAGGAATACATCGCTATCGGCGGGTATCAGGCACTGTACAAGGTGCTGATCGACGGCCGGCCGGAAGGGGTCATCGAGCAGATTAAGGCCTCCAAGCTGCGCGGACGCGGGGGAGCAGGGTACCTCACCGGCAACAAGTGGGAGTTCTTGGCCAAGGCCCAGGCCGATCATAAATACATAATCTGCAACGCGGACGAAGGCGATCCCGGAGCCTACATGAACCGGAACGAGATCGAGAGCGATCCGCACTCGCTGCTGGAGGGCATGATCATCGGCGGTTACGTGATGGGTGCAACCGAAGGGATCGTGTATATCCGCGCCGAATATCCGCTCGCCGTGCACCGCCTGAACCGCGCCATCGAGCAGGCCCGTGACTACGGACTGCTGGGTGAGAATGTCCTCGGCCGTGGCTTCAAGTTCAATATTGAAGTCGTGGAAGGTGCGGGAGCGTTTGTTTGTGGCGAAGAAACCGCCCTGATCGCCTCTCTCGAAGGCCAGGCGGGGCGTCCGCGCCCGCGGCCTCCGTTCCCTGCGCAACAAGGTCTGTGGGGATGTCCCACCAATATCAACAATGTCGAGACCTGGTACAACGTCGCACCCATTGTGACCAAAGGCCCGGCCTGGTTCAGCGAAACGGGGAGTCCGAAGAGTTCGGGCACAAAGGTATTCTCACTGGTCGGCAAAGTCACCAGCACCGGCCTGGTGGAGATGCCGCTTGGCACGCCTCTCAAGACCTTCATCTATGACATCGGCGAAGGTGGCATTGGCGGGCGCCCGATCAAGGCGGTCCAAACCGGGGGACCATCGGGCGGATGTATTCCGCCGGAAATGTTAGACACGCCAGTGGACTACGAAAGCCTGGCGCAGCTGGGCTCCATCATGGGATCTGGTGGCATGGTGGTGATGGACGAAGACAACTGCATGGTGGACGTAGCGCGGTATTTCATCGAGTTCACGCATTCCGAGTCGTGCGGCAAATGCATTCCTTGCCGGGTTGGCCTCAATAAATCTCTGAGGATTCTGAATCGCGTGACCGAAGGTGCAGGTACGATGCACCACCTGGAACTGCTCGATGAGCTGAGCCGTTACATTCGCGAGTGTTCTCTGTGCGGTTTGGGACAGACCGCGCCCAACCCGGTCCTAACCACGCTGCGCCACTTCCGTACCGAGTTCGAAGATCACATCGTCTCCAGGCGGTGCCAGGCCGGCGTTTGCGAAGAACTCGCGCTCTCTCCCTGTGAAAACAGTTGTCCGCTGCACATGAACATTCCTCGTTTCCTACAGTTATACAAAGAGGATTGTTTGGAGGACGCCTTTGAATCGGTGATCATGGATAACCCGCTGCCGTCCTCGACAGGCCGCGTCTGCCAGCATCCGTGCCAGAGCCGCTGTCGTCGTCAGACCATCGACGAACCCGTGAACATGCGGGAAGTACATCGCTTCATCGCCGATTCGATCCTGCTCTCGAATCGTTATGAACACATGGTCGAGCGCATTCTCGTCCGCCGACTGGAGCCCACGGGACGAAAAATTGCCGTGGCCGGCGCCGGCCCGGCCGGTTTGACCGCCGCTTTCTATTTGGCCATGCTCGGCCACGAGGTCACCGTGTATGACGCAAAACCGGCGGCCGGCGGCATGCTGCGTTTCGCGTTACCAGAATATCGCTTGCCGAAGAGCGCCCTCGATCGCGAGATTGATTTGATCGAACGGGTCGGAGTGAAGTTCATCTTCAACACCCGCATCGGTTTTGATGTTCCGCTGAACGATCTCGACGACCGCTTCGATGCGGTCTTCATTGCCATCGGAACCTGGAAAGAATCCTGGGTCTATCAGCCAGGTACCGAGCTGAAGGGTGTCTATCCGGCTCTGACGTACCTGGAGGCTACGGCGCGGGGCGAGGAGGCACCGGTCGGCCGCAAGGTGGCAGTGATCGGCGGCGGAAATGCGGCCATCGACTCGGCGCGCACGGCGTTGCGCAAGGGAGCGGAAGTCACGGTGTTCTACCGCCGCGAGCGCAAAGATATGCCCGCGATCGAAGAGGAAACGCAAGCCGCCACCGACGAGGGCGCAAAATTCGTATTTTTCGCCGCGCCTCATAGGGTCATCGGGGACGCCGTCGGCAAGGTGAAGGCGATCGAGGTCGTGAAGACGCGGCTGGGTGAATACGATACCTCGGGAAGAAGAAAACCCATATCCACCGACGAGATTCGGCGCTATGAGTGCGATTCGGTCATCTTCGCAGTCGGCGAGGGCGTGGACCTCGATTTTGCCAAGGCTTCGGGACTGAGCTTGAAGGAAAGCGGGACGCTGGAAGTGAACCGCTTCACGTTAGAAAGCAGCCGGCCACGGTTCTACGGGGGCGGGGACGTGGTGACGGGCGCATCGAACGTGTCGAACGCGATGGCCTATGGGAAACGGGCGGCTCGCAGCATCGATCTGCAACTGATGGAAAGCAACCGCTGGGCCAAAATCCTTCCCTCGTTCGACTACAGCAACGAGGTACCCGAAGAACCAAGCCCGAGCCACCGCCATGGCGGCCACGTCCTGGCCGCGAATTCGCGCGTGCAATCCAACGTCGAGGTGGTCGCCGGATTTACGCCCGAAGAAACGCTGGACGAATCTTGCCGTTGTCTGCGCTGCGATGTAAAGGCGGCGAACGTAAGCTAGAAGGAGCAAAACCTTGCCGGGGAAAAAACTATCAATCCGAATCGATGGCGAACTGGTCAGCGCCGTCGAGGGCCAGACGATTCTTCAAGCCGCGAAGGCGGCTGGCAAATACATACCCACGCTTTGCGATCTGGAAGGACTGAAGCCGGTCGGGGCGTGCCGCCTCTGCATTGTCGAGGTTTCCGGAACCGCCCGGCTCTTCCCCGCATGCACGACTCCGATTCAAGACGGGATGTCGGTAACCACCACGTCCGCCCGGCTCACCCATAACCGGCGCATTTCTCTCGAATTGTTGTTGGTGGAGCGCAACCACACTTGTGCCGTCTGCGTCTCGAATGGCCATTGCGAGTTGCAATCGCTGGCCAGCGCCATGGGAATCAGCACCGTACGCTTCGCCTACAACTATCCTAAGCTGGGAGTCGATCTCTCCCATCCGCGTTTTGTGCTCGACCAAAACCGCTGCATTCTCTGTACGCGCTGCGTCCGTGTCTGTGCTGACCTGGAGGGAGCGCATGTTTGGGAGATCACTTCACGAGGTATCCAGTCCAGACTTGTGAGTGACCTGAACCAAAAGTGGGGTGAGTCCCGCAGTTGCACGAATTGCGGAAAGTGCGTACAGGTTTGCCCCACCGGAGCGCTCGCCGAGCGAGGCTGCGCCGTCGAAGAGATGGTCAAAAATACCGACAATATCAGTGCGCTCGTACACCGCAGAGAGGTACAGGTATGAAGAAAGTGAAGGTGGCGACGGCCTGGTTGGACGGTTGCTCGGGTTGCCACATGTCGCTGCTCGATATGGACGCTGCCATCATCTCCCTGGCACAAAAAATCGACTTGGTCTATGGGCCGCTGGTTGACGCGCAGGAGTTTCCCGACGATGTGGATGTGACCCTGGTGGAGGGCGCTGTAAGTACGCAAGACGACCTCAACAAGCTGCAGAAGATTCGACAGCGAACGCGCCTAATCATCGCACTCGGCGATTGCGCGGTCACCGGAAATGTTCCCGCCATGCGTAACTCCATCCCAGTCAATAAATTGTTGCAGCAGGTGTATGTGGAGAGGGCACAAGAAGGCAAAGTGGTCCCGAGCGACGGAGTGCCCTCGCTGTTAAAGCAAGCGCGGCCGCTACGCGAGTTTGTGAAGGTGGATGTGTGCCTGCCCGGATGTCCGCCGCCCGCCAAGACTATCGCCGCCGTCATTTCCGATCTGGTAGACGGGAAAAAGCGCGAGAGCGGGATCGCAGTGAAATTCGGATGAGCAGTGTCGAATAAGGAGTGTCGGATGAAGCGCATTACCATCGATCCGGTCACACGTATCGAGGGACACGCGAAGATCACCATCAAGTTGGACGACAGCGGTCGAGTCGCCGGCACTGAGTTTCACGTGACCCAGGTGCGAGGATTTGAGAAGTTCACCGAGGGGCGTCCTTTCTATGAGATGCCGGGCATCACTTCGCGTATTTGTGGAATCTGCCCGGTCAGTCATCTGCTCGCTTCCTCCAAGGCTTGCGACGCGATTATGGCGGTCCGCATCCCGCCGGCAGCCAAAAAATTGCGCGAATTGGCGCACTGCGCCCAAATCGTACAGTCTCATGCCTTGAGCTTCTTCTATTTGTCGTCGCCAGATTTGCTTCTCGGCATGGATGCGAACGCGGCCAGCCGGAACGTACTCGGTGTGATCGCCAGTCATCCCGAGATGGCGCGCGATGGCATCGAGTTGCGCAAGTTCGGACTGCAGATCATTGAGGGTCTCGCCCAGGAAAGAGTCCACCCCTCATGGATCGTGCCTGGAGGTGTGGCCAGTCCGCTGTCGGCTGCGGTCCGCGACCGCATTCTTTCCGATCTACCTTCGGCCAAAGCGATTGCCGACCGTACCCTGAGCTTTTTCAAGAATGCGCTGGACAACTATAAGGAGGAGATCGAGTCTTTCGGTTCCGCGCCAACCATGTATGCCGGACTCGTTGACCGCACCGGAACTTTGCAGTTTTACGAGGGCGACCTTCGCTTCCGCAGTCCGAACGGAGGAATCGTGGAGGATGGAATCGCGGCTGACGAGTACCTGGATTGGATCGGCGAAGCCAGCCTCCGCGACTCGTATTTGAAAGCCCCGTATTTCAAGCCGCAGGGTTTTCCCGAAGGCGCCTATCGAGTGGGTCCACTGGCCAGAATGAATGCCGCCGACCGATGTGGCACTCCCCAAGCGGATGCCGAATTCGTGGAATTCCACAAACGTTTTGGGTTCCCGGCGCACAGCGCCTTTCTCTACCACTATGCGCGACTCATTGAGATCGTCTACGCACTCGAGAAGATCGAGGCCCTGTTAGCGGATTCACAAATCCTGGAAAAACACGTCCGGGCAACGGGAGGCGTAAATTCCCTGGAAGGCGTGGGAATGATCGAGGCCCCACGCGGCATCTTGATTCACCACTACCGGGTGAATGAAGAAGGCGGGATTACCTGGGCAAACCTGATCGTGGCCACCGGACATAACAATCTTGCCATCGGTCGCAGTGTGCAGCAAGTCAGTGAGCGCTTCATCGATGGCAACCAGCTAAAGGAAGGCATGCTCAACCGGGTGTCGGCCGTGGTCCGGGCATACGACCCCTGTTTGAGCTGCTCGACTCACGCCCTCGGGGAAATCGCGTTCCGAATTCAATTACTGGATGCCCACGGGGAATTGCAGGACGAAATTCGAACCACCTGAGGGCGCCGCCGATGCCCAGCGTCCTCATTGTCGGTTACGCCAACCGTCTTCGCTCCGATGACGGTTTGGGTTTTCGCGCCCCTGCCGTTGCACGTGCAGACCCAGCAATTGTTGACGGAGACTCAGGTTTTCGAGCATTAGGTCCTCCCGAGAACTGAAAGCGCTGACCATCCACCCGAGGAGATGGCGGAGCGACACAATCATGGAAAGAATCTTATCGGAACCGTCCGAATCGAGCTTCTCGCCAAGTCATGCGTTCTGCGTGTGCACGACGTTTTGGCGGACACAACACGTACTTCGCAGTTTTCATTGTGGTTCGCCCATTTGCCCATCCTCACTGTTCAGTGCTTGTGGAGTCTCATCTCGAAGGGGGTTCGAGGGCGCTGTATCGCGATGTTCATTGTCCAGCCCTCCGCGTAGAAGTTGACAAAAAGGGGCCCTGACAGACGCAACCACGCTGGTCCCGTCACGTGGAGTGCGCCACGTGACGAAGGTAACCATTCCAGAAGAGCCTGCGTCCTTCGCTTCGCATTCCCATCGCCTTCTGCGCCAACCTGCGTAGACCTCGCCGCGACCGCAGTGGTACTCTAGCGGCACCAAGGTCACACCGAGAGCGCCGGATCGCAGACTAACTCCAATGCTGTGGTGTCAGAACAGCCCTGCTCACAATAGAAGGGTTGGACCTTGACGAGCCTACGTGATTGCAGCCAGCACGGGCCCAGTAGCCTCTCGCGAAGAACCTTTTTTTTTCCGGCGGTCCAAAGATTGTGATTTTTATGCCCCGCCGGCTATGTGGGCTTGAAAACATTCCCGCTTGGCTAGATCCCGCGTGAGAGGGCACACCTGCCGGGATGCGGGAATTCATGCTAGATTTAGCGAAGATGAAGGAGATTGATTTCATCCTGCTGGTGCGGCCGGAATTCCACCTGGCACGAGAGTTCGTTCTCGCGCAACCTGAGTTAACCTGCATTTTTAGGCAGTCCCTGGAGATGCACAATTCCCTCCCAATCGGTATTTCGCGATTACACTCACAACCCTGCCCCAGTGGGGGTTCTGAGATCGCGCACGAAACTTCCCTTGTGCACGCGGGTTTGCAAAGGTGGCTCCCGGCAGCAAGTGGGTGAGTCCTGCGAACATGAACAACGTGGAGTGGCGAATGAAAGTTTGCACCTTGATCCCGTCGATTCTATTGCCCGCGCTTGCCCTGTCCACGTTTGTGTCAGCCGCCGACTCGAACGGCTCTGTCCCCAAGACGGTTGGACCACCCCACTCGATTGGTCCCATGTTTTGGGGGCTCAACATTGAGAACGTCTATTTGAACCCCGTTCTCTCCTGGACCGATCCCTCGCTTGAGGCGGCAATCCCGAATGCAGATTTCGAAAGCGTGCGATTTCCCGGCGGCGACGCGGGGAACTACTGGGATTGGCAGCAAGGTGCCATGTATCCGCTCGGGGGCTCGGCAAACGTGCTGGATTTCCTAGCTGACTTATCAAACTTGAGTCAGGCGACCGGTGTGCAGCCGCTCTACAACCTCAACGTCATGACCTACAACAACGAGTTGGTCACCAAGGCTACGCTTTCCGCCGCCATGGAGAACCAGATTCAGTTGCTCCAGGCCGCCCAAGCCTTGGGATTGCCGGTCAACGACATCGAACTAGGCAACGAATTTTACTGGTCGGAACCCGATCATAACCACGAGTTTCCCACCGCGAAAGATTACCAACTCACTGCGAACCTCTGGGCAACCACGCTGAAGCAATCGTTTCTCAATGCAAAATTCGCGTCCATGCTTTCCATCCCCAGTTCCGGCGACCTCCGAACCAGGACCTGGAACACACCCGTGCTGGAAAACATTCAGGGGATCGACGCAGTCACGATCCATCGCTACGACAGCATCATCGATGGCGGTGTTTGGGACGGAACACCAGCAGACGCGGTTCTGAGCCTCACCTTTACCGATTGGGCCAAGATTGTGGCGGGCGAAGTCCGTCCGGCCGAACGGAAACGGCTTCGAATCTGGATTACCGAGTTTGGTGGATTCGAGGACTGCACAAGCACTGCACAATTTACCGGCACATGGCTGGAAGGTTTGTATCAGACGCAAATGGCCCTCCAGTTTTTGTCCACTCCATCCATTGACCAGATCCAGCTCTATAACATGACGGGGTCCACCAGTTCGCTCATCTTTCAGAACTCTTCCTCGTACTGGGATGATTGCCTCACGAAGAACATCACATTCAATGCCACGCCCGGCGATCTGACCGCCACGGGTCAAGCCTACGCGCTGATCGGCGCCGCATTGAAGGGCACACGGTCGGTATCGGAAGTTGTGTTCCCCGAAGCTCCATCCATCAAGCCCGGCGCCGGTGCAAAACCCTATCCCTCGGCAACGGGAGTGGCGCTGTCCGGCACGACGAATCAGTGGCTGATCACCAACTACGGCCCCGAACCCTTGACGCTGCATTATGCGGGAATGGGCGTGGGAACGATCGAAAGCTTGTCCGCCCCCTCGCTCACCACGATCGTCAATGGGGAAGGCATTCTTACCAACTCCACAGGGCCGTTCGATGGTGCGAGCTTTGTCCTGCCTCCCTTTTCCCTGAACTGGATCGTTGCGCCTGGCGATCTTAGTGCCAGGTAGAGCATGATGTGTTCGATTCTGAGAATTCTGGCGCCCCTCGACTCTCGCTCCGCCGTTAGCTCGCCTTTCGCTTATCGGGGCCCCCCGCCCTTGCAAGGGGTAGAAGGATTAAACGTCGTATAATCTTGTGCGTGCAACTGCTGGGAGCAGAACATATGAACGTACAAGAACAAATCAAGAAGTATATTACCAACCAACCGGAGCCAAGACGCAGTGACATGCGAGAGTTGGATCGGCTCACACTTCAAGTGTCACCAGAGTGCAAATTATGGTTCTTCGATGGTAAAGACGGCAAAAATCATACTGTTTCCAACCCTACGATTGGATACGGATTTCACACAATAAAATATGCTAATGGAAAGAGGCGAGAGTTTTTTCAAATTGGTGTGAGCGGAAACAAAACCGGAATCTCTGTCTATATTCTTGGTCTCAAAGATAAGAAGTACTTAGCCAAAACGTATGGAAAAAAACTAGGCAAGGCGAGCGTGACCGGATATTGCATTCGGTTTAAAGCTCTAAAGGATATAAACATCGATACGCTTGAAGCGGC
>JBEKPJ010000020.1:0-108711 GCA_049520935.1 Terriglobales bacterium | reverse complement strand
ACAATCGCTACTTCGACAAGCTCCAAGACGTCATCCGCGCGGTTGAATCCGAGTTCGCAACCTGGACCACTCGCAACGACGTCCTCCGCAGACTCTGCGCAATTACTTAAGACGCTATGTTTAGTGTAATCTGTTCTCCCGCCCGTGTATGGAGGTGCTCGATGAATCGCCGTTGGCTGATCGTGGCCGTCACCAGCATGGCGCTGATCTGTGCGGGCGTCATCGTCCGCACTCAGCGTAAGAACCGTCACCTCGCGAAGCGGCAGCGTACCGCGTCCTCGCGGAGCAGGGAGATGCCAAGTCGCAGTTCGCGCTGGGCGCGATGTATTACTACGGCAAGGGAGTGTCCAAGGACTATGTTGAAGCTGCGCGCTGGTACCTCAAATCTGCCGAGCAGGGAAACGTCGATGCTCAGTACTCCATCTCTTCCATGTATTACGACGGTAAAGGACTGCCGAAGGACTATTCGGAAGGGGCACGCTGGTGCCGAAGAGCTGCCGAACAGGGTGATGCTTCGGTTCAGTACTCTCTAGGCATCATTTATCACCGAGGCCAAGGTGTTCCGCAGGACGATGCAGAGGCTGTCCGCTGGTACCGCAAATCCGCCGAAAAAGATTATCCGCAGGCTCAATACAATCTCGGTTACATGTACTACTACAGCTATGGTGTAGCGCGAGACAGAATCGAGGCCAACCGCCTGTTCCAGCAAGCTGCCGCTCAGGGCGACGAATATGCGAAGCGGGCGCTTGAGTGTTACAGGAAGGGGATTTCAATCGACCCGGGTGCTGGCCTTTCGTTCCTTCGATAAGTCCGAATCTTCTTTGCTTCACTAAGCCGTGGACGCGAGGAATGTCAGTTGATGTAAGCAGGCGTGGCTGTTGAAAAAGGCATTTCTCGTCCCGATTAGCCAAAAATTTGGGGGATACAAAATGTCTAGGCGACCCGAGAAAATCGATTATAGGCCTTCCGGACGCGATTTTATTTTTGCTGATTTTGAGAGAAGGAGTTTTTTCAACACCCACGGGCATTAGCGCTCGCCGAGCAGTGGCCGACGTTCGTCCCGGTCGAAAAGTGAAATTGCGATATTACGACAACTGACACTTGGGAAAAAGTAGTCGTCATAGACGCCCAGTAAAGAAACGGCTATGCTGCCATCTCTGAAAGGGTTCCGCATCTATGCAGATCGACTACGAATTGACTCAGAGGGATTTCGTGGAGTCATTTACTGCCCATCGTCACCGCAACAGGATCAGTAAATGGCTAACGCGGCTGTTCATGTCGTTGTTCCTTTTGTTTGCCGCTTTCATAGCTCTTGGACTCATCATTAAGCCCAATGCTCAGGACGCGAAAAATCTCGCCCCGTTTTTCGGACTGATTTGTCTATGGATCGGCGTACTCTGGGTGCTCCCACGGTGGAACGCTCGAAGACAATTCCTGAAACAACCGGGAGCGCAGGGACCGCGCTCCGTGCTGCTTGACGCCACTGGCGTCCACTGGCGCTGGAACGGAGGGTCTAGCGATATTGTGTGGAAGAATTATGTCCGAGCGTTGGAGGGTAAGAACCAATTTCTTCTCTATACATCTCCCGCATGCTTCAACATCATTCCGAAGCGCGCATTGACTCAAGAGGGATTGCTTGAGCTTCAAGGATTGCTGAAGCAAAATGTTCGAGAAGAGATGAGCGTTAGCCCGAGTTGACGAAATCAGGCGGTTACACTTTTTGACCACCACGGTGAGCGCAGCCGATTTTGCAACACAACAATGAACCGGTTTGCATCGATGTTCGGATCGACGGCAAAGTGTATTGTAAACGAGGGCATTGTCCTAATGTGGAGCGGCCATGAGCCCTCACTCGAACTCAAGCATGACGATCTCTGGATTCGACCCGAGACGCAGTGGCGGTCCCCACGTTCCTGCTCCGCTCGACGTAAATACCTGCATCTTTCCGATCCAACTTAAGCCATAGACAAACTTGCGGTAAATGCGTTGCGCCATCCAGCTCCAGGGAATGAATTGGCCGAGGTGCGTATGCCCGGACAATTGCAGAGAAACGCCTGCGGCCTCCGCTATGTGCGGACGGTCGGGAGCATGCAACAAGAGAATGCTGGCGCGTTCGCGATCCACGCCGATGCGCTGCAGCGCTGACGCGAGATCTCCATCCTGAGTGGCGTTGCGATAGGGCACGCCGATTATCTGTAAGCCGTCCGCTTCCACCTTCTCGTTATCAAGCACGCGCACTCCAGCGTCGGCGACGGCGCGCAGATATTTGCTGTCGTCCGCAAATTGTTCGTGATTGCCCGCAACAAAATAAACTCCATGCGGAGCAGTCAACTTTCTCAGGGGCTCGGCCGCTCGTCCGGCATCAATGGCGGTGCCGTCGAATAGATCGCCGGCGATAAAAATCAAGTCGGGTTCTTCTTTCAAAATCTTTGCGACCATCCGGCGCAGAAAACTCCCGTTTCGCACGTGTCCAAGATGGATATCACTGATCAGCGCCGCCGTTCGTCCTCTCCAAACCTCAGGCAGGTTTGCGAGCTTTACGGTCGTTCGTGTGATGCGCGTCCAGCTGGCGTTGAAGACTCCGTAGAGTCCGGCCAATACCGCCGCGCTATACAGCAATTCCACCATTCGATGGAACGGAAGTGCGGCTCCGGAAAGCTGCGCAATGCCGAAAATAATCCATGCGGCGAGGGTTGCGAGGAAAAGGAAACTTACGAGGCCAATCCAAACCGATGCGAGCTTGTAAAGCCCGCGCACCACGGCATTCGTATAGCGAAAGGCAAGCAGCGAGGCTGCCACAAAACTCACCGACAAGAGACCAAGAACGATCTTGATCCACAACGTCGCACGGGGAGAATCCGGGGCAGAGAATGTCCATGTTTGGTAGAAGAGAAAATGGGTTAGAAAGAGAACGGTCTGAACGATAACAATAAACCTTACAATTCGCCTAGCTCGACGCATGCAAAATTAGATTCCCCGGACCGGCTTTTCGATTGTGAGGCTAATTTCAGACACAAACTTCCCCATCCCACGCGCGAAAATGAGAAGGGTGCGGCACTTGTTGCGCACTTGCACTTGGCTTAAGCGCCGCAAGTCTAGCAGAATGTTCCCTAGCTGTTGGAACCAGGCGTTCGCGTTTTGACCGCCGGTCAATCCGCGACATCGCGATGTTGCAACAGTGTGGAGAGCATCAAGAGAACAGAGGGGTTGGGCGCCAACATAGACTATGGCCCGAGAGGAGACGTAGACTTCCTTAGCCAAGGATCAAAGGAGGGCTACTATGGGCGGGCCAACGAGCCGCTGGGTGCGGCGAATGGTGAAGGCGCTTGGACTCGCATTCCTTGTCGCAGGCGCACTGGGATTCGCCTATGAGCAGATTGGCCGACGGCAAGACAATCGGCACCGATTCCGTATCGGAAGGGCCGTCGATGTTGGGGGTTATAGTTTAAACATTGACTGTTCGGGCTCAGGTAGTCCCGCCGTGATCCTGGAATCGGGCGGTGGCGGTTACGGGGGCTACGGCTGGCGCGTGGTCCAGTCAGAAGCGGCAAAGTTCACCACCGTTTGCTGGTATGACCGCGCAGGGGAGGGTTGGAGCGACTCCGCGCCAACTGCCCGCAACAGCACAACCGTGATTCACGATTTACACGAACTCCTTCAGCGCACTCCGGTGGCCGCTCCGTATGTTCTTGTTGGTCACTCAATTGGGGGAGAGTACGTCCGCGCATATACGGCGAAGTTCCCGGCGGAAGTGGTGGGCTTGGTGCTCGTCGATTCCACGCACCCCGACCAACGAGAACCGGCAATTATGGTTTCTCGCGTCAACCTCCTCCCTAAGTTTGGTCGTCGGTTGCTATGCGTTGCGTTGCCGATAGCGGGAAGGTTTGGAGTGATACGTCTAGCAATGCGCAATTCTTCCGTCTCCGTACCACCGCAGTACAGTTCTGAAGAAAACGCGGCGATGCTGGCAATGCGCAATCAGCGAGTCAAAGGGTTTGAGACGGAGGCTGCTCAAGGGTGCGCGGCAACAGACGGCGGGGCGATTCAGACTGACAGGGGCAGCGGCGATCCAGAGGTGGATCAAGCGGCACGGAGCGCCGGGACCTTAGGGGATCGCCCTTTGATCGTTCTGACGGCCGGGCAATATTTCAAGCCAGACGATCCCCTTGCTGCCAAACAGGTCGCGGAGTTTCACGAAACGTGGGTACATCAACTTCAGCCCGAACTTACACGCCTTTCGACCCAAGGAAAACAGGTCAATGTGGAGAACAGCGATCATGCCATACCGGAGCAAGCGCCGGGGGCGATTGTGAACGCGGTGCAAGAACTTGTCACCGAGGTGCGGGAAGCAAAACCGCGCTAGCCGTGCACTTCCATAATTTGGTATTTCGGACAACTGTTGCAAGCGATAGCGCGTTTTGATCGCTGACGATTTTACGCTAACGCGATTTTTCAACAACCAAGCTGCGATGGCCCCCTCCAAATCGACCGGGCAGTGTGAGCGGCCGTCGATTGATCGATGTGGCATCCCCTGCCTTAGGGATACTGTGGGGGCCTGCGCTGGTGCAACACCACGTACGCCATCATTGCCGCATACAGGAGTGCTAGGAGCAGAAAAATGGCTATACCTACGGCCACGGTCTGCGCCATCTTCAGACCGGCCAAGGCCGGTGGTTGCTTCGGCGGGCCGCCCAGACCAGAGTCTGCGGCAGCGCCGGGTTGCCGGAGTTTTTGACCCGAAGTGGCGGCTGCGCGGGGCTGCTGCCGTAGCGCCTGCCATCGCCAAGTGCCGACCGTCAGAGCCCACAACATCCCCCACACGTTCCAGTGCGAGAGCGGGAGCAGGGCCACTGGTGCCCACAGCAAGAGCCAGAAAAACGTCAACATGGTCAGAATGTCGATCACGTAGGTCCCGGCAAAGGCCGCGGCGACATTCGCCCACCAGGCCCGCACCCGCCACTTCCAGAGCCAACGAAGGAAAGCCAGCGTCCACAGTGAACTGGCCGTGAGGTAAATAAAGCAAATCACCGACCAACGGAGCCACTCCTGCGCTTGGTTTGACTCTGGGTTCGGTTGTGTTGACCACAGACTGACACGGTATTGCACGGCCCAGCCCAGCAGGTAGACCCAGAAAAAATCGCGAAAAGCACGCAGTTCGGGGCCGGTCGAGCCAGGCTCGGCTTCCCGTGCCGAGTGCAGGCGCAGTCCGGCGGCAGTCGTGCCGACCCATAGGGTGGCGAACACGCTCAGCGAGACGAAGTAAAGATAGGAATCGTCGAGATCGTCAATGTGGAATGGATCGACGAATCGGCTGCGATCGAACAGCATTTCGCACAAACCAGTTTGCGCCGCGTAGCCCTTGAGGCCAAACCACCAGACAATTGGAACCCCGGCCGAGAACAAACATGCGGCGGCAAAGAGCTGCAACGGACGCCAGTTCATCCGATGGTTTGCGCCGCTTACGATAACGGATCCTGCTCCGGGCAGAAGAAACACAAACAGTGGGGTAAGCACTGCCTGCAGAACAGGTCCCCAATTGAGCAGCGTTACTGCCGCGCCGCAGGAGTGCTCGTTCCAGTAGGGCCCGCCAAAGACAAAATTGTGCAGGGCTGATTCCGCGGGAGAGGACAGCACTACCGAAACCGCAACCGCGATTCCAAGAAGGTAGAAGGCGTTTGCATTCACGCGTGTGGAGCGCACGAGGGGCGGGCTAGCCTCCTACAGCACTTGACCATGCCGGTGTCTCGGAGTCAACCAAATCGACCTGCCTGGTGCTCACGCGATCAACAAGCAACCGTCTTGCGGAAGGCCCATTCTGTCCTCCTCCCAAGCCACAATCTACGCGTTTTCCCAATGCTTGACGAAATCAGGCGTTTACACTCGTCCTAGGAGAATTTCAGGCCAGTGCTTCCCGCGCCGCGAAAATTGTTAGGCAACTCCCGGCGCAAATGTCGATAGAGACCTAAGATTTCGCAACAGTTGACTTCCTGTAATACAAGAGGATGGTTTACTTGAAGGACACGTCGAGACAATTTAGCTTATTGAGAACAGCCCGACCTACGGGCGCCTTTCCGGTGCACTCTCTATGTCCGTAAGCCTCTTGTTGAGCCCCGTACGGAGATTGATGCCGAATTGGACGTAGGCCTTCAGGCCGCATAAAGTGTGGGTCCACGCGGCGTTCTGGCCTAAGGCCCGTTTGACGCCTTCTTCGGTCAAGGGAAACGTCGATTCCGTGATCGTAACCACGGTGGCGTCGGGACCGTCCGGCGCGAATTGGATGGTTGTGCGAATCCGCGGCCCGAGCGCGCTTGATTCCAAGACGATCTTACGATTGTCCTCCACCTCCAGCACGTCGATTGGCACTTTGGCACCTACATCGCCGAACTCCCATTCGACCCTGCCTACCTCAATGGGGCCGCTGGCACCTGAGATGAAGTAGTTGGACATCTCCTTCGGGTCGACAACCGCATCGAACACCTCGTTCACAGGCTTCAGAATGCGCTCCCGCACGTTCACGTCAAATTCCATTCTTGTTCTCCCTATGGGGTCGATTCTAAGGGATAGGGGACAGTTGGCGTAACCAGGCGTCGCCGTTGAAAAAGTCGATCTCTCGGAAGTGTACGAGAAAACTTTGGACAGGAAGCTCTACAAACGCCTTTCTCGATTCCGGTGGACATTTGCTATCCCCAAATTTCGGGGAATTTGCGCAAAACGGACTTTTTCAACAGCCGCAGGCCATTTCGCTCACCGAGAATTGGCCGACGCCGGTCCGGGTGAAAGAGTGAAATTGCGAGAGTCAACCGTTAGGAGTGCTCGACTCCCACGCATGCCAGTTAAATCGCATCGTCAATGAAACTGCTCTGGTGCTGGCGCTGCAAGGCCGACATGCCGATGCTTGACGATGATGAGTACCGTCAAGTGATTCCCTTTCGTCCCGCCACCAAGGGCAATCTGCAAAAAAGGGGTTCTTCCTCAATTAGGGTGTTTTGCTGCTTGCCGGTTCTCCGGAGAGTTGGTACACCTGGAGACGTCATCCCTAGTCTCGCCGAGCACTATACCGCTATCGCTGTCGATCTGCCGGGCCAGGAGCGTTCCGAATAAATGCATTTGAACCCCTCGCAAAGGAGTACCCTGCATACGCCGTTTCCTCCTCGCAATCGCAGTTGTTTCAGCGGCCTCGGCCATCGCCCAGTCAGTCCCGCCAGCCATTGTTACTGACCCATCGCCGGATCCAGATCACCCTGCCGCAATGACCGTGCTGCACATTCCCAGTCACGGGCAATTGATTAACGGTGTAGCCTACCGGCCTTCAGGTCCTGGTCCGTTCCCGACGCTGGTAATCTGCCACGGCCTGCCGGGGAACGAGAAGAATCTTGACCTGGCGCAAGCAGTCCGTCGCGCTGGCAGGAATGCCGTGACATTCAACTATCGCGGCTCCTGGGGCAGTCCCGGCGCCTATCGCTTCACGCAAAATCTCGAGGATGCGGATTCTGTTCTCGCCTATCTCCGCGACCCCGCCAACGCCGCGCGGCTGGGAATCGATTCCAAGCGCATCGCGATGGCCGGCCACAGCATGGGCGGATGGGTAACTGTGCATACCGCCGCCCATGACCACGCGTTAATCGGGGCGATTCTGATCAGTGCCGCCGACATGGGATGGTTGGCCAGGAAACCGCGCGAGACGGTTGTCGCGGAGATGGCCGACAACCAAGAATCATTGGCCGGTGTGACGGCTGAAAGCATGGCCGATGAGGTAACGGCGAATGCAAAAGCGTTCGAATTTGCGAAAGCCGTGCCCGGACTAAGCCAGATCCCGCTCCTGGTGCTCTCGGCCCAAGACGGCCTTTCCCCAGTAACCGATGCGCTGGTGAAAGCGGTTGTGGCCCAAGGAAATCAAAATGTGAAGGCAATCCACATTGCAACCGACCATGGCTGGTCTGATCACCGCATATTCCTCGAAAGCACGGTCATCGACTGGCTGGGAAGCCTGAAATAACTCTCTGGCGCCACAGCAAAGAATGCGCGCGTCTAGCGGGGCGGGAACCTCGATAAACAGCCGCTTACCCTCGGCCAGCGCGGTCCCGTTCCTATCCAGAATCGTGGCTTCGTTCCATTTGTGGTTGCTGAAAACTCGATCCGAGTTGAGAATGCAGAGGTTCCGAGCATTCATGAGCTCCTGTTGCCATGACGATGAGCCCTCTTTTGTCGTTACAGCGTTAGACTCCCGCGAGCTATTCGAAACACATTCCGGTTGCGGATGCACGAGTTGGGGATCAATCGGCTTTCCGTCTGAGCCGAGCACAGTAATTTTGCGGTGGAAGGAATCGAGCTTGACCTGTTGCAGATTTTCAGAAGAGCAGTCGCTGCACTGGATCAGCAACTCGCCATTTGTCCGCCACGTAATTACAGGGACGCTGCAACTCCATGTCAGCAACGCATCGGTCGATTCCAGCGCATATCGAGTCTCACCGGAACAGACATAAGGCTTCCAATCAAGCGGGCGATCATTGGGAACAATCCTGAGCGCAACCACAGAGCCCGACGGGCAGACCCATCGCGAAATTCTAGCGTCGCCGGAAGATTCTTTTTCCTCGCGATAGATGACGGGAACTGCCGCGAGATAACGGCGATCGGGCGAGAACAGCTCCTGACCACCCACATACTCTCGCTTGATGTGAGCGACCACAGGATCAACGTAGGGCACCTGCCACCAGTACGATCGAAATGTGGCGTCCACCAGAATGAACGCGGTGTAGAGCGCGCAGTACGCCATCGCAAGCAGCAAGGCTCGCTGATGGTCGTATGGAGCTTCCCAGGAGTCCCAGGAGCGTGGCACTGGACTTTGCTGTATGTCTAAGTCCAAACTTGAGACCCGCACCGCCAAATCTGCGGGCGGGTTGCGCCATTCGGGATGAGCCTTAATATGCGTAAGGGCCTCAAGGGCGGCGTTCGACATCTCGCTTTCAAATACCTCCATGCGGCTGCGCAGGTAGTTGTGGAACCACACGGCAGGAATGGCCACGATGAGTCCCATAGCGGTTGTCACGACTGCCTCGCCTGTGTAAGCGGCTACCATTCGCAAAGCCGTGGATTTCTCTATTCCGGTGCCTCTGAATGCGTTCATAATGCCGAAGACCGTGCCGAGAAGTCTGATAAATGGCGCTGAACCCGCAATGGTGGAAAGTGTGCCAAGCCCGTGCCGCAAGTCGGCAGCGAACATCCTGCGACTGCGCTGAAAGGCGCAGTCGGCAGCCTCGACGGCCTCTACATCGGTGAACTGGGGCGGCGCAGAAGCGAACCTGGTCAAACCTGCGGCGACTACTGATGCCACATGGCTCCCACTGCTTTTTGCGGCGACGGCCATTGATTCATTCCATCGTACGTCGCGCAGTGCGGCAGCGGCATCACGGACGAAGACGCGCGATTGCCTGCGGGCCTCGCTATATCGATAGAGACGGTCGCCGAGGATGACCGCCGCGTTCACTAACATGATGGCAAGCAGAGTGATGGCGGCATGCCCGAACCAATCCATCGTGCCCCATAGATACCAGATACTCGCCGGACAGCCAGCCGCGTGCCACGAGTTGGAGAAGACAGCGAGCATCAAGGCAACGGCTATCTTCTGCTGGCTAAACTCCGATACAGGGCATGGACACCACCGCCAGCGTTTTGGTTCCTCGGAATGACGATTGTACGTTGGACTGAAAGGCTGCCGACAGCGGGCGGCGGTAGTTCCTTTGAGAGGCAAAACCACCGAATACAGTCGCGTGGTGCGTAACTGGCGCAACTAGGCGGTCCGCGCGGATCTCCGCCAAAGAAAAGCCCTGCCACCAGAATGGATGGCAGGGCAACTTTCAAAGAGTTGCGAGTGGTTATTGTGCGTAGAAGAAATCAGCGAACGCTTGCGCGTTCGGCGTTCCGACGCCGGTTACGTCGTCCCATCCCGGAGCTGTCTTCAAGCCGAAATCGGTGCCGAATGAGACGACGAGAGCGGTGTCCTGCAATGTGAAGTAGTCCCATATCGCGCTGACGAACTTTCCGCCGTTCACCGCAGCCAACTCCTTCGCACTGTATTTCGTCGTGCCGTTGGAATCCTGGATCGATCCGGTCACGTTCGTCTTGGAGGTGACAGGAACGATGTCGTATACGGATCCCTCCGGCAGGGAGTAGAGATAGGGTGCGGCCTGACCGAGTTCCGTTCCGCCCCCGGCGACAGCCTCCTGATTGGCGATCGCCCATAACGCGGAGAACATCGGAGTTGCCAGGCTCGTGCCGCCATACACCTGCCACACCTGTTCTGGATACTGGCCCGGAATGCTGATCAGGATCGCGGCCCCAGTAAACGGATCCGCCAGCCAGGAAATGTCCGGGAGTTGGCGATATTTCCCTGGCAGTTGCTTCTGGTAGGACGGCTTGGCGAAACCGCCAGTGCAGATTGGCGGGCGGAAGCGAGAGTTCTTGGTCACGCAGTCGCTCTCCCCACCACCCGCGCCGGCGTAGAAGATGCCTTTCGGCGGATCGGATACGACTCCCTCCTCAGCTAACAGATCTTCGTTGTTTCCCCAGCCCGCTTGCCAGGCGATCGAGTTGTCGGAATTTAGCGCCAGAGTCACTCCGCCGACTGCCGTCGACCACGGCGAGTCCGCCGGAGCATTGACGTTGGCGCGGATATCCTGGAGTTGGTTGTTGCCGTCGTCTCCAGACGCGAAGTTGTAGGAAATCCCGGCTGCGGCGCCAATCTCTGAAAATCAGGCTCTCGGTCTCCAGTTCTGTCGCGGCCGTGTACAACTCGTCCGAATCATAGCTGCCCGAGAGCACGTTCCCCCAACCATAGTTCGCTACATCAAACTCGGCCTCGTCTACGTCCTGAAAATCCGCCGATGGCGGAACCACCAGGTTGATGCCGGCGCCGGGGGCGACAGCATGCGCCCACTCCACGTCGAGGTTGATTTCGACCTGGTCGTAGCCGATGCACTCACTGGGCGCGGTGTAGATGATGTTGAAGTTCGACGAAGTCAGCTGCGGCAGCCAGAACTGCGTCGAAAATGCGTTAGCATCGTCTTGAATCGTAAACGAGCCGCACCAGTCGACGATGGCAATGGTTTGGCCGGTGCCGTCGTATCCCTCGTTATACAAGCCGGTTAAATTGTACGCGGTCTGAATCGACGGAGGCGTGTAGGCGCAGCCGGGACTGGTCTGGCTCTCCAGATTGATGTTATTGCCCGAGTACGTGCCGATCGGCAACTCGCCGTCATTATTGGTGGAAAACGACTCCGTCTCGCTGCCGGTGAAACATTGCGACGAGAAAAAATCGGGATTGCCCGCGAACGTGGATTTCGTTGCGTCCCGTGCTGCGGGATTCGAACCGGCGAACCTGGTGGGACGGGCGATCAGCGTATGCTTGAACTCGCCCGTATCTAGCCCCGATACGGCTCTCACCAACGCGCCTGCCGCTCCTTCGACATAAGGATCGCCGGAATTGGCGCGGATGGTTCTATCGCCGACCTGATAGTTGTTGAGCTGTACCTGGAAGGCCTTCTCCACATCGCCGACCGTGCCTCGCGCCCTGACATAGAAGTTGTTGGGGGCCGTCTTCACGACCTTCAGATTGTGCGCCGCAAAAAACTGCTGCACCGTCCTCGCTTCTTGCGCGGTGGGCGCGAAGCGAGCGGCGATGTCTTTTGGTTTCAGCCAGCGATGGTAGTTGACGGAAGTGCGATCGTAGAGTGACTGGGTTAGCGTGTCGAACTGGCCGCGATTGTGCAGCTGCAGCCAGATGCTTACTTCGATAATCTTTGCCGGGTCCTCTGCTCCAAGATTCGTGGCCGTGGCAGCGTAGCTCGGGGTGTTGTTTAAAACTCGTTTAGCGCCAGTACTGCCTGATGACAGAATACAACTGGCTGCGACCACCATTGCGACGCATGATAGCCATCGAAAAATGATACCTGCCGTTTCCGCCTTGGTCTTTCCGATCATTACTTCCTCCCTGGGAAATTGCATGAAGCCCCACCGAAGAATCGAGACGCGCCGGGCGCGCCGACTGTTCTGTTCGAGAACTTCATAAGTTATGA
Source organism: Terriglobales bacterium (assembly GCA_049520935.1). GTDB lineage: Bacteria > Acidobacteriota > Terriglobia > Terriglobales > Acidobacteriaceae > Acidiflorens. The sequence goes on along the minus strand of JBEKPJ010000020.1, from coordinate 96,640 downwards.
GAGTTGAGACATGGAGCTGCACTGTCCATTTGAAATGCGGGCCCCGGTGGCATTCAGTTGGCTGAGTTAAACTTCGTAATGGTAGATGGTCGTCACGCAGTTCGCAAGGGTTCACAATTCCAGCCGTGTGGTAGTTATCGTAGCGATAAGTTGTGACCGCCGGCAAAGATCAGAACTTTAATCACGGTGTCCTCGTCCCAAGTGAGCAATAATTCTTCGGTCCTGAGTTTAAAGCGGAAACTCGGTGTGGGTGGCAGCGAAGAATCACGGTCGTCATCGGATGTGACGCAAATTCAACTTTTCGTCGCGAACTCGGCGAGAATGTGCAGTGCCGTCCTGTCGAACCGCTGCGCAATCCGCCCTCCTGCCGCCTCGAGGCCTAGCTATAATTCCTCATACCTCTCTCCCTCCATCTCGCCACTGCAAATTTCCCCATCTACGTCCACTTTGGGCGATACTCCATCCACCCTCACATCTTCTTCGAAACTCTCGCCTACTTCATCGCCTTCCGCGCGTATCTTTCACTGCGCCGCCGCTTCGGCGATCCCTTCTCCACACCCATCCGCTGGGCCGTGATCGCCGCGGCTGCAGCCGGAGCCGCCCTCGGCTCCAAACTTCTGTTCTGGCTCGAAGACCCCGAACTAACCTGGCACAACCTCCACAACCTCGCCTATCTCATGAGAGGAAAAACCGTCGTCGGCGCTCTCGTCTTCGGTCTAATCTCCGTCGAACTGATCAAACGCTATATCGGAGTCCGTCAGTCCACCGGCGACCTCTACGCCATCCCACTCGCTCTCGGCATCGCCATCGGGCGCATCGGCTGCTTTCTCACCGGCCTCTCCGACAACACCTACGGCACTTCCACGACCCTCCCCTGGGCCATCAACTTCGGCGACGGCATCCCTCGGCATCCGACCCAACTCTACGAAATCGCTTTCCTCCTATTCCTCATCCCGATTCTCTATTGAAACCTCAAACCAAGCACGGCAGCAACCTGGGCGACCCATTCTTCGCGCCCTTCGCAAGAAGAGGGGATTGGTCCGGTGTCTAACGGCCAACCACCAATGACGCCCTTTGTCCCAGGCGACGCCTTCAAGTTCTTCATGGTCGCCTACCTGTCGTTCCGCCTGGTGTGCGACTTCATCAAGCCCTACCCCCGCATTCTTCTCGGTCTCGAAGGAATTCAATGGGCTTGCCTCCTCATCTTGCTTTACTATTCTCCCGACATCGCACGCTGGCTCTCCTTACAGAAGGAACCGAGATGATCGAGTGAAAACCCTGGCCACCATCGTTCTGGGCTTGGTTGTAGGCATCGCATCCCTGATCTGTTTTCTGTCTTCGACGTGTGCCGTCAGCGGGGGCCTAAGCGGCGGCGGTCGAGCCGGATTCGCAATTTGCGCACTCGTATCGCTGGGAGTCACGATCGGCGGAGCCATGCTGATCGCCAAAATAAATCGAACACAGTAATCCGAGTCGTGTACTACGAGTAACCCATGGCTAAGAGTCGTCCATATCTCTTCTACGACATCGCCCTCTCCATCTGCTCCACCTGCTACCGCAAGGTCGAAGCCAAAACAGTTTTCCAGGACGGCAATGTCTACCTCCTCAAACGCTGCCCCCAGCACGGCGCCGAGCGCGTCCTTATCGCTGACGACATCGACTACTACCGCCGCGGCCGCGAGGTTTTCATCAAGCCCTCCGAGATGCCTCAGGTCTACAACACTCCCGTTAAATGGGGATGCCCCTACGACTGCGGGCTCTGCACCGACCACGAGCAGCACTCCTGCCTCACGCTCGTCGAGATCTGCGACTACTGCAACCTGCGCTGTCCCGTTTGCTACGCTGCCAGCGGCCCCGAACGCCAGCAGTTTCGAGAGCTCAAGCAAATCGAAAAGATGTTGGACGCCGTGGTCCGCAACGAAGGCCATCCCGACGTAGTTCAGCTCTCAGGCGGCGAACCCACCATGCATCCCGACTTCTTCACCATCGTAGAGATGGCTAAGTCCCGCCCCATCAAACATCTTATGGTCAACACCAACGGAGTGCGCATCGCGCAGGAAGAGGACTTTGTAAAGCGACTGGCCGGCCTGCGCGAGGACTTCGAAGTCTATCTTCAGTTCGACTCCTTCGAGCGCGAACCCCTCATGCAGCTCCGTGGCGCCGACCTCCGCCGCGTTCGCATCGACGCCCTCGAAAAACTCAACCGCTACAATATCTCCACTAACCTGGTCGTCACCCTAAAGAAAGGTCTGAACGACCACGAGATCGGCAAGACCATTGACTTCGCCCTAGCCCAGACCTGTGTCCGCGGCGTAACCTTCCAGCCCATTCAAGATGCCGGACGTCTCGAAAACTTCGATCCCGCCACCGACCGCCTGACTCTCACCGAAGTCCGACGCAAAATTCTCGAACAAACCAATGTCTTCCGCCCCGAGGACGTGATCCCCGTCCCTTGCCATCCCGATTCTCTCGCCATGGCCTACGCCCTCAAACTAGCCGGCAAAGTCGTCCCGCTAACTAGCATGATCCCGCCCGAAATCCTTATTGATGGAGCCGCCAACACCATCCTCTACGAACAGGAGCCCGCAGTTCGAGACAACCTGTTCAAGCTTTTCGCCACCAACCACTCCCCGCGCAGCGGCGCCGGCACGCTCCGCGAACTCCTCTGCTGTCTCCCCAAAGTCTTCGTGCCCGACAATATCACCTACGAAAACGTGTTTCGCATCATCATCATGCAATTCATCGACGCCCACTCTTTCGACGTCCGCAGCGTCAAGAAAACTTGCGTCCACATCGTCCACCCCGACGGCCGCCTCATCCCGTTCGACACTTACAATCTCTTTTACCGCGATGACCTCGAAACGATACGCCTATCCCCCCTCCGCCAAAACGCCGAGTCAGCCCTATCGCCAATCGGATCCTAATTGCGGCGAATGGCTCTTTCCGCATCTGCTCGATGCCAATCGGCACATTTCCGCAGGCCCGCAATTCACACCGGACCTCAAAGCGGTCGCCTGCCTCGGTTCGACGTAGTGGCGTGGACAATGTCTGGATCCAGCGCCTCGATGGATCTGCCGGCCGTCAGATTACCCATTTCGATTCGGAGCAGATCCTGTTGTTTCACTGGTCGCCGCAGTCTCGGCATACTGCGTGGCCATACCGACTCCGACGTCGTTCTTCTGCAAGAATCGAAACCCTAGCGTTCTGCTGACGGGAACCTTGCGATTTACCGGTCATTTCGATCATGGCCAGGGACCGACCCGCTGCCCGCGCCACCCGGCGCACTCTGGCAAGCATCAGGCCCGTCCAACGAATTCCCGAGTCTCCGTGGATACCTTGATGGTTTCCCCTTCTTTAATGAAGAGGGGAACCCGGATCTCGATGCCAGTCTCGAGCTTCGCGGGTTTGGTCAGGTTGCCGCCTGCGGTGTCGGAACGGGCGCCGGGTTCGGTATAAGTGACATTCAGTTCCACATGGGCAGGCAGCTGCAATCCGATGGGGTTGCCGTTGTACTTATGCAGCTGGATGATGGTTCCTTCCACGATAAAGTCGAGTGCGTCGCCGATCATCTCCCCGGAAAGGGTGAGGGTCTCGAAGCTCTCCTGGTCCATGAAATGAAAGCCGGCTCCGTCGCTGTACAGGTAGGACGCCGGGACCGTCTGCAGGTCCGGCTCCCGGAACCTATCACTGGCCTTGAATGTCCTGTCAAAGACGGCACGGGTGAGGAGGTTGCGCATTTTCAGGCGGACCAGGGTCTGGGCTCCTCTGGCGGTGGGGGTGGAAACCTCCGCTTCCAGGCACAGGAAGGGTGTGTTTTCGACCTCAAAGAACATTTTGCGCTTTACGTCAATGGCGTCGATCAGTACGGCCATGCTTTCCTCGGGGACAGATTAGGATAACAGGCAGGCATCGGCACTTCGATGATCGAAAATGCCCGAAAATCGTCGGGCCGCGACGCCCCAGTTTGCAAACCGAATGACGAAAAGCGAATGGTAAGCTCGGGGGCTGCTGGTCGAACGTCGCCATGCTAGGGTCGAAAGGTAGAGGCTCAGTGAAGACTGCCGAGATCGTCATCATCGGTTCGGGTTCGCTGGCACAGGGCATCGTGTATGCCCTGTCGCAGGTCGCCGCCGGCTCGTTCCGCGTAGCAATCGCGGGCCGGTCGCAGGCGAAAATCTTCCGCCTGGCGCTCCTTGCGAATGCCCGTGCTGCCAGTTTCGGCACGCCCCCGACTTTTTTCCCCTTGGAGATTGCCGAATTCAAGACGTTAGCTTTTTCCCGAGCGCTTCGCTCCCTCAGGCCAAGCGTCGTTCTGCTCGCTGCCTCACTGCAGTCGCCATGGGAAGGCTCCCAAGGGCAGAATGCTTGGAGCCAGCTGATCGCCGAAGGCGGATTCGGGCTCACGCTGCCCTTGCAGTTGAGGTTTGCCGCCGAGCTCAGTCGGAGTGCGTCGGACTCCGAAACTGCAATCGTCAATGCCTGCTACCCGGATTGTGTGAACGTGGTTGTGGACCGCTTGGGTTTGCGGACCACTTGCGGCATCGGCAACTGCGCAATCGTGGAGGCGTTCTGCCGCGCTCATCCGGAGGTGAGGAACAACGACGTTCGCGTGGTTGGTCATCACGGTCACCTCCGCGTCTGGCTGAACGGAGAGACCTCTCGTCCACAGCCACGCATCTGGGTGAAGGGCAAGGAAACCATGAGTTCGCCGCTACGCCCCAGACTCGGAGCGATCGGCGAGGAACTGAACCAAGTGACTTCCTCTACGGCGACGCGCGTGGTGATGTCTTTGCTTACGGGAGGAATGCTTCAGACGAGTGTGCCGGGAGTAGCCGGGATGCCAGGAGGATACCCCTTTCTCCTGAAGAACAGAAAATTCACCCTCCATTTGCCCTCCCACCTCACCGCGGAGGAAGCGATCGCGCACAATCAAACAGGGGAGCGGCTCGACGGATTGCACTTGGCCTCAGGTGTGAAATTCATAGGCAGGGCCCGCCGCTCACTTGCCCGAGTGGGCTTTGCCTATGCAGAAGGCTTCGATCTGGCGGAATGGCAAAGCGCCTGTGACCAAATGGTCACACTCCGGGAGCGCCTGCGGCTGATAAGCACGTGACGCCTCGGTTCGGCCGCGGAAGGGCAACCGGCCTCGATCACCAGCAGCGATTCCGAAGGCGACATGCCGAGGTCTGAATGGATCGGTCAAAACGGTAGGTCCTGGTCCTCTTCGGCAAACGAATCGGTTGCCTCCGAGTCCTCGCGGCTCAAGACTTCCATCTCCTGCGAATCATCATCGTTCAGGACCTCCGTACTCTCCCAGTTCCCGGTGCAGGCAAAAACCAGGCCCGCGTCTTCCAGCTTGCGCAGCAGTTCCGGGTTTTTCTGCGCCAGAAATTTGATTCTCTTGGTTTTGTAGGGTTTGCGCCGGGCCACTTCGAGGACAAGCGCGGCCAGACCGGCAACCTGAAGATTATCCGATTTCGCCATTTGTCCCAGGCGAATCACATTCTTTTCGGAGATGTGCGACTGTTCGAGAAATCGGAACAGATCCTGCCGGTCCTCGATGGCTCTTCGCTCGGCTTTCGGCTTGGCCTGGCAGCGTTTGCACACATGAATCTTATGACCTTTGCCCGAGAACTGCTCATTCGCCCGCTCTCGCCCGCAGATCCTGCAGTAATGTCCCATCGCGAACCCTCGGGACTGAAATTACCAGACCCTCGACGTTTCGGGCGAGACCCGTGGCCGGTTGCGCGACGGCGAAGGTGGAGGCGAAGGCTGCGGCTTGCCGGGCCTTGATGCCGTCAGTATAGTGATGACTGATGGCGACTGAAATCGATCATCGGTCGGTCATCGGCCGGTCGCATCGAACCCATCGCATCCCTGGCCGCTGTGGCGAATACAAGCCCAACCAACTCGAAGCAATCCGATAGCGGCAAATTGCGCATCGGGGATGACTGGAATGCCATCCGTATCATCGCCCTTTCGCAGAGCAATCCTCTCAAGGCCATCGCCGAGTTCGTCGAGAATAGCATCGACGCGCATGCCAAGACCATCACCATCACGCGCGGCCGCGAGCACGGCGAGCACTATCTGATGGTGAAAGACGATGGCGACGGCGTCCCGCGCGATCCGCAAGGCCTGCCTGATTTTAAATATGTCGCGACGCATATCTGCGACTCCATCAAGCGACGCCTGAAGGCCGACGGCTCGGGCGGCGGATTGCAAGGGGAATTCGGTATTGGACTGTTGAGCTTTTGGACCGTGGGGGAGAGGCTCACCATGACTTCCGGTGCGGCCGATGAGCGTCTCTACCAGATGGCGATGAACAAAGGGGATCCGCGTTACACAGTGAATCCGCGACGGGTGCTCTTTGCCGAGCCGGGAACCGAGCTCAAAATCAGCCCCTTGCTCGACGGCATACGCAGCCTAAGCGGCGAGAAGATCCAGTGGTATCTCGCATCCGAGCTGCGCGACCGCATCCGTGACACCAAGGTCCGGGTAACGGTGGTCGACAAACTCGCGCGCAAGCAGTATCAGGTCGAGCCCCGCCAGTTCGAAGGGCGCTTGCTGCACCAATTGCCGGCCGTTCGCTCCCCATTCGGCGAAGCGTATGCCGAACTCTATCTCACGGAGCCGGCCGAGATCTCCCGGGTCTCGGTTACCCGGGGTGGCACGCGGGTGATCGAGGATATCGCGACCCTGCCCGGTTTGGAGCGCGCGCCCTGGAATTCTCGTTACCTGGAAGGCCTGATCGATGTGCCCTACCTGAATCTCACCCCCAGCACCCGTTCCGGAATTGTCCACGACGATCGCTACGCGGCGTTTGCGGAAGCTCTCGCGCCCCTCGAGGCACGCCTCAATGGCCTCATCGAAGCGCAGCGGCATGCTGAAGAAGAACAGGCGAACCGCGAGTCCCTGCGGGCCATCCAGCGCGCCTTTCGCGAGGCCATGCTGGTCTTGCCGCCCGAGGAATACGACTGGTTTGAGATCCAGTCCCGCTCGCTGCACCCGGTCGGCGGAGGCGCGCCCTCGGAGTCGGGTGTGGCGCCAGTCGGGGAGCAGGACAGCAGCAGCGTGCCGGGTGTTCCGGAACCGGGCGGAAGCGAATCGGTGCAGCGTCAGTTCTTTGACTTCGCCGGCCCTTTGCGCACGGTCGTCATTTCGCCAGCGGCGAGCACCGTGACCGTGAACCAGAGTCGGCGTTTTCGCGCCCTGCCCCGGGATCGCTCGCGCCGGCGAGTCGAGCATGATTTGCTGTTTCGCTGGGAGATCGGCGAAGGAGGCGGCATGCTGTCGTCCTTCTCCGATCAGGAAGTGAGCTACCAGGCGCCGTCGTTGCCTGGTCTTGTACGCTTGTCCGTCACGGTAACGCAGCGCGAAGCGAGCTGCAGTGCGGAAGCCCTGATTACGGTCACCGACAGCCTGGACATGGCCGTTGGCCCTTCGGCGGTCAATGCGCGCGGCTTGCCGGGCTATACGTTTGAACGAGCGGCCGGGGAGCTATGGCGCTCGCGATTTGATGCCGAGCGGAATCTGATCGTTGTCAATAACGGGCATCGCGATTTTGTCTTCGCCACGCGCAACCGCGCCCTCCAGTTGCGATATCTGGTGCGCCTCTATGTCAAGGAACTGGTGCTCAAAAATTTCAGAGGACTGCCAGCTGAACAATTGGTGGAACGCATGATTGAGCTCTCGCTCTATGTCGAGGAGAAACTGAAGCCAGCCTGAAAGGTTGGAATGCACAGCTGCCGCACCGCGGTCGCGATACGCGGCTGGTTCGATAACCATATCGTTCCCGCTCTGCGCTCGCGGTTCAACCCCTCGGGAAGATCTCAGCCCACCTGAGGCCCGGATCGTTCCGGCGATCGAGATCGTGCCTGCCCCAAGATCACGTGGGCCATTCGCCCCAGGCAGTCGTTGGCGTAGTCGCCGTCGGACATGATCACCACCAGACGCGCTTTGGCCCGGCTCAGCGCGACGTTGATCAATCGAGGCCCTTCGACCGGATGCCCCAGCAGTTTTGTGCCGCTCGCGATCACCGGATCGAAGATTACAGTGTGGCACTCGCTCCCTTGTGCTCTGTGCACGGTGCTGACCGGCACTTTGGTCTGTCCGGCATTGCGGAGAAAGGTCTTGATCAGCCCCCGCTGGGCTCGGTAAGGAGTTAAAACCAGCACGTTCTCCTCGCCGACCTGGCCGGTGAGAGCAGGAACGATCTGTCCGATGTATTCCGCAGACCGATAGCGTGTGCCGATGCCGTATTTTGTCTGCTTGAAGTCGCCCTCCGCCGGGCACCTTTCGAGGTGCACGCGCTCGGCGCCGATGCCGGGCACGAACTGCGTACGTCGCTCCGCACGCCATTCTGGATCAGTCGCGCATTGGCTGGCAACGATCAGTTCGCCGTCATAAAACACCTCGCTCACCAGGTCACAGATTTCTTCGGCCATACGCGACTGTTCATTCAGAAAACAGCGGTTCTGCCGGTTCATGTACTTGAACATGGAGGCCCCAAGCCACTTCTTGGCCTCGGGATGCGCGGACCGCACAATCGGTGCAAGCTGCTTGTAGTCGCCGGCAAACAGGACCCGCCGGCCAAGCGGCGCGAGCGCCAGAGCATGGGGCACGCTCACCTGGCTGGACTCATCGAACAGGATGAGGTCGAACGGTTTGCGAGCCTGGAGCGCGCGGTACGAGAATGCTGCTCCGGTTGTGGTCATCGCGGCTACTTGCGCCTGATCGATGGGCTTCGGTATCTGGGCCCGGAGAGCGCTGATTTTGTCTTTCCAGTCAGCATACGCTGCTGCATTGCTGCGTTCCGGCACCTGGACTTCAAGTTCAGCAATCTTCTGAACCAGCACGCTGTCGATTACGGGCAACAAGTGTTCCCGCCCTCTGAAGTTGGTGGCGACGAAGTGCGTTCCGATGCGCTTGCAGCGCTGGCGTAATCCGTGTGCCGCGGGATCGGTCCGCTCCAGTTCTTCCAGCCGGCGATCGACCGACAGCAAGGCAATGTCGACCGCCCAGTTCGTCGTCGCAAGCAGCAGGATTCTCGCTTGCGGGCAGTGGCGCAGGTGCGAGGCCAGGATTGCGCCCACCGTATAGGTCTTCCCGGTGCCGGGCGGTCCCCACAGGAATCCAAACTCTCGATCGAGCAGCCCAAATGCCTGTCTTTGCCGGTGTCGCAACTGGGGAAAGCCTGGCACCGCCGGCAGGTCGAGCAATGGCGACTCATTGATCGAGGTGACTCTTTCGAGCCAGGCGAGGCTTGCCTCGGCCAACGGCGGTGTTTTCCAAATGTCCCGCAGCGCCTCCAGATATCGCGGCGGGTGAAGCACGATCTCGCCGCCTTTACCTGGCGGCGGGCCGCTCAGATAACGGATGTTGATTTGGTCGTGTTCGGCGGAAACCGAGAGCACGTCAGCGGTCCCGTTTGGCGGCCCTGGCCACCACGCCGCGGCACCCTCCAGGCTCTCGTCGAGCGCGGGAGCAGAATCGGCCGAATCGATGAATACCTTGAACAGCGCCGGGCCATCCGGCTGCACCTCGGACACGGCGAACCGCAGCGGCTTTGCGCCGAGTCGGATTTCGTCTTCGAGAGCATCGATGATTTCGCGCTGGGACATAAATTCTGAATGCTGCACCCTGCGGCTTGGAGGTCGCGAGCGGCGGGCAGGGCGGCCGCCGACCACAAGGGCTCTGGTATACCACATTGCCAGGTCCTCCGGGACCCGCATGACCCGGCTAGATCCGGTCGTTAGGGCAGGCATGCCGGTTACGGCTTGAATCAGGCACCCGAATCGGCTTCGAGGGACGAAACATCCGCCCCTCGCGCACGGCCATTCGCGCAAAAAGGAAGCGAGTCTGCTGGAGTCCGGCACCCGGCATCACGGCACATCGCGCCCCAGTGTGACCGTGTCGCTGCCCAAGGAAATTTCCGAATCCGGCAATTCTTTTCCGTAATCCAACCTCATAACATGCGGCATCATAGGTGTACTTCGTTCCGCAAGCGCTGATCGCGACTGCCCGCCATAAGATGAGAGGTGACCGAGTATGACCGAGAAGGGTGGACCGAGGCCCGCCGAAGAGGTGCCGAAATCTGTTTCCCGACGCAACTTCATCAAGGGGGTCATCACCAGCGGCGTTGCCATCTCCTCGGCCGGTTATCTGTGTCGCACCTCGCCCCTGGTTCATGGCCAGGCGTCGGCGGCCGGCGTCGGCGAGCGGTTGCTCACCTTGAGCGTTAACGGTCAGCAGCGGCGGGTCGACGTGATGAAGCAGGAAACCTTGGCATCGACGCTGCGTTACAAGCTGGGGCTCACCGGCACCAAACTGGGATGCGACCGCGCAGAGTGCGGCTCGTGCACCGTTCTCATCGACGACATCCCGCATTATGCGTGTTCGGTGCTGACCCACACCGTGCGCGGCCGAAAGGTTCTCACCATCGAAGGCCTGGCCACTGCCGACGGCACCTTGCATCCGGTGCAACAGGGGGTCATCGACGAACAGGGATTTCAGTGCGCCTTCTGCATGTCCGGTTTTGTCATGACCACGGTCGGATACCTGAAGACCAATCCCGATCCCACTCGCCGGCAACTGGCGCACGGCATTTCCGGATGCCTGTGCCGGTGCCAGGATTACGACAAGATTCTCACCGCGATGATGCGCGGCGCCGAGAATTTGCGGAGGTCCCAGCTTGGATAACCCGAAGCTCGCGAGCGCAAAAGTCGCCGAGACTGGAGCTGGCGAGCGCCAGTATGGAGCCGGCCACAAGCTGATCGGCAAGAACTATGTGACGCCCGATCTCTACGCGAAAGTCACCGGTCAGGCCAAGTACGCAGAAGACTTTCGCGCCGACGGCATGCTGTTTGCGAAGCTGCTGCTGAGCCCCATGCCGCATGCCCGCGTCCAGCACATCGATGCCAAAGCAGCGCTGGCCATGCCTGGGGTGAAAGCCATCCTCACGGCCAACGATCTCCCGGCTCCGGCCGACACGCTCACTGACAACGGTACGGTGATCAAGGCCAGTAAGTGGGGCGAACGCGGGCTCACCATGGAGCCGGTTTATCAGGGCGAGCCGGTTCTCGCGGTGGCCGCAGTCGACGAGCTGACAGCGGCTGAAGCCATCGAGAGAATCGACATTGACTGGGAGCCGCTTCCGTTCGTGATCGATCCGCTCGAAACCTTGCGGCCGGGCGGCGCGAATCCGCGCACCGATGGCAACGTGTGGACGCGGCCGACGACGCCCGGTGCGCCGGCCCCTGGCGCACCCGCGGTCACGGAACTGAAGTGGACCGACGCCGACTTCGCGGAGTTGCAACATGGACGTCTTCCCATGGGCAAGGCACCGGATGAATGGTCGTTTGGCGATCTCGAGGCCGGCTTCAGGAATGCCGCGCTGGTTCTCGACGAGACCTTCGTGACGCCCGACACCAGCCATCAGACGCTCGAGACTCGCAGTGCAATGGCGTACTGGCAGAACGGCAAAGTCTATATTCACACCGGCACGCAAAGCACCGCGCAAACGCTGCCCGCGATCGCGCGCTGGCTGAACATCGACGCCGACAAGGTCGTTTTCATCAGCGAATACACCGGAGGCGGCTTCGGCAGCAAGATTACCGGCGGCGTCACGATGATCATTCCCGCGCTGCTGGCGAAGAGGACCAATACACCGGTCATGATGCGCATCAGCCGCGAGGAAGAGACCTTCATCGGACGCGCGCGTCCTGGTTTTCAAGGACGGATGAAGGTCGCCTTCTCGAACCAGGGACGGATCACGGCCCTCGACATGTTCGTGATTTGCGACAACGGTCCCTATGACGCGGTAGGGGATGCTCCGTCGTCGGGGCGCATCGTTTCCTTGCTCTACCAGCCGCAGGCCATGCGCTGGCGCGGCGTCACGGTGCTTACCAATACTCCGCCGCGCAGCGCCCAGAGTTCGCCGGGCGGCCTGCAGGGTATTGTCATCATCGAACCGATCCTCGCGAAAGCCGCACGCAAGCTGGGCGTCGACCAGGTGGCGCTGCGCCGCGTGAACTGCCCGGAGGGAAAAGCGCCGTTCGGCCCTCCGCAGCAGGGGAAAATGCAACATGCCACCAGCGCGTTTCTCAAAGAAGCGCTCGACCGTGGCGCGGAACAATTCCGATGGAGTGAGCGGGTGGCGCGCACTCCGAAGCGAGTCGGCACCAAAGTTCGCGGGGTTGGCGTATCGCTCAGCTGTTATGTGGGCGGCACCATCGGATTCGACGGGCTGCTGATCATCAAGCCGGATGGCCGGATCACTTTTCAGTCGGGTATCGGCAACCTGGGCACCGAGTCGGTGATTGACGTTCACCGCGCGGGGGCAGAAGTGCTCGGCGTGCCGTGGGAGAAATGCGAAGTGGTGTGGGGCAACACGTCCAAGAATCTTCCCTTCACCTGCGTGTCGGGCGGCAGCCAGACCACGCACGCGATGACGCGAGCGGCGTACGCCACGGCCATGGACGCCCGGAAAAAGCTGCAGGAAATTGCGGCCCGGAAGCTCGGCGGCAAACCGGAGCAGTACGAGGTCGCAAATGAAAGGGTGTTCCGCAAGGGTGGCGGCGCCGGCATGAGTTTGGCTGAAGCCGCGAAACATGCCATCCAGCTGGGCGGCATCTACGACGGGCACGAGGCACCCGCCGACGTCCACAAATTGACCAAGCAGTCGGTCGCGGCCTTGGCCGGCCAGGGCCTGGTGGCCTCAGCCAAGGACAACTATCCGCGCGATGGCGCAACCTTTTCCTACGTCGCCAGTTTTGCCGAGATCGAGGTCGATGTCGAAACCGGCAAGTACTACATCGTCGATTTCCTCGCCTCCGGCGATGTGGGAACGGTGATCCATCCCCGCGCGCTCGGCGGCCAGATGCTCGGCCGCTCAACGCTCGGCATCGGCCACGCCATCGGTCAGAAATGGGTCTTTGATCCGCACTACGGGCAAATGCTTTCCAAGCGCTTCTACCATAGCAAGCCGCCAACCATTCTGGATGTGCCGGTCGACATGCAATGGACCGCGCTTGACATCCCGGATCCGGAGACGCCGGTTGGCGCGCGTGGCGTTGGCGAGCCACCGGTGGCGGGCGGCTGCGGTGCCGTCCTGAATGCGCTCTCGGATGCGCTGGGGGATGAGATTTTTCAGCGCGCGCCGGTGAACGCCGACACGATTCTGACCTCGCTCGAAGCCGGGCGGCCGATGCAGCATCCGTTGATGGCGCATATTTGACAACCCGATTGGATCGGAGGGTTGAAGGAGAGTTATGGCGGTTATACGGGACGTAATGCCCGCTTTCGAGCTCTATCAGCCGACCTCCGTAGCCGATGCCCAGAACCTCCTCAACCAGCACGGGCCGGATGCCTGGGTGCTGGCTGGGGGGCTCGACAGCTTTGACTGGTTGAAGGACCGAATCCGAAAGCCCAAGGCCGTAATCGACCTCAGTGGCATCGACGAATTGCGCGGAGTTCGCGCCGCCGGCAATGAGGGCAGCGACGGCGTTGAAATCGGCGCCATGACCACGCTCACCGAGGTCGCCAATCACCCCCTCCTCAAGGAGAAGTACAACCTGCTCACAAAAGCGGTGGAATTCGTGGCCTCGCCCCAGATCCGGAACCAGGCGACCATCGGCGGCAATGTGAGCCAGGACACGCGCTGCTGGTATTACCGCGGAGGCTGGCCGTGTTACCGGGCGGGCGGAAATATCTGCTATGCCGATACGCCCGAAGGCCGCAATCGCGAGCATGCGATTCTGCACGCCGAGCGCTGCGTCGCGGTGAATCCCTCCGACTCGGCCCCAGCCCTGATCGCGCTCGACGCCAAATTTGTCATTCGCACCCGACGAGGGGAGCGTGTGGTGGATGCGGAAGATTATTTCATCGGTCCGGACATCGACATTACCCGGTTGCACATTTTGCAGCCCGGAGATCTGCTGACCGCGATTCGAATTCCTGCCGCCTGGGCGGGGGCGGAATTCTATTTCGAAAAAGTGCGGGACCGCAACGTGTGGGACTTCCCGCTTCTGAATGTCGCCTCGGCGCTCGTCGCCTCGAGCGATCACGTCGACCGCATCCGCATTGCCGTAAACGGCGCCGCCGCGCGCCCGCTGCGGTTAAAGTCGGTCGAAGACGCGGTCCGCGGCAAACCGCGTAATGCCGCCACCGGAGAGATGGCGGGAAAACTGGCCGTTGAGGGAGCGATTCCGCTGCAGTTCAATGCCTACAAAATTCCGTTGATGAGAAATCTGGTGAAGCGCGCTATCGTCGGATCCGCGGTCGAGGAGGCATCGTGGGCTTCTTAGAGTGGGCGACCAATCCGTGGGGGCAGAGTGTCCCCATTCATATTGCGTGGTTCCTGATCTGGGTGGCGGTGATCGGGGGATTGCTGTTCCTGATCGTACATGCCACCTGGCTGAAATATTTCGCCAAGCCAAAGGAATTTGTGAGCGATGTTTCGCCGCAACAAATTACGAGGATTCCCAAGCATGTCCCGCGGCATTCGCTGGTGGCGCGACTGTTTCACTGGATCATGGCCGCCTCCATGCTCACCCTGTTGTTCACCGCCTTTCTTCCGAAAGTGGGTGTCCGGTTCAACTGGGTCACCTATCATTGGATCGCGGGCGCCGTGTTGACGGCGTCCATCCTTTTCCACGTGGTGCATGCTTCGTTCTGGCTGGACTTCTGGGCAATCTGGCCGGACCGGACCGATGTGGGCGATGCCTACAAAAGAGTCCGTCGCTTTTTCGGCATGGCCGCTCCGCCGCCGCGAAAATTTGCCAAGTATCCGCTGGAGAATAAGCTGTTCCACGGCGTCATCATCGCCTGCGGTCTGTCGGTGATCCTTACCGGGGTGTTCATGATGTTTCGCGTGCGCACGATTTTTTTCCCGCGCAACCCGTATCTGTTCAGCGACATGACCTGGGGCCTGATGTATGTGCTGCATGGTCTCGCCGGCGTAGGACTGATTGCGCTCGTCATGATGCACGTATACTTCGGACTCAGGCCGGAGAAGCTTCCCATCACCAAGTCGATGATTTTCGGCTGGATGGACCGCGATTTTTATCTGGAAGAGCACGATCCCGCACGCTGGGTGGTCGACGCCACGGCTGGGCCGTCGACAGCGAACCGGGCAGGCGCTCAGGGGCTAAGCGATGCTGGCTGAGATCTCGAATCGGTGTGACGCGATCGAACAATGCTACGAGTTCATGTTGGCCTACGCCGCCCAAGGGTTGCCGAGCGACCGGGGCAGCAACTCGGGAGCCCAGGTTCGTGACTTCCTGCGGCGGGCCGTCCACGCCCTGACGGGGCTGGCTGAATCCTGCGCCATGGCGGTCAAAGAGGATGGCCTGGAGCCGGCCGACAAATACCTGGCCTTTCTTGCCGTCCTCGATCGCGATGCCCGCGATTCCCTGGCCGCCATCGAACTGGTTCTGGCCCAACCCGCCATCAGTTCGCAGCTGATCGACAATCTGAACGCTTCCATCCATCTCCGCGCGCTGCTCACGGACTTGTTTCTGCTCGATGAGATCGTGAAAAAGCTGCCAACGCCGGCGCGCCCAGTCGTGGCGGGCGAAAGCGAATGAGACACCGCAAGCGACGAATCACGACCAGAAAAACCAACGCAGGAACCATCCAAAACACGTCCCTCAGGCGTGAGATAGCTGCGCTTGAGATCGGAACCGGCGGCTAAAATGCCCTCCGAAATCGACCACCGGCCGACCGCTCCCGATGCCGGGCTGTGCCAGACCTGCTGCCATTCGCGTCGCATGGAGTCCGATCGCGGCTCGGTTTTTTTCCGCTGTGAACTCTCGTTTCAGGATCCGCGGTTTCAAAAGTATCCGCGTCTGCCGGTATCGGCGTGCGATGGTTATCGGTCGCCTTCGGTGAGCCCTAAGGATTCCGAACCCTAGTTTGGAGTTAGCTTGTTTTGCCAGCGGCGGCGATCAACTCTATAATGGAACCCGGCACGAGTCCATTGCAGCGACCGGGTGCGGATGCGGAATCTCGAAGCGCATTTCACTGAACATCGGTCAGCACAGCACCGGTTACTCAATCGCTAGGAGAAAACTTTATGTCCGCACCCAGCCGTCGCCCGGAAATCCGGAGACGCCGTACCCGCGCAGCGAAAGTCGCAAAACTCCGCAAACGCCTCGCCGCGGCTACTGCCTCCACCGACAAAGATCGCCTCGAAGCCAAGCTGCATCGCACCGGTCTGGTTTCCCCGGGCAACCCCTTGATCAAGAGCGCGTAGCGGCGCGATGCGGAATTCCGTTTGGACTACTCGGGCGTCGATTGGATGTCCCGGAGTTGAATTTCCGTGGCCACCGGTTTCCCCATTCGAAGGGCGTCACCGCGTCCATGGGGAGCGGTGAAAGTCGCCGCCAGCAGATGCCGACATCTCATCCGCTGTAGACAAGGCTGCCGCCGACGATGGTGGCGACGACTTTGCCCGTCAGTTTCCATCCGTCGAAGGGCGTGTTCTTGGACTTGGAGCGCGATTGGGCGGCGTCGAAGGTCCACTGTTTCTTCGCGTCGAAAACCGTAACGTCGGCAAATGAGCCGCGGACAAGCGAGCCACGGCCGCGAAAATCGAAACAACGGGCCGGGCCGGCGGTGAACAGTTCCACAATGCGCATCAGCGGGATGCGTTTCTCCCGATGCAGCCGGGTGATGGCGAGCGCGAGCGCCGTTTCCAGTCCGGTGATGCCGAAGGCGGCGCGCTCGAATTCCATTTCCTTTTCGTGAGCGGCATGGGGAGCGTGATCGGTGGCAATGGCTTCCACCGTGCCATCGCCGAGCGCGTCCAGAAGGGCCTCGCGATCGCTCGCCGCGCGCAGCGGCGGATTCATCTTGTAATTGCTGTCGTAGTCCCGCATGTCCTCGTCGGTCAAGGTAAAGTGATGCGGCGTGACCTCACAGCTGACCCGGGCTTTCGCCCGCTTGCCGCGTCGCACGCTCTTTAACGCATCCGCCGTCGAAAGATGGGCCACATGCAAACGGGCGTGCGGAATCTGCATGGCGAGCAGCACGTCGCGCTCGACAATCGAGGCTTCCGCCGCCGCGTTCATCCCGCGCAACCCGAGCCGGAACGATTGCGCGCCCGCGTGCATCGAACAGTTTTCAGTCATGCGCGTGTCTTCGGCGTGTTGCACCACCGGCAAACTCAGCTCTCCGCCGAGGACCAGCGCCCGGCGCATGATCGCGTCTTCGAGAATCGGCTTGCCGTCATCGGTGACGGCAATGGCTCCCGCGCCTTGCAGGGCGCGAAAGTCGGTGAGCGCCGTCCCCTGGCTGGCTTGGGTGGCGGCGGCGATGGCAAACACATTGACCATGGCGCCCCGTTCGGGCTCGCGCAGCCACTCAATCCACTCCACCGAATCGACGACCGGGATCGTGTTTGGCATAGTGCAGACGGATGTAAAGCCGCCGGCTGCTGCCGCGGCCGTGCCGGTCGGAATCGTCTCTTTGTGCGTCTGGCCCGGTTCGCGCAAGTGCACGTGCAGATCGATGAAGCCCGGCGCGACGATGAGTCCCCGCGCGTCCAGTTTCTGGTCGGCCCTGCCCCGGATCTTGTTCGGAGCCGCCACCTCGGCGACCCGGCCATTTTTCAGGAGCACGTCCATGGGGGCGTCGACGCGCGCCGCGGGATCGATAAGGTGACCGCCTTTGATCAGCAGACTTGAGTTGGCCAAGCTCGCCCGTTTCTTTTCCGTCATCGCATCTTCCCCATGGCCCGTGCCAGAATGGCCATCCGCGTGGGTACCCCGTTGTGCACTTCTTCGAGGATCCGCGCCTGCGGCCCGTCGGCGACTTCGCTCGTCAATTCCAGTCCGCGAATAATCGGTCCTGGATGCATTACGATGGCATCCTTCTTCGCCAGCTTCAAGCGGGCCGTATTCATCTGGTAGCGCGCGATATATTCCGGCAGATCGATCCGCAGCCCGGCAAGGCGCTCCTTCTGAACCCGGAGCAGCATCACGACATCGGTGCCGCGCAGGGCGTCTTCCATGTGGCGCGTCCCGCGTATGCCGGGCGCAAGCGTTATGGCAATGTCGGGCACCAGTTCCGGAGGGCCGCAAAGAATGATTTTGACCCCGAACTTGCTGAGCAGATGGCAGGCCGAGCGGGCCACGCGGCTGTGGAAGATGTCACCGACAATTGCCACCTGCAAGCCCTTGAAGGTCTTCTTGTTGCGCAGAATGGTGTAGGCGTCGAGCAATGCCTGAGAGGGATGTTCGTGCAATCCATCGCCGGCGTTGATGACGGGCACGTCGATGTGCTCGGCCATCACGTGGGGCGCGCCGGCATTGGGGTGGCGGATGACGATGATGTCGGCGCCCACCGAGCGTACCGTGTATCCGGTGTCGAGCAGCGACTCCCCTTTTTCGATGCTGGAACCGATGGCCTGGATCAGGACGGTATGCGCACCCAGGGATTTGGCGGCGATCTCGAACGAACTGCGGGTGCGGGTGGAGGATTCGTAAAAAAGAAGAAGCACCCGCTTGCCCTTGAGCAGGGGCCGCGGCTTGTCGGGATTCATGCGCCGGGCAAACTGCAAGAGTCTCACGATCTCGGCTGCTTCCAGATGCTCGATGCCGAGCAGGGAACCGCGCGCTGGATTCATAGGTGTCGGCACAACCCTCTGTCTGAGCAATCGTTGTCTAGGCAACGGCGATCTGCTTTTCCATGAGCAGAACTTTCTCCGCGTCATCGACCTCGCGAAGTTTGACCTCAATAATCTGATTTTCCGTGGTCTGCACGGTGCGGCCAACAAAGGCGGCCTCGATCGGCAACTCGCGATGGCCGCGATCGATCAGCACGCACAACTGCAGGCGTCTCGGACGGCCCGAGCGGAACAGCGCGTCCATGGCGGCCCGGGTGGTGCGCCCGGTGTAGAGCACATCGTCGACCAGCACCACCGACTTGTCCTCGATGGGTATTTCGAGCTCGGTTTTCTGCACCACCGGCTTCGAATCGAGCGGCGAAAGGTCATCGCGATAGAGAGTAATGTCGAGCGTACCGACCGGCACCGGTTTCTTTTCAATGCGCTGAATAATTTTCGCCAGCCGTTCCGCCAGCGGGACTCCGCGCCGCCGAATGCCGACCAGCGCCAGACCCTCGACGCCATTATTCTTCTCAAGAATCTCATGCGCCAGCCGGATCAAGGTGCGTTCCACCTCGGATGCTGACATCAACTGCGCTTTCTCGCGGATCTCGCAGGACCGACCTGACAGCCGTGAATTCATAAACGCTGCATCATACGCGTGTGGAAAGATCAGAGCAAGGCCGGCGGAAATGCCGGAAATGCCGCGCCGGTTCCGACTTCATCACCCACGCGGGTTGCGGGGCCGCAGGACCAAGGAGGCCAATGCGCCACCGACGGAGGCGAGGACCAGGGCGAGGATCATGACCAAAAAGAAAGTGACCAGCAGGCCGGCTGGCGTGAACAGCACCCGGACGCTCGCTTCCACATCCGGGATCGAAGCGTCGGCGCCAATGGAGTGGACGATTCTTGTCATCGAATCGATGTATTCTTTCTGGCGATGAAACACAAAAATCCAGATGATGAAAAAGACAGACTGGATACCGACAGCAACCACTCCGGCCGCCGCCCCCAGGCGCGATGCCCCGGCCGCGGGAAGAACAAACCCACTCTCGCGGCGGTAGAAAAACACAGCCAATCCCCCGGCCAGCACGATGGCAAGAAAGGGGATCAGCATCCCCAGAAAGAATCCAAGCACGCCGCCCTTGATCGCGGCGCGAACGACCACGCCCCGGTCCACGCTTCGACCGCCCGGCATGGCCCTCGCATCGTCCGAGGATCGGTAGGCTCGCCCGGGTTGAGCGGCGGAAGACGATTCCGCCATCGCGGGATTCAGGCCGCTGTCTCCCGCGTCCGGAGTCACGATCTGCACGTGGATTTGCGGAGCGCGGCATTGCGGGCAAAAGGGCCGCCCGTCCTCGACCGTGGTCCCGCACTGCTGGCAAGGGTGATCCACGTCTTTGAAGCTAGCGCACAACGAAGCGGAGAGCAACCCGCAGGCAGCGAGCGTTCCGGTCTTTTGGCCCCTCGCTCAGATCGTATTGTCGGAGCCGGTGTGCATGCGGACATAAACCAGAGCGAAGCGTGATCCCTGGTGGTTCGGTTTGACATCGACAAGATGCTGGTTGCCTTCGGTTCCCACTTTCAGCTCCAGCGAATCCCCGCCGTCGTTCTTGCCGCAGGAAACGGGCTTGTCAGTTTCCTTGTCGTGGTGGTCGGTCGAAGAATCAAAATGAGCCCCGCCCGTCCAGCCACCTTTGCACTGGATGGGCTTTCCATATTTCTGCAGTTCCTTGTCATAGTAGGCGATGATCTTATTGGGAGCATCGTCGGAAACAAATTCCGCAGCCACCACCTTTAACGAGAATCCGGGCAGGGAAAGATTCACATTCGCGCTCTTTTTGTCGTCGCCGTCGTCTTTCGGAGCGGGCTTGGCTCCGGGATAGAGGGCGAGACCGGCGTCGCGGATATCGGCCTGCTCACTGACGTGCAGATCGCCGAGGGGAGACTTGATGTCGACGTGACCCTCCCCATTTTTGCCCTTGTCGCCGGTATTGATGCTGCAAGCGGCGAACAAGCACAGGGTGGCAACGAGCGCGGCCCGGGAAAGGATTTCGACGAAGCGATCGCTGGATAGTCTATTCATTGGAGGAACCTCCTGAGCTGGGTGGAGCTGGCTTTGACCGGGCGGGGCGTCCGATCCCGTCGCCTCTTGCAGCGATGCCCGGGATCGCAACCGGCAAATGCCCGCTGATCGGAATCTCGCCGAAGACGGCTTTCACGGCTGCGGTTTCTGACACGGTAGCATTCGAGAAAGCGCAAACATAATTCTCGATGGCAGGGAAGTCTCCGACCACATAGGGATTGCCCATGGCCAGCACGACGGTGCGAGGGGCGGCATGATCGAGAATCGCAGTCAGCAGCGATCCGGTGGCCTCATCCATCGCAACCGTATTGGTCAAACCGCCTCCGGCGCGGCGCAGGGCCTTGCCTGCGGTAGGTACCACGTATAACGCCGCAATCACGTGCTCGGCCGCATCCACCGCCTCAATCGCAGCCGGCTTGACGCCGGCGGCCGAGCGCGAGTCGACGTACAGGATGTGGGCATCGGGCACACGGGCTAGGATCTGGCGTTCGAGCATACGTCCGGAATCGGTGCGCAAGTCATCGGAGAAAATCACGACCACAAGACGGTTGCTCACCTCTGTCATGGATTGATACGGAAGCCCTGCCTGCGGAGTTCCAAAAGACTGCAGTGGAATTACTTTCCCGTTATCGCGGACGAGCGTGATCGATTCGTCGGCAATCTGCTGACCGATGGCCAGATTTTCCGGCTTTGCAACCTCCCGCGAGAGTTGACCTGGATCCACCAGTCGCGCCTTGTTTAACCCGAGAGACGCCTTCATTTCCAGGATCTTACGGACGGATTGATCGAGCCGCTGGCGACTGATTTCGCCTGTCTGCACTGCTTGCAGCATCGAACGGTAGCTGGCGTCGAGATTGGCCGGAATGATCAGCATGTCATTGCCGGCTTTGAAGGATTCAACCGCGGAACGCCCAATGTCCTTGGCGTAAATGCGCGTCAGCCCCGCCATGTCCAGGGCGTCGGTCACGACGAGCCCCTTGAATCCCATTTCTTCTTTGAGCAGCCCATCGACAATCTTTCGCGAAGTCGTAGCCACCCGGTTGGCCTCGGAATCGAGCGCGGGAACGGTCACGTGTGCCACCATCACGGCATCGACGCCGGCCTCGATTGCGCGCTGGAAGGGAGGCAACTCGACCGCATCGAGCCGCGCCCGGTCGCCAGTGACCTGGGCGACGCCGAGATGAGAATCGGTGGCGGTGTCGCCGTGTCCCGGAAAATGCTTGGCGGTAGTCAGCATGGAGCCTTCGTGGGCGCCTCGAATGTAGGCCGCCACAAAATCACCTACTTGCTTGGGGTCCTCTCCGAACGACCGCGTGTTGATGATGGGGTTTGCGGGGTTCGAATTCACGTCCGCGTCGGGAAAGAAATTCCAGTGCACGCCGATGGCCCGAGCCTCGAGAGCGGTGATGCGGCCAAAGGCTTCCGCGTTTTCGACTTTGCCGGTCGCGGCAAAGGCCATCGCATGCGGGAACACGGTGGTGCCATTCAACCGCATGGACACGCCGCGCTCGAAGTCTGCCGACACGATGAGGGGCAGCTTCGAGGATCGTTGCAGCCGGTTCAGCAGATCTGCGGCCACAAAAGGCTGGCTCTTGAGCAGCACCGGGCCATCGACCGGGACGCTCATGACCACCGATCCGATGTGATATTTGCGGAGGTTGTCGCGCAGTTGAACAAACGCCGGGTCGGCGTCATTCAGAAATTGCACTCTCACCCAGGTGGCAAACAGTTGCCCGACCTTGTCTTCAGGCGACATCCGGCGCATCGTCTTGTCCACCCACTTCTGTCCGGCCCGATCGATGTGAATGGGAGCGGGCGCGAGGAATCGTTCCTTGTCCTTGCCAAAGCAGCAAGCGGCAAGCAGGAGCGTAGTCAAAAATAGATGTCTTGGCATGCCATTGAACAATAGCAAAAATGGAAGGGAACGTCCTCGAAACTCCACGGATACCAATCAGCAACCTCAGCTCGCGCCTTCAATTGCGGGATCCCGTCTGTGGCTCTCTTTGTCCGGCCACGACCGCAATCCCTTCCGCCTGAATGGCTGGATCATCGCCCAGTCCGGCCAGCCAATGTACGTCCGGTTCTCGACGGAACCAGGTCATCTGGCGCTTGGCATAATTGCGATGCGCCTGCTGCGCGGCAGCGAGCGCCGGGGCCCGATTCAGCTCGCCCCGTAGGAACTGCATGGCCTGCCTGTATCCCAACGAGGCCAGCGGACGCGCCTGGTCGCCGTATTTTGCACGAAGTCGCTCGGTCTCGGCTATCAATCCTCCGCCCGTCTGGTCGTCATCGAACATCTTCGCAGCCCGCTGGTTGATGCGGGCATAAAGAACTTCGCGCACCGGATTGAGCCCGAGACGCAGGACGCGGAAGCCCCGTAGGGGTTCGCGGCCCTGCTGCCAGAGTTCGGTCATGGTCTGGCGAGAGGTCCGGCGCGAAGCCAGGCAAACCTCGATTGCCCGGATCATCTTGGGAATGTCATGGGCGTGAATGCGGTCGGCTGCCCGAGCATCGAGGCGCTCGAGGATGCGATGCAAGTACCGGGCTCCGCGTTTTTCGACGCGCATACGCAGTCTCTCGCGCAGTTGCTCGGAACGCTGGGGGCCGGCAAACAGTCCTTCGACCAGGGCCCGAAGGTAGAGCCCGGTGCCTCCGCTAACGATGGGCAAGTGGTTGCGTTGCTCGATTTCGCGCAGAATCTGTCGCGCTTGGCGAGCATATTCCCCCGCGCTTACGTCGATCCGGGGATCTACGCAATCGAGCAGGTGATGCGGGATTTCCGCGCGCTCGCTCGGAGTGGGCTTGGCGGTGCCAATGTCGAAATCGCGATACATCGCCACCGAGTCGCAGTTGACGATCTCTCCCCGGAAGCGGCGAGCGATCGCGAGCGCCAGCGAGGTCTTTCCGCTCGCGGTGGGGCCGAGGACAATGACTGCCAGGGGTTCGCGATCCAACGCCGGTGACTTCGCCAAGCTCAGCGTGCGCTCCAGGGAATGTACCGCCAATAGCGGATGACGGTAAGGATGAGCAAGAGCACCCCGATCAGCAGCAACCCGGTCGCTTCACGGGCGTATGCCGCATGGTGGCGCTCTTGCTGGTTGTCTGGATCGGACTTGGTCGGGAGTGGGGCGTTCACGGCGCTATTGTAGCCCGTTTCGGTCGCTGGTCGGGGGTTGTCAGGCGCTGACAAAACGACATTCGAGCAGTATGAGATCCGCCAACCATTGGCGACGACCAACCAACGAACAATCAACCACCACCGACTGCTTTCCGGGCGGTGTAAACTACGCTCGCGCTGTCATGCCGATGCGATCGTTCAACCGCGACGTCAGGCTCTTGCGATTCGGCGTCTTTGAAGCGGACTTGACCGCCGGTGAATTGCGCAAGAATGGCGTTCGCTTGCGGCTTCAGGAACAGCCCTTTCAGGTTCTCCGGTTACTGCTGCTGAAGGCGGGACAGGTGGTGACCCGCGACGAATTGCGGGAGACGATCTGGCCGGCAGATACCTTCGTCGATTTCGATCACAGCCTGAATACGGCGGTGAACAAGATTCGTGAGTCGATCGGCGATTCGGCTTCGAGTCCGCGGTTTGTCGAAACCTTGGCTCGGCGCGGATACCGCTTTATCGCTCCGGTCGAAAGCATAGACGACCATCTTCCGGCGGCGCCGGCCGACGACGCTGCCTTGCACCCGCAATTGCAGGTGCCCGTTCCCCGGCGGGAACTGGTGCGATCGCTGTTTGGCCTGATTCAGGTTATGTATCTTGTTTTCTACTTGATCGGACTCGCTCACCTGCACGATGCGGAGCGCGTTGCCGCGAGCTTTGTTCCGGGATGGCGAACTTTGTTGATTGTCGGCATTGTGTTGGTCACGGGGGCGGTTGGAATTCCGCTGCGCTTTTATTTGCTCTCGGCAGTGGCGTTTGATTTTCGTGGGCTGGGCGCGAACTTCGGGAGGCTCTTCCCGTTTGTCCTGGCCATGGACCAGCTCTGGGCGATTGCACCGTTTCTGCTTTTGCCGCAGATCGGAGTTGGGATGGCGTTTGCTGCGACTGCGGCTTTGCTTTATGTGCCTTTTTCGGAAAGAACTCTGGTCCGTTGGGCTTATCCCATGGAAAGTTGAAGGATGTTTTCTCGTTATGCATGTTGCCGCGCGATCTGTCGGCACAACGGGCGAGGCGGAAACTGAAATTATCTATCCGCCTCGGATCCATGAAGTGTCTCAGGGAGTGACCGTGAGGAACATTGCCGGCGCGTAGCAGGCCCCGGTTCCACCGTGAAAGAAATACATTGTAGCCATCGCCTGCGGCACGACACTGTGCCCCGCATCTTTAGGACCGATGCCGCCCAATGAGCTCTCCGCTTGCACATCGGAGAGATTCCCAGTTAGCAGCGTCATTATCCGGTCGAGCGCTGACCTCTGGCCAGCCTCGGCCTTGGTCGAACGAGCGAGCTGCGGATCGGTTTTGTGGCAGCCTTCCGCATCGTTCGGAAAATCCAGGTAGAGCGTCAAACCGAGAAACTTTGTGGTCTCACGGAAAGACTTACGGGAGTGGGTGTGACACATATCCGTGGGAGCGTCATCCATCGCGGGCTCGATGGCAAAGCGAACGGTCGGGGTCTCCAACTGCAGAAGCAGGGGGTTGAACGTACCGCTATCCGGAGTGCCGGCCAATGAAAAACCATTCAGCGTGCTGACGTTGTAGAGGAGCGACACATAGGCAGCGTAATTCTGCTCGGTCGCAGCGTCGGGCGGATAGGTCGGTCCGACGCGACTGCGGAATCTCTTGGCCGCCCGGTAAGCCTCGGGCCTAGGCAGGCGAATGACGTAGCGATTCGACTTGTCGTCGAGTGCTCGTTGCAGGCTCTTGGCCTCAATTTTTGCCTGGGCAAAAGTCGGGTCGAGCGCCGCTGTCGAAGCCGGACCATGGGCCGGGACGGAGAGATCGTAGATTCCCGCAGAGAGGGTCGATTCATCGTTGGCGCTGACGTAAAGATCGCGGTGGAGTTTCGTTTTTGGCGCGAGAGCCAGGACGCTGTTGGCGTCTTTGGGGTCGGCAACGAAGGCCCAAGGGCCTTCGAAGATCACGTGGACCTTCTCGGAGCTGGCGGCCTTGGGTTCAGCCGCGGCGGGAGCGGGTTGTGGCGGTTGCGACTGCTGGCAGGCGGCCAGGAAAAGCATGGCCAGAGCAATGAGCAAGCTGCTGAAGTAGTATTTGGTTCGCATCTGGGTTCTCCTCGGTTTGTGATTTGCTGTCATAAATGCATATCGCAGCGAATGACTTTATGCGTTCCGTGGTGAAGTCCCTGGGTTCTTCGCTTCGCTCAGGTTGACAGTCCATGCCTGAATGCAGGCCGTATATCAAGATCTATGAGACCGCTTCTGCTTAGGGGCGTCCGTAGGCTGCGAATGCCGACCAGTAATAGGGATGAGAGGTACGCGGGTCCGATAACATTTTCAACGAGGCCAGCCGGGTTGCGCTCGAGACCGGTTGGCCGGAAAGCAAAGAGATATAAAAGGAGTCCATCAATGCGCTGGACTGGACTGCGTCCACGGCCCAGCGGCTGGCGACCACGTGGGGTACGCCGTCAGTCTGGAGAGCCGCTGTAATGCTGCCGAATCCGCGCGACCCTCCTTCGCCGGAATCGGTACTGCAGGCTGCGAGGACCGCTAATTGTGTATTTTGCAAATTAAGACTGCGAACGATCTTTGCGTCCAGAAGAACCGGAGCGCGGCTGTGCGGGTCTCCGCTTTCGAGCAGCAATCCGGTGAGGGCAGAGGTGCTGATGGCATGTCCCGCAAAGTGAAAAACGGCGGCGGCCGGGAGCGCGCTTCGCACCGCATGCAGGGTCGCTTCCGGGCCCTTGAGAACGCGCGGTGAATGAAAACCGCGGGCAACCGTATCGGTCACGGCGACAACGTTCGGGATGGAGAACAAACCCTTCTCCGGAGAAGCAGCGGCGCTGCCCACGATCAGGGCAGGCATGTCGCGGATAATGGTGGCGTCTGGGTGCATACGGGCTTCAGCGTAGAGGCCCGGCGAGTGGACAATGGGGCCGCGCTCGATCAGGTAGTGACCATCCCGGTCCATCAGCGCTTCGAACGGCAGCCGATCGAGAAAGCCTTCCGTCTCGACGAGCAGCGTGCGCTTGATATCCGTTCCTTGATCGAGGAAGGGCTCGACCGGGGCGATGAGCAACGAATGCAGTGCCTGACTGTCGCGGTGTAGCGCGCTCATACCAGAGCCGGGATCGGAACATTCAGCCTGGAACCTGAACGCCACATCTCGCAGTTCCTGCGATTCCGGAATCCACTTCGCGCGTATACCGCGATTGTCGTAAACCCAAATGGCCAGGCCGTCGGGCAACACTCCGTATGCGATGACAGTCTGGTTCGACAGTAGTGGGAGTCGAGCTGACAGCAGTGAGGGATCGGGAAGCGTCTGCGACGCCTCAGAACTGCCGCGCTGCGAAGTGTGCCCCCCCCTGCCGATCCTCTGCGGCGCATCCAGATACCACTCAAATACGGCGAGCGACTCCTGCTCGCGCCCCTGAAGCAGCTCGGCTTCGGCCAATCCCAAGTAGATGGAAGATGCGTTTTTGCTCCAGTTCGTTCGATCCGCTTCGGAACTCAGGGAGGTCAGATTTTGCTCGGCCAAGCGAAATGCCGGCTGGAAAGCCCGCTCAGCTTCAGGTGCGCGTTGCCTTCGAAGTTCCATTTCACCTAGCGTGGAATAGAACATCTGGGTGAAATTGGTGGAGAGAAGCCGAATTTGATCTTGGATGGCCGTCAAGCGCACGATGGCATCATCGTACCGGCCTTGATAGGCTTCCAGTTGCGCTCTTTTGATCTCGATCTCAAGTGCATCGTTCCGACTGGCCGCGGTGCGCGGCGCAGCGGCAAGAAGTCGCGCAGCCGCGGCGTATTGTTGTTCGGCGAACTGAGGCATGCCGGCTGCAGCGGCCGCATTTCCCATAGCATCGTGTGCCATGCCGCGGGACAGCAGCTGGCCATAGGAATCGACCAACGTCACACCTTCCCGCCAGTTTGCCATCCGCAAGTTCGGCTGATTGGCGGTTTCAGCCGCGTCAGCCAATGCGAGATAAAGGTTGTACCCGCGCACCACCGGAAACTGCCCCGACCAATAGCGGTCTAGGCCTACCTCGGCGAGTGCGGCAGCCGCAGATCGGTCGCCGATGTCAAACTTGTCTTCCACCGCAAAATAAACCGATCGCAAATAGAGTGCATCGTAGCCATTCTTTTGAGCACGACCCATGGCACGACCTGTGGCCTTTTCGTCCCCTCCGATATCACCGGTCAGAAAAGAACAGACAGCTTTCTCCAGCTCCAGCTGAATCCGCAACCAGGAATAGGGGTATCTTTCGGACTCCGCGAGCGCCGTGGTCGTCCGTCGGTGGCAATCTTCGGTGTGGCGCAACAGCTGTTCGGAGAGTAATCGTTCAAACTCCGCGCGCAACGCTCCCGGGGTATTGCCGGAACGACGATATAGTCTTTCGGCGACAACAGCCTGTTCGCGGCCGACTTCGTAGTCGTCGGTACGATTGGCTCGGACGGCGCGAGCGAGCGCGGCCACGGCTCGGGGAAACTTTGGAGCGGAGGAAGTTCGGAGAAGATCAGCCAGCCAGTGGTCGGCGTGCTCTCGGCTGGTTAGGTCCGCCAAAAAAAAAAGCGCCTGCCGAGCATTGGGATCGGCCGTCGCTCTAAGTTCGGGAAAGGCCTGGGGCAACCAGGAGAGAACGGCCTCTTGCAAATATTCTTCAACACGGGCGTCGATCTGGGAGGCGAGGCTGGCGTTGTGGGCCAGGAGCGCGATTTGAACGGGATTCAACAGTGGCCCCGCATTGCGGCTATGCTCTTGCAACTTCCCCCGTACGGCGTTGGCGCGGTTGCGAGCCTCTTCCGCCCATTGCGAAGTGGAATCGAGGCGGAGGTAGCGCTCCGAGTCGTCGAGCGACTGCTGATAGAGATGCTGGTGTTCCGCGACAATGGCGCGATTGAACAGCGCGACCGGATCGTCGGGACGAGTTTTCAATGCCTGGCTCAGGTATTCGTAAGCCGTGCCGAAGTCGTCTTTCTTGTTTTCCGATTGGGCGCGCTCGAAGTAGGCGGTGGCAAGGTCAATTTGGAGCGCGGGCGAATTGGGCGCTAACTCAAGGGCGCGGAGCAGAGTCTCTGCGGCCGCATCATATTTGCCATCGAGCACGTCGGCTTGGGCTTGCGCCTGCAGCCAGTTGGCATCGTCGGGATGGGATGGCAACTGTCCGGCAATCAGATCTTCGGCTTTTAAAAGCGCGGCCGGACGTCCAGTAAAAGAGGCCGCCGGTCCGAGCGAGACGCGGAGCGGGGCGTAATCGGCGCCCGCTAGGCGGAGTTCGATCGTGCGCTGTTCGGTGTAGGCACGGGCGAGGAGTTGGTTGGCGGTAGGCTGCTGTCGCAGGGAGAACCACGTGCTCGCTGCAATTAGGGCGGCGAAAGACGCGCCGGCCAGGACCAGACGGGGGATGGTCAGCCAAGGCTGCCACCAGGGCGCGGATTTGCGATCGCGCGTTCGATCAGGCGCCGGAGGCGGAGATGTGGCGATGCGCTGGGCCAACGTTTGCTGCCACTCGGAGCTGGCGCTCCGAAGGCTCGCGATGTGCTGCCGGTCGGCTTCGCTTGTCTCTCCGTTGAGAGCGCTCAGAGCGACGACGGCGTCGCGCAGCAAGGGTCCGCAGTGTTCACAGCAGCTGGCATGCTCGACAAAAGCCAGGGTCTCGACCGGCGGCGTGAGTCCAGCGGCAATCTCATGCCACACGTAGGAATCGGGGCAGTTGGGCTGGCGCTCGGCGGATTCGGCTGGTTTCAGCATCTTCAATTGGCGGTCGAGCGCAGCCAGTTCGTCGAATTGGCCGCGGCAGGATGAACACTCGGCCAGATGCGGGTGGAGCTCCGCCGGGGAACGCGCGGAATCTGCATTCAGACGCGACTCCTCGAGGAGTTTCGCCAGCTCCGCGTTGTCGATGTGCCCGATGACACTTCCTCCGGAAACCCCTAGGTCCTTAATCTTTTAGAACGATTTTGGCGGGGTCGGACCTTCACTTCGCGGTGGGGAGGGGAACTGGCGGTGTGGGCGCGTATCTGGATTGCGAGGCGCATGAGAACGCTCTCAACTCCCTCGGTGGTGAGTCCAATGGAGGGGATGGAAGCGATCTCGGCTGCGGTAAGCCCCTGGCGATGGCGAAGCCAAAAGATGGTGCGCTTTTTCTCCTGATCCTTGCCGGCGGCAACCGATCTGAGAATCCTGTCGATCTGGTCGAGCTGGATACGGCGGCTGACGATCGAGAAGCTGTCGGAGTCCGATATCGGTTCCCGTTGGGCGGGGATTCCGATCGGGTCGGTCACGCTGGCTCCGCGCTTGGCGGCCATCGCAGACTTGAAATGATCGTGGACGACGTTGTTGGCCACGACTTTCAGGAATCCGTAAATGGAGTCTTCGCGGAGGGGCTGGAACGAGCGCAGCAAACGGCCATCGCTCTCACAGAGCTTGAGGTAGGTGTCCTGGACGAGGTCGTCGACTTGCGACCGGGAGGGTTCGAACCAATGACGGGCCGTGCGTAGCACGGCAGCGCCTATGACAGGCTGAAAGCGACGGATGAATTCTGTCCATGCAAACTCGTCGTGCGAGCCGGCGCAAGCTCTGATTAGCGCTTCCGACGAGAAATCCGCGTAACGCACAAAAATGGCTTACTCCCTCGTTGGGCGAATTTTACACCAGTTCGGACGCGGGGACGATGAAAAGATTGGCATGCCAACCATGGGGTAAGTTGGGTCAGGCCAGCAGTTTGGCCGCATCCTTGGCGTGGTAGGTCAGAATCATGCTGGCCCCGGCGCGGCGGATTGAGAGCAGCGCTTCCACCATAACGCGGTCGCGGTCAATCCACTGGTTGCGGGCGGCAGCCTCGATCATGGCGTATTCGCCTGACACCTGATAGGCCGCGAGCGGCAGGTCGAAGCGGTTGCGGGCGGCAGCGATTACGTCCAGATAGGGCATGGCCGGCTTGACCATGATCATGTCCGCGCCTTCCTCAATATCCAATTCGATCTCGCGCATCGCCTCGTGCAGGTTTGCGGGATCCATCTGGTAGGAACGGCGATCGCCAAACTGCGGCGTGGAATCGGCTGCCTCGCGGAAAGGACCATAGAAACCGGAGGCAAACTTCGCAGCGTAGGAAAGAATCGGAGTATTTTCGAAGCCAGCCTGGTCGAGCCCCTGGCGAATCGCGCCGACGCGGCCATCCATCATGTCCGAGGGCGCGATAATGTCCACGCCCGCACGGGCGAGCGAAACCGAAGTCCGAGCCAGCAATTCCAGGCTGGCATCGTTTACGATCTCGTACTCCGGCTGCGCGGCCGCGCGGGCCGCCACCGAGGCGGCCATCGTTTCGATCGCCTTTTCCTTTTCCGCATGCCCCTTCACGGCCGTCACCACCGTCGTCGACAAATCGATGGCAGCCGCGCCGAGCGATTGCGGCCTGCCCGCCTGGGCCACGATACCGCAATGCCCATGCGACATGTATTCGCAGAGGCAGACGTCGCCCATGATCACGACGTCCGGCACCTCAGTTTTGATGGCCCGGGCCGCCCGCTGCACGATGCCGTCGTCGGCCCAGGCACCCGTCGCCACTTCGTCTTTTTTCTCCGGCAGGCCAAACAAGATCACCGACAGCACGCCGAGCGCCCGGGTGGCGCGCACTTCTTTGACCGCCTCGTCGACCGAAAGGTTGAAGACCCCGGGCATGGAGCGCACTTCTTTCCGGACGCCGGTCCCGGGACAAATGAACAAGGGGTAGACGAAAGCCTCGGGAGTGAGCCTGGTTTCGCGAACCAAAGAACGCAGATTTTCAGTGCGTCGCAAGCGGCGCAAGCGGTTAGCTGGGAACGCCATGAAGGAATTCTAGCAGCAGCCGACCGCTTCGATCGACTGGGTCGATTTTCGTTTCCGGGATGCTTTGACGAGGCGTTCGATCCGATCGTGTCGCTCCCTGGGGGGCCGCAGTCGTTCTGCTCACGCCCGGAGACTGATGACCGACAGCCATCGCGGCGGGATCGACGGCATCGACATCGATCGGACGCAACCGGGCCCAGAATCAACCGGTCGCCCGGGCCGAGTCGGTCCTGCGGAAACACGGGTCCGGCAATCGTGATGCCCGGGCCACCAGGGTGCGGTAAATTGCTTCCAGATTGCCCTTTGGCGGGCAAAATTCCCGCTTTTTAAGCGCGGTGTCTCTGCAAACCGCCCGCGGTGACCCCCATCACTGCGCTCGGGCAGGATCCGCTTCATGGTATAGAAGGATGCCTCCGCACTGGGCACAGGCGCGCGCTTTATGGGACGGGTCAAGGACCCTTGCACCCCTGTTCCGGCCCCTGAGCAAGAGCCTCGAAGTTCCGATGGCCAATTACTTTTTTCTGGTCACCTTCGTGGCCTTGGTGGTGATTTTCATTGCCTGGCGTCTGCAGCGTCATGAATGGGAACGAGTGGGCATGGCTCTGAAGCAGGCGACCGAACGGAACCGGCGATTGGTGCGCGAGCGCGATCAGGCCCAGGAAGAACTGTTTCGGCGTCTGCAGGAAGATCGTGAGTTAAACAAGGAAAAGTTCCAGTTCCAGTCGCAGCTTGCCGAGTACGAAAAATACTCCACCCTGGCGCAACTGGCGCTCGGAGCGGCTCACGGGATCAACAATCCGCTGCTCGGCATCCTGTCGCACCTGGAATTGGAGATGAAAAGCTCGACCGACCCGGAGGAGCGCTGGGAGGTCGAGCAGTGTATCGCCGGCACCAAGCGCATCGCCGCCACTTTGCGCGGACTGGTCAATTACGCGCGTCCCGGGCCGTTGGTGTTGAGCAACCTGAGCTTGCGCCGCCTGGTGGCCGACACGCTCAGCTTCCTCGAAGGCCAGCCGGCACTGCGCGGCAAGCGGGCGGAGAACCAGGTTCCCGAGGACTTGCCTTACATCATGGTGGACTCGAATCAGCTCTCGCAGGTGCTGATGAACCTGCTCATCAACGCCGCGGAAGCGACGCCCGACGGGGGCCAGATCGCAATTTCCGCCAGCAAGGTCGCGTCCGCCGAGAGCATTGAAATTCGCGTCAGTGACACCGGCTGCGGCATTGCGCCGGATATCTTGCCCCATGTCTTTGAGCCCTTTTTTACCACCAAACACGGCAGGGGTACGGGCCTCGGTCTCAGCATCAGCGCCACTTACGTGCGCAGAAATAAAGGGGACATCCGAATCGATAGCGTGCTGAACCATGGCACCACCGTGACCATCCGGCTGCCGCTGCGACAGGAGGAGTCGCACGAACATAAGAAGGAATCCGAAGTCGTAGTTTGAGAAAAAGCCTCGAGCTACGAGCCCCGAACTCCGATTGGCGCGCGCCCCCCGCCCTGGTCCGAGGCTCGCGGGTCGAAGCGCGCAGCACTCGAGCTCCTGAATCCACATGCCCTACTCGGCGCTTATCATCGATGACGAGGAGCTCACGCTCCGTACCATCTCCCGCGGCTTGCGGCAGGACGGCTTTGAGGTATTTACCGCTCTTTCGGGCGAAGACGGCCTGAAACTGTTCCGCGAAGAAAAGCCGGATCTGATTTTGCTGGATATCGTCCTGCCCGGCATCGACGGGGTGGAGGTGCTGCGCCAGATCAAACAGTCGAACCCGGCCGCAATCGTGATCATGATGAGCGCGTATCACATGGTGGAGCGTGCCGTAGAAGCCATGAAGCTGGGTGCATTTGAGTATCTGGTCAAGCCCTTTCATCTCGAAGACATGATGAACACGCTGCGGCGCGCGGCCGAGGTTCTGTCGCTGCGCGTGCGGGTGCGGGATTCGGTGGAATCGGAAAAAGGGCGCTATGACTTCGGGCGCATCGTCACTCATAATCCTGCGACCATCAAGATGCTGGCGATGGCGCGAATGGCCGCCGAAGCCGACCGCACCACGATTCTGATCCAGGGCGAGAGTGGCACCGGCAAAGGGGTGCTCGCCAAGGCCATCCACTACGCCAGCCCGCGCACCTCGATGCCGCTGCTGGAGATCAATTGCGCCGCCCTTCCCGATGCGCTGCTCGAAAGCGAGCTTTTCGGTTTCGAACCGGGCGCTTTCACCGATGCCCGCCGCCGTAAAGAAGGCTTACTCGAGCGGGCCAGCGGCGGCACGGTCTTTCTCGACGAAATCGGCAACATGTCCGCCAGCGTGCAGGCCAAGATCCTGCGCGTGCTCGAGGAAGGGACGTTCATGCGCTTGGGTGGCACGAGCACCATCAAAGTCAATATCCGGCTGATCGCGGCCACCAATGAAAACGTGAAAGATGCGGTCGCCCAGGGACGATTTCGCGAGGATCTTTACTACCGAATCAATGTGGTGCAGCTGGAAATTCCTCCGCTGCGCGAGCGCAAGGAGGACATCGTGTCCTTGGCGCTCGAAATTCTGCAGCAGTTCAACCGCGAGCTGAAAAAGCATTTTACCGGATTCACTCCGGCCGCCGCCGATCTGCTGGCGCAGTATCCCTGGCCGGGCAACATCCGGGAATTGAGGAACGTGATTGAGCGCACCATGATTCTGAACAAAGAGGGAGAGATTGACGCCGGCCATCTTCCGGAGGAGATTCGCGACCAGCACCCGGAGAAAAAAGCCAGCGAAGCATTTTCCGAAGATGATATTTCTCCGACCGGTGACCAGTTCCTGACCCTGCGCGCGGTCGAAGATCACTACATTGAACAGGTGTTGGCCGCGACCGGCAACAACAAAACGCAAGCCGCGCGCATTCTTGGTATCCATCCTACTTCGCTGCAGCGGCGGCTTAAGGGCAAGGCAGCGGAGTAGCACCCCTCAGAGAAGTGCGTCCGGTCGGGTTGGCGCAGTCGATATCGCACCCCATCCTCATTTGTGAGGTACCGGCTTCCCCGGAAACTCGCCTGGTAGCAGGCAAACGGTGCACGCACGTCTATTCGGAGCGCAGGGCCGTCATCGGGTCTACGGCCATCGCCCGCCTCGCGGGCGCCGCGCAGGCGAACGCCGCCACCAGGGTTAACAGAACCGTGGCTGCCAGCAGGACCAGGGGGTCGCGTGAACTACCCTCGGCCCATCCGCCGAGGACCGGGTTGAGCGCCAGGGTGAGAACCGTGCCCACCGCCATCCCGCTCCCCACGCTCAACACCGTCGAAGCGAGCACAATTCGCAATACATGCGTGCGCTCGGTACCGAGAGCGATGCGAATACCAAACTCGCTCGTGCGTTGCGCGACCGAATAGGAGACAACGCTATAAAGCCCGACTGCCGCCAGAGCCAGCGCCGCCAGGGCAAAGGCACCGAACGGAGATGCCACCAGTCGTTCCTGCTGGTACTCCCGTTGGTCTGTGATCCAGTGCTCCAGGTCCTGCGCACCTCCGTCAACCTGCTGGTCTGGATCGACCAAGGAGATCTGCCTTCCGATGGCGTGCAACAGCGTCA
Source organism: Terriglobales bacterium (assembly GCA_049520935.1). Taxonomy (GTDB): domain Bacteria; phylum Acidobacteriota; class Terriglobia; order Terriglobales; family Acidobacteriaceae; genus Acidiflorens. The sequence goes on along the minus strand of JBEKPJ010000020.1, from coordinate 61,441 downwards.
GCGGGGGCACTTCCGAGCGCACCAGGATCTGCGTCCATGCCTGCATGGACAGCGTAAAGGGAACGAAGACTTCGGGCAGAACCGGCTTGCGCAAGCCGTCATTCCGTTTATCGGCGATGACGCCCACCACCTACAGCGAGGAATCGGCGCCCGCTGCGGCCGGGTTGAACGGTGGCTCGTTCTTAATGTCGGGGATTCGCAGGGAGTGTCCCAACGCGTCGCCATCCGGGAAGTAGAGCCGGGCCATGGCCTGATTGATGACGGCCACGCGGGCGGCGTTGTGGTTTTCCGTCTCGTCCCAAACTCTCCCTTGCGCAAGGGGAATGCGCAGCAATGGAAAGTAACCCGGGCTCACAAAATTGACGCGAGCCTTTTGCTCATCGCGACCTGCGGCGCCAAGAATCTCGACCCCGGTCTGCCAGCCGTTCGAGGGCGGCGTAGCATTGGTCGAGATGGCCGCCATGGTCACGCCGGGAACCGTGGATGCCCGGTCCCGCAGCTGTTCGAAGTAGGCTTTGCGTGCCGCCCAGTTCGGGAAGGCGCCGTCGTGCACCGGAATGCCCACCGACATGACGTGGTGCGGGTCATAACCGAGCGGCGTGTCGAGCAGGTGCAGAAATCCTTCCATCGCCGCGCCCGCACCGGCCAGCAGCAGCAGCGTCAGCGCGACTTGCGCGCCAATCAGGACGCTGTGCGTCCTGCGGCCACGCACCGCGCCCGCAATCTTGCGCGCACTGGCCTGCATCACCTGGCTCACTTCGGGCCGCGAAAGCCGGAGTGAGGGCCAGAGCCCGAACAGAATTCCGGTGAGCAGCGCCACCGCCACGCTAAACGCCAACACGGGCAAGTCGATGGCAATCGCCGCCTCATGCGGGAAGGAGTATTTCCCCAGCCAAGCGACCATGATCGCCAGCGCGCGATAGGCCAGCAAGATGCCGATCGCGGCCCCGGTCAAGGACAGCAGTAGCGCTTCGGTCAACAGTTGGCGCACGATGCGTAGGCGGCTGGCGCCGACTGCACTGCGAACCGCCAGTTCATGCTGGCGGGAGGCACCTCGCGCCAGCAGCAGGATGGACAGGTTCCCGCAGCCGATCGCCAGCAGCAGCGCCACGGCGCTGAACAGCAGATAGAGGGTTCCCCCGTGATCGCGAACAATGCCGTCCTTCAGGCCAACGACGTGAAACTGGAAATGATCACTGGGAAAATGGTTCGGCGTTTCCTTGGCGAACTGCTCGATCAAGGGCAGCATCGCGCGCTCGGCGGCCGCGTGCATTAAGCCCGGCTTCAGACGAAGCCCGACGTAGAAAGCGCGGCTAGGATCGGGCGTGACTTTCTGGGGGAGGTAAACGGTCTCCATCATCCCACGTAAAGCGTGGGCCGGCGACGCCGACAACCGTGTAATTACGGTGCACCAATTGCAGGGTTTGGCCGAGCACGGCCGGATCCGAATTGAAATGGCGTTGCCAGAACTTGTAACCGAGAACGACGACCGGTTGCGGCTCTTCGCCATCGATCGCGTCCGAACGGATCAATCCCCGTCCGAGCGCCGGCGGAACGCCGAGGTAATCGAAACTGTTGGAACTCATGAAAACGCCCATCACGTCTTCCGGGAGATCGCTTCCGGTAAGGGTTAGGCTCCCGTCATTGACGAGGAATGCGTCTTCGACCACCGGTGACTTGCGGATTTGCTGCCCCTGCGCGCCCGTTAGCCCGAACCCCCGATCCGGCTGCGATGGGTCGCTCAGGCGCATGTGGACCATTCGATCCGGGGCGGCATAGGGGAATGGGTTCATCAGGATCGCGTAGACAACGCCGAAAACCGCTGTGGTCGCAGCAATGCCCAGCGCCAGCGAAACCACTGCGGTCCGTGTGAATCCAGGACTCCTGACCAGTTGCCTCAGGCTGTAGCGGAAATCCAAAAGGAACGTCTGCGTGCTCATTCGCCCCCAGGGAGACGGCGAAGATCTTCGCACGTCTCGCGCCAATTCGCGAAACCGGCAAGTCATTCCGTTTGCATGGGGAAAGGTTTTGTGCGGAATCTCCGGCGCTGTCCGCTTGCGCCACCGGCTGTCCGTTACCGGACAGTGCGGGGCGGGGTTTCAGGGCTGCGATGTCGGCGCACGCAAAGCGCGCTCGCAGTTTCCGCTTGGCGCTCCTTAAAGCTTCGCGGCCGCGGCCGAAAAGAAAAGCCCCAGGCGTCTGCCCGGGGCTTTGGTGAGAGTTCTCTCGGCTTACGCTTCGGCCGGCGCATGCGGAACCAGCCAGCGCTGCGGCGACGCGTTCTTGGGCAAAATGTCCAGATAGATTACGGCATAACGGAAAGCCACGGCGGCGGCGGTGATGGTCGCCAGCGAGGCGGCGAACTCGGTCCACTTCGGTACGTAGTACACGGCCGAACTGGCTTGTAGAGCAGTGATCGAGACGTTCAGCCGGTTGGTCATGAATCCGGCCACGATCACGGCGCAGGTCCAGTACAGATACATGGGGTTATTGCGCACCTTTTGCAGATTCAGAAGGATCAGAGGCGCGATCACCAGCAACGCGATCTCCAGCCAGAACAACCCCGTTTCCTCGCGCCACAGCCACAGATATTGCAGTGCGTCACGGCTGATGAGGTCGACGGTGCGGAAGATGCCATACATGGCGAGCAGCGGCGCAATCACCCGGCTCACGTCGCTCAGGATGCTCATATCAACCCGCGCGTTCAGCGAGCGGGTGCAGAGATAGATGGCGATGATGGTGACACTCAATCCGGCGGGGATCGCCGAAAGGTAGAACATCGTGGTCAGGTAAGGCGAGTACCACAGCGGATACAGCCGGCCCTTGGTAATCAGGTAGAGGCCGCCCAAGAAGGACTGATGCATCGAGGAGAGCAGCGTGCCCGCCATGACCAGTGCGATGAGGATGCTATGGTGCCATTTCAGGTAGAGCTCGCGTACTTTCGCGAAGGGAAGTTTTTCGAGCAATGCGGGCGAGAATTCAAGCGCCAGCACCGAGGTGTAAAGCATCACGCACCAGGAGACCTCGAACAACACCGAGTGCCGGTTCCACATCACAATCGGATGCCAGATTCTCCAGGGGATTCCCAGTTCGTACAACATGCCCACGCACACCGTGCTGTATCCGAGGAACGAGATCAGCACCGAGGTGCGCAGGATCGGCCGGTAGCGATCGAGGCCCAGAAGGTAGACCGCTGCTGCGATGGCAAATCCGCCCGCCGAGAGCCCGACGCCGCACAGCGTCCCCAGTCCTACCCACAATCCCCATGGCTGGGGATCGGTCAGGTTCGTCGCCGACTGGAAGCCCAGCGCAAACCGCGCATACATCGAGTAGATGCCGGCGGCGAAAATCAGGGCCACGACCGTGCGCCAGAAGCTGATTCGCGGAAATCCTATGCCTGTCTTCGGGATGGCGGCCTTGCCGCTAGCCGTCTCGCCCAGGTTGGTCTGTTCCAGGGAAGTCATGACTTAGCCTCTTTCCTTTAAAGATTTCTCTCGGGCTTCGGCCAGCGCGACCAGGGCCCGGCGTTGCGTAATCCAATAGAGGCCGGAGAGCAGAGCACCGCCGACCAGGATCACGGTAGGTCCGTCACCGAGCGCGGTGGCGGTCAGGACGGGCATCGACTGTTTGGGCGCGGCGACAAAACCCAGCTTCTCGAAGGGCACATCGGAGATGAAGAAAACCGATGTTCCTCCGGCCTCGTCGCTGCCGTAAATGTGCTTCACGTATTTCGAGTCGCTCAAGACCCGGCGCAGCGCTTCCTGCAGAATTTCATCGCGATCTCCCGCGATCGAAGCCTGCACCGGACACGCCTCCACACACGCGGGCGGCTGCCCTTTTGCCTGCCGCGCGGCGCACATGTCGCACTTCTTGACGTAGGGCACCAGTTTCGACCATTCGTAGCGCGGTACGCTGAACGGGCACGCCACCAGACAGTAGCGGCACCCGATGCACTTGGACCCGTCATAGGTAACCGGGCCATTTTCAGTCTTTCGGAGCGCGCCCACCAGGCAGGCGGAAGCGCAGGCCGGTTCCTGGCAATGCATGCACATCCGCCGCACGTAACGATCGCCATGTTCCTCGATTACCGTCAGCGCCGTGGGTGAAAGCTTGGCTTCGGAATCCATGGGAAATCCGTGGATCTGTTTGCACGCTTGCTCGCAACTCCGGCATCCGATGCATTTCGTGATATCGACCAGGATTGCGCGAGTGGTTGCCATGACTTTTCTCCTTTCCGTGGCAGAGTTCGACTAGGACAGGAAGAACTCTTTCACCACTTTCTGGCGCAATTCGGGATTGAGTTGCGGCAGCAAGCCACTGATTGGACTGCCACCATCCTGGGCCAGCGCCGGCGAGGGCGATACCATCGCACTCAGTCGGGCTACGTTGTTCTGCATCCATGGTGCCACCATCGAACCCTGAATCAGATTGCGCTGATTGATTTTCAGGTCCACCGATTTCACTATCGCGATCCAGCCGTTCTGGTAAGGATCGCTGGTGAGCACACTCGGATCGCGCAATACGTCGTCGTTGACCGCGACCACCACGCCTTCGACGGGAGAAAGCAGGTCGACGCTGGTGCCGTTGCTGGTGAGGGTGATGAGTTTCTGTCCCTGACGAACCCAACGGTCGGCGCCGCGTACGTCCACGTGATCGATCTTGCCCATCAGGTTGGTGACAAACTTATCCACCCCGACCCGCGCGTCGCTGACACCTTCCTTGGTTACCCAGGTGTGTCCGAGATGAAAGCAATAACCTTCCGGAATCTCAAACCCGAACTCGCGTTTGAGCTGTGGTGCCGGCGGCTTGGCCACGATTTCGGGTTCGATGGCGATTTCCGTTTTTGGTTCAATGAAATACCTGACGCTGATGATCAGAAGGAACATCAGCAGAACAAATAAGATCGACATAAAGCCCTCCTCGATGGTCCGATCCTGCCGCTTCGTCATCCGGCGCTGCCTTCGCGCCCGCCTGCATCCTTCTCTAATGCACGTGAGGGACAAATCTCGCGCGAAAAGCAATTTGTTGCAGGGCAAGGACTTGCAGGAAAGTTTCCGCAGGGCGGCATTTCGAAGCCACTGCGTTTTGCAGGTAACCAAAGCATTTTGCATTGGTCCGAGGCAAGCAAATGGCAGGGGCGGGGTCTGGGCTTCAATCCGGCCATCGCGAAGGGGTGCGAACCGAGGAAGTTACCTCAGTAACCGGAGGTAACCAGTTCGAATTTAGACATCGGTTGGCGGTCATCATAGTATCTATTCCGAGTGGTGTCCCGACTCCACATCTCGGCGTTGGCCTGCGGGATCGCTCTGCTGGCTGGCTTTGCGCTGGCTCCGCTCGTGATTCCCAGTCCCCTGTTCCGTACCGCGATGGGAGATCTGGTGCCACTGCTGCTGATTACGGTGGCGCTTATCGTTTGCGCCCGAAATGCCTTCGACAGCCGAGGACACACGCGCCTGTTCTGGAGTCTCATGGCCGCCGGGGTGGCCATGTGGTGCTGCAGCCAGGTGTGCTGGGCATGGATCGAAGTGGTGGTTCGCAAGCCGGTGCCCGACCCTTTCCCGGGCGACATCATCCTGTTTCTCCACGTTGTGCCGATGACGGCCGCAGTCGCCATCGGTCCACATCGCGCCAACAAGCACGAGGCGATGTTGCCGAGCGCGCTGAATGTGCTCATGCTGTTGGTGTGGTGGGTGGTGGTTTACGCCTTTTTCGTTTTCCCGGAAGAGTACATCGTCATCAATACTGCGGTGTACAGCCCGCGTTGGGACTTTTTGTATCTGCTCGAAGGAGTGATCCTGATTGCCGTATCGGCGGCGGCGTACTTCTCCAGTTCGGGATCGTGGCGCCCACTCTATCGCAACCTGGTGATCGCCAGCATCCTCTATTCGATTGCATCGCAAACCCTTAATAGCGCCATCGCCCGGGGTACCTACAAATCCGGCTCCCTCTACGACCTTCCCTTTGTGGCGTCAGTCATGGGACTTTTGTGGGTTGCCATCGCGGGTCGGCGGTGCCTGCACCATACCCAGATGGACCCGCCGGTTACGCATTCCAGCCGATCGATCGCGACTCACCTGGCGCAGGCGGCCTTGCTTTCTCTGCCAGTCCTCGGATATTGGGCACTGTTTGAGAGCGACGACGCGCTGAATCTGCGTCAGGTACGGTTTGTCGTCGCCATGGGTGGAGTGGCCCTTCTGGCGGCCATCGTTTTTCTCAAACAATATCTGCTCGACCGCCGGCTGATGCAACTGCTCGAACATTCCCGCCAAAGCTTCGATAACCTGCAGCGGCTGCAGGGGAGGGTGATTCAGCAAGCCAAACTGGCTTCGCTCGGCGAACTGGTGGCGCTCGCCGCGGGCGAACTGGAGTATCCGCTTTCGGCCATCTTGAGCAGCTCGGAACGCATGGCGGCCAGCAGCCAGCTCAGTCGCGAGCAGCTCGCGCATGCGCAGAAAATCGGCCAGCAGGCTCGGCGGACTCGCGAACTGGTCCACGATCTGCTCAGCTTCGCGCAGCAGACACCGGGAGAAAAGGGCCCGCTCGAACTGAAGGGCCTGCTGCAGCGCGCATTGCAAATGGAAGGATTCAAGCTGGAAAGCAAAAAGATCACCTTGACGGTTGAAAACCAGGACCCTCTGCCACGCGTCCTCGGCAATTCCAACCAACTCTTGCAAGCCTTCCTGCAAATCATCGAGAACGGGGTGGATGCGTTGCAGGAAGTCGGTGGCGGCCGTCTACAGGTTTCGCTGTGGAGAGAAGGCAACGAAGTGGTCGTGCAGTTCGCCGATACGGGCCCCGGCCTGCGCGATCCGGCAAGAGTTTTCGATCCCTTCTACACCACCAAACCGATCGGCAAGGGAACCGGTCTCGGACTCAGTGCCACCTACGGCGTCGTTCAGGACCACAAGGGACAGATCTCTTGCTACAACCGCGCGGAAGGGGGAGCCGCATTCGAAATCCGGCTGCCGGCACTCAAAATGACCGCATCTGTCACCGAAGCCGCCCGGGTCTGAGATGCGAGGCGGCGGCCGCGCTTCTCGGATCAGCTGGTGGCGCAGAGAAGTTCTATCCTCCGCTCGCCACAATCGCATCCGCCATGCGCGCTGCTTCCACCGCAAAGTTCACGTCGTGCGTCCGAATAATGTGCGCCCCTTTGAGGATCAATGCCGTTTCCGCCGCCAGCGTGCCATAGAGCCGGTCGGCAACCGGGGCATCCTTGCCGGCCTGCGCCAGGGCCCGCCCAATGAACGATTTTCTCGACACGCCCGCCAGCAGGGGGAATCCGGTCTGTTGCAGTTCGGCGAAGTGCGCCAGTAGCGGATAGTTTTCCTCGAAGCGTTTGCCGAAGCCAAACCCGGGGTCGAGCACCAGGTGATCGCGCTTCAGGCCCGCCAGCGTCGCCGCTTCCGCCCACTGTCGCAGGTCGCGCTTCACCAGCAGCACAGGATCCCCAATCGGCGGCAGCGACTTCCACTCCTCCGGCCGCCCGCGAGTGTGGGTCAGCACGGCGCCCACTTTGAGTTCCGCCAGGGTTTTCGCCATCTTGGGATCCGAACGGAACCCGCTCACGTCGTTGACGATCTCGGCTCCAAGTTCGATCGCGGCCCGCGCCACGCTCGCCTTGTAGGTGTCGACGCTGACCACGGCGTCGGAGCGTCGCCGCTTGAGGTCCCGGATCACGGGCAGCACGCGCCGGCGTTCTTCCTCTTCCGACACGGGCTGCGAGGCCGGTCGCGTCGATTCCCCACCTACGTCGATGATGGCTGCGCCCTGGTCGAGCAATTGCTCGGCGCGCGCCACCGCCTTTCCGGCGTCGATCGAGATTCCACCGTCGGAAAACGAGTCGGGGGTTACGTTCACTACGCCCATGATCAGGGTGCGCCGCCCCAACTCGAGGACGCGAGAACCTACGTTCCACTGAAAAATTGCCCGCATGATAACGCTATTCTAGACCGAGCCGTTTTTTCCGAATGTTACAATCCACCTCAATGCTCCGCCTGCGGTTGGTTGCACTCTGGGTTCCCGTCATTATCCTTCTCGCGGCTCGGCTGCTGGCCGCGCCCGCCCAGCCGGTCCCGGTTCCGCCTTTGGCGGATCGCGTTCGCGCCGTGCTCAGGGCGCCTGATCTGGCGCGCGGGTTCTGGGGAATCGAAGTGGTGTCAGCTTCGAGCGGCAAGACCTTATACCTCGAAAACGCGGACAAGTTGTTTACCCCCGCTTCGAACACCAAGCTCTTCACGACCGCCGCCACGCTGGCTCTGATCGGGCCGGCCTACAAGTTCCGCACCACGGTCGAAACCATCGGCACCGTCGACCGCTACGGACGGCTGAATGGGGATCTGGTTCTGGTCGGCCACGGGGATCCGAATCTTTCCGGACGCGAGCTCCCTTACGATCGCAAGACACAGCGCAACGACGATCCCATTCAGGCGCTCGAAGTGCTTGCTGACGCACTGGTGCAAAAAGGTGTGAAATTTGTCGACGGCGACATCGTGGCCGACGATTCCTACTTCGCCTTTGAACGCTATGGCGAAGGCTGGAGCCAGGACGATTTGCTGTGGGCCGAAGGCGCACCCGTTTCGGCCCTGACGATCAACGACAACGTCGTCTTCGTCAACATTCTTCCCGCCGACCGTCCCGGCGAAAAGGCCTTCGTCAGCGTCAAGCCGTTCGAGAATTACTATCGCCTGGACAATCGCGTCGTCACCACTCCGGCCGGTACGGCGCGGAAGTTTTTCGTGAACCGCGAACCCGGGTCAACCCTGCTGACGCTGTGGGGCAACATGCCGCTCGATGACGCGGGGGCTAACGAGGCTCTGGCCATCGATGATCCTTCCGAGTTCGCCGCCGGACTGTTTCGCCAGTTGCTGGAAAAACGCGGCATCATAATCTATGGCCATCTGCGCACGCATCACACCGAACTTGCCACGCTTTCCACCTTTAACGTGACCGCGACGGCATCGTCGCGCGGTGGCACGGGCTATGACGGGCAGGCTCGTCCGTTGAAAAGCGATCAGCCGGTCACGCTCGCCAGTTACGAATCGCGGCCCCTGCTCGAAGATATCCGTGTCATCAACAAAGTCAGCCAGAATCTGCATGCGGAAATTCTCTTGCGCCTGCTCGGCCGCGAGCGCGGCAACGCGGGCACGATTGAAAGCGGCCTGGAAGTTCTGCGCGGATTCTTGACCCAGGCCGGGGTCTCCCCGGACGAGTACGTCTTCTACGACGGCTCCGGCCTCTCGCGCCAGAACCTGGTAACTCCCCACGCCGTCGTGGGGTTGCTCCGCTACTGCTCGACCCAACCCTGGGGCGCCGACTATAAGGCGACCCTGCCGGTTGCCGGCGTGGACGGTTCGCTGAGCGAGCGTCTCAATTCTCCGCGGCTCGAAAAGCGCATTATGGCCAAGACCGGCTCGCTCGATGGCGTGAAGGCGCTCTCGGGATACGCGACGACCGATACCGGTCAGGAGGTGGTGTTCTCGATTTTGTCCAATAACTTCAATCTGCCCGCAAAGCGAGTGACGGACGCGATCGATCAGTTGGTCGAGGCGATCGTCGAGGATGCGCCGGCGGGACGCTAAAGCGAGGACAGCAGATGCTGGCTGCGAGCAAGGTCATCGGTTTCGTTCCCACCAAGGATGCCACGAAAGCGCGCGCCTTTTACGAGGCGAAACTGGGCTTTCAATTCGTCAGTGAGGACACGTTTGCCCTGGTCATGCGTGCCGGAGAAACCATGATCCGCATTGCCCGGGCTCAGGATTTTACGCCTGCGCCCTACACCGTTCTCGGCTGGGAAGTCGGCAACATCGAGGAAGTCGTCGCCTGGCTGCAGGGGCGAGGCGTCGCCTTTGAAAAGTATCCCTGGGTGCGCAACCAGGGGACCGGGATCTGGGACGCGCCGGGCGGCGATCGAGTGGCCTGGTTCAAAGACCCCGACGGAAACGTGCTTTCCGTCAGCCAGCACAAGTAGCATTGGGCGCCATGCGCCCGCGCTACCCCGCGGCGGCGCTGCTCAGGCACACGTCCGCGCCATGGACGAGGCACGTATCCGACGGCTCGTGGGCGTCGCGGCGTACTGATTTCATCTTCATCAGTGCCCCGCTTGTCATTGCCGTTCTCAACACGGGTTCCCGTAGCGCATCCCGCATGCTGGTGCATGAGTAGATGCCGATCGGGGTGATGACCTGGGCGGAAAACTGTCTCCCCTGGCGAATGATCTTTGCCATCACGCCCACCCCGAGCGTTGCCGTGGTGGCCATGGTCAGCGGCACCACCAGGCGGCCGCCATCGCGCAATCGGTCCAGCCAGAGCGGGCTCGGGTGCGTCATGCCGGCATTAATGAGCATGGCATCGCATTCGTCAGGATCGACAGTTGCGCCATCGTCGGCGATCAGCTTCACGTTCGGGTAGCAGGAAAGGTTCTCGCGGGCGCGAGTGGCCAGATCGGGCCGTACTTCCGCAGCGGCAACCCCGCCCCTCGGTCCGACCATCTCGGCGATGATGGCGGTGTAGTATCCCACGCCGCTACCGAGATGGTAGGCGCGATCGCCCGGCTTGAGTTCCATGGCCTCAATCCAACGCGCCAACGCGCTCGGTTGGCCGTGGTTGATGTCTGCCGCCTTGTCGAGCACCACCACCACGTTGTGATAGAGCTGGCGCGGATCGTCAATCGGCGTGTATGACGTCTGGATGCCGCCCCCGACCGCCATAGCCCGAATTTCGGCGGAGGCAATCTCCCAGGGACCGGAACCCAAAAACTTTTCCCGCGGCACGCGAGCAAAGGCCTCGATCAGCGCGGGCGATTGAATGTTGCCCGTGAACCGTATTTCTTCGGCGTAAAAAAGGCGGCATTGTTCGAGGGTCATCCGAGGATACCCATTTTCTTGCCGACTCGCCCCAGCACGGCCAGGGCCTGCTCGAGTTCGTCCCGCGTGTGGGTGGCAGTCATGATGGTGCGCACCCGCGCTTTGCCTTCGGGGACGGTGGGAAAGGCGATGCCGGTTCCGAGCACTCCTTCCTCGAACAGCTGGCGCGAGAAATCCATCGTCAACCGTCCGTCGCCAATGATGATGGGAGTAATCGGGGTTTCGCTTGTGGGGGTGGTCTGGCCGCCGATGTTGAAACCGAGCAGGCCGAGTTCCTTTTTCCAGAAGCGCGTGTTGGCCCACAGCTGTTCCATCCACTGCGGCTCGCTTTCGAGAACGTCGAACGCGGCGATGCAGGTTGCTGCCACCGACGGCGGATGCGATGTGGAAAACAGGAAGGGCCGAGCCCGGTGATAGAGAAAATCAATCAGGTCGCGGGTACCGCAGACGTATCCGCCGAGAGCTCCGATCGCCTTCGACAGCGTTCCCACCTGAATGTCGACGCGGCCGTGCAATTTGTAGTGATCGACCGTGCCCCGCCCCTGACGCCCGAGCACGCCGGAGGAATGCGCGTCGTCGACCATCATGATGGCACCGTATTTCTCGGCCGCCTCGCACAGCCCGGGTAAAGGACCGATATCGCCATCCATCGAGAACACCCCGTCGGAGATCAGCAACTTCCTGCCCGGATGAAGCTTCACACTGGCCAGTTGTTCTTCAGCGTGCGCCACATCCTTATGGCGGAAGACGAGAATCTTCGCCCGCGAAAGACGACAGCCGTCGATGATGGAGGCATGATTGAGCTCGTCGGAGATGATGAAGTCTTCCTTGCCGAGAAACGAGGAAACCGTTCCCGCATTGGCCGTGAACCCCGATTGAAAAACCACGCAGGCCTCGACGTTCTTGAAGCGAGCGATCTTCTCTTCCAGTTCCATGTGAATTTTCATGGTGCCCGCGATGGTGCGCACGGCGCCCGAGCCAACGCCGTACTTGCGCGTGGCTTCCAGGGCCGCTTCGCGCAACCGGGGATGAGTGGTGAAGCCGAGGTAGTTGTTCGAGGCGAGATTGATCACCCGCTTGCCATCGAAGGTACAGACCGGCGCCTGCTCGTCGGCGAGTACCCGCAGCCTGAAGTGCGTGCCCTTGGTCTTCAGTTCGTCAAGTTGCTCGCTCAGGAAGGAAAGCGGGTTGGTGCGTGTTGCGGTGGTCATGGGCTTCCTCACGTCGGGATTGAAGCGCTAATAGTTTAACTCGCTTCCGCTACCTGGCCTTGGGTTGTGCGAGGGCGGCAATCGTGGCCTGGGTGGCGCGGAGATAATCGGCGGGCGCGATCAGAATCTGGAGCCCGCGAACACCGGCGGAAACGGAGACGATGTCGAATAGCTCGATGGTTTCGTCGGCGTAGACAGGAAAGTCGCGTTTGGCGGCAAGTGCGGTGACTCCGCCGCGAATGTAGCCGGTGAGGTCGTGCAGCTCCTTGACCGCAACCAGCTGGACTTTCCTCTCGCCGGAGGCCGCCGCCAGCGCCTTCAGGTTGAGTTCTTGATCGCCGGGGATCACGGCCAGCGAAATTCCGTGGCGCTCGCCACGGGCGGCCAGTGTTTTGAAAACCTGTTCCGGCGGAAAGCCGATTTTGGCGGCAACCGTTTCCGCCGCCAGGTCGTCGGGATCGACTTCGTAACCGCGCAATTCATAGTCGATTCCCATTTGATCGAGCAGGCGCGCGGCGTTGGTCTTCGCGGGCACGGTTTTTTGAGCCGGAGGCACGTTGTATAGTGTCCATTGATTCTACTAAAGGAGGTTTCTCTTGCGTCTTCTACTGCATTGGGTCCTGAGCGCCGTGGCCGTGTGGATCGTCGCTCACATCGTTCCCGGGATCGGCGTCAGCGGCCCGATGGCGGCGCTGATCGCGGCCCTGGTCATTGGCCTGGTCAACGCTACCCTCGGGTTGCTGCTCAAAATCATAACCTTCCCGCTGACGATTCTGACGCTCGGACTGTTCTGGTTCGTGATCAACGCGCTGATGCTCGAGCTCGCGGCGTCGCTGGTGAAGGGATTTTACGTGCGCAATTTCATCGCCGCCTTGATCGGCGCCGTCATGCTCAGCCTGGTCAGTTCGGTGCTGCAATGGCTGATCATGCCGAGCAAGGATCGTCGGTGACAGGCCTCGGCTCTCGGCGCCAGGCAAGACAAGCGAATCCCGGAGCGAGCGCTAGGCCGGCTCCGAGCAATGGCGCGGATCAGTCGGTGCCGTCCTGATCCTCGTCATTGTCTGGCGGCTGGGGATATCCCGGGAAACAGGCCGCGGCATTGGTCGGATTCAGGAAGCAACTGGTGTCGTACTTGGCACCGGTTATTTTCACAAACGGGTTGCTCTTGTTGAAATTGAAGAAATCGTTCAGCCCATAGTGATTGGGCGCCGCACTTTTGTCCTGCGCGTAGTAATCGGCATAGTGCCAGTTGGCGTAGCCGATCTCCGCGAGTGGCTGGCCGCCGGTGCCAAAGGCATATTCGATGAAATTGAGGATGCTGCCAAAATCGTGGCAGTAAGATCCGGGGCAGGTGGGTGGATACACATTGCCTCCGGATACATAGTTGGTCTTGGCGTAAGTCGAGTTGACGAGCAAAGGCACACGGAATCCGTAAACGTAGTTGGTGCCGTTCTTGGTGCCCGGATAGCCGCCCTTGCCGCCGTTGCCGGCACTCATGACGGCAATCGGGTTGAGGTCATCGTAGAAACCGCCCCAGTCGTCCCAGGTGGTGACGATGGCGGTGTTCGCCCAATAACCGCACGCCGCGGGAAGGGAAGTGCCATCGTTGTTGTATCCACCGACGGCATTAACGATGGCCGCGACCCAGGAAGGACCGCCGTCATGGCCGACCGTTCCCGGGTGATCGGACCAGTTGCCATCGGGAATCACCCAGCTGACCTGCGGCAGGGTGCATTGCGGCTGGGCCGGATTGGCTCCGAGATCGGTGAACAGTTCGAGGTCGTCAACCACGTTCGCGGCATAGATCGAACCGGTGCATGTGCTGGTACCGTTGGTGGTGCTGCCGCTCGGCAGGCAGATGTGGTAGATGGCGTTCGGCGCGTTCCAAAGCGAACCATCGCTCGCCGTGTAATAGCGCCAGGTAATGTTCGGAGTGACCGATTTAAAAACATCGGCCAGCGTGTTGTGCTCGTAACAGGGGAAGCCTGCCGTTCGGTCGGCCTTGGCGACGTAATCAGGCTTGTAGCCCTTTACCTCGGCGCCGCTTGGATTCACCTGCAACATATAGCTGCCGACGTCGGCCAGGCAGCCATAGCGCTTGTCTTTGTCGGTCTTGGGGAAGGTTCCATTTTCTGCCACGAAGAATCTGTAGTCGGCGGCGGTCGGCGCAACAGGCTCGGAGGTTCCCGCGAACAGGAACTGGTGCGCCGGGAAGCTGGGACCCTGATTGGTCTGAAACATATAGTTGGCAAATCCGCCGTTGGTGGCCAGCTGAAAATAGGGGCCGAGCTGCGATGCGTCCACGGTAGTGTACTGCGGACAGAGTGTCGCGACACCGTTCACGCTGCAGGAGGCGATTCCCTGTTGCTGCTGTGCGTTGCAACCCGAGATGCCCGATGGGATCTGGCAGAAGCCGTCCATCTTCCCTGTGTCGTAGGCGGTTTCCCAAGCCGTGTGGGCGTGCGAGGCGTCAAAGCAGGCGTCGAGCTGATAGGAGGTGAAGGGTACGGTTTGCGTTCCGCACGAACCGCTGGTGGTCACGTGGAACCCGTTGGCTATCAGAGCCGTGTCATTGCCGAACAAGTTGGTAGGGGTACGATTCTCCTGCACCACGACGATGATGTGCTGGAAGGGCAGGTTATAGCTTTGGGCATGCGCAAGGGATGCGAATAACAGCGGCACGGCGAGCAGACTTAGTCGATGCTTCATTACAACCTCCGAAAGATGGTTGGGGAAGGGCGGTGCGGGCCAGCGAGCGTCGAGGGAAGAAAACCGAGTCGGGAGAGCGCCATATCGATTCCTTTATCGCTTGCACGAAAGCGATCCGCGGCAGGGCGTCGACAGCCACCGAACCTGGGAGAACTGGGGCTGCTCGAACTCGCGCGCTTCTGGATTGACTGAGTGCGAGCGACCTTACTACCGTCCCGGTTGGCTGTCAAGCTCAATTAGGGCCCGATTAGGGCCAAGCCGGTGCCGGACAAGGACTTCGGGGCATCAGACCTGGCGAAGAGCGGCGAAAACACGGCGCACTTGCTGTTCGGTCGCATCGAGCGAGCCGGAATTATCAATCACAAAATCGGCGGCCATAACCTTTTTCTCGTCCGGAATCTGGGCGGCCATGCGGCGGACGACTTCGGCACGAGCTGCCGGTTCCGGGATTCCCAGGCGACGGGCATAACGCAAAATGCGCTGTTCGGGACGACAGGTCACGACGATCAGGTAGTCGAAGCGTTCCGCCGCGCCTGCCTCCAGGATTAAGGCGGCTTCGACGATGACCATGGCGCCCGGATCGCGCTCGCCGATGTCCGCCATCCATTCGTTTTCGTGCGCAATCACGGCCGGGTGGACAATTTCGTTGAGTTCCTTTACCCGCGGCGGTGCGCCACCAGGCGTGCTGAACGCGGCTTCGGCCAGTCGCGGCCGGTTGATGCTGCCATCGGGGTTGAGGATTTCGCGGCCGAAGCGGCGGACCACTTCCTGGTAGACAGGGCGGCCGGGGTCCATGAGCCAATGCGCCACGGCGTCGGACTGGATCAGGTGCGCTCCGAGTTTGACGAAAATCTCGCCGACGGCGGACTTGCCGCTGGCGATGCCGCCGGTCAGGCCGAGTTTTAGCAAAGGGCGCTCATCACTGTCGCCGAAGCTCCCTGAAGGCCGCAGAATCATTGCCCCTGACGCCTGAAGTCGAGCGCTCTCGTCGACGCTCGATACGGGCGAGCCTTTCTGAGAATCGGGGTACGTCTCTTTATCGCCAGAACATTGCCGGTTGTGAGCCGGCGGTAGGCGATGCCGGGGCCAGGCAGGGCGCAAATCCGAGCGTTGGCGATTTTCGGGCAGAGTCCGACGGCCAGGTTTCGATCTCGTCCGCTCTGAAGCCAAGGCGGATCGATGGGGCCGTGCTGCCTTGAGGATGCCCACTTCGGCAAGCGGGTGAAACAACGGCTGTGTCGGAGAATGGTCTCCGGGTGGCTTCCCATTGCTTTGACCGCCTCTCGGGAACCAGGTTCGACCATAGGCTTTGCTCAAATGCCGCCAGACGCTCGGGAGTCCATGCCCGGGCCATAAAAGCGGCGTCTGATTTCTCAAAAACGATGGCCTCGCGACCGGCGGTGCCAGGATACGAATTTGCTCCCGGAGACTAGGCCCGGATCAACTCGGATTGTCGGATGCCGCGCCTGAGTTGGGCCGCCTTCACCGTGTTGGCCATCAGCATGGCAATGGTCAGCGGGCCGACGCCTCCGGGAACGGGGGTGATGGCTCCGGCAATTTCGGCTACCTCGGGGTGTACGTCGCCCACCAAGACCGAGCCTTTTGACGCAAATGTCTCCCTCCGCTTCTGGTTTCCCGCAAAGAGGCGCTCGAATTCCTTCGCATCGGTAACCCGGTTGATTCCGACATCGATCACGGTGGCGCCCGGCTTCACGTAGTCGCCCGTGACCAGGCCGGCGCGACCGATTGCCGCGACCAGAATATCGGCGCGGCGGCATACCTCGGGCAGTTGGCGCGTTTTCGAGTGGCAGACCGTGACCGTAGCGGTCTGATTCAGCAGCAGCATGGCGACGGGCTTACCCACAATGTCGCTGCGTCCGACGATTACGGCTTCCGCTCCCGAGACCGGAATCTGGCTGCGCCGCAGAATTTCCATGACACCGCCCGGGGTGCAAGGCACAAGCCCGGGACGCTGCGTGGAAAGGTAGCCCACGTTCATGGGATGGAACCCGTCAACATCTTTCGAGGGATCGACTGCCAGCAGGACTTTTTTGGTGTCGACGTGCGAGGGCAGCGGTAATTGCACCAGGATGCCATCGATATCATCCCGCCGGTTCAGTTCGGCGACCAGTGCGAGCAGTTCCCCGGTGGTTGCGCTCTCGGCGAGCGTGTGCTGCTCGCTGTAGAGGCCGACCTCCGCGGAACTCTTGACCTTGCCGCGAACATAGATCTCCGACGCGGGGTCGTGCCCGACCAGCACAACGGCCAGTCCTGCACGCACGCCCGAAGCCGCCAAGGCTTTGGCCTCAGCCGCGACTTCCGCACGAATTTCACTGGCGATCTTGCTACCATCGAGAATCCTGGCTGCCATCGTACCTCGCTGCTGCGGGACCGGCCCCGCAATCGATCGAAAGGCGATTCTATCGCATCGGGATGGCCGGCCGTGAACCGATCGGGCGGCCGGTTCCCCTCTGCGTCCTGCCTGCCGCCACCTACGGGCGCCCGGACCAGCTACAATTGCTTTCCTATGATTTCCCAGGATCTGCTCGATGTGCTGGTGTGTCCGGTCTGCAAACGGCCGGTGGTCTTAGAGGCGAGCGGGAATAGCCTGAAATGCGGCGAATGCCGCCGGGTCTACCCCGTTCAGGATGATATTCCGATCATGCTTGTGGATGCGGCCACCGTGGACCCAGCCTGAGGCCCAACCTCGGCTGGGCCGGACATGCGACAAAGTTCGCTTTCCTCTCGCCACGAAACGACATTTAGTGTCAATCCGAGAACAGATGTCGCCCTTAAGTCTTCTAGGGGCAGGGCGATAACGCCCCCGCAACCTTTTGCAAGATCTTGGGTTCTAAGAACTTGAGCGGCTTGGCAGCGGCTTCAGATGCTGTACCAAAGTTTCGGCATGAAGATTGCATGGAACAGAACAGGCTGCCGATGAATCTAACTGAACCAAGGTCGGGAGGTCGAGGGTGAGGATGGCTAACAAAGAGCGATTTACGGTGATGGAGCTATGTGCCCTGCGCAACGACCTGATCCAGGGCGGCATGGTGGATTCGCGCGAGGCGGCGGAGCTGCTTCAGGTGTTTCTGGCCGGCCGCGGCTATGGGGTTTCGCAGACCGACGCCATCGATGCCGCCGGTCGAGTGGAAATGGCAGGCTGTTCACTGCCGGTTCTGGAGCGCGAGCTCGAAGGCCTGGCGCTGGTGATGTAGGACGGGCGATAGAAGACCCGGGTAATATCGGAGATCGCAATAGGAACGAGGTTGAAGGGAAACTGATCTAGCCAAACTCAGCAACGGACGGTTTCTCAGTACGAAGCGCCGGGCATAACCGCCCGGCCTTTTGTATTTCTGGCGTCGATTGTTCTCGAGCAATTTCGACCGCCATCTGGCCCTATGCCACTCAACCTACCGATGTTGAAACTCCGGCGAGCCCACCACGAGCGCGGTCATAGTATTGAGCGTTCGCTTGGGATCGTCGAGTGCATGCAAGGCCACTTGCGGGTCGTCCAGTTGCTGGCGAATGGCCTTCTGGGTGGACGCGGAGACCTCCCCGTTGAGTAAGGCGTTTTCGAGCAGCAACAGGGCAGTTTCCTGCCCGTGGCCGGGGTCGGTATCGGTCGCGGAGTGATGCGCTGGATCCGGTCGTGGAAAGCCCCGGCTGGTGAGAGTGCCCAAGGCGAGCAGCCTGCCGGCGTCGAAGTTGGTTCCGCCCACTTGTCCGTTGCTCAGGGCGAGCGCGTAATTCATGCGATCGATCAGCGCCTCGGAGTTCATCCAGGTCGAAGCGGTCATGGAGTAGCCGGTCGGGGGCACCATTTGGTAGACAGGCATGCCCATCTTCGCCAGCGTAGCGAGCAGGGGAGCGGGATTACTGAGGTCGGTGCCGGTCGCGCGCAGCGACGACACGACGAATTCCAACGGAGTCTTCACCTTGGCCCGATAGGCCTTTACCGACCAGAACTCCGGTGACTTAAACAGCGTCCGGAGCACTTCGCGAATATCGCCATCGGTGGCGAGAAATTTCTGCGCCAGGCGATCGACAAGCGGGGTTGGAGGATCGTCGGAGACGAAGCGCAAGGCCAGTTTCCGGGCGATAAACCTCGCCGTATTCGGGTGATGGGCCAGCATGTCCAACACCTGCAGGCCTTCGTTCTGACCATTTTCAGCCATGGTCTGGCCGAGCACGACCTTGTCCCCCGGGTCATGCTTTTTCGCGTCGAACTGAAACGCCGCACCCTGTTCAAGTGGCTGGATGGTCCATCCGGTGAGAACGCGGGCCAACTCGGTAACATCGTGCTGCGTGTAGCCGCCATTCACGCTGAGGGTATGCAATTCCATCAGTTCGCGTCCATAGTTTTCGTTGAGACCGGACCCGGCTTGACCCGGCTTCCCCCGATTTGCGGCCACTGCTTGCGGTGATTTCGGCCCCATACTCAGCCAGTTATCCAGATAGAACAGCATCGCGGGACTCTGGGCCGTGGCTACCAACAGCTCCTTAAACTTGCCGAGCGCATGCGCGCGGATAACCTCGCGCTCATAAGCGGTCACCAAGTATTGGTCGGCGTCTTTGTT
Source organism: Terriglobales bacterium (assembly GCA_049520935.1). Classification (GTDB taxonomy): domain Bacteria; phylum Acidobacteriota; class Terriglobia; order Terriglobales; family Acidobacteriaceae; genus Acidiflorens. Next base: position 42,079 of record JBEKPJ010000020.1, on the reverse strand, counting down.
GAGATAGATGTTGAAGTGGTTGAACCAGAAGTCGGTCATCACTTCCAGCAACTGGCGCTCGCCATAAACCGCTCGCAGCAGCTTCGCCTGCTGCAGTTCGCCCACGATCACGTTCACCGGCCCGTTCATGGCCAAGAAGGCCTCCCGCTGATCGGAGGGGAACTCGGCCAGGAGCCGGTCGCGCTGCGCTCCGCGGACGGTGGTTACGAAAAGGCGCCGGTCGTCAGGCGGCCAAGCCAGGATCGCATCCATTCGTTTTTCTTTCGGCAGGGCGAGGAGGGAATCGGCTTGCGCGGCGACGGTGTCCTGATTCTGCTTTTCCATCTTGGCTTTGGCGTCAGCATCGACAGTCTTGCCGTCGCGGGCCGCCTGATCCTGCTTTTGGCGCTCGGCCAGGATGCTGATCTGCACTTCGTAGATCGAACGCTTCATCGGATCGGTCGGCAGAGGAATTTTTCCCTCCGCCGCTTGCTTGACCAGATTGTTATTCGGAAATGTCTGCACCAGGTCATGGGTCGACATGCGCAGCGTGCGCAACGGCCCCAGTTTTCCGTCCAGCACACCGTCCCGGATTTCGTCGGGATGCAGTTGCTGCTCGATCCAGTCATCGACATCAGTGTCCATGACCTTCTGCAAGTCGCCTGGACGCGGACCGAACGTCAGCCGGTTCAGGGCGTGAAGTGCCCGTTGCTGCTCGGTGAGTGGGGCAGCGTCTTTTGGACTGCGTCTGCGCAGAGGTGCGCCGGCAGAGGCGGTCGCGGACTGTGCGCGGGCCTTGGGCGCCGGTGGAGCAGCCGGCGATTGAGCCAGCGCAGCCATCGCACCGACCAGAGCGGTCGCGATCAGAGTTGCCGGGAGAGAGATTGCGGTAACGAGCGTCGCCCGAGGGCGGCAACTCAATGTTGATTTCATGACGGACCGAGCTTCCCTAGCTGTTGTAACACGGCTCAAGAGCAAACGTTGCCGTCAATGTTGCCCTTCGCACAATGGTCCGAACCGACGGTGCCGGAAGTGTCCAGTCCGTCAATTCTACGAATCAGGACTAAATGCAAATGCCGGGTTCCTGCCATCGAGTGAACAAAGCTGCGATCGCAATTTTATGTCGTAAGCTTCTCCACCGCGGTTTGCAGGGCCCGGGCAATTTCCTCGGGGTTGGTCTCGGCATCGAAGCGCACCGGCTTACCAATGTGCACCTGAATTTTTCCCGGGGCCGCAAATCTCTTCCCCGCATTTTTGATTTCGAACAACCCCTCGATGCGCATCGGAAGCACCGGAATTTGCAGGTTAAGGGCGAGCAGACCGATTCCGGCGCGAAACGGGCCGAGTTTCCCGTCTTTACTTTGCACGCCCTCGGGAAAAACGAGCACGCTGTACCCGCGATCGACGGCCTCGCCCGCATAGGCAAAGCTCTTGCGGAAGCCCGACTGGCGAGGCAAGGGGAACAGGTTCAGCAGAGCGACGCCGAATGCCCAGCGGAGGCGATCGTAGATCCGGACCAGCCCCTTGCGGTCTGAGGCCGGCGAATGCAACGCTTCGAGCGCTTCGCCGCCGGTGGCTGTCGCCAGTCGGTGGCGGAAGCGTGCGGGGAGCGCGGCCTGGATGAAGCCGATATCGACGTCGGCAAGGTGGTTCGAGATGACGAGCAGAGGCCCGCGAACCGCACGCAGATTTTCGCGTCCCGTCACGCGCGGCCAAGCCAGAATCAACATTGCGGGACGCGCCAGCAGATACTGCGCCGCCAGCCTGCACCAGGTGGTCGGCCAGCGGAGAGTCCATCGTGGATAGTGAAAGGGCTGCCAGGCGAACGCGTGGGGTCGGGACGCTGAGGCGTCCGGCCTGCCGGCAGCGATCCGTTCTTTCAGCAACTCCTCCAGATCGCCGACGGTCGCCGTATTGGCGAATCTGGTTTCGCTTAGGTCGATCTGATAGCGATCTTCGAGCGCCCCCAGCAACTCGACCCGGTCGAGAGAGCTCAGCCCGAGGCCGTCTTCGAGGCTTGTCTCCGGACTCAGGCGCGGCGCGGCGCGGCCGGTGATGCGCGCGAACAGCTCCGAAAGCGGACGCGAGAAGGGCATACCCGTACCTGATGCCGTGGCACCTTGCGCGGCGAGTGCAGTCTCGATGGCCGAGCGAATCAGATTGCGCTGCGGCTTCTGGGTGGAGCTGCGGGGAAAGTCTTCATCCGGCCAAACGAACCAGGAGCGCATGTGCTGATATTCCGCTAAGGTATCATTCGCACGTTCGACCAGGCTGTGCGCGGCCGCCGAGCTCGCGGCCGGCGTGCGATCGCGCAGAATCACCACCGCGCAGGCTTCTGCATTGCCGCCGCGCTCCAGTCCGAGGACGACGCAGTCGCGCACTTCGGGCTGTCTGCGTAGCGCTGCTTCGAGATCCTCGGGGTAAATATTCATACCGGCCGAGGTAACGATCACTTCCTTTTTGCGGCCCCTGAAAAAAAGATGGCCCTGCTCGTCGATGGCGCCCAGGTCGCCAGTGCGAAACCAGCCGGCATCTTCTTTCTGCGCCACCTCCTGGGGTTCGCCTGCTTGCCAGTAGGCGCTGGCGACGCCGCCGCCGCGCACCAGAATTTCGCCGTCGGCGGCGAGCTTCAGTTCCCGTCCCGGCAGAACTTTGCCGATCGACCCGCGACTGGTATGAAAAGGATGGTTCAGGCTGATCAATGAAGTCGTCTCGGTCAGCCCGTATCCCTGGATGACGGCGTATCCCAGCCGATGCCAGAATTGTTCCGTGTCGCCATGGAGGGCGGCACCACCGCTGATCAGCGCCCAGAATTTCCACCCGAACTGGCGGTGGATGTCGCGGAACGTCCACCAGCGGCGCAGGAAATGCTGGCTTTCGGCGGCAGCGTAGCGGGCGGCAAATTTTTCCCCGGCCCCGGCGTCATCCCGATCGCGTTCCACTTTCTGCTGCAGGGACGCGATCATGCGCGGCACGGCCACCAGCACCGAAACGCGTTCGCGCCGTATGGTCGCCAGGATTGCGGTCGGGTTGAAATTGTCAGCAAACACGACCGTCGCGCCCAGCAGCGGAGGCAGAAAAATTCCCAGGAATTGCCCAAAGACATGGCTCAGCGGTAGCAGATTCAAAAAGCGGATCGGGTGCACGAGCCGCTCGTATTTGCGATACTTTCCGATCTCGGCTTCGATCGGAAGCAGATTGCCCATCACGTTGGCGTGAGTGAGGACCACTCCCTTGGGTTCGGCCGTGGTGCCGGAGGTGAAAACAATTTCGAGCGGATCGGAGGGTTGAATCTCGGCGGGGCGGAACCGTTCGCGGGCACGTTCGGCGACGATTGCGGCCAGATCGGCGGGAGCGATCGTCTCGATGCCGGCAAGAAAAGCGGCCCTCTCCCGCGGACATAATGCCAGCCTGGTGCGGATCTGTGCGCTGACGCGAAGGGCAAAGTCGGGGCTGGCCGCATCATCGACGGGAACCGCCAGGACTCCGCAGAGCGCGCAGCCAAGAAACGCCGCCACCCACTCGGCGCAGTTCTCGCTCCACAACAGCACGGCATCGCCCTTGGGGATGTTTCTCGCCTGCAGTTCGCGGGCCACCTGATAGGCCAGTTCGCAAACACGCCGGTAGGCCCATCGCTCGCGCCGGTATCCGCGCGGAAACACGTAAGCGCACTCGTCGCCCCAGCGCTCGAAATCGTCCAGCGAATCCAGTAGACTTGTTCGCACACCCTGTTTAGTAGCACAATTCCCACAACTTTACAGGCCGGAAACTGCTACCGAACGGAATTCGAAGCGAAACGGCCGTAGGCAAGCGACCGAAACGACCGGCCACGATCTGGGGCTTAATGACGGAATTGTTTCCATATCGCAGCGCGCGATTTCGGATCGCGTTCGCACTGTCGCTCCTGAGCCTGACCGGCTGTCAGGCACCCAGTTCGACTAAAGGTGCCGGCTCGGCCTCATCTTCCATGGCGGCGCGACCGGAAAGCCGCCAGGATGCCCGCCAGAGCAGTGGGCCGGTCCGCGACCTCAGCCGGGACGAAGCCGCCGGCGGACACATTCTGCGCAAACATGTGGGCGAGACCGATGAACAACTGCGGCAGCGCCTGGAGCGGGAACGCCACATCACCGGGGCGTCAACCTATACCGACCGGCCCGCCGCTGAGCGCGCCGTTGGCGCTGCCATCGCGGCGTCCGAAGACCGCATTCGGCGCTGGCTCGACCGCTCTGGCGGACATCCCAATCTGGTCCTCGACTATGACAGCCCGACCCCGGTCGGACGCACCATCAACCGTGGCGAAAACCAGGCCCATCCCTGCTCGCATGCGCTGGTGGTACTGAAATATGCGGGACCGAACGACTACTACGTCTTAACTTCGTATCCGGAGTGTCGCGAATGACTTCAAAACCGGAAATTATTGTCGCCAACTTCCCTGCGTTACACACGTTTCTGCGGGGCTACTTTCACGAGGATGTCGCCGACGAATATGGAACCGCTCCCGAGGCGGCCGATCAGTTCTGCGAGGACGCCGAAACTGACGAGCGCATTCCGGTTGCGCGCCAGTGGCAGCAGCTGATCGATCTCACCGGAGGAAACCCTCCCGCTCTGAACGCGGCATTGAAGAAGTTGGGCAGCGCCATTCAGTTGGACGAGGAGGAGATTCCGCTGGTTTCGGCGATCTTCGCCCGTTGCCTGGCGGTCAAGCCGCACAAGCGCCTCGCGAACGAATAGATGAAACCGCGGCCTCGGGCGGAGAAAGCAACCCCGCCTCTGGCCCCGTTGGTGGCGTCGGAGCGGCGCGGAACATTCCTGCCGCCTTACACGATCGCGTCCCGGTGCTGTAGCATTACGGGTTGCAGTGAGGGGCAGGAGGGCTCGAATGGCGCAAGACAGCTTGACGATCACCGACAACCGTACCGGGCAAAGCTACACTCTGCCGGTCGAAAACGGAACCATCCGCGCGATGGATCTGCGCAAGATCAAGACCGGTCCCGAAGACTTCGGCCTGATGACCTATGATCCCGCATTCATGAACACCGCCTCCTGTCGGAGTGCCATCACCTACATCGACGGCGATCGAGGTATCCTGCGCTACCGCGGCTATCCGATCGAGGTCTTGGCCGAACACTGTACGTTTCTCGAAGTGGCCTACCTGCTGCTGTTCAGCGAACTGCCCGACTCGACTCAGTTGAAGCATTGGGTTTACGACATTACGCATCACACCATGCTCCATGAAACCACCAAGAAATTTGTCGAGGGATTCCGCTACAACGCGCATCCCATGGCCATGCTGGTCAGCACCGTGGCCGCACTGTCGACGGTGTATCCGGATGCGAAGAACATTCACGATCCCGCCAATCGCCTGCTGCAGATCAAGCGGCTGATCGGCAAGATGCCGTCGATCGCAGCCATGTCGTATCGCCACAATGTCGGATTTCCCTACATCTATCCCGACAACGATCTCACGTATCCCGAAAACTTCATGAACATGCTGTGGAAGATGGTCGAGCCCAAATATGCCGCCAATCCCGTAATCGCGCGCGCTCTCGACATCCTCTTTATTCTGCACGCCGACCATGAACAGAACTGCAGCACCAACGCCATGCGCGCCGTCGGCAGCGCGCATACCGATCCCTATCTGGCCACGGCTTCGGCCGCCGCGGCGCTTTCTGGCCCCTTGCACGGAGGGGCAAACGAAGAAGTGCTGCACATGCTCGACGAGATCGGCCGCAAAGACAATGTGCCGGCCTATATCAAGAAGATCAAAGAAGGCAAAGGCAAACTGATGGGCTTCGGGCACCGCGTTTACAAGAATTACGACCCGCGCGCCAAGATCATCAAGTGGGCCGCCGACAGCATTTTCGAGGTGACCGGGCGCAATGCCAGGCTGGAGATTGCTCAGGAACTGGAACGGATCGCTCTCGAAGACGATTATTTCGTAAGCCGCCGGCTCTATCCCAACGTCGATTTCTATTCCGGCATCATGTATCAGGCCATGGGTTTCAAGCCGGAGATGTTCACCGTGTTGTTTGCGATTCCGCGCACCGTCGGCTGGCTGGCGCAATGGCAGGAGTTGCTGGGCGATTCCGAACAGAAGATCGCGCGGCCGCGCCAGGTGTGGATCGGGCACGAGACCAGGGACTTTGTGCCCGTCGACAAACGCCCCGTCGAAGTTGGATCGTGATCGGGTGCCGACCGATGCCCTCCGCGGTCGACCCCTTGCGGCCACGGACCCGAGCACGGCCGCTCGCTAGCTGCCCCGGGTTCCCAACCTCTCGGCTGCGCCGGAACCTCCAGCAATCGCTCCGATGATCAACAAGGGCTCCGCGCCGCAGCGAACCGCGTCGGGCAACGGCGCGTCCGGCGACTCATGGGAGAGATCCTCCTCGCAGGCGAAGAAGCGCAGAAACGCACGGCGCTGTTGCGTGACCTGATCGCGAATGGTGCCGCGCAGCATGGGGTAGCGTGCTTCGAGCGCGTCGAGCACGAGCCGCTGGGTGACGGGCTCCTCGACTGCCAGTTCCACTTCGCCCGGAACCTGGGCCAGGGTACGCAAGTGCTGCGGCAGCATGACTCGAACCGCTCGAATCATGGCTTCGATCCTGCAAGGTCAATGTTCGGCAGCCGGTCGGAATGCGAGTTGACCCCGCGAAAACAGGACTTTCCGAGGGGGTTCATCGCCGCGGCCACCGGGGACCGTGTACGTCTGGCGAGCGGAGTCGCCCCATGGCCTGCCATGCGTCGATCGGTGACCGGCCAAAATGACGACCGGCCTGCGGTCGTTCGCCTGCGATGAGCGCCGAGAACTCCACCTCGGCGTCAGCCTTTGGCGCCCGGCTGAAGTCGCCGGTCGCGCTGACAGCATACCCAAAGCCTATCGAGTTCAAGACCAAGAGCTTCCTCATCATTCTTCCTCTCCCGGTCGCTTCCCTGCGATCGCTCGCGGGTTGTCCCGGGCAGTGTGCGCGAAGCCTCTAGGGCAGCGTTTGCACCTCAACCGACAATACCGGTGGCAGATCACGCACAATCGGAGCCCAGCTGTCTCCGGCGTCGGCCGAGGCATACACCTGTCCGCCGCTGGTGCCGAAGTACACGCCGCATTCGTCGAGCGAGTCCACGGCCATCGCGTCACGCAACACGTTTACGTAGCAGTTTGATTGCGGCAGGCCCTGGGTGAGCGGTTCCCACTCGTTGCCTCCGGTGCGGCTGCGGAACACCCGCAGCCGGCCTTCGTGAACATAGCGCTCCGAATCGCTCTTGATCGGGACGACGTAGATGGTCTCCGGCTCGTGGGCATGGACGTCGATCACGAAGCCGAAGTCGGTCGGCAGGTTTCCGCTGACTTCCTTCCACGAATCGCCGGCGTCATCGCTGCGCATCACGTCCCAGTGTTTTTGCATGAACAGCACACCCGGTCGCGAGGCGTGCATCGCCAGGTGGTGAACGCAGTGTCCAACCTCGGCCTGCGGGTCGGGGATATGCGCGGAGACAAGTCCCCGGTTGATCGGCCGCCAGGTCTTGCCGGCATCGTCGGTGCGAAAGGTACCGGCCGCCGATATGGCAACGAAGATCCGCTTCCGGTTGCTCGGATCGACAAGGATGGTGTGCAGGCACATGCCACCGGCGCCCGGCTGCCACTTGGGGCCCGAGCCGTGGCCGCGCAGTCCGGAGAGTTCCTCCCAGTTCTGTCCGCCGTCGGTCGACAGGAACAGGGCAGCATCTTCAATCCCCGCGTAAACCGCGTCCGGATCGGTGAGCGACGGCTCGAGATGCCAAACTCGTTTGAACTCCCACGGATGAGGTGTACCGTCGTACCACTGGTGAGTGCCGGGGACGCCATCATAGCTGAACTTGTTGCCCACCGTCTCCCAGCTCTTGCCGCCGTCGTTCGAGCGCTCGATCAGCTGCCCGAACCATCCGCTCGACTGCGAGGCATACAGCCGATTGGGATCCGCGGGCGATCCTTTGACGTGGTAGATCTCCCAGCCCGCAAAGTGGGGGCCACTGACTTCCCACTGTTTGCGCTTGCCATCCGCAGTCAGGACAAACGCGCCTTTACGCGTCCCCACCAGAACCCGTACTCGACTCACAATTCCTCCGTCGTCTCTGCCTCATGCCCCGCGCCTGAGCTACGGCGGCCGGGGTTCGCACTTGGTTGAGACCCTATCAGACCTGCGTAATTGTCCTTGTCCTTCGCAGCGGCACGAGCGCCCGCAGCTGTCGGTCGCGCAGAAATAGTCCGAGCCATACCAGCATCCCGAACAAGACGGGAAACGGGATCTGGAACAACGGGTTGCCCGCCCGCAAGTTAACCTCGGTTGCGCCGCCCAGATAACCGGTGAGCAGAATCGCTCCCAGGGTGGAAGTGCTGGGAACCGCATAGACCGCGACACAGACCAGCAGGACGGTCCCGATCACGCGGGCGAGGCCGACGGGATAGCCAAGGCGGACGAATGCATCCACGACCTGGGGTAGGGCCAGGATTTTGGTCACCCCGTCAAGGATCAAGAGCGCAACCACCAAGGCGCTGAGGATGCCTCCCGGCCAGAGACTCGGCTTCGAGAGCGGACCACCACCTTGCGTCGCTTGCATGTTATAGACCTCCGCGCATTCTCGAGGGGATCGCCCAAATTTGTGTCGCGGGTGCAATTGCTGATTGAGCCGTAGCCGTCACTCGTGGCATTATGGGACAGGTTACTTGCACATTGCAAGTTATAATGGCACTCAATGTCAGGGCGAAAAAAGTCGCGGCGCTCGGCCTGCCCCCTGAATGCATCGGTAGAGATGTTGGGCGATCGCTGGTCGCTCTTGATCATCCGCGACATGATGCTTCGCGGCTTGGGTGCCTACAAGCAATTCATGGAGTGCTACGAAGGAATTGCGACCAACATACTGGCCGACCGCCTTCGCCGGCTGCTGGCAAACGAAATCATCACCGCGCAACCCGATCCGGCGGACCGGAGGAAACTGGTTTACATGCTGACCGAAAAAGGCATCGATCTTGCGCCGGTGCTGACGGAAATGGTCCTGTGGGCGGCCGCGCATGAAGAAACCGGCAATCAGGCGCTGGTGTCGCTCATGAAGGCCGACAAGGGAAAGTTTCTGGCGGGAGTGCGACAGCGCTGGGCCGAAGCACGGTCCCCGGCCCGATCCTGAGGGCCGGGGGGGCCGAAAACGACGACTCGTGCCCTACGGCTTGATCAGCCCTTCTTCCTGCTCGGCTTGGGCTTCAGGGTCTTGACATATTCGTAACTGAGCTCGAGATACCTCTGCAGCTCTTTCGTATTCTTCAACAGTGCATCCGGAACGGCGACATATTCCTGCATGGTTCGGCCGTAGGCCTCGAAGAGAGTGGTCTTGTGCTTCTTCAGGAACTCTTCTCGCTTATCCTCCGGCAGCCGGATGGCCAGGCGGCGGGAATCGTGCAACAAAGTAAACATGTGGCCATTCAGAGATGTGTATGGGTTGGCCTTGCCCTTGCGCTCGATTGCGGGACGAGTCGCGAGCAGTTGGTCGTAGAGAGCGACAGCAGTGGCAGGGACGGTCTTGTTCATGGGAGCGCCCGTCATCGTTGCGCAAATGGAACGGTCATAGCAACCGGCAAGAATATACACCAGTCTAGACGAGCGGCAAATCGGTTTGCCCATGGCCGGAGCCGCCGGCACGACTGGGTATGTGCGCGGCTTGTGGCCCGCTTTCATCCTGCAAGGCATCGCAGATGCCGAACCCGGACCGTCCCCAGCGGAGCGCAAGCCAAGTTACGGTCGAGGGCTTGGGCACAACCTAATGAGAGTTCCCCGGGCGGGAGTTTTCGACTTTGATTTTTGCCAGGCTTCGCTTTTAAGTCGCACCCAGAATCCGAGGTGGACCGGGTGAGGCGCAGATCCTGCCTGATCCCTGTCTCCATCTGGCCCCGGGTCGGTTCGCGGGTGAGGTCGGGTTGCCGCAGAGGGGGAGTGAGACGCGCCCGCCTCGACCGCCCTTGCTCCCATTCGGGAAACCGCGAGCGGCGCTTTCTCGGAACCGGACGTACACTCCCTTTCGGTAAGCCCCGGTAATCGTTGGTAACCACTGGACTGCGAGTACCCGGCCTTACAATTACCTTACTCCGCGATCTCATTGCGTGCTTTGCGGGGTTTCGTCCGGGAATCTCCCGGCGAGGTTGAGATCCGTACGGCGCTGCCGCAAATCGCAGGCGCTCGACGATAAAAAGGCTGGAGTCCGCACCTTATGGCGTTTGGTTTTGGTTTTAACAAACAGAAGGTTCTCAGCGCCGCGGAAAAGTTTGTGCAGCAGGGCAAGCTGCAGAACGCCATTGCTGAGTACGACAAGGTCATCAAGAACGATGCCAACGACCTCACCGTCAATAACACCATCGGCGATCTTTATGCTCGTCTGGGCGACAACGCCAAAGCCATCGAGTGCTTTAAGAAGGTTGGCGATGCGTACGCTGCCCAGGGCTTCACCGTCAAGGGCATTGCCATGTACAAGAAGATCACCAAGCTCCAGCCGAGTGTGGATGGATCTCTGAAACTGGCAGAACTCTACACTCAGCAAGGGCTGTTCAACGACGCCCGCGCCCAGTACCTGCAAGTCGCCGAAGACTTCATGAAAAATGGCGAGCTGGAGCAAGCGGTGCGGCTTTTCCAGAAGGTCCTGGAAATGGATCCGGAAAATGTCCCCATGCGCGTCAAGCTGGCCGAGGTCTACGTGCGGCTGGGCAAAAAGAAAGAGGCGTGGGAAATTTTCAGCTCAGCAGCGGAAGCCTTGCGCGCACGCGGCTCGCTGGCTGCCGCCGAAGACATTTTGAAGCGGATGTTGACGCTCGATCCGGGCAACAGTTACGTCTTGCTGCTGCGCGGCAAGGCCGCGGTCGAGGGGGGCGATCCCAAGCATGCCATCGAGTATCTGGAAAAGGCTGCCGACCTCGATTCCCATCCGGACGGTCTGTGCGACCTGTTGAAATCGTATTTGCAGATCGGCAACCTGACCAAGGCCGGTCCGATCGCGGAGAAGCTGCTTACGGTGCACAACGATCCGGAGGGGCTGTTTTTGCTGGCAGAGGGTTCCACCCGTCTCGGTCAGTATCGCGAGGCGCTCGACGTTTATACCCGCCACGCCGACCGCCTGCTGGCCACCGACTCGGCGAAATTGCTCGGCAGTCTGCATACCATGGTCGCCCATGTGCGCGACGATGCCGGCGCACTGGATCAACTGTTGCTCCTGCTGAACAAGGCAGGCGAGAGCACGCATGTCAACGAAGTTACCGAGCTGCTGGCCCACGCCTCGGTCAAGAATGGCGATCTGGCCCGTGCTCGCGATCTCTACCGCATGTTGGCCACCACCGAGCCGCAGAATCAGTTGCACATGCAGAACTACCAGCAGGTGATCGGTCGCATGGAAGGCGCCGCACCGGAGACAGGGATCACGGCCGAAGAAGGGGCGGTGATCGTCGAAGAGCTGGAAGCGACCGCGCCCGTAGTCGATCAGTCCTATCCCGATCACGTCGCGATCGCGGTGCGCTCCGCGGTCACCGATGCCGACCTTTTCCTGTCCTACAATCTGCCGGACAAGGCGGTTGTGCCGCTGCTCGGGGCGCTGCCGCAGGCACCGCGCGACGTGCGCCTCAACCAGCGCCTGGCGGCTCTCCATACCCGTTTCCAGCGCTTCACCGAAGCCGCCGTCTGCTGCCGCACGCTCGAAGGTGTGTATCACGACGCCGGCTATCCCGATGAAGCCATGCGCTATGGCGAACTGGCCATGCGCTATGAGCAGAGCGCGGAAGCCGCGCCGTCCTCTGCGACATTCGTGGCCGCCACCTCGGGGATGGCTCCACCGGCGGCCACGGCGGTTCCTGCAATTGCCGCCGCGCCTTGGCCGGGGAAAGCTCCCGCCGAGCTTGATCACCCGGCTGCGGGCTCCGCGCATCCGGAATTCGCGGTCCAGGAAATGGCGGTCGAAGCTCCCGCCGGCGCGCACGAACTCTCTTCTTTCCACGATCCGTTCCCGGCGAACGACCCCTCCTCCGACCTGTCGTCGGAATGGGAGCATTCGCTGGCCGTCGATGAGACTGCTTCCGCCGCGAAATCGCCGGCTCCCGGCCAAAACGCAGCCGACGCCAGCAATCCGGAGATCGCCGAGACGGTTGAAGAAGTCCGCTTCTATCTCGAGCACTTCATGACCGACCAGGCCCGCTCGGGAATCGAAAAGCTTGAGACCCTGACCAGCGACGCCAGTATTCTCGATCCTCTGCGCGCCGCGCTCGCCTCCGCCGGCCAGCCGCCGGCCGAGCCCGAACCCGAAATCGCAGAAATCAATGCTGATGATCCCGCGGAATTCGAAATCGACACCCAGCACCGGGCCGAGTTCGCCACCTCGCCCGACTTGCTGTCCGGTTACGACCACAAGCCGCACGACCTGAACCAGCCCGCGATTGGGTTCGAACCTCCGTCCGAACTCGCGCCCGAGCTGACGCAGGCCGCAACTGATCCCGCCGCACCCGTTCATGCCGAGACCAGCGAACTGAATTCCTTTGTCGCCGATCTGGAAGCTTCGCTCGGCGATTCCTTCCCGCAGGCCGCGGCCGCAGCCGCCGAGGCTCCCGCGGTGGCCGAACGAGCCTTGCCGGGCTGGCCGGTGGCGCCGCCGTCGAAACGTTCCGCCGCCCCCGCTCCGGCTCCCGCCTACGAGCCGGAAGCCGAACCCGTAGCCGAGCAAGAAATTGAAGCGCCGGCGGTTGAGGTCCCACCCGCTCCCGCTGCACCCGCGATCGCAGCCTCCGCGGGAAGCGCTGCAGCCGCAGCTCCGGCCATGAGCTACAGTCCGACCCCGGTCCGGCCCTTGGGGGATGAAGCGCAATCGGTCCAACCCGCCGGCAGCATTGATCTGTCGGAGATGTTCGGCGAATTGAAGCAGGAATTGGAAGAAGACGTTGCCGCTGCCGACGACGATCCGGAAACGCATTACAATCTGGGCGTCGCGTTCCGTGAAATGGGACTGCTCGATGAAGCCATCGCCGAATTGCAGAAAGTCTGCACTGCCCTCGAACGCGGCCATGCTTTTGCGCAACCCGTCCAGACCTACACCTGGCTGGCGCAGTGCTTCCTCGATAAAGGGGTCCCTGCTGCCGCCATCCGCTGGTATGAAAAGGCCCTTACCATCCCGGGGCTGGATGAACAGGCGCGCGTTGCCATCAACTATGAGCTGGGTTCGGCCTGCGAGGCCGCCCAGGACAAGCCTTCGGCCTTGCGCCATTTCACCGACGTCTACGGTGCAAACATCGATTATCGCGACGTGGCCGAGCGCATTCAGGCCCTAAAGTCGTAGAATGCACGAAGTGGGTTCGCAGTTTGCGTGGGGATAGGGTTAGGTCCCGCGCCCACCCCACGGCTTACTTACACTACGCGTGCCATGATTTCCGATCCCAAGCTGCCTTTTACCGGCAACCCTACCAGTGTCGAGGAGCTCAAGCCCTCGCCGGATGACTTCGGCCCGATGGCTCCCGCGCCGGCGTCGGCCACCCGCGCCTCCGCTTCGGCCTTGCATCTGTGGCTGCGCCGCATCGGAGTGCTTTTGTTCGTCTTTCTCTGTGCCACGCTGGGAGTGATGCTCATGATCTTGCCGTGGCGTTCCGAGTGGTCCGAAAATCCTCTGCTCTTGCCGTATCCAACTCTCCGCGCGCTGTTTGCCAGTGGCTTCGCCCGGGGCGTCTCGACCGGCCTCGGTGCACTCAATGTGTGGATCGGATTCTGGGAGGCGATTCAATATCGGGAGGAATAGAGTCGTCGGTCGCTGCTCGTCGGTCGTTGCTCGACGATGGAACGTGTGACTGCCGTCCATGTCCGGCCACTTCAATTCCGGACGGGTCACCCCTAGCGACCGGCTTCAGGACAACTGATTGACTTATGACCGAGCCAAAGATCAAGCCCGCTCCTCTTGCGTATCAGAATGAACCCTTTCTCCGCAGTCCCGACGGCAGAATTCTCCGGCTGCTTTCCGAATATAGCGAGCCGCTCTCGCGCTTCCGGCGCGAGCAGATCCAGGACACGGTCGTGTTCTTCGGTTCCGCCCGCGTGCACAGCCGCGAAAATGCCACCCACCATCTGACGGAAGTTCAGAGCAGCCTCGCCCAGGCATCCCCCGCCCAGCAGGTCGAGGACATGAAGCGCGCCGAAGCGGCGGTTGACATGGCGCGCTATTACGAAGATGCGCGTCGGCTGGCCTTTCTGCTGACCGAGTGGTCCACCAATATCCCAGCCAAACGTCACCGTTTCGTGGTCACCACCGGCGGCGGCCCCGGCATTATGGAGGCCGCCAATCTCGGTGCTCACGAAGCCAAGGGAAAGACCATCGGCCTCAACATCAATCTGCCGTTCGAGCAGTGCCCCAATCCGTATATCACGCCTTCGCTCAACTTCGAATTCCATTACTTCTTCATGCGGAAATTCTGGTTTGCCTATCTGGCCAAGGCGCTGGTGATTTTTCCCGGAGGCTTCGGTACGCTCGACGAATTTTTTGAGATCGTTACGCTCGCGCAGACGGAGAAACTGGCGAAGAAGATTGTGATCGTAGTCTATGGCAGCGAGTACTGGAAGAAGATCGTCAATTTCGACGCCATGGTCGACGCGGGCGTGATTTCAGCCAAGGACCTCGATCTGATCAAAATGTCTGATTCGCCCGAGGAGAGTTTCGAATTCCTGAAAAAAGAACTGACCCGCTACCATCTCGGCCCGCAACAACCCGCCCGCAAGGGCGAAGCGGCCATCCCGGAAATCGCCAAGACCCGCCCCTAGCGGGGCCGAAGCGGGTCGGGCGCGGACCTGATCGGTAGCGGCTTCGCCGGGTCCCGCCTGATAAGACCCGGGTTCTTCGCGGACCCTGACTTCCGCGACCCTCCTCGCGGCCGCCGTCGCAGCTGCCTCGCTCCGCGGTCGAAAGCGGAGAATTCCAAAATGGCTTTCGGTCACTCAAGGCGCGGATGTGAAATGCCAGTGGATGGCTGCACCCTCGCAAGCCTTGCCGGGAACGAAGTCGAACTCACGCCGCGCGAGTCACCCGGCGCGCCTTCTCGTAGTAGCCTGAGAGCGGATGGCTGATCGCTGCCTGCTCTATTACATCACCGACCGAAGCCAGTTCCCCGGCGATGAGTTCGACCGCCGCGGCGCGCTGCTCGCCAAGGTTTCCGAAGCCGCAAGTGCCGGCGTCGACTACATTCAGCTCCGGGAAAAAGACCTGAGCGCGAAAGAGCTGGAAATGCTGGCTGGGGACGCCCTCCGCGCCCGGTGCGACAGGATGCCACCGGGAACTGGAAATCGGCAACCAAGGACTCGGCTTCTTATCAACCATCGCACCGACGTTGCCCTGGCGGTGGGAGCCGATGGCGTTCACCTGCGCTCGAACGATGTGGCAGCCTACGAAGTGCGTCAGGTGATGGCGGTTTCGGCCCGGGGGCCTCTGGCCAACGATCCTCCCGTCGTATGTGTCTCGTGCCACACCGCCGCCGATGTCTTCCGTGCCGAAGCCGAGCAGGCCGATTTCGCCGTCTTTGCTCCCGTATTCGAAAAACGCGCTGCACCAGGAACCCGTCCCACCGGTTTAGCAGCATTGCACACAGCCTGCCAGGCCGGGATTCCCGTCTTCGCTCTCGGCGGTGTCACCCTGCAGAATGCCGCCGCGTGCCGGAAGGCGGGCGCGTCCGGCATCGCCGCGATCCGCTTGTTTCAGGAGAATAAGATCGAGGACGTCGTCTGCGCACTGCGATCGCTCGAAGGCAATGGATAGCCCATCCGATTCTAGGCAACCGCACTCCCCGTCCCCGGCGAATGGGTCCGGGGATCGGCGCTCGGGCAAGCCTGCCCGAAGCGAGGAGTCCGGCTCAGAGCCGAGCCCAAACTCGCCCACGGCTGGCCCCGAGAGAGACTTGGAATTCAATCTCGCCCCCATCCCCTCCGGATGGTTCCTCATGGGCTGCGACATCGGACAGGATAACGAAAAGCCCGTGCATCGCGTCTGGCTCGATGGGTTCTTACTCGCCGCCTGCCAAGTCACCAACGCCCAGTACGGACGTTTCCTCGAGGAGATCCACCATCCGCCGCCGCCATTCTCGAGCGACCCTGCGCTCAATGGTCCGGATCAGCCCGTCGTAGGCGTATCGTGGCACGAGGCGAGCCGGTACTGCGAATGGCTCAGCGGAAGCAGCGGAAGAAGGTTCCGTTTGCCAACCGAGGCCGAATGGGAATGTGCGGCTCGCGGAGGTCGCCAGGGTGCGCTGTTTCCCTGGGGGGACGCGCTGCCGCCCGACTACCGGGATCGCTGCTCCCGGCATTGGCAGCAGGGCCCTGAGCCCGTGGGCCGTGCCGCACCGAACGCATACGGTCTCTACAACATGTGCGACAACGTGCACGAGTGGTGCAGCGACTGGTACGCGCCCGACTACTATTTGGAGTCGCCCGAGCAGAATCCACGGGGCCCTGCAATCGGCATTCGGCGAGCCTCTCGCGGAGGATCCTGGCGCCACCACATCAAGATGTCACGCTGCGCCGCCCGCTCCAGCATTCCACCGGAGTTCCGCTATGCGGACTACGGATTCCGTGTCGCATGCGACATCGAGTGAGGTAAATTGGGATTCTATGAACGATGTCGCCTCCCACTACCTGGAAGAGATGAAGCGCCAGTTCCGGGGTCACAAGCGCATGGGCGAAGCCGCGATGGCACAACTGGAGGATAAGGATTTCCTCGTCGCTCTCGATCCCGGATCCAATTCCGTAGCCGCGCTGGTCAAGCACATCGCGGGCAACGCGCGTTCCCGCTTCACCGACTTCCTTACGAGCGACGGCGAGAAGCCCGATCGATTTCGCGATCAGGAATTTGAAATCTCGCCCGAAACAACGCGCGCCGACATCATGCGCTCGTGGGAGCAGGGGTGGTCGCACGTATTTTCCACCCTCGACTCGCTCCGGCCCGAGGATCTGCAACGCACCGTAACCATCCGCCAGCAACCGCACAGCGTAATGCAGGCGCTCAACCGGGCGCTCGCCCACTACGCACAGCACACGGGGCAGATCGTGTTCCTCGCGAAACATCTGCGCTCCGAACAATGGCATACGCTGAGTATTCCCCGCGGGAAGTCCGAGGACTACAAAGAAGTCGCCCCGAGCAAGGGAGCGGCGAGACCGGACACCAAGGGATCCGCAAGTAAGTTCTCTTCCCGGGTGCTAAAATAGACCGTTTGCCGTTTGAATCCCGATCAATAAAGGGGGCTTCCATGCCCAGCACCATGCTCGCGGTGGTCAAGGCGGAAGCCGCGCCGGGCGCGGAAATTCGCGAAGTCAAGATTCCCAGCTACGGACGCACCGACGTTCTCTGTCAGGTCAAAGTCGCTTCCATTTGCGGCACCGATCTCCACATCTACGAATGGGACCGCTGGGCCCAGGGACGCATTCATCCTCCGTTGATTCCAGGACACGAATTCTGCGGCGAGGTCGTTGCTTTCGGCGACGAAGTCACCAGCGTCAAAAAGGGAGATTTTGTGTCCGCCGAAATGCACGTGGCCTGCGGCAAGTGCCTGCAGTGCCGCACCGGTGAAGCCCACATCTGCCAGAACGTAAAAATCATCGGTGTAGACACCAATGGAGCCTTTGCCGAATACGTCGTTGTCCCGGAGTCGAACGTCTGGAAGCTCGATCCCGCCATCCCGCCTGAATACGCTTCTATCCTCGATCCGCTGGGCAACGCCGTGCACACTGTGCTGGCCGGAGAAATTGCCGCGAAGACAGTCGCCATAACCGGCTGTGGCCCCATCGGACTGTTTTCGATCGCAGTGGCGCGCGCCGTGGGCGCAACCACCATTTTCGCCATCGAACTCAACCAGCACCGGCGCAACCTGGCGACAAAGATGCACGCCGACTATGTGCTCGATCCGTCGAAAGACGACATACGCGCGATCGTCGCCGAAAAGACCGGAGGCCTGGGTGTCGACGTCATCCTCGAGATGGCTGGCCAACCCGACGCCATTCGCCTTGCCTTCGACATCGTGCGCCGCGGTGGACGTATCTCTCTGCTTGGCCTGACCTCGAAGCCCATCCCGCTCAACTTCTCCGAAGACATCATCTTTAAAGGGCTCACCATTCAAGGCATCAACGGACGCCGCATGTACCAGACCTGGTACCAGATGACCGCTCTGCTCAAGAGCGGTCGGCTCGATCTTCACCCCGTCATCACCGATCGCATCCCGATGAAGGATTTCTCCCAAGCCATGGCGCGGCTGAAAACCGGCGAGGCCAGCAAAATACTGGTGTATCCGAACGGAACAAGATAGCGCGGAGCTTGGCAATCGAGGGGCGCCACCGGACCATGTTGGCCTGGTCTCGACGGTCGAGTTTGCGCCGCTTGCGTTTTCTAGCCTAGCTTGGCAACCACCGAAGGCTTCGAGCCCTGGAAGGCGTAAAACACTATGTAGAGATAGCAGAGAACCGGAAGAATGAAAGCGTGATGAATCCCGATGCGGTCCGCCAGCAAGCCTTGCAATTCAGGAATCACTGCGCCGCCCACGATCGCCATCACCAGCATGCCCGAGCCGTCCCCGGTGAGTGGTCCCAGTTCCGCAATGCCCAGGGTGAAAATGCTCGGGAACATGACGGAGTTGAAAAAACCCACCAGAATGATGCTCCACATGGCCACATGGCCGAACGTGAGCATGGAAACACAAACCAGCGTGGCCGCGGCCAGCCCCGCGATGCCCAGCAGAAGTCCCGTCTTCACTTTCTGTAAAATGGCGGAGCCGATAAATCGTCCCACCATGGCGCTGAGCCAGTAGTAGGATACGAAGCCGGCGGCAACCTTTTCTGAAATATTGCCAATATTGGACTGGCTGAAGTAATTCACCAGGAAGCTGCCGATGGCAACCTCCGCTCCAACGTAGACAAAAATCCCGACCGTCCCGAATACCAGTTGACGGTACTGCCAAACGCTCCCCGCGGAGGTGTCGCCCGCGCGATGCTGGGCCGCAGGCATTGCAGGGAGCTTGAACCTGCCGATGAGAATGCCCAGCACGAGCAGAGCAATCGCCAGCCCCAAGTACGGCAACTTGACCGTCGCGGCCTCATGCAGACGATAGGCGTGCAAAGCGTCCGGCGAAAGTTGTCGCATCTCCATGAGGCCCAAAGCGACCGTACTCAGGATGAACGCCTTGCCAAACCACGGTGCGAGAAAAGTTCCCAACGAATTAAAGGCCTGGGTAAGATTCAGCCGGCTGGATGCGGTGCGCGCCGGCCCGAGAACACTGACGTAAGGATTGGCAGCCACCTGCAGGGCCGTGATTCCGGCAGCCAGCACGACGAGAGCGGCCAGAAAAAGCGGGAACGAAGGGACGCTTGCCGCCGGGATAAACAAAACGGCTCCGAGAGCCATGGTCAACAGCCCAGCCACCATTGTTTTCTGGTAGCCGATCCAATCGATCACCTTCGCAGACGGAATCGAAAAAACAAAATAGGCGGAAAAAAATGCAAACTGGATCAGCATCACCTGGGCATAATTCAGGTCGAAAATTGCTTTCAGGTGAGGAACCAAAATGTCGTTCAAGCAGGTGAGAAATCCCCACATGAAGAACAGGGTCGTCACCACCGCCAGTGCGGCCCGATGGGGTGTCGGCGGAGCGGACGCGAGCGCTTGCGGTGGCAGGTTTGTACTTGGGATGGTGGGCATCGCAGTCATGATACATCCCCACCCAAACGCGCGTATAGCGACTGTTTAGGCGCCGGGGCTCCCTCATCGTGGTCGTGGCCCTGTTCGGATTTGGCGCCAATGCTGCCGGAGAACTTAGGACTGTAGTAAAACAGTACTACCGGGAGAGGTGGCCGAGTGGTTGATGGCTCCGGTCTTGAAAACCGGCATACCCGAAAGGGTATCGGGGGTTCGAATCCCTCCCTCTCCGCCAGAACTTTATCTAGCACTTGCGTCATGGTGATGCCTACACTGGTCACCATGAACCGCGAATTCAACATCACCAAACGAGTTCAAACCAGCAATGGCCTGCGCTACTGCCGGGTAGTACTTGTAGTGCTTTCTGCATCAAGCCCGATGCAGTGATCGTCAACGGCAAGCCCGAGCGTCACACCGAAGGCGCGTACTACCTCGAATGGCATGAAGGCGCGAAACGGCAACGGCCAAAGTCGGTTGCGGCATCGTTCGCTGACCACCTTGACGAAACGAAGCTCACCAAGAAACGCAAGACATATGCCGCGTACAGCACGGCCTTGAGCTATTTCACTGAGTTCTGCCACAAACTGAACATCACCGACATTGATCGCAAAGACCTGCTCAAGTTCTGTGCCTTCCTGCGCGACGAGAAGGAGCAGGCCCCGCGGAGCGTTTACAACAAGTTTGAAAATCTCATGGCTTTCCTGAAGGCGCAGGGGGTTGGTGGGCTGGTGGGCAAGAATGACTGGCCGCGCTTTACGGAAGAAGAGCCGGAGAATTACGAGCAGGAGGAAGTGCGGAAGCTGTTCGCGGTCTGTGATGCAGGGAAACGATTGTGGTAGGAGTTCTTCCTGATGACCGGGATGCGGGAACAGGAAGTCATGTACTGCTACTGCTCGGACGTGAACTTCGTCGCCACCAGTACCGTCCGAGTCAGCCAAAAACCAGATCGCGGATGGAGAATCGACTGCGGTGTCGAAGTCAACCTACTTCCAGCTAGTTCTGAACATCGATCAAAGCGAAGGACACTTCCTCCCGCACATTTGATACGAAGGTATCGTCGATACCATTGTCCAATTGTTTTATTCCCTCATGTCTGGCCTAATCGCGGTCGTGAGAGATGCCGTTGATCGTGCTTAGAAAACTTGTTTGTGAAGAAGAACGTAGCATGCCTGAATCTATGACGGAATCTGTGGCACAAGAACAACAAGAACGGAAGGTAAAAACGCGCACCGCTGTGGAGGGTATCGCCGGCTTCACCATCGCCGTCACGGCCATGGCGGTGTTCGCCGTCTTCGTCGCCACGGGAGTCTACGCACAGGACAAGTACTCGCTGAGATCACCGGGCGGAATCGCGTTCTCCGACTTCAGGGGATACGAGGACTGGGCCTCGGTCTCTTCCGCCCGGAGCAACGAAGTGCTCAAGGTAATCGTCGCTAATCCGGCCATGATTAAGGCGTACGAGGCCGGCGTTCCGAGCGACGGCCAGTCTTTCCGGGATGGCTCCATGATCGTGGAGCTCCAGTGGAAGCCGAAGGGGAGCACGGAGGCCCCTTTCGTCGTGGAGGTGGCAGACATCTTTACCCAGGCTTTCGTCATGGAAAAGGACGGCAAGAGATTTCCAAAAAGCGACGGGTGGGGATACGCGGTATTCAACTAAGACGCCGCATCGAACCAGTTCACTGCTGATCCCAAAAGCCTCTCCGACTGAGAAAACGCGTGCCATACGGCCGTGAAGGCGAAGGATTACATCTTCCACCCGTACGAGAAGCCTTGAACCGCACGTGTGGCCGGGAAGTCAAAATAGAAAGGCCGTTAAAAAAATCTGATTGAGGAGGCTAGCATGGCGGTCACCACGGAAATCGCGCCGAATATCTATCGCATCTCGATCTTTGCTCAATGGGGGAATTTTCAGTTCAACCATTTTCTGGTGAAAGACGATGAACCGCTGCTGTTCCACACCGGGCTGCGCGGTATGCACGCGGAAATTCGCGAGGCCGTCTCAAAGCTTATCAACCTTTCCGAGTTGCGCCACATCAGCTTCAGCCATTTTGAGTCAGACGAGTGCGGGTCGCTCAATGATTGGCTGGCGGCAGCGCCCAACGCCGATGTGGTCTGCAGCCAAGTTGGCGCCCTCGTGAACATGAACGATTTCATTGGTCGGGAGGCACGCGGCCTCGCTGACGGCGAGACCTTTGTCACGGGGAAGTACCGCTTCCGCTACTGCCAGACTCCCCATCTGCCCCACGGCTGGGACGCTGGCGTCCTCTTCGAAGAAACGCAGAGAACGCTGCTGTGTTCGGACCTGTTCCATCATATGGGCGACGTCGAACCGCTCACCTCTGCCGATGTCGTGGGCCGCTCGCTTCAGGCGATGAAGGAATTTCAGGCGGGCATTCTCGCGGCGTATGTGCCCTACACACCAATCACCGCGCAGAACTTGAAAAAGCTCGCCGACCTAAAGCCCAAAACGCTCGCCATCATGCATGGCTCTAGCTTTACAGGTGACTGCGCCCGAGCACTCGATGAACTCAATGTGATGTTCCGCGAGGTCTTCGGCCCGCAGAAGTAGAGGGGGAACCTCCGATAAAAGGATCATTCTTAGCGGATTGAGCGGGACAGCCGACGAGTCGTCGGCACACCAACAAGTTATCAGCGTCACGAGGCCCCAGTGGCTTCGGTTCCCCGCAGTTCCCTGCAGCGCCTTGCAGCTTGACCTCGCGTCAAAAGGACGAATTACGGTACGTTTTGCATGAAGTAATCGATGAAGGCGATGCAGGTCAACAAGGCAGAAGGGAACAAGGCTCTTCCCCCGTGGAGTTACCGAAGCTCGAAGCTGGCTGTCGTGTTTCTTTATTAAGCAGTTGACGACGCCTTTGCCGTGGTCACTGCTACCAAGAACTTGGCAAGCCCCGTGTTGATTCGAGAGGAGTTATTAACCAAGTTCTTGGAGGAGTGCACTGGCAGGTATTTCCAGGGGTAATTCATCAATGTGAGCAAGAATTTTCCTTTGTTCGGCTCGTCCGATCAGAATTCGGAGCAGCCGATTCGCCGCTTCTTGGCAAGAACCAACCATCCCAATTCGTTTGAATCACTTGCGGAGCTTCGCGGGGGTGAGCTTGCACCTTAAGATAGCCAAAAAGACCAGCTCTGGCCGCAACTTTGGTGCGCGGGCCGGTTTTAGCAGAGTGCCTGGTTCACCACTGGGCGATTAGGGAGATTCCAAAATGCCTCATCTCAGCCCACTTCGTGCAGTTCTGCTGTGTATGCTAGCTGCTGCCTCCGCTGCCAATCTGCACGCCGCCGTCAACATTCTGAATGCCGGCGCCAAGGGCGACTGCAAAACCGATGACGCGCCCGCGATCAACGCAGCGATTCAGGCGATCGCGAATTCGACGACGCATGAGGGCAATATTTATTTTCCGCAGGCCCCGGGCGGGTGCTATCTGGTGGATGAGCCGATTGTTCTGCCGGGCGAGGTCTCATTCACTGTGAATAATGTAATCACGCTTGCCGGCGATGGGCAGGGCGTGACGATCATCAGAGCCGGGGCGGCAATCGAGACGGTGTTGGAGAAGAACGTCGTCTACAACACAGGCGACACGGTCGTCGACATCACCTTTGACGCGAATGCGCTGGCACAGCATGCCATTCTGATCCGGGGCGGGGCGGGCCTGCACTTCACGCGGATCGAGGGTCTCAACGGGTTGGCGGATGATTTCAATTCCACCATACCCACCACGATTTATGGTGGCGGCTTTACTGTGAACGACAGCAATTTCATCAACCTGAAGACGTTTCCGCCTTACAACATCTACCTGGTGAACACGAGCGACAGCGAATTTACCAACAATGTGTCTCAGAACGGCAGGATCGCCAACATCGCGGAGTCGGGCGGCGGATCGAACCACTTTGTGGGTAACCATGTGTTCGGCTACCCGCGACAGTATTGCCCGACTTATAGCTTTGTGGCGGAATTCACATCGATATGGATCGGCAACCAGAGCGATTGCTCGAACGAGGCGGCAATTTTGGTGAATAACTGGCAGGCGCAGATTCAGAATAACTTCATCCAAGGCGCGGCCAACCATGCCATTTGCCTTACCCCAAAGGCGGGCAATGTGCTGGTGCAGGGCAATGAGATGGGTTTTGCGAAAACGAACGCGCCAACCGACAACGCCATTGTGCAGGGCGTGATTGAGAACGGGCAGGTAAGTTGCGCGGGAGAAGCGGTGCACACTTCGACCTGGGGAAACCCGCTGAACTACGGGGCGACTAACTTTGTGCTTGGCAATTCGCCTAGCAGTAACGAGAATCTGTGGGCGGGCCTGTACATGGGCAAGGTGAACCAGACGGCAGCGATTGGCATCGGCACACCAGCGCCGCAAGCGACGCTGGACGTGAACGGGTTTGCACGGCTGAGTGTGAACAGCAGCGAGCCGGCGGTTTGCCAGGAGTCGAATAAGGGCGCGATTGCGCTCAACAGCGCGAGCCGGATCTGCGTGTGCGACGGCAGCGGATGGAAGATGGATAGCACGGGCCAGGCGTGCAGCTGGTAGGCAAAGTGCGCGGGTCCCGGATGGCGCGATATCAGGATCGCGTGAAGCGATTTCCGGAGTCCGCGGATGGAGGGCTGTAGAGATTTATCACCAACAAACAATTCTGGCTAGTTGTGCTACCCCAAGTTCGGGCAATATCAAAACCCCTCTCGACTCAGCTTCTTTGATTTCCACACATCGAATCGGGAATGAGGACCTTGACAATTGATTAAGCGCACGTCAAAAGAACGGCGGAGAATTGGGGTGCAGGGGGGAAGGAGCGGCAGCCCCTTTCCCTTGCTTACTCGCTGTGTAAGAAGGGATTCATGGGGGCGCTCCCAACATAGGCTCTAACTTGAGCTGTTTGGGCTTGAAGTGGCATGTCAACTTCCGAGAACTCCGTTTTCCGCCAACTTCCTGTTTGCCGACCATCCGGAGTTTGCCAAATACTAGCCGCACCAAAGCGGAGAACCGCCTCTGCAAGCGGAGCGATCTCCTAAGTGTTGCCGACAAGTCTCTCGAACTTTTTCCTGGCGGATTCGTTTTTGGGGTCTCTCCGGATGGCGTCCGCGTAAGAGTGCTGCGCCTGTTGCCGATCGTTCATAGCGAGGTAATAGTCGCCAAGCTCTTCATGAACCTTGGTTGCATCAGGGCGGCAGTGCACAGCCCAATCAAGATAGCGCTTGGCGCGGTCCCATTCCCGACGCCCCATTTCCTCCTGAGCAGCGTCAAGAAAACCACTCAATTTGAAGACCTTCAATTTGATCGATGTATCGTAGTCGGCGTTCGCTGCATCGAGTTCACCGCGCAGCCTCTGAGCGTCTGCCCGAACAACGTAGAAGCCATTCTGACCCAGTGCGATTCCACCTTCGCTTAGCTGAAGCGCCTTCTTCATGTCGCCTCCGCCAATCCACGGCGTGTTCATATATGTGTATGCGAGATAGTAACGGGCTGACACGTTACGAGGGTCGAGCTCGAAAGTCCGCTGGTATGCATCACGCGTCCGTCGTTGCCATTTCCATTGCTCGACCATTCCTGAGGCTCGCCGCAAATGGGCGAAGTTGACCATCGCCTGTTGGAACGCGTTCAGTGATTGCTTTGGCTGAAGAGCAACGGCCCTGGCCGCTGCGAGATCAGCTGCATCGAGCGAGCCACGCTGCCATGCTAGTTGGGCGAGTAGGTTCAATTCGCCGTCGGAGACATCCTTCGCGGTAGCCCGCAGTTGCAGATCCACTTCCACTCCGGCTGATTGTAACGCCTCGAGTCTAGCGACGTAGGGCGCCAGCGAGGGCCAGGTTGCAACATATACGGAGCGCTCGATGCCTGTAGGCTGATCCATGTAAATGATGTCGGATAATCGTAGATTCTGCGATCCACCCGGTTCTCCGAGAGCGTGTATCGCGAAAAAGCAAAGCAGCAGGAATTGGACTCTTTTCATCGAAGTGCTCCATCGTGCTCGCCCTCCCGGTGCATGCACGAGCAAGACGCGTTGTCGGTTTGACGCGACCGTCGTAGTGGATACGCACTAGTCGAGCAAGATGTTCCCGCCTCCAAAATCAAGCGTACCGTTCCCAGCTGGATTCTGATATCCGTTTCCGCATGACGCGCAAAACCGTCGGCTATCGGTTCAGGTCTGTGGAAAAACATTCCGCTCCAAGCCGAACGCCATTCCGGTGCAGGCAAAGACTGTTCGGCTAGCCACCGGAATCGGTATTCAGCTTCAGGCCGGAATGCTGTTCGGCTTCACAACGGGATGGCGTTCAGCTTCAGACGGAATCGCGTTCACCTTCGCCCGGATTCCCAGCGGCATTGATCGAAGATAACCTTGACGAAACGAAGCTTGCGAAGCCCAACACGCTGGCAGCCTATACAACGGCGTTGAACTATTTCACGGCGTCGTGCCACAAAGTCGACACTGAAGACATCGACCGCAATGACCTGGTCAAGTTCTGTGCCTTCCTGCGCGATGAGAAGGAGCGGGCCGCGCGCCGCGTCTGCAACAAGTTTGAGAATCTCATGGCTCTCATGAAGGCGCAAAGGATTTGCGGGCTGGTGAGCAACAATGACTGGCCGGGCTTTTCGCGTCCAGAGCCTGCACTACCGCCCGTTTCTTGCTGAAGAGGCGTTCGCATTCCAGAGCTATCTTGCGGAGCAGGAGCGGGAGAGTCCGCCAGCCGATGGCCGGTGCGGCGGGTGGCGGATTTTGTGAATTAGTCATCGGCGTTGGAGGCCAGCCGGGTGGGCGCGACCTCCGCTTGATATTTTCGGCTCTCGCGACGGTATTTTGGCACCCTCTCGCCGACAGGCAAGATGTGTCGTAGTTGTTGCAACATCTTACGCCACCGCCGCAATGGCATTTGGCATGCACAAGCTCATCCGGATGGGTGTCTCTTTGGCAAGCCTCATTGCTGACGCTTACCCATGGGAACGTCTTATGCAGAAACCACAGCGAGAACTCGTCTGCTCACTCTGCGACAAGCGAGTGACAAGGGGAGAAGATACATGCGTCGATAAAAGCGGCAAAGTCGTCCATACGGACTGCCGCGCACAACAGATCTTGCAAGGCGACAGTGCGGTCGCGGCTTAACCACCCGTGGTCCTCGATTCCTCCCGACCGCTGATTCTTTGTGCCTGGGTCAGATGGCATTCTTAAGGGCGTCCTCAAGCTTAGCTTTGTGGCTCAAGACCTCGTCGGTCAAATCTGTATCGACGTACTAAAGCCATCATTCGCCCGAGTAGGAGAACTCCAGTTGTCGATGTCGGGCAGTAAATTCCAAATCACCTTTGCCGCCGCAAGCCTCAAGACCGACCCTACCGTCGGTTCCCGCAGACTGGTCCAACGAAGACTAGTCTGGAAGATCTCCGCATTCTTCCGATGCCCCGTTTTAGGGCATAGGCTCCTCGCGAAAATCGACGACCTTTGCGCGTTGCTATGGAGCCGATATGACCAACGTAGAGTACCGCCCGACGAGCCTCGGCGACAAATGCGTCTGGTGCGTCAACGATGCCAAGCGAGAAGCTCTCCAGAGCCAAGTTAATCTGACTGCGGTCGGCCGCTGCTGCGATGATACGAGGTGCATTTGGCTATCAGCGGAGAGTTGCCGGCAAACCTGCGCAGCGTGACGGTCGGTTGATATAGATGTTTTGGCCCGGGCAGCTCTCCACCTTCCACCACCACAATGAAGTGAATTTCTGAATTTCAGTGACCAGAATGCCATTCTCGCACTTTGATTTAGCGTGGATGGACAGCGGAACGGAGTTCTGTAATTGGGAACTCCCGGTCCTCAAAAGCGATGACCTCTTCCGAGGTGAAATCGGTCCCCTGGCGGTCTGCGATCGAATACAGTTAGTTGCCACCGCCTTCGATCGCACACCTCGCACGCGATCTCGCGGAGGTCCATATCAGCAGCCAAGTCGATTTCCGTATCGCTTTTGCTGCCATATCGCTAGCCTCACTTAACTGTCTTACTGCTTCGGTTTGAGAATCTGCTGTTCGGCGCGCAGCCAGTCCTCTTTGTCCTGGCCCGGTTCACAACCACGACTTTCGTACAACTCATAGGCCCGCTCCCTGATCCTGTCTTGTGGAGCACTGACGGTCATCATCACAGCTTTGTCGGGAGAGCTTTTGGTAATCGTCAATTGCGCTTGTTTGGCGGGTTTAGGACTGATCATTGAGGAGCCTCCGGGTGCTAAAAACGTAAGAGGAAGGTACTTCAGATGAGCTGACTTAGTTCAGAGGATCTGAAAGAGGAGAGGAACTGCTCACTCACTTTAAAGCCTACGCTGAACCCTCATCCGTGTCCAGTCTAGATCCCGAACCGCCCGAACCGCCCGAACCCCCCGACCCCGCGAGAGCAAACGGAGAAAAAGCGCGTGTTGTTTTCCCGTCCACGCGGAAGACTCGGGGGGCAATGATTCGGGGGGCAATGATCAAGATGAATGGGAACTTCTCGCCGCCATCTGGGGTGCGGGCGACAGGAGTCTGGCCGCACAACGCATCAAAGCGGACAAATCTTGCGCCGCTACCAAGTATCAGCAGATCTCGATCACGGCATGGTGGCGATCGACAGGGAACTTGCCGCCGCCGGCAACGAGCTTTGCCTCGCCGTGCACGATAACAAGGCCGGCCTTGGCGCGGTTGGGGAGGCAGTAGGGCGGTAAGCCGGTGCGCCAGCGCCAGAGGAAAGGTGTATCGTGAACCTTGCCGCATCCTCTCCTTTTTGGAGGTTCTATGTTGCGCGACCTTCCGTTACGCATTGCCAGTGCATCCGCCCTGATTCTAAGTTTGACCGCTAGCCTAACGCATCTTGGTGCCCAGCAGGCACCCGACGACCTTCCGACTATTACCATCCGAGCCAACACCCGGTTGGTGGTTGTGGATGTCGTGGCGACGGATAGAAAGGGTCAGCCCGTGACCAAGTTGAAGCCTGAAGACTTCACGCTGGAAGAAAACGGTAAGAAGCAGAAGGTCTCGGTTTTTGTACCACCAGGCGTTGCCGGCAACAAGTCTTCATCTTTAGCACCTGTGCGTCCAGGCGTGCTTTCCAATCATTCCGAGAATGTGATTTCCGCTGGAATTCCGACCGTGCTGTTGCTGGATGCGGCAAACTCTGATTTCAAGGACCAATCCTACGCGCGCTCGCAGATGTTGAAGTATGTCTTGGAGCAGGGACAGGCTGAACGCGCGATGGCCGTTCTGACGCTGACGGACCGGCTGAGAGTACTGCAGCAGTTCACGAGCGATCCGCAGGCACTTGTCACCGCCATCAAGAACCTGACACTTCAGGAGCAGATACTACAGCCAGCGGCTGCGCGGCCTGAGGCGCATGCGTTACCAGACAGCCCTGCAATGGCGGCTTTGATCATCGCGAACGACATGGCGGCGGCTCAGACCTTTCTAGCCGCCCAGATTGGATATGCCACTGAACGTCGTACTCTGATTACAATAGAAGCGATGAAGGCGCTAGCGCGGATCCTCGGCGGGTTGCCAGGACGCAAGAACGTAGTGTGGCTGACTTCTTCTTTGCCGTTTGATTTGGTCCCCCAAGACCGAGACGTGAGCGATGCGGAATTATTGGCCGAACTCCCTGGCCAGGGAAAGCAGAGGTCGGTTGGAGTGAACGCCGCTGGCTCGCAAGCTGCGGAGCAACGCGAACTCCATGGCCAGGAGATCCGCGAAGCCGAATCGCAGTTGGCCGGTGCCGGCGTCGCAATCTACCCGGTCGATCTCAACGGCCTGGTTAGCGGGATGGAGAGCTCGGCGGACAGCGCAGGGTCGGTCTACAGCGACAAGGCACTCAGCAACCGAGCCTCGGCGCAAATTTCGGGCCTGCAATCCAGT
Organism: Terriglobales bacterium; assembly: GCA_049520935.1. Classification (GTDB taxonomy): domain Bacteria; phylum Acidobacteriota; class Terriglobia; order Terriglobales; family Acidobacteriaceae; genus Acidiflorens. Next base: position 12,526 of record JBEKPJ010000020.1, on the reverse strand, counting down.
CACGGCACGATGGAAGAAGTGGCCAAGCAGACTGGCGGCAGAGCATACTTCAATCAGAACGAAATCAAAGACGGCATAGCACTCGCAGCCTCCGACGAAAGAGGTTCTTACACTCTTGGTTACTATTCTGACAACAAGAAATGGGACGGAAAGTTCCGTAATATCAAGGTCAGAGTATCTCAGGACGATACTCAGCTCCGCTATCGCAAGGGGTACTTTGCGATTGAGCCCGGCCCGGCAAAGAATCACAACTACGAACAGGACGTAGCCGCCGCTCTGGCGGTTGACGTTCCGGCCACCCAAGTTTCTTTCCAGGCGCAGGCCAAGCCCATCGACCCTTGCAAGATCCGGGTCGTTTTCCTAGTCGATGCCCATACCCTAACCGCGGAAGATTCGGGCGGCAAAATGAAGATGAATGTGAACCTCTACGCCACGGTCTGGGGCGTGGGTGACAAGAATCTGGCCTCACAAAGCATCAAAGTGGACAAGTCTTTCGACACCGCCACGTATCAGCAGATTCTCGATCACGGCATGATGGTACCGATCGACATGGAGGTTCCCGCCGGTAGCAAGGAGCTTCGACTGGCCGTGCTCGATAACAAAACCGGCTTCATTGGCACCCTGAGCGGGCCGCTCGGACAATAGTACCCCGGGTGCAGGGTGGAAAATGTGGACACGAGGCCGGTTTGGCTATCTGGTAGCCAAAGGCTTCGGAGTTCCGGCATCCGGAGATCCACCTGATCGCAGACTGAGACGAAGCGGATTACCACACGCTCGTAGAATCAGGCGCGTGATGGAGGTCTTTTCTGTCATCGTCCCAAACGACTTGCCTAACCTCCTATCACTGGATCCGCGACTTCTTCACGCACTACTCGGGAGTCTTCGACCGGAACCTCCGCTTATGTCGTTAAACCATTTGATGTCAAATAGATATAAGGTATATTTGATATTTATTCGTGATTATAGTGTAATTATGCAGATATTTTGGTACACTGCAGCTAGCTGTTAGGAGCCAGACTATGGCTGTGTTCACCCCACCAAGACCGGACTTGTTGGCATACCGGGAAGCGACGACTCTGGAGTTTCCCAGACTTGTCAATGAATTGACGAAGATCATCGGAAAGAAATTGACGGCGTACATCGCATCTGTGAAAGACACGCGAGCCATCGACCGCTGGATCGCGGGCTCGGAATCGTACAAGGGTGCTGAAGAACGGCTGCGTTTTACTTATCGCTTAGCGAAGATGATCAATGATAAAGAAGGTCCGAGAGTGGTTCAGTCTTGGCTCTCGGGATTGAATCCCGAACTCAGGGACCGAGTGCCGATCCGCTTGCTCCGAGATGAGGACATCGAGACCATAGGCCCGGAGATCCTTGGGGCCGCACGCGCCTTCCTGGCTGGCGGGTAGTCGTTTGAAACCCTCCGGCGTAATTTATCGACTGGGCCGGGTGCCGGACCCTTGGGCTGTACCCGACTGGGCAGCCGGCCGGACCGGATGGAACATTCGGCAACCGATTTGATGATCCCGACGCGACATACCGAGTCGTCTACGCTTCCTCTCAACGGCTAGGTTGTTTTCTCGAAACGTTGGCCCGATTCCGCATCGATCCCACGCTAGCGTCTGAGTTGGCCCAAATTGAGGGAGAAGACGATTACTTTCCTCTGGGAGAAGTGCCTCTGGAATGGCTTCAGAGAAGAATCTTGGGGATTGCAACGGCAGGAGGTGACTATGCTGACATCTGCAGCAGCGAATGGATCAGTCGGCTGCGAAAGTTATTGGCCGTTCATATGACTAGATTTGGCATTGAAGATATCGACGCCTCTGTCTTGCAGAAAACGGCACCCAGAACACTGACGCAGTTCGTATCGCGCATCATTTTTTACGCAGGCTTTTCTGGTATCTATTATCTCTCGAAGTATGGGCACGATATCGAGAACTGGGCTCTCTTTGAACCTTTTCAAATCGATGTGAGAGATCCCGAGACAGTCGGGATCGAAGACCCGAACCTGCAAGCAGCGCTTCGACTTCACTCCTTGAAATTCAAAGAATGATGGCTGGCTTATCCGGTCAAAGGGTGCTGGTGCCGGATCGGGCAGTGCGAAGGAGGAGCCAGTATACTCGTAGCAACCGAGCATCCCTCGTCGCACCAAACAGGTTGGAACATCGTCCGGAGCCAAAACATTGAAATCGATGCTCTTCAGTTGTCTAACCAAAAGGCGCTTCTCTCGAACCGATGCGGAACAAGCTGTGCATCGATTGATTATGAATGACCGCGGAGAGCGTCCATGGTGGCCAAAATCACACAGTCCTGGAGTTTAACCATGAATAAGAGAACCTTTATGAAACTCTTCGCGGCCGCCATGACGATCCCAACGGTGTCGCGCAGGTTGGTGTGGGCGGGAGGGGAAAGACTCAAGAACTGGGCGTCGAATCTCGAGTACAGTACTGATCGCTTGTACGCGGCCACGTCGCTTGATGAAGTGAGGGACTATATCAGAAAGGAAGCCAAGCTGAAGGTCCTCGGCACGCGTCATTGCTTCAACGATATTGCCAACAGTAAAAATGGCTTTCTGTCGTTGAAGCCGATGAACGAGGTGATCGCAATTGACCCGGCAAAGCACACCGTCACGGTGGCTGGAGGCATTACGTACGGCCAGTTGGGCCCCTATCTGGACAGCGAGGGGTTCGCGCTACATAACCTGGCATCGCTGCCGCATATTTCCGTAGCCGGTGCCTGTACTACGGCCACCCACGGCTCCGGGGAAAAGAATGGCAATCTTGCCACGGCCGTGTCCGGACTGGAAATCGTGACGGCCTCCGGCGACGTGGTGAATCTGACGCGCGAACGCGACGGCGACACGTTTCTCGGGTCGGTCGTGGGACTGGGGGCGCTGGGCGCGATCACCAAGGTTACGCTTGATATTCAACCGACGTACCTGATTCGCCAGTATGTTTACGAGAACCTGCCACTCAACCAGTTGAAGGATCATTTTGATGCGATCGAATCGAGCGCGTACAGTGTGAGTTTGTTTACGGACTGGCAAAAGCAACGCATCAACGAGGTTTGGATCAAGAGCCGCGTCGAAGAAGGACGGGCATTTCATGCCACGCCGGAATTTTTTGAGGCGAAGCTGGCGACGCACAATCTTCACCCCATTGCGGAACTGTCGGCGGAAAACTGTACTGAGCAGATGGGCGTGCCCGGTCCATGGTACGAACGGCTGCCGCATTTTCGCATGGGTTTTACTCCCAGCGCAGGCAAAGAGCTGCAGTCAGAATATTTTGTTCCCCGACAGCACGCGGTCGAAGCGATTCTCGCGGTGGAACGACTACGTGATCAAGTAAGTCCGCACCTCCTGATCTCCGAAATCCGGGCGATCGCCGCCGATGACCTGTGGTTGAGTCCCTGCTATCAACAACCTTGTGTGACGATTCACTTTACCTGGAAGCCGGACTGGCCCGTCGTAAGCAAGTTGTTGCCAGTGATCGAGAAAGAATTAGCCCCATTTCATGCGCGGCCGCACTGGGGAAAACTGTTTACCATGTCCTCGACTGAACTGAGAAGTTTTTACAGGAAGATGCCTGAGTTTATAGATCTGAGTAGGAAGTACGATCCGCAGGGAAAATTCCACAATGAATACCTGATCAGGAACATCTTTGTCAGTTGACGTTAGGTGTGTCGGCCGTGCGAGAATTACGAAAGCCACTCCAGACCCTTTGCCGCGCGGAATCTCGCGCTATTTCGCGTCGGTTATCGGCACAGCCATGATTGTGGCCAGCATGGTTGCGACTACCTTCTCTCTGCCGTCGATAATGGCAAAGGCATCCGCTGTACAAACTGTCAGCGTCCGTCCTGCTTTCTTCACTTGTGCTCTGGCCACGAAGGCCTCGCCGGCGGCGGGTGCGAGGAGATTCGCGTTTAACTCCACCGTGAGGACCTCCTTATCGTCTGCTGGCGTGGTCAAGGCGGAAGCTCGGCCGCCAAAGTGGACATAAAGGCCCGCTTGGAAAAGCTCTGCCGAATGCGTTTTTCGTAAGTCGTCACATATCTCCTCTAGCTAGCTGGACATTGGCACGCGATCAATTGGACCCTTTCGCAGGCGGATCCAGTCGACATGCGCCTTTGGGCATGGTTTAACACCGAGTCCTCTCTGTCGCGTCATCGCAATGATAAATCTTCTTCTGAGGCGAGTTTCGGAATCCGAACCGTGACACTCGCAAACACGCGATTGCGTGTTTTGAGCACGACGAGCGCAATCGAGATTTTACGCCAGGCTGACCGCAGGACAATCGTGGAAGTCCTTTTCGCTTAGTGAGTTGCCCCCACTCTTCCTGCCGAGAAACTACTCATAGCGACGCACGGCTGCTTCCTGATTTTGCCAGTTCCGCCGTAAGCGTCTGACCAACACACCTGTTCGGCAGGTGGGGTCTGTGTTGAAGTGTCCGGATGACCGCAAAAACAGAGTTGTCAGCGCCCAAGCGACGTACCCGTGCAGAAGTTCAGCAGTTGGCGGCCGAGTTTGTGAGCAGCGCCATCTAAAGAAACTGCGTTGGAAGAGAAGGCGTAGACCAACTTCTTCGGCTGGCCGTTTGGTGCCAGTGGAGTTGGCGGCCGGGAAATCGCCGACGCAGCAGGGACGGAGTTGTGGGCTGGCCGTGGTGCTGCTTGGCGGGCGCCGGATCGAGGTGCATCCTGATTTCGATACGAGTACGTTCGAACGCCTGGTGAATTTGCTGGAGCGAGTTTAGGCCGTGTTTGGACTGGGTCCAGCCACACGGATCTACCTGGCCGCCGGGGTCACCGACATGCGCAAGGGGGTGCGACATGAAGCTGATTCAACGATTGTTCAACATGGTGAGCTGAACCTGCGGTTCCGTCCGCAGTAGTCTATCGGCACCGGCGTGATTGGTAACGATCGGGTCGGAAGCTGTCGAGACAATATCCTTCGCGCAAGCGATGGGGATTGCCGGAAGCTGGCACTGGAGACGGGTGGAGAACTGCATCTCCGCCCTGCGTTTTCTCTATAAGAAGACGCTGAATCGGCGCGATCTGGCTTTCGACGATCTAACCGACGACTCTGTGCTCGCCTGAGCGCGACTATTGGACTGCTTCTACTTGTCGCTCTTGTGCGGCTCGTTGATTAGGCCCACCTTCCGAAGCAATTCCTCGAAACGGGGGTCGCTGCGCAGCGGATCGTACTTCGGATCCACCTTGATCTCGGTGAGAGCGGGGGAACGTTCCATATATGCTTCGTCCAAGAGAACAAGAACCTTACTCTTTTCCTTATCCTCGTCCGAGCCAGCATAAGCCCACAGGGACACACTCGTCCGGGAGAAGCCAAGTTTGGAGGCAAGCTGTTCAAATTTCGCCAGTGCATGTTGAAGTTGCTTTTCTTGGTGCCATCTTCCATACACGTAGGCCCTCGTCGCCCACACCCGCGGATCGTCCTCGGGACCCTGGATTTCCGTCAGCGCCTCTGCGAACTTGCCTTCTTGTATATGCGAAGCGCAAGCGATTCCGTTCGCGGAGGCAGAGCCCGACATGGCGCTAAAGGCCCGACTCTCGCTGATGGCGCGCTCATACTGCCGCGCGTAATAAAGAATCTTCGAGTAGTCACTGGCGATGATGAGCGACATAGGGTCCAACCGGCGCGCGCGTTCACTTTCTGCGAACGCTTCATCGAAACGTCCCTGCCAGGCAAGACACTCTGCGTACCACTGGTGAGCCGTCGGATAGTCGGGATTGAGCTGGATGGCACGTCGGAATTCTTTCTCGGCTGTCGGCCAGTCGTAGTCGTAGTTCTCTGCAATCAAGGCCAGGGAGGTATGCGCCTCCGCCAGGGTCTCGTCGAGTTCGAGCGCCTTGAGCGCTGCCGCCCGCGCTTTCGGCATGAACTCGCCATGCGGAGCTAAATAATAGGTGCTCATCAACCCATAAGTGTCTGCCAGACCGGCATAGGCATGGGCGTAGTTCGGATCTTTAGCTATGGCCTGCCGGAAGTACTCTGCCGCATGTTTGAATCCCGTCTCCGTCCTCTTGTTCCAAAAGTAACGGCCTTCCAAATAAAGATCGTAGGCCTCATACGAAGGGGCAGCATGTGTGACGGCGGAATGGCTGGCTGCGGTTGCCGCACGCCGATCGCCTAGTGAAAGCGTAATTTCATCGGTGACTTCCTGCGCGATCTCGGCTTGCACGTCCAGCAGGTTCTTGAGCTCGCGATCGTACTGCCTTGCCCAGACGTGTGTCTGGTCTTTCACATGAATGAGCTGAGCCGTGATTCTTACATTGCTGGAATCACGCCGGACGCTGCCCTCAAGCACGTACTGCACTCCCAGCTCGCGCCCGATCTGGTCCAGCGGCCTTGGCTTCTGCTTGTACAACATTACCGAGGTGCGGCCGATCACTCCCAGGTGCTCGGGGTCAAGACGTGCGAGTTCGGTGATCATCTCTTCGGTCAGGCCGTCGCTGAAGTACTCCTGTCCCGGATCGCCGGTGAGGTTCTCGAACGGAAGAACCGCGAGCAGAACTCTGGTTGGAGGGGGCCCGCTGGCCGGGCGGTGGAACCGGCCTGAGTAGATCCCCATTGCGGTCACCGCCAGAAACGCAATCGTCGAAGCGATTGCCCATCTCCGCAATCCCAGGCCTTTAGTGTCCGCCGGAGACTTACTCACAGCCCCCAAAACGGCTTGGTCTGCAACGATTTGATCCGCGATTTGGTCTGGCCCGATCTTCTCCTGCGTTCGTATTACGTCGGCTGCAGCCGACGTTTCTTCGCTGGGCGATGAGTTCCCCGGGGCTAGCCCCACTTCCGTCACGGCGGCGACAAATCGGTAGCCTTTGGCCGGCACAGTCTGGATAAAGTGGGGTTCGTCCGCATCATCCTTCAATACCTGGCGAATCTTGCGGACGGCCGCATTGATGCTGTTGTCGGTGTCTACGAACACCTCCCGTCCCCAGATGCGTTCGCTGATCTCTTTACGCGTAACCAGATTGCCGCGCTGCTCCAGTAAGAGCCTCAACACCTCCATCGGAATCCGCGGCAGTCTGAGGGCGCGCCCATCCCGCCGCAATTCGTAAGCCCCGAGATCGAGCTCGTAGCCGTCTCCAAATTGGAATCGTTGCGATGAGGTAATGGGCATACGTGCATGGATAGCTCGAAAACTGGCGTCAATCGGGGCTGAGCCAAGCCCTCTGATTCTACCCCGGTTTGCCCCTTTTCCACGCATCTCATTTGCCCTCACTCATTTACAAATTCATAAGAAATTAAGCAACGATTCAGCCCCTTGCTATTGGCGGTTTCGCTTATTTGCTCCAGGATGGCCCGGTTTCTAGGGTGAGGTCTTAACGGAACGCAATAGAAGACGAAGGACGCAAGAAAGAAGTTCTGTTAGCTCTATCCAGAACAAAACAAATTGCTCTAAAGGGAGATTCTCATGTCGCGCAAAAACGTTTCTTGCAGCGTTCTTCTGGTTCTAGTCTGCTGGGCCTCGCTTGTGGTCCCTGCATCAGCACAGCATTTCCAACAGGTTAAAGGCACTCTCGCCAGTGTCTCGGCTGGCCGAAATGAGGTCTTCGGCCTCGATGCCGTTTCCGGGGTCTGGCGATTCAATGCCAAGACGAGCGCCTTCGCCAAGATAAAGAACGCGTCGCTTGTCCAAGTTGCGGTGGGCGGCGGCACCCTCTCCCAGCTTGACGAGGTCTGGGGATTAGACGCTGGCGGCGGCGTTCACAGGTTCAACTACACCACCAAAACCTTCGATTCAATTGACGGTGTTTTCAGTCAGCTCGCGGTCGGCCCTGGCAACCAGGATAATTGCCATCCCTATGAAGTCTGGGGCGTCAACTCCGGGGACTCCGTTTTCCGATTCGACTACTGCACAAACGAGTTCTTCGAAATCAGTGGTTCCCTGACTCAGGTCGCAACCGGCGGAGGCGACGTATGGGGGTTCAACAGCTCGGGCAATATCTTCCACTTTAGCTTTGCCACGCAAACGTTCGGGCAGGTTGGGGGCGGCTTTATACAGATCACTGTGGGAGTGAACGACGTGTGGGGACTCAATCCCAACATTAACGCCTTTCGCTACGATCCCGCCACCGGCGACTTCAACATCTCACAGGGGTTTGTTCGGCAGATCGCGGCTGGCGGGGATGGCGTCTGGCTCCTCGACACTTCCAACATTATCTGGCGATTCGACTCCAGCAAAGAAGCGTTCGTCGAGGTTACGGGCCCTTTCAAGAATATTTCCGTCGGTTCCGGAGCCGGTGTCTTTGCGGTCAATTCTATAGGCGCTGTCTTTACATTCGTTCGACCGTAGAAGATGTGCCCAGCAACCGGGCGCGTTACTCAGAGGTTCCCGCTTGCACAGAAATAAAGGAGATCGCTAATGAAGAAACTATCGGGAAAGTCTGCTCTTGTGATATTAGCTGCCGTTTTGGGTGTCGCTTGCGTCCAATTTGGATTCGCACAAACCTTCAAGAACGTACCCGACGCCTCTGATTTTAGCCAGGTCTCGGCGGGTGGTCAGAGCGTATGGGCGCTAGCCAACTCTGGAGGCCTCTCTTTTTACGAAACCGGGTCAGGCGATGGCGGGTGGGTGTTTAACGGTTCCGCCCGCAGCCAAAAAAATTTGTCTGACGTGTCGTCTTTTGCCCGCCAGTTCCGATTTCATCATTAGAGGGCAGAATTGGGGGCCTCTTGAGAGAACTTCTCAAACAATGTTTTCAGGGGGTGATTAAATCCGCCGCGATTTTGCGCTGTTAGAGACAGGAAGGAAAAGAACTTCAGAAGATCCGACGTTCTTTGTCAACTTAAAGAGCTGGCACTTTAATGCCAGCAGGAAAACGGAGAATCAAAATGGAAAGCACAATTCTGAAATCTTGGCTTGTCGCGCTACCGGCCGCGCTGCTCGCGCTTGTAACTGCCATCGTTGTTTCGGTGGCCCCCGTTCAAGCACAATCTGCCGATCCCCTCGCAAACGTGGGGATCATCAACGTCATTGGCGTACGTGACAGCTCCACGGCACCCTTCTACATAAAGGGGCAGCCGTTCGGAAACGGGGTCTGGCAGCCATTAGACTCGCCAGTCCCCGGCGAGAAGTTCGCCACGATCCCCAGCGTCCCACAATTTGATTTTGGTGGCGCCGACTGTGAGACCGAGTACCGCCGGGCCGAGATCTGGACGGCAGACGGCAGTAGTATGGTCTACAACCTCGTTGATTACCGCTGCTTGCAGCCGTCTGGCGCCTCCACCACGAACGGTCTCTATGACATCGTCAGTGGAACGGGTCAGTTTGCGGGCATCACGGCGGGCGGTGGGATCTTCAGCATCGACGAAACCGCGGACGGTCACGCATTTCTTGCCCTATCAGGCATGCACTGCCCCCCGAAGGGTTGCGTCAAGAAGTAGTGACTGTGATGGTTTCGTAGGTCATCAGAAGAACCAACTGCCGCAGGCACGAGCGCCCCACGTCTCGCAATGTCCGAGGCGTGGGGCTTTGCTACGAAACGAGATTGCAGACCGTTCCTGAGGAGGCCGGGAATATGCCGAAAACGGCGAGGTCGGAAGCGAACCTCCGTTATCAGATGGGATGAGAAGACTTTTCCCCGACTGATGTGACAGCTGACGCATTCAGGGGTTGTGCTCATTGAGAATCGGCCCGATTCGGGTCAATGACTCACATGGCGCTGTTGCAACAGTCATGGATTTTCTGATGCAGCTGTCCTAGACTTTGGAGCACGGCGCCAATCTGGAAGGAGGCAAAGGGTGGGAGACGATATGGCGATGCGTCGTCGGACCCGTTGCCTGCACATGCACAAAATCTAGTTCCTCGCGAGTTGATTTGCGTCAGCGTATGTTCGTTCACATTTCGATTTGAAAGCAAAGATGAGATTCGTGAATACATCTCCTTCTTTGAAAAGAAAACCCACCTCACGAGCCGTATTCCCGATTTTCCCGAAGGAGGGGATGCCTTTTTTCGCTGGCATTCACAATGCTGGTATGAGCGATTGCCGATGTACCTTCAAGAGGAAGCTAAGAAGGTGAAGATTGTAAAGGCCCTGTATAAGGCGATCGCATTATGGGAAACGGGCAAGCTGCAAATAGGCCTCTCGGCGAGGTCGGTGAGTGACGCAATGTTACGCCAAACAATAAACGACGCAAGATGCCGCTGGTGTTAACATTCTTTGCCTGTTGTCTTTAGCGGCCGGCGGGCTGTCCTTTAAAGATCGGAGGGAAACAACAATGCAGAAGAAGAGTATCAACGTTCTCCTGGTTGTCCTCAGTGTACTGTTCGTGTGCAACGTATCGATGTTCGCTCAGGTGTCCCAGCCCGGAGCGCAAGATGTTTCGGACGCCGATGCACAACCGCATAGCCTCTCAGACCAAGACATCGAGATGCTGCGGGCGGACATACGCGCACAGCGGAAGCAGATCGTCGCGCAAAACATGAACCTCACTGCGGACGAGGCAACTAAATTCTGGCCGATCTTTGAGCAGTATAGAAAAGAAGCTATCAAACCCAATGACGAACGCTGGGCCGTGATCAAGGATTATGCAGCGAACCACAACACCATGACCGATGCGCAGGCTTACAATTACATCAAGAGATGGGCGGCCGTTGACGAGGAACTCATCGGATTGCGATTGAGGTATGTTGCGGTGTTTGAGAAGGTCATCTCGCCCAAGAAGACTGCGTTGTGGTACCAGATCGATCGCCGTATCGATCTTCTGATCAATTTGCAGTTGTCCTCGCAGATTCCGATGGTCGATACCAGCAAGTAAGCCGACGGGAAAGCCTCGTCTGCCTTGAACGATACTTGCGCCCTCGGGACGCCCAATAGCTGCGCGTTGACCTGCCGATGAGTGTGATTGATTCCATCACAATGTCGGCTCCTGTACCCGAGTAAACTTTGGTGGTTACCAACCAACCAAGAGCGCTCGGGAGAGAGGAGCCGAACAATGATCATTATAGGATGCGATTATCACCCGAGCTTTCAGCAAATTGTTTTGTAGATACCGACACTGGGGAACTGCAAGAGCGGCGACTGCAGCACCGCGAGGAAGCGGAGAAGTTGTACCGTGATTTGGCGGCACAGGGAATGAAGGTTCGTGTGGGAATGGAGGCGAGCGGACATGGGCGCTGGTTTGAACGGCTGCTTTCCGAGTTGCAGTTTGAGTTGTGGATCGGGGACGCCGCCGAGATCAACGCGAAGCGAGTACGCAAGCAGAAGACGGATCGCCAGGACGCGCAGCTAATACTGCGATTGATGCTGAAGGATGACTTTCCGCAGATCTGGGTACCGAGTTGGGAGAACCGCGATCTGCGACAACTGCTGTGGCACCGGCACCGGATGGTGCAGGCCCGCACACGGATCATGAATCAGTTGCAAGCCGTGGCACTGAATGAGGGCCTCCGCTGCAAAAAGAAGTTGTGGCGGGATGCCGGACGGGAACGACTGGAGGCGTTCCAGTTAGCCCCGTGGGCCAGCCAGCGGCGGAGCGATCTGCTGGAATTGCTGGACCGACTGAACCCGACGATCGGCAAGCTGACGCAGGCGATCGATTTGGAAGTCGAGAAGTGTCCGGCGGCGCGACGCCTGAAGACGCATCCTGGGTGGGTTCACTGACGGCGTTGGCCTTCGTGCTCATCATCGGGAAAGCGGATCGGTTTTACTGCGGCAAGCAGATCGCGAGTTATCTGGGGCTGGTGCCGCTGGAGACGTCGAGCGGGAACCAGCGCCGGCTGGGTCCTGACCAAGAGTTCACCATAACCTCTGATCGCACTCCGTGTAGTTTCTTGCGGTTGAAATTATAGCTACCACCAAGAAGACGGTAGTTGACGAAACCAGGCATTGACACTCAAACTTCGACTTCTTTCGATTCCGTTCGGAACTGAAGAGTTTGAAACTGGCGGTCGGAACTTGAGCGCTATCGGGATTTAGCAACAGTTGACCCGCCGACATCAAGTGTTCTTGCGGAAAACCTTTCGCGTATTCGAGCAGCCTGACGATTCGTCAACGACATTGTCAATTCTGCTGCGGCTAACGATGCGCCGGGTCTCGAAGGCAAATATCCATTCAACCGACTATTGCACTCGTTTGAGGTCCATTATCCAATCCGTTTCCCACGTTTTACCACTGTCGGTTGATTCTGCCTGCTCCCAGTGACCTGAGGTGGGTGTCATCTCGGACCATATGAGCCGTGTGCGGACTGGTTTCCCGTCTTCGGTATCGTCGTTCGCATTGAACGTTCCTACGCCATTGTGGAAGCTGCCTCTCACCGGCGGATCCATCGGCCCAAGTGGCGTCCTGCTGTCCATCCACCAGATCGACCACTGCCCCGTCTTGGCGTCGAACGATCGGAGAGCTACGCCGCGGTAAGTGCCGCCCGGAACTTCGAACACGGTGTCGTCGACATTAGCGTAGCCACCCATCAGTGGCTGGCAGAATAATGTCCCTTCGAATTCGATCCACTCGTGACTGTTGACGAGGCGATGCTTCAGCTTTCGATGATGGACTTGCCAGC
>JBEKPJ010000019.1:0-110598 GCA_049520935.1 Terriglobales bacterium | reverse complement strand
TGGTGGCCAGGGACGGAGTTGAACCGCCGACGCCAGCCTTTTCAGGGCTGCGCTCTACCACCTGAGCTACCTGGCCACTTCTTGTCCACACGATCTGTCCCCGATTGGGGGCCTAGTTGACCGACCATCGTTGCATTCTCAGTGGGCGGTATGCCGCGAGGGGTAAATCACCCTATGCGATTGGACCGTGCGGAACCCTCGAATTATAACAACCCCGCGCCTTTCTCTCAAAGCCGTGGGCGCGATTTCTGCGAGACCGCGTTTTGGTCGCGCGACACCTCCCGCATCTGCTCGCCCCATTCTTCAAGCCGGGAGATGGCCGCTAAGCGTCCCATTCACGATCGTCAGCAGGCAGCGATTGGAGCCAAACCAGTACGGAATCTCACGGTAGTCACGCGCGTCGAACACCGCCAGGTCGGCGTCTTTGCCTGATTCCAGACTGCCCTTGCTAGCCGCCAAACGAAGCGCCCATGCCCCGTTGATAGTGCCCGCCGCGATCGCCTCTTCAGGCGCCATCTTCATGTGCGTGCAGGCCAGCGACATCGCCATCGGCATGCTCAGGGTGGGGGAGGAGCCGGGATTGTAGTCGGTAGCCAGGGCCACGGCCACGCCCGAATCAATAAACCGGCGCGCGTCAGGATATCTCGATAGCCCAAGAAAATAATTTGCCCCCGGAACGAACGTTGCAACTGTGTCGCTCTGGGCGAGTGCCGGCAGCTCCGCGTTGTTCACATGATCCATGTGGTCGAGAGCGGTTGGATGGTAGCGAAGCAGTGGCTCCAGCCGCGTTTCGCTGAGTTGCCCTACATGTGCCCGGAGAGCGAGACCGCACTCCGCCGCCGCCGCGAAAATCCGCATGGTTTCAGTGGCGGTGAAAGCGCCCCTATCGCAAAACACATCCACAAAAGCAGCCAGTTTGCGTTTCGCCACTACTGGCATCATTTCGTTGCAGACCAGATCGACATATTTCTGCGAACGTCCACGATAATCAGCCGGGACGGTGTGCGCCCCGAGAAAAGTAGGAACCACGGTTCCCGGCCACTGCCGCGCTGCGGCGCGCACGGCACCGAGCGAATTTAGTTCCGATTCGAGGCTCAGGCCGTAGCCGGACTTAGCCTCGACGGTCGTCGTTCCGTGACGCGCAAAATCCACGAGCGCGGCGAAGACTTTCCGTGTTAGCACGAGCTTGCCGGCCTTCCGCACGCCGTCAATGCTGGCACGAATTCCTCCACCAGCCGCAGCGATATCCTCATAACTCGCGCCGGCACTGCGCTTTTCGAAATCCAACAGCCGGGGGCGCATGAACACCGGGTGAGTATGCGAATCGACAAACCCGGGCAGAACGACCCGACCACCGCAATCGATTTCAGTAACCCTCTTCCGATTGTTTCTGAGCCATGGATCGCGAAGAGCGCTTTTCGTGCTGCCCACTGCGACGATCTTGCCCGCAAGGCAGAATACCGCAGCATCGTGAATGATGCCGAGTTCGGAAAGGGAACGGCCGCGTCGAGGGCCGCCAACCGCCGAACGCAAGGTCACAAGCTGCCCGATGTTGACTAACAAGAGCGCCCGCGCCGTCCTAAACATTGCCGCTCCGGGTCCTCGTCCCCTTGAGTTTCATGACTGCGCCATCGGATCGCGAACGCCTGTTTTTGCGGCAAACTCCTTTGCCTCGTCATACCCCGCGTCCACGTGCCGGACCACGCCCATTCCAGGATCGGTCGTCAACACGCGTTCGATGCGCTTGGCCATCATGTCGCTGCCATCCGCGACCGTCACCTGGCCGGCATGGAGCGAATAGCCTATTCCCACCCCACCCCCGTTGTGGATGGAAACCCATGATGCGCCAGCCGCCGTATTCACCAGTGCATTCAGCAGCGGCCAGTCGGCGATGGCGTCAGAACCATCCTTCATGCTCTCGGTTTCGCGGAACGGGGATGCCACCGACCCGCAATCCAGATGATCGCGTCCAATAACAATGGGAGCTTTGATCGTACCGTTTTTCACCAGGTCGTTAATTGCCAACCCGAATCGCGCGCGCTCCCCATATCCCAGCCAGCAAATGCGAGCCGGTAGGCCCTGAAACTTAATTCGCTTGCGGGCGAGCTCGATCCAGCGACGCAGGTTACGGTTCTCAGGAAAAAGCTCAAGCACCAGACTGTCGGTGGCGGCGATGTCCGAAACTTCACCCGAAAGTGCCGCCCAGCGAAACGGACCGCGTCCTTCGCAGAACAGCGGACGAATATAGGCAGGAACAAATCCCGGGAAGTCATAGGCGTCGTTCACGCCGCGTTGAAACGCAAAAGTACGGATATTGTTCCCGTAGTCGAAGGTGACCGAGCCCATTTTCTGCAGACGCAACATACCTTCCACGTGCCGAGCCATGGCATCAAGCGATCGTTCCTGATAATCCTTCGGATCGCGTGCGCGCAATTCCAGCGCTGCTTCGAACGTCATGCCATTCGGCACATATCCATTCAGCGGATCGTGCGCCGAGGTCTGATCGGTGAGAATGTCGGGCACCACCCCGCGCTCGGCAAGCTCCGGAATGATGTCCGCGCAATTCCCCACGAGTCCAACCGAAACGCATTCTTTTTTGCGGACCGCATTCTTGAGAATGCGCAACGCCTCGTCCAGCGTGGTCACGAGAAAGTCGCAATAGCCGGTCTTAAGCCGCTTCTTAATGCGCTCGGGATCGACGTCAATCCCAAGGAATGCTGCGCCGGTCATGGTGGCGGCCAATGGCTGTGCGCCACCCATGCCACCCATGCCACCGGACACGATCAGCTTCCCGGCAAGATCGCCGCCAAAATGCTTGTCGCCCGCCGCACTGAAAGTTTCGTAAGTCCCCTGAACAATCCCTTGTGAGCCGATGTAGATCCACGACCCAGCCGTCATTTGCCCATACATCATCAGCCCGGCCCGTTCGAGCTCGTTGAATTTCTCCCAATTGGAAAAATGGCCAACCAGATTCGAGTTCGCGATCAGCACCCGCGGAGCATACTCGTGCGTCTTGAACACACCCACCGGTTTCCCCGACTGCACAAGCAATGTCTCGTCGTTCTCCAGACTCCTCAGCGATCGGACGATCGCGTGATAGCAGTCCCAATTGCGGGCCGCCTTGCCCGTCCCCCCGTAAACAACCAGATCCTGGGGACGCTCGGCAACTTCCTCGTCAAGATTGTTCATAAGCATGCGCATGGCCGCTTCTTGCTGCCACCCCTTGCAGGAGAGCGTGCTGCCGCGCGGGGCGCGAATGCGAGTGTAAGGCAAGGTCAGAGTTCCGGTGTCGACGGGCATGGGGATATGGTAGATGGTCGGGTGGGGAATCATCAATCCTGTGGGGCATCTATCCAGGTGATGGGCGTCTTTGCACCTCTCGAATCCGGCCGACGTGGGACCGGTCCAATATCGCTCTCGCAAGTCAACGATGTGCGCTTTATTCCCACTCAATCGTTCCGGGCGGTTTCGACGTAATGTCGTACACAACCCGGTTAACCCCGCGCACTTCATTCACAATCCGATTTGAGATCGTTTTCAGCACTTCATACGGCAGCGGAACCCAATCCGCGGTCATGCCGTCTTCCGAATGCACGGCGCGCACAGCGCACGTGTAGGCATACGTCCGCTGATCGCCCATCACGCCCACTGACATCACCGGCAAGAGCACAGCGAACGACTGCCAGATTTTCTGGTATAGCCCGGCTTTCTTGATCTCGCCCACCACAATCTCATCGCATTCGCGCAGCAGATCGGCGCGCTCTTGGTTGACTTCCCCTAAAATGCGCACCGCCAATCCCGGCCCGGGGAACGGCTGCCGCTGTAGAATGTCTTCCGGCATCCCGAGATCGCGGCCAATCCGCCGCACTTCATCTTTGAATAAATCCTTGAGCGGCTCGATAAGCTTGAGCTTCATCTTTTCCGGTAGACCGCCCACGTTGTGATGTGATTTGATGACTTGTGACGGCCCGCGTACTGACCGCGATTCGATCACGTCAGGATAGAGTGTCCCCTGTACCAGCCACTCAACTTCGCCTTCTTCTTGCAAGATGCGGTGCGCCTCGGCGTCGAAGACCTCGATGAACTCGTTGCCGATGATCTTGCGTTTGCTCTCTGGATCGACTACCCCTGCCAGTTTGCTCATGAATCGCTCCGTGGCATCGACCGCAACCAGATGCAGCCCGAGATTGTCACGCAGGTTTTGCTGAACCTTCTGGAACTCGTTCTTGCGCAGCACCCCATTGTTGACGAACACGCACGTGAGCCGCGATTTGCCAGAATCGCGCATGGCCCGATCCACCAGTACCGCCGCCACCGAGGAATCCACCCCGCCGGAAAGCGCGCAGATCGCGCGTCCGCTGCCCACCTGCTGTTTCACCTGCGCCACGGTCGCATCGATAAAATGCTGTGGCGTCCAGGACGGTTCCGCGCCACAAATGTTCAAGGCAAAGTTGCGCAAAATATCCGAACCGAGCGGCGTATGGTGAACCTCAGGATGAAACTGCACCGCCCACATCTTGCGCTCAGCGTTTTCGATGGCGGCAACGGCCTGCGAAGTCCTCGCCGTCAATCGAAATCCGGCAGGCAGTTCGACAGCCTCGTCGCCATGCGACATCCAGACGGCAAGCAGATGAGGCAGTCCCTGAAAAAGCTGCGAGGCCGCGGGGAGAATCTCGACCTTAGCGTGCCCGTACTCGCGCTTCGCGGCCGAGTGGACTTTGCCGCCAAGAGCGTAAACCATGAACTGCAATCCATAACAGATGCCGAGCACAGGGACGCCAAGCTCCAGGACTTTTTTGTCGGCCAAAGGCGCATCTTTGTCATATACCGACGAGGGACCACCTGACAAAATAATCCCCACCGGAGCATAACTGCGGATTTCTTCCAGGCTGGCGTTGAAAGGGAGAACGACAGAGAAAATCTTCTGTTCCCGGATGCGTCGCGCGATCAGCTGCGAATACTGGGCGCCAAAGTCGAGGACTACGATGGATTGGGTTTCCACGGATGAGTTTCTCAGATCGCAGTGGTTTAGTCACTAAATCATTTGCGCGCGAATCCCGTCAATCACCGGGTGGTGCTCTCGTTCCACAAGCTCTATGTCTTAGTGCTCGATCGCATTACTTGGCCACAATATTCACGAGCTTCTTCGGTACGATAATGACCTTGATCACCTGCTTGGCCGCGATCGCCGCGCGTACCTTCTCATCCGCCAGCGCTGCTTGCTTTATTTGCTCTTCGCTCGCTGCCGCCGTCACCACCACCAGACTGCGCAGTTTCCCATTCACTTGCACGGGAATCTCAATTTCATCTTCCGCCGCGAGCGCGGCATCGTGCTGCGGCCACGGAGCCTTCAGCAGATTGCTCTTCTCTCCGATCATCTCCCATAGCTCATGCGCCAAAAAAGGTGCCATCGGAGACAGCAGCAGCGCGATGTTGCGCTGCACCTCGGCGACCAGCGCAGCGGGAACTCGCCCAGCGGCAATCGCCTCCTCCGCAGCGTAGATTTCGTTCACCAATTCCATGATGGCCGCGATGCAGGTGTTGAAGTGCCAGCGGCCCTGGAAGTCGTGGCTGACCCGCTGGACAGTCTGGTGTAATTTGCGCTGAATGGCGCGCGCCTCGGGTTGCAAGGACGCGGCTTGCAGGGACGAAACGTGCCCGGCAGCAGTCGCGTCCATTGGATTCCGCAGGTAAAACCGATACACCCGCCCGAAGAACCTCTGAATGCCCTCGATTCCTGATTCCTGCCAATCCAAATCGCGATCGGGAGGTGCCGCAAATAAGCTGTACAAGCGGGTCGCATCGGCGCCGTATCGCTCCACCATCTCGTCCGGAGAGACCACATTGCCCAGATTCTTCGACATCTTCGCGCCGTCTTTGATGACCATCCCCTGGGTAAACAGACGTTGCACCGGTTCGTCGTTGTTCACCAGTCCCATGTCGCGCATAAACTTGGTCCAAAAGCGCGAATAAATCAGGTGGAGAATAGCATGTTCCACACCGCCAATGTATTGGTCGATCGGAAACCAGTATGCGATTTTTGAGAAATCGAACGGTCTCTCGTCATTGCTCGCGTCGGCGTAGCGATAGAAGTACCACGACGAATCGACAAACGTATCCATAGTGTCGGTCTCGCGCCGCGCTGGCCCGCCACACTTGGGACAGGTCGTGTTCAAGAACTCCGGTACATTTGCCAGCGGCGAGCCCCCTGCCAAGGTAATCGGCACGTTGTCCGGCAAGAGGATCGGCAGATCTTTTTCGGCCACCGGCACGATTCCATGTCGCTCGCAGTACACCATCGGAATCGGCGTTCCCCAGTAACGTTGCCGCGAGATGCCCCAGTCTTTCAGCCGGAAGGTTACCGTGGGCTTGCCAAAGCCCTTTTCTGCGGCCCGGGCCGACATCTTAGCGATTGCTTCTGCGCAGCTTAGCCCGCTGAATTCGCCTGAGTTCACCAGAATTCCATCCTCCGCCGCAAACGGCAGCGGAGGCGCGGTGACGGTTTCTTCCGGATCGGTGCTTGCGGGCAGGACTACCACCCGGATATCCAGCTTATACTTCAGCGCGAATTCGTAATCGCGCTCGTCATGCGCTGGTACGCTCATGATTGCGCCCGTGCCATAATCCATCAAAATGTAGTTTGCCACCCACACCGGAACCGCTTCGCCGTTAAAAGGATTCTTAGCGTAGCGTCCGGTGAACACGCCATGCTTTTCGATGGCGCCGAAGTCACCGGTCTCCTTGGCGCGCCGCTGTTCTGCGATCAGTCCTTCGACCTGCGCTCGCAGTTCAGCATTGCGGGTAATCATGTCGCAAACAAGCGGATGCTCCGGTGCCAACTGCACCGAGGTTGCGCCGTAGATCGTGTCCACCCGCGTAGTGAACACGGTGATGGTCGATCCCGCCGGCCCGACGGTTCCGCCCAAGTCGAAATCGATCAGAGTGCCTTCGCTGCGTCCGATCCAGTTCTCCTGCATGATGCGCACTTTTTCCGGCCACCCCTGCAGCTTCTCCAAATCGCGCAGCAATTCATCGGCATATTTCGTGATGCGCAAAAACCACTGTTCCAGTTCGCGCTGCTCAACCGGAGTATTCTCATGCCGCCAGCACATTCCACCCACCACCTGCTCGTTCGCCAGCACGGTAGCGCATTGTGGACACCAGTTCACCTTGCTCTTCTTTCGATAAGCCAGTCCTGCTTCGTAAAGCTTGAGAAAGAACCATTGGTTCCAGCGATAGTAGTCCGGCAGGCAAGTGGTAACCTCGCGCGACCAGTCATAGGCGAAACCAAGGCGCTTCATTTGCACCTTCATGGCCGCAATATTGGCCAGCGTCCACTCCTTCGGCGGAGTGTCGTTCTTAATGGCCGCATTTTCCGCCGGCAGCCCAAACGAGTCCCACCCCATGGGATGAAGCACGTTGTAACCGTTCATCCACATGTAGCGAGCCAGGGCATCGCCAATGGAATAGTTGCGGACGTGTCCCATGTGCAGCGCGCCCGAAGGGTAGGGAAGCATCTCAAGCACGTAGTACTTAGGCTTGGGCGAGTTCGGCTCGGCTGCATAAAGCGTGGCGTCGCTCTGCCAACGTTCAGTCCATTTCCGCTCGAGGCGCTGCGCGTCGTAACGCTCATCGCGCGCAGTAGGAATAAATTTGTCTTCCTGTGGCATAGATAAGAACCGTGCAGATAAGGGTAGTCCTTAATTTTACAACGGGCGCATTCCCCACGAGCTCAAGCCGTGCCCAAGAAGGAGAATTAGCTTCGACAAAGGGAGAAACCGCCGGCCAACTCGCGCCGGTTCCGCTTCGTGCGTTGATTTGCAATTCGAGGACCTGCAACTGTTGACCTGCAACTCGAGGATCGGCAACCGCATGCGCAATCAGAAGGAAAGGAGAGCTCCGGTGGCAGCGCCTGCAAACCGTTTCGCGGTCGTCGTTTAGAGAAACTAGTGCGCCGCTGATCCCCAGGCGTGCGCAGTGCCGAGGAAAACAGACGCGATCGCTCCGGACGCCCTGCAGCGTGGTCCCCCGGGGCGGAACCTGATTGTGGCATCGAGCTCATGGTAAGAGAGAAAATGATTGCACGGGGAGTCGAAATCGCAGCCTCCTTCCTGAAATCTCTCGCCGTTTGCCCAGTTCTCCGCCAGCCGCTAAACTGAATGTCCCGGGGTATTCCTATGCTCGTAGTCATGAAAGCGCTAGCCACCGAAGAGCAGGTACACGCCGTCTGCCAGAAAATCGAAGCCCTTGGATACCGCGCCCACGCCATGCCTGGCGCGCAACGCACCGCCATCGGTATAACTGGCAACAAAGGCGAGGTGGAGTCCGGGTCGCTCGAGGAAATGCCCGGTGTCCAGGAAGTGATCCACGTCTCGAAGCCCTACAAACTGGTGAGCCGAGACACCAAGCCCGACACCACAGTAATTAAATTTCCTCATTCCCCCGTTACCATCGGAGGTCCGGACCTCGCGATCATTGCCGGGCCGTGCGGCATCGAAAGCCGCGATCAGGCTTTCACGGTAGCCGAGCGGGTGGCGCGAGCCGGCGCCCAGTTCTTCCGTGGCGGCGCCTATAAACCCCGCACCTCTCCTTATTCGTTCCAGGGACTGGGCGAAGAAGGCCTTAAGATCATGGGCGAAGTCCGCGACCGATTTGGCCTGCTCATCGTCACCGAGGCCGTCGATTACGAATCGCTCGATCTGGTCGACCAATACGCTGACGTAATCCAGATCGGCGCGCGCAACATGCAGAACTTCTCGTTGCTCAAGCGCGCGGGACGCGCCCGCAAACCTGTCTTGCTGAAGCGTGGAATCTCCGCAACGCTCGAAGAATTTCTCATGGCCGCCGAGTACATCATGAGTGAAGGCAACTACAACATCGTCCTCTGCGAACGTGGAGTCCGCACTTTCGCCGATCACACCCGCAACACACTCGATCTCAGCATTGTGCCCGCCGTCCAGCGCCTGAGCCACTTGCCCATCGTCGTCGATCCCAGCCACGGCACCGGCAAGCGCAACAAAGTCACGCCGCTCTCGCGCGCCGCGGTAGCCGTAGGCGCCGACGGCCTGATCGTAGAGGTCCACCATGATCCCGACCGGGCGCTTTCCGATGGCATGCAATCATTGTTTCCCGATCAGTTCGATGCGCTTATGGCGCAGGTCAGACAGATTGCGGCGGTGCTGGGACGATCAATCCCCAAGAGTGCGGAGGCTGCGGTTTTCGCAGCCCCATCTAGACGATTGAGCTTGTGACTTCGGGAGAACAGAACCATGACACCGCGCATCGCATGGCTTTCGGGGTTTTTCTCAGACACTCCCCTGGTGCTGTCGAGCAGGATCCCTGCCGACGACTGCATCACGCCCCCACTCCCAACCGACTCTCCCCAACCCGGGCGCCCGAAAGTCGTACGCCCGGCCGGCCGCGAGGTCGCAATCGTGCCCGTTGTTGTCGGCTCAAATCGCTCGCTCGACGTTACTGAGATGCGTCTGATCAGTTCCGCGTTCGACGAGTTAGCCATGGAGGCAGGGAAGCGACGAACCCATTGCCCGATAACCGGGGACGGAAAACCCGTCGCCATTAAAGTCAACCACCCAGTGTCTTTCCGCCTCTACTGATATGGCCACATCCGCCGCCCTCATGCCGTCCGCGAGGCCCGCTCGCCCTTGAGAAAAGTTTTGCTATTGGCCGTCCTTGTTCCGCTGGTTCTCGCCGCCGGCTGGTACTACTTTCACGAGCGCGCGCTTCCCGGTTACGGTCCGCTGTACCGTGAGTATGCGTATATCTCCAACGGCAAGAGCAATACGGTCACAGTCATTGATCTGCGCAGCTTTCGCCCGGTCCGCACTCTGCAGGTGGGCACTGAGCCTACCGGAGTCGCGGCCAACCCTAAGCGCAACGAGATCTATGTCGTCAACACCGGCTCTTCAAACGTCAGCGTGATCGATGCGGAGCAAAACAGAGTCGTCGCCACCATCGGGGTGTACGGGCGACCGTACTTCATCGACGTCTCTCCCGATGGCCGTCGCGCCTATGTCGCTAATTCCAACTCCAACAATGTTTCGGTGCTTGATCTCGACCATCGCACGGTTGCCGCCACGCTTCCTGTGGGCGCAAATCCTGGTCTGGCTCGCATTTCGCCCGACGGATCCACAGTGGTGGTCACCAATCGCGCCGACAATTCGATTTCGATCATCGACACTGCACGCCTGGCAGTCCGCTCCGCCATCAATGTCTGTATGAGTCCAGAAGACGTCGCAATTTTGCCCGATTCCACGAAAGCTTTCATCTCCTGCTCGGGATCAGGCCAAGTGGCCAGCATCGGTCTTAAAAGTGCAACGAAAAACAGCGACGCCCAGAAGACCGACGCCGACAAGAATGAGACTCAGACCGATAAATTGCTGGCGCTGCTCGATGTTGGCAAATCTCCGGTGAGTCTGGCGCTCAAACCGGACGGCGGAGAACTGGTTGCGTTCAACTTTGATGCGGGCAGTATTTCTATCATCGAGACTACGGGCAACGAAGTTTCGGGCAGCTATCTCATCGGTGCTGAGCCGACGCGCGGTGTGGTCTCGGCCGACAACTCGCGCCTCTATGTTTCCAATTTCGGATCGAATAACGTCGCCGTCTATGACATCGAACTGGGCAAAGTGATCGGCTATCTGCCGGTCGGAACAAGACCCGACGCGCTCGCGCTTTCGCAGAATCAAAACTATCTATTGGTGGTCGACTCCGGTTCCGGAGACTTGGCCGTGATTCAGAAACGGCAGCCAAGGAAGAAATTTGAACCCTCAGAATATTCCCTGGTGACGATCATTCCGGTGGGCATGCAGCCGAATCAGATTGTGGTGAAGTCGTTCCTGGCCACACTCTCGAGCGCTCGCTAGGCGGTGGGGGTTGCCTTCGGCGTCTGGCCTTGCGCCCGTCTTGATGCATCTAAACAACGTTCAGCATGCGACTGCCGATAGGAGGACAAGGTTTGTGAACGAGAATGCTGTGAAGGAAGTACTCGACGAACTGTTCGGGTCTGTTGAGAACCTGGAGACTCAGAGTGCAGCCATCTTGCAATTCTTGAAGTCCAAGGGATTGGCGAGCGAGGAAGACCTTGCTCGCCAACTCGAGCTGGCCGGAAAGTCCAGCAACGTCCGATGGGTTGCCGCTGGCGCGAGGATCGATCATTTGGTCTTCTCCGCCATCAAGCGCGAAAAGACGAAGTCTCCGGAATCGCCCGGCGATGCTGCCCGACCGTCGAACCACCAGAGTGGAGACCCCGAAGCCCGGCAATCGATCGCCAACCCCGATGCCGACCATGTCGAGGGCCACGCGCCTCAGGAGCGAGGCGACAAAAATCGTTCTGCCGAGACCGATGCGAAGGATGCGGCGTGAACGAGGATGTGTTCATGGCAGACTGCGAAAATGCTGCAGAATCGCCTCGGCTTGCGTCTTGGTGACGACGGCCGAAAGCGCCGCTATGTCGGCTTGCTTCACGGCTTGGAGGCTGCCGAAATGTTCGAGCAGGCGGCGGGTAGTGGATTCGCCGACACCCGGGATTTCTTTTAGCTCGGTGGCTCGGTCTCTGATTTGGCGGCGCTTGCGGTGGAAGGTCACCGCGAAGCGGTGCGCTTCGTCGCGGATCATCTGTACCAGATGCAAGACAGGGGAATGATGGTCGAGGACCACAGGGTCGTCTTCTTGGCCATAAACGTAGATGATTTCCTCTCGTTTCGCGATGGCAGCCAACGGCTGGTTGATGATTTCGAGGGCTTCCAGCGCCTCGGCGGCGGCGTGAAGTTGGCCGAGACCTCCGTCGACTAGGACGAGGCTGGGCATGGACTTGTTGGGTTCGAGTTTTCTGTCTTCACACAGGCGTTTATAACGGCGTGTGACCACCTCCCGCATGGAGGCGAAATCATCTACGCCCGCGACCGTTGTGATGATGAACTTGCGATAATCAGATTTCTTCATTTTCCCGTCTTCCCAGACCACCATCGAGGCGACGGTTTCCGCTCCTTGAATGTGGCTGATGTCGAAACACTCGATGCGCTTTGGGAGTTCGGGCAGAGCGAGCGCATCCTGCAGCGTCTCTTGAATTGCGCGCGAGTTGGGCTTCAAGACTCGAAAGCGCTGATCATAGGACTGCTTGGCATTGTTGCCGGCAAGGTCGATCAGTTCGCGTTTGTCTCCGCGCTGGGGGATGACGATGTGGACCCGAGTCGCTCTCCCGCCCTCGCCCGCCAGTTGCTCGCTGAGGGCTTCCTCCAGCTCTTCCCGGTCTTCGAAGTCGATAGGGACGTAGATGTTCCGCGGAACATAAGGCTGGGTCAGGTAGAGTTGCTTGAGCAGGGCGGAAAAGAACTCCGCCGGTCGGAATTGATCGGCGGGACGGGCTCCGCTGTGCGGCTCACCATGGCTCAGGTCGATTGGTTCGGCGGGGGGTGCGAACTGGGGAAGGTCCTCCCAGAAAAATTCCCGGCGGTCCAGGACCTTTCCTCCTCGCATGTGGAACAGGTTGACGGCCAGCATTTGATTTTCGTAGTGGAAGCCGAAGACGTCGGCGTCATCGCCTTCGGCGGCAGCGATGCGCTGCTTCTCTTGCAGTTGCTCAACGGTGGAGATGAGATCGCGATAGCGGGCGGCGCGTTCGAACTCCTGCGACTCGGCGGCCTCAGACATTCTTCCGCGAAGAGACTTGACCAGGTCGGTCTGGCGGCCCTCCAGGAAGAGCTTCGCGTCCCGAACCGCTTCGGCATAGATCTCCGGCATGGTCAACTCCTTCACGCAGGGACCGAGACAACGCTTGATGTAGTACTGAAGGCAGGGACGCGGATGATAGCGTGTCAGGTCCACTTTGCAGGATGGGACCATGAAGTGGCGATGAATCAGATCGACGATACGATAGGCGAGATTGGCAGGGAAGTAGGGGCCATAATAGGCGGAGCCATCCTTACGCAGTCGGCGGGTTACATAAACTCGGGGGAAACGCTCGCCCAGAGTGAGTTTCACGTAGGGGTAGGTCTTGTCGTCACGCAGCAGGATATTGAAGCGCGGCTTCTTCTGCTTGATCAGGTGGTTTTCAAGCGCCAGCGCCTCTTTGTTATTGGCGACGACTATGTAATCGACATCGACAGCCTCGCGCACCAGCGTTCCGGTTTTCGTGTCGTCCAAGCGGCCTTGGTGAAAGTACGAGGAAACGCGAGAGCGAAGATTTTTCGCCTTGCCCACGTAAATGACTTCGCCCGCAGCGCTTTTGTAGAGATAGACCCCGGGCGAGGTCGGGAGGGTGCGAATTTTCTGCGCGAGATCCATGAGCCGTTCTCTGCCTGTAGTGTAAAACAGTGATCCGTCCGCCAACCTGGCACTCCCGTTTCAACGATGATGTCGGTCGATCCGTGGGCTGGGCGATTGTCCGTCGGGGGAGGGGAGGCGAAGGACAAGAGGCGGCGCGAATACTGGTTGACCTTTTCCGACGGGGAAGCGGTGGTGGTCGAAGCATCGGTCCAAGCACAGCGCGCGCGGGTTCCAGACGGAGTCTCAGGATTGGCGCGGGTTTCTCCACCAGCAGGGGATGCGATGCCGATCGTGTGCCCGCCCCGAAATTCACCCGCCTTTGGAAATCTCGTTGCGCGCGACTTAGTCGCCCCATCCCTTTACGAATTCCACCAGACTGCGGAGGGCGATTCCTGATGGGCCCTTGGCGATCCACGGCTTGTTCTCTTCCATCCAGGCCGTCCCGGCGATGTCGAGGTGAATCCAGGGTGTGTCTTCGGCGAATTCCTTCAGGAACATCGCCGCGAAGATGGCGCCTCCGTAGCGGCTTCCGGCGTTGACCATGTCGGCTATGTTGGATTTGATCAATTCCTTGTATTCGTCGTCCAGGGGCAGGCGCCACATTTTCTCGCCGGCTTGCTGGTTGGCGGTGGCGAAGCGCTCGTACATCTGGTCGTCGCTGGCGAAGATTCCGGCGTTCACGTGACCGAGGGCGACGACGACCGCGCCAGTCAGAGTGGCAGCGTCGACCAGATGGGTACAGCCGAGTTGACGGGCGTAGCAGAGGCCGTCTGCCAGGATGAGGCGGCCTTCGGCATCCGTGTTGATGATTTCGATCGACTTGCCGGACATGGCAATCTGCACGTCTCCCGGCTTTTGCGCCTTACCGGAGGGCATGTTTTCCGTAGCGCAGATGATGGCGGTGACTTTCACTTTGGGCTTGAGTAATGCCACGGCGCGTATTGCTCCCATCATGGTGGCGGCTCCGGCCATGTCGTACTTCATTTTCTCCATGCCGTCGGCTGGTTTTATGGAAATGCCGCCGGTGTCGAAGGTAACGCCTTTTCCGACTAGACCCAGATGAACTTTGTCGGTGGCGCCTGCCGGATCGTAGCGCAGGACGATGAGCGCAGGCGGTTCGTCGGAGCCCTGAGCGACTCCCCAGAAGGCTCCCATCTTCAGTTCTTTGATCTTGTCGGTGCCGTACGTCTCGCAGCTGAGGCCGACTTCGGCCGCCATTTTCTTGGCGCGATCGGCCATCATCGTCGGCGTCATGCGATTGGAAGGTTCGTTGACCAGATCGCGAGTGAAATTCTGCGATTCGGCTATGATGCGTCCGGTCAGGAGCGCGCTTTCGAGCGCCGTGGCTGCGGTCTGCGCATTGCCGGGGAGGCCGTCGGGCACGACGATGGTGACCGCGTCGATTTTCTGGTCTTTGCTCTTGTCGCCGTTGTTGCGATCGCTCTTGTAATAGCCGGGATCGAAGTCACCGATGATGGCGCCTTCTACGATGGAGCGCACGCTGTCGAACGGAGCGGGCACTCCGCTGCCGGTCGCGAAGGCGAAGCTGCGGATGCTTTTTGCTTTCAGGGTCCGCACGGCAGCGCCGGCGAGCTTGCGCAAATCTGCAGCTGAGAAAGTCTTGGCCTTGCCGCCGCCCAGCAGGAGCAGGCGTTTTGCCTTTAATCCCATCGGATGGTGCACCAGAGTGGTTTCGAACATCTTGGCCGTGACTTCGCCGCTGGCAACGACTTCCTCGGCGGCGGCACGTACTGCGGCATCGTTCGACTCAACGGTTGCGGCGGGGCTGTCTTTATCGCCGTGGTCCAGCACCACCACGACCAGACATTCGGTTTCCAGTACAGACGGAGCGGAGGAGGAAAGGTGTGTATTCATGATTGAGTTTATTCAGTATCCACGGTAGGAGGGGGAATGCGCAACTGAAGGGTGACTTTCCGCGCGGATGGCGGGCTTTCGCGACCTTTCCTCCTGGACAATCATCCGTTCCTGGCTTTTCGAGTCGGGGCCTTCCTGCCGCTGAACCTCGCAGCCCACGGGCCTCCGTCAAAACAGAGCAGCGCAAATGCCATTGCCGCCAGCGCCAGCGGAAATTCATAGCCGGCGGCACCCGTCAGGCCGTTTTTGAAATGCACTTTCCAGATGGCCACGCCCATTTCGATCACCATGGCGAGAGAAAAAAACCGCGTAAACAGTCCCAGTACGATGGCAATGCCGCCAAAGAATTCCGTCCCCGCGGAAAGATAAGCCAGCCAGCGAGGAAGGCCGAGTGACCCAACCATTTCCACGTGGTGATGAAATCCGCCAAACACTTTGTGATAGCCATGTGCGATCATGATCGCTCCCAGAACAAGCCGCATCACAAGTTGCGCCAAGGGCTGGAGCCGGTTGAGGAAATCCAAGCAAGCCTCCGGAGGGCAGGTATTCGCCATCGGGCGTCAGGGTTTCGAAAGCCCTAATCTCGAATCCTACACCCGGCACGCGATTGAGCCGTTGCCGCAACTGATTCCAGTCATTTTTCGGAAGAGCGGAGCCGAGTCACCACTTCGAGTATGTGGTACCGTCGCTTGCGACTTGGTTGGAACCGCTGTGGACGCCAATGATGCCATCCGCATCGGTTTGATCGAGCGACATAATCGCGCCGTCGGCAGGCTCTGTTTCCCAGGTATCGTTGCGGCCGGTGATATCATCCGGAATGGCGTCGATATACTTCTCCGACCTCAGATCCTCAAGCGACTTGGGAGACTTCTTCTTGTCCTGAGCGTACTCGAAGATGACGGTGTTCAGGGTTTCCAGATTCTTGCGGAGATTTTCCTCTTTCGCCCGCGTAACGCTATGGCTGTAAATGGGCATGGCTGCCCCCAGCAGGATCAGGATGACGGTAATCACTACCATCATCTCGATCAGCGTGAATCCACGGTTCCGGGCTGTCGCTCTGCTGTTCATTTTCGGAAATTCAGTGGGTCCAAGTGGAGTAGGCATCGCCCCGACTCGAGGTCTCACTCGACCCGCTGTGCACACCCTTGATGCCGGTTTGGTTCGGATCCCAGGCGTCCTGCGAATCTTCCGGATCCGTCTGCCAGGTGTTGCCGCCGGTGATGTCATTCGGAATGAACTTTATGTATCCCGGCACCAGATCGTCGAGCGATTGTGGCGCATGTTTCTTGTCGAGCGAATATTCCTCGATCGCCTTGTTGAGGGTAGCCAAATCCTGATGAAGTCGCGCCTCTTTGGTGCGCAGAATGCTCTGGTTGTACATGGGTAGAGCAATCGCCAGCAGCACCAGGACCATGCTGATCACGATCACCATCTCGATCAGGGTGAAACCGTGCAGACCAACCTGGCAGGACCTCGCTTTGGATTGAATCTTCATCTGCCAGTTCTTTACCAGTCCTTGTATTTGGTGCCGTCCAAAGCCGTTTGATCCGACTTGGTGTAAACGTCGAAAACGTTCTGCTCGCCCCAGGAGGTTGAGTCTTTATCGTCCTGCATGGAGCGCATTCCCCATTCCGTAGTGCCGGTCATGGGATCGACCGGAATCCGCCGCAGAAATTTCAGCTTCTTGCCTCCCACATCCACTCCGTTGACCAGCGTGTCGAGATCGGGAGGATAGTTTTCTGCCCCGACCTTGGTCTGAAACGCGCCCCGGTCAGCGGCGTCTTTGTAGCGATCGATGGCATCGCGGATCATCCAGAGATCCTGGCGCAGTTGATGCTCGTTGGACCGCTTAATGACGTTCCTTTCGAGCGGGACCGCCATTCCCACCAGGATCACGAGAATCGTGGTCGCCACGATCAACTCGATCAGGGTGAAGCCGCGCTGGCGGCAAACTCTGGACCCATGGCTGCCCGTATTGCTCGATCGCCTCCTGCGACTTCTTCTCATACCCGTTCTCTACTGAATCGTGATGGCGGCTTGTGCCCCGCTCATGGCAATCGGCTGCATCGCCGGATCGCGTGCCCCGCCTCGGGTGATGCTCAGAGCGGACTGTCCCGTACCCTTGGCTAAGAAGGTCAGGGTCACGACAGCGCCCTGTCCGGAAACGCCCCCGGCGCCGGGCGGTCGCGTGGCGGTGACCTGTAACGTCCCGGTCGTGGGATCGTCGCGATGTACCAATGCCACGGCTTGTCCATCCTGCGACAGAAAGCCCCCATTCGAAACGTTCACCACTTGCACCTGATTCGGATCGTAGTTCAGTTGCACGGGCACAGAGTAGACGTTCTGCCCGCCCGACAGCATGACGTTGACGGTGAAAGTTGAACCTTTTGCCTGGTTCAGCGTCGGTGGATCAAACTGGAACGTCCCGCCGGCCGCCTGGCTCGGCGGAGCCGAACCTTGCGGAGCCGGATTCTGTCCGGCCAAATGCGGCTGCGTGTTCTGGCCCGAGGGCGATGGTGACGGCATGGCAGTCTGCGGTTGCGGCTGATTTGGGGCAGCCGGCGTTCCCGGGCCATTCGCCGGCCCAGGCGGCTTGGAGTTGCTGATTCTGAGCGACAGAGCGTTTGCCGTGCCCACATCGAGCATGTCGGCATTGGTGTGCGCCCCCTCAGGCCCGCGGATAATGTGCGGGATCAGCACGAAAATAACCTCATTCGAAGAGTGGTCCGAGGTGTTTTGTGCGAAAAGATATTTGAGGATCGGAATCGAAGCGAGACCCGGAATTCCGGTCAGCGACTTGGTCTTCGAGTCCTCCATCATGCCGCCCAGCACACTGACTTCACCGTCTTTCAGGCGGATATCGTGTTCGATCTTGCGCTGGCCGATC
Source organism: Terriglobales bacterium (assembly GCA_049520935.1). Lineage (GTDB taxonomy): Bacteria > Acidobacteriota > Terriglobia > Terriglobales > Acidobacteriaceae > Acidiflorens. The sequence continues at coordinate 92,552 of JBEKPJ010000019.1, read as the reverse complement.
ACCGGTTGGCTGATGCCGCCGATGCTGACATAGGAGTCCACTTCCGAGACGTCCATCGTCAACTTCATGGAGATTTCGCGCCCGGCGTGCACCCGCGGGGTAATGTCGATGTTCACGCCCACGTCGAGATATTGAAACTGAGTGTTGACCAGGGGGTTGATACCAACTCCGCCAATGCCCGGCTGGAACGATCCGGTGGCTACCGGTACCCGTTCGCCGATCTTCAAGGTAGCCTTCTGACCATCCAATGCGCGGATCTGCGGGTTCTGAATGACCTTGGTGTCGTTGTCCGCCATCAATGCCGAGGCTGACGCTTGCGGAATCGTTACCTGGAAATCGGTGGCATTGAGATTGGCCAGAGTATTCAGGTTGATGCCATTCGACGTGGAACCCGTGGTCGTTGTGGTCGTGCCGGTCGTCCCCGTCGTCGTCGGGGTCGTGGTGACGTTGGGCTGCAAGGCGACCGAAATGCTGGTCGGAGGGTTGATGCCAAGAGTGTGCGATTTATCGCGGCTCACTTGCATGACCGCGATTTCAATCAAGACCTCAGGTCTGGCTTTGTCGAGATCGTCCACCAGTTTCTGTGCCAGCGCGACCTGGTCGGGAGTGCCGCGCACCACGATTGCTCCCTGTGAAGGCAACTGCTGAATGCGGCTTACTTCAAGGATGGTGCGCATCGCGTTCACCACATCCTGCAATTCGGTCGGCTGGGAAAGGTTCGAAAGATAGAAAGTTTTGATGACGTTCTGTTCCAGCTCTTTCCGTTTTGCGGGATTGTCCTGAGCGACAAAAATCGTGTTGGGCGTCACCGGGCGCCAGAAGGTCTTGGTTTCAAATGAAATGATCTCCAGCGCGTCTTCGAGGGTCACATTGTTCAGTTCGATGTGCACCTGGCGCGGCGTGTAATCGGGATCGAAAAGCACGTTGATGCCCGCCAGTTTGCCCACGGTCTCGTAGATCACGTTGGACTTCTCGGTGGACTTCAGCGTCATCGGCAGGGTGGAGATGGGAGCCAGTTCGACCGGCCCCTGTGCCGATTCCAGCCGCCGGCGCAGCGCGGTTGCGCCGGGTCCCGGGCCTTTCGGCTCCGGGTTCTGCATCTCCTTGATCATCTGCTGCGTCCGCTTCAGTTCCTGCAGCGCGATGAACGAGGAGGGATCAATGTCGCCGGCTTTCTGGAACGCCGCCACCGCCTCGTCGAGCTTCCCGCCATCGCGCAAAATCTGCCCCCGATGCACGAGTGCGGCGCCTGCGAGAAAGCGGTTTCGCTCGAACGCGGTGCGATACCTTAAGTCCTTCGGTTTGAGGTTGTATGCTTGCTTGAAGTAGTCAAAGGCCTGCTCATAGTTCTGCCGCGCCTCGGCGTCTTGGCCCTTCTCGTAGAGTGCCTTTGCGGAATCCACGTGACGAGCCGAAACAGGCAGCCTCAGGCAGAGCAGCAGGAGAACAAAAACAGCCGGGTGGATCAGGCGTCTCATGAAGCAGTCCTCATAGAAATCTCGATCTCTCTTGCCGGCGATCGCAACAGCCCAGACTCAGCCCGCCACCGCCAAAACCCAAAAGAAACCAGGCAGGATTGGGGCCGTCGCACGCAAAAAGTACCGGAAAATCGGATTATAACATTGCCTCAAGGGTCCCCCGAAGTGATTGCTGTGTCTACGGTTACACTCGTTAGTACGTGGCCCAAAGGTGCCAGTCTACTCCCCCGGCTCCCGGTTTTGCGCCCGGCGCATATCCGCGGCATCGAATACCTGTCAACCGCTGGCAGGCGGCTGGCAACTGTCTTTCGTGATAGTTTCTTTGCAGTGTCTTTTTCGTGCCATGGCCAAGCAGACCGCGCATCAGACCCAACCTAACCGAGAGAAGAATCCCCGCCGCCAGCCCACCGCTTCCGGGCAAAAGGATGCCGCTGTAAACAGGAACGCCAGCCACAACTACTTCTTGCTTGAAAAATTCGAGGCGGGAGTGGTTCTGGCCGGGACGGAGGTAAAGTCGGTTCGCGGCGGCTCGGCGAATCTGAAGGACGCCTATGGCCTGATCAAAGACGGTGAGTTGTGGCTGCTCAACTGCCACATCGGTCCCTACGACCACGGCAACTACGCGAACCATGCGGCCCTGCGCACCCGTAAACTTCTCGTGCACAAAGAAGAAATTCGCAAGCTGATCGGCAAGACCAATCAGAAGGGGTTAACGTTGATCCCCACCCGCATGTATTTCAAGAACGGCAAAATCAAAGTGGAACTGGCTCTAGCCAAGGGCAAGCAGCAGTGGGACAAGCGCGAAACCGAACGCCGTCGAACCGCCGACAAGGAAGCCCGAGAGGCAATTTCGCGAAGCCGAAAAGCGTAGGGGCGAGCAGTTCTCGGTATCCCCATCCAAGTGTGCAAACAATTGCGGCTGGGCACGTTGCCGCGGATCGAAATCTCGCCAGTTTCATGACTTGACCATGGAAATTGACGTGCAAATTCTTGACCGAGGCCGACGAGAAACGCGCCATTATCATGGAAATCCGGGATATACTACCCCAACTCGTTTATCTTCCCCCCCGTGCTATCAATCGAACGTGAGGCGGAAACCCTCGACTCGCAAACTATGAATCGCACCCAGATCCGGCGTTTCAATCGGCCATTGCTCTCTGCGATCTTTGCCTCCGCGGCGTTCTGCGTCTTTTCCTCGGTCGCAGCCTTCGCCCAGCCCGAGAGTTCGCCTCGTCTAATCCACGAAATCAAACACGACGTCTCCGCCCCACTTCCCGAACTGGATCGGATGACTCTTGCGCAACCGCACCGCTTTTCGCCTCGCATGCTGAGGATTCTTCCGACCGGACCCGGCAACGACGAGCCCGCATATGCGTTGCCCGACCCGGCACTGCAGAAGACCTCGCTGCCTCCGGTGGCGGCAAACCTCGGCCTGAATATCGATGGATTGGGTCAGGGAGAATATGGATTTCTGCTCGAGTATTCTCCCCCCGACTCCAATGGAGCCGTCGGAGCCACGCAATACGTGCAGTGGGTGAACGCCGAGTTCGCCGTCTTTGACAAAGTCACCGGCGCGCTCGTCGCCGGACCGGTCGAAGGCAATGCCCTCTGGGCCGGGTTCGGCGGAGGCTGTGAAAGCAACAATGACGGCGATCCCATCGTCCAGTACGACAAGATGGCCAACCGTTGGGTGTTGAGCCAGTTCTCCGTCAGCACCCTTCCGTATACCGAATGCGTGGCTGTGTCGAGCACCGCCGATGCCACCGGCACCTATAACCGCTACGCCTTTTCTTTTGGCGACAGCGATTATTCCGATTATCCAAAGCTGGGAGTGTGGCCCGACGCTTACTACATGACATTCAATATTTTCGTGGGTGCCACCTTCCTCGGCGCCGACGCTTGCGCCGGCGACCGCGACGCCATGCTCGCCGGCAATAGCGCAACCCTTGTCTGCTTCCAGCAGCCCGACACGGTCGCCAGCCTCCTGCCGTCTGACATGGACGGGACCATTCCGCCTGCCACGGGCGAACCCGCATTCTTTATGAACTTCGGCAAGAATGTGATCCAGTTGTGGCGCTTCCACGTGGACTTCAGCACTCCCACAAACTCCACCTTCACCGGTCCCACCATTCTGCCGGTCGCACACTTCACCGCGCGCTGCTTCCGTTCCTGCGTGGCGCAGCCCGGTACATCGCAGAAAGTCGACGCGCTCGGCGACCGCCCCATGTATCGCCTGGCTTATCGGCAGTTCCCGAACGGGACTGAATCGCTGACCTTCAACCATTCCATCTCGACCGGCGTGCGCTGGTACGAGGTGCGCGATCCGAACGGAACACCCAGTGTTTTCCAGCAGGGAACCTTCGGCCCTGATTCTACGACGCGCTGGATGGCGAGCCTCGCCATGGATCAGTCAGACGACATGGCCTTGGGGTATAGCCTCTCCAGCAGCTCCGTCTACCCTTCGATTTCCTTTACCGGACGAGTTGCGACCGACGCACCAGGAATCATGGAAGGCGAACAATCGATCGTGGGTGGCGGCGGATCTCAAACCGGAGGTCAAAACCGTTGGGGCGACTACAGCGCCATGACGGTCGATCCGATCGACGACTGCACATTCTGGTATACGCAGGAATACATAAAGGCCACGGGCAGCTTCAACTGGAACACGCGCATCGCCAATTTCGTGTTCCCGAATTGCGGCACTAACGCAGATGGTGCGACGGCGGTGCTCTCCGCCACGAAACTGACATTCCCGAAGACACCCATCGGGCAGACTTCGGAGCTGCCGGTTACACTGACCAATACCGGATTCGCGACGCTGGATCTTTCGAACGTCGCCGTCACCGGCGATTTTTCGGTCCAGTCGAATCCCTGTGGCACGCAGCTCGTGGCCGGCGCCAATTGCACTCTAACCGTAGGATTTACGCCTGCCGCAAAAGGCTCGCTCAAAGGAATCTTGCAGCTCACAGACAACGCCCCCAACAATCCGCAGCAGGTGACTCTGACCGGTACCGGCGTCTCGATCGCGGCTTCACCGACGGCCCTGAATTTTGGTTCCGAAGCGGTAGGCCAGACGACCGCTCCCCAGACAGTGACCATCGCCAATCTCAGCGGGGCGTCGGTGAACCTTACCGCGATTACCATCCAGGGCACACCCACCGACTACACGATTTCCGGCGACAGCTGCGGCAGTTCGCTCCCCGCCAACACCAGTTGCTCGGTCAACGTTTCGTTTCATCCCACCAAGAGTGGCCCGCGCCACGCAACGCTCAATATCGCCAACAGCGGCGGCGGGACGGCATCGGCAGCGCTCTCCGGCATTGGACAGTGAAGGGAGATGCACCCGACTAAACTCAGAACTCCGCCAGTTCCTTCATGGCCCGGAACAAATCGCTCGCCTGCGGCAGGATCGCATTCTCCAGAATCGGCTGATAGGCGACAAACGTATCGGTGGCCGCAACCCGTTTCACCGGAGCATCCAGATGATGAAACAGTTGGTCGGCAATGCGCGCCGCGATCTCAGCTCCATATCCCCAGCTCAGCGAGTCCTCGTAAGCGATCAACACGCGATTGGTTTTCTTGACTGAATCCGCGATCGCATCCCAGTCGAACGGATTCAGACAGCGCAGATCGATCAACTCGACGCTGACGCGATGATCGCGCTCGAGCTTTTGCGCAGCCTGCAGCGCTCTCGGAACCACGGCACCGTAGGTGACCACGGTAAGGTCGGTACCCGCCTGCACGACTTTCGCTTTCCCAAAGGGAACCATGTAGTCCGGCCCAGGATACGGTGCGCGTCCGTAAGCTTCGCGATAGAGGCGCTTGTGTTCAAGAAACAGCACCGGGTCGTCACACCGGATCGAGGTGCGCAGCAACCCGGCGGCGTCGAGTGCATTGGAAGGGAAGACCACGCGCAACCCGGGAATGTGCGTGAAAAGGCTCTCGCCGCATTGCGAGTGATAAATCGCGCCTCCGGTCAGATATCCGCCAATGGCAACGCGGATCACCAGCGGTGCAGAGAAAGCGTTGTTGGACCGCCATCGGATCACCGGCAACTCGTCGCGCAACTGCATCATCGCCGGCCAGATGTAGTCAAAGAACTGAATTTCAACCACCGGTTTCAATCCGCGCGTGGCCATGCCGGTGGCGCGCCCAACAATGTTGGCTTCAGCGATCGGCGAATTGAAGACTCGATCGGAACCGAACTGAGATTGCAGGCCGGCCGTGAGCTTGAAGACTCCGCCCTTGCCTTTCACCATCTTCTGCTTGATGTATTCTTCGCGACTGCAATCGGCTACGTCTTCGCCAAAGACGATCACGCGCTCATCGCGGCGCATTTCGTCGCGCAGCGTGGTGGTGATCAGATCCGCCATCGTTTTATTGGGGGCAGCTGAACGTTTGCCATCCGCCGCGGTTTCGGGCGCGCCCACGGCCGCCTGAGTCTGAAACCGCGACGAAGTCGGATCGAGATTGGGAGAGTACACGAAGTTGTAAATTGTTTCCGGCTGTGGCGGCGCGGCATCCAGCGCGCGGTCGGCATCGGATTGCAACTGCTCCTCGACTTCCTTCTCGATTTGATTGATGCCCTTTTCGTCCAGGATGCCTTCGCGCAGCAGGAACATCTGCAGACGCGGGACCGGATCGCGAGCGGCATCGACCTGGCGTTCGGATTCGGGGCGGTAGAGGCGCTCGTCGTCGGACAGCGAATGCGAATAAGGGCGAATCACGTGCGCGTGGACGAACGCCGGACCATGACCGGCGCGGCAGTGATCCGCCGCGCGCTGGAAAGCTGCGTAGGCCAGGACCGGATCCGTGCCATCAATTTCTTCGAAATGAAAATTCGGGAAGCCGGAAACAAGGCGCGAGATGCTGCCGCCCGAGGTCTGTACTTCGACCGGCACCGAGATTGCATAGCCGTTGTCCTGCACACAAAAAATCACCGGCAGGCGACTGTTGGACGCAGTGTTGAGCGCCTCCCAAAATTCACCCTCGCTGGTAGTGCCGTCGCCGAGCGAGACATAGGTGATTTCGCCTGCGCGAAACTGCACGTCCTTGAATTGACGATAATCGCCCTGGGTTTTCTGCGCGCAGTTGGGATGCTGCGAAAAATAACGCCCCGCTTCGGCACATCCCACGGCCTGAAGAATCTGGGTTCCGGTCGGCGACGACTGGGTGACGATATTGAGCCGCTGGTACGCCCAGTGCGAGGGCATCTGCCTGCCACCGGAACTGGGATCGTCCGCTGCACCCACACCTTGCAACAGCATTTCATACGGGGTCGCGCCGAGGGCGAGACAAAGCGCGCGGTCGCGATAGTAAGGATAAAACCAGTCGCTTGGCTGCAGCGCGAAGGCGGCGGCCACTCCGACGGCTTCATGCCCGGCTCCGGAAATTTGGAAGAAGATCTTTTGCTGGCGTTTGAGCAGGATCTCTCGGTCATCGACGCGGCGCGAGCAGAACATGATGCGATAGGCATCAATGAGTCGCTCACGGGTGAGGCCCTGATAACTCCTCGCCTGCTTGGCTATGGTCTCGTGCAGCTTGGGATCGACTTTAGTCGTGGCCATCGTGTGCCGTTCACCCCACAGAGTTCCAGCCCCGCAACATTGTAAATCAGCCTTCAGCGATCAGCCATCGGGAGATTCTGTTCATCCTGCGCCACGGCAATCGAGTGGTTTCCGGGCCCGGACATCGAGCATTCCGCCCACTCCCCGATCAAGGTCAGCTTTTCCGGAGGGCTGAGGTATCCTGTTTTGTCCATGATTCGTTTCCTGCGCCCCTTTGATCCGCAGCGCCTCCGACTGCTGGTGTTTGATCTCGATGGCACCTTGATTGATTCTCGCCTGGATTTGATTCATTCCGTAAACGCAACCCTGCGCCATCTTGGCCGCCCGGAGCTCGCCGGCGCGGTTATTGCGAGCTACGTGGGAGATGGCGCTCCCCTGCTTATACGCCGGGCGCTCGGCCATACCGACGAGGAGGCACTGCTGCGCGTGGCGCTCGAATATTTTCTGGGTTACTACCGGCTGCACAAGCTCGATCACACCGTGGTTTATGCGGGAATTCCCGAGGTGCTGGCGCGGCTCGCCGAGCCGCCAAATGGAGCCGCGGAGCCCGCCGTTGCCCAAGCCCGACAGCCCCGGTTGATGGCGGTCCTCTCGAATAAGCCCGTCAATCCTTCGCGCGACATTGTGCAGGCGCTTGGCCTCGGGGAGTTTTTTGTGCGCGTGTACGGCGGCAACAGCTTTACTACCAAGAAACCCGATCCACAGGGCGTGCACACCCTTTTGCGGGAGACCGGCGTAGCCGCTGATGAGGCGCTCATGATTGGAGACTCGTCGATCGACGTTCTGACCGGGCGCAATGCCGGGTTATGGACGTGCGGTGTTACCTACGGCTTCGCCCCGCACACGCTCGAAGAAGTGACGCCGGACGTACTGGTGGAGACGCCTCGGGAACTGGGGGAGTTGCTGGGGTAGAGCGAAAAATTGTCTAGAAACGTAAAGTTGCAGCCTGTATTGCGCTTTCTGCATCTGTTAAGCAAGTGAGGGCCTCGGGTAGATGAAGACACACGGGAGGTTCCAGACTATGACTCTTTTTAGCAAACACGCAGTATTGTCCGTACTTCAATGGGGAAAGCAAAGTCTCGCTTTGCTCCTGGCGGGGGCGCTGTTGTTGGCCACGATGCCAGAGAGCCTATCGGCGCAGGACGCGCAAGCTCCGCCGCCCGACGACACACAATCTGCTCCGCAGGGCGCACAGGCGCCGGCGTATGCACAGCAAACTCCCGAGCAGTTGCAGCGTTTGGTCGCGCCGATTGCCCTTTATCCCGATTCGCTGGTGGCGCAGGTTCTCGCGGCATCCACGTTTCCCGATGAAGTTGTCGAAGCGGACCGGTGGGTGCAGGCCCATCCGGATTTGAAGGGCGACGCGTTGGGTAAGGCTGTGGACGAGCAGCCTTGGGACCCGAGTGTGAAGGCGTTGACCGCCTTTCCTTCGGTCCTCGGAAACATGGACAAGAATCTGTCCTGGACGTCCTCTCTAGGCGATGCCTACTACAACCAGCAACAGGATGTGATGGATGCTGTGCAGGTCATGCGACGTAAGGCGCAGGGCACGGGCAACCTGAAGAGCACGCCGCAGCAGACGGTATCCACGCAAGATTCGAATATCGAGATTCAGCCGGCGGACCCCGATGTCGTTTACGTGCCTGCCTATGATCCCTGGCTCGTTTACGGATATCCGATTGTGGCGTGGCCGGGATGGTATCCCTATCCCGGAATCTGGTTTGGCGGCCCGTATCTGAGTTTCGGCATCGGCTTTGGCATCGGCTGGTTCGGCGGTTTTGGGTGGGGGTGGGGGCACTGGGGATTCGACTGGCACAATCATTATGCGGTGTTTGATCATGGCAGATACTTCTCCCGCAGCCGAACGTTTTACAACCGCAGTAACTTCTATCGCGGCGGAGTGGGGCGCGGTGGAGTCTACAACCGTCCTGGGGCGGTAGCCAGACCGTTCAATGGGGACCGCCAGGCGGCGCGAGGTTACGCTGCACCGCGCGGTGAGAGCGGTGTTCGTTCGGGCGCCTTCAGCCACATCGATCGCGGCGGGCAGGCCAGGAGTTTTTCGTCGCGTGGGAGATCGAGCTTCGGGGGCGGCGGCGGCCATGGCGGAGGACGGAGGTGAAAGGCGGTTCGACGGTCTTGCTTGCGGTCGGCAAATCTGAGAATGGAGAAGGCATATGCGGCGAATGAAGTTAAATTCCGACAAATTTCATGGGCCCAATTTTTCCCAGCTGGCTGGGGTCGGCATCTTGCTGGCCCTGTGTTTTTCAGCCCTTGCGCAACAGCCGGGTCAGAAGACATTTTCCTCGGCCGAAGATGCCAGCGCTGCACTGGTCTCGGCGGCTCAAAATAATGACGAAAAAGCGATGGTCGAGATCCTCGGACGCGATGGAAAGCGGATCGTCTCGTCCGGCGATGAGGCCGAGGATGCGGAGAGCCGCGCCAGTTTCGTGAAGAGATATCAGGAAATGCATCGCCTGGTGAAGGAACCGGACGGAACCACCATCCTGTATATCGGTGCGGAGAATTGGCCAAGTCCGATTCCGCTCATGAGCAAAGGCGACTCGTGGTATTTCGACACGGAAGCGGGAAAGAAGGAAATTCTCTACCGGCGCATCGGGCGGAACGAGATGTCGACAATCCGTGTCTGCCAGGAGCTGGCTGCGGCGGAGAAGGAGTACCGCGCCGCACAGCACGACGAATATGCTTCGAAAGTCTTCAGTGGTGACGGCCAGCACGATGGCCTGTACTGGAAGTCCGGCAACGGCGAACCGGCGAGTCCTATTGGGCCGCTGGTGGCGGCGGCCGTTTCGGAGGGCTTCGTCAAAAGTGGCGAGACTGCTCCCACGCCATATCGCGGATACTATTTCCACATGCTGGCGGGTCAGGGAAAGAACGCCCCCGGTGGCGCCAAGAGCTATGTCACCAATGGAAAGATGACGGCGGGGTTTGCGTTCGTAGCCTATCCCGCGGAATATAGATCATCGGGAGTAATGACATTCATCGTGGGTGAGGATGGCGTCGTGTACGAGAAAGATCTCGGCAAAAAGACCGAAGCCGAAGCCAAAGCGATGAAACAATATGATCCCGGTTCCAGCTGGCAAAAGGCAGAAGAGCTGCACGAAGATATGGCGGGCCCGGCGACCGCCCACTAAGAGTCTCGGTGCAGCAGGGGTTCCGTGATGGATTGCAAAATCTCATCCATCCTGCCGGGAGAGGACTCTCGGGTCGCGGCCTGCAAGCGGGCAGGAAGATTCTCCTGCTGCAGCGAGTCGCGCATTCCGCAGTTGGGGAACCCCGTCCGAACTTGGTTCTCTAACTCCCAGCGCCTTGTCGGATCACTCGCTGACGGCGGCGAAAAGTTTCAAGATCCTCGTTTTTGTCTGGAAGCAGCGCTGGCCTGCTCGGAATCCGCGACCATCAGGCGGCTCGAAAACCGAACTGTTCAGGACATCACCAGGAGTTTAACGGTGTTCGTTTTCCTCGCCCGGCCACTCCTCTATTTCCCAATCCGCGCCCGATGCTGTTACCTTCAAGTGACTCTGCCATTCCGCAGGAGATGCGAGCGAGCCGCGTCTCTCGGGGAAAGTTGGGATGAACAACCACGACAATTCCTGGGGCCTGGCCCCCGCCGAACTCCGGAAACTGCGTTCTCTGAAGACCCCGCACGGCATTCAGCGGGCGCTCGATGACATGCCCTATCACCTGGAGGATTCTGCCTGGTCTCCGCGCCGAGTTCTGCGCGAGAACACTTCCCATTGCTACGAAGGCGCCCTGTTTGCCGCGGCGGCCTTGCGTGTCCTCGGATATCCTCCCCTGATTCTCGACCTGGAAGCCGAGCACGATACTGACCACGTGATTGCCGTCTATCGCATCGACCGACACTGGGGCGCTCTGGCGAAATCGAACTACACCGGCTGCCGCTATCGCGAGCCCGTCTATCGTTCGCTGCGGGAACTGGCACTAAGCTATTTCGATACATACTTCAATCTGCGCGCAGAGCGCACTCTGCGGACATTTTCGCGCCCCATCGATATGCGCCGATTCGATTCGCTGCACTGGATGACCTCGGAACAGCCGGTGTGGTTTGTCGCCGAGTATCTACTCACAATCTCTCATTATCCGCTGATCACCCGGGCCCAGGCCAAGCGCCTGCATCGCCTGGATGGGCGGTCGTTCCGTGCCGGCTGCCTGGAGCGGGCGGAGAAGGGGAAGGGAATCGAGAAAGTTGAGGCACGATGAGCGGCAAGGGTCGGCCAAGGAAAAGCAGACGGTTGGCGCCTGCCTCGGTTAAAATATGGGCTAGCGCTTGGGATGTCTACGCGGCGCTCTTCACCAAGCATCCAAAGTTTGCATTCCAAATCTCGAGGTCCACGCCATGGCCACTTTGACCGCAGTACCCAGAAGCAAAATCTCCGGCGGCAGTTTTCTGCTCGAAGAACGGCAAACGGTTGATGTCTTCACCCCCGAGGATTTTTCCGAACAGCAGCAGATGATCGGGCAAACGGCGGAAGAGTTTGCCACCAACGAGATTCTGCCGCAGGCGGAGAAGATCGAACACAAAGACTTCTCCGTCTCGCGCGACCTGCTGAAGAAAGCGGGCGACCTGGGCCTGGGCGGGGTCGAGGTTCCCGAGGCCTACGGCGGCCTCGATATGGACAAAGTCACCGCCGCCATCATCGCCGACCACATTGCCAAGTACGCCGGATTCGCAACCACCTGGGGCGCGCATACGGGTATTGGCATGTTGCCGCTCGTTTATTTTGGCACCGAAGAGCAGAAGAAGAAATACCTCCCGCGTCTCGCCGCCGGAGAAATTGTCGGCGCCTATGCCTTGTCAGAAGCGACTTCCGGCTCCGACGCCATGAATTGCCGCGCCCGCGCCGTGCTCTCGTCCGACGGCAAACACTACGTCCTGAACGGCGAGAAGATGTGGATCACGAACGCAGGATTCGCCGACCTGTTCACCGTCTTCGCGAAAATTGACGGCGACAAATTTACGGCGTTCCTGGTGGAGAGAACCTTTCCGGGACTTTCTGTCGGCAGTGAAGAACACAAGTTGGGCATTCGCGGATCCTCCACTTGTCCCGTCATTCTGAATGACTGCAAAGTGCCGGTGGAAAATCTGCTCGGCGAAATCGGCAAGGGTGCAACCATCGCGTTCAACATCCTGAACATCGGCCGCTTCAAACTGGGCGCCATGTGTGTGGGCGGCGCGCGGGTTTCGCTCGTGAGCGCCGTAGCCTATGCCAAGCAGCGCAAGGCGTTCGGCAAAACGATCGGCGAATTCGGCCTGGTGCGCGAAAAGATCGCGAATATGGCCACCCTGATCTACGTTGGTGAGTCGCTCGTCTATCGCACGGTTGGAATGATGGACGCGCTGCTCTCGGAAATCGATTCCACCAACTCCGACGTCGACGCCGTAACCAAGGAACGGCGAAAGGCGATCGAAGAATACGCCGTCGAGTGCTCAATCCTGAAAGTGTGGGGATCGGAGATGGTCAGCTATGTGGTCGATGAGGCGTTGCAGATCTTCGCTGGCTACGGTTTCGTGGAAGAGTATCCCGCGGAACGTGCCTACCGCGACGCTCGCATCAATCGTATCTTCGAAGGCACGAATGAGATCAACCGCCTCATCATCACCGGATTCTTGCTGAAGCGGGCGATGACCGGCCAGTTGCCGCTGATGCCAGCCATCAAAAAGCTGATGGATGAGGTGCTAAGCGGTCCGTCGGCGAGCGCCGAAATCGAGGGCCCGCTGGCGGAAGAGCGCAATCTGATCGCGCAGGCGAAGAAGTTGGGCCTCTTTGTGGCCGGCGCGGCCACGCAGAAATATATGCAGGCGATTCAGGAACAGCAGGAAGTCATGGGTGCGATCGCCAATATGGCGATTGAGATCTATGCCATGGAGTCGGCCGTGCTGCGGGCGCAGAAGATGGTGGAGCAAAAAGGCGAGGCGTCAGCGGTGTTGCCATTGGCCATGATGCGAGTCTATCTGACCGAGGCATTGGAGCGAGTCGAAGCTTCGGCCAGGAAAGTGATCGCCGACCTGGCCGAAGGCGACATGCTAAGAACGCAGTTGGCGATCGTGCGGCGATTGGCAAAGCACGAACCATTCAATACCATCGCCCTGCGTCAGCAGATTGCGCAGAAAACGATCGAGGCCGGGAAGTACACGCTGGCGTAGAGACCGTAAAATCGAGAAACGGGCGTCTCGCCGACTCGGTCCGGCCCGACGCCGAACCACGCGACCACCTCGATAAGGACCGTCCGCATGCAGCTTCGCAGACCATGCTTGGCCGTCACGCTCGTGCTCGTGCTGAGGCTCATTCCGGCTGCCCAGTCTCCCTCCGCCCAGCCCGACTCCGCGACCTTCGATGCGGACGGAACCGCGCATATCACGCGTGAGATCCCGATGCCGGCGAGCGTAAGCCCCGAAGCGCGGAAATGGCTGGAGTCGCTCAACCGGGAAAAAGTGGGGCCGCCCGAGTCGCTCGCCGAACGCCGCGCGCGGACCGACGTCTGGCGCAAAACCGACTCCGCTGAGGCTCGCAAACTTTACCCTGTACAGGTCGAGGAGACCCGCATCGCGGGTGTTCGCGCCGACATCATCACGCCCATCGCCGCTTCGGGAGCCGATCCGGAAAGCAGTCGCGTGCTCATCAATCTGCACGGTGGCGGGTTCAATTCCGATTCCGGCTCGTTGATCGAAGGCATACCGATCGCAAACCTCGCCAAGATCAAGGTCGTTTCCGTCTATTATCGGCTGGCGCCGGAGAATCCGTTTCCCGCCGCAGTCGATGATGTTATCGCGGTCTACAAGGAGCTGCTGAAAACTTACCCGCCACACAACATTGGAATTTACGGCACGTCGGCAGGCGCCATCCTCACCGCCGAAGCTGCCGTCCGCCTCAAGCAATTGGCGCTGCCGCTGCCCGCCGCGCTCGGCATTTTTTCCGGCCTCGCCGACTTTAGCCGTGTCGGTGACTCGCGGCAGATCTTCGCGCTCGACGGTCTTCCTGGCCGGATGGTGCCGGTTGACCCCAATCATCTCCCTGACGATCAGTACGTGGCCAAGAACGATCGCAAAGACCCGGTACTCTCGCCTTTGTTCTCCGATCTGCGCGGAATGCCACCCACTCTTCTTCTCACCAGCACGCGCGACATCCTCTTAAGCGACACGGCGACGCTGCATCGTGCCCTGCTGCATGCCGGTGTTGATGCGCAGTTGGTCGTCTTCGAGGCGCTGCCACACGCTTTCTGGTATCACTTCGGTCTTCCGGAAACGACCGAAGCGCTCGAAATCATGGCTCATTTCTTCGACCAAAAAGTCGGACGATAGATGTTCTGGTTTTTCCAGGAATGGGAGCTATGCCCCGTGATTTACTCGAACCAGCCGCTGCGATAAGCGATCCACCAGGAGAAGTAGATGATCGGGACAGTCGCACCCAAGGCCCACCACAGAGGCAGAACCAGGTCGGCGAGCAATCCGAGTACGGTCATTGATCCCCAGAAGATCTTGCGCTCCATGCTTTGCATTGTAAGTCTTTTGCCCGATTTTGCATTCCGCATGTGCGGACGCGGAAAAACTTTGGTTTCGCGCGGGCCTGACCGGGATCGATCCGGACTCCGAATGAGCCGGAAGCGGACAAGACGCGGCCCGTCGAGGCTCCCCATCAAGCCTTGGGTTTGAGTTCTTCCATTACACTCTGAATCAGCTCTTTCGCGTCGGTGAGGTTTTTCATGATGAGCTGCACATCCATCACCGGCTTGCCCGGACAGCGCTGACTTTGGCAGTAGACGCCGTGTTGGCCGACCAAGGCCATCGCGTCCGTGACCAGATCGAGAGTGACGGCGAGACGTCCGCGAGGCACACCCATGCGGACTTCGTAGTGTTCGAGTTCTTCCTGCTTCTCATTGAAGACGGCCATGAAACGATTGTAGCGGCCATGTGGGTATAATTCAGCAGTCAGCGCTTTCGCATCTGTCCACCAGTTCGACAGGCATGATCCCAGGCGAATGGGTTCCCAAGTGCCTTAGTGATCTTGAGAAAGAAGCCAATTTGCTCATTCAGGAGGAAACAAGTCATGAAGAAGTTCGCAGCCATGGCGGCGGTGCTCTGTGCAACCGCAAGCATCGCCTCGGCACAAATGGATATGTCGCACGACAAATCGAAGCGCCCCAGTCCGCCGGCCAGCGCGGAGTGCAAGTTTTCCGACGGCAAGACCGTCAAGATCGACTATTCCAGCCCGCGCGCGAAAGGTCGCAAGATATTCGGGGAAGAGGGAGAGAAGGCGTTGGTGCCGTTCGGCCACATCTGGCGCACGGGTGCCAATGAAGCGACCACCTTCGTTGCCGACGCCAACCTGGTCGTGGGCGGTAAAGCCGTGCCCGCCGGCAACTATACCCTCTTCACCGTGCCCAGGGCCGACTCATGGACCCTCGTGATCAACAAGAGGACCGGCGAGTGGGGGACGGAATACGATGAAGCGAAGGACTCAAAGGAAGACCTGGTGCGCGTGCCGATGAGTGTGTCGAGGACCTCTGCGCCAGTGGAGAATTTCACCATCGCGTTCGACCACGCCGGCAGCAAATGTACTCTGCGCATGGAATGGGAAACCACTCGCGCCAGCGTGGAAATTACAAAATAACAGATTGTCCGTGAAGGCCCAGCCTTGGCGCCCGGCCTTCACGGTTATACGCCGGCACACCCTGCGCGGCGCTAGACTGGAATCCGATGCGGCCAATGCTGCGCTTTCTCTGGAACTCGACGCGTGGCCACCGGATCGCCCCCTGGCGCAGTCCCTATCTTCTTTGGCGGATCGAAACCTACACCGGCGTCAAGATGACCCAGATCGGATTTCTGGAATTCTGGGAATTTTTATGGACCGAGCGCCGGGAATTATGGCGCTTCCTGAAGTGGACAGCGGAAATGGATCGCTACGTCCATCCAACTACCAAGAACACCTAGGCGGGCGCCGAAATTCCTGCGCCGTTCTGCAAGGCCGGCCGCCGCGCGACCCGATCACGGGACTTGCTCTCTCTCGCAGACGTTCGTACGCCGGGTCTGCGAATAGGTTGTTGCCCACACTCCGAAGAATCAACCTACCCCGAAAAATGGGCCATGCCGGGGCCAGAGGACTGCCTCAGCCTTCGATCGACCTAGACGCAGGAAGTCTGGCAACAAGTTTCGGTCCTGAGGATACAACCGGGTGCGCAGGTAAAGCTTTTGGCTCCTCCCGCCACCACTACCATAGTGGGCTCGTCCAGATTGCGCAGAGTGACTTTCTTGACGCCAAGTTTGTTCAACTTCTTCAGGTAAATCCCCTTTTGGCGAACAGGGTGAATGATCCTGTTGCCGTACCATCCGGCGACCGAACTTCAGCAGGATAGTGCTGCAACCGGTGACGGCGGTTCAGTTCGGAAGCGAAATAACTCGGGCGTGGACGACCGAGACAGCGCCGCTGGCGCTGAGAAAGATGCTCTTGGCCGCGGAGGCCAATGTCGGTCAGCGGGCGATCTTCGTTCTTATCGCGCTTCCATTACCACATTCACTTCACTGCCCTTGCCGGAACCGAGAAGTTGGAAAGCCGATCCCCGGTTGGTGGCCACTTCCAGAAAGCCCATGCTCCCGAGAATTCCAAAGACTTCCCCGGGAGCGCCCTCGGCATAGTTCTTGCACATGCGACTTGCCTGGGCCTTGGTGCCAATCGCGATCTTGAAAGACGGCGGCACGGCCTCAAAAAGCTTGGGCGCATCCTGCGGCGTGATGTTGGTGATGAGGTTGCCAAAGCGATCGACCTTCAGCACGACTCCGCGCAGGGTGCGCTCATCCACTGGCTTGGGCCGGGGCGCGCCAAAACGGACATAGTCGGTGATCTCTTCACCGAAGCGATCCGGATCGACCCCCTTGGAAAGATAGGCGGCGACGGGCGAGAAAATATCGCGCGCGTGAAACGTGTTGCTCGGGGATTGCAAGAAATAATGGTCCGCAGTGACGTGGCGCACCGAGATGCGCTCTTCGCGGTCGTAAACCAAAGAAAGCACTCCATTGTCAGGGGCGACAAAAATGTGACGGTCGCCGGTCAGAATCAAGGGCCGGCGCGAGGTTCCAACTCCCGGATCCACGATTACCATGTGCACGGTGCCGGACGGGAAATACGAGTAAGCCTGCGAAATAGTCAGCGCGCCATCGAGAATGTCGAATGGCTGAACGGCATGGCAGATATCGATAATCTGCGCTTCTGGAGCAATCTCCAGAATAACCCCCTTCATGGCGCCGACGAAATGATCGTTGAGGCCGAAATCGGTGGTCAGAGTAATGATCGGAGTGCGAGCCAATGTCGTAACCTCGTCCGCCTGAAGGTTTTTCAGGAACTCACGAAGTATCAAGGTTAGCAACGTGGCGCGTCAAGGTACGGGAGTGACCCGAGTGACCCGTACGATTGGCAACTGGCACGGGAGCGACAGATCCTTAGCTTCCGCTCCGAGCGTGTCCCAACGTTGCCGCCGGGTTGCCTGGCGTCGCGCCGTCGGGCCCGCCTTGTGTCGAGAATCGGAATCCGCGGTCTGAGAGCGGGGTAGCCATTGCACAGATACACCGGCAAAAGCGAGGAAGGCCACGGCCAAGTCCGGGAACGGACTCCGGTTCCGATTTTGTCTTAACCGTGGGCGCCAAGTGCGGAGATACCTTGCCCGCGGATGTGGAAACAGCTCCTATTCAACGCGCACGTCGCCCGAACCCGTGTGCACAGAAATCATGGGCCCTCCGCCGCGCACTTTACCCACGACACTCTTTCGCGACTCCTCAACCCGGCCCTGGACGGTGGTGGTCACCGGATGGCCCAGCGTAACACTGCCGGAACTGGAAGAGATGTCGACATCAAACGCGGCTTCCGAAGGCACGTTGAGTGTGACGTTACCCGAGCCGGTGCGAATGCTCCACAGACTTTTGGGCGAGCCTTTGCCGTGGATGTCGCCGCTCCCGGTTTCCGCATGAAACCCACCATCGATGCCATTGACGGTGATGTTGCCTGAGCCGGTGCGTATTTCCACATCGCCCGCGCCCGTTTCCTCGATTTCAATGTCACCACTGCCCGCCTTGACCTTCGCCGGCCCCGAAAGTTCGCGCCCGCGTACGTTGCCCGATCCCGTCTGGAAGCGCATGTCGCCGGTAAGGCGCGACAGTCGCAGGTCGCCCGATCCGCTCCCGAGATCGATATTGCCCTTGAGACCTTCAATGGTTTGATTGCCGCTGCCGGTGTGTGCGCGAAGGGCGGTCTGTTCGGGCACAGTGATTTCGTAGTCGATAGAGATGTTATTGATGTTGACGTAATCGATGCGAATGCTATTGCCGGTCTGCCGAATCGGAGGATTATTCTCCAGTTCTCGTACCTCGGTCTTGTGGTCGCCACCGAACCACGAATTGCCGGCATGGATGGTGGCATGAATGGAAACCGCGCCCGCGGGGCCCGGCCGCACTGTGATATCGCCCGAGCGAGTCAGGACCTCGAGATCGGCATTGCCCTCGACCGGGAACGAGCGCTCGAAAGTTCCAATATCCGAGCCGAAGCCGGCCAGGGAGGTGGCCAGAATAAAAATCAGCGTGCGCATCACAACCCTGTCCATTTCCATGGTTCTCCGAATGAAAATCGCATTTGCCCATTTAGGCCCTAATCGTCACCGTCTCCTACCCTTCGCGGGAACCCGGGTCCGAGTCATCAGGTCGGCGGGTTCGCTCGCCTTCCCGTCAGACGCGCGACCCAGGAGCAGGTTAGCATTCGCTGTCACTGCAATCGGCGCGTCGCGGTCTGCGCACTCGGACCGCCAGACCCGGCACCCGGTCGATTACTGCAGCACGACCTGGTCTCCCTCCTTCAGCCCTCCCAGCAATTCGGTCTTGGCGCCATTCGAGATACCGATGTTGACCGCGATTTTCTTTTTGCCTTCCTTGGACTTTGGATCCGGCACCTCAACCGAGGCCTTCTTGTCTTTGTCGTAAATGATTGAGCCCTCGGGGATCTGCAGCACACCCTTATGTTCTTCCAGAATAATTTCGGCGTTGGCCGTCATCATCGCTTTGAGCACGCCCTCCGGATTATTGATCGAGACTCGGACTTCGAAAGTGGTGACGTTATCTTTTTCGACGCCCATCGGTGAAATCTTCGTCACCTTTCCGGTAAACGTCTTGTCCTTGAACGACTCGACTTTAATGCGGGCCGGCTGTCCCAAATAAACCTTGCCGATATCGCTCTCGTCCACTTTGCCTTTCACGTAAACCTCGCTGGTGTCGCCGAGCGTCATGACCAGCGTAGCCGTGGAACCCAGCACCAGAATCGAACTCACCGCATCCCCAATCTCCACGTCGCGCGATAACACGATGCCATCCAGCGGAGATTCAATCGTCGTGTAGCCCAGCTGTTCTTCCAGTTGTTTCAAATTGGCGCGGTCTTGGGACAACTGTCCTTGGGCTTGGCCGATCTTGGCCTGCAGAACCAGCAGTTGCGCCTTCGCCACATTTTGCTTGTTCAGCGCCATCTTGTAATTTCTCTCAGCGTCGTCGAGCGC
Source organism: Terriglobales bacterium (assembly GCA_049520935.1). Classification (GTDB taxonomy): domain Bacteria; phylum Acidobacteriota; class Terriglobia; order Terriglobales; family Acidobacteriaceae; genus Acidiflorens. Next base: position 72,943 of record JBEKPJ010000019.1, on the reverse strand, counting down.
CGAAGCGGACACTACACCATCCTTCGCCATGCCGTCGGCGCGCTCATAGGCGCGTTTCAGAAGCGGTACGTCGGGTCCTTCGGCATCGACTTTGGCTCGTTCCAGATCCGCACGCGTGCCGTTCAAGCTGGCGGTCGAAGCCTCCAGTTGCGCGCGCGCCTGATCGACCCGCGCCTGAATCTCGTCCCGGTCGAGTTCGGCGAGCACTTGCCCTTTTCGAACCTTGTCACCATAGTCGACATAGAGTTTCTTCACGATGCCGCTGGCCTTGGACTTGACCTCGACTTTCGTGATGGGCTCAATCTTGCCTGTGGCGACCACACTCTTTGCCAAGTCCCCTTTCTCAACCTTGGCGAGCTTCGAGGGATCGATCTTGATGCCACTGGTGGACGCAATCACCACGCCGGTAACCACCAGAGCTGCAACCACGGCGGCTATCGAGCTCCAGATGATGATCCGTTTGCGCCGCTTCTTCTTGCCGTTACCTTCCACGACCGCCTCCTGTTTGCATGCAAATCCGAGAATCGCATCTACCGTGTTATTACGGGAGAAACCTAGGATTAGTTCCTGAAAAATTGTTGAGCTTTAAAGCCGGGCATTGGCGTGTACATAATTAGACCGCTGGAAGACAAAAAGGAAAGCAGTCAGTTTTCGATTCGCGTGGCACAACCGGCCTCGCCTGAATGGCCGAGCGACGCTTGCGAGCTCACGCTTCCTTCCTGATTGTACCGCCGCCGCTTTCGAATGCGAGGATTTATCCCTTTGGAATGTTAAAATTAGGGTTCCATGATTGCATACGTGCTGCTGCGGGTGTTTGTCATCCTGCTCCTGGTGGCGGCAAATGCCTTCTTCGCGGCAGCCGAATTCGCGCTGGTCAGCGTGCGCGAAACTCGTATCCAGCAGTTGATCGAAGCCCGCCGCGCCGGCGCCCGCACCGTCCTCAAGCTTCATCAGCAGCTCAGCCGCGTTGTCAACGGCGTGCAACTGGGAATCACGGTGACCAGCCTCACCCTCGGCTGGCTTGGTGAGCCGGTCCTGGCGCGCCTGTTCAATAGCTGGATCGAAAGTATCCCTCACGCCACCCTCTACGCTCATGGCATCGCAGTCGCGGTGGCGTTTGTCATGATCACCAGCCTGCACGTGATCCTGGGCGAACTGGTTCCGAAATCCCTCGCCTTGCAGCGCGCCGAGCGCGTGGCACTGGCGGTCGCGGCCCCGATGGATGTTTTCCTCACCGTCACCGGTCCCCTGACGGCTGGCATGAGCCGCGTCGCCGGCTTCGTCCTGCGCACTTTCGGCACGCGCGAGGTCCGCCACGGTTCGGTTCACTCGCCCGATGAACTCAAGCTGATCGTAGCCGCCGCCCACCACTCAGGACAGCTTTCCTCCGATCAGGAAGAGATGCTGCTCAATGCGCTCGAACTCGATGGCATCACCGCCCGCCAGGTGATGGTGCCACGTACCAGGATTTTCTCCTTACCCGCGGACCTCAATCTGGACGAAGCGCTGTCGCGCGTGGTCGATGAGCAGCGTTCACGCGTCCCGGTCTATGACCCCCAGCGGGGTCCGGAACACATCGTCGGCGTACTCTACGCGAAAGATTTGATGCGCTGGACGCGCCTCCGCCTGCGCTTCGGTTTGGTCGCCGCCCCCTCTGCCGAGCGCATCGCCCAGATGAAGATTGGCCAGATCATGCACGACGTACTGGTTGTTCCCGAGACCAAATCCTTGCTCGACCTGCTCGGTGAATTCCAGCAGCGCAAGCGTCATCTGGCCGTGGTCGTCGACGAATTCGGTTCCACCGCCGGCGTGATCAGCACCGAGGACGTGCTTGAGCAGCTTGTGGGTGAGCTGGAAGATGAATTCGACGTCTCGACGACGCCGTCGGCGGTGATCGACGTGAACGCCCCGCTCGTGCTAGACGGAGCTATCAATATTCGGGACCTCGAAGCCCAATACGAACTGAAGCTCCCGCAAGACGAAGGCTTTGAGACGCTAGCCGGTTTCCTGCTTTCACGCTTGCAAAAAATGCCCACAGGCGGCGAAGACTTCGACTACGAGGGTCGGCGCTTCGTGGTAGAAAAAATGGACGGCCATCGCATAGCGACGGTTCGCATCGAGCCCGTGCCCGCGACTCCGACGCCAACGGAGCCAGCGTCCCCGGACTCCGCGACCTCAGCGCAGCGGGCCGGCGATTAAGTGCTAGATTGGCGTCGAGGCCGGCTTGCCCTGCCTGGCAAACGGCGGAAAGAGCGCATGCTTTGCTGGATCGCGCTTGGAAGGGGGCGTTTTTCAGTCAGGAAAAGTGTTGCGCAATAGACCGCGGATTGAGCTGCCGCGGGGCCCAAAATTAAGCGGGCGATCGCTCGCCAGATTCCGATGCCGCGCTACATCATCACTCGCGTCCTCTACACCTTGCCGGTCATCTGGTTAGTTGTCTCTACCGTTTTTGTCCTAATTCACTTTGTCCCCGGAGACCCGATCCAGCAGATGCTGGGCGAAGGTGCGGCGGCCGGCGACATCCAAGCCGCACGCCATGCCTTTGGCCTGGACGTGCCGCTAGGCGAGCAATATCTGAACTACTGGCGCGGCGTTCTTCACGGAGATCTGGGCAAGTCCTTGCGCTTCAATCAGGGAGTGAGCGAACTGATCGCGCAGCGCTACCCTTTTACTCTGCAGCTTACGCTAGCATCCTTGTTTGTTGCGATTGTCCTGGCGATTCCCGCCGGCGTGCGTTCAGCCGAGCGCCGCAATCAATGGGAGGACCGCGCCCTAAGCGTGGTAAGCCTGTTCGGCCTAAGTTTTCCGAACTTCGCACTCGGCCCGGTGCTCATCCTATTCTTCGCCATCAAGCTAGGATGGCTCCCCGTCTCTGGCTCCGGCAGTCTGGCCCACTTAATCCTCCCCTCCATCACCATGGGCGGGGCTTTAGCCGCCATCCTGACCCGCATGGTCCGTACCTCGATGCTCGAGGAATTGAGCCAAGACTACGTCCGCACCGCTCGTGCCAAAGGGCTTCCCGAGCGCACTGTGGTCTACCGCCATGCCTTGCGCAACGCCATGATCCCGATCCTCACGGTCGTGGGATTACAATTCGGTGCGCTGTTGGCCGGAGCAATCGTTACCGAGAAAATTTTTTCTTGGCCCGGAATCGGCCGTCTCACGATCGATGCCATCGGCAACCGCGACTATAACCTGGTGCAAGGATGCATTCTGGCGATCGGCTTGACCTATGTCGCGGTGAACTTCCTGACCGACCTCCTGTACTCAACGGTAAACCCGAGGATAAGACAATGAGCTGCCCCTGCGCCGGAACGCTTGCGGGGCAGGCAAAGCGAATAGGCCGCGGGTGGGGCGAAGGTTCGAGCGTCAGTCTGCACCCAGGTTTCCGCTCGATTCCGGTATTCAGGGTTTAAGATACAAACGGCACGTTCCCCCGGAGCAATCCCAGTCAGTTCCGACCGTGCCGAGTTCACGATGAGCAATCGTTTCTGTCAATTCCAACTCGAAATAGGGTTGTGCGCTCCGGACCTGTAGAGTGTCTGACCTGGCCATCTCGCTACCCCGCCTGGCCCGCCACAATCCCTTGGCGGCTGTGGGAGCCCTGTTAGTCTCGGTATTCCTGTTCTCGGCCATCTTCGCTCCCTGGATTTCCCCGCAAGATCCGGCGCACATCGATCTTCCGAAGCGCCTGCAAACGCCCTCCGCGCAGCATTGGTGCGGAACCGACGAATTAGGACGCGACACCCTCTCCCGACTGCTCTGGGGCGCCCGCATTTCTTTGTTCGTGGGCAGCAGCGTGGTCGCCGGTTCTCTTCTTCTCGGCCTCATCATCGGCAGCCTTGCCGGATACTACGGGGGAGCCATCGACCGCTTCGTCAACATCGTACTGATGAACGCGTTTCTCTCCTTTCCCGGAATTCTGATTGCCATCGCCTTCGTGGCCTTTCGCGGTCCCGGCATTTTCAATCTCGTTCTTGCGCTGTCGCTGGGAGGTTGGGTAGGCTACGCTCGTCTTGTCCGCGCCCAGGTGCTGGCCGTGCGCGACCGCGAATTTGTCGAGGCGGCGCGCGCGCTGGGCGGCGGCGATCTGCACATCATTACTCGGCATGTCCTGCCCAACATTATTCAGCCGGTGATTGTGCAGGCCTCCATCGGCATGGCCGGCGCGGTTCTAGCCGAAGCGACCATGAGTTTTTTGGGATTGGGCGTGCCGCCACCGACCGCCAGTTGGGGATCGATGCTGAACGACGCCCGCTCGCACCTGTTGGACGCTCCCCACCTGGTGCTTTTCCCGGCTTTGACCGTGATGTTTGCGGTTCTGGCCTTTAATTTTATTGGCGACGCTTTGCGCGACCTTCTCGATCCAAGATCACGGATTGAAGCAGGATTGTAGTTCCTGATTCCCAGATTAACTCCACGCGTGGATTTCCGCGCGTAGACTGAAAGTCAACCGTTAGCGAGGCCGCAGTGAACATTGTGGTGGAGTTCGATGCGCAGAACAACATTCTGCGCGGGACTATCGACGGCCCAATGACGGGCGCGGTTCTTTTGGATCTTTACTCAGCGGCGACGAAGTACATGGCGTCCCATCCGCCATGTCATGGCATTCTGGACTTCTCACGGGTAACGGAGTTTGAAGTTTCCTTTGACGCCATTAAGCAGGTGGCCGCGGCTCCGCCCGCCATGCCGGCCGGATACGTGCGCGTCCTGGTGATTCCGAAAGACTATATTTTCGGGCTGGCGCGCATGTTTCAGATACTGGGCGAAAAAAATCGTCCGGAGTTGCAGGTGGTCCGTACCATGGGCGAGGCGTTTCGTTTGCTCCACGTCGAATCTCCGGAATTCCTCCCCTTGAGTTAACCGGCGCGTGCCCCGGGTCTAGGTATCGTTTCTGTCCCGCCGCCGATCGTGCTCGAAAGCAAGGAGGTTCGTCGAACGCTCACGACGCATCTTTGAACTCCAATGAGTTCTTTGGCGTGGCGCAGCTGGCTGGCGCGATGGCACGTTCACATATCCGTAACATTCGAAGTTTCGATGCCCATAAACGACTTTTCCAATGATCACTTTTCTCCTCTCTCCACGTCTAATTGGCAAGCACTCCAGATCACGAAACTTTTTCCAAAGCAGGTTCGTATGAATAAATATATGGAACTCCAATTTCAAGTCGAATGCTTGCAGGATGTGGCGGTGGTGAACTGCTCGGGACGCCTGGTGCGCGGTGCAGCGCTCGATGAGTTCCGCCGACGGATCGAGAAACTCGAGCGCGTCCGGGTGCTGGTGCTGGATGTCTCTGAAGTGGATCAACTGGATGCCGGTGGTTTGGGAAGCCTGCTGCTCGTGCGCCGCTGGGCGATGCAGAGAAACGCGAAGCTGAAACTGGTGAATCCGCCCGTTTTCTTCAGAACAGTCCTCGAGGCGACCCACCTCGCCTCGGTCTTTGAGATCTCGTCTTTGAAAGATGCCATCTCCATCCTGCGTGAAAGCAAATGCCCGCCGCGCTTGGCGGTAGCCTAAGCAATTCGGCTCACGGGTGCGATGGGTTATAATTCGCGCCCATGACGCGGTTCCGTCAGACGCGCAACGAACTCTGCCGCCGGCCGGGCTCCCCGGACCGGGCGCGCTTGGCGGGCGGGGGCGGTTGGCAAAGCGCCGAGCGAAGTCTGCCAGCATCATCACCGTCCCGATGACGCAGTTAGCCCGCAAACTCCGCACCACCGACTATTTCTCCCTCGGCTGGGGAACCATGGTGGGCGTGGGCTGGCTCGTCGTGATGGACGACTGGCTGCTGCGTGGTGGCCCGCTCGGCGGAATTTTGGGCTTTGCTGTTGGCGGCGTGCTCCTGCTACCCATCGGCTACGTGTACGGCAAACTGGTGGTGGCCATGCCCGATGCTTCGGGCGAGGTCGCCTACACCGCGAAGGTTTTTCCGCGCCCCGTCAGTTTCTTTACTGGATGGATGATGATGCTTGCCTACTTCATCGTCTGTCCATGGGAAGCTGTGGCCATAGGGCGAATCGCCGCCTATATCTTCCCCGCTCTCGATCGCCTGGAGTTATACCGCGTAGCTGGCAAGCCGATTTACCTGCCCCACCTCGTGATCGGGCTCGCGCTCACAGCACTGGTCACGCTGGTGAACTATCGCGGCGTCCGCCTGAGTGCCTCGTTTCAGAACTGGACCACTTTTGGCACCCTGGTGCTGTTCGTCATCTTCGTCGCGATCGGAGTCACGCGCGGATCTCCCGCCAATTTCCCCCCGGTTTTTACCCACTCTCCGCTCGTCTCCATTTTGCTCGTCCTGCAGATCGTTCCGTACTACATGACCGGATTTGAATCGGTGACCAAGGCTGCCGAGGAAGCCAGCCCCCAGTTTCGCGCCCAGGGCTTTTCTCGCGCGATCTACGCTGCCATCGTTATCGGCGCCGTATTTTACATCATGGTAATCGCTGCCGTGAGCTTCGTGGCCCCGTGGCGCGCGTTGACCGGTGCGCCGTTTATGACGGCAGTAGCGTTCGAACGCGCCGTCGGCTCGCGCTCGATTGTAAGCATCATTCTCAGTGCCGCATTGCTCTCGCTCTTCAAGGTATTCAACGGAAACTTTATCGCCGCCAGCCGTCTGCTGTTCGCCATGGGCCGGCGTGGACTGATCGATACCCGCCTGGCTCGCGTGCATCCGCGCCATCAAACCCCCGCCGTCGCTGTGCTCTCGATTGGAGTCGCCACGGCGGCATGCATGTTTCCGGGCAGCGCAATTCTGGTGCCGATCTCCGAAGTGGGGTCGGTAGCCTCCGCCACCGGATGGTTCGCGGTATGCGTCGCATATCTGTGGATGCGGCCCAGCATCGCCGATCGCCTGATCGCGCTGCTAGGCGCACTGGTCGGTTTGGCGATGGTAGGGATGAAATTTCTCCCGGTCGTGCCGGGCAGTTTTTCCGGCTGGGAGTGGCTCTCACTCGCACTTTGGCTTGTGCTGGGGACACTGATCGGCCGCCCGTGGGGTGTTTAACTCACCGGTGACGAGAGCCTACTCGTTGGCGCAGCCGGGAATTCACGCAGCCGCCTCTGCAATCTACCTGCGGTCGCCCAGCCTACGGTTTGGCTGCTTTCACGTCCGCCTCGGCGCGAGCGGCTTCGCGAGAACGTGCCGGAGCCAGATGCGGCTTGGCCAGTGTTCCGGTGAGGGTCCACGATTGATCGTCGGCGCGCGTCAGTACGAAATTGAAACCGCTGGCCGCGGACGCGTTTCCCGCCACCTGATAAAAACCGTCGCGCGTCTCGAGTCTGCCTCCAGATAATTCCCAAATCCCTCGGTTCAGCCGCATTTCTCCGCCGAAGCGGTGCACTGGAAGAGGCGCCGACGAGCCGGGGATTGCAATGTGAGAAAGGCTGCCGTTTCGCATCACGAACAGTAACTTGCCTTCGGAGCCCGTGAGCAAGTCGCGAAAACTGTTGGCCGATCCATTGCATGCGAAGTTTCCGTCGGCAGTTCCGGCAATCCAGGCATCACCCATTAATGTGGCAAGGGACTCCAGCGAAATGCCTTGTAGAGTGCCGGCACCTTTGTAACGCATGGGATGGCCAGTGAGATCAAGGACCCAATTGCCCCGATGGGTGCCCTGCAGAAGTTGTCCGCGGACCGCGGTCAGCGCGATCTTGCCGCGATCCACGTCCACCTGGGAGGCAACCTGCGTCGCTGACACTTTCCTCAATCCGAACCGGCCGACATGCAAATTGCCCCGCGCCCGAAAGGCAAGAAATGCTGAAGCACCGAGTGGGTCTTCAGAGCTCGAACTGGCATCAGAACTCAGAATGCGGTACCAGGGACGTTTGGCAGGATGCGGCGTGAACCATGCGCCGAGATCCGCCGTCGAAAGCTGATCGGCCGTGAGATCGAACTGAAACACGCAGCCCTCAGGCGCGCAATGCCGCGGCGCCATAACTCCCCCGATCCAATGAGTGTCTCCCGTGCGCGCAGAAATGTTCTGTATCCGCACCGCCTCCGGAGTGAGAGACATAGTCGCCGAGCCAATCTCAATCGGAGTGTTCAAGCCGCGCATCTCGGCGTGCACGTTGTGCAGTTGAGCTGTACCCAGTGCAACGGCTGGCATAAATCCCTGCCACGGTCCGGAGACGCTTACGTCGAGTTTGGCCGCGCCATCCGCTGCCGCGCGCGTAATCGGCAAGCCCAGCACCTGCTCCAGGCGGAAGAGGTCCTTTAAATCCATGTCTCCGCGCAGCCCGAGATGATAACCGGTAGTCGAAACCCACCCGCTGGCATTTACCGGGGCAGAGTCGCCCATTGACAGTTCGACCGGCCCGATCCGCAGATATGGCCCTATGGGGAGGCGGTCCTTGTCGTTTCTATGACCATCACCGGGTCTGCTCCCTGGCGATGCCCGCCCATCCGGCGACATCAGATCCAGTGGAATCGTGCCGAACACAACCTCGCCGCTTGCTGCCTTCCCGGTATTGTTGGCCGGCAACGATAGTCGAAGGCCGCTGGCTTGGCCGGCACCGGCCCATGGGGGCGGCGAACTTTCCGATGCCGGTCTGGACATGGAACGACGAGCGCGGAAGTCCAGGTTGAGCAGACCGCTTGCGGTCAGATCGCCAGGGATCTGTTTCTTTGCCTGACGCAACAATCGCGCCACCGAGGCAAGGGGTACATTCTCGGCCACGAAGGACAGATCGTACGTGGGCACGGCCACTTGATAAAATTCACCGTGCAGGCGGACCGCGCCACCCCCGACCGGCGACTCACACAACAGATCCGCGAGTTCGCCACTGACCGCATTGTACTGTCCCGAGCAGGAAGTCCCCAGCCGCAGGCTTTCGGCGTCGACAATGTCATAGCGACGGAAATCCTCGATCGCGGCCTGGCTCTCGATGCGCAGAACTTCGGGCGTGCCCGATAACTCTGCCGAAAAGCTCAAGCCGCCACGCCACCCGCGGTCCTTTCCGCTCAGCAATGTGGTGATCTGTCCAAGTTGACCTTTCTGCCATTGTACGGCGACGTGCAATGGTGTCGTGCGCAAGTTCGCCGAGCGCTGCCAGAGGGCGCTGATCTGCAGCAACCCTGTGTCGGTGAGGTTGAAATCGGTGCGCACCGGTTCGGCCTTGATCCGTGCGCCCCAGGAATTTTCCGAATCCTGCCAGAGCGCGACGTCGCCATCCATGAGCGCGAATGACTTTTTGATCTGTCCCAGCTTAAAGTTGATGCGAGCATTGCTCGCTTCAAGATAAGGAAACGCCGGCCGCCGCTCCGAAGCGGGCTTGGCTGTCGGAGCCGCAGGAATCTGCGCGTTGCGCTCGATCAGGCTCGTCAGGTTCCAGCGGCCCGCGCTGTTGCGCACCAGGTTGATGCTGGGTTCGGTGGCACTCAAGGTTGCGATTTCGAGGCGTCCGCGCAGCAGGGAACGCAACCGAATCGCCGCCGAAACTTCCTGCGCGCGGATCATAGGCTCCGCACTGAATGCGGGATCGTCGTAGATGACCAATCCCTCCAGGCCAAAGCCCGGCCGCGGCAGCAGGTGCAAACGCACATTCTCGAGCGCGACCCGGCGCCCGAGGGCACTTCCGATCGAACCGGCAATCCGGTTGCGCAACCGGTACACGCCCGGCCGGTAGACACACAGAATCAGCACCAGGGCCGCAATTGCAGCCGCCGCGCGCCTGGAGTTCCGAACTTTCACCTCACGATCCTGAGCGTACGCGACCAGCGCGTTTCATCAAAAAAGTGGATGATGATATGGGCGATGAAGCCCAACCGGTCGCTTGCGTCGCGCATCTGGTATTGGTCGGACGGAGTAATGAACGACCAGTAGATGAACATGGGGCGCCCGATCACGTTCTTGCGAGGAATAAAGCCCCAGTATCGGCTGTCATAACTGACATCGCGATTGTCGCCCATGGCAAAGTAGCTGTCCGGCGGAACGACGAGTTCGCCGTCGTGCAAATGCGAGGGTAATTCTTTGATCCATTTTTCGTTTCGCACATTGTAAATTTCCGAGGGAGGCAGGGCCGGAAAATTGTCGCGGTAGGGATCGTAATTCGCTCCTTTGTGCCGCGCATACGGCTCATCCAACTTCTCCCCGTTACGGTACACGACACCATCGCGCAGGTGGATGTGGTCGCCGGGAATGCCGATGATCCTTTTCACGACGAACAATCCTGGCTCTTCCGGCGACAGAAAGACCACGATGTCGTTACGCCGAACCTCGCGATACGGCATCAGTCGCCCCATCCAATGTGTAGCCGGGGCGATCTGCTCGCGGTTCACGAATACATGGTCGCCGATGAGCAGAGTGTCTTCCATCGAACTTGATGGGATCTCAAATGCCTGCAGAATAAACGTGATGATGAACAGACCCGTGACCAGCACCCCCGCCAGCGAAGCAAGAAACTCCACGGTAGTTTCGCGAGGCTTCTCGTCAGCCGCTGTTTCGTTGCCGTTTTTGGTGGGGACCACGACTGCTTCTTTTTTAGGCACGTTCGGTATCCGTTTCCCGGGCTCCATGGCACGCGCTCACTGTATCAATGCACCAGGGTCAGAGTGCGCGACCAGCGTGTTTCATCAAAGAAATGAACGATGATGTGCGCCAGGAAACCGAGGCGGTCTCCGGCACCCCGCATCTGGTATTGATCCTCGGGAGTGATGAAAGACCAGTAGACGAACATGGGACGGCCGATCACGTTCTTGCGCGGGACAAAGCCCCAGTAACGGCTGTCCTTGCTGTTGTCGCGATTATCTCCCATGGCAAAATAACTGTCCGGCGGCACGACAATATCCTCGCCGTGGATATGCGAGGACATCGTCTCGATCCAGTCCTGACTCGTAATCCCGTACATTTCCGACGGAGCCACGGCGGGAAAATTGTCGCGATAAGGTTCGTAATTTCCCCTCTTGTGCTGGACGTAAGGCTCGACCAGTTTTTCACCGTTGCGATAGACACTGCCGTCGCGCAGATGGATGCGGTCGCCGGGAACCCCGACGATTCGTTTCACCAGAAACAGGCCGGGTTCCTCCGGCGACAAAAACACGGCAATGTCGTTCCGGCGGATCTCGCGATAGGGCATGAGCGGTCCCATCCAACGCGTCGGCGGCGCGAACTGTTCCCGGTTCACGAACAAGTGATCCCCGATGAGCAGCGTGTCCTCCATCGATCCGGAAGGAATTTCGAACGCCTGCAGGACAAAAGTGATGATGAACAAACCCGTGACCAGGACTTCGGCCAGCGAAACCAAAAATTCCACGGTGGTCTCGCGCGGTTTCTCCTCGGTGGTGACTTCTTCTTTTTCTTTCGGTGCCACGTTTCCCGTCCGTTTCTAAAATTTAATACCAGCACAGCTGATTCAGCGTACCAGCCTGAAAGTGCGTTTCCAGCGTGTGATCTCGAACACGTGAGTCACCGCATAGGCAAGGTGATAGAGTCTATCACCCACGGTGGGAGATCCGGGAAGATCGCTGTTCAAGCCGCCCGACGACCAGTAAATCAGAAGAGGTCTCCCAATGATATTCTCACGCGGCACAAACCCCCAGTAGCGGCTGTCCTGGCTGTCATCGCGATTGTCGCCCAGCACAAAGTAGTGGTCCGCCGGAATGATCAACTGGTGATCTTCGACCAGTTTCGGCATTTCCTTCCACCACTTCGCATCCACTCCATAGTCGGGAGCATCGATCCGCGGAAAGTCATCGCGATAGTAGTTGCGTAGCGCGGTGACGTACTGCACGTAAGGCTCGTCCAAGGCGGACCCGTTGACATAGACACGCTTGTTGATGAGGCGCAAACGATCGCCCGGCAAGGCCACCACTCGCTTGACGAAGTCTTGCGCCGGGTTCAGTGGATAATGAAAGACCACGATGTCGCCGCGCCGGATCTTGCGATACGGCAACAGGCGGTTCCACCCGGTGTTGCCCCCGTAGCAGAATTTATCCACCAGCAGGTAGTCGCCGATCAACAGCGTCTGCTCCATCGATTCCGAAGGGATCGTGAAAGCCTGCAACAGGAACGTAACCACAAAAACAGCGATCACGACTGTGCCCGCGACCGACTGAATCGTTGCCGGCCAATCTCCCGCGGAAATCTTTTCGCTCCACGACATAACTTAGACTTGCAACATCAAACTGACTGTTATCTTGAGCGAAGCGAAACACCCATACCCGCCGGCGCGGCGAGCAAGCCCGCAGGTTCTTCGTTGACTGCGTCGATTGGTCGCGGAATAACCACGCTACCCCGGGCCGCCGTCCTTCCCCGGAATCGACGGTTTAGCCGACGGCGGCGAGGCCAAATGTTCCAGCACCTGCCGCGCCGCTTCCTGTTCAGCCCGCTTCTTGGTCGCGCCCTGAGCCCGCCCCACCAACTCGCCCGTCTCGGGTGCTGGCAATCGCACCTCGACCGTAAAGGTCTTCTTGTGCTCCGGTCCTTCTTCCTTTACCAGCGCGTAAACCGGCTGCGGTCCGCCTCGCGCCTGCAGCGCTTCCTGTAACGCGGACTTGAAATCCATCACCGGAATGGCGCTGCTCTCTAGGTTCATGTGCGTGAGTTCCGGTTCGATAATCGCGCGTACGATAAAGTCTCGCGCTACCGCCCAACCGCCGTCGAGATAGAGCGCAGCCAGGGTCGCTTCCAGCGAATCCACCAGCAGGCTGGCTTTGTTGCGACCACCGCTTTTTTCTTCGCCGCGGCCGAGCCGCATGTAGTGACCGATCTCCAGTTCTTCGGCCACCCGCAGCAGATGCCGTTGCCCGACCAGATGCGCGCGCAGCTTCGAGAGATGTCCTTCCTGGAATTCGGGAAAGCGATGGAAAAGAGTCTCGCTCGTGACCAGCCCGAGCACGGCGTCTCCCAGAAACTCAAGATTTTCGTTGTCGCCGCGGAATGAAGCAACCCCCGGCGGCCCGCTCCCCGCGGCCAGTGCCTCCGTCTCTCGCGCTTGCGAGCTGTGGGTTAGCGCCTGCTCCAGCAATTCGGGGCGCTGGAAGCGATGACCCAAGCTTTGTTCGAGCGCCATGATTTCGCGTGACTTCATTCGGTAGCGACGCGGCTTGCCGCGTCTGAGAGTTGTCGCGCAGGAGACGAGGCCAGCCTCGCTTCCTGCGCGCGTGGCGGTTAATTTTTCGGCGGAGTTGTCGGCTGCGCCGGCGCGGCGCCTCCGGTGAGCTGTTGCAACCGGTCGCGTTCACTCCGCGCCGGGGTTCCCACCGGAGTATTTTCCTTCGTCAGTTCGACGGCGTGGTTGGCCACTTTCAGGGCTTCCGGATATTTTTGCTCCTTATCCAGGGTCAGTGCCAAACGCAGCACCACCACCGGGTCCGGATCGGCCGGGTATGCGTCGATCGACTTCTGCAGATTCTCCTGCGCCGCTGGGTAATCTTCTTTCTTGTACTGGATCGTGCCAATGATCGAATATGCCTGCGAACGCCTTCCCATTTTGTACGCGTCAATTTTGTCCTGCGGAGTATTGGCGGGGACACTTAAGTCGGTTTCTAATGTCTGGATCGATTTCTGCGCCATCGAGATCGCTTCGGCATAGCGCTGATCTTTGTCGAGATCCGACTCGTGCGTCCGTTCCGCAATCACCTCGGCGACCGTCACCAGAGCCTCCGGATTGTCCGGGTCAAGGGCCAGCATTTTTCGCCCCATAGCCTCGGTCTTTTCGGCGTTGTTCGCGTTCTGGTACTGCCGCATCGCATTCTGGTAGAGCAGTATGCGAATTTCGCTATCCGGAAACTTGGTCGCGAAATCGTCGGCCGCCTTCTCCAGCGCAGCGGGATCGGCAACTCCCATGGCCGCTTTATAGGCATCAAACTCTGCCTGTGTCTTTGCTTGTGGCGGACGTTTCGCTGCTGGTGTCGCTTGACCCGCCGCCGGTTGTCCGCTGGTCTGGGCTCGCGCCCCAACCGCGAAACTGAGAATTGCGATCCCTACTACCCCCAGAATGACTGCTATGCGCTTCATGCCTGTCTCCATATCGCCAGAGTTTAGAAATCAACCTTAATATCTGAAGAACAGCCGGCCTCGGCCATTCCTGCGGGCATCGCCGGCAAGGTTCATCGCAGCGGCGTTGCACCTGTGAAATCGTGAAACCCGCCGCTATTCCGGTTGCTTGGCGACCGGCGGCTCGTACGGCTGCTCGATCCCCTTCTGCGCCGCCAATTTCGCCTCCGGAGGCGTTCCTCCCGTCACATTCATCGCCGCCCGATATTGATCCAGCGCGGCGAACCGGTCTTCCTTCAAATCAAAGATGCGGCCCAAATAAATATGCGACCAGGCAATCAGCTTCGGCTCGTGCGCGGTCTGCAGCGCCTGCTCAAAGTATTTGCGCGCGCTATCCATATCCTTATTCACCGTGGCCACTTCCGCCAGAATAAACAGGGCGCGCCCCGAATCCTCTTCCTGCTCGTCCAGCGCCTTCTGCGCCAGTTTCTGCGCCGTCTCCGGATCCCCCGCCGCCAGCCGCCGCTCCGCATTGAGCAGCAGATGCTCATCTTTGCGTCCCGCCTGGTGCAGGAGTTCGGGCGCCGCTTCGCTCGCGAACTGGATTGAGGAAGCCCGCTTCTTTTCTTTAGCGACATCGATCGACCCGACCATGTCCGCGTAAGCGTTGCGCATTCCCGCCGGATCCTTGTCGAAGCGAAGCAAAGCGTCGTAAAAGTAGCGCGTGAGAATGAATCCTTCTTTGTCCGCTTGCTCGATTGCCTGCACCCGCTCCGCCTCCGGAGCCCGTGTCAGCCGCTCCTCGATCGCACGCACCAGACATTCCGTGACCAGTAGCGAAACGCTGCTCTTGAACACCTCGTCCATTGGAGAGTCCTTGACGTTATCGAGCAACGGCTCCAGCCGCTTGAAGGAATCGCCGTTTTTCAGAGCCAGAGGATCCAGCAAATAATGCAGGTACGTGTGCCGGATTTGCTGCAGCTTGATCGCAGTCCCCGAGCTGGGCGAAATCACAACGTAATAGTCCGAAGCATAGTTGCGGGCGTTGGTCTGACCCGGAGCCCCCATCGCATCCAGAAAAACCGTGAACTGCCGGCCCAGATATCCCGCCGAGGGCATTTTTAGATAAATCTCGGTGTCGAAGGTCAACTTCGCCAGCGGATCGTGGTAAACCTCGGTCAACGCCAAATAGCGTTTGCGATGCCGCTCCCAAATGGCGTGTAATCCGATCCTTTCATAGAATGCCTTCATTGGGGGGACGAAATCCGCCACTGCATTGGCATCCGGAGGCAATTCGCCCGGCTTCACCTTGAGTGCAAAATCCGGGGCCTCCCCGAGATAAAGCGCCAGCGAAACATAATGAGAAAGGTCGTGCGCAGGCTCGGGAGCCTGGTGTTGCCGATAGAACAAGCACATCGGGGCGATTACCTCATGCGCCCCCGGCGTGTTCTCCACCGTTTTGCCAACCTCCGATCGAATCTGCATCCGCAGCGGATCAGAGGCATTCAGCTCCTGGTCATAACCGCAAATGTTGATGGCGGTCAGCACCGTAAACAGCGTCTCGCTGGTTTCCAGGGACACATTCGGCAGATTCTGCGCCATGCCGGGCGCGACCAGCAGCGAAGCCGCTAGCGTACCAGCCAGCGTCATTCGAACCGCCAGTCCCACGGATTGTCCCAGGAAACTCCCGCTGATCTCAGGCATAGCCAAAAAACAAGACGGATAAGCTAGAAGTAGTGTACGAACTGCTCAATTGGCGGTCAAACGTAGAAACGTCTCGGCTACGGACCTCCGGCCGCGGCCGTCCAGCGCGCGGGTAGCCTGCCAGACCCTTCATTGCGCCCGGCAAGGGCCGCGGAAATCAGAAAAACGGGCATCGGTAAGGTCTGCGGCGAGCGCTGTCTTCGCTCCCAGCCGGGCTATCAAAAGCGGTCCTCGCGCGGCCGACGTCCCCGTGGCCCCGCCGCCCGGGCAAGGCACAGAAACCCTCAGTGCATCGAGTGTGCAAGGGTGCAATTGCATCAGGTATGCTGGAGATCCTCATGGTCTTGTGGTCTTGTTTCGCAAGATCCTTTCTCTCGAGAGAAGAATGGGACTGCCTGGCACTAGACAACGCGACGCCGCAGCATCGCCCGCCGGCTCCTCTTTGCCAGCTTCGTCTGCAAACGCCGATCCGAGCGCGGATCCTAGCCTGGTTCGCATGTTCGATGAAGGGGGTCGGGAACGTTTCACCTCTTCTTTATCAAGTCCCACGGGAGTGAGTTTTCCTGCATACCTGGCCCGGCTCGAACAGTTGCTGGCCGTTCGCTGCGCCGGAATGAACGACGGCGGCCCCTCCGCCCTCTTGAGCGGCGAGCGCGAAATCATAAATGGCAATCTCCAGTTGTGTGTCGCTTGCCCGGACAATTTGGGAGTAGGGGTTTTGCTCGGGAAGACAATGCTGGCGATGAAAAAGCTCCGCCCTGATCTGGCGGGGGGAATCAAGGAAAAGATCACTTTATTGCAGCAGACGCGGCCATTGCCGGAACCGGTGCAGGCCGCCGTGAAAGCAATCTTCGATGAGGTGTTTGCACTTTAATCATTCGTTCCGTAACCGTTGCTCTTCGACCAAGAAATCAGGTGACCCATGAATCCTGCAGAATTCCGCGCATTAGGACACCGCGTAGTAGACCTGCTCGCCGAGTACTTGGAGAATATCGAACAGAAGCCGGTCTTCCCCGACGTAGAACCGGATAGGTTGACGCAGTATTTTGCCGAGCCGCTGCCCGAGACCCCGACCCCTAGCGAGCAGGTGCTCGAGGAACTCGAGCAAAAGCTTCTCCCCTATTGCACCCACGTCGGGCATCCCGGATACATGGGGCTGATCACTCCTTCCCCCAATCCCGTTGGCATCATCGCCGATTTCATCTGCTCCGCCCTCAATCAGAACATCGGAGCCTACACCATCGGCCCCGCTGCCGTTGCCATGGAGCGCCGCACGGTGCGCTGGCTTACCGACCTCGCCGGCTACAATGACAAGGCTGGAGGCCACCTCACCAGCGGCGGTACGATGGCCAACTTCGTCGGTCTCAAGCTTGCGCGCGACGCAGTCTCGAATGACCGCATTCAAAATGAGGGAGTCCGCAACCGCTGGGCGGTCTACACTTCGGAAGAACGCCACGTTTCGGTGGACAAAGCGGTCGACGCCGTGGGCTTGGGCCGAAATGCCCTGCGCGTCCTTCCCACCGACGCGAAATTTCAGGTAAATCTCGACGCTCTGGAAGCGGCCATGGCTGACGACCGGCAACATCAGATTCAGCCGCTGTGCATCGTGGCTATTTTCGGTACCACAAATACCGGTGCGGTCGATCCCATCCGAGTGCTGCGAAATATTGCCGACCGGGAGCGAATCTGGCTTCACGCCGACGCCGCCTACGGCGGAGGCATGTTGCTCTCCCACACATGGCCCATGCGCAACGACGGATTGGAACTCGCGGACTCGATCACCATCGACCCGCACAAATGGTTCTATGCCCCGCTCGATGCCGGAGCGATCCTGGTCAAAGACGATCGCCGATTGACTGCGTCGTTCGGAATGAAACCGTCCTACCTCACCGACGAACTCGATCGCGCCGATCATCGATATCAATATTATGTTCACAGCTTCGAGCAGTCGCGACGTTTTCGCGGCCTGAAGGTCTGGATGAGTTTCAAGCGTTACGGAGCCAGTCAGATCGGGGATTGGATCGACAACAATATCCGCCAGGCCAAGCACCTTTACGCGCAGGTCCAAAACCATCCCGACTTCGAAGCCGCCAGCGAACCCCCGATGTCGGCAATCTGCGTTCGCTATCGCGCCTCCGGCCTGAATCAAACACAGTCCAAGAATCTACATGCCGAGGTGGCAAGGCGAGTGGAACAGGGCGGAAAATTCTGGATTTCGACCACGGACCTGAAAGGAAAGAGTTGGTTCCGAATCAACCCGGTAAACTTTCGCACGCGCACCGAGCACATGGATCAGTTGCTGGCATTGCTCGAGCAGGAATGCCGCGCGGCTTTACCGACGATAGTGGCAGGAAAGGCTTCCTGAGGCGGACGGGGGCTATCCCTTCACGCTAATCTTCGAAAACGACAGCACCGCCGTCCCCTTCGTGGGTCGCCCCATCGAAAGCGCCGGACGGAAGGTGGTAAAAATCAGCAGGTTCTTCAACTGCGGCAGCACCGCCTGCGCGTCGTCCGGCTGCGACAGAATGCGATAATCCTCGACCCGCCCATTGGCACCCACATAGGCTTCAACCACCAAGGCATCATCGCCCATGTTGCCAAGCGACGTCCCAAACGCCGACTGTTGCAGTTGCGGCCCGGTGTAAAGCATCAGAGGAACGTCTCCGCTGCTGGCTCGCAGTTCCGCGGGCAGAGCAAAGAAGCCGAGCAGCAGCCCGAAAAACAACACCGCGCTCACCAATCCCGCGGTCGCCGGAACCATGACCGAGTTCATCGCATTGCTCAACCGTACCAGCATCCCTTCAAACCGCGGACGCCGCGTCTGCGCTGCCTCGCGCGAGATCGCAACCCGCAGCTTCAAGGCCAGATCTGTGGGAGTCTTCTGGGGACCAAGACTGGCCAGCAACTGCTGTGTGCGCAGCATCGCAGCATACTCCCCCGCGCAGCCGGAGCACTGCTCCAAATGGCACGTCAGCGCACGCATCTCCGCTCCGCTCACGCGACCGTCGAGATACGGCGAAAACAATTTCCTGGTCTCGGCGCAATTCCTGTCAGCGCCTTTTGTCCCAGCGAACTTCATGGCATCACCTCAACCTCTCTGCCACCACGCGAAGCGTGTCTTGCACATTCTGGCGAAATCTGGCCGGCGCCGTTCCGCTCATCCTGGGTCTCAACCTCAGCCGGAGCAAGCAACCCCAACTCTGGGCCCACTTCCCGAACATATCTCGTCAGCATCCTGCGCAGTGCCCCGCGTCCCCGCGTGATCCGCGACTTCACCGTGCCCAGCGAAATCGCCAGCACCTCCGCGATCTCCTCATACGACATCTCCTGCAGATCGCGCAAGATCAATGCCGTTCGATAAGGTTCAGGCACTTGTTGCAAAGCCTGCTCCACCGCGGCGCGCACTTCGGTATGCGCGAACTTTTCAAACGGAGATTCCCCTGGGTCAACCAGCCGATCGTCGCCAGAAAATTGACACTCTCCCGCGCCCGCCGGATCAATTGAAGTCTCCTGCGCCTTGTGCCGGAACCACCACCGCCGCCGGTTCGCTGCTTCATGCAGCGCAATGCGATAAATCCAGGTCTTCAAACTGGACTCGCCATGAAAATGCTTCATCCCGCGAAACACCTTCAGGAACACATCCTGCGTGGTGTCCGCTGCGTCCGACGGATCGTTGACGATGCGATAGATGAGTCCGTAGATTGGCTGATGAAACTCACCGATCAGCCAGGAATAAGCCTCTTCAGACCCCGCCTTCAGTTCCGCAATCACCGCGGATTCCTGCGTCCGGGCCCCGATAGCACTGGCAAGTTCGCCCAATGAAGTAGCTCCCGCCATAGCGGCGTTATCCTCGATTATAGAGTCACTCTGGGCTAAGGCGGGAGCCTTAATTTCGCGCCAAATCCAAGCCCAACCAATGTTCCCCGCTCAAATGCTTAGACCCCGGAGCCCCGCCCAGAGTTCCCATCCGGGTAACGCCAGGCAGGCATGGAGGATAGCGCGCGTCGGGTGCAACCGGCGCAGGTTGGGAACAGCCGTGACGGCGCCGCCCCGTCGGGTCCGAGGTAAAAGAACAATGTGCAGGCAACAAAGGCCGAGGGGGAAGGTTTGGCGGGAAAGCATGAGTTCCCCAGGTTACTGCCTAAGGGTCGGCCTCTGGCGGCGGAGCGAGGGCCATATGTGGATGAGTACAGGCGAAACCGTACTGCGAGAGGGGGTGCACGAGATGTAGCTCATCTCCAGGATCTGAGGGCGGTTAACGGCCGTGAGAGGGGAGAGCCATACCACACAATTTGTCGGTCGTAAGTTTGATCACGGCGATGAAGGTAATCCGATACGGGATGTTCTCCAGTGCCGAAGCCTTGGACTCGCCACCGCCGCAACCAATCCGGGCCTGGTCGCAGCGGCGGCAGTCGTCATGGGCGAGTGATGCCTCCGCAATGCAGCCTACTAGCTCTGGACCTTCACCGTGCCACCACCGTGGCCGGTACCCAGCTTGGGCGAGCGGATGGGTCCGGCCTTCATCACCCGGAAGTTGTACTCGGCGATGCCGGTGATCCACTCGGTGTGCACCTGAGCGTCGACCGTTTGGATCAGTGGATTGAACGGGTCAGTGCTGTTTGGCCAGGTGATGTTGTACGAGTTGCCGTCGCCGGCAACCGGCTCCAGCGTGCCACCAAAAGGAATCGCCACCGGTGTAGGATTGACCAGCACGCCCTGATTATCCTCAGTAAACTGGATGTACATGGGGCCGGCGCCGACCTGGACGGCATAGGGCCCGTTCTTTACTGACCCGGCGCTGATGTAATAGTTCGTCGTCGCGCCGGTGAGGTTGTTGGGAAGGGTCGGTATCTGGGTGTAACTGGCGCCCGAACCGCTCGCCGTGAGATTGATGGGGCTGCTGAACAGGGTTCCGCTGATGGGATTGTCGTCAAAGGTAATGGTGATCGCGGATCCGGAACCGTTGATGAAGGTGACGGCCTGCTGCCCCGACGCCGCAATAATGCAGGCTCCGGGCGACGGGATCAGGTTGGAGTTGATATTGATTTGCTGAGCTGGAAGACTGTCTTCATCGATCGGAATGACGCGCCGTGTCGCCATGGCTGGCTCCTTTTCAAATTGAATTCAGTTACTTTCCGGTGGGCCGAAAGTTTGAGTCCGACAGCAAGCCTTGCAGGCCTGGATTGCTCCTCAGGGCTGCAAGCGCATATCCTTTCTGCAGGCTTTTTTCGATATACCCCAATGCCTGGGAGCGATCGCCCAGGTCTTCGTATGCTTCGCCGGAGTTTGCCAGAACGTCGGCGTCGTCCGGGGAAAGAGCGAGCGCCGATTGTATGCGAGAAATAGCCTTTTCGGGCAACTTTTTCTTCGCGTAAAGCAGTCCCAACTGGGACTGCATAATCGCGTCGCGCGGGGTTTCGAGGGCCGCCTGTTCGAGCAGGGCGATTTCACGGTCCTGCGCTCGACCCATCTTTTGTTTGTCTTGGAGACCTTCATAGGCAATCGCCAGGTTGCCCCAGGTCGTATAGTCCTTGTCGTTCAGTTGCAGGGCCTTCTCCGTCGCTTTGGCGGCTTCGGCGTACTTCTGTTGTCGCACGTAGAGCCAACCCAGATTGGTGTAGGCCTGGTAGGTCGGTTCAAGGCCGATCGACTTCTCGAGCATGCTCTCGGCCTCCTGGTAGCGCTTTGGATCCCCTGTATCGATGTAGACCGAGCCCAGATTGAGATACAGCGGCGCGTTGTCCGGAGTGAGGTCGATGGCGCGGCGAAACTGCGTAATGGCCTCGTCGTAGCGTTGGTGGTCATCCAGGAAAATCGCGAAATGGTTGTATCCTTCCCAGGAATCGGGGCGAAGCGCGATAGCCTTCTTGAAGGCGGCCTCGGCGTCGGCGGCGCGTCCCGCGCTGTCGTAGGACCTGGCCAGGCCGATGATGGCATCCGCATTGCGCGGATCCAGTTGCAGTGCGCGCTGGTACTCCTGCAACGCGAGATCGTATTTCCCCGTGTCACGGTGAATGTTCCCCAGAGTTACGTAGACCACAGGCAAGCGATCATCCAGTTGCTGTGCCTTCTGGCAATTCGCCAACGCTTCGTCGATCCACTTGGTATTCTTGTCGAGCCGGTATTTCAAGCGAAACGCCTCGCCAAGCTGAGCAAATCCCAGGGCAAAACGAGGATCGACCTTAACCGCATTGTCGAGCGCCGTAATCGCCAGGTCGAGATTGCCCGGCTTGTCAAAGCGCTGCGTGAATCCGAGGGCCTTCAAGTACGACTCGTAGGCACCGGCATTGACTCCGCCGCTCGCCGCGCGCAACATCGCGGGAGTCACTTCGACATGCATCAGTCGGGCCAGCCGCGATACTGCCTCGTCTTCGAGCGAAGAGAAGTCGCCAGCGCGGTCATCGAGCGTGATCGATCCAATCTGGCGCAGCGTCTTGGTGTTCACCAGGTTGACCGTCATATGAATCATCTGCCCGTCGCGTTGTAGACTTCCTTCGACAGCGACCGTAGCTCCCAGTTCCCGCAAGGCCGACGCCGGATCGCCAATTTTGCGCCGACGTACCTCGCTCGCAGGCAAGACCCACAGCTGGTCAGTTTCCAGATTCGTCAACTTGCTCGACAAGCTGTCCATCAGGCCGTTCGAAACGGCCTCGTTGGCCGGATCATTGCCCACATTTTCAAACGGAAGCACCGCAACGTGCTCCTGCTGATGACCGAACCATCCTGCCACGCGGTCGCGTACGGCCGGCATAAATGAAAGCAAGGCCAACAAGACCGCCATTAAGGCCGTACCGATCGCCCAACGATGCCACCTAGGCGCCGGCGCAACCGCCAGCCCCCAAACCGGCCGAGACGCCTGCTCGATTTGTTTGCGCAATTGCGCTGCCGTCAGGGCCGAGGGGCGACCCGAAGGGCGGGAGGGCGGCCGGGGGGCCGGCGCTGACGAAGGTCGAGAAGCTGGCCCTGACGTCGATGCCGAAGCGGATGGAGAGGGTATCTCTTTTTCGTTCGCCTCCGGTTCAAGCCGACTGCGCACGTCCTTCAAATCTGCCAGCACCTCGCGGCAACTCTGATAGCGTGTAGCCGGTTCCTTTGAAAGCGCTTTGTAAATCACGCGCAGCAGATCGATCGGAAGCTCATCCATCGGCAGCGGCGGCTCGTTCAGAATCGCGTAAATCGTACCTGCAGGCGTATCGCGGGCAAACGGATTCTTCCCTGTAACCATCTCCGCGAGAACGATCCCCAGCGACCAGATATCGGTCCGCTGGTCCACGAACTTGCCGACCGTCTGTTCGGGCGACATGTAGCCGATCGTCCCGGCCGTACTGATGCTCTGCGTGCTGCCCGTAGACGCCAGCCGCGCCAAGCCGAAGTCTACGATCTTCGCCACCCCACTCTGCGTCAGGATGATGTTCGAAGGTTTGATATCACGATGCACCACGGCGCCCGCGTGCGCCGCCGCCAGACCCTCCCCCACCTGGAGGGCAAGGTCAACCGCGGTGCCGATAGGCAGAGGCCCGCGCCGCATCTTCTGGGCCAGAGGCTCTCCAGCGTAGTAAGCCATCACGATGAAAGAGCGCCCATCCGCGGTGTCTTCCATGCCGTGAATCACCCCCACGTTGGGATGGTCCAGCGAAGAAGCCGTCCGCGCCTCGCGCAGAAACCGTTCTTTGTCCTCGAGGGTGGAAAGCAGGTGTTCCGGAAGGAATTTCAGGGCGACGGTCCGCTCCAGCTTGACGTCTAGCGCGCGATACACCACGCCCATCCCGCCGGCTCCCGCGAGGCCGAGGATCTTGTAATTGCCAACGACATCTCCCGCGGATAAAGTGGCTGTCGAATCAGACACGAGCGTCCCCCACCGGGAATGACCCGAACGCACGCAACAGTAGTACGGTGACCAGGAGGGGAGGGCCCCGGCCCCGCGCCACGATGATACGCTACCCCATTTCGCATCGCGAGGAAAGTAGCGGCGAGTGGACGAAATTTCGCTCCGTTCCGCCGGCCTGCAAGGCTAGTCGTTGCGGCTGATGGCGGAGAAATGTCAGCCGCGTCGCGCCGGGCGCGTTACTTCGTCGGCGGAGCGTCCGGGGTTGTCGCCGGCGGCTTCGGTTTGGTCACTTTTTTCTTCACCGGTTTCTTTGGCGGCTCCGTATCATCCACCACAATTTTGGTCGGCGGCGGAGGGGGCGCCGCGGTCAGCGTCTTGACCTGGGTGCGTAAGCGCGTCAGCTCCTCTTCTTTATTGGCCGCGAGCCTCTGCATACGATCGGCAAAAGCGCGGCGCGATGTCTGTAGTCCGTTCAGATCGTTGCCCAGGCTCTGCAGTTCATCTTTCGATCCGAAAGCACCCGCCAACTCCGCCACCGAGCCGAAAACGTCATAGAGCGCGTCGAGATTACGGTAAAGCTTGAAACTCATTGCCATGTCTTCCGGCGAGTTGTTCAGTTGCGTCATCGTTTCCGGCAGCGTCGATTGCAAGTTGCGCTGAATGGATTCGATGTCGGCCAATGCCTGCTTCTTGGTCGCACTGTCGGTCTTCCATTTCTCGATACGCGCCTTGGCAAGATCAGACTGCATGCTCTGTGCTGTCTGCTTCAATGGCTCGAGAATGCCGTTCAGTTCGTTGATTGAAGCATAAGGCACGGGCGCCTGGCCGGCGGCTGGCGCAGTCGACGCCTCTTGCGCCCTTGCCAACCCGGGCGCAAGCCCCATCGCAAGCATGGCGACGAGGCAGGACAGTGATCGGACCATGGTATTCCGCGAGTTCACCTTCAACATGAGGCTCCAATTATGCTCTTATTTTTCCTGGTTCACTATCCTAGTCGAGGCCGGCTGCCGGAGTCGAGTTTGACGTAGCGACCAAGCTAAGCGAGAATTGAGATGTGGTAATCTCTGTTCGATACCACAGGGGCCTGTGGCGCAGCTGGGAGCGCGCTTCCATGGCATGGAAGAGGTCGTCGGTTCGATCCCGACCAGGTCCACCATTTTCAACTACTTGCACATACCCCGCTTTCAGCTTGGTGTCATCTGGTGTCACCAGACCACAAACACTTTCGTTTTTCAATGAAGACACCAGGCGCAATCCCGACTAGGTCCACCATCTTTTCAACTACTTGCAGAAAGCCCGATTTCCAGTTTGGTGGTATCGAGCCTCAAAATGCTGCGACCGCTTCCCTTGTATGGAAGCGGTCGTTGGCGTGCGATCCCGTATTTTGCAGGAGACGTGTGGACTGGGGTCGGGCGGCTAGCAGCGTACGATCTTGTCGCTCTTTATTCCTCGCGTCGCATTGCGGGAATCGACCACTAACTTGGAATCGTTCACGATGCTTTTGTAATCGTAATCAGAATGGTCGGTCACGATTAGTACGCAATCGTACTGGCCGAGATTATCGAGGGGGGCGCAGTTCATCTGCAGGTCGTATTTGCGTCCGCGGCCGACGAATGGGAAATACGGATCGTTGTAACTGACTGTCGCTCCTACTTTTTGAAGTAGTTCAATGATCGTGAGCGCAGGGGACTCGCGCAAATCGTCAATGTCCCTCTTATACGCGATGCCGAGAATGAGAATTTGTGAGCCGTTGATGGGCTTCTTTTGTTTGTTCAGCGCACCGATGGCGGCGTCAACAACGTGGTACGGCATCGCAACGTTAACTTCGCCAGCCAGTTCGATGAATTTGGTTCGAAAATCAAATTCATTGGCCTTCCACGAAAGATAGAACGGATCGACAGGAATGCAGTGCCCCCCGAGGCCAGGACCCGGGTAAAAAGGATGGAAGCCAAATGGCTTGGTTGAGGCCGCGTCGATGATCTCCCAGATATCGAGATTCATGCGCAGGCAAAGCATCTTAAGTTCGTTAATGAGAGCAATGTTGACGCAGCGATAGATGTTTTCGAGTAGCTTGGTCATCTCCGCCGCAGCTGGGGATGAGACCGGAACGGTACGGCGGAAGATCGACCCATAAAAACTGGCAGCGATTTCGCTTGCCTGTGCATCCACGCCGCCGATTACCTTGGGGATATCGGGGCGAGCCACTTGAGTATTGCCTGGATCCTCGCGTTCAGGCGAAAACGCAACCCAGAATCCGCTTTCGCTGGCATGGCCGTCGCGCGAGACCCTCAAGCCGGCCTTATTTTCTTTTTCGAGAATCGGGATCAGGACCTCTTCGGTTGTTCCCGGATATGTTGTGCTCTCGAGAATCACGATCTGGCTCGCACGCAGGTGCGGGGCAACGGCATGAGCAGTGTTCGTGATGTAGCTCAGATCGGGTTCGTGATATTCGTTGAGCGGCGTCGGGACGCAAATAATGATCGCGTCCATCTCACTGAGTTTTGAGTAGTTTGAGGTGGACTTGAACCCGTTCGCTTTGGCCGCGGCAATCTCTTCGGGCGTGATGCGAAAAATGTAAGTACCGCCCCTGGTGAGTGTATCGACTTTGTCTTGATCGATGTCGAAGCCCGTCACCGGAAAGTGTTGTTCGCTGTAAAGCAAGGCAAGAGGCAAGCCCACATAGCCCAGGCCAATGATACCGACGCGCGCCTGGCGCGCCGCAATGCGGTTTTTCAAATCGGAATACAAAGAAGAAGCAGTCAATTGAGTTGTCATAGGTTAGCCCAAGCAAGATTTCTTGATCACATCCGAGACAAGGCAATTTGCCTGCCAGTCCGAAGTTCCTGCTAAGTGGCTAACCGACTTGGGCTGCAACTGGAGCATCGTGCTTAGCGCGGTGCCCCGCTGGGGTCAGTGCCCGAATGTGGGCACTGAGCCGCAGCCAAAGAACTGGAAATGGAAGACCACCGGAAGCTCTTTGCCATGCAAACTTGAATGCGGGAATTTATTAGTGAGGTGCCGCCAGGCGCGTCCAATGTTGTGGCCAGCGTAGTGGTCTTGGTCGTATCGTACGAAGAGAACCATGCAACGCGCCCGAATGGCAAGAAACATTGCACTGATTGGTTTAGTCTCCGCGTTCCTGCTGCTCTGTTCCGCCCAGACTTTTCAGCCCGCGCTGAAACTGTATCGCGCCAAGCCAGGGCACCTGCCGCCGTGGGCCGAGCAGGGGAATTTTCGGTTCATTCGGATCGACGGTGGAAAGATCGAGAGCTGGAAAGCCGAGCGGACGTGGTGGGGCGAGAAGTTCAGCGGCGAAGAGAAGGACGTGCTGACCCACATCTGTGACCGCGATTTCGAACAAATGCTCGGCTTGCTCAAAAAGGCGGAGTTCAACTGGATCTGGGTCACATGGAGCAACGGCTGGTCACTTAAGGATGAGGACGAGAACCGGGAGAATCTGAAAAAAGTAACCGCCCGTTGCCACGAGAACGGCATCCACGTGTCGGCTTACCTGTCAGCTACCAACATGTTCTGGAAGAGCGCCTACCGCGACGACCCGGAAACGAAGAAATACGGCCTGTGGAATTACGGCATCCCCATGTTCTATGCCGGCCCGTCCATGACCGACCTGCAGATCTCATGGAAGCGCGGGCTGGCCGACGCGCGCGAGCCGGGCTGGCGGGCTTATCTCCTAAAGAAGGCGGAGATGGCGGTGGACGCGGGCGTGGACGCGATCGCATGGGACAACATGATTGGGCACAACTCCGGCTTGGCCCAGTTGCTCGATGACACCCAGCGGATGGCGGAACGGAAAGCGCGGGAGACCGGCCGGGCCAAGTCATGGTTTATGCCAATGTTCATATTGCGCCTGACCGGTTTGGGATGAACGACATCAGCGAAGCGATCTGGGAGGAGGACGGCAAGGACACTCCCGGGTCATTGGCAGGCGGGCAACGCGCGCAAAATCAAATTCCTGAACGGCGAGAAGCAGCTTTGGCAGCCCCTGAAGTATGAGAACGACCTTTACCACTGCTGCCCCCGCGAGCGCTGCATCCCCAGCCCGGCCGAACAGAAGCTCTCCATCGCAGAGGCCTATGCGTTTGGCGCGGCGACCTCGCGCAACATCGAGGGCCGATTCCTCTGCGCGCTGATCAAGGGCGAGCCGAAGGCCCGGGAAGCCTGGACGGCGATCGCCCAATACAACCATTTCCTGGTCGAGCATCGGGAGCTGTATTACCAGGCGGAGCCGGCGGCGCGGATCGCGTTGCTCTCTGCAGAGCCGCACAACGAGCTGGCCAATGAATTCCTCAAGCAGAGCGTTTTCTTCGAGACGAAAGTGCTCGCGCATCTGGACAAGGGAGTCCCACTGGACCGGTTCAAGGTGCTGGTCATGCCGGCTGATCTGCCCAAGCTCAATGCCGACCAAAAGGCCCGGTTGGATGCGTTCACCGCTGTCGGCGGCGTCATCATCAGGGCCGGAAAGTCTAAGGCGGAAATCGTGGCGCGCGCCGAAGCCGCGGCCGGAGGGCCTCGCCTCAGCCTCGAACCGCGCGGTTACGTGCTGGGCCAGCTGACTTTGAAATCCGACGGTCGGACTTTGATTCTCCACTTGCTCAACTACGGTTCCGGCAGAGAACGTGAAAGTCCGGCTGGATCTGAGCGGGCTGGTGCCTCACCGAGAAACCTAAGGAGAGCGACTGGCAGGTGAAAGTCCTTTCGCCGGACGCAGCCCAGGACCAGTTCACTGGCCTCTCTGTGAAAGGAAGCATTTGCGAGTTCACGCTGGGCCGGATCGAGCACTATACCGTGGTGACTGTCTCGGCCAGGCCGGCCCCATAGCCATTTCGCGAAGCTTCTGAGGATGACGGGAAGGGGTTTCCTCGGCACCAGTCCCAAAGACCGTAGATTGACGCCATTATCATGGGTGGCCGAGTTGTCATTGTCCATCGCGTGCGATTGATGATTGCCTATTCTCCGCGCCTCTACGCCGCCGGTCCTGGTAAGCAGCGACTTTGATCCTGTTCCCACACAGTCTCATACTGCACCAACGTCGAGCGTTCTTCTTGCTCACATCCAGAAACTGCACCACACAGCTTTCACACTTTCGCACTCTGCCCGGCTCGGTGTCCGTCAACAGCCTCTCCGTTTCGTGCAGCAAAGCAGCCCAAAGAGTATCGGCTAAGCATGTACCGCCAATCTGCCGGCTCTGCATCTTTCCGCCCTTCGTCGTGATTGCCCTGCGTATGGGATGCGCGAAAAGGCGTGTATTCAAATCCGCGAGGAAGGCAGGACGGGGCTCCTTGCCGTGTTCCAACCGCAGCACGGCCTCACGCAGCGACTCACGGAAAATCAAGAGCTCGTGCAGAAACCTTCTCGCCTCCGGCTTGCCACTCCATACCTTGAGCGCGTCCTTTCTCTCAGATACGGGTGCCAGGTCCGATATAACCAGCCAGCGCACGAGCGCGGACGTGTCCGTGAGCATCTCGTGCGGTTGGCCGTCCACCATAAGCCTTGTGTTCAGCAAGTCCAGGACTGGCTGATTGCCAACCACCAGAAACCCGTCGATCCATTCTTGTGAGGATTCCGTCATCGCGCCATCGATAGAATAGTAACACCTTTATTGTATCGTTTGTCGGTGTTGTCATATCCAAGCCTTCAAAGGCGGTCGCTCTGGGGCGCTTGCCGACTTTGAACCGCAACAAGGAGATGACGCATGGCACCCACGACACAGCACATTGCTCCACGTCTGACTCACCATCGGATTGCAACTGTTAACGGACGCAAGGTCTTTTATCGGGAGGCGGGCAATCGCGCTTCACCCGCCGTCGTATTGCTGCATGGGCTTCCAACCAGCAGCCAGATGTTCTGCGACCTCATCCCGGCGCTTGCCGACAAGTTTCATCTCGTCGCTCCCGATTACATCGGCTTTGGCCACTCCGAAGCTCCCTCGCGGAACGAGTTCCAATATACGTTCGATAATCTCGCCGCCCATGTGCGCGCGCCGCTCGATCAGCTCGGTCTCACGTCCTACGTCCTTTACATGCAGGATTACGGAGGCCCCGTGGGCTTTCGCCTCTTCGCTGAAAAGCCGGAACAGGTAAAAGGCTTCATCATCCAGAACGCCAATGCGTACCTCGAGGGCGTGGGTGAGTTGCCGAAGAGCGCACTCGCACCTCTGTGGGAGAAACGTAACGCCGAGACAGAAAAACCCGCAAGAGAATTCCTGAGTGCGGCCTCGACCAAGTTTCACTGGACTGTGGGCGCTCGCAATGAAGAGAACATTCCCCCCGATAACTGGATTCTCGATCAGGCATTCCTCGACCGGCCCGGAACGCAAGCCTACCAGATCGATCTTCTGGAAAACTACAAAACGAATGTTGCATCCTACGCGAGCTGGCAGGCGGCCTTCCGTACCCACCAGCCCAAGACGCTGATCGTCTGGGGTGATAAGGATCCCTTCTTTGTCCCGCCCGGAGCCGAGGCATACTTGCGCGATCTACCAAAGGCCAAGCTCGTCTGGCTTGACGCGGGCCACTTTGTCCTCGATGAGAATCTGCAGACGGTTGCGGAAGAGATCAAGACTGTCTTCGCCAACTGACCGGCCTCGCTTCCCGAGGTGCGCGCCCACATCTGGGCATATGCCTAGCGCTGGGCAGAGCGATGACATTCTAGAGTCCGTGCGCACCCAGGAACAGCATGTTACAGCCTCTTGTTCGCAATTCGGAATTGGCATTGAGCTTGCACTCTCATTGTTGAGCGAGGTGGCAGCCGATTGGTGGCCGAGGCGGACTCCGCAGCCAACCACTACGGGCGATAGACAGCCGAAAACCCGCGGCAAACTCCGTTCTAGGTGCACCGGCCTGCCCCTCGCATCTTCTCGGATCGCTGGAGGCACTTGTGGCACCAGTTCACGTACTGCCGGGCGAGTCAAACGCTCAGATCATCTCGTCAATCATCAACTTAGTCTGTCCACAATGCGGGGGAAGAATGTCGGAATTTCAATGCGAAGGGAGATGCGGCAGAAACTGGCTGGCAGAATGGGAATGGGTGAATCAGGAGACGGGAAACACTAAGTACCGGTCCTTGGGCCGCGCTTCGCGCCGGATGCGCTGAGTTCGCCGCGTAGACCAATTATCTTCGAACCGGATGGTGATCCGGATGGCTTCTGCGTTACTTGAGCCCCTCTTCCTGAAGCTAACTGCCCGCGTTTCTCCAGTCGCTCGATCTCGCTTTTGGCAGCCGTTCTCAACCTCTCGAGCACAAGACGATTGCCAGGGACTCCATGGGCGCCAACTCGATACTGCATGCGTCTTTCAAAGGAGAAGCTACGACCGGACTTTAACTGCCCGCATGCGGACGATGACCGCATTCAGGCAATTTAGCCGAACTGGCCGTTCCAAAGAGAGATTGTCATCAATGAGATAGCGACATCAGCCTCGGCACACGACGTGCGTTCCAAAGCTACGGGGGGAGAGCAGGAACACGGCGCTTCGAGGATATGGCAATGTTTCGCGCAGAAATTCGATGGCTCGCGAGTGGTCCGACCCTGAAGTTGGAGGGCAGGCTTGTGGCTGACTGGGCAGAGCGGGCAAGGTTGCTGGTCACAAAGGAAGTCATCCCGCAAGGGCTCATCGTTGACCTCAGCGACCTGAGCTATGTGGATTCCACAGGCGAGCAGTTGCTGACGTGGTTGGCTAGTGTTGGTGCAGAGTTTGTCGCCGGCAATGGCTTCGCTGAATGCATCTGTGAACGTTTGCGTTTGCCCCCGATGGAGAATCGGCCTGCCCGGTGCAGGCAGCGCCATGGACGCACCGGTGAGGAGAACTCCACTATGGAGTCGCATGCGAGCTGAAGCCGATCCGACGCATGGCATAAGGAGGAACGATGTCTTGGTTTCAAACCAGTATGAAGGCCGCAGACAGCCGTAATCAGGCCTCCGCAGCCGAAATTGTGGCGTGCTTCAGAGATGAAAGATATCTGCTGACTAAGCTCGCGTTCCTGATTACGGCGGATCAAGCGTCGGCTGACCAGTCCGTTGACAACGCCTGTTCGGTGACTCTGCACGGAAATAGTCCCTTCCGCGATTGGCTGCTGGAGTGGGCGAAAGCTGCGACGATTACGAGTGCCATCTCGCAGAAACTGCCGGTTCTGCGCAATTGCGAAGCCGCATACCAAGATAAGAGCTGCAAGCATGCCGAGCACTCATGGCAGCGCGATGCTGGCGAACGGGAAGCGAGCCTCAATCTCATTGTTAAAGCCGATCCCAGCAAACTGATTGCCGAACTCGATTCGTTGTGCCGCGCAATCCTGGTACTCAGACTAGCAATCAGAGCGTCCATCCAGGATTGCGTTCTCCGTTTGAATGTGTCGCGCGCAGCAGTGCTCGCCGCCAATTGTCAGGCAATGACGTGGCTTCACGAGTTGCGCCTGAAGGGACTGGAGGCATATCCCAACGCTTCTTACGCCCTCAACGAAGCGCGGCAGGGCCACTAAGGATGACGCTGCGGGGCGTTTCTTTGGCCAAAAAGCATGGCTACGCTTCAGGCCGCACATAATTGTTGGAGGATCTTGTGATTATTCAACTCGATAACGAAGAAAGTCGGTTGCTGTACAACGTCCTTCTCGAGCAAGCCCAGGAACATTGGAGCTATGCGAATACCTCCGAATCAGCCAAGCGGCTATACAAGCTCGCGCTCCGCTTCGCGCGCCTTGACGGAGATCATGGGAGCCTTGGTTCTAGGACTGAGGATTCGGCATTTCGGGCCACAAGCGGAAGGCTGTGATCACAATCATTGAGGCAATGCGAATCCGCAGTTCTTTCAAAGAAACGAGTCTCGGTCGCGATGGGCGTTTACCAGGCAGAGCAACGCCAGGTGAGACCGTCCGGTCTGTTGCGGAGCTAAGTGCCCATCTCAGGACATTGCCTAAATGTGGGCAGACTAGCGTGTCACTCTCAAGGTTCATTCCCCTGCTGAGAAACGAGTTACAGTCGCTCTCCGTTGGCGACCCACATGCTTTCAATCCAGATGAAGGAAGCCACAGGGTCTTTCGCAGCTTCAGGAGGGTCATCATGTCCAATCGAAGAACGATGCAGGCGGCGGTTGTCAAGGAGTTCGGCAAACCCCTTGTCATTCAAGAAGTTCCAATACCTACTCCGGGCCCAGGTCAAGCCTTGGTGGAAATTATCGCGACCGGCGTGTGCCATACGGACCTGCATGCGGCGCAAGGGGACTGGCCCGTCAAGCCAACTCCGCCCTTTATTCCCGGCCACGAAGGTGCAGGTATCGTGGCGGCGCTCGGCGAAGGCGTGGCACATTTGAAAGTGGGAGAGCGCGTCGGAATCGGCTGGCTGCACAGCGCTTGTGGGCATTGCGATTTCTGCTTGGCGGGCTGGGAAACGCTCTGTCTCAAACAGCAGAACTCAGGATACTCGGTCAACGGGAGCTTTGCCCAATACGCTTTGGGTCAGGCTGACTACCTAGGCCGGATTCCGGAGAGTCTTTCCTTTGTCGATGCCGCTCCGATTCTCTGCGCTGGCGTCACCGTATACAAAGGTCTGAAGGAAACTAAAGCTCGCCCCGGCGAGTGGGTCGTGATCTCCGGTGCCGGAGGGCTGGGCCACGTAGCCATCCAATACGCCAAGGCCATGGGATTGCACGTCGCCGCTGTAGATCTGGGGCCGGAAAAAATGGCTCTGGCGGGCAAACTCGGCGCCGAGATCACTATCGACGCCAAGACCCACGATCCTACCAAAGAAATTCAGAAGCAGATTGGTGGCGCCCATGGCGTCCTCGTGACCGCGGTCTCCACCAGCGCATTTAAACAGGCGATCGGTATGATGCGCCGCGGCGGCACATGCGTGCTTAATGGCCTTCCTCCGGGAGAATTTCCTATCTCCATTTTCGATCTGGTGCTGAACGGCCAAACTGTGCGCGGCTCTATTGTCGGTACACGGCTCGACCTGGAAGAATCTCTGGCCTTCGCCGCTGTTGGCAAAGTGAAGGCAACCCTTGAGACACTTCCGCTCGGTTCGATCAACGATGTGTTCGAACGGATGAAGGAGGGAAAAATCAATGGGCGGGTGGTTCTCGACGTTGCTTGCAGGACGACCGCGAGCAAATCGAAGAGCCACGATGCGGCCGAGTTCGCATACCGACACTAGGCGCTTACGCCTGGCTGACGCCCGTCATATTTATTGCAAGAGAGTGCGTTGCCCAAACTTCCCCTTGGCCAAGGCACTCAGGCGGCCGAGCAAACCCGAGGGCGTTGGGATTCTTCTAAACGGCATCGGGATGCAGATGCAGCGTGGATGAAAACACGTCCATTCTGGATTCCATAGCATCGGGAGGTTCTCATCTTTTTCGCTCTTATCCCCCCTGGTACAACAGCCGAACTGGGAGGCGTCAATAAATGAACGGAGGAAACAAATGAATAGCAACAAAAGAAGTAGCGGGACCGGACACTGGTCCGGATGGACTGCGCAATTTTTCTGGATTCTGGCAGGCGTCGCCCTGGTGTTTGCCTTTGGTGCGGCGACCCGGTGCCATGCCCAGGGACTCGGGTGGGAAGGCGAAACCGGCGTCTTCGTTACGCCCTTGGCATACACTGCCTCCTCGGAAACCGAGAAATACCATCCCGTGGTGGCCTATCACTACCTGGACGCCGGCCCAGTCATCGGAGACTTCCACGAGGCCTCGGTCGAAGTCGGCCTCGGCAAACGCTTCGAACTCGGCTACACCCACGAATTTCACGACAAAGGCGACCAGCCTCTGAGTTATTTGTGGCAGAACGGGTTTGAGATTTTCAACGGCAAGTTCAACGTCCTGCCCGAGAATTCCTTCAAAAAGAACTGGATGCCGGCGATCTCGGTGGGATTCATTGCTCGCAACGCCATCCGCAATGTCGGCGACTACGAAGGCACAGCCACCGCGATGAGTCCCAACACCAGCGGCCATACTAACGGGGACATCTATGGCGTTGGATCCAAACTTCTCAAGAACAAGTTCGTTCCGGTCCTCCTGACGGGCGGGGTGCGTGGCACCGACGCCGAACTCTGGGGCATGGGTGGAAGCGCGCCGAATTGGAAAGCATGCGCTTTTGGCTCTGCCGCATTCGTTTTCAAGATGCCGCACAAGAGCACGCTGATCCTCGCCTCGGAAGCGGCGCAGCAGCCTCATCACCCTTATGGGTTCACTGGCGCCGACGGTACGGTTCCCTTGAACATTCCCACCACGCTGACCTATGCCGCGCGTTTCATTCCCAGTGCGAAATACAAAGTGAACTTCGACGTCGGCGTGGCCCAGATCGCGGGCCAGGTTTGGGGCGACGCTGCTGAAGGAATTAACCTGAAGGCCCGCCACCAGATTGGCGTGCAGGTCTCATACGGATTCTAAGTGCCGATGTTGCGGCGATCCAGCGAGTCAACCAGCCACCGATTCGCCTCTTCGGTTCTTCGCGAGGGATCCTTGGGAAGGCATTGTTGCTACCCGAAGCGATCTCTCTCATTGGGCGATTGCGAGAACGCCATGGGCCTTGCTCTTCCATCGGTCCCGTGGCTGTTACGACACGAGCATACCCTGGTGTTTGGGATGAATTCCGCATGGTTCCCGCAATGTGCTCCTCGGTGCGGTTGAAGGCACACACTTTTATGTAGGGCTGCACAATTTGAATGTCTGGCGAAGGCCGAGCTGATTCTAGAGGTCATCGCAGGCAACCTAGACAGCTACGCTCTTGAAGCCGGAGAGGGTGTCCGTTTCATCAACCGGACATCTGATATCTGCCTCCAAGCGAAGCCGGCGGAAAGTGAGCAGAGAGAGAGAGAGAGAGAGAGAGAGAAGACTTTTTTTCGACTTCAACCATCCGGACCTGTCAACCATGTGCTTCCTGTGACACTTACAATTCAAAGCGGTGGACAGATCGCCAAAGTGAAGTCGTCTAGCCTTGATAGTGTACCCTTGCAATGCCGAGCCGAGCCGACGAATTTTGTTCTGCAGGGTCGTACGCTTCAATCCCAGGCGTTCGGCGGCTCCACCCTTGCCGGCGATCCGCCCCGATGCAGCTCTCAAAGCGTCGATGATCACATTGCACTCCGCTTGTCGAAAGCTAGAGGTCGAACTGCCGGCAACACCGATGCTGCAAGACGGGCGAAGCTCAGCAGTCGGCACATCCAACTGCTCGCCGTGGGTAAGTATCACGGCGCGTTCGAGGAAGTTTGCCAGTTCCCGAACGTTGCCCTTCCACGGACAGTTCGTCAACAGCTCCATTGCCTGCCTGGGTATCGACGTAATCCGCTTGGATAGTTTCGAGACAAAATGGTTCACCAGCAGGGGGATATCTTCGCGCCGTTCCCGCAAGGGCGGGATCTCGATGGGGAAGACGTTGAATCGATAGAAGAGATCCTCCCGGAACTTCTCCTCACGAATCATGGCCCCGAGGTCGCGATGGGTCGCCGCGATGAGCCGCACGTTGACATGAATCGTCCGGGAGCTCCCCAGACGTTCGAACTCCTGCTCCTGCACGGCGCGCAACAACTTTGGCCGCAGCTCCAGGCTGATGTCGCCAATCTCGTCCAGAAAGAGCGAGCCTCCGTGGGCCAACTCGAATCGGCCCTTTCTTTGCATCAGAGCTCCGGTGAAGGCTCCCTTCTCGTGCCCGAACAATTCGCTTTCCAGCAGCGCCGAGGGAATGGCGGCGCAGTTCAAGCTGACAAAGGTGCGCTGGCGCCGGGCACTGAGATTATGAATGGCCCGTGCGATCAACTCCTTGCCGGTTCCCGTCTCCCCGTGGAGCAAGACAGTGGAATCCGTGGGCGCCACGATCGTGACCTCTTCCAGAACTTGCTGCAAGGCTGCGCTCTTGCCGACAATACCCTCGAAGCAGGACCCAGAGCTGATTTCTGGTTCCAGATAGACTTGTCGATCTTCAAGCTCGCTCACGTTGGGAAAGGCTGCTCTTACGAGGCCTTCCGGGTCTGTGAAAGCAATAGTCACGCACGCCATAACCGCCTCCCGACGTTCACAACCATGAGGATGTCACTCATGATTGAGAAGTATGCTGTAAGTTTGCTATGACCCAGGTCTGATCACAACGGCAAATCGGACAATCTTGGTCTCGTTATATGGTGTATCCGCAGCCTGAATACTTTTGGAGGATGTGGAATGGGTCTTACGGCCTTGTAGGCTCGATGTGCTTCCGTCCGTAAAGTTGGGCATCGATCGACCAGACTCCGGGTCCGATCATCGCGACGGTGGCACCGAGGCTGACAAGCATGATGGCGATCAGAGGATTCCCTGACCGCGCCAAGAATATCCAGAGCTCGATGATAGCGATCGCGGTTCCTGATAATGGTGTCCACAGGCCAAAGAGCAGAAGCACTCCGGCGACAGCCGCCATCCGATGTGGAAGGCTCTGCGCCAAGCCACCCGTTTGCAGGAGATGGATGCCCGCGAAATAGAGCAGAATCGCGCTCGTCAGGACGCGTTGAAGCAGCAGACCAACGCCGGGCCAGCCCTCCGCGAATGTGGAAAACAGACGTTGCACGCGGGTTCTCGACTTGCTAGCTCTATGCTAGTGGATACTTGTCAGATGTCGAAACGGTACAAAGGAGTACTTACGAGTCATACTTTTGAGGGATTCCCAGTTCGATGATGCCGCGCTGTAGACCAATGGTCACAGCATGGGTCCGATCGTTGGCGCCGAGCTTTGAGAGAATGCTGCTGATGTGGCTCTTGACAGTCGTCTCCTCAATCGAGAGCTTGTCCGCAATTTGCTTATTCGCATTGCCAGCGGCGATCAAGCGAAGCACATCAATTTCGCGCGAGCTCAGCTGATCCTCGGCCGCGTGCTCAGCCAACTCCGCCGCGATTTCGGGTGGTATCCGCTTGTGTCCGGCATGTACACTCCGGATCGCTTCCAACAGTTCTCTGTGGACGTGTCCCTTCAAGATGTACCCCTGAGCACCCGCTTTAATGGCGCGCAGGACCTGAACATCCCCGGAATAAGTCGATAGGACTATGATTTTGGCGTTTGGGAACTCGTTCCTGATGCGGCTGATTGCTTCAATACCATTCAAATTCGGCATTTGAAAATCCATCAGAGTCACGTCCGGACGGTGTTGTCGAAACTGTTTGATAGCTTCCTCTCCGTCCGAGGCCTCTGCTACCAGTTTCATGTCTCGTTCAGCATTGACCAGGGCCGCGATGCCTTCGCGCAGGAGGGCGTGATCATCCACGGTGAGGACTCGAATCAAACTAGGACTGCTGCTCATGAATCCTCCGTTTGCGGAACACACTAAATCGGTTGCCAGTCTGCCGCTTTTCGTAAGCGATAGAAGCGGGGAGCGTCAATCGAATTTCTGTACCGGCTCCGGCTTCGCTCCAAAATTCCAATCGAGCTCCAATTCCGCGTGTGCGTTCGTGAACACCTGGCAGTCCCCAGTGGCCCGGGCGCCCACCATCTTTTATTATCTTTGGGTCCATACCCTTTCCATCGTCCCGCACCATCAGGCGGAAAACGTCGTTCTCATAACGTATCTCGACTTCAATTTCATGTGCGTTTGCGTGGCGGAAGGCATTGCGGAGCAGTTCTCGCGCGATTCGACCGATTTCATCATTGATCAGCGGAGCCAGGCCTCGGCGCTCGCCTTCCACGATTACCTCGAAGCGGGGTGAGCCGTCCTGGACCTGGTTGGAGGAAGCAAGTTCCTGACCGGCTGTTATCAACATTCGATCGAGATCGTTTTCAGCGGACAGGTCGGGACGCAACCCCTGAATCGAGTGCCGGCTTTCGTCCAATGCCTGCTCGGCCTTAATTAATGCGGTATCCAGAGCCTGAGTTGCTTCCTCGGGGCGACTCGGAAGTATATTGCGAGCCGCCTGGAAACGGAACAATAGGCCGTGGAAACTTTGCAGGAGTGTGTCATGCAGATCGCGCGCAATCCGGGTGCGCTCGCCGACGCGCGCCTCCAGCGTCATGGCGAACTGATGTTGCAATTGCCGGACACGCAATTGGTAGGCTGCCCACAGCAAAGCCAAAAAGATGAACGCGCATAGAGTTCGAAACCAGTTTGTCTGGTAATACGCCGGAGCGACAGAGAAATCCAGCGAGGCCGCGTTATCGTTCCAGACGCCGTCGCTATTGGATGCGATCACGCGGAAGGAATACTCCCCTGGAGGCAAATCCGTGTAGAACGCCTGCCGGCGCGTACCGGCTTCGTGCCAGTCGTGGTCGTAGCCATCGAGCCGGTAACGAAACTTCACTTTTTGCGGAATCGTGAACGTCGGCGACGTGTAATCAATCTGGAGGTCGCGAGGATGCGGGGCAAGCTTGAGGCTATCGATTGCCGCCAGCTCCTTGCGATCAACGATGACAGATTCGATGTATGTTAACGCGGGAAGCGCAGCTTGCGAGACCCTCGTGGGGTCCACCATCTGCACGACAAATCCGGTCGCAAACCACACCCGCCCATCAGGAGACACATCCGCCGATCTGATCCCGGATCGCCCCGGCCGCGCTCCGTCGAGGGCGTCATAGAGCCTTGTTTGCACCACGGCTTCCGGGTTGGCCCACCACCGTTGTAGCTCGGAATCGGGAAGCTCGACGATGCCACACTCCGTGAGCAGCCACCAGCTTTTCTGTTTATCCTCAATGAAGGAATAGACCGCGTTGCAGGGCAGCCCGTTTTTCGTCGTGATCCGCTGCGCTTTACCCTGCCGCAGTCCGACGAGTCCGTCATCGAAGGATGCCATGACGGTACCGTCTGCTGGGACAGTGAGGTAATTGGTGCGCAGATTGGTAGCAGAACCCGTCGGAAATTCCTTCTGGACACCATCGCGAAAGAGCACAAGTGTTTCGTTCCCCATGCGAGGGCCAATCCAGATCCCTCCGTGCGGATCCGGCGCGATCAGCCCCATTGGGACTTGCGATGTTGGAAACTGTTCACGCACCTGGAAATCGCGTATTCGTATCAGCTTTCGAGAAATGCCTGAACACACGGCCCAAATATTGCCATCGACATCCTCTGCCATCCCGAGTATCAGCCCCAACGGCTGATGATCCGGTTCGGAGATACGGCGGAAACGTCCATTCTTGGACACGTACAAACCGTCATAAACTCCTATCCATAGATTTCCGGCTCGATCCTCGAGCATGTATGAGACTTGGTCACTGGGGAGACCATGTCCACCTCGAGTTGACGTGACCGTCCCATTCTTGATTTCGTCGAGAGAGTCGGCATCTGCAACCCACACCGTGCCATCTCTACTGGCCAGGACCCCTACCACTTCCTCTGTCCTCAATCCCTCCGAGGTTGAGAAGGTAGTCACCCGAGGATCACGGAA
This sequence comes from Terriglobales bacterium, assembly GCA_049520935.1. Classification (GTDB taxonomy): domain Bacteria; phylum Acidobacteriota; class Terriglobia; order Terriglobales; family Acidobacteriaceae; genus Acidiflorens. The sequence goes on along the minus strand of JBEKPJ010000019.1, from coordinate 33,137 downwards.
GCTGTCGATTCCATTCGTTGTCGTGACCCACAGAATCCCCTCTCGGTCTGCAAATAGATCGTTCACGAAATCGCTGGACAAGCCTTCCGCGCGCCCACAGTGCTCCGCCATATCCCCGCGTACGCGAAACAATCCGCTGCCTAAAGTGCCCACCCAGAGGCTTCCGTCGCGATCAAGGGTTAAAGCGAAAACGGCGAGCTTGCTGCCATCGAACCCAGGGGCGACGAAAGACTTGAAAACACCTTTCTCCAGTCTTCCAAGCCCTTCCCCGGGTCCTTGAAGAATTAAGCCGATCCAGAGGGATCCATTCGAATCGAGTGCGAGTGCATTTACGCCATCGCCGCTGTTCGTTTTCAGCGCTTCGATCGGGTAAACCTCCGAGACGCCCGCATGCCAATGCACGACAGCTCTTTGCCCCCCAAGCCAGAAACCGCCTTTCCCATCCGCCAATAAGGCTTCGCCGCCCGTAGGTAGTCGTATCCCATCGGACTCCCCGAAACATTTCACCTCATGGTCGGTAACATGGCAAAGAGGCGCATGCAGATTGAACCCCGCTTGCAGAATCCACAGCGAGCCGTCAGGGTCTTCACTGATGTTCCCAGTCCTGAGTTGCCCTTCCAGCGCGAAATGAGAAGTGACCACCCTACCTTTCAGGTGAAAAACTTCATGCTCTGCTACTGCCCATAGTCCGCGCTTGTGGTCGCCATGAACGCTCACGATGTGATCGATTGTCCTGTCGTCAACCGGCAGCGTCCACGGAACAAATCGAATTCCGTCAAACCTGTACATGCCTTGGGAAACGGATGTCAGCCAAAGGAAGCCATCTGAGGTCTGTACAATAGAAAACATGCCGGCGGGCGCAGACCCATCTTGTGTTCGCCAGGAGGTATGCATGTACTGGGTAAGACGTTTGTCCGGATCGAGGGCGTAAAGCGTGCCCGCCAGCAACAATAGGCAAGTGAGATGACAGCCCAATGCGGCCGCAAACGTTGTGCGGGGCCAGCTAACCCGGAGCAGAAACCGTCGGCGAGAAGCCATTTTTCCCACCTTCGCACCCGAACAGCATTAAACACTAATACTCGTTCCGATGGGCGCAGTGTACCTCAAAAACGCCGAACAAACCGTGATCCTGCTCACGCGGTGCAGCGCTACCATTCGGCGTTTTCGGAGGGAATTACGGGAGAGCCGTGCCTTACTTAGCGCGAACCATGACGACGATGGATCGCGGGGCCACTTGATAGATCGACTGCTGCAGCGGCAAACTGCATTCTGGGAAATCGTTGGGACTGGGAAGGCCGGTGTCCACAATCCTAGCCCAATCATGGGGTGCACCCTCCTGAATTTGGAACTGCAGCTCTTGCCAATACGCATTGATCATCACGTAGATATCGTCATCGCCTTGTGAAGCGCCATGTAGACAAAACGCCAGGCTGCGTGAATCCGTCGATAGATCGACCGAGCGACCAACGCCGTACCAGGAAATGTCCTCACGCCAGAACCTGCTGCGACACAGAGAAGGATGAGACTTCCGGAACGCAATCATGCGTTTAAGGAACCGGAATATCTCCTGATTTGTCTGGAGCTGGCTCCAATCCAGCCAGCTGATTTCGTTGTCCTGATTAAAGGGATTGTTGTTTCCGAACTGGGTGTTTAGGAACTCGTCACCCGCCCGGAACATGGGGATGCCGTTCGAGAGCAGAAGCAGACAGCAATAGTTCTTTACCTGTTTTCGGCGCAGTGCCAGAACCTCCGCTGGCGCGCCCTCGTCTCCTTCATGTCCGCAGTTCCAACTGTAATTCGCGTCCATGCCGTCCTGATTGTCGTGACCATTCTTCCAGTTATGCTTCTGATTGTAGGAAACCAGGTCGTAGAGCGTGAAACCGTCGTGGCAATCGATGTAGTTTACAGTTTGAAAGGCATGATAGGCGTGATCGCGATTGTCTGGGAATAAGTCATCGCTGCCATAGATGCAACGCATTAGGTCGGGTATCATCCCTGCGTCGCCCCTGACGAACCGGCGGAGATGGTCACGATATCGCGCGTTCCATTGCAACCAGGTCGTGCCCGGAAATCCCCGTCCGAGCTGATAGGCTCCGACATCCCAAGGTTCCGCGATTAAGGCCAGTCGGCCCAACTCAGGGTCCGCAGCGATTTCACTAAAAATTGGGGCTTCTCCCCAATTAAGTGAGCCGTCGGTATTGCGGCTAAACACCGACGCCAGGTCGAAGCGGAACCCATCGATGTGCATCTCGCTCTTCCAATAGCGCAGGCTATCCATGACCATTTTGCGCACGTGTGCCTGGGTGAAATTCAATGTATTGCCGGTACCGGAGTGATTGGCGTACGGGGCAGCCGGGTCGGAGGACAGCATGTAATAACCGGTGGCATCGAAACCCCTGAAACTATAGGTGGGGCCCTGGTTGTCGCCCTCGCATGTGTGGTTGTAAACAACATCGAGCACCACAGCGATTCGGGCTTTGTGGAATGCCTTAACCATCTTTTTGAATTCACGGTGTTGGTCATCGTCCTCACTACTTGAGGCATACTGCGCATGGGGCGCGAAGAAGTTCAACGGCATGTAGCCCCAGTAGTCGCCTTCGTGAGGGTCGCGCTGAAAGATTGGCATAAGTTCAACGACGGTTATCCCTAGGTCCCTGAGATACGGGATCTTTTCGATCAGGCCGGCGTAGGTTCCCGCCCGGGATGGATGCACGCCGGAATTGGGATGGCGCGTGAATCCCTTGACCTGAAGTTCGTAAATGATCGCGTCCGATTCGGGCTGGGGTGGAACATCTCCTGCCCAATCGAAGACGATTCGATGTTGAGGTAATATTCCGAGCGGCGCCCTTCCAGCATTTGGCCCTGGCTCCATTGCTAGCTTGCGATCCAACGCTGGCGGGAAGAAAACGCCTAGAGCATAGGGATCGAGTAGTACCTTTTCGTGGTCGAAGCCGCGGAGTCCAGCAACGGCCGGTCCTGAAACCGAGTAAGCGTAATAACGAGCATCGCCCACCTGGTGGAGCGGAATCCTGCAGTGCCAGATTCGACCTGACTTATTAAGGATAGAATCGAACTGAAACGTCAGGATCGGGTTTGTCAAGTCATGACACGAATAGAGGAACAGCGTCACAGTTTCTGCATGTTCAGAGTACACCGCGAAGTTGAACGACCGCTCGTCCTCAACCCAGCTAGCCCCGAGCGGCAGTGGGAGTCCCTCTGTTTGTGCCCACGTGCGGCGTGGGTTGGATCCTCCCAACCCCGAGCACTCATTATGAAAGTCGCGGTCGAACCGCAGCATGCCTCACGTCCTATTTCGCCTCCCCGGTGTATTGAGTCTGCGTGAGCGGAGGGAGGGAGGACTCCACTTGCATATCCGCCACCAAGTCAATGCGACGCTCCAATTGAAAGAACTTCGTCACCGTCAATGCCGGAAGATCTTTGTTGAACTTCTTGAAATACTTCTTTTTCAAAGCCGCTAAACGAGAGTCGAAGTCGAACATTCGCTCTGCCATGGCTTTCGCCTCCGAATCACTCAGGTGCGGGTACTTCTGGGTGTACTCCTTGACGACGGCCACCCGACTGTCATCCAGAGTGGATCGTTCGAACTCGTATTGCCGGTAGATTGGCCAGAATGCCGCAGCGTCCTCGTCGCTGAAGTCCATCGCTGTGGTGATGATGGTGGTCCTCTCGGCGCGCATGTCGGCCCTCGTTACTTCGATTGCGGAGTCGATACTGAGCTGCTGACTTTGAGCGGAACCGGGTCCCTGACCTTGAGCGCGGCAGAGAGGGGACAACACGAGCATCAAGAACGTAATCGTGAGCAATATAAGATTTCTAATCATGGACTGATCTCCTGCGCCGCTTGGCTCGTAAGTCATCGGCGCGGGCGCGGCGGCGCGCAACGCTCCCCCAGCTTCGTTGTGAGCAGCTACTCGAAACGAACGAAGCAGCCACCGGATGAGTCACGCACGCCGGCTGCCGAACTTTTTACACAATCAAATCACTTCTTATGTTCGGGTTCCGCAAGACAGCGTGTAACACCGGACGGCCGCCCCTGCCCAGTCGCGGGCACAGAGACCTCATCTGGTCACGGAGCAAGCGGCAGATTCAACAAGCTGGCGGCCATGGCTTATTTCCAGCGATGAAATCAGCACTTGCGTTTAAGGTAAACGTCCGGCTGGATCGTCTTAAAAAGCGGCAGCATCGGCGAGGTTCCGAATGGAATGGACCGTTCGCGCTTCGGCTGATCCCTTGCCAACGATCTCTACGATGGGCGGATCTTGTGTCTTGCCATCGATCGCAATACCGGCTCCGAGCCTTCGTGCCAGTGCTGCCTATTCCGGCCCCAGGTCCACGGCCGCCACATGCAGCCCCATAGCCTTGGCATACTGGATCGCAACGTGGCCTAACCCGCCGCCCGCCCCCGAGATCACCACCCACTCGCCAGGCCGCGAATTGGCTGGGAGATTTTATGAAGCCTTCAGTTCTGTGCTTCGACAACCAGTTTCTGGGCACGGTGAAAAAGGTCGAGCCGGCGCTGCTTCTGGGCTTCCACCTCGGCGGCGGACAGAGTGGCAGACTGTCGTTCGACTAGGTCGGCGAGGCGCTTGTTGAAAGACACGTCCAAAGCAGCGACGGCAGCCTGCGCCTTGGGCAGCACCTCGTGGAAGTGCTCGACCTCTTCTACCGCGCGCTCGGGGTGGTAGCCGAGCCGGTTGCCGGATTGCATAGCCTCGACGAGCAGATCAGGCGAAGCGGAGACAGGCGAGGTTTGCTGTAGCGCGTCGTAAGCCGCGCGCAAGCGGGTCATGCGGCCGGCGAAACCATCGAGTTCGTTGCGGCGTGCGGTGAGGCCGGCGGCCCGGCGAACTTCGATCGTGACTTTCGCCGCGACGTTTTCCGACGGGACAGGGATAATCGTGGTGAGGGTGTTGCCGATAAAAGACCAGCCTCTCTCGCCGGGTGAGGCAGCGCGTTTCACCAGTGCTCCATTGACGGTGACTGCAGCGGGCGGCCAATCCGCTGGCAGGCGCAGCTCATAGGCGCGCGCCAGCAGCATACCGGGAAACCTGCCTTGGACGGGACCGATCTCTACTCGGAGCGTATGCCCTGACTGAGTGGCCTTGACGGGTGTGTGGGTGAAGGCGCCTCGCTGGTATTCAACGGCTACGCCTGAGTCCTCGTAGACGGAATAGGTGGAACTGGTGGCGGGCTGGAGCGGCCATACATTCACGATGAGCGGATCGACAGGCTTTTCGCCGGTGTAGCGCATCGGCGGTTGCATGGGCACGATGGCACCCGCACGAAGATAAACCGGAACCTGGTCAATCGAAAAGTTGCGGGAGAAGCTGCTGCCGGCTTCGTCCGCGACCCTGAACTGTTTGCCGGTTGGCCACTCAAACCATTCGCCCTTCGGCAGCCAGACATTTTCAGCAGAAAGGCCGGTGATCTTGTCGGCGGCAGTGGCTACGGGCGCAGCCAGAATCTGATCGCCGAAAACATATTCGCCTTTGCTGGTGTAGGCTGCGTCGGCATCGGGCCAGTCGTAATAGAGAGGACGGTAGAAAGCGATGCCGGTGTCGAAGGTTTTCCGGGCTTCGGTGTAGGTATAAGGCTCGAGGGCGTAGCGAAGCTGATAGGCGGAGCGGAGAATATCAGAGTAAGGCTCCGGGTAGGCCCAGGGCCGGCGCTCGGCATCGGGGTTCTTAGTGGTGTGGGTGCGAAGGATAGGACTGAATCCGCCGAACTGGACCCAGCGGGTGTAGAGCTCGGGATCGACGCCGCCGGGAAGGTGACCACCGATGTCGTGGCTCCAATAGGCGTACCCGACGTTGGCCGCCGTGGCAGTAAACCAGAACTGGAAGCCGAGCTGCTCCCAAGACGAGGTGGTGTCCCCGGAAAAGCCGATCTGGTAGCGGTGGTTGCCGAGGCCACCCCAACGGTGGAGGATCAGCGGGCGTTTGCCCTCGCGCTGCTGGTCGGTGAAGTGGACATAGTTTAGCCACCAGGTGGGCCTTACGTCGGGTATGGAAGTTGTTTGATTGGGCTGCCAGTCGCGCCACCACCAGTCCAGCCACCAGAAATCGATGCCCTGCTTTTCGAGCGGATGGTGCAGCAAATCCATGTAATTGACGGCGAATTTCTTGTCGGTCAGGTTGAAGGGAACGTATTTGCGGGACGCGGGATCAATGCCCATGGCGCGTGCCATCTCGGGATAGGCTTTTTCCCAGGGCTCAACCCCGGCCGCGGCATGCAGGATGAGCGCGACCTTCAGTCCTTGTTCGTGGAGCTTCTTCAGAAATTGATCGGGGGCGGGAAAGAGGAAATTATTCCAGGTGTAGCCGGTCCAGCCAATCGGGTCGCCGGTCTGCCCCGATTGGTCGACCTCGCCGAGCGGCTTAAGTTGGGGTTCGCTGAGATGCCAGGCTGTGTCGAGGTCGATGACGTCGAGAGGGACGTTACTCTCATGGAATCCCTTGACGAGTTCGTCGATCTCCTGGTCTGAGTAGTCCCAGTAGCGGGACCACCATGCGCCGAAGGCGTAGCGGGGCGGCAGGGGGATGCGGCCGGCGACGCGGACGTAGTCGCCTAGCGCCTTGCGATAGTTGTGGCCGTAGCCGAAGAAGTACCAGTCAGTATACGACCCGGGCTTCTCAGTGGCGGGACGCTCGATGGCCCACGGCCACGAGCTTTTCTCGCCACCGTGAAAAGTGAAGTCGGTCGAATCGAATAACGGGCGGGTGGTGTCGTCGATCACAGCCCAGCCGGAGCGGGAGACCAAGCCCGGATCGAGAGGCTCGCGGAGCTGGGCGCCGCGCGCTCCGTCAAGGGTGCGGGCCGTGCCCAGCAAGTTGTCAGGGTCGGTCTGGAAGGGATACCACCTAACTTGTTTGTCTCCCACGGTGAGGCTGACTTCCAAGGTTTCGGCCGTGAAACCGGGGGTGTCCGGTGGAAGCGGTTTGCCATCGGGCATTGCCGTATAGGTCAACTTCAGCGCATCGGTCACGATGGTCAGCGTGTTATGACCGTCGGTTGAAATCGATTTTTCGAACTTCGGCACCGGCACACGCCGATTGAGGAAGACCAACGAAGCATGGTCTTCGAATTTTCCGTTGGCAGACCATTCCATCCTGATGAGTTGTGGCGTCAGGACGGTGAAGCGTGCGTGGCCGAATTCGACGATCGCTTTGGGATCGGCGATTGGGTTGTAGAGGCCCTCGGCCTCGGGAGCGTGAACCCCAGACGCCGGAACGGCAGCAGGAGGTGCGGTTCGCGTAGACTGAGCCGCTGTTGCTAGGTTTATTCCCACCAAGAATCCAATTACGACAAGAAAAAGACGCGATTTAGGCACAGTTTTAATCGCCTCACAATTTGCCCGAGCGATCTTTCAGAAGAAGCGTTAGTATACGCTCGTCTTTTCCCTTGGCCGAGACTAAACGCTCGGGGAGATGAAGGCCCCGGTCCAGCTTGGTCACCGGCGACATTCTATCGAAACGGGCATCGCTGACCAGAACGTGCCGGGAAATTTGCCGCCGACGAGTGAGCCGCGCGTTCACTTCGTCAGCGCGCCGCCAATCCTGGCCAAAATCCCCATCCGCTGTTAGCTTCGGAAGCATCTGAATTTAAGAGGCAAAAGGACTACCCTTCTGTCACCCACAAACAGGTGTTGTTTGAGCGGACAAGACACGGCGGATCTTGACCCGCTCAACCTGCTCTTCCAACCACGTCAAACCCCAGTAAACACCGCGACATTTCAGAGAGTTTGCTGACGAGGGTGCCCACACTCATGCCTGTCGTTTCGTTCCGTCCCATTGTGTCCTCTGCTGAGGCGATTCGGCAGAGTTTGGGTGTTTGGGTAGAGTGAGCGACTGCGTCCCTTGAGGGGGCCGGGAGCGCCGCCTTGTGCGTCCTCGTTCCGCTCGCGCCTCGCGATTTCCCTTTCGTCCCAGCCAAAGAAATACAGCACCGAGCGGTACAAGGCGTACCATTTCTGCATGACCACTATGCATCCAGAATGCCCCGATTCATACCCTCCGGATCATTCGATCCGAGCCGCCGATATCCTCCTTCGCCAAAAGCCCGACGATGAGGAGGAAGAAGAAGAGGAAGAGGACAAAAAAGACGAGGATGATGACGAAGAAGATGACCAAACCGACGACGGCTATTCGGAGTGAGTGTGCGCGTCTGCAGCGCCACAGACCACCCAGGTCTAGCGAAAACTCACATCCGTTCATCGGTTCTGACGTGAACCGGCGGGAAACAGACTTCCCAGCAAGGAGCGCCATCGCGTTCGCCGGGTCGCAGCTCGTACGTTGTTGGTAATTCTAGCCTTTTGCCAAGTCTGACCCATTGTCCGCGTGTCAGCCCCATCTTTCCCTCGACGGCATCGCGCAGCACCATCTCGGGAAGGAACATCTGCAGAGCCAAATCGCTATACGATAGGTTGAGGTACCTGATTGTTTCCAGCATCAAAGAACTCACGTATTGACCTGCGAAAATCGTGGTCAGCGGTGAATCGCGAGGTGGCAATGATGCCGATCGCGACATGCCGGTGTGACTTCCTGGCAAAGCTTCAGAAGAATCTGAGGTTGATTCCATGTGTGTACTTGATTGTCACCCATAAGCAAAGCAGGGCCAATGGCCCATCCGTAATCGATACTGCGAACTCGAGTCCTGTTGGAGCCATTCCCACGCTGCGGGGCAGGACGTAACCTGAAATCGAGCAGTTTTCGGGGGAGGGCTGTTCAACCGGGCGTCCCGTGACTCATTGAGTCTGGGGCGCTTTCGTTTCTGCGGCCGCCCACGACCTGGAATGACGTGCGTTCAAGAGTTGAAGATTAAGCAGTCTGCGGATCGCGAACACGATGTCCATTCGAAGCCTTCATCGTCCGGGGGCTGCAGAAAAAGCCTTCCTGTCGCGAGCCATCGCGCTTAGTCGATCTGGAAAGCCAGTCAATTTCTTTGCATTGGTAGTGCGGGGCGTGGATGGACCGGGCCACTAGCTAAAGCCTGTCGTAAAAATTACATGTTGCAAAACCCCGATTCTTGCGGGAGCCCCGGTTTTCGCGGGTTCGGGGGGTAGTGTCCCCCCCTTTGGGGGGCCGCTGGCGGGCCCGCCGGGCCTTGCAACTGCAACCGCGGGCCGCTTGAACCAACACCGGGGGCCCGCGCAGATCGATCCACGGCGGACCGGTATCATCTGCGCGCAGCGACGCAGGGTCAAAGGAGAAGAGGGAACGTAGAGGAGGAGATTCGTTGGGGCCGGACCGACTCCGTCTTGCTTCCAGGTGCAACCAGAACTTAGCCGGCTTGACAGCAGGAACCATAACTGCGACTGCCGGAACCAAGGGCCGAGATAGGTCCAAAGTAAGACGCTTGTCCGATCGGCGAGTCGAGGAACCCACGCGGAGGCCGATCCGGACAGAGGCCCAGAGCGAGGGCAAGGACGAATGCGACGAAGAGCCATGGGGCATAGCGCTTCATGAGGCGTCGCCCGCGCGCGCTTGCTGCAAGTTGCGCTCCTTGTTCATCTCCGCCAATTCCCGCAAGCCGGATTGCAGTTCCTGCCAGGCCGCTACTCCTTCTCGCGTGGCCGCTTCGGCCTCTTTGGGCACATAGTAGCCGGTGGTCTTGCCTTTCTCGCCGCGGTAGCTGATCTGCAAGTGGGGCCCGTGCTTGGGTCCTCCGCTCTGGCAATGGCAGCCGGCGCGGCCGCAGGTGCGATAGGTTTCTGACAACGTGCCGAAGATGGCGATTTCGGCCAGACGCTCGATCTGGCCGAGCAAGCGACGCCGTTGCGCTGCGGATCCGGTTGACTGGGACATGCTGCCTGCTCCTTCACGGGTGGTTGCCGCTTCTGGTATTCGTGGTAACGCGCAATCGAGAAAAGGTTCTTGCTGATGATGCTCCAGCCCACGTAGCGCTGGAAACCACGCTCCCCTTTGTACCTGGCGCGGAGCAGGGAGAAGCCATGCTTCAAATGGGCGACCGTCGCTTCGCATCCGGCGCGGAAGTGCAGGCCGCGGCGAAACCAGCGCTCCTTCTGTCGTTTCGCCCGCTTCTCCCCCAGTTGTCCGCGTGCCGGCAGAACCACGTGCTTCACCCCCATGGTCTCGGCTTTGCGTTCGTTCTGGGCGGAGAAGAAGCCGCGGTCGGCGGCGGCCATCTCCGGGGGTTTCCCAAAGCACTCCTGGTGACGTCGGAGCGCTGGCAGCCAGGACTCGGTATCCGCCTGGTTGCCCGGTACCACCTCGCAGCCGCTCACGATGCCGTTCTCCACTTCGTCCAATCGCACCAGGCGGCCAAACTCGTTGGGCTTGTGGGCCTTGCCTTTGCGGATCACCTGGGTATGGGGCTCGAACAAACTCAGGACTTTCTCTCCCGCCTCTTTGCCCAGCACCACCCGGTCCTTGGTCTGACGGATGACCTTCTGCGCCAGCGGCAGAAACTGCTCCAACCGCGCCATCTGTCGGAACACCGCCAACCGGCTGCCCACCACCGGAAGCCGTCCCTTCTTCAGCCGCTCCATGATCTGCTGCGACTGCCGCACCACACTGCGCGTCAGGCCCAGACGTTTCTGGTAGCTGGCGCGCATGCGCGCGCGGCCGGTCTCGGTCTTCGACTTGGCGGCGCGGCTGATCTCGAGCAGGCGATACTTGATCGCGCGGGAGTGTGCGATGACTTCCACCGCTCCCTCTTTGCACTCCGCGGCGATCTTGCGCAAGCTGCGGGTGAGCACGCGCATGGAGTCTCCCAGCAAGGAACTGTCGGTGGGATAGTGCACGTTGCTTTCCATTACCGTGCTGTCCACGCGAAATCGCTTTCCCGGCGCGACTCCCTGTTCGCGGGCGATGCCAACGACCCGGCGCAACACCTGCTCGGTGACCTCGGGACCGAGCAAGGCGAAGGTGCGGCTGAAGACCGAATGGTCGGGGTGGGATCGGCGTCGTAGTGGGTGAAGCGACGATAAAGGAGATGGCTGCGCAGTTCCCGTTCGAGTTCGCGGAAACTCCAACTCTTCATGTGCTTGAGGACGCAACAGCGGAGGAGGCGATCGGGAGCGATGCCGGGGCGGCCGGTGCGAGAGGAGTTGGGGTGGCGGCAAATCAGGCAGGTGCGTACCCGATCGACGAGTTGGTCGTCGTCGAGTAAGTGATCAACGGGGTCGAGTAAGTCGTCTTTGAGGAGAGCGATTTGATGAGCCAAGGGGGTGAAGAAGGTGAAGAAGAGGAGGGATTGGCGTTGGGTGGGGGCGATCATCGTAACCGAGTATATCGAGTAAGCTAAGGGGAAGTCAAGGGAAATCTTTGAAAACCCGGAAAAAGTTTGAGAATTTTCGCCCCAACAGAGGGGAGCGTAGCTACCGATTCGCGCCCTCAACTGCAGGGCAAAACTGTGAGAATCGCCACCCGGCCAGTTCCCCAGCCCGCGTCGATCCAGGGGTTGAGCCCCCAGTTTTGCGACAGGCTTTAGCTAGTCAAGCCAGGATCCATTTTGACCGCTAGTTCCAAAGCCTACGCGGTGGGCTTGACCGCCTCCCAAAGGCTTCATCGATTCCACGTAAATTGTCCACGTATCAACAGTGCACTCGCGTCTAACGCCTCACAGATTCGATTCAGTCCAAATGGCACGTCGCCGAACTCGCAGATGTGCGGGCGGACCGCTGCAATGGTAATTGGGGACTTCGGCCGGCGGCTGTAGAGATTCGTGTCGTCAAAAGGAGGGCGGTTGCAGCCGTGGCAACGACTCTCGAAAAGCTCCCCATCCATCTGGAGGCGATTCTTTAAGCCTGCGTATAATGCGAATGCCGGCAGTAGCGATTATGACATTTTGGACACTGGTCATTGCCTCCGCTGTCTACCCGTTGCTCGCACACGTCGACGTTGCACGCGGTAAAAACGTTGGCGATCTCGTGACGGAGATACAAGTCGAGCGAACAGTGTACATCTCACCAGATTGGTGCGCCGATGCTGAAGTCGGAAAGTCCTACCCGGCGCAGATCGATAAGGACCACACCACCGTCCGGGTGCGGGTAGGGCGGAACATATGCAAATACCACATCATAGACACGCGCCCTCTTCTTAGGCGGACCCCTTCGCCATGAGTTTGCGGAAAAACGGTTCGCGTGAGGAAGATCACCCCACTGGTTGGCAATAAGAGCCGTGGTGGTTGAAGGCTCAGAGTGGCGGTCAAGCAAGCCAGTTCCCCGAGTCCGAGCTACTCCGGCTGAAGTCCAGCGTCTGTTCACGGCGCACGGTTACGCCAGCTGATCCGAAGCGGGTTTGATGCCAATGTCTCGTCGTTCCCCCCGGCACCGGCTTTTCGCAGCCGGACCAGGCCCGAATTTCAAAAAAGCCCCGCATTGCTGCGGGGATGGTTAAGGACAAACGGAAGTTTCTACTTGCTGGCTGCCTTGCCGGTGCCCTTTAGATCTGAAGTCTGCGGGCTCCCGAAAGCGCTGTCGGTCACTTGCAATGTCCCCGTCAACGCGCCTGTCCCAGTGGGCTCGAAAACCACGCTGATCGTGCACTTGGACTTGGCGGCCAGACTCGCCGTGCAGGTCTTCGCGGAGACGCTGAATTCTCCGGTCGTCGAGATGGCGATGCCGGTAAGCGCCACGCTTTGCTTGTTGGACAGGGTGAACACCTTGGCTGGGCTGGTCGTCCCCACTTTTTGCGCGGCGTAGGTCGCACTGGTAGGGGTCAACGTTGCCTGAGCGGTGCCGGTGCCGGTCAGTGGCACCGTCTGTGGGCTGTTCGGCGCGTTGTCGGTAATCGTAATGTCCCCGGTCCGTGCTCCGAGTGCCTTCGGAGTGAAGGTGGCGGAGATAATGCAAGTCTTTCCCGCGGCCAGGGTGCTGCCACAGGGCGACTTGCTTGTTTTTAGAGCGAAATCACCGCTGGCAGCGATGCTGGAGATGTTCAGCGTCGCGGTTCCGGAGTTTTTGAGAGTAACGCTCTTCGCAGCGCTGGTCGCATCCACGATTTCGTTGCCAAACGCTAAAGACGCTGGTGTTAGAGTGACGGCTGGACTGCCGCCACTGGCATTCACGGTGAGGCTTAGCGTTGTGGTATTGGTCAAAGAACCCGACACGCCAGTGATTGTCACCGTGACGGTGCCCGTTGCCGCTGTGGCCGTGGCCGTCATGGTCAGCGTGCTGGTTGTGGTGGCGGGATTCGGAACGAAAGCCGCCGTCACGCCGCTCGGCAGACCCGATGCAGAAAGAGTAACGCTGCCGCTAAAGCCGTTCGCCGGAGTGATAGTGATGGTGCTCGTGCCGCTGCTGCCCTGGGTGATGGTCACGCTGTTCGGATTGGCCGATAAAGAAAAATTCTGAGCCCCCCCGGACGTGGCTAAATCAACCCCATCAACGGCGAAATCGGCACAACTTCCCGCGCACGCCGTAAGACTGTATACAACCGACGTGATGTTGGCTCCGGTGTCGTCTTTTACGCCGAGGTACAGGGCATCGCCCGCCGAGTCGCTCTGTTCGGTGAATGTGCCGAGCGAGGTCGTGCCATTGAATGCCTGAATGCTGGCGGTGAACTGCCCGGGTACATCGGACTGGATAAGCGCGCCCGCGCCCACGATTCCAGAGGCAAAGGTCAGCGTCAGTGGGCCGTTGCCTCCGGTCCAGGCATTGACTGCCCAGAGCAATGAGTCGCCGGCCGTGAAACCGGTGCCGTTCCAACTGCAGTTTGTGGATAGGGGTGGGGCGGCCGAGCAGACCACCGAGACGACATTGTTCGCGCCGGCTAGAGTTACGGTTGCGCTCAATCCTTTATTCGAAGTTACGCTGAAGCTGGCGGGAAGCAAGGTCTGATCGGCGCCCAACTGAGTCCAGCTGATCGAGGAGTCCGGGCTCAGGCCGGATTGACTGGTCACCTTGACAACATTGTCGGCCCAGGCGGCGGTCGCGGCCAACAAGAGCATAGCCATCACGTAGATGAATTGGCTACAACGAAAAGCTTTCGACATTTAAATTCTCCTTGAGAGTGTCTTGTCACCGGTTCGATGGACGGCTAGTTAGTTCGTGCCGCCGGGAGGACACGCAATCGCGTAGCCCGTGAAGGTTCCATGGTTGGAATAGTGTCCAGACTCCGCCAGATTGGGGTTGCCGTAGAACCAGTTAAAGAACGCCAACTCCTGCAGATCGTAGGTAAGGCCATTCGCTCCGGTAAGGACCCATTCATTGCTCGGAGTTCCGAATCCAATACTCAGTGGGTCTCCGACTTCGAAATTGTCCTGGCAGGTGCCGACGGTCTGGCCCTCGTTTCCCCATGGCGGCGTGGGATTAGAGCCGTCTGGGTCGTGGATGCCTTCGCCTACCTCGTGCGCGATCACATCTGTGAACCCAGGTCCAAAGGCTTGAGCAGTATCCACTTCGAAGGGGCTAAAGAGCTGAAGGTTTGGGCCAACCCTAATGGCGTCGTGGAATCCCAGGATGCAGCAATTGGCGAAGAGATTTGTTCCTGGGTCCGCCATGACTACGTTTTTGGTCAGGAACAGCGGATTAGTCCCAATGTTTACGGTTCCGGCGAGCGGCCCTGTGATCAGAGCCTCAACGGCGGTGATCATGTTATTTACATTGACGACACCAATTTCCTCGCATGCGTTAGTCTCGGAAACAGGAAAGTTGCTCCCAGGGTACTTCGCACCCGTACCGAACGATAATGCCTGAGACGACAGAGTGGCCTCCTGAAGTGCCAGGTGATACGGGGTACCTCCTACAAGTGACCAGAATTCGGTGCGCACGTCAGCGTCTTCGTACTGCGTGGTGCCGGCGTCCACGCCATTCATGGTCCAGGAGGTGTCCGTGAAGATCGGCGAATTCGCAATAATGTCGATACCGGTGTGTCCGGGCACGCACGGATCGGCGGCCGTCGGGTCGTAAATCACCGTGCCGTTAGAGTCGGTGATGGTGATCACCAGGGGAATGAGCTGCGTCGGAATTGTGGTGGTCGTCTTACCATGGTTGTACGGGCTAAGGCCGATGATCGTCCCCGAATAGGGGTTGCCGTCGTAACCGGTTACATTGTAAGTCCACAAGGGAATCGGATTAGCCACGAGCTGGGGGAACATCTTGGCCGTTTTGTTGCGGTCTCCCGTCACTGGCAGGTCATGCGCCGGATAGGACTTGACAATGCCCGTCAGCGCGTGGGATTGGGTCGAGGCAATGCTTGCCGTCCAGGTTGGTTGATTGGTGGTCTTAGTCAAGGTCTGGGCGCTGACGATGCCAAGCCCGACCAGAAAAACCACACACGCCAAAGTTAATGCGCGCAATGCTTTCATCTTTGTCCTCTCTAAACTTACGAATTCCTGGGTTGACAATTGAGGTTGGTTTGCAAAATGGATGCGAAAGGCCAAACAACACCGAGATTCAACAGCGGAGTAGAGCATCGAACCAATCCTGGTGCACATGGCAAACCTGTCGGGCGCTAGGAGAACATCTCCATAGTATGCGAGCGAGAGTTCACGACGCATGAGATATCATTTTTCTGGAAGGAGGGAGACTCTAACCGAAAAATGTTAATGAAGAGACGAGAGATTGGCATTTGCGGGTCTTCCTTTCTCGACCTCGGTCCTGGATATAACGCCCAATCGACGAAGATATGCCGAGTCTGACGAGAACAGATCCAGGCTAACTAAGAAGTCCCCTCGAGGCCAAACATGCAACATCGCACACCATCCCACCCACAGTAGCGAGGCACGTTCAGAAACAAGCAAGTTGTCGAGGGAGGGGCTGACAATGACCCCTGTGGCGACATCATCGTCAGAAGTGGAAGGGAAAATACAACAAGTTCTGGCACGAAGTCAAGCACAAAATGGATCAGGGGTGCGCGACATAGAAGTTTAAGAAGTGAGGTTGTTCTTTTTTGTGCCCCTGTACCTAGCGTATGTGATACGCTCGGTACAGGAGGGACATTATGCCTGTGTCGTTGCCCGACCTCGAGAATCAGAAGGCCAGTTTGCTCCGCAAGATCGCTCAACTGCGCGATTTTCGACCCGGTTCGATCACCACCACCAGCGGCCGCTGTGGCAATCCCACCTGCCACTGCCACCGGCCCGGAGACGCCGGCCATGGCCCCAACTTCCGCCTGACCTACAAGACTCATGGCAAAACCGTCACCGAGTCCTTTGCCAGTCTGGCGGCACGACGCAAAGCAGAGCTGGAGATTGAGGAGTACCGAAAATGGCAGCAGTTGAGCCGTGACTTTGTCGAGGTCAACAGCACGCTCTGCCGCTTGCGGCCGAGTTCCGAAACGGAGTCCACGCCCCAGGAAAAAAAACGACGGAAGCGATCCAGCAGGAAGTAGCCCGCGAAGTCGAACATCTGCTGGCGCTCCTGTTTCGCGAACGTCGGCAACACGGCAAGCTGGACTTAGAAGCCGTGGAGATGGCGATTCGTTCGGCCCTGCACCAAGCTGGGGCCGCGGCCTTAACGGAACTGTTGCGCTACGATCCGCCGGAACCGGAACAGCGAACCCGCCCCTGTCCTTGTGGCCACACCGCCGTCTATCGTGGCTTACGCGCCAAAACCATCCTCACCGCGGTCGGCTCCGCCGATCTCCTGCGTCCCTACTTCCTCTGTGCGCACTGCCAACACGGCCAGTTTCCCGCCGATGTCCAACTGGATGTGGAAAACACCGAACTGTCTCCCGGGGTACGTCGGATGTTAGCCGTCGTCGGTCACGATGCTGCCTTCGACCACGGACGCGAACAGATGAAATGGTTGGCCGGCTTAGAGGTCACCACCAAAGCCGTCGAACGCACGGCGGAGGCGATCGGCGCCGACATCGCTGCCCGCCAGCAGGAGGAAACGAAGCAGGCCCAGCAACTGGATCTCCCCCTCCCCATCGGTCCCCCCCTTCCCGTGCTCTATGTCGAGCTCGATGGCACCGGCGTGCCCATGGTGCGCGCCGAGACCGAACAGCGACCGGGCAAGATCGACGGCCAGCCCGCTCATACCCGGGAAGTCAAACTGGGATGTAATGCGCTGCATACTGTTATGCAGACTCCCTTCATTTGAACTTTACCGACCGGTCATTTTGGCGCGTTTTTGCTCCGCATAACTGACAGCGACTGCAGGGATTCGATCAGCTTGTCGCTGGCTTTGAAACGCCCCGATCGCAGCTTCGGAGGCACCACCGATTCCAAGACTTCCAGTTTCACCGACGGATCCGCCCGCGTGTAGATCTCCGTTGTTTGCATGCGAGCATGGCCCAGCCAGAGTGAGACCTTTCGCAGGTCTTTGGTCGCCTGTAAAAGGGTCAAGGCGCAGGTGTGTCGCAACACGTGCGGGGATACGCGCTTGATTGCCAGTGAAGGGCAATGCTGACTCGCTGCTCGAACATGTTTACGCAGAACGTATTTGAAGCCAGAGCGAGTCAAGGATTCACCGCGGCTACTGACAAACAGTTCGGGTACTGGCGCAGTTCCCCTCACCGCCAACCACGCTCGAAGAGCCGCCGTCGTAGTCTTCCACAAGGGCAGGCACCGTTCCTTGCGACCTTTGCCATGGACCAGGACATTGGCCTGCGGCTGGAACTGCACGTCATCCATACGGACAGCAATCAATTCCGAGGCGCGTAAGCCTCCGGCGTAGCAGAGGTGCAGCATGGCACGATCGCGTATGCCATCTCGTTCGGTCGGGTCCGGTGCGTCCAAAATGGCCTGAACTTCTTCACGCGTTAGATGTCTGACCAGACGTGATTCCGCTTTCTTGGCGGGAATCGCGAGGACGCGCCGTATCTGCTCGATGGCCGACGGGGCACGATATTCTACAAAATGCATGAAGGATTTGACTGCGGCCAATCGGGCATTTCGAGAACTGGGCCCATTGCTGCGTGTAGTTTCCAAGTCGTTCAGGAACTCGAGCACCAGCGGTGCGTCGATTTGCTCCAATGCCAACTGGGATGGCGCCATGTTGAGGCGCTTGCTGGCGAAGGCCAAAAGCAGCTGGAACGCATACGCATAGGAGTCCCGTGTGCACTCGCTAGCATGAAGTTCGATGGGCAGGCGCTGCTCGAAGAAGGCGGTGATATGTGGTGCCAAGGCGATCATGATTGCCCTCCTATGACAAAGCGTTCGGTGCACTCAGCAATGTCTCGCATCAGCTCCGGTACCGCTTCCAGATACCAATAGGTGTGGGCAACCTTGCTGTGACCTAAGTAAGTCGACAGCGCCAACATGTGTTTGGTGATGGCATCTCGCCCATCAGGGCAGGTCTCTAGGGCTCTGACGGCAAAAGTATGGCGCAAGGAGTGGGGCGTGGGACGAACCCGGCCGCGGCCAGGTGGCAATCCGACTCGCTTCACCGCCGCGCGGAATACCTTGTCCACATCGGTTGGTCGGAGCGGTTTTCTTCGCAACGACACGAATAGATGTACCTGATCAGCAAAGGGAGCATAGGGACGTCGCTGCTGGAGGTACCGTTCCAGCGCAGTTCGTGCTGTCTCGTGCAGTGGGACGAGACGGCTCTTGCGGAATTTAGTACTACGGATCAATAGACCATCGGGCGTGATGTCCTCGAAACGCAGCCGAGTCGCCTCCGACACCCGCAGCCCGGTGCAGGCCAGCAGAGAGAACAGCGTGCTATAGGTTGCTGGCTGCAGGGTTGTCTTTTCCGGCTGCCGGGCTGCTGTGATGAGTTGTCGAATCTGCTCGGCACTCAGAATGTAGGGGATTGAGCGTAACCACCGTTCCGCTCCGAAAACGGATGGTGGCACATCGTGGTGTTGGTCCTCGACGCGGAGATAGCGCGCCAATCGGATGATAATCCCGAGCCGATGGGCACGTTGCGAAGCCGATGGTGCCAATCCCGCCCACTCGATAGCAATGTCCGCCGAGATGTGATGATGTCCTCGCGCCTCGGAGAACGCGGCGAAGCTTTTCAACAGAAGGCTTTGGACCGTCAACATGAAACCGGCTGCCCGACGTACAGCCAGATAAGAATCGACGGCTTGAGTCAGCATGGCTCCACCTCCGGCCAGGGTTGCGCAATCTGCTGCAATGCGGCGATATCGACCTTGGCGTAGATCTGTGTTGTCTCAATCGAGCTGTGGCGCAGAATGCCTGCGATGTCTTCGAGCGTTGCGCCTTGCCGCAACATTGAGGTCGCGACCGAATGCCGCAGCAGATGAGCAGCCCCGCGGCTTGGACGCACAACGCCGGCTCGTCGCAGTGTGCGGACCACGATCATTGAGACCGCAGCAGAACCTATGGAACAAAAGGGTGCATCGCAGCTCACAAAAACCGTGTCGGCGTTGCACTGCGGCCGGCCATTTTGCAGATAATCGACGATCGCCTGACCGATCTCTTGAGTCAACGGCAGTTGGGTCTGGCGACGTCCCTTACCACAAACCTGAATGGATGCGCTCTTCCAGTCAATGTCACCCAGGCGCAGATGCGTGATATCGCCCGCCCGAAGACCCAGTCGGGCCAGCAGCAGCAAAATCGCTCGGTTCCGGCGGCCCACGGGTGATGATCGATCGCACGATGCAATTAGGCGTTCGACCTCTTCGGGTTGCAGGTAGCGAGGCAGAGTGGCCAACCGCCAGTGAGCCAGGGTCGGAATGGCTGCCTCTAATCCCACCGCGCACCTGCCATTGGCGACCAGGAAGCGCAGGAACATGCGAAGTGCAGTAGTGGACGCCTTGGCCGCCGCCCAGCCGCAGGAATGACTCTTCTCTAAAATGAGTCCTCGTAACATGCTGGCATCGAACTGCATTGGTTTTCCAAAGCGCTCGAGCAACTCGCGAAGGTTAAAGCTGTAGTTAGAAAGGGTCGCATCCCCGGTACCCCGTTGCTGCCGCATCCACTGCCTGAATGCCAACAACAGATCCGGATCCTCCGGGTTCTTTGGGGCAGCGGCGGCGGTGACCCCGAGATCGCGCAGATGACTCATGAATAGGCACGTACCGTGGATCACAGCTTTCTGTTTCGCATGGCCGTAATGCTGGCATCGGCATCGCCTCAAGTGACTGTCAAATTGTGCAAGAACTTGCTCGTTTGACTCGCTCAGCGATTTGCCGTTCCGGTGGATCCAATGGATAAAGTGTTCCGCCGCTCGGAGATGGGCGCGACTGGTGCTCATGGCATAGCCTGCCTCCGATAAAGATCGAGCAAAACTTTCCAAGAGGGATCCATCAGGACCTTCACGAAGTGCCTCAATGCGTGTGTGCGATGCGAAGAACTTTGAAAGCATGGTGGCTTTATAGGTCCGCAGCAGAGGCGACACCAGAGGGATGTTGTTTGCAAGAAGCTGTGGAGGCCAGCCCAAGGGGACAAAATGACTGAGTATTCAATGCCTTGCAGGTAGCTAAGGTGTTGTTTGCAAGATTCACCAGCCGGCGTTTTTCGTCCCGCCAGCGTTGTCGTAGACGATTTTGTTCCACCTGCTGTGGGTGGTCCTGGCGATACTGCTTCCAGTACTCCGCGTGTGCCTCGCGCCACTTCCGAGGACTTTCCAGGCAAACTTGCCGATAAACCGGGTCAGAGGCGACCTTCTGCCGGTGATAATCACGGCGGCGTTGGCGCTGGCATGCTGCCTGGCTGCAAGCAAGTTGGTGCGGATGATACGGAGAGGGCTGAAAGACTTCCTGACAATAACAACAATGGTGATCTTTCATCAGGCGGCTCGTGAGGGAAATAGTAGGGAGGTCTCCCTGGAAGCGCATTAAACGCGACCAGCGCAACAAGCACCGCTGAATCGGCTGTTCATCAAATGGCAGCCACTGGCTGCTCTTTTTCTGGCAACCGGCCACAACAACGTGAGGCCTTTCCTCGATGCCTGTCGATTCGAGAATGAGTCGGAGAAACGTCATGATTATGCGCACATCGATCCTCTACAACATCGGCTAATCTTCTATCCAGGATTGCGGATCTGTTGCGACCATGCTATTCGGGACCACATAAGAATACAGAGCGCATTACATCCCTTATGGACCGCAGTCCGTAAGGGATGCGTCTTTACCCAAACCGGCTACGACCAGGAAGGCTTTGCCATTCGCGACCCGGACTCGACCACCTACACCGGGGCTATCGAGACTGCCGAGGAGTTTGGCCAACGTCTGTATGCCGAAGCCTGCCGTCGCGGCTGGAGCCGCGCCCACAAGAAAGTGATCCTCGGCGATGGCGCCGAATGGATCTGGAACCTCGCCGATCTGCACTTTCCCGGGGCCATTCAGATCGTGGATCTATTCCACGCTCGTCAGCATCTCTGGGACCTGGCTCGTCTCCTTTACCCGGGCGAGGATGCCCACCAGAGACAGTGGATCTTGCGCCATCAGCCCAAACTCGACGACGGGAAAATCGAAAAACTGGTCCACTATCTCGGTTCCCTCGAGACCTCTTCGCCCGAACTCACCGAAACCATTCGCAAAGCCGCCGCCTACTTCCAACGCAATGCCGAGCGCATGCGTTACCCCGAGTTCCGTCGCCAGCATCTCTTCGTTGGTTCGGGCGTGATTGAGGCAGGTTGCAAGACTGTGATTGGCAGCCGCCTCAAGCAATCCGGCATGTTCTGGACCGTCCGCGGCGCCAACGCCATCATCGCTCTCCGTTGCTGTCGGCTCAGCGGTCGCTTCGAGGACTATTGGGGGGCTCGACGAGCCGCTTGATTTGCACTTTTATGTCGCACACCCATGGATCAGCGCTCTTGGCAAGTCAAAATTCCCGCTTCTCGTAGCAAGTGAAATGTCCGGTTTTGGTTAACCTTCCGCAGTCGCCGAGCCAGTCGGCTTTGGAGTAGGAATATCATCCAAAGAGGTTCCACTGGTGGGCGCATGGGAGATGGCGAACCCTGCGAACAGGAATACGGCACAGCCAATGAATAAAGTCCTCGCGCATGGTGAGCCGTTCTTTAATTTCTGCCGCCAGAACATTGAACCGTCAGATCGAGGACATTGGATGGCTGCCAAACACACGCAGTAAATACAATGT
The DNA here is from genome assembly GCA_049520935.1 of Terriglobales bacterium. GTDB lineage: Bacteria > Acidobacteriota > Terriglobia > Terriglobales > Acidobacteriaceae > Acidiflorens. Next base: position 11,195 of record JBEKPJ010000019.1, on the reverse strand, counting down.
CATGCATTCGCGTTATACGGCTGGCGCAAAGGACGGGAAAATCAACTCTCGCAATCAGGCTTGATTTCAACCGTAATCCTGCTGGGCAGTGACCGGTTTGATTAAGTAGGTTCCCGCGTTCCGGAAAGGGGAGCTAGATAACTCGTCAGAATCGGCCGTGACTGGATAGACGTTTCGTGGTAACACCGTGCCGATGAATTGAAAGGGCTGAGTCGTTACGCGGCACGGAGGGACGGTCGGACAGAGATCGGCGAACCAGCTAAGGATTCTCCCAACGGAAACGGTGCGTTCGCGGTGTAGCGAGAAATATGTTCGAAACTGAAAAAATGCTAACTGTAGAAATACGGTTTATAACTACAAATCACTTGACAAGTCGGAGTAGTTGGAGCGGTTAAACGAGCGGACCGGTGAAGCGGATTAAACCGGCGAAAGACGGAAAATATCTCAAAATGGGTGGAGAAGAAATGATTTGCAGTCTCCTCTCCCTCCCGGTTAGGCCGACTTGTCTTAGTCGATGTAGTAGAGGTATTGCAGGTTGCCGATGGTAAATAGAATCGACCGGTTTCCGCTTCACCGTAGACGTGCAGGTTATTATTGGGTGTGTTGGCGAACGCTACCATGGCCTGCGATTGATACAAAAATTGGCTGCCGCTCGCCTTGCTCGGGTCGGAGACTTTCCATATGTCGCTCAGCGACGTCATCTGGTGCACATAGTAGGGTGCCCCTTCGTCAAAATAACTTCCAGTTGGGTTGGGCCCCGCAGACAAGCGCCGCGGGAACACCACTTACCGTCACGCCCCAGCCTCCCGCTGCAACGAAAGACTTCCACGCTACGTTGCCTTGCCCGCTCCTGCCTCGCCGTCTACCGCGATGGCGCGCACGTTCGGTGGGTGTTTTCCGAGTTTGGTGGCAAATTAGCAGCACCGAGTTGGGCGACAAATGCGTCGGTTTATCGGTTTATCGTGGCCGTCGCCTGCCAACGAGACCTTTAAAGCCTTTGCCATCAGTGGCATAGTGATCGCTTCTGGGCAGGGAGTGGGCGAAGATACGACCCCGACCAGTTGCTGCAAACCTCCCACGAAGTCGGGACGTCTCCGATTGGAGGCGAGGACCTCCTAATTCTTTTCCCGGTGGCTTGACGCCTTGAGGCCTGAAGTTGGCCGTGGCGAAGAACGACATCGAGGTGCGACCGGGCGCGGCAATTGTGATTGACCGGATAGCCAGGTGCGCGCAGACTTGGTTGCGGCCAGCTATGGCACTCTACGGCAAAGATCCGACAAGAGGCGCAATCCGGCTCGCGAGGGTCCTACCCGCGGTGTTCTGTCTGCTGGCTGCCCCGGCGATGGGTCAGACACCGAGCACCGATCAAATCCCCGGCCCTTTATATGAACGCCCCACAGTTGTTTACCGTACCGATCCAGGGACCAGCGTAGTGGTTCTCAAGGTGCATGCGGAAAAAACGTCCGTTCCTCTCGATCGCCAGGCTTTGCTGAAGATGGTGAACCTTTCAAGCCAAGCCGCGTTGTGGCAGACGACGGAAGACAACTCCGCGGGAGCGTTTACCAACGTTCCATTCGGAAACTACGACGTCGAGATCAGTGCGGTCGGCTACCTCAGCACGCACCAGGAGGTGAATGCGGGGAGCTCACAACTGCAACAGTTCGACATTGTGCTGCACCGTGACCCTGCGGCGGTCAACCTTGACGCAGACGATCGCACCCTTCCCGCCAGGGCGCGGAAGCAAATGAAAAGTGCAGTGTCGGCACTCAAGTCACGCAAGCTAACAGAGGCCCAGAAACATCTCGATCAGGCTTACAGAATCGCCCCAACCAACGCCCAGATCAATTTCTTGCTGGGATATTTGTCTTTTCAGCAGAAGGATTACGAGAAAGCGGCGAATTACCTGGGAACGGCCGCGAGACTGACTCCGCTTGACACCCAGGTCCTGACTCTTCTGGGGAGGTCGTATCTGGAGCGGAAGGACTATGTCTCGGCTCGATTGGTGCTGCAGCAGGTGATCGCGATCGACCGCGAAGACTGGCTCCCTCACAATCTGCTCGCCGATGCGTACTTGCATGAAGGGAGCTTTGAGCGGGCGCGCGACGAGGCCCAAATTGCAATCGACCGCGGGAAGGCGGAGGCAAATCCGGCTCGGCTGGTTCTCGGCCAGGCGCTGATCGACTTGAGACTCGACGAGCAGGGCATAAAGATGCTCGAAGCTTTCCTGCAGCAATCGCCGAGCCGGCCCGTGTCTCAGCAGGTGCGCCAGTTGATTGCCGAGGTGAGGGAACATGCATCCGGCTCGCCGTCGATCGAAAACGACAGGAAGACCAGGCTTGCTGGCGTCGATCCGCTCCAGGCTCTGGCCGGGCCGGCATTCACCGTGAGATCCTGGCAACCGCCTGGCATTGATCAAGCTAAAATTGCTCTGGCACCTGGTGTCGCCTGCCCGTCTGAGAAAATCGCAGAAGAAACGGGAAAGCACGTCGATGAACTCGCCGAAGACGTGGCCCGCTTTTCGGCGATCGAAGACCTCTTTCATCAGAACGTCGATGGATTCGGCAATGCCATTCGCACGGAGACGAGGAAGTACAACTACGTAGCCTCGATTTCTGAACCCGAACCGGGCTTCCTGGCGGTTGATGAATACCGCGCCGACAGGGTGGATCTGCAGGGCTATCCCGACCAGATTGCCAGCACCGGTTTTGCCGCTTTGGCGCTCGTATTTCACCCCCACATGCGCGATAACTTCGATATAAAGTGCGAAGGCCTTGGGGATTGGCACGGGCAGGCGAGCTGGGTCGTGTACTTTAAACAGCGCGACGACAAGCCCAGCCGTATGCACAGTTATAAGGTCGGTAAGCTGGTCTATCCCGTGAAGCTCAAGGGACGCGCATGGGTTAGCGCGGACAAATTTCAAATCGTGCGCATCGAGTCGGAGATGGTTCGCCCTATGCCCGAGATTAAGCTCCTCAGCGAGCATCAGGTCGTAGAGTACGGGCCCATCCGATTCGATAGAAAAAACACCTCGATCTGGCTGCCGAAAAGTGCGGAGATCTATTTTGACTTCCGTCAACACCGATATTATCGGCGGCATAGTTTCGACCACTACATGTTGTTCTCCGTTGACTCCGACGAGAAGCCCAAAGAGACGGTCGCCAAGCCCGTCGAAAACCCAGGCGCATATTGAAGAAATGACGAAGGCCCACGGGTCTATCGACTTCGAAGCAGGCCAGCGTTTTGCCAGTCCGCATGGTGACGATGGGGATGGCAAGCCGTCGGTGGCCAATAGGGCGATTGTGCCCGCGCGTCCCGCCGCTGGGGTGTGGACCACGGCCGGCGATGCAACTCGAACTGGCGCTCGGCGAGCTTCCCGATGGCAAGCAACTGGTTTCGTCGGAAACTCTGCTGCTGCGTCGTGCCCCGCAGATTTCGCTCGGCAAGGACTCAAACTACGGGATCGGCTGAATCGTGGACCGGAAGTGCGGCACTCCGATGGTGAGCCACGGGGCAGCATTGGGCGTTAAGAGCAATCTTTACTTTTACCGGAGTTCGGCGTCGGCGCCGTACGATTCACCAATTCCGATCACGGGGGTATGCTGCTGGGGCGTATTCGAGGGCCAGCCGGAATCGGTCGGTGACGTTGCGGCCGCGGCGGCAACTCACGAAGCAGCTGTAAAAAAAAAACCGAGAGCGGCTGGTCGTGCCTGCAGCTTCCGCAGCCGTCGCAACTTTAGCCAAACGGTATTCCATCAAAGAACTCGGAGATCTGGCCGTGCTCAAACAGGACGGCGTAACCAGGTTCGATTTCGGCGAACGGAAAACCACGGTCGGGTCACCAAACAATGACGACGGCAGCATCTCGTTCATCACGATCGATCCCACGAATAACGGCTTCGAATTCGTGGCCGAGGAACATGCCGGCAGCGCGTGTTGATCATCCGCGATGGGCAGCACAAGTACATCTGTACCGAATTTGCTTGACCGCATTGGCCAATGCGGTTTCTTGCGCTAGAACCTCTTTCGAAGATGCTCGAAAAGGAGATAACCGATGAGCGAGGCGATGATGGCAATCTCAAAATTGGTGGCGGTAAAAACCTCCTCGATCGCCCATGCCAACCCTTTTTCCCGCCCCATTCCTGAGCGCTCGAATTCTCCCATCAAAAGATTAGAGTAGAAGAGGAAGATGATGAACCCGATCTCGATGATCGCTCTCCAGACATTGTTCTTCATGGCCAAAATCGATGCTTCGGTCGCTGCGATTGAGCTTGATCGCAAGGCTTTGGAGGCAAGGTTGTTATAGATTCCAGGCCGGATGCCCGCTGTCACGGTCTCTCTCTAAGCATACTAGCCCATGCGCAACGCGTTTGGCGTCAGAACAGACGCACGACTGCTGGCTCAAGCGGCTTATTTCCCGGCATGCGGCGGCCGGTTCAGCCGAACTCTCGCTCGGCGGTCTAAATCCACCCAGCGCACCGCAGAGTGCGAGACCGGCGGACCACCCGGTCTCGCGGCGGGCATGTGAAACTGCACATGGATGAAGGCTTCCTGCTGAAATCCAGACGGCTCAAATGCGCTGCTCTTCACCAACTCTATGGCGGCGCGGGTCAAGTTGCGATCGGAGGTCTGCAGTGGTTCGGCATCGATCACGGTACCGTCTTGCGCGTCCAGAATGGCGTGCACAATCACGAGCTGGTAAAAACGTGAAGTCGCGCCGTCGCTTGGATCGACGCGCATGGGAAAGCGCTTGGGGGATGCCAGCTTGAACGTTCCGCCGGTGTCCGCCATTTCCTGCGTGGGCTCGAAAAGACTCGGGTCAAGATCCGGCGCGTCCGCGAGACTGTCCACGTGCACCTGGACCGCGGGCCGGCCATCTTCGAATATGGAAATCCGTCGGGGCAGAATGTGGCTGTGAAAATCGGTGTCGCCCGTATAGTCGTAGACGGCGTAAATCCCGGGCGCGATTCCGCCGGTTTGGTCAGGGTGCGAGGTGGACGGGTCACCATCTCGTGCGGGTCCGACGGCGGGGGACTGGTCTGCGCGTGCACGTCCGGACAGAGGATAGCGGGCAGAAAGAACATCGAAGCGGCGAACCATCGAATCCAGAAGCGACGTCGAGCTTCCGGGAGCAAGGCAGACGCGGCGGTGGGCATGGTAGCCTCCAGGCGACTGAGTTCCAGCCAGGACGGTTCTCGATTCTACGCAAACCCGGTCCCCGAGACAATTCCGTGCCGTGGCCGGCATGGACCGCACTGCCGAGCCATGGGGGGGCGGCCGGTCACGAAAGGTTAGCCCCCAGAGTACGTGGCACCGTCAAATATTCATGTTGTGACCCGGCGCCAACACCGGTACAGTAATTCAATGTTCGCGCCGCATCCCAACCTGGGGGACGAGGTCAATCGCAACATCGTCCAGTCCGAAGTCGAGGGAGGCGTATTTCTCGAAGGTCTGCCGGCCGACACCGTGCTTCATATTCGTACGCGGCATCACTTCTATACGGCGCAACTTCTGGGCGACGGTGCGGCGCTGATTTCGGGACACCCGCAGTATTGTCCGCAACCAGTGCAGGTAACGATCGCCGGCTCGACGTGGGGAGGCTCCATGCTCAAGCTTCGCTACATCGGCCGCGGCATGCATCTGGAGTTTCATCACCCCGAGTACGGCACGCCCATCATCACCTCTCAGATTCAGGAAATCTGCGAACCCCTGCGAGTGGTCAGGCCCCGCCGCAGCGAGCTGAGCCGTAGCCGTTGATTCCGTTTCTCGGCTTGAGATCAGTCTGCTTACCGCCGGTTCGGTTCCGTCTAGCCTATGGCTTGGGGACCGGGATGTCGATATAGACCTCTTGCCCCGGCTCAAGCCGCAGAGGACCAATTGTGTGCTATAGGGCGGAGACAAGGCCATGACCATCAGGGTCACATCCTTTCCCGGCGGCAAGAGAGCATCCTTGCGCGAATAGAGCTTGTAGGCTCCGAAGGGGAAGCCTCCACGAAAATCGAACTTCCCCGACATCACGCCCCGCTCGGCCCGGACCGACAGAAATGACATTCACGAGGGTGTTCGTAACATTGACCTGGTTCACATGAAGGTGACCAACGTCTACAACACAGTCACCACGACGAACGGCAACTACAATGGCATTCGTTAAGTAAACCAAGCGGCTGCGGTCACCGCCGTTTCGCGCGACACCTTCGTGAACGCCCGTCCGGTGGCCCGTAACCTCGTAGCCCTGCAGCCCCGCGAACTGGAGCAGGTACCGATCAGCCGCATGAGCGGCCTGGAGCCGGTGCGGGACAGTGTCCTGGGAGCGGGGAAACCGTCCGCCGTGGCGCCTCCCCGGGCAATCATTAATCGGCAGGTCGTTGCCCAGCACGCGCCGGTGCAGCCGCCCCAGCCCTTCGCACAGCGGAAGGATAAACTCCTCGTTCGTCCTGGTGCGCCGGCAACCCGGTCGTTCGATCGTCCCGTCACTCAGCCGGTCAAGGCCGAGCGCGAGCCCGCGGATCGTGCCGAGATGCCGATCAGCGGCACCGATCCGGCCTCACCAACGACCCAACCGCCGGTGGCCCGGCCGCAGCCGTACACGAGCAACCAGACGCGTCCGCAACCGGATGCGCAACCGAGTGAACCGGGATGGTCGCATCCGCAAGCTCGCCCTGCCCCTCCGGTGCAGGAGAAGACCGAAAGCCAGGCACAGGACGAAGAAACGAAGTACAAGAACTGGCAGGCCAAACCGTAAACGGCCAAACCGCAGCCGCAAAAGGCCGCGCCACCGCAGGAGAACAAGAAAAAATAATGCCAGGAACGCCACCCGGGACCGAGCGGAATTGGGCGGCGCATCCAGTCGCTTCGATGACATCCGGTTCGCGGTGATTTACGGGCGGATTTCGATCGGCGTCCCGTCGGGAACGAGTTCCCATATCTGGTCCATCTCCGCGTTCGTCACGGCGATACAGCCGTCGGTCCAATCCCGCTCGCGATGAGTTGCGCCCAGCCATCCAAAGCCGCTCGGGAGGCCATGAATCATAATGTCGCCGCCGGCTGAGACTCCGCGTTCGGATGCCCTCTGTTGCTCGTGTTCATTAGGATAGGAAATGTGAATCGACTTGTAGAATCGGCTGTGGGGGTTGCGACGGTCGAGAATGTAGTGACCCTCCGGAGTCTTATGATCGCCCTGTTGCTGTTTGGCGCCAACCGGGGTGCCTCCCAGGGCCACCCGGTAACTGTGCAAGACCTTCCCGCCGGAAACCAGACTCAGAGTGCGCTGGCCCTTCACCACGATCACCTGATTCACACGCTCGACGCCCCCCTTGGTCGTAGCCGCTTCTGCCGACAGCATCCCGATGAGCAACAGCAGGATCATGGTCGCAGTATGTATGTTCTGCTTTTGAAATGCTAGCCTGAAACCTCTATGCGGGAAAGGCGCTTTCATGGGGTTGGCCTCCTGGTCTTTACAGGGCTGATGCTGGCCGTGAACACGACATCGGCAGCGGTTGTCCGCTGGACGGTTGCCCATCAACCGATTCGTCTGGTTAATGGATCACCCGTGCTGTTTCGCGTCAACGCGCCGAATCCGGTCCGCGCGCTCACCGGCAATTGGCTGGGCCACGAGATGGTGTTCAGCTTCGACGCCAACAACAGGAACTGGTTTGCGCTCGCCGGAGCCGGCCAGGAAACCAAGCCGGGTAACTATCTGCTCAAGCTTCACGCGGAAAGGCCATCCGGGCCGGCAATTTCGTTCGAAAAGAAAATTCGGATCGAGCCCCGGCGCTATCCCCGCGTGCTGCTGAAAGTTCCAGAGCGCTACACTGCGCCCAGTCCCGAGGATCAGCGCGAGATTGCACAGGACAAGGAAATAAAAGCCGAAGTGTTTAAAACCACCAGCTCCGGCCGCGAATGGCAAGGATCATTCGCGCCTCCGGTGCAGGCTGCGATCTCAGATGTCTTTGGAGTCGAGCGCGTGTTCAACGGCTCGGTCGAAAGCACGCATCAGGGGCTGGATTTTCGCGTGCCCAGTGGAACTCCGGTCGCAGCCACGAATCGCGGCCGCATCATTCTGGCGCGCGCCCTCTTCTTTGAAGGCAATTGCATCGTAATCGACCACGGCCAGGGCCTGCTGACGCTGTACCTGCACCTTTCGAAATTCACGGTGCACGAAGGTGACGACGTGACCAAGGGCCAGCAGATCGGACTGAGCGGAGGCACTGGCCGGGCCACCGGCCCCCATCTGCATTTCGCGGTGCGCTGGCAAGGAGTGTATTTGAATCCGCAGGTGTTGCTCGGGCTAACGTTGCCCTAGCACGGCAACCCTTACGCGGTTGCCGTAGCCAGGCCCGAAGCCAGAAGCGGCCCCTCGGCTTCCCAGACGCCGTCCCGGAAGGTGACGCTCCTGCCCGAAATCGCCGGGATGCGCTCGCCGGGAACGATGATTCCCACCAGGTTCAGGGGATCGGCGGCAGCAATGACCGCGCGCTCGCCATTGGCATCCTGGGGCAGCTTGCGGTAGGCGCGCAAGGACTCGACGGCTACCGGAAGTGCGAACTGCTCTCCCAGAAATCCATCAACGAAACGACCGCCGCGCACTTCGCCGCGATCTTCCAGGCGTCGATAGCCGATCTGCAATTCGCGCCAGCGCGGCAGATTCGTCTCGCGTGCCAGCAGGTCGCGAAAGACCACTCCGTAACGCCGCAATAACATCCAGCAACAGGATTCGGCGCTGCGATCGCGATCGGCGCCCTCCGCGTGCAACAGCGACCAGCGTCCCGGGGCATGCCTCGGCCGCCGGACTTTTCCCATGCCGCTGCCCGACGTGCCTTTCGGAGTCACCAGCGCGCGAAGGTTCTCAAATCCGTCGGCCGTTACCAGTCCTGCTGCGACCAGTTCCCACAATCCCGTCTCAACTTCCGCTTTGAGTCGACCCGTCGCTCGCACCATGTCGGGGAAAAACAGCGCGCCGCGCTGCCTTAGAAGTTCGAGCAGGGACTGCGCCACGGGGCTCAAAAACGAGGTCGAAGAATGCTCCGCCCCAGGATGGTGCGCCCGCATCCAATCCGCGTCTTCGCGTACAAAGAAGGCGATGGGGGCGACGCGCGTCGGGACGACCCGACGCCGCTGTTCGCGACCATTCTCGTCCGTGCCCGCCGCCTCCAGGGTCGCCGGATGGGGTGACAGTCGACCCCATCCAACGGCGCCTGCGAGACAGAGTTGATCGAGGTGCGCGGGATCATAATCGGAGATTCTTCGTGCCAGCACAAACCGTTCCCAGGCGCTCGCCGGAATCTCAAATCCCTGCAGTTGGCGGATAACCTCCAGCACCCCGCGCTCGCCGCGAACCTGCGTCCCGGGAGCCACGTGTTGCCAGCGCAAAAGCCAGCTCATGAACTGCGATGCAGTGACCGGCGCAATCTGCTGGCGCAGTGTTGCCACCGTCAGACGGTGGATGCGAGCGAGCAAACGCCGCTCGCACCACTCAGTTTCACGCGACGAGCGCAGTTGCGGTCCGTCCGGGTCGAGCGAAGCCTGGCCCGGATCGGGACGAAACTGGCCGCGCAAAATTGCACCGCTCGACTCCATTCGCAGCAGAGCCTTTTCGATCTCGCCCGGGGCAAGTCCAAGCAACCCGCCCAGTTCAGAAGCCGTGGTCGGCCCGAGATGTGCCATCCATCCCTGGACGGCGGCGAGCACCGCATCGTCACGGCCCACGGCAGAGGCGCCGATTCCCGCGCCCCCGGTTCGTGGAATGGATGGGCTCGGCTCGGCAAGACCAGATGCCTGCCCGGTGGCTGTGGGATGCATCGCCCGGAACCATGCGACACGTTCGGCTGCCACCCAATAGGTTCGATCCGATACTTCGGTCACGACGGCGCGATTGTCCCGTTGCAGACGATCAAACCATTCAGACCAGTCCGCGGTGAGCACGCTGCGGCTGCCGGCAAGCGGCAAGCGGCTTGCCGGGGAATTGCGAGCCGGCAGCGGACCGCTGGCAGGCACCACGACCAGCGTATGCAGCACATCCTGCAGTTCGTCGGCATCGCGAACGTCCGGCCAAGCTTCCTGTTGCACTTGCGTGATGGCGGCGGGATCGAGTGCGCCGACTTCCTCGAGCACCGATGCGGGCAATACTCGCCGCATCTCCACCGCTCGCGCTCGCCGCTCCTCGAGCGGCGCGTCGTCGAGATAGGCGTACGGATTGGCGTTCAGGATTTCGTGGGAAAACTGCGAGGGCACGGGGGTGTCGACCGCCAGGCACCGAATCCGTCCCTGCTCCATCCCGCGCAATACTTCCGCCAGGCCTGCGATATCGAGCGCCTCGGTGAGTACGTCTTTCATCACTTCATGCACCAGTGGATGGTCGGGAATCTTGATATCACCCTCGAGATTCTCGAAACACGCGGCAACCTCGGGAAAAACCGAAGCCAGCAAATCGTCCGAGCGGATGCGCTGAATCTGGGGAGGAACTCGCCGGCCGCCCTGAAACCGCAGCAGGGCCAGCGCGCGGGTTGCATCCCACCGCCAGCGAGTGCCAAAAATCGGCGAGGCCAGGGCTGCTTGCTCGAGGAGGGGAGCCATGGTTTCCGAATGCAGGAAGCGAAAGACGTCGGCCAGCGGAAAGCTGTGCTGTTCGGCCAAGGCGATGTTGAGTCCGTTGTCGGTGGCCGCCGCCTGCAATTCGAAATTGAAGCCCCGACAGAAACGCTTTCGCAGAGCCAATCCCCAGGCTTTGTTGATGCGACTGCCAAAAGGCGCGTGGATGATCAGCTGCATGCCGCCACCTTCGTCAAAAAACCTTTCGGCGATGATCGTCGTCTGGGTGGGGACATCGCCCAGTACGGCACGGCCTTCGAGCGTGTACTGTATCAGTTGCTCGGCGCCCGACAGATCCAGTCCGCATTCTTCCCGCAGCCAGGCTACGGCGGTAGCGACAGCAGGAAGATTGCGCCATCCCCCCACCGGAGTCACGCCCGGCAACCGGTCGCTGATCTGCTTGCGCAATTCGCCCAGCTGTTCGGAAAGTTCGGCCGTGCGCGCGGGAGCTTCTCCCCGCCAGAAGGGAACGCTCGGTGGCGTGCCGTGGGCGTCTTCAACCAGCATGCGGGATGTCTTGGCTTCGACGCGTCGAATGCGCCACGAAGTGTTGCCGAGCAGCATTACGTCGCCCGCCATGCTCTCGACCGCGAAGTCTTCATCGACGGTTC
>JBEKPJ010000018.1:0-115094 GCA_049520935.1 Terriglobales bacterium | reverse complement strand
CGGCTCCCGCCGGCAGTTTCTTCATCCCTTCATCGGTCACGGTGGCGCTCGTGTCCCAGTAGGCGTGTAACGGGAACAGGAGCCAATAATTATCGTTGGTGAAGCCGGCATCAGTTTGCTTCTTCGTGTCGTCGTTGATTTCGGAGCGCATGTAGGTGACCTTGACCGGCTTCCCGTCTTTATCTTTCCCCTCGAAAGAAACCTTGCCGGTTTTGGGCTCCCACTCCCAGGTGCGAGAAAGTTTGAAGAGTCCGGTGATTTCCCCGTTCCAGGTGTAGCGGATCGCATCAATTTGCCCGAACGAATCGAGACCATAAGTCTTGGCGATCTGTTCGAGAATGGGCGGGCGCGTCTGCGCCCAGGAGGGTACGGCAAGGGCCAGCACTCCGCAAAGCAAGAGTCCCATGATGGTTAAACAGCGTGCATTTCTCATAGCGTTCGCTCCTCGGTGAACTGAACGGATGTCGTTTTGGATGACGGCCAAAGGCTTCGGGCTTCACACAACTAATGTCGGCTTGATTATTCGGGCACGGGCGGTTGCCTGAGCCGCCGAAACCCGATAACTACACCGGCCGCTACCACGGATCCGTATTCCAGCAACATAATCCAACTCGGCAGCAGCCACGGCAGTCCAAGCGTCCGCAAATGCCAAACATAGTAAGTTGGGATGACGCTGACTGTCCAGATGATGATGGGCACCGTCGACGCCGACCAGACGAAGGGCAGCAGCCACAGAAGGTACCACGGATATACGACCGGTGCACACAGAAGCGATGCTGCCATGGGCCAGGCGAATGCGCCCGCAGAAAACCGTGGCGCCTTGCGCCTCATCCAGATTGCGGTAAGAAAGCCGACGAGCACTGTCAGCCCAGCCACCAATTGCGGAGCCGCCACTCGCTCCAGCATTGCAAATGCCGGATCATTAAAGCGGAAACTCTGCACGTAAGTGCCGAGCGAGCCGATCGGAACCCGCCCGTGGTTAAGAAATGGAACGTAAAGTAGTCCGACCACGATCACCGCCAGCGTGGCGTCGCGCATACGAACCCGCCGCCAGTAGAGTGGCAGCAATACAATCGGCAGCAATTTCACGGCAACTGCAAGCCCAAATGCCAGGGCTGCGACCGCGCGCCAGCGCCGTCCTAGTGCAGCAAAAGAAACCAACAGCAGCAACGCGCCGACAATATCGATGTGACCGCTACCCGCCACTTCCACCGCCAGTAGCGGGTTCCAGGCATAAGCCAGAACCCAGTGCGCTCCTTGGCCGCAACGACGCGATATGTCGAGCAAAACGAGAACGATTGCAAAATCGCAGACTACAAACGCTACTTTCAGCGCAAAGACAGATTCATGAATCGCAGTAACGGCGCGAAAGAAAAGCTCAGCGCCCGCGGGATACGGGCTCGGTAAATCCGGATTGTTCAGCGTGCGGGTCTCGGCCGTGTGCAACTCGCCGAGCGCGGGATCGCTGGGAACGACAACATAAGGGCTATAGCCGAGCCGCTGCACGCGGCCATCCCAGACGTAGCGATGGATGTCATCATCTGAGCCTGGCGGCATCCGTAGAAAGGCAAGATGCCACAGAGCAGCCAACACGAGGCCGATGACGATGACGTGGCGCGGGAAGGCAGCGGTGGAAAAGAGCTCGCGAATGGCGAGGAGGTATGCGATGCCAGCAACCGCCAGCGGGATAACGAAGGAAGGTGCACCCATACTGCCGAACTTGCCTGAGCAGATTGTCAGCGCAACAAGTATGACAATGCCGAGAACGTACAGCCTGCGGGATGGCGTGAGCTTCACAGGTTTCCCATGGCTGTCCGCAACTGTGCCAACTGCTGTCCCCAATGTTTCAGCCAGGCCGCGGTGCGTGGCGCCCTGGCCGGAGCCAGCCGCAGTTCCTCGGCTAAGCGGGTTAAGTCGCTCTCCACATCGATGTCGTAGAAGGGATCTGTGGAAGCAACGGAAAGCTGCTGTCCATGTGCGCGCGCCAGCAGGGCCTCAAGCGCGCTCTTTGTACCCATGCCGTCGCCATCGAAAAGCGTTGGATGGGCAGCCTTCGCCCCTACGAGATAATAGCCGCCATCGTGTGTCGGTCCGACAACTAAGTCGTGTCCGGTGAGCGCCTCGAACGCGCTCTCAAGAACCGAAGCCGGCAGGTGCGGGCTGTCGCTGTTGAAGGCAACCACGCGTTGCCGGCGCGGCGCTGTGAAGTGCGCAAACACCGAGGTCAAGCCGGCCGCAAGGCCTTCCCCTTCCTGTGCCACGACACCTACACCGCGCGCCAACCGCGTCAGTTCTTCGACATCCGAGGCAGGGCACATGATTGCGACATCGACAGTACCCAACGAGCGCGCCAACGTCATTGTGTCGTCCAAAAGGCAGCGATAAAGCTCGGTGACCGCTTCCACTGGAAGGCTCTGAGCTAAACGGGTCTTGACCATGCCTGGCCGCGGTGCTTTTGCCATGACCACCAGCGTGCGGCCCCGGTCCGGCGAATGTGCTGGATTTTTCTTGGAGGACTCCATAGGAGATCACTGTACGTGTTTTGAACGGGGACTCACTCTGGCCCTGGCGTCTCGGCCCTACGATGCCGAAAATAATAGCGCACTATTAGCGAAAGGATGAACCATGCCGCTCCGACCGTGCCCCTGAGGGTACCGCTAATTTTCGATTTCCCAATGCGCGGATAGTAGCTCACCGGCACCTCAACGACGCGGAACCCCGCGAGTGTACCCTTGAGAATCATTTCAACCGCCCATCCGTATGTGTTCTCTTGCAGCTTAAGCTGGCGAAGGACATCTGCTCGTCCGGCGCGGAATGGTCCGAGGTCGCTTAGCCTCAGACCATACAAGAGCCTGATCAGGAAGGCCGCCAGGTGATTGCCAAACGCGGCGTGCCATGGCAGTGCCCCAGGTATGCTCTGCTTGCCGAGACGCGAGCCAAGCGTGATATCCGCGGGTCCGTCAAGGATTGGAGCCAGGAGAAGCGGCAGTTCCGCCGGTCGATCGCTGTAGTCACCGTCGAGGAATACCACAATGTCAGGGCCGCTTGCTTCTGCCAGCCCGGTCAAGCAGGCGCGACCGTATCCGCGACGGGGCTCGTGGAGGACGCGGGCTCCCATCTTTGAGGCGATCTCGGGAGTCCCGTCGGTTGAATTGCTATCTACGACCAGGACTTCCGTCACAATGTCAGCGGGGAGATCAGCTAAGACGCGGCCGATGGACTGCGCTTCATTATGCGTAGGAATGACGACCGACACTCGCACGTGACCTTGGCTCAACTCACCACCATGGCGAAGATGGGCGGCGCTTTGCCAGCAAGGCATCGACACCCCACGCTCGACCGGCCCGGCCTACCACGAGCGCAAGAGATGCGAGCACCGGAACCAGCAGCTCCCATATCCACGATGTGCCCCATTCGGAAACCCATAGGCTGCCCAGGTACAGAAACGTCACAAATGCGGCCGGGCGCGTCAGCAGACCGATCGCTAGCAGGATTCCAAGACCGATCTCAGTCACGGCCTGCATCGGCGCGGCCATCGCGGCGTGGCTCGCGGCCAAACCCATAACTGCCTTCCACACAGCCGGCGAATGACTCGCCTTTATGTAGTAGTTGATCAGGCCTGCATAACCAGCCGGCGTGTAGAGACCCTTCCCCAGATTTTCGAAGAAGACCCACACCAGCATTGCGCCGATCGTGACACGAACGATCGCCAACCCATTTTCCGCGGGCGCTTGGTTGGCCGAATTTTGCGTCGGGCCCGTGTTCGTCATCGTCATAGACCTCGTACCCAGTCGATGCCGCCACTTTGCGGTGGGAAACAGAAAGGAGTCGGTATTCTAAACGGTTCCTCTTGTTCCTGCCAGTGGACGCTCCAAATCAACGTTGGCAGTAGCGCTTTTTGCGCCCCGCTTCCTATCGAGAGCCGGGATTTGACAGGACGCTGCCGCAACATGCAGACTGCGAAAGTGTG
Organism: Terriglobales bacterium; assembly: GCA_049520935.1. Classification (GTDB taxonomy): domain Bacteria; phylum Acidobacteriota; class Terriglobia; order Terriglobales; family Acidobacteriaceae; genus Acidiflorens. The sequence continues at coordinate 111,124 of JBEKPJ010000018.1, read as the reverse complement.
CTTCGAACGGTGAGATGCACACCCCCGACCTCGCGGCTGCGGTTTCGTTTCGCGACAGCCCCGCGTGAGACGTCCGCTGGCCGTTGCCGGTCACAAAGTGCTTAAAAGAAAAGCGATCCTCCTTCAAAGGATACGTCATGCTGCGTCGACCTCTACTCTCCCTGCTTCTCGTATTCTCGTCTCTGTCGGCTCTCGCTCAGAATGAGCGCCATTTTACTTTTCACTACGCATTCACGGTGAAGAACGTCAGCCCCGGCGAGCGCCTGCGCGTCTGGATTCCTTTGGCCCACTCCGACGTGTTCCAGGAGGTGAAAGTTACTTCCAAGGGTGGAGACTTACCGCTGAGGCAGGTTCAGCAGCCTGAATACGGAAACGAGGTGCTGTACGCGGAAGCATCGAAAGCCGATAAGGGCGAGTACAGGTTCTCGGTGGACTACGACGTCGTTCGGAAAGAGCATGTCGTGCTGGTCAACGGGAAGCCGGCTGGTGCCGCACCATCTGTGACAGCGCCTCACGTCGAATTGGCGCGGTTTCTCGAGCCGGACCGCTTGGTGCCTGTCACCGGCGTTCCTGCGCGACTAGCCGAGCAGGAGACGAAAGGCGCGACCACGCCCCTGGAAAAGGCGAACGACATCTACGAATACGTTTTCCGCACCATGAAATATGACAAGAGCGGCGAGGGCTGGGGACACGGCGACACGCTCTGGGCGTGCGATTCGAAGCATGGCAACTGCACCGACTTCCACTCGGTTTTTATTTCAATGGCACGGGCGGAGAAGATTCCGGCGCGTTTTCAGATCGGGTTTTCCATTCCGGCGGACAAGCATTCCGCCGAGATTCCCGGATACCACTGCTGGGCCGAGTTCTATCTTGATTCAGTGGGATGGGTGCCGGTCGATATTTCGGAGGCGTGGAAGCACCAAGAGAAACACGATTACTTTTTTGGCGCCCACGACGTGAACCGGATGCAGTTCACGCAAGGGCGTGATCTGAGACTCGCCCCCGCTCAGGAAGGCCCGCCGCTGAACTATTTCGTCTATCCGTACGTGGAGATTGGCGGAACGGAATATCCCAATGTCGCGATTTCACTTTCATTTGAGGACGCTGGCTCGACGCCTGCAAAGGCGAGCGCCTTACGTTAGAGATTTGTACCTCATGGTTCGAGAATTTCGCGCCCAAGGGCTTATCCCGAATACGGTCAGCCTGACCACGTATGGCAGAGAATTGGAAGTTCTTCATGCGGACGCCCCTTCAGGGGAACTGGTCGCCAAACCCCAACTGGCACACGGCACGTCCAGATTGGCATGACTTTCCACCTCGACCAGATTATCGAGGCGGATCACTGCATGGAGGGAAACAAAGCTGGCCGATAGGGTAATTCTGAGGTCGCGACATTGACAGGAAATCTGGAATTTTTGCTTCAGGCGATGGCTCGTGTGTCGGGCAGATGCTAGACTCCGGCGGATTCGTACCGGGAAACGCGCCAGCGTCGAGGGATCCTCTCCCCGCCCCGGCTTTTGGATTCCGGTCGCCATGCCGACTTCCCGTTACTGATCGTTACAAGCCATCAGCGGACCAACCCCGTGTGGCCGACTATTCGCTGAGAGTTTAGTTCTTCGTTTACGGCCCGCTTATCTCTTGATCGCATAGTGCTCGAGGCAGGCGCTCCCAATACTTGGTGCAGCTTTTCTCGCCTCTTTTGTAGAGTAAGATCAATCGAATATGTTTGTGCGGTGGCATGAGGTTGGACTCGAAAGGGAGGTCCGCATGGTGTTCTCCGACACAGCATTCCGTGGGTCGTCCGCTGTCCTCATTCTGATCGCTTGCCTCGCGTGGTCAGGCACACTTTCCCACGCCCAGGGAACCGGTCAAGAAGCTATCTCATCAACGCGTGAAGCGGGTCTCGCCGCCTGGCAACAGGTCTATTCGGTGCTGACAACTCCCCGGTGCATCAATTGCCACACCGCCACGAACTATCCGGAGCAAGGCGACGACCGGCATCGTCATTTGTTCAATGTCGTCCGGGGGCCAGGAGGCAAGGGCGTGCCGGGCCTGAACTGCGCTACCTGTCATCAGTCCGCCAACGCGGATAGTACCGGCGTTCCCGGGGCTTACAATTGGCACCTGGCGCCTCTTTCCATGAAGTGGCAGGACACCAATGACAACATCCTGTCGAGCACAGCGGTTTGCCGGTCTCTTACCGATCGCTCCAGGAATGGCAGCCTGGACGGCCCCAGCATCTTACGGCACCATGGGCAGGAGCCTTTGGTGCTCTGGGCGTTTCAGCCGGGACGCCGCCGCGACGGCACTCCCCGATCTCTGCCGCCACTGACCCACGAACAATTTGTTGCCGCCACGCGAACGTGGGTCGGTGCTGGAATGCCTTGTCCACAGAATCCTTGACTGCGGAGGCTCTTATGCAAACTTACAAACTGACGGTAAACGGTCAAACGAGAGAAGTCACCGCTGACCCGGGTACCCCGCTGCTTTGGGTGCTGCGTGAAGATCTGAAGATGACCGGCACGAAATACGGTTGCGGCATTTCCGCATGCGGTGCGTGCACCGTGCACCTGGCGGGAGTCGCGGCTCGCTCGTGCGTGGTTCCCGTTTCCCTGGTCGGCGACCGGCCAATCGTGACCATCGAGGGCATCGAAGAAGATCACGTGGGCCGCGTCGTTCAAGACGCCTGGGTGGCAGAGGACGTCGTGCAGTGCGGCTACTGCCAAAGCGGTCAGATCATGAGCGCTGTGGCGTTGCTCAAGAGCCGCCGGAAACCCACTGACGAGGACATCGAGGAATCGATGGGCGGAAACATTTGCCGCTGCGGCACATATGTTCGCATCCGCAAAGCGATCAAGACTGCTTCCCAGCAGCTGGCATAAAGGAGAACACCATGTCCGCGACCACCATGTTGAGTTCTGAGTCAGGTCTCAGCCGCCGCAGTTTCCTGCGCGTCTCGGCGACGGCCGCCGGCGGGTTAATTGTCGCTCTCTATCTCGATTTGCCAGTACGCGCGCAGGCCCCGCCAGCGAAGACGTATCCTCCGGATGCCTTCGTTCACATTCAGCGAGACGGCAAGATTGTGATTCAGGTGAATCGCCTCGAGTTCGGCCAAGGAGTTCAGACCTCGTTACCGATGCTGTTGGCCGATGAGATGGACGCCGACTGGGCGCACGTCGTGGCGGAACTCGCCCCGGCGGCCGATGTCTATAAGGATCCGGTGTTTGGGATCCAGATGGTTGGCGGCTCGGGCTCAATTGCGCATTCTTTTCAACAGTACCGGGAATTGGGATCGAAAACCCGCGCCATGCTGGTTGCGGCTGCCGCGAAGCAATGGCAGGTATCGGCGCCGCAATGTCGAACGGAGGCCAGTGTTGTGTATGGCCCCGCAGGCCGGTCCGCCACCTATGGCGAACTTGCCGATGCCGCAGCCCACGTGCCAGTGCCGGAGAATGTACCGCTCAAAAAAGCATCCGAATTCAAGTTGATTGGCAAAAGCACGCGGCGGCTCGACAGCCGCTCGAAATGCGATGGCTCCCTGAAGTTTGGCCTCGACCTTGACTTGCCCGGAATGAAGGTTGCGGTTGTGGCGCACCCTCCTATCTTCGGCGGGACACCCAAATCAATCGATGACAAGGCGGCGCGAGGCATTCCCGGTGTTAGTGATGTGTTCGAAATCCCTACCATCAGCCGGGGAACCGCAGTAGTCGTTGTAGCGGATAAGTTCTGGACCGCGAAACAGGCGCGCGATCACCTTTCCATCGATTGGGAGTTCTCTCGAATCGAGCCTGCCGACACTCAACAACTGCGGGCTAAGTATAAAGAGCTAGGGGCCACCCCAGGCAATGTTGCGGTAACTCGCGGCGACCTCGGCGTGCTGGATGGCGTCAGTGCCGCCAATCGCTTTGAGGCGGAATACGAATTTCCCTATCTCGCTCATGCTCCGATGGAGCCATTGAACACCACCATCAGGTTTGATGGTGATCGTGCTGAAGTTTGGGCCGGTTCTCAATTTCAAACCGTCGATCAAATGGCTATCGCCGAAATCCTCAGCCTGAAGCCGGAACAGGTTACCTTTCACACTGAGATGGCCGGCGGCGGATTTGGGAGAAGAGCGACTCCTGATTCTCATGTCCAGCGCGAGGCGGCTAACATTGCCAAACGTTGCCAAGGCATTCCCGTAAAACTCATCTGGACCCGCGAAGATGACGTGCAGGGCGGCTACTATCGCCCAATGTTCGCGCACCGGGTGGAGATCGGGGTCGGCGTGGACGGCATGCCTTTGGCATGGAAACATGTGGTCGTCGGACAATCGATCGTGGCGGGCACGCCGTTCGCGTCCTTGCTCATTAAGAATGGAGTCGATGAAACTGCGGTCGAGGGCGCCGCCGACAATCCTTACGAAATCCCGAACTTCACGATCACAGCGCATCACCCCACGCCGAACGTGCCGGTACTGTGGTGGCGTTCCGTCGGGCACACCCATACTGCCTTTGTGATGGAAACGCTGGTCGATGAGCTCGCGAGTCGTGCACAAGCAGACCCGGTCGCCTATCGCCGGAAGCTGCTGAAACCAGATGAAACGAGACTTCGCGGGGTGCTCGATCTGATGGACAAAGAAAGCGCTTCGTGGCGGAATCACCTGCCGGAAGGCCACGCCGCCGGGGTTGCATGTCATGAGTCGTTCGGGACAAATGTGGCGTGTGCCGTGGATGTCTCAATTGAGAACAAGCGGCCGAAGATCCATCGTGTAACGGTGGCGGTCGACTGCGGTACGGCCGTGAATCCGTTGACGATCGAGAGCCAGTTTCAGGCTGGTGTGACCTTTGGCGTTTCGCAGTTGATGGCGAAAGGGGCGATAACTTTCAAGAGTGGCCATGCGGAGCAGAACAACTTCGACGGCTTCACTCCACCGTACATAATCGACGCACCAGTTGCCGTCGACGTTCATATCGTTCCGAGCACGGAAAAGCCCTCGGGATGCGGCGAACCATCGGTTCCGGTCATTTCTCCCGCCGTGGTGAATGCATTGTTTCGCTTGACTGGGAGACGGTACCGTACCCTGCCATTGCTGAGCCTCTAACCTGAGCAAGCAGGTCTGCATGTATCGTCACCGAGTTGGTCGTGATCGCATGACGCATGGCGGCGCGGGCTGGGGAGCAATTTAAACGAAGTCGGAGTGCCGGATTTGACGATTCAGCGGATACTGCGACACAGCAACGTGACCACAACGCGAAACAGCTCCATCAAAGTCCGCGATCCCCAGGTGCACGCAGCTATGGCTCAGTTAGAGGCCGAAGTTCGACGGGTTCAAACGACAGGATCGGAAGCCAAAATTCAGAAGGGCGCACGGATCAACTGATGCGCGTTTTGACTCCCGGTTTTTCTTAATAAACACTAATTTACATTGGCTGCTCCACCCGGAACAGCTAAGTTGTTGAAGAGTTGGTGAGCGCGGCAGGAATCGAACCTGCGACCCACGCCTTAAAAGGGCGTTGCTCTACCAACTGAGCTACGCGCCCCACCAATTTCAATCTAACATATTTTCCGCGACAATCTGTTCCCGCGGCGTCCCGGGCGTCCCGTGACCCGGGCGAGCGTTGAATTCGACTGGCTTCGGAGCCTGTGCCGCGTCCCTTGCGCCGTGACGGCGGTGGCGCAAAAGCGATACACTCTGCATTCATGTTGCGTAACCTTGTATGGTGGGGAACAGTAGCTTTCGTCGCGTGCGCGACGCTTTCGCCATCGCCGGGCCACGCGGCAAACAAAAAAGATCGACCCGCGGTGCGCTGGACCGAAGGCGCGCCCGGATGCACATTCGAGCGTCGCGACGACGGGAAATACCGCTGGACCATGAGCGATCCCGACCTCACCGTAACCCTGCTGATGGATTCGCAGGAGTTGACCAAGAGCAAACACCGCTTCTATCGACTGCTGGCCGCCTATGTCAGCGTAACCTATACCGGTCAGAACAAGGCTGATTTCCCGGCGGCCGTGACTCTCGACTTCGCCCGGCACCACGAGGTCGTTGAGGGTTACGAAGATCCCACGGAACTTTCCAACCGGCTGCAGAACGATGTCGATACCAAGATTTTCGAAACCGAGCGTGCGATCAAGAAAAATCCAAAACTGGCCGAAGAAAAAACATCCTTGTTGCGAGAGTACCAAAAGGAAGCGGCGGAATTTATCGAATTCGTGAGTACGCAAACCCTCGACCCCGCCGGTACCACGCTAACCCCGGGCAATCCCGAAGCTCACGGCTGGGTCCTGTTCGCAACCAACCATAAATGGATCGGCCCGTTTAAAGAGCGTGAGGATTTTATTCTCAGTGTTGGAATGAAAGACAAATTTTGGCAATTTCCCTTTTCCATGCCACCCAGCCCAGGCGACTTGATCCTGCGGAAGCCACCGGAGTGAGGCAGAACGAGTGAGCGGCCGAACTGTGTTACAGTTTCGTGCTCATGGTTCGGATCATCGGTTCGCGAGTACAGGTTCATGGTAATGGTAATGGAGACGACTCCGAAAGCAGCGCCAAAGGCCGGAAGACCGGCAGTGTTCTATTGCCCAGTCTGCGCGGCGGAAGTTCGCGACCCGCTCACCTGCGGCGACTGTTCGGCCGTCATTTGCCGCCGTTGCGGGACGCCGCTCGAATCTGCCGATGAGCTGGGCATGGGATGAGGACCGTCATTGTGCCTGTCGTGCACTCCACAGCATCTATTTTGACCTATCGGACACGATCACAGCTGGCGATCGTGCCACTGGCCATCCGGGCATGGCGGACAGACCAAAACCTGGAACGGCGGATCACGAACCGATCGACTACGGAATGAACCTCAATCCGGCTTCTGCGGCGAGCGAAAAGGAACTATCCAGTCGACAACCGAGTCTCGTTCGCGGGCTTAGCTTGCTTGATTCCGTGCTGCTTTTGGTGAGCGGCATCATCGGGTCCTCGATTTTTCTCACCGCGAAAGACATCGCCGGACCTTTGCCGAATCCCGCTTTGTTTTTTTTGGTATGGGTACTTGGCGGGGTCATTTCACTCTGCGCCTGTGTCGCGTTCGCCGAACTCGGAGCCATGTTTCCCGACTCGGGCGGACAGTATATTTACCTGCGCGAAGCCTATGGCGACCTGGTGGCTTTTCTTTACGGCTGGATGCTGTTCGCGGTCGCCAATGGCGGCTCCATCGCGGCCTTATCCGTCGCGGCCGCGGCCTATGTGGGCAATATCCTGCCCGCGATTTCGCAGGAGCATGTGATTTTCTCGCTGGCGGGGGTACCGTTCACACGCGCCCACGCGGTGGGCTTGGCGCTGATCGGCGTGCTTACCTATGTCAACATCTTCGGACTGCGCTGGGGCGCGTTGCTGCAGAATATTTCGACCTGGACGAAGTTCGCTGCCATGGCAGTCTTCGTCTTCCTAGGATTCACTCTCGGAAAGGGGCATTGGTCCAACTTCGTCGCCCAGACGCCAGGCGGACTGAACCATGGTTTGCGTCAGGGAATAATCATGGGGTTTAGCCCCGGACAGCTGATTTCGGCGCTCGGCATCGGCCTGATCGCGGTGTTCTGGGCCTATGATGGCTGGGTCTACATCACATGGGTCGCGGGGGAAGTGAAAGAACCGCGGCGAAATGTGCCGCTCGCCATGGTGTTGGGCGTCATCGTGGTAGGTGCAATCTATCTCGCGATGAACATGACGTATGTTTACGCTCTGCCGTTAAATGAAATCGCAAAGCACGAGACCATCGTCCACGCCGCTGCCGCCGTACTGTTTTCTCCGAGGGCTGCTGTGTGGCTGTCGGCGATGATCGCGATTTCATGTTTCAGCGCGGCGGCGACCTGTACTCTATCGGGTGCACGAGTTTATCTCGCCATGGCCCAAGACGGTGTGTTCTTCCGGCGCATGGCCGTCATCCACCCCAAGTGGCGCACGCCGGCCTTCAGCTTGATCGGCCAAGGCGTCTGGTCGGCGGTGTTGACCGTAAGCGGACGCTACGACCAGCTTTATACGTACGTCATCTTTGGCATGGTCCTCTCCTACACGCTCACGGTGATCGGCCTGTTCGTGCTGCGATGGAAACGACCCGATGTTCCCCGTCCCTACCGGTGCACGGGTTACCCGTGGCTGCCAGCAATCTATGTCTCGGTCGGCGTCGCCTGGACGCTCAACACTATTGTTCAGCGGCCAACCGAAGCGTTCTGGGGTGCTGCAATAGTGTTGGTTGGCGTTCCGGGGTATTTCTATTGGAAACACAAAAGTCGCACCGAACTCGCGGGTTGAATTGCACACCGCCACCGACCGCAGCAATTCCGTTCCAAACCGGTTCCCATCCCGAAGCCCCCTGATTCCCGGCAGATCCTATGGTTGCAAGCCCAGGCACAACCAACGAGAGCCCGGTGCAGTCCCCGGATTGGCAACCGGAATCAGTAGTCCAATCCACACCCGTTGACATCCACCGAATATGACATTGACAAGTTGGCGAAAACGGCACAAAATTTCAGGAAATTTGTGGTTGTTCGCCAAACGCCAACCACCGCGGCCTGCGGCGCAAACTTCACCCAACGAAAAGGAAAGATTCCCATGTCGAAGATTTCTCAGCTCACCCTGTCGTGTGCATTAGCTGCCCTGCTGACTGCTGTGCTCGGCACACGCGCCGCAGCGCAGAAGCACATCACCGGGACTTTACCGGATGGCGCAACCTACGTGATGGATGTGCCGGCAAACTGGAACGGCACACTGCTGCTCTACAGCCACGGCTATGTCGCGCCGGGTAACGCAAATCCGGCGCTCGATGCCGGCGACCCGCTGACTGGCGGCTATCTGTACGCGGCTGGCTATGCGCTGGCCGGTTCTTCTTATGCGTCGACGGGATGGGCGGTGCAGCAGGCCGTTCCGGACCAGATCGGAACCCTCGACGCTTTTGAGAGTGCAGTCGGAACTCCGACCAAGACCATCGCCTGGGGACACTCTCTCGGCGGCATGGTCACCGCCGCCTTGGTGCAGGAGTATCCGACCCGCTTCAACGCGGCACTTCCTATGTGCGGGGTGTTAGCGGGAGGAGTGGGTACGTGGAACATGGGACTGGACACGGAATTTGCCTTCAACACGCTGATCGCGGGTGGAACTCTACAAGTCGTCAACATCACCAACCCGACGCAGAACGCGGAAAATGCGGAGGCCTTTCTCGTCGCCGCCCAGAACACGGCTCAGGGCCAAGCGCGTATCGCGTTGTCCGCGGCTCTGGGAGATACCCCCGGCTGGTACGACCCGCTTTCTCCGGCACCTGGGCAGACCGACTATACAGCCCAGCAAGCGAACCAGTATCAATGGCTGCTTAACGTGGATGGGATATTTCTGTTCGCTTATCGCGCTGAACTCGAAGCGCGTGCCGGTGGTAATCCCTCGTTCAACACCGGCGTGAACTATGAGACGCAACTGAAGCACTCGGTGGACTATGCCGAAGTGCAAGCGTTGTATAACGCGGCCGGGCTAAGCTTGACCGCCGACTTAGAGACGCTCAAAAAGGCCGCGAGAATCTCCGCCGATCCCGCAGCCTTGACCTATTTGACCGACAACATTATCTACAACGGCCAGATACCTTTTCCGGTGCTGACCATGCACACGGTTGGCGACGGGTTGGTGCCGGTCGAAAACGAAGAAGCTTACTCGGCTGTCGTCTCCCAGGCAAAGGACAGCGCGGAGTTGAAAGAGATCTTCGTGAACCGCGCCGGCCATTGTGAATTCACTCCTGCCGAGACCATTACCGCACTGCAATCGCTCGAATTGCGGCTGACCAGCGGCAAATGGAAGGACCTTACGCCGACCGACCTGAACCATGAAGCGACGGCCTTGGGATCGACCTATAACGTTCTCGAAGCCAACGACCAGGTGGTGGCCGTACCCCCGGCTTTCGAGACTTATAAACCGGCAGGGTTTTTGCGAATTTACGACACGTTAACCAAGTAGCTAAGGCCCCGAGCAGGCTGCCGAAAGCGGTCTCTCGCACGGCCTTGCATTGGCACGCGAACGGGGTCTCCTCTTCAAGTCCGGTTCCTAGCGGACTTGGACTTTGTGATTGCCAACTTTTGCGGCGTAAACGCGGCGACGAACTTCCTCCGCCGCTACGCCGCGAGGGTTGGATTCCCTACACTGGCACGGCAGTCTTTCGCTTCGGATTGAAGAACGGTAATGGCACAACCGTCGCCGTCGTCCTCATCCGCTGTGCTTCGATGGTGAGTTCCATTTGCAATTGGGTACCGGGGCGGGAATACTCGGTGCCCACGCTGGCCAGGGCAATCAACTTCTTCAGCAGCGGGGAAAATGTTGTGGTCGTGGCCTTGCCCACGTGCCTGTCGTCGGCATAAATGGGAACCGCAACCCGCGATGCTTGGCTGGGCGCTGCCGGAGACAGGCCGAATCTGTCGAACTGCTCTTCCACTTCCACCCAATCGATTTCGAGACCAACCAATTGCCGGGCTACGCCCTGCTCGTGATCTCGAACGAGCGAGCGTTTGCCGATAAAGTTCTCTTTCTCGAGATGCACCATCTTCCCGAAGCCCAACTCGTAGGGTGAAAACCTCTGCGCCGGAATTAGCGCCTTCTTCGAACTGACGTAATCGACCTCAATCAGCAGCAATCCCGCCTCGACGCGCGCCACGTCGAGCGCCAGCATTCCGGCTGCGTGAAGGTCGAACTGCTTTCCCTTGTCCATCATGGCGTCCCAGACTCTCACGGCCTCGCCCCATGGCATCCATATCTCGTAGCCGAGATCGCCCGTGTATCCGGTACGCGAAATGTCGACCGCAACGCCAGCAATCTTGCCGCTCGTTTTTCGGAAATATTTCAGGTTGGCGACGTCGGCGTCAGCAATGGTCTTCAGGAGATTCGCCGAGGCCGGGCCTTGCAGCGCCAGCGCCGCCGTCTGTTCGGAGATATCTTCGATCTGAACGTCCATATTGAGGCCGTTCTGCCGAAACCAGCGCAGGCTTGGATCGGCGGCGGTCCAGCGATATCTGTTTTCCTCAAGACGCGTGATCGTGCCGTCATCGATGACTTTTCCCTCTTCATTGCACCAGCAGGCATAGATGACCTGTCCCACGGCAACTTTGTTGATGTCCCGCGTGATCACGCGGTTCACCAGTTTGCTAGCATCCTTGCCCGTGATCAGGTACTTATAAAGCGGAGAGATATCAATCAGCGCGCACGCGTTGCGGATGGCGTTGTACTCATGCTCGTGGTGCACTTCGTAGACGCTGACCGTGTAATATCCCGACCACTCGCGGTAGTTCAGACTATGGCAGAGGGCGAAGGTTCTCTCGTGAAACGCAGTTCCAATGGGCAAAGCGGCCTCGTGTGAAGGTTGGTTTCTCCTCGCAGTTTAAGAGGAACCCTGAGGCCGGATTATAGGACCGGCACAGGCCGACGGCAAGCCTGGAAATAGCATGACCGTAGGTCAGAAATCACGCGTAAGTAGAGACAAATCGACGGTTTCTCGATAGAATGACGAGTCATTTTCTGGAGACATTCCCGGTCAACCTAGATCCTCTTCTGGTCCAACTATGGCTGCGGTTTCAAGCGCTGCGAAGTACGATGTGATCGTAATCGGCGGAGGTCACAACGGCCTCACCAACGCCGCGTACTTGGCGAAGGCGGGAAAAAAAGTGCTGGTGCTTGAACGGCGCCACGTGCTCGGCGGCGCGGCCTGCACGGAAGAAGTGTTTCCGGGCTTCAAGTTTTCGGTCTGCTCCTATGTCGTCTCGCTGTTACGGCCCGAGATCATTCGCGATCTCGAACTTCCCCGCCATGGACTGGAGATCCTGCCACTCGACGGCACATTCACGCCTATGGCGAGCGGAGACTATCTGTGGCGAGTCAACGACCATGGCAAGACACATCGCGAAATCGCCCGCCACTCGCGGGTTGACGCCGAAGCCTACGATGAGTTCGGCAAGGCCATGCAGGCCATGTGCCGCTTTGTGAAGCCGATCCTCAGCATGATTCCTCCCGATCCGGCGACCCTGAATCCGAAGGAATTGATGAAGCTGCTGTTCATCGGCCGCCGCTTCCAGGGCATGTCGAGCGAGGACAAGTACAACCAAGTGCAACTCATGACCATGAGTGCAATCGACTTTCTCGATCAGTGGTTTGAGACGGATGTGCTCAAGGCTACGATGTCGGCCTCGGGCATCATAGGAACATTTCTTGGCGTGCGCTCGCCGGGCACCGCCTACGTTCTGCTGCATCACTACATGGGGGAAATCGACGGCGCTTTCCGGGCGTGGGGTTTTGCGCGCGGCGGCACCGGCGCCATCTCCAACGCGATTGCCGAGGCGGCTCGCGAAGCGGGTGCCGAAATTCGCACCCAGGCGCCGATTGCGAAGATCATCGTTAACGACGACGTCCGAAGCGGGCGCGCCACCGGTGTGGTGCTCGCGAATGGCGATGAAATCTACGCCGATGTAGTTTCCTCCAGTCTGGACCCGAGGCTTACGTTCAGCAAGATGATCGAGCCCGGCCATCTACCCGACGAATTCATGGAAGGCGTGAGGCGCTACAAGTTCCGCGGATCCTCGGGCAAGGTGAATATGGCGCTCGACGGCCTGCCGAATTTCAAATGTTTACCGGGAATGGGCGCGCATCTGCGCGGCGCCATCTCGGTCTCGCCCAGCGTTGACTATATGGAGAAAGCCTATGACGAGGCGAAATATGGCCACTGGTCTTCGCATCCGTATATCGACATGGTGATTCCGACTCTCACCGACACGTCGCTTGCGCCGCCGGGCAAACACATTCTTTCCTGCTTCGTGCAATATGCGCCTTATAAACTGGCGACAGGTCTCGATTGGGACACGGAAAAAGAAAAGTTCGGCGACAACGTGGTCAACACCATCGCCGAATACGCGCCGAACATTCGAGACCTCGTCGTGCATCGGCAAGTCGTCACCCCGCTCGACCTTGAGCGGGAGTGGGGATTGACCGAAGGCAACATCTTCCAGGGCGAACTGTCGCTCGAACAATTGTTTTTCCTGCGTCCGGTTGCGGGATGGGCACAATTTCGCTCACCGATCAAGAACTTGTACATGTGCGGATCGGCTACGCATCCCGGCGGCGGCATCATGGGCGCTCCGGGAAGACTGGCGGCACTCGAAATCCTGAGAGACGGGAAGGCGTAGACCCATGGCCGAGGCGCGCGATGTGATCATCGTCGGCGGCGGACACAACGGATTGGTCGCCGCTTTCTATCTCGCCAGATCCGGATACAAACCGCTGGTGCTCGAACGCCGCGCCCGCGTGGGCGGCGCGGCCATTACCGAGGAATTTCATCCCGGGTTCCGCTGCTCCACGCTGGCGCACAACACCGGGCCGCTGCGCGCCGATATCGCGCACGACATGGAATTGGAGAAGCACGGCCTCAAGCTGACCATCCCCGAGGTCAACACCGTCTCGCTGCTGCCTGACGGACGAGCGCTCGTCCTCTTCTCTGATGCCGTGAAAGCGGCGCAGGAAATCGCACCGTGGTCGTCCCAGGACGCCTCCGCCTACGAACACTTTGGCACAGCGCTCGGCAAGATCGGCAGGGTCATTGCCGAGGCGCTCGCACTTACCCCTCCGAACATTGACCGGCCGAGCGCCGGTGATCTCTGGGGCATGCTGAAGACGGGCCGGTCGATTCGAAATCTGGGCAAGAAAGATCTGTATCGGGTGCTGCGCTGGGGACCGATGGCGGCAGCCGATCTGGTCTCCGAGTTCTTCGATACCGAACCGTTGCGCGCCACCATCGCCGCCCGTGGCATCTTCGGAACCTGCCTCGGCCCCTGGTCGGCGGGAAGCGCGCTCGTGCTGCTGCTGCGCGCTGCAGCCGACCCGTCATCCCCCTCGGTAGCGGCGGGAAGTGTTCAATTCCCTGCCGGCGGCATGGGCGCAGTGACCCTGGCGATGGCAGCGGCGGCGCAGCAGGCAGGCGCAGAAATTCGCACCGGCGCAGACATTGCCCAGATTCGCGTGCGCGATGGCGCTGCCACCGGCGTCGTGCTCACCTCCGGGGAAGAGATATCCGGGCGCGCCATCGTCTCGAACGCCGATCCCAAACGCACCCTGCTGCGCCTGGTCGATCCCGCCCATCTCGCGCCCGACTTCATTCAGAAGATGCAAAACTATCGTTCCAGGGGCACGGTCGCGAAGATCAATCTCGCGCTCTCCGGGCTGCCGGATTTCACTTCACTCGAGAGAAAAGGTAATCTTGCCTTGCTCCAGGGCCGCCTGCAGATCAGCCCGGAAATCGATTATCTCGAACGCGCCTTCGACGAATCGAAGTATGGCAACTTTTCTCGGAAGCCTTATCTTGAGATTACGTTTCCTTCTCTTTCCGATCCCTCGCTTGCGCCCGCCGGCCAGCATGTGATGTCGATCTATATGCAGTACGCACCCTATCAACTGAAAAACACCGACTGGGACGAGCAGCGCACCGCGCTCGGCGAAACCGTGGTGAAGACGATTGCCGAGTACGCACCGAATCTGCCGCAATCCATTTTGCGGCACCAGATCATCACGCCGAAGGATCTGGAACAGACCTACGGGCTCAGCGGCGGGCATATCTTTCACGGTGAACTGGCGCTCGATCAGTTCTTCACCATGCGCCCGCTGCTCGACTGGGCCCGCTATACGACCCCCATTGAGCACCTGTATCTGTGCGGAAGCGGCACCCATCCCGGGACGGGACTGAGCGGAGGCTCCGGTGCCAACGCGGCACGCCAGATTGCAAAAATGCTGAAGAAGTAGCGTTATGCACAACTCCGCCATCCTTCTCGTTTCCTGCCCCGACCGTAAAGGCATCGTCGCCACCATCGCCGATTTCGTCTTTCGCCACGGCGGCAACATCCTGTTCAATGACGAGCATGGGGATGAGGAATCGAATCTTTTTCTTACGCGGATCGAGTTCGACGTGGCGAATTTTGCTTTCGACCTGGCGCAATTTCCCGAGCGCTTTGCTCCCATTGCGCGCGACTTTCACATGGACTGGCGGCTGGCACGGTGCGCCGATCGCCCCCGCGTTGCCCTCTTCGTCTCGAAATATGACCACTGCCTGCAAGACCTTCTCTACCGCCAGCAGAGCGGCGAACTGCGTTGCGAAATCCCGGTCATCATCTCGAACCATCCCGACAACCAGCGTATCGCTGACTTCTACGGCATTCCCTACCGCGTCGTACCGGTCGGCAAAGAAAACAAGCGCGAGGCGGAACAGAAACAGATCGCGCTTGTCCGCGAACACCAATGCAGTCTGGTGGTGCTGGCGCGCTACATGCAGGTGCTCTCGAATGAGTTCATTGCTGCCCTGGGCTCCGAGAACCTGATCAACATTCACCATTCCTTCCTGCCTGCCTTTGTCGGCTCCAAACCCTACCACCAGGCCTCGCACCGCGGCGTAAAGCTGATCGGCGCCACCGCTCATTATGTTACAGAAGTACTCGATGACGGCCCCATCATCGAACAGGATGTCGTCCGCATTTACCATCGCGACAACATCGACGACCTCATCCAGAAAGGACGCGATATCGAAAAAGTCGTGCTCTCCCGCGCCGTCCGCTGGCATGTGGAAAACCGCATTCTGCTGTATGGAAACAAGACCGTGGTTTTTCAATAGTCCGTCCCGAACGTGGATTCCCACCGAAGCCCCGAAAAGCGCCACCTCCGGTACGGAGGGAGCGGGAACTCCGGCGGCGAAGCGCGAGTAGAAGTGCAGGCACTTCCGTAACCAGGTAACCAATTGCGTTGCCGTTCCCTTTCGGCTTTACTAAAAGAGAAGGCCCCCGATAGAAAAATCGCTGCGCGATCTCGAAGGAGCGGACGTGGTTGAGGATCCTAAATGGGAGCTGGCGCTACTGGCTACGGTGCAAGGCTTTTACCAGCGGCTGCTCAGCGACCAACTTGGCGGAGAACTGCCGGCCCCCGCAGAACTCTCCCCGGAGATGATTAGCCAGACCGGAGACGTGCGTTCCACTCTGGATCGCATGCAGCTCTGGATCCAGCTGCTGGACATGGCCATCACTCCCGCGATGCTGCGACTCGGAACGCAATCGGATCTGGATCCCGAAGTTGCCGAGGCCCTGTTGCGCTACTTCGCGCGCCACCGCGATGACTCGGGTGCCAACCGCGACAAGACCGATCTGGTCGCGACATTTCTGTTTCGCCATCCCCGTGTCCCGGGCCAGTGGGAGCAGCGAGGATTTGGCCTCGATGGCTCGATTCCCTTGTCTCCGTTCGAAATCGCGCTGCTCGAGATTCTCTCCGAGTCGGACGTGCCCGTGCTGTCGGAAGCCGACGTGCAGTTGCTGCGTGAATTCAGTCCCCTGCTCGACCAGGCCAATCGCTTTCAGGATTTCAGCGCGCTCATGGACTCGGGCATCATCCCGCGCGTGCGCGAGCTGAAGAGCAAACTTGGCGAATCGATTTACCATCCCGGAGTGCTGGCCACGCTCGCGCCCTATAATGTCGCCTTTGGTGACCGCTTCCATGGCTTATTCCGGGCCGCCACGAGCGAGATCAAAGATTTCGGCAAACGTCTGGAAGAACTCGGCGGCAGCATCCTCAGCGTCGTCGACGGCGTTGAAATCACCGTCGACCAGGTGGCTGCTCTGAATCAGGAAGCGTTATTGAAAGTGGATTACACCGCGGCCCTCGAAAAATTCCGGCGCGTCTCGCGGCTGAAAAAGGAATTGGAGCGTCGGCCACCGATCCGGCGTGCGAACCCGGGACCCGCACCCGCTCGCACGGTGGGCGCAGGCGGGGCCGCCGTCGCGCCCGCACTCGCTCCCCGCTATGTTCCCGCCGCCGTCACGCCGCAGGCATTGTCGATCGAAGAGGCCAAAATGCGGCGCGTGGAAGAGTCGATTCGCGTCTTTGTTCGCGTCGCCGATCCCAAGTTCCGCCAGATCGTGCCGATGCGTTATTTCAATCTGATGCTGAGCCCGGCCGAGGTTGAGGCCTACACCGCCGACGATGTCGAGCAGTCGGGCTTGCGAGCCGACGCTGGCCGAATGCTGCTCCGCGTAGTCGCCGTGACCGCGCGCATCACCACTGAGATGGAGGAACTCAAACGCTCAAGGAATTCCCCGTCGGTCTGGAAGTTGCACGCGGACTCTCTGGTCGTCCTCGTTGACCTCGGCAATCGCCTCGCCGAAGGCCTCGATCGTCTCGCTTTGGTCGTCAGCGAGCAACCGGAAGCGAAATCCAACAGCGAACCCCTCCGCGCTTCGCTCGCCAGGCTGCGAGAACGCGTCTCGGAAGCCAGCAAGCTGATTGCTGCTGTCTAGCCAGACAACCGTCCTCCACTAAATCTGGCCCGTATAGCCCCCGAGGCCGCCACCCCTCTAGTGAATATCAAACTGCTCTTGATGCAGGGCGGGGTCCGATTTCACAATGATCGTCTTCTTGGTTAGCTCTTCCATCTCATTGAGCAGGCGCGCGTTGTCAGCCTTCAGCGCTTTCGCAACCTCCGGATTCACGCGCAACATCACGTCGCGGTGCTCCAGATGCTTGGAAATCTTGCGCATCTCGACATAGACCTCATTGCAGATGGTATTCACGGCCTTCACAAAACCCGTGGCCTGACAATAGGGGCAGGGCGATCCGATGGTGCGTTCCAGGGACTGCTTGACGCGTTTGCGGGTGATCGCCACCAGCCCAAAATCATTGAACTGCAGGACCTTCGACGGAGCGCGATCGAGGCGCAGGGCTTCTTCGAGCGCCTGCATTACCTTTTGACGATTACGCCGCTCGTCCATGTCGATGAAGTCGATGATGATGATGCCGCCGAGATCGCGCAGCCGCACCTGGCGGACGATCTCCTTGATCGCATCCACGTTCGTTTTCACGATCGTGTCTTCCAGTCGCGCCGTCTTGCCGACGTACTTGCCGGTGTTTACGTCGATGGCAACCAGCGCCTCGGTCTGATTGATCACGATGTAGCCGCCACTTTTTAACCAGACTTTCGACTTCAGTGCCTTGTTGATTTCCTCGTTCAAACCGAACTGATCGTAGAGCGGCGTCTCCTTGGTATAGAGCTTGACGCGCTTGACCAGAGCCGGCTGGAAGCGATTTGCAAATCGCACAATGCGCTCGTATTCCTGTTCGGTGTCGACCCAGATCACGGAGAAATCGGAGCTCACCTGATCGCGCAGCACACGCTCGACCACGTTCAGGTCGTGATAAATGAGAGCGGGAGCCTTGCTGCTCTCGGAACGCGTCTTGATCTCGCTCCAGAGATTTTTCAGAAAGCGGATATCAGCTCGCAGTTCCTCGTCGGTCGCACCCGCAGCCGCGGTGCGAACAATGAAACCACCGCCGCCGTTTTCGCGCTCGCTCTGGATGATGCGCTTCAGCCGCTGCCGTTCTTCCTCTGACGAGATCTTGCGTGACACCCCCGTGTGGTTCACCGTCGGCATGAAAACCAGGAAGCGACCGGGCAGCGCGATGTGACTGGTGATGCGCGCCCCCTTCTTCGCGATCGGCTCTTTCGCGATCTGGATCAGCACTTCCTGCCCTTCTTTCAGCAGTTCGCTGATCTGCGGTACTACGGTATTCTCGCGGCTGCGGAAACGACGTCCTCCGCGGCGCCCGCGCCCCCGGTCGGAGCCGCGGTCGGTTCCGCGCTCCGGTGCGCGACGCTGCGTGCGCTGCAACAACATCGCTTCCGGTGCCGGTCCGCGCACCTCTGCGCTGGCATCGAGGGTGCCTTCGCCAATGGCCTCGGCTTCCAGCAGCGCCTCCGCCTCGGCCTGCGCCTCTTCGAGCTCTAACTCTTCGGCTTCCCGCTCTTCGGCCTCGAGCACAGCTTCAGGAATTGCTTCGCCGTTCGCCGGCGCGTCGCTAGCGGTCAGAACCCCAGCCGTGTCTAGCTCCCCCGCCGGCAACCCGACACCAGGAGCATGCGTTTCTTCTTCCACTTCCTCAAAGCCCTCGTCGTCTCCCGGCTCCTCGCCGTAGGACGTAAGGTCGGCTTCCTCTTCCTCGATCTCCTGTTCCTCAACCGCGCCTTGCGCAAAGGCTGGAGCAGAGGCGGGCGGCACCTCAGGGGGGGAGGCAGCAGCTGTCGTCGACTCGGTCTCCTGCGCTTTTTCATGCGCGGGCATCTCCGGAGCCAGGTGAGTCTCGGCCCCAGACGCTTCGCGCCTGAATTCCGCGATCTCGGGTGCCGCGGCTGGGCTGGAAGCGTGAGCCTGCTCTTCAGCTTCCACCACGTACTCATGCTGCTCGTGGAGTGGTTCGGCAATGTCCGATGCAAAAATCGGCTCATCTTCCGGGAAGTTCGCAACGATCGATGGCGGCGCCGCCTGCTCTTCGCTGGAGGCAGGTTCCGGCAAAGCCGGACTCAGGCGCTGGTACTTCGAGATGGATTCGCCGGGCAGCAGGATCGGTTGATATCCCGGGGGCGGACCGTAATCGTAATCGCCGCCGCCGCGAGCAGGCGGTGCCGGTCGCTGCACCCGTGACTCCGAGCTGCGTCCGAAACGATCGCGGCGATTGAACCGGTCATTCCTCGGTTCGGTCCGCGATTCGCTGCCGACTTCTTCGCCCGCGTCACTGCGGACTTCTGCACGTGGCTCGATGCCACGCGGTTCGCTGCGCAGCTCGCCACGCTCCGGACGCTCGCCGCGCCGTCCGCGACGACGGCGCCGTCCGCGAAAATCGCGCGCTCCGCCGGAGGCATTGACTCGCACTTCGGCGGCCGATCCGTCCTGATCTTCGCCTTCGGCCGCGCCGCCTCCCGTTTCGCCGAGCGGGCTTTCGATCGCCGGTCCACCCGCCTCCAATCCGATGCGCGGGGGACGCGTTTCCACCACTGGACGATTCGCCGGTATTTCTTCATCCAGGTCTTCGTCCTGCTGTTCGAGATCCATGAAATCGGAGACGTAGAGAAACGCGTCGCGTTCCAGCCCAATATCCACGAAAGCAGACTGCATGCCGGGCAGCACGCGCGTCACCCGGCCCTTGTAGATCGAGCCGGCCAGGGTGTATTCGTTTTCTCGTTCGAGGTAAATTTCGGCGAGCTGATCGTCTTCCGTTATCCCCACCTTGGTTTCATGGGGTGTGGTCGATACAAACAATTCCTTGTTCATTTCTACTCCGGTTTTCTTGACCGGACCAGAAGCGCAAGGCGGACTGACGGATCGATAGCGTTCAGCGCTGCTCCGGGTAGGAGCAGGCGCAGCCTCGGTATTGTTGCCGAGACCTACACTGCAGTGAATTGTGTTGACTCGTCTGCACTGATCGCGTTGAGCCTTGCGTCAGGTCTGTGGCCACACTCTCCGATTCCGCTGAAAGGGCCGTTCCCCGCCTGACCGGCTTCAATCCTGTCCGGCTTCGACTTCTGCCGGCATTCTGCCCTCCTTTTTCGCGAGGGCCTTCGTAATCTTTCCTAGCACTGAACTTTGGTACTAAATCCTGTTTCCTTGAGGAGGTGCCGGTTTCGTGGTGGAAAAGGGCACCCTGATCTCTGCCGACCGTCTCAGTTCACGAAACGGCGCATCCGGACGTTCATAACGATCCCCAGCGCCAAGAACATGAAAAGAACGGAAGACCCGCCGTAACTCATCAGCGGCAGAGGTATTCCCGTGACCGGCATAAAACCGACCACCATGCCGACGTTGACCAGAATGTGAAAGCTAAGCACAGCCACCACACCCATCACCAGAAATGCCCCGGCGCGGTCGGGCGCCGTTTGTGCATTCTGGGTCAACCGCATCAGCACAATGAAGTATAACAGCAGGACCGCCAGAGCTCCTACAAAGCCGTGTTCCTCGGCAAAGGCGGCGAAAATAAAATCGGTCTGCGGCACCGGAAGATAGGCCAGATGGGTCTGCGAGCCCTCGCTGCTGCCAAAAATACCGCCCGAGCCCACCGCAATCAGAGACTGATTCACCTGATATCCGGAGCCCTGGCGATCCGCATCCGGGTTCATAAAACTCGTCAAGCGCTGCTTTTGAAATGGTTTCAGCACTTTAATCCAAGCCACGGGAACCAGCAGGCCCATAATCATAAGCACAATAAGCGCCTGTTTCAGGCGCAGGCCGCCGAGAAACAACCCCATGATGGCCACTGGCAGATACGTCAGAGCCGTCCCCAGATCGGGCTGCGCCAACACCAGCAGCATGGGGAAACCCACGATCGCTCCCGCTTTCAGAAAGTCCGGCCACGACAGTTCCCGCTCATGCAGGTCGGCGAAATACTTGGCCACGGCGAGAATCAGAATCAACTTCACCCATTCCGACGGCTGAAAATGGCCGTTTCCCGGTATTCGGATCCAGCGTCGCGCGCCCAGATATTTCTGCCCGAAAAGAATGACGGAGATCAGCGAGGCCAGCGAGATGATATACATCCAGTGGACTTGTTCGAGCAAGGCTTGATAGTTGAGGAGGCTGACCAGAAACATGGCGCCGACACCGGCAACAATCCAGTAGATTTGCTTGATGTGGGAGCCGGCAAATTTCGTGTGCTCGGTCGCGCTGTGTATCTGCAGCACACCGAGGCTGCAGATCAGCAGCACGAAGCCCAGCAATAACCAGTCGAAGTCTCGATAGGAAACGTAGCGCGACATGGATTCAGTCGCCCACCTCGGAACACGTTGGAGGGTACTCCGTGAAGAAACTCAGCCGCCAGCGACCCTCGACGTCGGCCACCTGAAACCCAGTGCACGCGTGCGCCGCAGTCTTTCCCCTCACGCCGCCAGCTCGCGCGAAACCGTCACCCGTACCCGGCCCAGTTTGACTGCGCCACTGTCCAACCTGACAAATATATCCGCCAGCAACGTGCCCGAGGAACCAACCCTCGTGCCGGAAACAGAATCTCCCGCGAGCAAAACGGATGGTGTCATTGGTTCGGATCGTTCCCGCATTTCTGAATTTCAGTTATAGTAAGCGGTCGACCAGTGCCGGTCAATGCGTTTGTTCGCCGCGGTGCACTCCGGAGTCACCCTTTCCCGGCGCCACAGCAGGAAGCGTGTCCGCCGCAGGCGAAGCGAAAACCTCATTTCAGGGCAGGAGGTGGCTCATCGCTGCGCGCGTTAGGCGTCGAGGAGAGCCCGCCGAGTCCGACGAGGAACCTTGCGTTGTCGATTACGTGCCAGACCTCAACGCATTTGCCCCGTTCGAACAAATGAAGCAATACGCCTGGAGCGACGATGAATTTCCCGGTCGCCGCATACCCCAGGTACTCCCCGGTGTGGGTACCATAGAAGGTATAGCGGTGCGCCACTTTCTCGCCGTCACCGAAAATATCCTGGCTGTCGATTCTTAGGTTGGGGAAACCCTGCAAGAGTTGATGGAAATGCTCGCGCAATCCGGCGATGCCGCGCCGAATATTCCCAAAACCGTGATGCAGCACACCTCCGTCATACAGCTCCAGATAGGCTTCGAGATTTTTCGCCGAAAAGCGCTGGGCTGCAAGTTGAACGGCCTTGATGTTTTCTTCTCTGGGCATCTTGCGCTCCCTGGTCTGCGACTTTGGCCAGCTTGGCGACATTTAAAATCCCGTTCCAGGTCAAAGTCAATCCGGAAGGTATCTCCTCTTATCCGGTTGCGCCTTGGGACCGTAAGGAAAATTCCCCCGGCCAAGCCAGGACGGGCACGGCCCTTTGTCCGGTAGCCGGGTTCGGTCAGGTCGCGGTTTCGTGAGACAACGGCTCTCGGAAAATGGTTTGCTTTGAGGAGTGAACTTCGAAAGTGACCCGCTCAGGGCTTCGCCAGTAGCATGTCGCCATCCACGCCTGCGATCACCAGGTTCTGCCAGCGATTCGATTCCTGGTGTCCGGAGATCTTCAGTCTTAGATAGTTGTCGGTCAGCGCCTCGGTGAAACCTTCTCCACCTGCTTGCAGGGTGATCGCCGGGACCGTGGTCCCGATCAGCGTCCGCATAAAGGCCGCCTTTTTTTGGGCAGCAAGATCGCGCAGCACGCGGTTTCTCTCGCGAGCAACCGCAACCTTAACCCGCCCGACCTGTTCCGCCGCCGGGGTGCCCGGGCGGGCGGAATAGGTAAAAACGTGCAGATAGGTAAACGGCAGCTCCTCGATCATGCGCCGCGTCTCGTCAAACTCCGCCTCGGACTCGCCGGGAAACCCCACCATCACATCGGCACCGATCGCCGCGGTCGGCATGGCCGACCGAATCTTCAGAATCTTTTCCCGATAATGCCAGGGGCGGTAGCGGCGATGCATGCGCCGCAAAACCGCATCGCTGCCCGATTGCATGGGTACGTGCGCATGTTTGGCGACGCGTGGTGACGTGGCCACCAGGTCGATCAGCGCCTCGCTCCAATCCATAGGCTCAACGGAACTGATCCGCAGTTTCTCCAGAGAAGTCCGCTCGAGAATCGATTGAATCAAATCCACCAGCCGTTGATCGTCCCTCGGCGGTCGCTCGAAAACCTCTTCGCTGAGCGCCCCTGGCCGATCCACCACCATCGAGCGACGCCCTCCGATTAGGTCTGTTCCCCACCGTCCCAAATTAATTCCCGAAATCACCACCTCGCGATAGCCGGCGTCAACCAGGGTGCGCACCTCCGCGATGACACGGTTGACTGGCAGCGAACGGCTCTGTCCACGAACGTACGGAATCACGCAGAACGAGCAGCGGTTATCACACCCGTCCTGCACCTTCAGGTTTGGCCGCGTCCGCTCGTTGGCTCGGTCAAATACCGGGGCGGCCAGCAGTTCGGTATGGGCGAAAATATCCCCCACCACGACGTTGCCTGGGCGATTTGCGGCTTCGACTTCTTTCGCAAGAGGCGGGGTTTGTTTTTGTGCCAGTGTTAATCGCGCTACCGGCACGAAAGCGGAGCTGGCGGAGGAACCAGTGGCGTCTGCTTCAGGCGAAGAAGAAGAACAAGTTGCAATCTCTGCGGCCTGGTGCTTGTGTGAATTGCCCACGACCCAGGTCACACCCGGCAACGCCGCCAGTTCTTCGGGCGCGCGCTGCGCATAGCAGCCCGTCACCAGGATGCGGCAATCGGGATTAAGCCGCTGCAGCCGCCGGATCGAAGCGCGCGCATCCTTGTCCGCGCTCTCGGTGACGGTGCAGGTATTCAGCACCACGATCTCGGCATCGCGAGCGGCTGGCGCCCGCTCCAGGCCGCGATCCAGAAACTGACGTTCGAGAGCAGCCCCGTCCGCCTGGGTAGCGCGGCAGCCAAAATTTTCTATGTAGAAGCGAGCCACGACCCTATACTAAACGAGTACAGGCTGCGGTCGAAGCTCTCTGCAGTCGCCAACTCGACACGTTCCGAGTGATTCGCGGGCCCTCGAAACTGATTTGTACTGCGGGGTGCGCCATGAAACGCCGTATTTTGCTCGTGGACGACGATCTCGCCGTCCTTCTGACCCTCAAAGCTGTGCTCGAACTCCAGGGATTTGAAGTCGATACCGCCGCCAGTTCCGCGGAGGCCTTGGCGCGCATGGGTTCCGGAGTCTATCAGATGGTCATCAGCGATTTGCGCATGGAAACCGAAGAGGCCGGGCTGGAGGTGATCCGGGCGGCTCGCCGTCAGGCGTACAATCCCGCGACCGCTCTACTGACCGCTTTTCCACCGACCGAAAAACGTGCGGGCCAGAGCTTCGAAGACGGCGAAGATTGGGCCGGAGAAAATTCCAACTCGTTGCTCATCAAACCAATCGGCACCCGGGATCTTCTGCGGCAGGTCGAAGCCCTCCTCATCCAGCACGCCGACCGGCAGCTCCACCAGCGCAACAGCAAAGCGCAACCGCCGGACCGCCGCGCGGGATGAGCGCTCCCGCTACCGCGTTCCTCCCCGGACTACCGCATCATCAGGCGCTTGCCGCCTGACGCCCGTGTTGAAAACACTCGCGGCACAGCACCGGCCTTCCTTGCGTCGGACGGAAAGGCACCGTCGTCTCTTTCCCGCACTGCGAACAGTTCGTCCGGGTCTCGGTTTTGGCGTGTGAGTGCCCCCGAGGAGATCCATGAGACGACGCGGCTCCTACTACGGCCACCCGTTTACTCTTGCAGTTCTTACAACGCTTGGGTTCGTTCTTGAATTGCTTGTCGTGGAAGAATAGCTGTTCGCCCGCTGTGAACACAAAATCCGTGCCACAATCGATGCACTTTAAAACCTTATCCTGGTATTCCATTGGAGAGGCGCTCCCAGCGCGTCCCTGCTCAGCACGGGGGACCCGAATAGGGAAGGATCCGGTTCACAACGTGGGCAGGAGAATTACATCCCCCTCATCATGCTAACCCCTGGACTCGGCCCGCCGCGCGGTGTGCACCGCGTGGTTATTGATTCCATCGCTAGAAAGTAACGACGACCTTCACCCACCAAATGTTCGAACCACTTTGCAATCCCCGATTCGAATCGTGCTTCGTCTCCAACCAACTTCGGCATTGCGAAGAGCGGGCCGTTCCCTACCCGGAAACGGCCCCTATCTTCATTTGAGGTGCTTAGTCCTGCTCCTTGCGTGCTTTCTTGCGGCTGCGCTTGCGAGCCAGCGCTTCTTTTACGCGCTTTCTCTCGCCGGGCTTGAGGTAAAAAGAGTGACGTTTCACTTCCTTGATAATGTCCTCGGTTTGTACCTTCCGCTTGAACCGTCGCAATGCGTTTTCGAGGGATTCCCCCTCCTGAAGTCGAACTTCCGCCAACGAACGACACCCCCCTACTCGTCCCAACTGGACTTGTTAGTTATGGCAAGCAATGTACCCGTAAGTCAAGCAGAATGTGCAGAACTCTTCACTTATTTCAGCGAATTCAGCCGCGTCGACATCTGCATCGCCCGCGCGGACAAACGCCCGTCGGCTTCATGCCGACTTGTAGGTTGCTGATAATACGAAGGATATTGCACGTCCGGTTGGGCGTACCCAATGAAGCTGCATTGCCCGATCTGGTCGTTGCCTCTGTCGGAGTACTTGAGCTCTGATCACGCTTCAGTTCAAAGCCCCACCGGATTAGCGGTAACCTATCGGCGGCCTTCCAATCGTAACCATTGCTTCCGACCGCGTCGCACCTGATGATCGCAGGCTTTCCGCGGGCTTCCCGCAATATGTGCAACTGTTTTCACTTGACTACCAACTCGACCTCTGCAAACGATTGATCCTTATGTGCAATCAATTTGGACACCGCATTGCATTTCAGCTATGCATCGGTCGATCCCCTCACCGAAACGTGAACCGGACGGAGTAAGTCGGAAAGTAACTTCAGTAACCAGAGGAGATTCGAACCATGAAAAACCGCAAACGGAATCAGAAAGGCTTTTCACTCATCGAGTTACTCATCGTGGTCGCGATCATCCTGATCATTGCCGCCATCGCGATCCCGAACTTGCTACAAGCCCGCGTCGCTGCCAATGAAGCCTCCGCCGTCGCCTCGCTGCGCACCATCAACACCGCGGAAATCAGCTATAACAGCAGCTTTCCGACGGTAGGCTTTGCGCCTACGCTCGCCAACCTCGGCGGCACCAGTTGCGATACGCCCGATCAGAACAACGCCTGCCTGATCGACAGCCTGCTCGCCTCGGGCAACAAAAGCGGGTACAGCTTCAACTCCACCGGCATCGGATCCAACCCGACTGGCGGATATTTTTCTGTCGGAATGCCCCTCTCGGGTAACGGCAACCGCAGCTTCTGTTCGACCGAAGACGGCACCATTCATTACGATCCAACCGGGTCGTCCATTCCCGACCACGACTCCTGCATCGCGCTCACACCGCTGCAGTAGAAACCCTTCGTCCGAGCCGCTAGGGATGTGGTGGCAAAGTTTCCACAGCCGCCACATCTTTTTTCCCCGCTGATCTCACGCCGCTTTGACGTGAGTCAGTCTTCGGGCTCCGATCAATGTGCTGGAGCAGCCGTGGGGGGCTGACTTGCCGGAGCCGCGGGCGTCACGCCAAAGTTCACTTTCGGGGCCTCCCGCGAAGCCTCGGTAGCCTGGAAGTACGCCGGGTTCTGTTTGAATCCTGCAAAACCTGCAAACAAGCTGGCCGGGAATTGCAACACATAGGTGTTGTAATCCTGCAACGTGTCGTTATATCGTTTGCGCTCGACCGCGATACGGTTTTCCGTTCCCGCCAGCTCATCCTGCAAGCGCATGAAATTCTGATTCGACTTCAGGGTGGGATAATTCTCCACCACCACCAGCAGTCGCCCCAGCGCGCCATCCAGCTGTCCGTTCGCGGCAATCTTATCGGACGGCGTCTGCGCCGAAAGCAGCGCCGACCGCGCCTTGGCGATGTCGCCGAAAACGGTGACCTCCTGCTGCGCATATCCCTTTACCGTCTCCACCAGGTTGGGGATCAAATCCGCGCGCCGCTGCAGCACGATATCCACCTGGGACCAGGCCGACTTCACTGCCTGATCCTTTGCCACCAGACTATTTTTCACTCCCACGTACTGTCCAAACAAAGCCAGCACAATCAGGACCAGCACCACCACGACGATCCATGCCTTGCCCATATCACTCTCCCGAGCACAGAATTTATCTTTCCAGAATATCCCAGGGCGCTGGCGGCGCGGTTTCAGCTTCGCCAGACGCGCGAGCCTGCATCTTACGCGGCCGGGTCCAGCAACCTGTCTACTGCCGCCGTCACCTCACCCACCAGTTTCAGATAACGCGCAAACAAATCATCTACCTCGAGGCGCCGCATTTCCTTCGGATCTTTATTCTCTCGAATATCGAGGAGTTGCCCAAATACCGTGCTGTCGATACCCAGTTTGGCGCCGAGGACGGCAGCGGCTTCCCGCTTCGACCCCGCACCTGCGTCGCCGAGGGCAATCAGCGCATGCCGGAACAGCGTGCCAAACGCCGAGAGAGACCGCAGCAACAGCTCCCACTTCGCCTCCGCGTTCCGTGCTGCTACCAGCAGACGCTGCCGAAGCAGAATCGTCTTCTCCCGCAACTCATACTCCAGTTGCGCGCGATGCAACCGCATCGGAATCTCCAGGGTCTTCAGGATGTCTTCTCCCCAAACCAGACGGTGCTTCCGCCGCATGTCCAGAAATTCGATGGAGAACACATCCGCGGAACGCCGCATTTCTTCTGCGCTCATCAACAGGGGCGGATGATGCTTCTGCTTGCCCCACCATTCGATCGCGGGAGCGAGCGCCGCGAGCGCGGGAAAAGACGTTTCGCCTAGCACGCACAGCAAATTCACGTCCGAGTGATCGGCGACATAATCTCCCGCCGCCGCCGAGCCATAAAGAATCACGGCGATGAGATTTGTTCCCGCCGCCGACCGCAGCCTTTCCACAAACTCGCCAATCAGTTTTTCCGGAACCATTGCAAACCTCTCAGTCTCTGGCCGGCTAAGCGGCGGACGTCTCGTCCGTCAAAGTCGAGCGAGCCCCAAGCGACGGAACTTCCCAGCCATGTCGCTACCAACTTCCACCCGCCCCGCCACCGCCCGTGCTCCCCCCGCCAAACCCGCCGAATCCGCCCCCTCCAAGTCCCCCGCCGCCACCAAACCCGCCACCGCCAAAACCACCGCGGCCGCCACCCATGTTGCTAAACAGCATCGACCACAATAGCCCCGACAGAAATCCCGATCCGGCGCCCCCGCCGGATCCACCGCCCCGAAACAGCGCCCGCAAAAGCGGAAGCACAATAAAAATGATGACGAGGATAATAACGATCGGCGAGATTCCCCCGTTCGGCCGCGTCCGGCGAGGTGCGGCCAGTTGCGGCTGGTTATCAAGCGTGACGCCCGCATCCTGCGCAATCACCGCGGCCACACGCGCCGTCATCAGCGTGACGGCACCGGCATAATTTCCGCTGCGGAGCACGGGGACCATTTCCCGACCGAAATCGCCCACTTTCCCATCGGGAAGAATCGGCTCCAGGCCGTAGCCCACCGAAGTCCAATACTTGTGATCGTTGGTTGCCACCAGGATCAGCACGCCGCGATCCTTCCCTTTCTGCCCAATCCCAAATTTCTGATAGAGCGCAACTGCGTAACTCACCGGGTCCTGTCCATCCAACGATTTCACCGTAACCACCGCAATCTGTGCCTGCGCCTTCTCCTCCACCTGATGGCAAAGATCGTTCAACCGTGCCTGCGTGCCCGCATCCAGAACCCCGGCAAAATCATTGACATAGTTCGTGGCCCGCAGGGAGGCGATAGGCTCAGCCGCCGCCCCCAGCACGATCCACGACAACAGAACGCAATGGATCGCCGATTCTCTCGCCCACTTCTTCATTCCGGGGAATTGTACAGGAGGGCAAGCCGCCGCCGGTCGTGGCTCCGGACAGGTCGCGGTTCACAGTTGCGATCCTGGCGCACGCGATGCCGCCAGACGGCGGGTTGGGCCCACTGTGAGTGAGTAGGGAGTTGTATAATCCCTGGCAAGGGAGGTTCCTATGTTCTCTCTTCGCCTTCTGGTTCTCTCCTGGCTGATTTGGCTTTCCGTCGCGCCGGTTGCGGCCCAGTCCGCGCCCAACCAGACCCCGGCTTCTCCTCGAACTCTTCCGACACTGCCTCAAAATGTGCGATCCGGCGATCGCCTTGGTCAGTTCCGCCTGACGCTTCCGATCGAACGGCTCGCGCTCGCACCCGAGGCGCCCGGCACCGTCCGCGCCGATCCCTACGAGGCCCCCTTGGCTCCTCCATCGACGCCTCGTCCGCACCCCGCTTCTCCGTTGGAAATGAGTCTGCGCACCCGCACAATGGTGGAGACGGATACGGAATGTTTCGCCATTCGAAGCTATCGCGTTACGCGTGACGACCCGCAATCCGACGCGACCAGACCAGCTGGCTATTCCGAATGCCAGGCTGCGAATCGTTATCAGGTGAAGTCCGCAGCGGATTTGCGGGAGGTCGCGCCTCGCTGACGGAACCGCCAGGAGGCCCTGGACCGCTCCCGCGGGACCGCGAATCGTGCCCGGTGCGGCGGAAAGCCCATTGTTTGAGATGGTGCCGCGAGGCGCGATTGGGCCCCTGCAGTCGGGCTGAGAGCACGATCGTTCACGCGTCTTCTACGATGCCCTCATCTTCCCATTGATGCCCGCACGAGTCGCAGGTCCATTGAAATTTGGACAGAGGCTGACCTGCCGTCTCGCTCGACAACCCGGAAGGCTCGGCGATCAAACGGTCGAAGACGATTTCGGTGGAATTGTACTTGGGACACCGAACCGGGAGCTCGGCCAATGCTTCTTCCTGTTTCGGAGTCGGATCGTCCACCGAAGCGTAATTCATGAGCGCTTGCCGCGCCCAGGGTAGACCGACCTGCATGATCCGGACGCTGACGCCATTGACGAAATTCGAACTCACCGCGTCCGCAGCGGTCGCTCCCTCGGCCCCCATAATGAACAGTATTCCCGCGGTTTCCAGCAGGTTCTGCACCTGGAGCGCATCGGTCAAACTCCAGACCGTGCAGAGCTCGACCAGTTTCCGGTCTTCGTCGTAGGAGGAATCGCCGTCGCCGGGAGGCTCGGCCGGCCGCTCGCGGATCGGCGCGGGTGGCAAATCGTCGGGCACCGGCTTCCAACCGCGTCGAGAGATTTCGGCCGCCAGCGCCGGCTGAGCAACGTTGGTTAACTCAGAATTTTGTCGCGCGAGGATTTGCAGTTCGCCGTCGCTCATCTGTCGATAGCGCTCGGTGAGGTGCAGCCATTGCGCTGCCGCATGCGGGGCTTCCCTAGGGGTAAGTCCGGGTTTACGGTTTCCACTTGTTTAGAAACGCGATCACGTCATCGGGATCGAGCGAGCGAGCCGCCTCCCATTCGCCATTTTGCTGCGAGTAGACGACGTTGCCTTCCGGGCCGAGAACCGCCAGCACCGGCACGCCCTTGTTCAGCGGAGTCTTGTACTTCGCTGCCACATCATTGTTCTTCTTGCCGTCGTCGCCAATGTCGACATGCACAACCTGAAAATTCTTCTTCAGCAAAGAAGCGACATCGGTCTGGTGAAATGCCTGGTCGAGCACATGGCAGTCATAGCACCAGTTCGCGCCAAAGACCAGGATCACATGCTGCCGCTCGTGCTTCGCCCGAGCCAGGGCTTCGGCGATTTCGACTCGCGCATCCGCATCCTTGTCGTAGAGATTGGGATTCGGTTGTAGTGCCGGAGGCATCTTGACCACATCGGAATGCGCTGCGACCACGATGCGCCAGCCTCCACTCTGCTTCTGCCAGGCCTGCTGCTCGTTGACGTAGCGGGTTCGCGGACCCTCCGCGGTTTGCGTCTTCATGGAAATCGCGAGGGAGACAACATGGAGCCCGCCGTCGTCCCGTTCTTTGAGGGTGTTGACTTCGAAGCCAGTCATGCCCGAAGCCACGAGCTTTTCCCAGAAATCGGTCTCCGGAGCGATGTCAGGCAGCGGGTTCTGGCCTTTGGCCGCAAACGCCGCGGGCGGATCGGTCGAGTACAAGCTCTTGAGCGAAGCGATGTCCGCCGCGGTCAACGAGGCTTTCCATTTTTCAATGCCCTCGAAGGCAGCCGAAGGTGTCTGCGCCACCGACCAAGCCGCAGAAAGAACAATTGCGAGAGCAGGTACGAGGGTGAAGGGCCCGCGCGCGGGCATAATAGAACCTCGCCGGGATTATAAAGGACTCGTCGAGACTCACGTGCGTTTCGACACCCGTTTCCGCTTCTTCGTCAGCTTCACCTTTGCATTCCGCTCCACCCGATTCGTCCATGCCGTACGCAGAGCGCCCGTCAGCACGTCTTCGCTCGCCTGCGCCAGGCGAATGTGGGTCATGCCGGTGCGTCCCCACGCTCCATGGACCGGCAGGAAAAGCGTCGGCAATTCGTGCACAAATTCCGCCTGCTGGTCGGGCGTCAGCTTCAGGTTGCCATAGCCCTGCTCAACCGAGGCGAGCGTCGCGAAAATTGCCCCGCCGACCCGGAAGTCCACCGCGCCCATGTGCGAGCCTTCCTTCGCTCCTTCGAAACTCAAAGCAATCCGTCTGAAGTCTGCCGCTTTCATCGTAAGTCGCTCTCCTGCAACACTATGCACCAAATCAATCTTAGCGGATTCTTGCCGCAATCGCCCTCCGGCGGGTGGCGCCCACGGCCAGCGGAACCTTCGTAATGTGCAGTTAGGAAACACTGGGCCGATGAAGATAGAAGGAAGAGCAGGTCTAACCCGACCGGCCAAGACGGAATCGATGTTGTCTCGACCCCAAATCAGGACCACGACAATACTCGTGGTTTGTCTCCTGCTCGGCGCGCCGCTGTATGCCGCCGACAGGCCGATCACCGTTGGTCTGGTATTTGACGGACTGACTCAGGCCGAACGCGAACCGTTGCAAGCCTATCTGACGAGAGAAATGGGGCGGCCGGTAAGTCTGGTGGCTCCTGATCTCTACAGCGTGACGGTTGCGCATCTGGCAGACGGCTCTTTCGATTTTGCCTGCCTGGGCGGGCTGATGTACATTCGCGCCCACGCCCAGCACGGAGTCATTCCCCTGGTGCAGCGGACCGACGATCTGCTATTTCATTCGGTCTTCATCACTGCCACGAACTCATCCATCCATTCGCTCCAGGACCTGAACGGAAAGCAGTTTGCCTTTGGCGACGTCAATTCGGCGAGCGCTCATCTGATTCCGTATCGCGAACTCAAGCGGGCCCGAATTGATCCCGAAACCGACCTCAAGGCTCGCTTCAGCGGCAGCCATGTCGCGACCGCAGCCCTGGTGGAAAGCGGAATGGCAGACGCCGGAGCTCTCGATGAAAGCGTTTTTCGATCGCTGCTCGGCAGCGGAAAGCTGAACCGCAACAGAGTCCGCGTATTTTATACCTCCAAACCATTCATCGATTACGTATACGTGGCGCGCAGGGATGTCCCCGAGGCCGAGCGCCAGCGCTTTGCCCACGCCCTGCTGGCACTACAGGAAGGCAAGGACGACGCCGTTCTCAGGATTCTCCGTGCCACGCAGTTTGTCGCCGCCAACGATCAGGAATACAACCTGTTGCGACAGGTTGCCCACGAACTGAAGATGTTCTAATCCCGCTGTTCTCCCGATCTTGCTGAGGTTCCGAAATTCCTCGAACGCTTTCGTGCTCTACGGCGGTCATGGTATGTTGACGTCTCATAGGTTCCCGTGCCGAGGCGCATGCAATAAGGCCATGATCCGTCCCTACAAAGGCGTCACACCGCAGTTTCCCGAAACCTGCTACATTGACGACTCTGCCCAGCTGATCGGCGATGTGGTTGTGGGCGAGCACTCCAGCGTCTGGATGAACGCAGTTCTGCGCGGCGACGTCCACCAGATCCGCGTCGGCCACTACAGCAACATCCAGGACAACTGTGTCCTCCACGGCATGAAGGATCAGTACGGCGTTTATTTGGGCGACTATGTCAGCGTGGGCCACAACGCCATCCTGCATGGATGCAAGATTGAGGCCCGCTGCCTGATCGGCATGGGCTCAATCATCCTGAATGGCACCGTGATTGGGAGCGGTTCGATTATCGCCGCCGGAACCCTGCTCCCCG
Source organism: Terriglobales bacterium (assembly GCA_049520935.1). Lineage (GTDB taxonomy): Bacteria > Acidobacteriota > Terriglobia > Terriglobales > Acidobacteriaceae > Acidiflorens. The sequence goes on along the minus strand of JBEKPJ010000018.1, from coordinate 77,697 downwards.
AGAAAACGATCGTCGAGCCGAATTCCCTGTGGATGGGCTCGCCCGGAAAATTCCGCCGCCACCTGGAAGAAAAAGACCAGGAAATGATCCTTCGCTACGCCGAGAATTATCTGGGATACAAGAAGTCGTACTTGCTGGAACGAAAAGGTCCGTAGCGATCATGGCTCCCGGAACCACGAACCGTCACCGTTCGTTTCGTGGACTCTCGCACTGACGTCCGGAACCGGATCGCCCGCCAGCGCAAACCATGTCGGCGTCGATCGAGCGCTTTAGATAGGGGAAGCAAAAATTACCAATCCTTCACCCGATCCTTATAACTTGATGCCGCTCCCAGTCCGTTCATCGCCGCGCCCCCGCCCAGAAGGGCCCATCCCATATGGTCGTGGCGGCGCCGATGCAGACAATAGGCGGTGGCGATCTCGGCCCCAAACAACGCCGCCGTCGCCGGGATCTGCACTCGAGCGGTCCGGACAAACGGACGTGCCAGGGGATTGAATTCCTCGCCACCGCCGTCCATATTCCGCCGCGTGAAATAGCTGTCCGCCGCCTTGGCCGCGCCGTCGAGCGCGGTCAGCGCAATCGTCGATCGTGTCCAAAAACGCACCGCGCCCACATTTCCGCCCATGCCGGCAGCAGGCACCGACACAAAGTGGTCCGCCGCTTGCGCCGAAGCCGCGGCGGCCGTAGCCGCCAGCGCCAGTATCAAGATGAAGATCTTCATCGGCAACCCAGCCCTCCCAACGACTATCGGAAAAGGCTCGTGCTTCCTGATTCCCAAACCCGGTTTAGGGAACCGAAGTAACAGCGGCTTGGTGATTTCCGGAAGAGCTGGATTTTTGGGTTTTATATTGCCCGGCCCGCCGCTTGGGTGGCGGCTGTGTGGGGTCGTGGGGTGAGGCCGGGCAATTCTTTGCTTCTACTCAGGATTGCAATTGCCACTTTTATACCAAACTCACCCTTTTTCTCTTTGTGACAACGATCACCATTGTGTGTGATCACACTCCATTGGGGCGTGACCTAGATCACCGCCAAGACGGACATCACTGGCTAAGGTAGCAGATGAAGCGACTTCAGATCCCTCTCAGGAGAAGCAATCATGGCTTATGTAATCACCGATCAATGCATCAAAGACGAGCTTTGTGTAGACGTTTGTCCCACCGACTGCATTCACCCCAAGAAAGACGAGCCCCAGTTTGAGGCGGCGACGCAGCTGTATGTTGATCCAGCGGGCTGCATCGATTGCGGCGCCTGCGTCCCGGCTTGCACCTCCGATTCGATCTTCGCCGCAGAAGATCTCCCCGAGGAAAAGAAAGAGTACCTGGAAAAGAACGCGGCGCACTTCGCCTAACCTACGTCGAGCTTTCGATTCTCGAGCATGCCCCGCCCCGGCTCCGCTTGGGCGGTTTTTTATGTGGGATTCGTTGTTGGTCCTCAGTAACTCCCTCGCCCGTCGGTTCGCCTCGCCGTGGCCGAGAATCTGCGTTTCGAGCGGAGCTCGCATGACTGGCACAGAATTCGAGGACCGGAGCTCGACACCGATCCAATTCCTGAACCACCAACTGGGCCGCCGCCGGCTGTCTGATCGCGTCTGGATCTGGCGCCTGCCGTGATTGCTGCAGCGCAACTGGTACGGATGGCCGGGACTGGTCGAGCGTGAGGAACCACAATCGTATCAACACGCAAGAATTGACATCGTCTGGGTTGGCGACGCTGACCATTCCTGATTCATGAGTACCTGTGAAGAGGCCAGTGTAGCGTCCCGGCGCCCGAAGTTGTCCGGGGCACGGGGGAGAATTCCTTTCTCCGCATTTTGAAACTTTCTGTCAGCTCCCATCTCTCATTCGAAATGTGACCGCCACGAACGCACGCCGGGCCGCCGCATTTTGACGGCTCTTGCGCGGGTGCGCGCTCGCAAATTTGTCGAAAGAGGATGTAGGCAATGACTCGAACTGCGCGTTTCCTGTTGTCCGCCGTTTTGTTGGTTTCAACCGCACTGCCAGCCCTCAGCCAAACTCAAACCAATGCCGCCGGTGCCGTATTCGTCATGACCAATGCCGCCAGCAGGAACGAGATTATCGCCTATCGCCGCAATGGCAGCGGCTCGCTCGAGCAAGGCAGCAGCTTCTTGACCGGAGGCCGGGGCAGCGGCGGGATCACGGACCCTCTGGCATCACAGGGCTCTCTCACCCTCAGCCAAGATCACTCTCTGCTCTTTGCAGTCAATGCCGGCAGCGGTGATATCTCCGTGTTTCAGGTGCAGGAGGCCAATCTGACCCTTGTCGACAGGGTGCCTTCCGGCGGCGCGGCACCCGTGGCCGTGGCGCAATGGGGACGCCTGGTCTATGTGGTCAATGAGGGTGCCGCAAGCAGCGTAGCCGGCTTCGATCTCGGGGCGAATGGAAAGCTAAAACCGATTGCCGGCTCCGTCACTTTTCTTTCCACCGGCAATTCGGGAGCTTCGTCACTCTCGTTTAGTCCCGACGGCCAGTTCCTCCTGGTAACCGAGAAACTAACCAACAGCATCGACGCCTTTCACGTGCAGATCAACGGCACGCTCGCTCCGATCAAGGTCAACCCGAGCGCCGTCCCTGGCGTGTTTTCAGTATTATTCGCGCCGAACGGTGCCGCGCTGGCAGTCGCCACGGGCCCCACGGGGGGTAGCAACGCATCGGCAATCTCCTCCTACTCCGTTCTTGCGAATGGGACCCTCTCCCCGATCAGCGCCAGCCTCCCGACCCTGGGAGCGGCCACCTGCTGGAGTGCAGTCACTGCCGATGGCCGATTCGTTTACACCTCGAACGCCGGCACGTTCACGATTTCCGGATTCGCGATCGCTGCCGGCGGATCGCTGACGCCGATCGCGGACACTGTGGTCGGAACCAACCCGGCGGGCAGCTCCAACCTCGATCTTGCGATCAGCTCGGACAGCAAGTTTCTTTACACATTGAATTCCGGCACAGGCACAATCAGCCTCTTCGGAATCAACGCAGACGGCACGCTGAACGGCCTCGGAGACGCCGACGGTCTGTCGGCAGACGCCGGTTTTAACGGCATCGCAGCCTTCTAGAATCGTCGCGCCCACGCCCCACTTCGCGCATTTCACGAAGTGGGGCTTTTCGCTGCATTTTCCGGCCATACTGTCCGAGATCGTCCCCTCCGAAGTCGCAACGCGCAAAGCCCTAGCGCAACGCCGAACCGTCGGGTTTGACATCGGAACGAGAACCGAGGACTGGGTGAACCAATCGCCACGCACCGCTTTCGTGCGCTCCCTTCTCCCGGGGGTCTGCGGCGGCGGCTTCCCGCTCGATCGTGGACAACTACGCCCTGTCTCACCTGTGAGGATTTTTCTTTCATTACCTTCGCGAAACAAAATCCCGATTCGACGTTAAACTATGGAAAGGCAAACCTGACACCCAGAAGCTAAGTCTTAAGCGAACAGCAGGCGAGGACTCGCGAACGATCGACGACGACCGGCCAACGACCAATGATCAAGTCTCCCCGAGGCACCCGTGACCTTCTCCCACCCGACACCGCGCTCTGGAACTTCGTCGAAGCCACCGTACGCGATGTCTTCCGGGCCTACAACTTTCATGAAATCCGCACCCCGATTTTCGAATCCACCGAACTCTTCGCCCGAGGTGTAGGCGAGGAAACCGACATCGTCAGCAAAGAAATGTTCACCTGGGAGGATCGAGGCCGCGCCGAAAGCGACAAGGGACAGTCCTTGACCCTCCGTCCCGAAAATACCGCCGGCGTCGTCCGCGCCTACATCGAGCACAAACTCTGGGACCGAGGCCTCAACAAACTCTTCTATATCGGGCCGCAATTCCGTCGCGAGCGCCCGCAAAAAGGCCGATTCCGCCAGTTCTATCAAATCGGAGCTGAAGTCATCGGCCCGGCCACGGCCGGCAGTCAGTCTCCGGTCCGAGACGCGGAAATCCTGGAACTCCTCGCCACTCTGCTCGACCGTGTGGGCATCACCAGATGGATGCTTGAACTGAACTCCGTAGGCTGCCCCGCGGATCGCGGAAGATTCAATGAAGCCCTCCGGCAAGCGCTCGCACCCGTGGTCGATCAGATGTGTGCCGACTGCCGGCGTCGCGCTGTGACCAATCCGCTAAGAGTGTTCGACTGCAAAGTTCCCGAGGATCAGCCGATCATCGAGACCCTGCCCACGATCAGCCAGTTCCTGGACGAAGCCTGCCATGCGCACTACGAGGAAGTCCAAAGCATCTTGCATACTGTGGGCGTGCCATTCCAAGAAAACCCGCGCCTGGTGCGAGGTTTGGATTATTACCAGAAAACGGCCTTTGAATTTACCCACGGAGCGCTGGGGGCGCAGAACGCGATCCTCGGCGGGGGGCGCTACGACGGACTCTCCGAAGCCCTGGGCGGCCCGGCGGCTCCCGGCATCGGCTTTGCCATCGGAGAAGATCGTCTGGTGCTTTCGCTCGCCGCAACGGCAGAATCGGTACTCCGCAAGCCTGATGTCTACATCGCTCCGCTCGGCGCCGGGATGAATCGCGAAGCCGCCCGCCTAGCACGTGAACTGCGCCGCCACGATTCAGCGGCTGGTCTGGTGGTCGAACTGGGCGACGAATCGTTTCGCTTGAAAAAGTCTTTCGAGGCCGCTGACAAAATGGGAGCTCGCTACCTGCTCATTGTCGGTGAGAACGAAGTGGCAGCCAATGCCTTCGCCCTCAAACACCTCGCGTCCGGCGAACAAGAGACGATCCCGCGGACAGAGCTGCCGCAACGGATTTTGCGCCCATAGCCGACGTTCGGGCTGGCCGTTATCCGCCCTCGCGAGGGACCTCGGCCGGCGCCAGGCTGCCTCAGGAGACGATTTTCTGCGGCCGCAGAAGTGAGAAGGGTTTTCCCGGCCCTGCCATCGATCGCATCATCATGGAATCCGTAAACCCCGTGTATGCGTCCGGGAATCCGGTTTCACAGCACCAGTCTGCAGCTCCGGCGAGGCTCTCCCCCCTTTTCCGGGAATGATGTCAAGGGAGCAAACTCTGGAGTTACTCGCTTCGGAAGCGGACGATCAAGAGGCGATCGGCGGCAAACAAAAAGGGACGGCATTTCGCTCGTCCCCCAGCTTGCTCCACTGACTGCGTTGGCATGGCGCCGTGTATCGTCGTTCCCTTCTGAAGCCATGACTTCGTCCGTAAAAATCCTGGGCTCCCTGCCGGCGGTCACTTCACCATCTTGAGAGACATGACGTGCACTTCGTTCTTGTCCTTATCAACATGCGCTGTCAGGGTCACGTGGTGCCCCTCGTGCCCTTTGACCGCATCGGGGTTGGCGATTGTCCAGCTCTTGCTATCACTGTCGTTCACAAACATCTTGCCGTCCTGGCTGATTTTGCCGGTGACCTTTGTCGCCTTCTTCGACATATCCGATTTCATGGTGTCGTTGCCCATTGTGTCCTGAGCCGAGGCCGCTCCGAAACACAGAAGGGCCGCCGCAAAGCAAATTGCCAATATTTTTTTCATCTGGTCTTCTCCTGAGTTGTGGGGAACTGCTGTCGCACAGTATATGCTCGTCGCTGCCGGCGCCAGTCATGAACTTTTTTCAACCAGGACGCATCGCCGACCAACCCGGTTCCTATTTTCAGCATCGCGCCGGTGCTTGCCGCCGGGGCTCCATTTATAATCACAGATTCAGCTCACAACCGTAATTTCCGCTGGATCATTCCAGCAAGACAAGGCGAAACCAGTGCTCGATTTCTTAGGCGACCTCAGACGGACTCATATGTGCGGAGCGCTTCGGCTCTCCGACTCGGGCAAGAAAGTTGTGCTCATGGGATGGGTGAACCGGCGGCGTGATTTGGGACAAATCATCTTCATCGATCTGCGCGACCGCACCGGCGTGACCCAGGTTGTGTTCAGCCACGAACTCAACCCAGCCGTGCATGAAAAGGCAGAAGCTCTGCGCAACGAGTTCGTCATCGCCGCCATCGGCACCGTGAAGGGTCGCGATGCTGACACCATCAATCCCAATATCCCGACCGGCGAAATCGAACTGGTGGTCGAGGAGTTGCGCATTCTGAACGTCTCGAAGGGGCTGCCGTTTCTGCCCTCGGACACCGTGCTCGCCAATGAAGAGATGCGTTTGAAGTATCGCTACATCGACCTGCGCCGCGATGCCATGCAGTTCAACATTGAGCTGCGGCACAAGGTGGCGCTCGCCATCCGCGACAATCTGGCCCAGCAGGGATTCTTTGAAATCGAAACGCCCTTCATGACCCGGTCTACCCCGGAGGGTGCGCGCGATTATCTCGTTCCCAGCCGCGTGCAGCCGGGAACATTCTACGCGTTGCCGCAATCACCTCAGCTTTTCAAACAGATATTGATGATCTCGGGCTTCGACAAATATTTTCAGATTGTCCGCTGCTTCCGCGATGAAGACTTGCGTGCAGACCGCCAGCCCGAATTCACCCAAATTGATCTGGAGATGAGCTATCCGCAGCCCGAGCGCGTTTGGGAAACGGTGGAGGGCTTTCTAACCGCCGCCTTCAAGGCCGCTGGCCACGAGATCAAAACGCCCTTTCCGCGCATGGACTATGATGACGCCATCCGCCGCTACGGCATCGACAAACCGGACCTGCGTTTGCCGGCGTTTACCGATGCGGGCAACTGCTTTGCCACCTCCGATCTGGAGGCGCTGGCCATCAGTAAAGACCTCCCCGTGATTGCCATCCGCATTCCGCACGTCGGCGAGCTTTCGCGCAAGGAACGCGACGACATCAAGCCGCTCTTTGTTTCGAAAGGCGGAGCGCGCGTATTCGAGGACTTCAAGCGCATCGAAAATAAACACCCCGAAGCGGCAGCAAAAGTTCGCACCAAGGCAGAAGCAGCGGTAGACGATCTTCTGGTGCTGGTGGTGGGCTCGGCGCAGTCGGGCGCACAAAACCCACATCCAGCAAGCAGACGTAAAGTCACGCCCGCAGAAATGGCCATCTATGCTTCGGCGGGACTGCTGCGTGTCGCCCTGGCGCAAAAATATTCTGACCGACACAAGCTCTTCCAAAAAGGCGACTATCGTTTCCTGTGGGTCACCAACTTCCCTATGTTCGAGTACGACGAAAAAGACCGGCGCTGGATGGCGGCCCACCATCCTTTCACCTCGCCGCACGATGAAGACATGGACAAACTGGAAACCGATCCTGCCATGGTGCGCGCGCTTGCCTACGACGTAGTGCTCAATGGCACCGAACTGGGTTCTGGCTCCATCCGTATTCACCGCCAGGATATTCAGAGCAGAATCTTCCACGCGTTGGGCATGACCGAAGAGGAAGCCCGCTCGCGTTTCGGCTTCTTCCTCGAGGCGCTGGAGTATGGCACTCCCCCGCACGGAGGCATTGCGCTCGGCCTGGATCGCATCGTCATGATCCTGGCAGGAGCGGATAGCCTGCGTGAAGTCATTCCCTTCCCCAAGACCGCCGCGGCCAAGGATCTCATGATGGAAGCTCCGACCCCGGTCGCAGAGAGCCAATTGCGGGAACTTGGAATCGGTGTGGTGAGGAAATAGACACAGAAGCCTGAACCAGGGATGTCGGCGTGCAAGACGCGGGACGGCTGCGTCTTCACGTTCGCAGCCAGCCGCCACATCAATCCCGCGATTTTCTACGCGTCAGGAACCAGAGCGTTCCGGCAAAGGGCGTGTCTTGAGTAGCCATGGGGCGACTGTGAATCTGGCCGCTCTCATCAATGGTCGACATCATGGCGATCCTGATGTCCTTGACCAGTTCTCCGATCTTCCGCCGCCCCTCTTCGCCGGTTAACTCGCGGAAGTCTTCGCTGTGGGCTCGCTCGGTCATAAGTACGCTCCTTGTCGTGTTTCAGATGCTCCTCGTGCGGATGGATTTGCTCAATCACCGTTGCATTTTTCAACTTTCGCTGTTGCGAGATTCATCAGTGCCTTCTCTGATCGCATGTCATTGATTTCATGGTGTCATTCCTCGCCAGTACTGAAAACACTGCCTTTCGACTGTTGCGATAGTCATCACGGCGACTGTGGAGAATTTCATCGCCTTTTTTCAATGGAATATCCTCTTCCCGTCCATCCGCCTCATTCCAGGACACATCGCTCATGCCACATTGCTTTCCAGTGATTCGCCCCAGCTTGGCACGGCGATTGCCTTAGTCAAAGTGTGAGCGGCTAGCAAAGAAAGGCCCTCCGGCGAGGTGATTTATGACCGTCCTACTGGTTCTGTTCTTCTTCACGACTTTCCTGGTGATCGACCATTTCCGCAGCCGTCACGCGGTCCAGCCGGTATTGCAAGTGGCCCCATCCAAGACGGCGGCGGCCGTGGCCAGCGCCCCGCGTTTGCAGCCCGCGGTAGTCGGCGGCTTCGCGATTCCGGAAAATCTGCGCTATCACCCCGGACACACCTGGGCGCTAAGTGAGAGCACCAATCTGGTGCGGGTCGGCATGGATGATTTTGCCTCGAAGCTGACCGGCACGGTCGACACCATCACGCTGCCGCAGCGCGGCCAGTGGATCCGCCAGGGCCAGAAGATGTGCACCATCCATCGCGCGGGCGTCGCGGTCGATATGGTATCGCCGATCGAAGGCACGATTTCCGACATCAATGAAGCAGTCGCCAAGAATCCCAAGCTGGCGCTGAGTGATTCCTACGGGGACGGCTGGCTGGTGACGGTTAACGCACCCGACGCCAAGACCAGCTTCCGCAACCTCCTGGGTGGCCCACTCGCCCGTTGGTGGATGGAAGAGTCGGCCAGCCGCCTGCAGCGACGCATCCCCATGGCGATGCCGATGGCGTTCGCCGGAGCCCTAGCGCAGGACGGGGGCGAAGCGGTCAGCGTAAGCAGCCAGATTCCCGACCAGCAATGGCTGCCCGTCGCAAAAGAGTTCTTCCTGTCATAAGTCACGGCCCACGAGAACGAGCCACCTCGCTCAGGAGCGATGAATGCACCGGCCGCCCGATTCAAAACCGGGCGGCCGGTGCATTTAGGACCCACTCCAGCCCCATCCTGCCGAAACACAATCACTAATGCCGCCCTCAAGGCGAGTGGCCGGCCCTTGGCCGGTGGAAATAACGCGGATGATTGTGGCCGGTCAGATTGCGAACATCACCGAAGCGCAACCGGAAAAAGCGGAGCCAAACCGAACTACCTGCTCCGGCGGACGCCGGGACCGATTTCGATAGCTGGCGAAGAGCTAGCGTGTGCTGTTGGTCCTCTCAGTGACCGGATCGTTTTCGATGACAAACTGGACCGTCTAAGACAACTGAGACGTCTGGCTTGCGTCTACTTGGATACAGCTCGCACTTCCACTCCCGCCCATTTCTCCAAAAGCGTGAGTGTCGAAGCGTAATCGAGGTCTGCCTGCCCTTCCTCGGCTGCAACGTCATACACCTCTTCTACCGCCTCGAGACCCGGTAGGCGCACGCGCGATTCGCGGGCCGCATCGAGCGCCAGTCGGATGTCTTTAAGCATCAGGCGCAACGGAAAATTGGGCGAGAAGTCGCGCTGCAAGATGAACGGCGCCTTATAGTCCACCACTCCCGATCGCACCATCGAAGCCTGCACCAGCGGCAGCAGCTTTTCCACCTCCACACCGAGTTTGGCGGCCAGTGTAAGCGCCTCCGCGAAGCCTTCATAGATGAGCGCGATCTGCAGATTCATGACCAGTTTTGTCGCCTGTCCTTTTCCGGTCTCGCCCATGTGGAACACCTGCTTGCCCATCGCCTGAAAAAGCGGCTGCAGCCGCGCCAGCACAGCATCGTCGCCGCCCACCATGAAAATCAGGTTTCCCGCTTCGGCGGCGATCTTCGAACCGGTCATGGGAGCGTCCACATAGTCGACGCCACGCGCCTTTACGCGGTCAGCAAAGCGCAGCGTAGCCGAAGGCGAAATGGTGCTTGAGTCGGCAATGATCATGCCTGGATGCAGTACTTTCTCCACGCCCGCCGGGCCGGAGAGCACGTTCTCGACGGCCTTGGTATCGGACACGCACATCCATACAACTTCCGCGCCCTGCGCCGTCTCCTCCGGAGAAGCCGCGCTGCGTGAGCCTTCCACCTCGCGGCCCGGCGTGCGATTCCAGACCGAGACTTCGTGTCCGGCCTTAACCAGGTTCGCGGCCATCGACCGCCCCATGATTCCTAAACCCAAAAATGCGACGCGCATCAGTGTCCATTCCTCTCAACATCCAATCTGAGCTTTTGATTATAACTAGGAACCGCGAAGCGGCGACACACCCGGCGCCGGTGGAAGCCGGAGAGTCGAGCAGTAAACGAGAGCAATCAGGAAGAGTACGCCAGCGAAGCACCTCCACCGCCCGTGGTGGCAGTCCTTCGCTGGCAACTCTTGGGTTCCGGTGAAGCACCCCTCTTCGGATTCCTTCTTATCGTGCTTCCTTCGGTGGAAAATCCTTCAGCATTTTTTCCACGGACTTATCCAGAGCTTTCTCATTCTTGTCCGGTTTGTCCGACAGCGTGTCACTGGCGACGCCGCGCCAGATCAACTGTTTGTTCTTGCCGTCGTACATATCCAGCACCAGGCTGCCCACCCGATAGTTCTCGACCGTGGTTGTCGTCTCCCCAAAGCCTCCCCAACGCCAGCCACCCAAGCCATCATAAAAAGTGCTGTATTCCTGCTGGTTTCGCGACGAACCGACCGCCGTCAGAGCTACGTCGCCTCCCGATGACAGTTTTTGCCAGCCCTTGGCCTGCAGGTCCCGGTCCACTGCGTCCTTGATCCGCGATTCCCAAAGTGGGTTCGAGGTCTGAATTTTCTCCCACCAGTATGTGTGGTAGTTCTCGAAGGTTGCATGCTTATCGTAATCGGTGTGCACGTCCTGGCCAAAAACGATGACCGAGAACACCAGCAACACTCCAAGCAACGAAATCATTTTCCCCGCCTGTTTCATAAATTCCTCCCGCTAGCCGTACTGGGCAGCGCCCGTACGATGTCCGGGTTCGCGTCTAGGTTGCAGATGTTACGGCAAATTTTTGTCTCGTCAGTCGCCAGGGCAAGCCCAGAAAACGGGGAACCTGATCGCTGCAAGCGACACATAAATAAAGGGAGGGCGGTCCCCACGAGTCGACCTCGGAGGTCGAGCATCTAAAGGGACTGGAGAAGTATGCCAAGCAAGCCGATAATGAATGAGAAGTGCGCCCGACCGCGGACTTCAAAATCCATACTGGGCGAATGAATGTTCAAGTCCTCTTTGAAAAATCCGGCGCTTCGTAGGCGCGCCAGTCAATTCACGCGTCTGGTACGGCATTCGGTGGTCACGCCCCGCACCGGCAAAACCCACAAAGCCACGCTGGCTAGCAATGGCGAACTCGGCGTCACCTTTATCGGACACTCCAGTTTCTTCCTGCAAATCGGCGGACAGAACGTCATCATCGATCCGAATTTTGCGCGCTGGCTCTTTGTCTTAAAGCGTCTGCGTCAACCCGGCCTGAACCTGCGGGATCTTCCTCCCATGGACGTCGTGCTGGTCACGCATGCGCACTTTGACCACCTGCATCGTCAGTCCCTGCGCACCATCGCGCGCCAAACTCGCCGTCAGACCGGGACCGCGCCTACGCTGGTCGTCCCCCATCATGTATTCGACCTCGTTGCCGATCTCGGTTTCGAAGAAATCGTCGAACTGGAGTGGTGGAACAATTATCGCCACAGCACGCTCGACATCACGCATGTCCCCTCGCGGCATTGGGGCGCACGCATCATCAAGGATTCCCACCGCGGCTATGGCGGTTACGTGTTGAAAAGCGGCAAACATTCGGTTTACCACGCTGGAGACACTGCCTACTTCAACGGCTTCCGCGAGATCGGTCGCCGGCTTGCGCCGGAACTTGCGCTGCTCCCCATCGGCGCCTATCACCCTGAGAGTTTCCGCAATGTGCACACCAATCCCGCCGATGCGACTCGCGCCTTTCTCGATCTGAAGGCCCGCTGGATGGTCCCCATGCACTATGGCACATTCCGCTTATCGCACGAACCGATCGAGGAGCCGCTTCAATTACTGGAGCGCGAAGCTCGGGCGGCCGGTGTGAAGGATAGAGTGGTCGTCCTCGAAGAGGGCATCACGCGCTTCTTTTGAAGGCGCGCCCTTCTGGATTTCCCCAGACGGGGCTCGACGCCCACAGTGCGGCACCGGGGAGACTACTGACTCCGAGTCTGTGCCCGCGCTTGTGATGCTTTCGTTTCCTCCCCGTGTTAGTAGGCTGCTCCCGGGCTGCCGTCGGCAAATCGAGCACCGATTATCGTTTCTGCAAAGGAAATCATGGCGATTGATCTCTTGGGCCTGGTTCGAGCTGCCCTTTCTGGTCCTGGCGCAATCGACGAACTTAGCGGGAGTCTTGGAGAGTCTGCGGTCGCAACCCGGTCGGAGTTCGAGGCGGGCCTGCCCGCGATGCTGGCCGCAATGATCGGGAAAGCGACCCCTGCGGCAGGAGCTTCCTCACTGCTCTCACTGTTCCGCACGGGATCGTTTGATGGAAGCATGCTGGGTGATGTTGCCCGGCACATGGAACCGGTCGAGCGCAGCCGCGGCGCTTGAGAGCGGCTAGGGCATCCGAGAAGCGATTCTTCGGAGACAAGCTCGGCCTGGTGACCAACGCGCCGCTCGCGCCAGCAGCGTCGTCTCGGAACTGGTGCAGCTTGGGGTCTCGGCAAACCGGATTTCTGCCGAGGGCTATGGCGATCTATTCCCCGCCGCCGACAACTTTACCGAACAAGGACGCGCCAAAAACCGCCGCATCTCGCTGCGCGTGACTCCAAAATAGTGGCTGCGTCCCCGTGCCCGCTCACCATGCACTTCTGTGATGAACGGGATTCGGCTCGGCTCACTTGCCGGCGCTGACGAAAGCCCCGGTCGTGGCATTCACGACGGCGATGCCCTTACGGTCTTTCTCGCTCGTGCCATAGATGACATACCAGACCGGTACGTTCAGCTTCCGGTCCTTCAGCAACACGTATATCACCGGCTGCTGTGCATCCTTTTTGAGGATGGCGTCGCCCCCGTGCTGCAGCGTCATCTCGAATGCCTTATCCGTGTCGGTTTTCACCAGTAATGGCAAGAAGGCAAGATTGGCAGCGTCGGCGTTGTAGGCACCGGCGTTGGCTTCGGTGGAAACTCCAAAGGGCGGCGCATCCGGAGTACGACTGCCCGAGCAAATGATGGTCGTAACCGAGCGTCGGCTGGGCGACACAAAGAACCCTCGCCAGACGGTTGACTTTCCGTTCTGCCCGGTGCTTTCGGTGTTAACAAGGGACTCCAACCGCGCCGGTTGCGCGTCCACAGCCCACTTCAGGGCGAGTCCCATCATCCGGTTGAACGCCTCCTGGCCGGTGTAGGCCGCCGGTTCCTTGCTGGGAGGTGGAGTGGAGGCGGCGGGGGTCACGGGCGCGGCCTCGTTGGGCTTATTTCCCGTCGAACTGCACCCCGCTGTCAGGATAACCAGACTGAGTACACTAACGATAAACGAGAGACGATAGAACTTCATGCTCGATCCTTTCCAAGAGTATCGTGAACCATACCCTCTCTATCGAGATGCTTCTCTGATCCATATCAGTCTTTACCACAAGTCGGTGCGCTGCGCTGTGATTTCGCGCGGCTTCTTCTCAAGGTTTGTGGGGCGCGGACGCCGGACGTCCGCGGAAACGCGTTCTGGGGTGAGCATACTCCTCTCCGCGGCCGGCGAGCAACGATCGAGCAACTCTCATGAAGGACGGTAACCGTAGATGAAAAAAGACGCCGGGTATTGGATCCGCCAGCTGGCCCTGGAGCCCCACCCTGAGGGCGGCTATTACCGCCAGACCTATCGCGCCGAAATGCTCGTGCCGAAGCACGGCCTGCCGCGACAGTTCCCTGGCCCCAGAGCGGTTTCTACCGCAATCTATTTCCTGCTCGAGCGAGAGAATTTTTCCGCGTTCCACCGGCTCCGCTCCGATGAGGTGTGGCACTTCTATGCCGGCACCGCGCTCCTCGTGCATGTGATCGAACCCGGTGGCCATTACACCCAGATTCGCATGGGCAGCAATCCCGAGGCCGGCGAGACATGGCAGGCGGTCGTGAGGGCGGACTGCTGGTTCGCCTCGCAGCTAGACGACGAGACCTCGTTCGCGCTCGTCGGTTGCACCGTGGCTCCGGGATTCGATTTTGACGACTTCGAGCTCGCCAAGCGTGCGGAATTGGCAGTGCACTATCCGCAGCATCGCGAACTGATCAATAAGTTGACACGGGGTTGATCAGGACCACTCTGAGCGGATATCAGAGGTGGCCCGAAGATCCAGCACCTGCCCTTCCGATCAAGCTTAATCCCCTTGGATGCCGGGCAGGCGTCCCCATTCAGAACACGGCACGGCCGTTAATCTTTCGTATACTGGGCTTCTCCAACTCCAAAAGACCAGTTCTCCCAGGCAACCTCGACGAGATTGATGAAAATGTCTTCCGGCCGGAGTCCGGGAGACGTGCCGAGCAGTTCCACGATGCGCCTGAACAATGCCCGCTTTTGCCCGGGCTTGCGCCCGGTGCTCATCGTGATCTGAACGAATACAACCTTGTCCGAACGACGAATGCCCATGTACTGCGGGTCGTAGATAAGATTGTTTCCGTCGTGCTCGTTGATGACCTGAAAGCGATCGTCGGGCGGAATCGCGATGGCCTCAATCATCGCCGCGTGCACACCATCCGCGATCGCTTTGCGATAAGCAGCAGAAGTTCCTTGACGTAGATCGATCCGAACCAAAGGCATGGTGTCCCCTCCGGGCATTAGACGATGCCGCGAGCCGTCCGGTCTCGTGCCTTTTGCGCCCCCCAAGATTCGTTCTGTGCTTTTGTTCGCAGATGGTTGCCGGATGCCCATTGGAAAGCGCAACCAGACCCGGTTGCGTCCGCTTCCATGGTGTTTTTTAAGACAGGCGATTCCACCCGGCGCTAAACCTGGCTTTTCTCTGGAAACTCAAGCAAATACGGCCGGAAAGTCGCGCCCGCCACCCCGAACCGCGACACTCCAAGGTAACTTCGGGCCCCCATCTGCATCCAAAGAAACAGGCGCGTCCCCATGTTATACTGCGCTCAGAAGGGGTAGCTGGATCCCTCCACGTCCCTGCCCGAGGATTTCGTCACATGGCTGGTAGTTCTCGTCGATCTCTCTTCCTTATCGTGTTCGTTCTCGCTACGTTTGGCCTCCTGGGCATGCTGTTTGCGCAACGCATCAGCCCCGCGACCACGCCGAGCAGCGATTCCGATGTTCGCGACAGCCTGAAGCAATTCACCGAGGTCTATGAAACCATTGAGCAGAACTACGCCGACCCGGTGAATCCCGACAAAGCGATTTACAACGGCGCGATCCCGAGCATGCTCCACCAGCTCGATCCCCACTCCAATTTCTTCGATCCCAAGTCCTACTCCGCGCTTCGCGAAGAACAGCGCGGCAAGTACTACGGCGTGGGTATGACCGTCGGCCCGCGCAATAATAAGGTTATTGTCATCGCTCCCTTTGTCGGCACTCCGGCCTACCGCGCCGGCATCCGCCCTGGCGATATCATCGCCGCTATTGACGGCAAGCCCACCGACAACATGAGCACTTCCGATGTTGCCGATCTTCTCAAGGGACCGAAAGGCACCACCGTCCGCATCACCATGTTGCGCGAAGGATCTGACCACCCCATCGAGTTTGCCGTGGTTCGCGACGAAATCCCGCGCTACAGCGTCGACTTGCACTTCATGATCAAACCCGGCATCGGATACATGCACGTCTCGGGATTCCAGGAAACGACCGAGCACGAAGTTGCCGAAGCCCTCGATCAGATGGGCGACCTGAAGGGTTTAGTCCTTGATCTCCGCCAAAACCCCGGCGGCCTGCTCAGCGAAGGCGTAGGAGTAGCCGACAAGTTCCTCAAGAAGGGACAGCTGATCGTCTCGCACCACGGTCGCTCCTCGCCGGAAAAGCGGTACGTCGCTGCTCACGGCAACGGGGGTAAAGACTATCCGTTGGTAGTCCTGGTCAACCGAGGCACCGCATCGGCTGCGGAAATTGTGGCCGGGGCCATTCAGGACCACGATCGCGGCTTAATCGCTGGCGAAGTGACTTTCGGTAAAGGCCTGGTGCAAACGGTCTATCCATTAGCCGAGAACACGGGCCTCGCCCTCACCACGGCCAAGTACTACACTCCCAGCGGGCGGCTAATCCAGCGCGACTACTCGAACCTCTCTCTCTACGATTACTACTACAACCGAGACAGCGAAGAGAATAACGCCAATCACGAAGTGAAGCTCACCGACGGAGGCCGCACCGTTTACGGTGGAGGCGGAATCACTCCTGACGTGAAACTTGCGCCGTACAAGTCCAACAAGTTTCAGGACGAGTTGTTGCAGCACTATGCTTTGTTCAACTTTGCCAAGCACTACGCGTTAAACCACAAGATCACGCAGAGCTTCGAAGTGGACGAGGCGGTATTGCAGGATTTCCGCAAATTCCTCGACCAGGAAAAGGTCGCCTACACTGAAGCCGAGCTGATCGAGAACAACGACTGGCTGCGCTCCAACCTCAAGAGCGAGGTCTTTGTCGACGCTTTCGGCCAGGAAGAGGGACTGAAAGTACGCGCCGAGACCGATCCCGATGTCATCAAGGCTCTCGAACTCATGCCCCAGGCACGCGCGTTGGCCGACAACGCCAAGCGAGTGGTTGCAGAACGCAATTCCGCTCCCATCACCCGCTAGCAAGGCGGGCGGTTCCTAATCGAGGCCCGGACAACCGGGCCTTTTGCTTTGCCGAAGAGGGACGGCTGACCGTTATAAGCCACCTAACTTCCCTCTTGAGTGTGGCCCCAGAAAGCCCTAAAGTACAGGATGAACGAAATGCGCGGAGGAGCCTGTCTGCCAGGGGTGATCCTGTTTCCGTCCGGGCTGTGGATTCAGGCTGGTCCGTGGATTCCAGTGGTGCTGGTGGCTATGGTTGCCGGAGTTCTAGATTGGCGTTACCGGCGTATTCCGAACTGGCTGACGGTGACCGGTTTTGGGGTCGGAGTCGCGGTCAACACGGCGCTTTTTCGCTGGCCGGGATTGAGGGCCTCATTACTGGGTGCACTGCTGGGCCTGGGGCTTTTATTGCCCTTTGTCCTGGTCCGCAGCCTGGGCGCTGGCGACTGGAAGCTGGCGGGTGCATTGGGAGCTTGTCTCGGTCCTGGACAACTGCTCTCCGTACTCATCGGCACGATCCTGGTTGCTGGAGCGATGGCGCTGGCCGTAGTCATCTGGAAAGGCCGACTGAAGCAGACGCTCTGGAATATCGCGCATTTACTGGCCGCGCTAGCCAGCCTGCGTATGCCCGGACCGCAAGTATCACTGGATGACCCGCGGTCGACGAAGATTCCGTTTGGCGTAGCCATGGCAGTTACAGTCTTGTTTTATGCAGCAGGAAGGGTGTCAGGAAAGTTATAATTTGTGGTTTGTAAGTACATTTTCTTGCTTGTGGTCTGAGTCAAGCGAAGGGACAACATTGCTTTCGCGATTCATCGTTCGCGGTACCGGGCGCAGCGACCTTGCGCACCGGGCGATATCGCCTTGTGAAAGACGAGCCATGCCGACGCTGAAAACTCTAGCGAGCCATCTTAAGAGCACCGAAGCATCCGAGATCGCCGAAGCCGCCATGGTGCTCCCTTTAGTGTTTATGTTAGTGCTGGGCATCATCTGGTTCGGACGAGCCTTCAACGTTTACTCCACCATCCAGCAGGCAGCCCAACAGGGAGCGATCGCGGCGGCCCGGGATTCGTGCGCGACGTGTGGAAGTGCCCCCCTGAGTCAGCTCCCTGCGGCTGGCACGGTAGACACCGCGGTCTCCAATGTCTTGCAGGCGGACAATCTCAGCCTGAGCCAGATCCAGACGTGGAAGGCCAATACGCCTACTCCTGGCCTGGTTTCCTGTCCCTTGCCGGCGCCACCGTTCTCATGTAACTTGTCGGCCAATAAAATCTGGGTCTGCAGCTCTGTACTGCTGAATTCCGCGACCCAGCCCGCACAGTGTGGCGCCGTGGTCAGCTTCAAGTACCCATTCTCGTTTAATCTTCTGTCCCTCACGTCGCTAGGGTCGGTCACGATGTCAGCGCAGGCACAGAGCAGGATGGAGAACTAGATGATTCGCTTTCGAGTGCCGCATCATTGCGGAGGGCTCCGCTCCCTGAAAGGCGCCCGCGGAAGGGCGTTTGGAGCGTTTGCAAAGGATGAGCAGGGCGCTGCTCTGCTCGAGTTTGCCGTCTCACTGCCGCTTTTGGTAGTGATGGTTGTGGGTATTTACGATTTCAGCGGAGCCTTCAACCAGAAACAAAAAGTCGCTCAAGCCGCGCAGGAAGGTGCCATCATCGCCGGGGCCCAGCCAACCAGCGACATTGCCACTACAAATAGCGACCCAGTATCCCTCCATCCGGCGGTTGCCGCGGTTTTCAACTCTTTGGTCGGCAGTGGAGTGCTGCCCGCGGCGACTACCTGCACGGCTCCGGGTGCAGCTTCCGGCCCCGTGCAACTCACATGGACGTATACGATGACCAGCTGTCCCAATACTCTGACCATCACCATTAATCGCGCGGCGGTTTTCACCGCGACGTCGTCGACAGTGACGGTCGTCGGCACCACGGTCACGGTTTCATATCCGTATACTCAGTGGCAATTCAACAGTGTAATTAAATTGCTGTTCCCGAGCTCGACCGGCTACGCGGCTCCAATGATAATCGAGAGCTCTACGGTGCACAATCAATTGTGAGGAAGCATGCCACGACCACCAAGGAAATCTCGCCGCAACTTGCGACCGGGCCGGCGGCTCGAGTCGCGACCGATCCGCGAAAAAGGAGTCATCATCACCCTGGTGGCGATGTGTATGGTTGGTTTTGTCGGAGCAATGGCCGCGTTTTCGATCGACATCGTGACCCTGTACACCGCGCGCAGCGAGGCGCAACTGGCAGCCGACGGGGGGGCACTGGCCGGGGCGCGCGTCCTCGCGAACTCTGGGATGACTTCGATGAGTTCGACCTCCGATACCGCGGTGGGGCTAAACGCGAAGAGCATCGCGATTGCGGTGGCGAC
Organism: Terriglobales bacterium; assembly: GCA_049520935.1. GTDB lineage: Bacteria > Acidobacteriota > Terriglobia > Terriglobales > Acidobacteriaceae > Acidiflorens. Next base: position 58,632 of record JBEKPJ010000018.1, on the reverse strand, counting down.
CCAGGTGGCCTCAAACAACATGGTCGGTGGCAGAAACTTGAACGGCGGGGCGGCGACATGTACGGCGGAGATCTGCGTCACCGTCAATACAGGGGCCTCGGATTTCGTAGCGGATCCCCAAGTTACAGTAACCGTGCAGAGGACCGATCTGCCGACTTTCTTTGCGCGCATTTGGGGACGCACCGCTTTCACCGTAAAAGCCTCGGCGACCGCCGAAGCCTATAACCCTTCGAGCCTCCAGGGAACCGGCGGCGGTCCCGGACTGCCGATCGCACCGTTGTGCGTCAAGCCATGGCTGCTGCCGAATAAGAGCCCAAATCCTGGCCCCACCAGTCCTGAGATTTTCGACCCGGCGACGGGAGCCATTCTTGATACAAACCTGCTCGGGTGGGTAAGTCCTCCCACTCTGAGGACCGAGTGCTCCGGCGCCGGCGGCACCACCACGGACTGCCTTCCGCTCGGCTCCAACCCCCCGACCGCCTGGCGGTACTACCCCGGCACCACCGATCCCGCTACCGGCAGCTTCCCGGCGCCCGCTACGACGTCATGCACCGGGTGTGGCGCGTTCACCGATTACGAGCGGAGCATTGCGGGGTGCGTACCGCAGCCTATCTCATGCAACAGTCAGGTAAACATCGACACCAACAATTACCCAAACCGAAACGCCGAGACGGGACCCGCAGTGAATAACCTGACCCATGCAGCCGCAGCCTTAAACTCTGGAGATAGCGTCGATACTGTAGGAACGCCACAGGCAGGCAGCGAACCGTTTCAGTTCTTCGCGGGCACGGACAATCCGGTCGTGCAATCCGGTGCCTTATCGTCCGGAGCCACTGTCATGATCAGCGACTCCCTGGTAACTGTACCGGTCATTGACACTAGTAGCCCTGCATTTTGGCCCGGTACCTATCCCAATAACGTCCAGATCATTGGTTTTGTGCAGCTCTTTCTGAATCCAACCGGAGCAGCAGCCCCGACATCTGGTCCGACATCTGGTCACATCGATACCCAGGTCATCAACCTAGTGGGTTGTGGAGATAGCACGGGACAAGTCACTGGAACAACGATTCTCGGCAACGGCGCGTCTGCCGTCGCGGTTCGACTGGTCGCGCCATAGCCCGGAAATCGCCTTCGTCCTGGCTGGCAAGTGCTACACCATCTACTTTGTTACTTTGTAGCCAACACACCTCGAAAGAGCCACGATTTAGAAAACGAAAGCACATTTCCTACTTCGCAGGTTGGAGATCGCTCGTCGCAAGCACGTAGGTCGTCGACTTATCCAGCTTGATATTGGAGCGCTGCGAAGTGAGCGTCACGCCTCCATCGCTGGTCCGTGAGGATTCCACATTTTTCATCAACACTCGATGGTTCGAACTGTCTGGTCCGGGATTCTTCTGCCCCTGAATTGTGTCGTTGTCGCCGTTCCGGCCAGATCCTGGAAATCGCTGCGAGGCAGGGGGAGCACCGGGAGGAATGTTCCCCGGCCCTCCGCCCCAGTTTCGCGTCTCACGAGCGTCAGGCCCGCCCGAGGAATCCTTATCCAGCAGCGAAATCGGATACACCCAGGGGGTCAAGTAAAGCCTGGGTGCGAGCGCAACCACGGTAGGAACCGAGCCATTCTTCCACTGAGCGGAGTCGAAGCGAATGGCAAGCCGCGACGGGTCGCCGCCAGACTTCGCCCCCGACACTGTAACCTCACCCGACAAAATGGCCCCCTCCGGAATGACAACGCCATTGACCAGCGTAGCTACCGTGAGCTTAGCCTGCACGGTCGTCCCCACCGGCGTTTTTGCAGCGTCCACTTTCTGTCGCATGATCACCGGAAGTTCAAGCCCATTGCTCGAAGCAGGAGATGCGCCCAACGGCTGAAACAGGGATGCTACCGCGATCAGAAAAGCAACCAGCAAAGGGCGGGGATGGGTCTTGATGAACATCTGCGGGGCCGGACGATTACGAGTATTGTACTCGCGCCTCGGGTGGGAAGGCGAACCGGATACTGCCAGTTCTGCCTTCGGCTGCTCCGGCGTTAACAGGCCACGACCGGAAACCTACTTTTCTTTGGCAGCCTCTTGCGCGACGCTGAGACGAGTTTCCGCGCGCTGCAATGCATCCTCGGCCCGCGTGTAATCGATCTCAGGATTGTTGCTCTTCAGGCGGTCTTCGGCCCGCTCTTTGGCTTTCTGCGCGCGAGCCGTATCGATCTCCTGCGGATGTTCCGCCGCTTCGGCCAAAATTGTCACTTTGTCAGGCAACACTTCGGCAAACCCCCACGCCACTGAAAGCGTGTGCGTCGCACCGCTCGATTTGTAAGTAATCACACCAACCGCCAGTTCGGTAATCAGAGGCGCGTGCCCGGGAAGAATTCCGAGGTAGCCGCTCGCCCCCGGGATCTGGGCCTCTTCGGCAGCTTCCTTCACCAGCAGTCGGGAGGGGGTGACGATTTCGAGTTGGAAAGTATCTGCCACTGTTCTCAGTTCTCGCGAGCTATGCTGCTACGCCCTTCATTTTCTCTGCCGCCTCGAGCACTTCTTCGATCGTTCCCGTCATATAGAAAGCCTGCTCGGGAATATCGTCGTACTTTCCTTCTACGATGCCGCGGAAACCTTTCACCGTATCCGCGATCTTCACATAACGTCCCGGAGTACCGGTAAACTGCTCGGCCACAAAGAATGGTTGCGAGAGGAACTTCTGAATCTTTCGCGCGCGGGCGACGGTTACTTTCTGGTCTTCGCTGAGCTCGTCGATACCAAGAATGGCAATGATGTCCTGCAGATCCTTATAAGTTTGCAGTGTCTTTTTTACCATCTGCGCCACGTCGTAATGTTCCTGACCGACGATGCGGGGGTCGAGAATGCGTGAGGTCGAAGCCAGCGGATCGACTGCGGGGTAGATTCCAATCTCGGTGAGCGCGCGCGAAAGCACCGTCGTGGCGTCGAGGTGAGCGAAAGTGGTGGCCGGGGCCGGATCGGTCAAATCGTCCGCCGGTACGTAGATGGCCTGGACAGAAGTCACCGAGCCCTTTTTCGTCGAAGTAATGCGCTCCTGCAACTCACCCATTTCGGTGGCCAAGTTCGGCTGATAACCGACGGCACTGGGCATGCGGCCCAACAGAGCCGAAACCTCGGACCCAGCTTGCGTAAAGCGGAAAATGTTGTCGATAAAGAGCAGGGTGTCAGAACCCTCTTCGTCGCGGAAAAATTCCGCTACCGTCAGAGCCGTGAGGGCAACGCGGAGACGCGCTCCGGGGGGCTCGGTCATCTGTCCATAGATCAAGGCGGCCTTGGACTCCTCGGGCTTGCCGGGCTTGATCACGCCCGACTCGCTCATTTCGAGCCAGAGGTCGTTGCCTTCACGGGTGCGTTCGCCCACCCCCGCAAACACGGAGAAGCCGCCGTGCTGCTTGGCCACATTGTTGATCAGTTCCATGATGACAACGGTCTTGCCCACGCCGGCGCCGCCGAAGAGGCCGATTTTTCCGCCCTTCAGGAAGGGCTGGATGAGATCGACCACTTTCACCCCGGTCTCGAACATCTCGGCGGTGGTCGATTGTTCATCGAACGCGGGCGCCAGACGATGAATCGGCATTCTTTTGGTAAAGGCGATGGGACCGAGATTGTCCACCGGCTCGCCGATGACGTTCATCACGCGGCCGAGCGTGCCGCGGCCGACCGGAGCGGTAATGGGCCCGCCCTGATCGATGGCCTTCATGCCCCGCACCATACCGTCGGTTGCCTCCATAGCGACGCAGCGGACGCGACCTTCCCCGAGATGCTGCTGCACCTCCAGAATCACGTTGATGGGAGAAGGCACGGTAAAGCCGTCGCTGACGACACGGAGGGCCTGATAAATAGGAGGCATCGCCGCTTCGGTGAATTGCACGTCGACGGCTGGGCCTGCGATTTGGATTACTTTGCCGATATTTTCTGCCATAAATAAAGTCTCAACAATCGTTACTCGTTAGTCGATCGCGGTTCGTCGTTCGTGCTTGGCTACGGGCGACGGCTGACAAATCGCAAATTGCTCGCTTCGTTCGGGATGTCAATGCTTCCTATTGTGCAGCCGCTGCTCCACTTACGATTTCGATAATTTCCTTCGTGATCTTCGCCTGGCGTGCTCGATTCATAATCAGCGTCAGGGAGTCGATCATATCGCTGGCGTTGCTGGTAGCCGCATCCATGGCAGTCATACGGGCGGCGTGTTCTGCGGCCACGGATTCGAGCAGCGCGTGAAAAATCTGGATGCCGATGTACTTCGGCAGAATTGCCCGGAAAAGCTGTTCCGGCGGCTGCTCGTAGATGTAATCGGCGGGCAGCGTCCCGAACTTGGCGGCGGCTTCATCGACGGCCGTGGTATCGAGCGAACGCACACCGACATGCGCGGATTTGGCCGCCTCCAGCCGCTTCTTGCGTTCTTCTTCCGAACCTTCTTCTGCCATCTGCACGTCGATCTCGCCGATCTCCTTGATGGGCAGGAGGCGCTCGGCGACCAGACGCTGGGCAATGACCGACTTAAACTCATTGAACAGGATGTAGACGGCGTCAATTTCTTCCCGCGTGTAACGCTCGACGATGTTCGCACTGAGCGTGGAGGCGAAGCTATGTTCGACCTTGCCCAAAACACCGATATACTCGCCGGTGATCTGCACCCGGCCGGCGCGGGGACGGACGACGCTTTCGGAGGGGACGGGCGACGCTTCCGCCGCTTCATCCGACGGTTTCGGTGGTGCGATCGGATAACGGCGGCGCATGAAGTCGCGGCCCTTGCGACCGATGCATTCGACGTCGATATTCTGATCCGGCTTGGACTGGATGAATTTTGACACCATTTTCAGAATATTTGTGTTGAAGGCACCCGCCAGGCCTTTGTCTCCGGTGACCACAATCAGCAGGATATTATTTTCTGCACGCTCCGCCAGCAGGGGATGACGAGGCTCTCCGGTAACGGGGTCGTAGATATCGGCGCGGGAAACGAGCGACTTAAGAACGTTCGTGAGCATCTGCGAATACGGACGCGCGGCGAGCGCACTCTCTTGCGCCCGACGAAGCTTGGCCGCCGAGACGGTCTTCATGGCCTTGGTGATCTGCCGCGTGTTCACCACGCTGCGGATACGGCGCCGGATGTCGAGAATGTTGGCCATAAATAAAGTCTCAGATTATCGTGTCGGCGTATAAGACTGGAGCCGGCAGCCGAACTCGAAAGCCCTGACAGTATTTGCTGAACCCTTCACTTGGTTACCGCCTGCCTTGCATCCATGAACTGCTGTTTTGCTTCTTTGATAACTCTGGACATTTCCGCTTTCAGATTGTCATCCAGGATTTTCTTTTCCATGATCGTATTCAGCAGACCGGGGTTGGTCGTGTCCACGTACTTGTACAACTCTTTTTCGAAGTCCCGGACCTGATCGACTGGCATGTCGTCGAGCACACCGCTAGTGCCGGCATAGATGATCAGGATCTGTTTGGAGAACGGGAGCGGCGAGAACTGACCTTGCTTCAGGAGTTCGACCAGGCGCTGGCCGCGACTGAGTTGCTGCTGGGTTGCCTTGTCGAGATCGCTTCCGAACTGGGCGAAGGCAGCTAATTCGCGGTATTGGGCCAGTTCGAGCTTCAGCGTCCCGGCCACCTGACGCATGGCTTTGATCTGTGCGCTGCCGCCGACACGGCTTACCGACAGTCCGACGTTCACCGCGGGACGTACGCCCTGGTTAAACAAGTCGGTTTCCAGATAAATCTGGCCGTCGGTGATGGAGATTACGTTGGTCGGAATGTAAGCCGACACGTCCCCGGCCTGAGTCTCAATGATGGGCAGGGCGGTCAGCGAACCCCCGCCTAATTTATCGCTCACTTTGGCGGCGCGCTCGAGCAGGCGCGAGTGGAGATAGAAGACATCTCCCGGATATGCTTCGCGACCGGGAGGGCGGCGCAGCAGAAGCGAAATTTCGCGATAGGAGGCCGCGTGCTTGGAAAGATCGTCGTAGATGCAAAGCGCGTGGCGTCCGTTGTCGCGGAAAAACTCCCCCATGGCGCATGCGGCGTAAGGAGAAATGTACTGCATGGGAGCGGGCTCGGAAGCGGACGCTGCGACGACGATGGTGTATTCCATGGCGCCGGCATCTTCAAGAATCTTCACCACTTGCGCGATCGACGAGCGCTTCTGTCCAATCGCGTTGTAGATACAGATCAGATTGTTGCCCTTGCTGTTGATGATCGTGTCCAGGGCAACCGCGGTCTTGCCGGTCTGGCGATCGCCGATGATCAATTCGCGCTGGCCGCGACCGATGGGGATCATGGAGTCGATGGCCTTGAGTCCGGTGGCCATGGGCTCGCGCACAGGCTGGCGGGAAATAACGCCGGGGGCGATGCGCTCGATGGGGATAAATTTGTCGGTGGCGATCGGACCCTTGTCGTCAATCGGCTCACCGAGCGAATTGACGACGCGACCGATAAGCGCGTCGCCGACAGGAACGCTCATGATACGACCGGTGCGCTTGACCTCGTCGCCCTCTTCAATCTCGGTGTACTCGCCCAGGATGACGACGCCGACCTGATCCTCTTCGAGGTTCATGGCGATGCCGGCAACACCGTGCGGGAAGCTGAGCAACTCGCCGGCCATGACCTTGTCGAGGCCATAGACACGGGCGATACCGTCGCCGAGGGTGATCACCGTGCCGACTTCGTCGACCGCGATCTTCGATTCGTAGTTCTCGATTTGCTCGCGGATTAATTGCGTAATTTCGTCTGCTTTGATTTGTGCCATAAAGTCAGCTCTCGGCTCTCAGTTGTCAGCTCTCGGTTGTCGGCTTCTGCGCAAGTTCACGAAAACCGAGAGCTGATAGCTAGCTTTCCACCAACTGCTCCCGGATCTTCTCCAACTGCCCTTTTACCGAACCGTCATAAATCGTGCTGCCGACCTGGACGACGGCTCCGCCCAACAGCGAGGAGTCCTGTTCGTATCGGGCGCGAACTTTCTTGCCGGTTAACTTAGTGATCTCGGCTTCCAACATCTGTTTTTCCGGGTCGCTCAACCGGCGCGCGGTGCTCACCTGGGCTTCGGCGAAACCCTGGCGGTTGTTTAATTCCTGCTCCAACTGCTTCAGTATTTCGCTGAACAACGGCAGCCTGCGGTGGTCGGTGATAACCGCCACGAAGTTCCGGACTTGCCGGGTCGTGCCCAGGCGTGCGGTGATGGCATCGAGCACGGCGCGTTTGCGGTCGCCCGGAATCGACGGGTTCTCGAGCACCCGCCGCAACGGATCGCTTTCCTTGAGCAGGGCTTCGATGCCGTGCAGTTCCTCGAGGGCGCGCGCGGGATCGAGATGGCTCGGGCCGGTCATGACGACATCGGCGAAGGCGCGGGCGTAGGTGCCGACGACGGAGGCCATTAGCGGCCGTCCTTTCCGCCCTTACCGTCGGTCGGGGAAGAGCCGGAAACGAGCTGCGAGGCGAAACTGCGAACCAAAACTTGATCGGTGTTGGAATCGACGTTAATCTGCTGGCGCGCCAGGTTGATGGCAAGCCCGGCGGTATGAGTGCTTAATTCACGGCGAGCCAGTTTTGCGGCGGTGGCGATTTCCTGCTCGGCGGCCAGCACCACTTTGCGAATATCCTCTTCGGCGGCTTTCTGGATGCGGGCTTCCTCAGCCTGGGCCTCTTTTTCAGCCGCGGCTTGCATCTGTCCGATTTCGACGTCGAGCTGACGGAGACGAGTCTCAATATCGCCGAGGCGACGGCTGGCATCCTGGCTGGCATGGCGGGCCTCATCCAAGGCTTGCTGGAGGGAAGCGCTGCGGTTGCGGAACACGCCGGGCAGCGACTTGGTGGCGGCCCAAAAGACGACGATAACGATGACGGCGAAGTTGAGCCAGAGCGCGAGAAGATGGGCCCCATGTACGCTCAGGCCGGTCTCGCGCGCGATCCAGCGGATGGCGGCGGCGTGCTTAAGGTTGCCATACTCCTCTTCGGGCTCGGCTCCCGTGGCCTCGCGTTCCTGTTTGGCAAGCTCGCCGGCAATGCTTTGGTGCTCGGGACCGGCTTGAGAGCTTTCTCTTGCCGCCTCGGCTTTTGCGGGCTGAGCCGTTGCCGGTTGGGCAGAAGGCGTGGCAGGCTGTTCCTGGGCCTGCGTGAGCATCATCGAAAGCTGCAGCAAGAAAGCCAGCAGAGCTAGCGCTAGCCCGCAGCGCGCGGCCGGATGCGTCGCTTGCGACAACCCGAAGCTGAATTTTCCCAGCAGCCTGTTCCCTCTCCTTCTCATTTTCATTGCCCACTCACCTGGCTGGGCGACGACATGGGGCGAAGCACCGTGCGGACGATCTCGGTCGCCAGCCGGGCGGCGTCGGATTGCAACTTGGCCATGGCCTGCTGCTTGTCTTCGTCCATTCCGGCGCGAGCCTGGTTGACCTGTTCCTGAGCGCGGGTGCGAGCTTGAGCTACCGCCCGGCTGCGAGCCTGGGCCGCCTGCTGACGGCGAGCCTCCTGGGTTTTGAAAATTTTCTGGCGGGCTTCCCGGAGCCGCTGCTCGTAATCGGCGGTACGGGCCTCAGCGGCGGCAATGTCGGCGCGGGCTTTCTCCATCGCACCCTGAGTGCGGGAGCGACGCTCGGCGAGCACCGCGGTCAGCGGACGATGGACAAGGAACGTATAGAGGATATAAAGCGTGCCCAAAAGGATGACCGTAGGCACGGCTCCGAGCAGTAGATCGCCCAATTGTCGGAGTGTCTGGTCCATTTTGTGATGATCGAACTGACGATCGAATCCTTGCTTCTTGCTGGCTGATTTCGCTGGAAAAGAGGCCGTTTCTAAAACCAATAAAAATACCATTGCGGCGTGGGGAGTGTCAATGATCGACGCGGATTCCGCGGCGAAATTTTCGAATTGGAACGAATCCAGCCTTTTCCAGAACTGCCGCCAAAAGCTGGAACTTCATCCTTGACAATCGAGGGGGAGGGTCTACCATGGAGGCATCACCTCCGATCCCAGTCCGGATCGAATGGGCCGATAGCCAAGGAAGAGTCACCGCTTCTTGGCTGCCGGCCCATTTTATTTTGTTGGGCTTAATCGGTTGGGACCTGGCCCGGGCCGATCCGCGCAGAAAAGTGACAACAAATTGACACGTGAGTGACAACTGCTCGGTTGGATATGGCGAAAATGATTGGGTCAGCGCCCTGGAAGTCTGACGGGTCTGGCCGGGTGCGAACCTCTCCACCCCGCCAGACCTCTTTATGAATGAACCCTTTGTCAGGCGGATTCACGCGCGTCGCGGAAGATCGGCAGTCACCGTTCTACGCCGCCGTCTTCGACCGAACCCCATCGCCCTTAGACCGAGGCGGGCTGAAGCAGGGCGGCGATTTTCTCCAAGATGCGGTGCATGCTCATCGTGGGATCGATGGCGGCGTCGACTTCGTGATGGTGCGTGCCGGCGTGCATGACCAGAACTTTCGTCCCTGCGTGCGCCTTCTTCACCATGTAGGGCAAGTGATGGCGATCGTCCTTCGACAAAGTTGAGCCGAGGATGACCAGGTCAAAGGCATCGCGGCGCAGGGCTTCGAGAACGCCCTGGCGGTTTTGGGCGCTGGTGACATGATGGCCTGCCTTTTTCATTTCGGCGGCTTGTACGGAGAGCGTATTTTCGTCGGACTCGCCGTACAGGATCTTGACAGTGGATTGCTGAGCGGTTTTCTGACCGGTGGCAGGCAAGGGGCCTCCTATGGACTCACTCGGAGCTTAGCAACTGGGAGGGCTCCTTCCGAGGTCACCGAAGAACAGGGACTGCCGGGCAGTTCTTTCGGGGGCTTGCGGAGCTCTGACTGACCCGCTACCTTCGTGCGGGACCTCACGTTCAGGGCCTCCCCCCGGCTCGTCTGGCCCCCTGCAGCTTGGCCCCTCACGGAATGTACTTGCGGGAAACAAATCCCCGTCCAAGCGGATGCTTGGACGGGGACCTTTGCCGCTCAGCGACTTGCGATTTGTCCCGCTCAGCTAGCCGTAGCCAATAGGGTTCGCTTTGCTGCGGGCACAAACTCGCGCTCGCTGTGACCGCTGTAGATCTGCCGCGGACGCGCGATCTTCTGCTCCGGGTCGGTGACCAGTTCCTGCCACTGGGCCAGCCACCCCGCAGTACGCGGGATCGCGAACAGCACGGTAAACATTTCCGGCTTGATCCCCATCGCCTGATAGATGATCCCGGAGTAGAAGTCCACGTTGGGATAGAGTCTGCGGGTGACGAAGTAATCATCCTCAAGCGCGATGCGCTCCAGTTCGAGAGCAATGTCGAGTTTGGGATTTCCGCCGGTGACGTTGAACACGGTTTCTGCCGTCCATTTGATGATTTTGGCCCGTGGATCGTAATTCTTGTAGACGCGATGGCCAAAGCCCATGAGCTTTCCCTTGCCTTCCTTGATCTTCTTGACATAGGCAGGGACATTCGCTTTGCTGCCGATTTCGTCGAGCATTTCAAGAACGGCCTCATTGGCTCCGCCGTGCAGCGGTCCGGCCAAGGCGGAAGCCGCGGCGGCCGTCGCCAGGTACGGATCGGTCTGTGCACTGCCGACCGAACGCATGGCGTTGGTGCTGCAGTTCTGCTCGTGATCGGCGTGCAAGATAAAGAGGATGTCGAGCGCGCGGGCGATGGTGGGATTGGCCGAGTATTTCGGCTCCACCATCCGCCACAACATATTCATGAAGTTTTCCGGATAGCTGAGCTCGTTGTCGGGGTACACATAGGGGAAACCAAGATTGTGGCGATACGAGAGGGCTGCGATCGATGGCATCTTGCCGATCAGCCGTTTGATCTGGAGCAGTCGGTTGTCAGGATCATGAACTTTTTTTGCCTCCGGATAGACGGTGGACAGCGCTGCCACCGTGCTCACCAGCATGGCCATGGGATGGGCATCGTAGCGAAAACCCTCCATGAACTTCTTGGTCGTCTCGTGCAGCATGGTGTGATGGGTGATTTCGTACACCCAGTCTTTCAGCTCCGCCGGTGTGGGCAATTCGCCAAAAAGCAGCAGATAGGCGACCTCGAGAAAGGTACAGTGTTCGGCAAGGGTTTCAATGGGATAGCCGCGGTAGCGAAGAATGCCACGGTCGCCGTCGATGTAGGTAATGGTGCTGTGGCAGGAGGCGGTGTTCATGAAGGCGGGATCGTAGGTCATGAGCCCGAAGTCGTCAGGTCCAGTTTTGATTTTGCGCAAATCCATGGCCCGGATTGTGCCGTTCTCAATCGGCAGGTCGTAGCTTGCGCCGGTGCGATGATCGGTAATGGTGACACGGTTTGATGCCATAGGGCATTCTCCTTATGCGGCTGTCCTGCGGCTCTTTGCGGAGAGCTCAGCTGAGGGATAACTCAAGCCATTCCGGCTGCCCGGAACAAACACCGCGCACTTTCGGGGTACCACATTCTCACGGTTTGAGCACGAGCGGCTGTGTTCTATCTCACTGCGAGCCGTGACCGCAATCACCCCGAACCTTGCCTGGCGAGAAGCACCGGTTTGGCCTCGGTTGCCCTCCTCACCTCGACAATCCTCGGGTCGCGACCCCACGATGACGGGCCGGCTGCCTTTAGAGGGTTCGGCCCTTGTCAGGCGAAACCGGTCCGAGCCGTCACCACCGCAGGATTCGACCGCGGCACGGGAAGAGGACGCCGGCCTAACTGACCCGGCCGCAGCCGCCCACGAAAAAACAGCAACCCATTTCGAATGAGCCGTATCCAATAACAGAGCGCAAAGCCCATAGCATGGCCGCCCAATAGCTCCCTCCCTGCCCAATGGACAACCTGAACGAACTGGCGAGCGATCCGCGCGTTACGGTGCGGCGTGGAGGGCCGCCCGATCCAGCCGGCACTTGTGTTGTCTACTGGATGCAGCGCGCGCAACGGGGTTTCGACAACCACGCGCTGGACATTGCGGTTGAAGCAGCCAATGCGCTGGGAAAGCCGGTTGTTGTGTTCTTTGCTCCCGTGCCTTTCTATCCGCATGCCAACCTCCGCCACTACCGATTTCTTGCCCAGGGCATCGCCGATATCGCAGAGGCGGCGAGAAAGCGCAAGGTCGGCTTCGTGCTGCGGTGTTTTCCTGAACACAGTCTGCTCCGGTTCTGCACAGAAGTGAAAGCTGCGCTGGTCGTGGGCGATGAGAACCCGATGCACGAACCGGAATCCTGGCGGCGTTCGGCGAAACAGAAACTCGGACTGCCACTTTGGACCGTGGATGCGGACGTGATCGTGCCCTCGAAACTTCTGGAGAAGGCGCAATACGCAGCGCACATCATTCGGCCCAGACTGCAAGCACAGCTGGCGCGCTTCATGGTCGCGCCCAACAATACGACGGTGCGAGTCCCGTGGAAGCAGCGGGAAGGGTTATTCTCGCTCGAGCCAGCGTCTGACATCACTGCCCATTGGCCGCTTGACAGGTCGGTCGGTCCGGTGTCGGGCTTGGTTGGGGGCACAAGCGAGGGGATGCGATTGCTCAGCCATTTCATCGCGCACGGACTGGCGAGTTATCGTTCGCAACGCAATCGCCCCGAAATCAGCGGGACCAGCCGGCTTTCGCCCTATCTGCACTTCGGGCACATCGGTCCGCTCAGCGTAGCCCTGGCCGCGACCAAGGCCGATGTGCCCCAGCCCGACAAGGAAGCTTTTCTCGACCAGATCATCACCTGGCGCGAGTTGGCCGTGAATCTGGTGCGCTATAACCCAAACTATGACAATTTCGAGTGCGGCGAGCCTTGGGCGCACCGCACCCTTGCCAGGCACGCGAAAGATAACCGCCCGGTTTTGTATAGCGAATCGCAATTGGAACACGCCGAGACCCATGACGCGCTCTGGAATGCAGCACAGATGCAAATGGTCGCAAGCGGATGGATGCACAATTATGTCCGCATGTACTGGGCCAAGAAAATTCTGGAGTGGAGTCCTTCGGCCGCCCAAGGCTTTCAAATTGCAGTGCGATTGAACGACCGGTACGAACTGGACGGACGCGACCCGAACGGGTACGCGGGAATCGCGTGGTCGATTGTGGGTAAATTCGATCGCCCCTGGTTCGAGCGCCCGATCTTTGGGCAGATTCGCTACATGTCGGGCGGCAGTACGGGCAAGAAATTCGACAGCCGGAAGTACATCCAGCAGAATCTGTTCCCCTAGGTCGAGCAGTCCGGTCAGGACTGGGCCGCGCTCTTGGTCAAGGGAACCAGGAAACCGGGACTGGCATCGAGTAGGGACTCAACAGCCGCGGCCTCGATCGGCCGGGAGAAGAAGTATCCTTGGACGCAGTCACATTTCATGCTTCAGCAAATCGACCTGGGCGCTGGTCTCGGCTCCCTCGGCGATCACCTCCATGCCCAGGTTGTGCGCCATGCGTTACTCGTTTTAGAACGGGCGCCCCGACCGGCCGGGGGAATACGGGCAGCTCATCCCCTGCCTGAAGGGCTGCCCGGAAAAGGATGGTTCAGTTAATCGCCGCCGCATCGGTTCGCGCCTCGACTCCACCCGGCGGGTTCGGCAAGAACGTGGTCGCCCGACCAACCAGAATGCCGCATCCGCCCCCCTAGCAGCCCTGCAAGATCAGGTCCGCGGGTCGAGCAAAAGCCGCTCCTAGCCGGAAGGACCGATCCCCGGGGCGGAGATGCCAGGCCGTGACGGTGTTCGGCACCCGGCGGCAGGGGTGCGTGGAGGATCGGGTCCCCATGGCCTCAGTCGGCCGAAGCAGCCTGCGCTTCGGGCTCGAATTGCAGCGGCTGACTCGACACCTCGGCCGAGTCCATTTGCCCGCGCAGCTCGGCTTCGATGGCCGCCAGTTGCGCCTCGATGGCTTCGTTCGCCTTGCGCTTGCGAATCACCTCGTCGCGATATCGCCGCAAGAAATAATCAATGGTCTCGACCCGAATCTTGATCGAGCCGGAAGGCTTGTTCTCATCCAGGTCCTTAAAGCAAAAATAAGGAGTCCCGGATTGTTCGATAATGCCCTCAATCACTCCATAGATCGGGGCATCGTGGCCGCATTTGAAACTCGATACTTCGAGCGCCACCAGATTCGGGTGTCGCGCCGTGAATTTCGCCGCCCAGACCTTGTGGTTGGTGCTGCAGGAATAGGAGTTCTTCCAGGCGTCGCCAATATCGAGCGGATGGCTGATCACTCCGGCACGCACTTCGTCGCCAAACAACCGCTCCAGCAAGTCTTCATCGAGCGGCAAAGTGTTCTGCGAAAAGATGGGATAGCCGAGCTTCTGGAACTCCTCCATGATCTCGTGATTCAAGCCCGGATCGTGGTGATAGGGGCGGCCGAGCATCACAATCCCGATCCGGTCTTCACGTTCCAGCTGGTCAAGAACCTGCCGCGCCCGCCGGCGTATGCTCGCCTCATAGTCCGCCAGCGCCTGGTATCCTACCTCGACCGCACGATCGTTTTCCTGCTGCGACAAACCGAGGATGGGCTGCCAGGCCTGCAGCATCTGGTGGGCAAACAGCCGGCGGTCCGCAAAGTTCAGAACCGGATCCAGGTACTTGACGTTGTGCTCGGCAAACACATCGTTTTCTTTGGTAAATGCCGCCTTCACCGTTTCCGGCGTTGCCGTAACCGTCGGGCAAGCATTCGCCGCCACAATTTTCATCAGAGGCGAAGTAAGCACGTCGTACATGGGGAAGAAGATGACATCGAGCGGCTTCTTGCGATGCTTTTCCTGGATCAGGTTGTAAACGTGCGAAATGCCGATCTTGGCCGGGAAGCAGGGATCGATCGCTCCGCGAGAAGCGCCCGCGCGATAGAGATCGGAACTGGTGTAGTCGGAATAGACGATGTTCTCGGGCTGCACTCCCAGACTCTCCAGATAGCCGTTGAATAGCGGCGCGTAGGTGTAGATGTTCAGCACACGCGGGATCCCGACGCGAAGCTTCTTCCGCTTCTCCATCAGCGGAACACGTTCCTTCACCGCCTTGTTCCAGAATTTCGATACCGGAACCGGATCGGCCACACTCTTCGCGTTCACCGGCCGGAAAACTTCACGCGCGGCGAAATCCACAAAGTTGGGATATCGGTCTTTGATCTGATCGATTCCCGCTTTGATGTCCTTCATGTCGTTGACATCTTCCACCAGACCCTTTTCGCAAGTGGCGATGATGAGGCGTTGCTCGCCGTGCATCAGCGGGACTTTGGTCACCTTCTCGATCGGCACCAGACTCAGATCGTCCTTCTCGGCGGTGCGAATGTCGATAAAGGTGCGCAGGCAATTGTTCTTGCAGAAATTGCAACGTGTGCTTTCGTTGCGCGTGGTGCGGTACTGAATCTTGCGCACCGCGTCCAGTCCAACGAACGTCGTCTGCTGGCCATGGCGCCAGAGGCGCAGCGACTCCACCGCCGCCCCGATCGCACCCGATTCGCCGCAGAATTCATGCACGATGATTTCCGGTTTCTTGCCCGCCGCGCGAAAGCTGTTCTGAATGAAATCCACTTCCGCCTTGACCACCGCCATATTGTTTTGCGTCCCACCCTGCAGGACAAAACGCGTTCCGAGCGCGGCCAGATTGGGAATGCTGGCCACGTACAGAAACACATTTTTCGGAAGGACGGCCGCCAGCCCTGCGAGGATCTCCTCCGCGCGCCAGCCCTGGCGCTGGAAATTGACAATGTCGGATTGCATGAAGACGGCACAGCCGTAGCCGAAAATCGGCATCGATTGCGCGGCAAAGGCCAGATCAGCGTACTGTTCCACGCTCAATCCGAAGCCTTCCGCCGTGGATTGCAAAAAGTACCCGTTGCCCGCCGAACACTGCGTGTTCAGTTTGAAATCCTTGACCCGGCCGTTATGGAGAATGATGATCTTGATATCCTGTCCGCCCACGTCGACGATAACGTGCGGATCGTCGTAAAACTTCAGCGCCGACTCGGTGTGAGCCACCGTCTCCACCAGCGCCACATCCGCATGCAGAACATCTTTCAGAATATCCTTGGCGTAGCCGGTGGTGGCCACGCCCAGCACTTCCAGCTTCGCTTTCTGCGCTTCCACCTGTCCGCGCAGGTTCTCGAACATTTCAATTGTGTCCTGAATCGGGTTTCCGTTCGAGAGCTGATACGCCTTGCAAAGAAGGTCGCCTTTTTCGTCGATCAGCACGGCCTTGGTCGACGTCGATCCGCCGTCAATGCCGATGAAACCAGCGACCGTCCGGTTGGCCAGGAACGTCGCCGGCACGAACTTCTTGCGCCGGTAGGATTGCTTGAACGCGCCCAGTTCGTCCTCGCTCACGGTCAAACCCTTGGCACCGGATTTGGCCTTTTCTTCCTGACGCCCGTATTCGATGTAGTGCAGCAGCTGTTCATAGCCCTGGTAACAACCGACACAATCTTCTTCGCTCTTGCCAAATTCAATCGCGCCCAGGGCGGCAAAATACTGAGCATTCTGCGGCACTTTGATCAGGTCTTCCGGTCTGGCGCCGTCGGGAATCTCCACCTTGCGTTCCTGCCACATGCGGGGGATATTCGCCTGCCAAGCCTCGCGCATACCGCGAATAAAACTGTTCGGCCCGCCGAGCAGCAGCACGTGCGGCCGCAGGGTGTGACCGCGCGTCAGGACACTCAGATTCTGCAAAACGATGGCCTCAAACAACGACGCCATCAGTTCGTCCGACGGTGTGCCCACCTTCTGCAGACCGTTGATATCGGTCTCGGCAAACACGCCGCATTTGCCGGCAACTTTATGCAGCTTGATTCCGTGATAGCGCTGTTCGCAAAGTTCAAGCGGCGGAATTTTCAACTTGGCGTTGATCTTGTCGATGACCGCGCCCGTCCCTCCGGCGCACTTGTCATTCATCGAAGGAATTTTTTTCTTGCGGCCGGTCTCGTCGTCATCCTTGAAGACGATGATCTTGGCATCCTGCCCGCCGAGCTCGATGACGGAATAAACCTCGGGATGCATCTTTTCGACGGCCAGCGACACCGCCGTTACTTCCTGCACGAACTTGGCACCGATCTGATCGGCAATGGCACCGCCGCCCGAGCCGGTCATGAACATGCGCGTGTTGCGGCGGTTGATGCCGACCTCGGCTTCCATGCGGCGCAGAAATTCCAGCGTCTTCTCCGGCTGCTTGGTCTCGTGGCGCTGGTAGTCCTGCCATAGCACCTTGTCGGTTGCGGCATCAAGCACCGTGGCTTTGACCGTGGTCGATCCGACGTCCAGTCCCACCATGAACGCGGTGTGATGATCATGCGGCTTGAGTGCGGGCGCGGGACCGATCTGCAACAGCTGGGGTTTCTTTTGCTCTGCGCTATGGTCGTGCATCACTTCTCCCGGAATGAATCGAAAGATTCGCTATGGCGCTCCGCGGGCTGCGGCCGCCGGCTTGCGGCCGAACAATTCACGGCGAGCCGGCGGCACAGCACGGATATGGTTATGATCTTACGCGGCTTTCTCACGCCGCGTCCGGCACACAGATCCCGGCAACGCGCGACCGCTTCCCCCAGGACTTGGTCTTATCGATGCGTTCGCTCACGTGCAGAATGAACTGGGCTGCGGTCCCGGCCACGCCCTCGCGGTGCGGCACCTGATAGAAGGGCCGACGCAGTTCGGGATGTTCGGCAATGTAGTCGCGGATTTCCTCCATGCTCTTTCCCGTCGCCTTCAGGCACTGTTCAAACTCGGTCTTGGCCTTCACTTTGGCCTCACCCAGTGCCATTTGCACCCGGCTATGGGCGTTGACCTCGCCTTCTCCGGAAGTTTCGATCGGCAGAAAGATCATGTCCTTGAACTTGTTGATCACCGCCGACTGCACACCGTCTGACTGCGAGGAAGGCATGCAGCCAAAAGGCTTCAGCGCCAGCACCATGTGACAGAGTTTGTGCACGGTGTAATAAACGTTCTTGCCGACTTCCAGGTGCCCTTCCCCGCCACGCGCGAACTGGTTGTAGAAGGGGTTCGCCAGTTCAGCCAGGTCCGCCTGCGGCACCAGATGGTGCGTAATGCCGCCCATGTTCCTGATGGTGCGATGGTAGAAAAACTGCCACGCCTTCTCGCCGAAGCCAATGCCCCAAAGCTTCTTGTGCAAGCCGAAATAGTTGGCGAGATGCTTCTTGACTTCATACCACTCTGGATTGCGGTGCGCGCGATTCACCGGCCATTTCGCGATCGCGTGCGCCTTGGCCTGATACAACAGGTAGGCCACCCAGGTTGCGATCGGTTCGACCACAACCTGCGCACCTTCGCGCTCGAGAAACTCGAACATGTGGAAGTTGCCGTCGCCTTCGGTGATCTGTGCCCAGAACTCGCCCGTGATCTTCACCACCGGCTTCACCTTGGTGCGGTCCACCTCGATGCGGTTCATCCGGTCACGGGCGGCGTGCAGGGCTTCCAGATAGTCCTTGCCCCACATGTGTTCGTGCATCTTGCCGAGAACGTTCGCGGTATTTCGCAGGATCTTATTGCTCTTGAATTTCGGCTTCGCCCAATCGGGCGCTCGCCGCTCGATTTCAAAAGAGTCGCGATGCCGCAGGTCGTCGCAAAGGCCGTCCACCATTTCCCGGAACACGCGATCGGTTTCACCCTTGTTCGCCTCGAAGGGCCGGATCTGGTAGATCAAATCATTGATCACGTCGCCCAGGTGCATGGCATTCAGCATTCCCAGCCCGAAGTCGATGGTAAATTTCAGGCCGGGCTCACCCGAGGCTGCTTTGATGCCGTCGCTATCTTTGAACAGCAGGACGCGAAACCCATCGAAGCCTGCGTTCTTCAACGCAAAGCGGTATTCCGCCTCGTACATGCCAAAACGGCAGGGACCACAAGAACCGGCGGTGAAGAAGACGAAATTGTTCAGAATCTTCTCCCGCGACATGCCTTCCTTTTCCAGGAACTGGAGGTATTGCACAAGATTGCCAACCGTGAAATAGGTGGGATTACACTGGCCGTTATTGCCAAACTCCTTGCCCGTCTGAAAGGCCGCCACGTTCGGCACGGGCAGCTTCTCGCAGCGGTAGCCACAGCCCTGAAAGACGGCGCGAATCAGATCCTCGTGCTTCCAGGTAAACCCCCCGAACAAAATTGTGACACGATTGCGCTCTTCCGCCTTAAACGCCCGCTCCACCGGACGATGAAAATGGATGGGCTGGTCCAAACCCGCGATCTTGCGCAACCGGGTGCGCTCGGCCTCCAGGCGCTGTTTGATTTCCTGATCGTTGTCAATCTGTACGAGATTCGTTGCCATGCTTTCCTCCGGCGTAGGCGGCGTTCTGATTCTTTCGCGTGAGAATGCGGACCCCAGGCACAGCGGACCGCGCGGATGCGGAAAACCCGGAATAGCAGAATATGGAAGCAACTGAAGTGGGGAGCATCACCAAAAGGGCGAGGTCCGGTCCCGTTCCTCGCTGAGTACACTGGAACCTGCGATCTAAGGCCACCGGAAACTCCTAAAGCATCGTACTGGAGGTTCAAGGTTACGCCGATCACGGTCGTTCCCAACGAATCCGCTCTCGGCAAGCGAGCCCAAAATTCCACTTCCCGTCTTTGGACTAACGGGAAACCCTTCGATTTGCAAGAGTCCGACTTAGATCAACCAAGCCACCTTTTGGGAAAGCCATGGCAGCTTGAGCACTTCACGACCCACCCCTTTTTTTTAGCAGAAAGTCCGACCGCATTTCAACTCAGGAGAATCCTGTAGGCAGCGATTCTTTCTATACAAAGGATGCCTTTCTTCTATGCAGGGGACATCCTTATTTTCCGGGAATCTTGCGCAGCCTTCCTTGAGTCCTGATCAGGAGTCCGGTGAAGCGCAGCTTGCGAGGCTCCTCATTGGCTTCCGGCAGACTCCATCTAGACGTTCAGGGGAACGAGGCAACCACATCACCACGAAGGCTTTGGACGGCATTCAAATCGTCGTCTGGCGAGTCTCAACCGCCGGTGTAGGACAGTTCGACTACGGTGCAATCGTCGTTGAGGGGGGTGCCGCCGCAAAAATCCGCCACCGCCCGGAAAATGTCCTCCATCGACACGCTTTTCCCCGCTACATTTTCCAGACGTTCACTGTCAAACATGTCTCCGCGAGCATTCTCGGCTTCGGTAACGCCGTCGGTCACCAGAATCAGGCGATCCCCGGGCCTCATCTGACAGCGGTCGCTGGCGTAGGTGGCGTCGGCGATCAAACCGACCGGCAGATTGCCGTGCGCCGGCCTGAGAACTTCTTCGCCACAAATCCACACCGGCGGGACGTGGCCGCAATTGACGTATTCGAGATCGCCGTCGCTGCGCAGTCGAGTGATGATCATGGTCGCGTATTTCTCGCCGATGTGCTTGTAGGTGAAAAAGCGATTGACCGCGGCCACGATTTCCACCAGCGGCATCCCTGAAATCAGCTGCGAGTAGACCATGCCCTGGAGAATCGACGCCAGCAACGCGGCCGAGACTCCCTTGCCACTGACATCGGCCAACACCACCGCCAGGCCATCGGGAGTATTCACGGCCTCGAAAAAATCGCCGCCGATTTCCTTGCACGACAAGTTGCGCCCATTCACCTTGGCAAAGGGAACTTCGGGGATGGTCACCGCCAACAAACGCTGCTGAATGGAGGCTGCGATGCCCAGTTCCTGCTGGTAACGGCGGCCCGCTTCCTCGGCTTGCACCAGGCGAGCGTTCTCGATCAGCTGCGCTGCTTCGGTCGCGATCGCGCGCAGAATGTCGTGGCTCACGCTGGTGATATCACGCGAGGCAAAGCGCGAGTCCACATAGAGCGCACCCATCACGTCTCCGCCGGCCGGCTGTTGCTCACGGGTGGTCTGCACGAGCGGCTTGCGCAGGGGCATGCATATGACGGTGCGCAGATCGAAAGCAACGATGCTTTGTCGCTCCTTCACATCGAGCATCTGACTGGTGTCGGTAACCAGATACTCGGAATTGGAGGTCAACGCCCCGTCCAGCACCGACCGCGAGATCGTCTTGTCATCGAGCAACGGCTCGCCCATCGAATTGCGCCCCGCGGCCAGGGTCAGTGTGCCCTCAAGATCGCGCAGAAAAATGTATCCCCGCTCGGCGCGTGTCAATTTGAGCGTAGCGTCAATCAAGGTCATCAGGATCTCATCCAGCACCCCAATGGTGTTGAGCTTGCGCGCCGCTTCCATGAAGAGCGTGAGTTTTTCGAGGTCGCTCGCTTCGGGGGCAATCTGAATGCCCGAGATCTGACTGAGAAACTCCCGCGCCGTGTTCGAGGTGGTGTGCAGCGGATGAAAGATCAGGTAGGCAACGTCGCGCGCCCCGAATTCCAGACGGTCGTTGCGCTTCAGTTTATGGCGGTCGACTTTCTCGCCGTTGACGAAGGTGCCGTGCTTGCTGCCCAGATCAACAACAAAGAACTCGCCATTCTCGGAAACAATCGAAGCATGCTCGCGCGAGACTCGCGGATCGGCAATCACCAGGTCGCGATCGACCTTTCGACCCACCGTATAGGGAGTGTGATTCAGCGACAGCGTCTGCTGATCGCTCCCCTGGACAAAGATCGCGATGGGAAAGATGCTGGAGATACCCGAATGCGACGAAGCCGACATGGACCCTGAATTCTCCCGCGTCAATGATTGACGTAGACCCAAGACATTTTACGACGTACCCGGCACAACCGACGTGGTAAAACTCTCCTGCGGTCGGCACCCAGGATCCACGCCCCCCGCCCAGCGGACGGAAATGCTGGCCCAGGGCCAACCCGGACGCCCCCGATCCCATTCACGCCACAGGCACGGCTGCATCCCGGCGTCCATATTTCGTCCAAATCCAAACCACAACCGGAATCCACCACCAGGGATTCAGCCAGGGCCAGAACCACGAGGCCATGAAGAGGCTCGCGTAAACCACGACCAGCAGGGCCACATCCATGCGCATCTCCCGTCGCGTCCCGGCCGCGCGTGCCGAGAATAGCATGAGCACGACTGGCAGCATCAGTGTCAGGTCATGGATCACCGCGTGAAAGCCGACCAGAATGCACGTTACGCTGGCCGCAGCGTAGACGAAGCGAGTCCCTCTTGCTCGCCTCCCAACCTCCCACAACACCATCCCGAGCGCGGCCGTCGAACACACAATCGCCGCCATGGTGACGGAGAGTCCGCCGCGCTGGCCCGCAAATTCTGCAATCAACCCGCGGAGGTTCGGCATGGCTGCAACCGGCATACCGGCGGCACCATGATCTTCCACCCGAACCACGAAGTGCCCATAGTCAGCGATCCCATGCCATCCTGTCATCATCGCCCAGATGGCCACGAGCAACGCCGCCACCGGACCAAGCCCCCACAGCAAGCGCGGCCGTCGCACCGCCAGCACCAGCGCCAGCGGAAGCACCAGATGGAACTTGAACAACCCGCATCCGAGCACCGCACCCGCCAAAACAACGCGGCGGTTCCCCAGCAAAAACAGGCTCAACGTCACCAGCAGAAGAAGCAGAATCGAATCCTGTCCTTGAATTAATGCCCTGACAGCCGGCGCAAAGGCCGCCGTGCTCAAGATCAAGAACAGCGGTGTGAGTTGTTCGGTCTCCGCGAATGTCTTTCTGATCATTGCCAAACTGAGCACCATCATGACCACGTTCGAGAAGGTCCAAACCAAGTAGGCGGGAAAATAACTCAGGTATGTCAAAGGCACAAACAGCAGTTCTTCAAAAGGAGGATGTAAATCGTGCAGTTGCGCCACCTGGCCAGCGCGAACCAACTCAGCTCCGTGGTAAAACACGGTGAAATCCTGATATCGATTGCGCAAGAACCAAACAAGGTGCGGTGCGCCGACGGAGCTAAACAACGTCAGCACGAGAAGAAAAATGCCCGCCAGTCGTTCTTTACTTCGATTGAGTTCGGCTGGCGTCATGCGGAGTTTTCCGGAAGTCCCCGATTCTATCGTTGCAGGATCCAACATTCATGATCCTCCCAACCGGGCTCGGTTCAGAGGCTTCGCGCTCGCCCAAATGTAGAGCAGGAACCAAGCTGGAGCAGTCCACGCATACCAGAACCCAGTGCGATGCTCAAGGATGAGCGCCAGTACGGCGGCGTTGATGGCCAGGAAAAACGCGGCCATGCCGATCAACTTTCCCCGGCGACCCATCATCGCCCAGGCGGCCGCCCGGAACATGCATGGCAGAAGGATGATCTGATCGAAGAACCAACTGTACGAAACCGTCAATATGGAGATGAGCAGCAACATTGGCATCTCATCCTGCCACTGCCATCGACTGGGGGAGCTTCGCCAACGGAAAAAGAGCCAGACCAATGCCAAAAGAGCCGGCAACAACTGGAGCGGAGAGTACCGGCCCAGCGACAATCGCACCCAGCCACTTAAGGTCGGCGTTACTTCCTCGATCACCCCGCTATTCATAAGATTGAAATACTGAGGGAAGATTGCGTGATCCAGCAATACGGCGACGAAGCTGGCCAGCGCTGTGATCGAGCCCACTGCCGCTATCGTTCGTATCGTGCGCGTACGGATTGACCAACATAGAAGGGCCACCCACATCAGGAAAACGAGATGTGGCTTCAGTGCTACCAGAAATAAAAAGGTTCCGGCCAATGCGAGTTGCTTTCGCTTTTCGAAATGCAGAAAGCCGGCGATACCCAGCAGAACGAGCGGGCTGATCTGACCGAGAGCAAGCGCAGTGGAGACCGGCAAGAACAACCCCGTGATTAAACCTGGGATCCACACCGATTCCGCCTTGGAGCCGTAGAGTTGCCAGAACCATCGCCCAGATAGGAATGTCGCGATCACGCCAAACCCGAACCACAGTTGTTGCGCCCGGTTGAAAGAGAGCAATCCGAGCGGGGCGATCAGCGGCACAATCCACGGTGGGTTCCGCATAATGAGCGCCCGCGATTGCCCAAAACCGACCTGCCGCTCAAGGGCGAGGACCGGTCCGGCCGCGTAGGGATTGCGGCCGGCCAGCACCTGAAGGGCGGCGGTCCAGTATTCCACGAAATCATTAACATTGCCGCTTGCCTCCTGCTCAGGACGGGCCGCCACGGTGCCGAGAAATACAAGAAGCAGTGCCAGCAAGCGGGTGGAGGGTAGCGCGAAAAGAAAAAAAACTTGCGTCGACCATTTTTCCGTTCGGCCGTATTGGCGCCCTGTCATGTAGAGTCTTTCGAGACGCCCTCATTCTATAATTGCCCGGTCCGCTTCCAATGAACATTCTCGCCAGCAGGAGCTCGCGCTTTGCCGGAATCCTTTTGTTTGGCCTGCTGGCGATGACGGCGCGCAATGCCCTCGACCCCGATCTTTGGTGGCATCTGCGCACCGGACAATGGATCGCCGAGACGGGCCAGGTTCCGCACTCCGATCCCTTTTCTTTCACCCGCCTCGGCCGGGCATGGGTGTCGCATGAGTGGTTGTCAGAGCTTCTGTTCTACGAACTGTGGAAACGTGGGGGCGCGGTTGCGCTGATCGTGTTCTCGGCTGTGATCACGACCGCCGGCTTCATGCTTCTCTATCTCCGCTGCCCCGGAAAACCGCACTGGGCAGCGGCGGCAACCGTTTTGGGTGCGCTAGTCGCGGCTCCATCCTGGGGTGTGCGGCCCCAGATGTTCACCTTCACCCTCGCCAGCCTTCTTCTGTGGCTAATCGAAGCGGGTGAGAATCGGCCCAAGCTACTGCTCTCAATACCGCCTCTGTTCTTGCTCTGGCTCAATCTGCACGCCGGATTCGCGCTCGGACCCGCTCTGTTGCTGGCCTATGGTGGCGGTTTGATTCTGGAATTGGCCACGGGCCGCACCACTTGGCCAGCAGCACGGCCCGTTCTTACGCGTGTTTCTTTGCTCCTGCTCGTCTGCCTGGCCCTGGTACCGCTGAACCCAAGCGGCACCCAGCTCTATCGTTATCCGTTTGACACTTTGCGGTCGCCGGGGATGCGGTCGCTTATTGGCGAGTGGTTCTCACCGAACTTTCATGAGTGGCTGTATCGGCCTCTGTTGCTGGTATGGCTCCTGCTCCTGACTGCACTCGCCAGCTCCCGCTCGCGTCCCCGGGGGAGAATTCTCGTGCCCTTGATCTTCACGTCGTTCGCCGCCCTTGACGCGGTGCGTCACATCCCCATCTTTGTTCTGCTCGCTATGCCGGTGCTCGCCGCCGCCCTGCCTGCAACTTCGACTGCCCTCGGAGTTGGACCATGGCGGTCGAGCACGGCCCGGACGTTTTTCTTCGCCGCTGTGATGGCCCTGATGGCTGCCTTTGCCGTGGTGAAGTGGACCACCCTGGCCCGCAATCAGCAGGCCCGGGAGAAAGAGCAGTTTCCCCAACAAGCGGCCGCTTTCTTGCGCAACAGCGATCAGTCACGGCGGCTTTTCGTTTATTATGACTGGGGAGGCTATGCGATCTGGAAGCTCTACCCTCATTCCCGGGTCTTTGTCGACGGCCGCGCTGACCTCTATGGAGACGACCTCTTACGTCAGTTCCAGACCGCCTTGCAGCTGCGGACGGGCTGGGAAGCGATTCTCGATCAGTGGAGGGTCGATGCCGTACTGCTTCCCCCGTCCAGTGGGCTAGCTCAAGCCCTCCTTTTCGACCGGAATTGGAGCGTGGCATTTCACGACCCGCACTCGGTGGTGATAACGCGGACGCCTTCCATGGCGGCAAAGGCCGGATTTTCCGATATTTCTGGGTCAAAAGGGTACTAAAGTGAAAAAAGATGTTCCCAGATCCGTACCGAATCTGCGAAACTAGAGCGCATACTGGGACTTGCAGGAACCTGGTCCCAGGGTCAGTGTTTCTAGCTTTACGTTTCAAGGAGACCTCAATGGTAAAGCTCGCTAAACTCTTGTGGTGTAATGAACAAGGGCAGGACATCGCAGAATACGCCGTGATGCTCGCAGTGATTCTGGTAATCGTCATCGGAACCGTGCGCCTGATTGGCGGCAATGCGAACAACGTGTTCTCGCAGGTAGCCAGCCAGGTCGCCCAGTAGTCCGGCCAAGTTGGATTCCTTAGGTCGCAGAATTCTAGACCGACGCATCGATGGCATGAGCGACGTGGTGCCCCGGCAGGAGTGGAATGAATCGAAGTCGTCTGTTGATGATTGGGGGGCTGGCATTGGCGCTGGGCCTGCTGGTCAGCTTTGAGGTTTATAACCGACTGCGAACCGTGGCGAGCTCGAATCGCAACGAGCGTGATGTGCTCGTCGTCGTCGCTGCCCGCGACATTGCGATTGGATCCAAACTCGAAGGTCCCGATATCGCCACCATCGCGATCCCGCAGTCGGCGGTGCCTCCGGGAGCATTCACCGAACTGGCAAAGGCCCTGGGCCGCGGCGCCGTTCTCCCGGTCAGCAAAGGCGACTTTATTCTCGCCGGCAAGCTGGCGCCCCTCAATGCGGGAACCGGTCTGCCGTCACTGATCCCGACCGGAATGCGCGCGGTTTCGGTACGCGTCAACGATGTGGTTTCCGTGGCGGGCTTCGTACAACCGGGCTCTCGCGTCGACGTCATGACAACCGGGAGTGGCCAGACGACGACGGTTCTCGAAAACGTAGCGGTCATCGCTGTGGGCAAGAATCTGGATCGAGGCGCGACCGATGCGCCATTCTCCCCGGTGATCACCCTGCTCGTCTCTCCCGACGATGCACAAAAACTGGCTTTGGTCTCGCAAGAAGGACGGATTCAGCTGTCTTTGCGCAATCCCCTCGACACCAAGCAGGGCGGTATCGGCGCAACCCGGAGCAGTGCGTTGTACCTCGGCGAAACACCGGTGCCGACCGAGCCCAAGCCCAGGGTTCACCGAGCTGCCGTGAAGGCCCCTGTCCCGGCCCCGACGGCGCCGTACCAGGTGGAAATGATCCGCGGTAACAAGCTCGAAGAAAAAAAGTTTGATCCGGCTGTACCGCAGTAGCTCGCAGATGTTCATTTCCTCGATGGATTTGTTCGTGCAACCTCGCAGAGGTCCGAATTCATGAAGGTTCTTACGCTGGTCGCAGCCGCCCTACTCCTCGGTGCGACAACGATGCTCGCGCACTCCGCGGCCGCTGCCGGCGCCAAGGCGCAGGACACGCCGCTGGTGCTTCCGCCGAACCCGACCGCGGCACAGCCGTCGACTGCCACCTCTGGCCAGAGCGTTACGCCCGGCGCGGCTCCCTTGCGCGTTATGGTCGGTAAGTCCCTGCTCATCAATACCACCGAAAGACTGAAGCGGGTTTCGGTAACCGACCCCTCGGTGGCCGATGCCCTGGTCGTGACCCCCACCCAAGTCCTGGTCAACGGGCTTGCTCCCGGTGAGGTTTCCCTGCTGATCTGGGATGAACTTGAGCGCTCGCGCAGCTTCGATCTCCGGGTCGACGTCGATATCACGGCAGCTTCGGAAGAAATGCACCGCCTTTTCCCGGAGGAGCAGATCAGCGTGACACCTTCCCGCAGCGCGATTGTTCTCTCCGGACACGTCACCACCGAGGATGTCTCCAAACACGCGGGCGCTCTCGCCTCGGCTTACTCCAAGAACGTCGTGAACGTGCTGACTTTCGGTCCGGTGGGCGCCGAGGAAATCCTGCTTGAGGTCAAGTTTGCCGAGGTGGATCGTACGGCCATGACGCAGCTCGGAATCAATCTGTTCTCCACCGGCTCGGGCAATACTCTCGGCAACATAACCACCGGTCAGTACGGCGGCGTTACCGGCCTCGGATCTATCAGCGATACCGGGTCTCTCAACCCGTTCCCCAGCACGGCGACGGTGTCAAACTTGCTCAACATGTTCTTCTTCAACCCTCAGGTGCACCTGGGGGCGGTGATCGAGGCTCTTAAATCGCAGAATCTCTTGCAGATTCTGGCCGAGCCCAACCTGGTAGCGGTCAACGGCAAGGAGGCCAGTTTCCTGGCGGGGGGCGAGTTTCCTTTTCCCGTTGCGCAGCAGAATGCCAGCGGAATCGCAACCGTGACGATTCAGTTCCGCGAGTTTGGCGTGCGCCTGAAGTTCACGCCTGTGATTCAGCCGAACGGCAACATCCATCTTCACGTCGCTCCCGAGGTCAGTACGCTCGACTTCGCCGATTCGGTCTCGGTCGCCGGAACGACCATACCGGCCATCAGCACGCGCAAAGCGGAAACCGAGTTTGAATTGCAGGATGGCCAGAGTTTTGTCATCGCCGGCCTGCTGGATAACCGGGTGACCAACGTTGCCAACAAGGTTCCTTTCCTGGGCGATATCCCGATCCTGGGTAATTTTTTCAAAAGCAAGAGCGACCAGAAGAGCAACTCGGAATTGATGGTTTTATGCACCGTGCACCGGGTCTCGGCCAGTGCGCAGGCGCCCAAGGTGCCGGCCATGCCGGAACCACTGTTGGATCCGGGCAAATTCGACAGCAAGAAGTCCGCGCCGAGCAGCAAGCAGTAGACGCTGGACCGCGCGGAAGACGCAGTGAAAGCACAAAAGGGGTGGAGGACGATCGATGCCGGAATTGTCAGTCGCTATCTTCGCCACGGACAATGACCAGCGTGCTGTGCTCCAGGCTTTGGTGGATGGCACCAGCGTGGCGCGCAGCGCATACGCCAATCCCGCCATGCCTCTGGCGGCCAGCGACCCGATCATCCGCAAAACTCAGGCTTTGGCGCCCGACGTAATACTGGTGGATATCACTGCCGACGCCGTTACCTCGGCCCTGCGGGCTATCGAATTGCTCCACCAGGAACTTCCCGACGCGGCCATATTCGCCGTCGGACCCATGACCCAGCCGCAGTTGATTGTCGGCGCCATGCGGGCCGGCGTACGCGAGTTTATCGAGCGCCCCACCACCACCAATGACCTGCTCGACGCCTTCGTGCGCCTGACCGCAACCCGGCGCAAGCCGGGGCGCGAAACTTCCCGCGGGAAAGTGTTCACCGTGGTCAATGCCAAGGGCGGAAGCGGTGCCACAACTGTCGCCGTGAATCTGGCTCTGGCCTTGCAGTCGATTCATCACAGCACGGCCCTGGTGGATTTGGCGCCGCTCGGTCATTGCGCTTTGCATCTGAATCTCAAGCCGATGTTTACCGTCTCCGACGCGCTTACCAATCTGCACCGCTTGGATGCCTCTCTGCTCGACAGTTTCATGGCCCGTCACGATCGGGGCCTGCAGGTCCTGGCCGGCCCCGCAATTCCCACCGCCATCGAGCCCTCGGCTTCCGATTTTGCTCGTCTGTTCGACACCCTGGTCGGCCTTTTCCACTACATCGTGGTTGACGCCTCCTCGCGGCTCGATAGCGCGACGCGCCTGGTCAGCAATCTGTCGGAGAAAATCATGCTCATCGCGCACGCCGATGTCGCTTCCCTGTGGAGCGCGGGAAGAGTGGCACAATATCTTGGCGAAAGTGGCTCGCGCGACCGTTTTGGCCTGGTGCTGAATCGCTATCGCAAGGTCGCTGGCTTCAATGAAGCCGACACCGAGGCGGCCATCGGCGCGCCCGTGCTATGGCGGATTCCCAATCAGTACTTTGCGGTGTCGACCGCCATCGATCGCGGTGTTCCCGTGATCGAGCAGGGCAGCACCGACATCGCCCGCTCGATTGCCGGGCTGGCGGAACACTTGACGCAAGACGATGTGGAAGTCAAACGCACAGCCTGGTCGCTGTTCAAGACGGTTTAGGTTCTTTATGGCCAATCTGCAAGCCTTCGAGCGGAGCGAGTACCAGCAGGTAAAGGCGGACTTGCATCGCAAGATCCTCGATCGGCTCGACCTGGAAAAACTCGGACGCTCTTCGGGAGACTCGGCGCGCGACGAAGTACTGATCCTGATCCGCAGCTCGGTAAACAGCGAAGCCGTTCCTTTGAGCTTCGCTGAGCGCGAGCAGTTGTCGCGCGAGATCCTCGACGAAATCTTCGGCCTGGGGCCGCTCGAGCCACTGTTAAAAGATCCCACCATTTCCGACATTCTCGTCAATCGCTTCGACCGCGTCTACGTGGAACGTGCCGGCCGGCTGGAAATCACCGGCCTCTCCTTCAAGGATAATCAGCACCTGATGCAGATCATCGACCGCATCGTGTCCCGCATCGGACGACGGGTCGATGAATCTTCGCCCATGGTGGATGCCCGCCTGCAAGACGGATCTCGCGTTAACGCCATCATTCCGCCTCTGGCGCTCGACGGCGCCTGCCTTTCGATCCGCCGTTTTGGTCGCGATCCGATCACCGCGCGCAACATGCTGGACAACAAGACCCTGACCGAGCCGATGCTGGAATTGCTCTCGGCGATGGTCAAGGGCCGATTGAACCTTCTCATTTCCGGCGGAACCGGCGCCGGCAAGACCACGGTGCTCAATGTCCTTTCCGGCTACATTCCGAACGTGGAACGGATTGTAACCATCGAAGACGCGGCCGAGTTGCAACTCAAGCAGGAACACGTGGTACGCCTCGAGACCCGCCCTCCCAACATCGAAGGCAAAGGCTCGGTGCGCATGCGCCAGCTGGTCATCAACAGCCTCCGTATGCGTCCGGACCGCATCGTGGTGGGCGAGGTGCGTGGCGAAGAAGCCTTCGACATGCTCCAGGCCATGAACACCGGCCACGAAGGTTCGCTGACCACGGTGCACGCCAACTCGCCGCGTGACGCCTTGTCCCGTGTGGAGAATATGGTTTCCATGGCGAATCTGAATATTCCCGAGCGGGCCATCCGCCAGCAGATCGCCAACGCGGTTCACGCCGTCGTCCAGGTGGCACGTCTCTCCGATGGTTCGCGCAAGATCATCACGGTTTCCGAGGTCGTCGGCATGGACGGAGACATGATCGTCATGCAGGACGTTTTCGTTTTCGAACGCGTCGGTATCGACGAGAGCGGCAAGGTGCGGGGCGCTTTTCGCTCCACCGGCCATCCCCCTCATTTTGCCGAGCGCCTGGCCACCGCCGGGTGCCGCCTCAGTCCGGCTCTGTTCGAGTCACGGATGGAGGTCTAGCCATGCAGTTTCTGATCGCATTCCTGGTTTTTGTGGTCGTGACCCTGGTGGTCTTTGCGGCCATGTCGCTCGTCGACCAGCGCAAGGCCCAGGCTCGCCTCCTGCGCGACCGCCTTTCCACGGTTCAAACGCCAAGCGAACAGCCCGCGCCGGACGTGGCCCTGCTTCGCGACGAAGTGCTCAGCCGCATCCCGGCCTTCGACACCTTCCTGCGCCGCTCCGAGCGCGTATCGCTACTGCAAAAAATGCTGGCGCAGGGGGACGTGGATGTTCGCGCCGGAAACTTCCTGATGCTTTGCGCCGTGTCGGCGCTGGTGTTCGCCGTCGTCGCTTTCATCGCCGGCAACAATCTCCTGTTCGGCTGGGCGGGCGCTTTGCTCGGCTTTTTTATCCCCTACGCCTATGCTTCGTATCGTCGTACCAAACGCTTTCAGCGATTTGAGGAGAAGTTTCCCGAGGCCATCGACACGCTCGCTCGCGCCGTGCGCGCCGGACACGCCTTTACCACCGCCCTGGAGATGATTGCCAACGAAGTCGCCGAACCGGTTGCCAGCGAATTCCGCCAGCTCTACGAAGAACAGAAGTTCGGCCTCCCGGTGCGCGACGCCCTGATGAACCTCGCAGAGCGCATTCCTCTGGTCGACGTCAAGTTCTTTGTGACCGCCGTGATGCTGCAGCGCGAGACCGGCGGCAATCTGGCCGAAATTCTCGACAACCTCTCCTACGTCATCCGCGAGCGCTTTAAGATCCTGCGCCAGGTCCGCGTCCACACCGCCCAGGGGCGCCTCACGATGGTCCTGCTGATGGCGCTGCCGCCCACCATTGTCGTCATCATGCAGGTCATCAACCCGGGATTCATTCACCCCCTATTTGCCGACCCTATCGGACACGCGCTGATCGTCGGAGGCATCACGCTGCAGACTCTCGGCTACTTTTTCATTCGCAGAATCATCAGGATTCAGGTCTGATTCATGACGCTGGCATTGGCACTTTCGGTCTTCGTTTTCGTCACCATCGCGGTGATTGTTTTTGCTTTTGGCGCGGCCGCGGTGGCGCCTACCTCGGTGCTCGGGTCCCGCTTGCGGGAAATCGGCTGGCAGCAGCCGAAAACCCAGGTCAAGCCCGCCATTCGTGAGCGCATGCAGCAGGCCCTGGATCCGCTGAGCCGGGCCCTCCCTATCTCTCCCTCGGAAGTGTCGCAAACACGCCTTTGGCTCATTCAGGCGGGATATCGCAGTCCCCAGCACCTCACCATCTATCGCGGCTTGCGCGTTCTGTTTGCCGCCCTTGGTTTTCTCTCGGTCTTTGCCTTCACCAGCTTCAATTCCCCCTTCCTGCTTCTCGGCGTCACCGGGTTTGGCTTTTTTCTTCCCCGATTTCTGCTCAAGAAAAAGCTGGAGGAACGGCAGCGCCGCATTCGCCTGGGCCTGCCCGATGGACTGGACCTGACGGTAATCTGCGTCGAAGCTGGCCTATCGCTCGACCAGGCCATGATGCGAGTGGGCAATGATCTGGCCCATGCGCACCCGGAACTGAGTGGCGAATTTCATCTCTTCGACCTCGAGACCCGTGCGGGAAAGCCTCGCGTCGAGGCCCTGCGCAACCTGGCCGAGCGTACCGGAGTGGACGACATCCGTTCCCTGGTCGGCACCCTGATCCAAACCGACCGATTTGGAACCAGCGTTGCCCAGGCTCTGCGCGTGCATTCTGACTCCCTGCGCACTGAGCGCCGCCAGCGCGCCGAAGAACAGGCGGCCAAGACCACGGTCAAGATGATCATTCCCCTTGTCCTTTTCGTCATGCCTTCCCTGATTTTCGTTACCGTGGGGCCGGCCGTAATTCAGCTCTTGCATATATTCGTGCCGGCGGGCACCGGGAAACACTGAACCTGAGCTCAAGTCTGTCATTCGAAACCATCGTCAGGAGTTGTTATGCCCCCGCGCGGGCCCCAGGGATACGCCTTTAACCGAACCCGCACCACTTACCTGGCAACCGATCTTGTGATCGCTCGCAGTCACTGGTCCCGTTTCCGCGGTCTCATGGCTACCGATTCGTCCCGCTTCACCCGTGGCCAAGGACTATGGATCAATCCCTCCCACGGCATCCACACCTTCGCCATGCGCTTCCCGATCGACGCCGTGTACCTTGACCGTGAGCGAATCATCATTCATCTTGAAGAAGGCTTAAAACCTTGGCGCCTTGCCGCCGTGCGAGCCCAGGCGGCGTCCGTGCTCGAGGTTCCCACGGGCACAATCGAGGAGTCGCTGACCGCGCTCGGTGACCAGGTGGATATTTTTCTTGAAGACCCGCTTCACACTGCGGCGGCGTGAAGGGACACCACGGATGCAGCTGCCGCGAGCGGACTCGCCCTTCTGCTGGACAAGTGGCCGAGTTGGTGACGGGTGCAGTTTAACGTTGCGCAGATTCTGCCGTCGCCGATAGCCAATGGTACGGATCGTGATTTTCGGCTGCGGGAAACGGGAAGGCCACTTCGACGCCGTAACTGGACGAAGGTCCGGGCGGGCCCCTCTCTCTCGATGCGATCTGGTATTCCCGTTGGAATGAGAACGACGTTCCCGCCTTTCGAACCCTTGCTCGAGATGGCGCACGCGAGCGATGAGCGGATTGGCGACGGTAACTTCGCCGAGGTATTGCCGTTTCCATGCCAATGCGAACCGGTCAGGAGCCGGTCCATGGAGGGGAGTTGACTGTCCGTTGGGGGCGGCGTGTGCAATCGGCAGATTAACCGGCGGACGCACCCGAGCGGCCCCGCTGTCCTTATGCGACTGAGACGAAGCGCCGGAGATCGAAAGGAGCTTCATTTTTGTCTTTCGTCATTTGCTTTTCGACGGAATATAGTGATATCACTATAGCGCCAGTGTTCGCTGAGCCGTAGTTCATACGGAAGGGAGCCATGACCAGGAAAAGAGAGGAAAGCGGCCATCGGAACGAATGCAAAGACCTCGGCATGCGGAATGCAGACGAGCACTTCGTCAAGGCCCAGCTGGTCTGCAAAATCGACGCGCTCATGAGAGAGCGTGGCCTGAAACAGGTCCAGGCAGCCAATCTGTTCGGCATCCGGCAGCCCGACGTGTCCAAGATGCTGTGCGGCGAGTTGCGGCAGTTTTCCGTAGAGCGCCTCTTGCGTTTTCTCGTGGCTCTCGATCAGGACGTTGAAATCCTGGTCACGCCGCATCGGGATTCGAAGAATGCGCCGGCCCTGCATGTGGCCTGAACATTTTTTTGACCGACCAATGAACTGACGCGGTTGAAACGGGAGAAAAACAACAGCGGTTATGAACAACATTGACACCATTCCCGAACGCACTACCCGGTGGCCCGAACCACCGCGCCTGCTCGTCGAATGGTCCTCCCGCTGGGAAGAGTTCAATTCCGCCATCCGCCCGGCGCTCGCCCGCTCTCCCAAAGCCTTGGCCGGAGAAGCACCGGTGGGCATGTTCCCCTATCGTGGCATACTCGCCGGCTGGCTGCTCGAAATCCTGCTGCTGATCGCTGTTATCGTGCTGCCCGGACGCTTTGCCAGTCTCGAGATTCCCGGCCCGCCAATCCGTCCGCAGTGGGATGTAATCTACTACTCCGGTGACGAATTGCCCCAGACGCAAGACCGGGGCGGCGCTCAATCGGGCAAGACCGGCCGCGCCGGCGGTCGGCACGCCCACCACCGCACGCAAACCATTCGCGTAGCGCGCGGCGACAAACCCGCCGAGAAAGTAGTGGACGCTCCCAAAATCAACCTCCCTCGCTCCGATTCCGCGGTCGCGAATCTGTTGGCCTTCAAGTCGAATCCTGGACCGCCGCCCGCCGAGGGACTGCGTTCGTCTCTAACCGCGCCCACTCTGCCGGCCATGAGCGTGGTGTCGCCTTCGCCGGAATTGACGACTCCCGCCCGCCGCTCGCCGAGCAGCCTCACGACCAACCTCGTCGCACCCGCCCCGGATGTTGCCCACGCCAGCACGCGCACCTCGGCAAACCTGAACACGACTATCATCCCCCCGGCCCCCAACCTCTCGCGCGACAAAATACGCATCGCCAACCCCCTTGCCCAGACCGTCGTCGCCCCCGCTCCGAACGAGACACTGCGCGACCTGGCCAGTTCCCAGGTGCCGCTCGCCCAAACCGTCGACGTGGTCGCGCCCCCGGTTTCCGCGCCCGCGCGCGATGCCTCATCCACACCCAAGCTGTCTCTGCCCGCTCCGGCCGTAGTGGCGCCCCCACCCTCGCAGGTAAGCCACGATCTCAACAGCTGGGGAAGCACCGCCTCCGGCGACATGCGCTTGAAACCCGTACCTCCGCCCCCTACCGCATCCGGTGGTGGGTCGCTCACCAAGACCGGCAACGGCGCTTTCAGCACGCAAGTCGTGCCGCCTCCGGCAACCATCGCTGGCGCCGGCTCGCCGCTCGGAAGCGGTAACCGCTCCGGCCCGTCCGCGGGTCAAACGGCAGGTTTCCTGGGCCCCGCCGACGTCGTACCGCCCCCGCCGGGCTTGGGCGGCGGCAAAGCCCGCTCCGGCAGCGGCCAAGGCAACAAAGGCAACGGTGCCGGCGGTCCGTTAGACCTGGGTTCTGCAATCGCGCCACCGAACAACGCCGGAGGCAATGCGGCCGGCAACGCCATTGTTGTCTCCAACCAACCCGGAACAAAACTTGGCCTCCCCAATTCGACCGGAGGCGGAGCCCTCGCCATGTCGCCCAGCGGCACAGCCAACAGTGGCCTGGGCGGCAGCGGGGGCGGCGCGGGCATCGGCAAAGGCAATGGCCCGGGCAGCGGACTGCAGGGAGAAGGATCAGGCGCCGGAAGAGAAGGCGCAGGCCGCGGTTCCGATCCCCATGCTCACGGAGGGATTTCGCCCTATCCCGGCCCCGGTGGCTCGGGAAACGGCACCAGCGGGTCCCCTGCCGTTCCCGGCGTGTCGGTGGAAGGTGGCACCACGCAAAGCATCACGCTGCCGAGCTTCGGATCGCCCGCCGGCGACGCCCCATCGAGCGGTCCGGGACATTCTTCGGTCGCAACCCGCGGAGGACCGAGCTACACCGTAAAGGCCACCTCGAATTCCGGCGGCGTATTCAATCGCTACGGCCAATTGAAAGGCGACAACTATTCCACTTACATCGATACTTCGCTCGGAACCGCAGTGATGCAATACGCCGACGCCATCTCCGGCGCCCGCTCTTTCTCCGGCGACCTCACCAAGCCGGAGCCCATACGGGTGGACCTACCCCCGGGACTGCGCCCCACCTATGTGGTTTTCGCCTGCATTCTTGACCGCTCCGGAGTTCTCAAAGATGTGAAGGTCCTCGAGCCCGGTGCCGCCGAAACCACCTCGAAGCTGCTGGTCGCGCTGCACAGCTGGAAATTTCGTCCGGCCTATCGGGGGACTGAGCCGGTTGAAGTCAACGCTTTTTTAGGATTTGGAATCGATACCCGGTAAAACGGGAGCTGCGGCTTAATCTGCGACCGAAGGCCATCGCCGCCCGTGCAACCCCGATCCACCGCAGCCAAAATGGGGAAGAATCCGGTGAGGCTAAAACCACGGCGGCCATCGATCGGCGACCCAGTCTGGCAAGGTCTTGCCCGTACGGCTGGGCATTACGGCCGGCTTCCGAAACCGGCACAACCAGCGCCCCGCGTGAACCTACTTGCGCGAAGATTTTGCATGTCGTGCCAGCACCCCCATCATGCAGTGCGGCAGACTTTACTGTAACCCTGCAAGGTGACCTTCGATACCTCCCCGCAACGCCCAAATCGGGGAGAACCAGGCTCCGTCCTTTAATCTAAACCTAACTGGGACGATGACAGCACCGAACCGATACGCCATGGTGTTTTTGGTAAGCCTCGCCATTCTCGTGGCCGGGATATCGTCTGCACCCATGACATACGACGAACCGGCGTATGTGGGCGCGGCCCGCAATTTTATCGCCGGGACGGCCTCGGTTAACCCCGAGCATCCCCCCTTGGCCAAGTACTTCATCGCACTCTCCATCCAGGTCTTCGGCGATTATTCGTTCGGATGGCGTTTCCCATCGGCTTTGGCGGGCGCGCTGCTTGCGCTATCAGTATTCGGGCTTACACTCACCTTGACCGGCAGCCTGCACACCTCCTACGTGGCTTGGTTGCTGATCCTGGCCAATGGGTTTTGGTATGTCTTAGGCCGCGTGGCCATGCTGGCAGTGTTCGAACTGGCCTTCGAAGCGGCAGGGGTGTGGGTCTTCATGGTGGCCCTCGAAGCGCTGGCGCCAGTTCAAGCCTGGCGCTGGTTTGCCTTCAGCGGTGCCCTGTTTGGCCTGTCGGTCGCTTCCCGGTGGTGCGGAGCGGTCGGCTTGCTGGTGTGCCTCGCCTACGCGCTCTTCTATTATCGACCCTTCCTGAAATCCGTCGTCGCCCTGTCCGCGACTGCTGCCGCCGTATACGCCGCCAGTTGGATTCCGCTGCTCGCGCGAGAACACAGAACAACCCGCTACCTGCTCGAGGCGAACAGGTTCATCTTCGATTTCCACCGATATGCCAAAGGCGACCCCAGGGTTGGTCAGATGTGGTGGTCCTGGATCATCCGGTTCCAACCGCAGCCCAGCCTGTCGTATCTGATCGGCAATCCCGTTGTCGGGATCTTGGGCCTCATCGGGGTCGGAGTCCTGCTGTGGCAGAAAAAGGCGTTATTGCCCGCCCTCTACTTCGCTCACATCCTGCAATGGGCAATCGCCATCAAGCCACTGACCTTCTACTACTACTACTTCGAGGCCTTCACCTGGCTCACGGTCGCATCCGCCGTGGCGATGCAGGGTGTAACGATTCGGCGAGTGCGCTTGGACGTTGTCGCTACTGCCTGCGCCGGCGCGGTATTTGTGAATTGGTACATCCGTATCCTGCAGGCCTGAGCTCGCCGACGAAAATCCTGAATCCGGCCGCGCCGTCAGGGCAAAGATGGGCCGTTCCGGAACCGGCCCCTGGCTGGCGCTCGAGGTTCACTCCCGACTGCGAAGGCTAGTAGCCTTTCCGCTTATCCACCACCGCCAGCAGCGTCTCGCCATTCAGATAGCGCCGCAGGTTCTCCGAAAAAAGCGCATAATGCCGATCCCATAGCTTGTCTGTAAGGGCTGCCGTATGTGGAGTGATCAGCAGATTCCGCAAATCCCACAACGGCGAATCAGGCGCAAGCGGTTCCTTCGGAAATACGTCGAGTGCCGCTCCCCCCAGCCTGTTCTCGCGCAATGCAGCCGCCAGCGCCGCCTCATCCACCAGCACTCCCCGACCGACATTGACCAGGCAAGCAGCCGGTTTCACCAGCGCCAGCCGTTCGGCGCTGGCGACCGCAGTGGTAGCACTGGTCACCGGCGCGGCCAGCACAATATAGTCCGCTTGCCGAAAGATTTCATCGATCTGCGCCGGAGCAAACACCGCGTCGGCGCCCTCGGTTCCCTTCTCCGGATGCTCGCGCACGGCAATCACGCGCATCCCCAGAGCCTTTGCGCTCTTCACCAGCGGCCGTCCGATACTTCCCAGTCCGACCACCCCGAGCGTCGAGCCGGCAACTTCCCGGATCCGCGGGCTTTCATCCCAGAGAATCTGTTGCCCCCAGACGTGCTTGGCCTGCAGGAGGATCGATCCCGCAATTTTCTTGGCGAGAGCAAAAATAAGGGCAACGACGTGCTCGGCTACAACCGGTCCGTGCACCTGGCGCGCGTTGGTAAGCACCACCTCACTGTCGACGATCTCTGGAAACATCAACTGATTGACCGCCGCCGCCGGAGAATGTATCCAGCGCAACCTTCTGGCACCCGCAACCTGATTGGGGCGGAGAGACCAGGCAATGACAACCTCAGCATCCACGATCTCGCGATCGATGCCGTTGTAATCGGCCAGATGGACGACATCGACCGGCGGAAACTCCTGCCGCAAACGCTCTGGAAACCACGACGGAGCGTTCCATTGATCAAACGGATGATGAACGCAAATCAGAAGCTTACGGATGGGGGCCATGGGGATCGGGTCATTCGGCAAGCGAAAGATCTTCTTTTCGACGTCCGCGACGTCTGGTCGCTTCAAGATTTCCGTGGTGTCCGTAAATCTGTGCCTGTCATCTCCTTCGGCTCCGTGATGCCGAGAATACCGAGCATGGTCGGCGAAATATCGCGCAACGATCCATTCGGATTCAAGTGGTACCGCGAAGCATCTTCGCCGATCAAAATAAATGGCACCGGATTCGTCGTGTGCGCCGTATGCGGGCCGCCGGTTGCCGGATCAATCATCAACTCGGCGTTGCCGTGATCGGCGGTGATCAGCATGGCCCCGCCTTTAGAGCGCACCGCTTTTTCAATTTCTGCGAGACAAGCGTCGACGGTTTCGACAGCCCTGATCGTCGGCTCAATCTTGCCCGAATGCCCAACCATATCGGCATTCGCAAAGTTCACAATGATCACGTCAAACGTGTCGTCATGGGTCGCTTTCACCACCGCCTCGGCAACGCCGGCGGCACTCATCTCCGGCTTCAGATCGTAGGTCGCAACTTTCGGCGACTGCACCATCACCCGGTCTTCGCCCGGGAAAGGCTGCTCCACGCCGCCATTAAAGAAGTACGTCACGTGCGCATACTTTTCGGTCTCGGCCACGCGCAGGTTGCGCAGGTTCAGCGC
Organism: Terriglobales bacterium; assembly: GCA_049520935.1. Classification (GTDB taxonomy): domain Bacteria; phylum Acidobacteriota; class Terriglobia; order Terriglobales; family Acidobacteriaceae; genus Acidiflorens. The sequence goes on along the minus strand of JBEKPJ010000018.1, from coordinate 19,157 downwards.
GCCCATGACGTTGGCCAGGATATTCGTCATCGATTCGGGAGGAATCACCACCGGCAGCGTGAACTTCTTGTCGTATTGCGTCATGCAAACATACTTCAGATTCCCGGGTGCCCGATCGCGCGCGATGGTCGCGTCGAGATCCGTCGCTCCCGGCAAATCGCTTCCGCCCTGGTCGTTCAGTCCGCTGTTGCGGCACAACGCGCGCGTAATCTCGCGCACACGGTCGGCGCGGAAATTGAAACAGATGCAGGAATCCTGATCCCCAATTCTAGCCAGCGCCTCGCCCCGTTCGTCGGTGCAAACAAAGGGCAAGACGAACTCGTCGGTCAGGCCCTTGTTGTAGGACTCTTTCATTCCCTGCACGGGGTCCGCATAAGTCCCGCCTTCGGCCTTGCCCTCGACCATGGAGCCGAACGCCTTCGAGACCCGCTCCCAGCGCCGGTCGCGGTCCATGGCATAATAGCGTCCGTTGACCGTCGCGATCTTGCCCGATCCGTACTCGCGCATCTTCTGCTGCAATTGTTCGACATAACCGGCGCCGTTGGTCGGCAAGGTATCACGCCCATCCATGAAAGCGTGCACAAACACGCGGTCCACCGTTTGCTGCTTGGCCATTTTCAGCAGCGCATACAGGTGCTCCTGACGGGAATGCACTCCGCCATCGGAGAGCAGCCCGAACAGGTGCAGTTTGCGGCCGCTCGTGCGTGCGTTCTTCATCGCCGCGGCCAGCACGGGATGCGAAAAGAACTCTCCCGTTTGGATCATCTGATCGATGCGGGTAATGTCCATGTGAATGATGCGCCCGGCACCGATATTGAGATGGCCGACTTCGCTGTTTCCCATCTGCCCCTCCGGCAGCCCGACAAACGGCCCGCTGGTGTGCAGCAGAGTGTTCGGATACTCGCGCAGCAGACGGTCATAGGTTGGCTTGCGCGCGAGTGCGATGGCGTTGGCTTTGGTTTCGGCCCGGTATCCCCAGCCGTCGAGAATAATGAGAACGAGAGGTTTCGGACGAGGCATAAATTCGGTGTTCGCTCCTGGTTTTTGGCGATGGGCTTTTCGTTTCCGAGAAATATCCACCCCGCCGTCACCTTTCGGCTGCGCTCGGGGCAGGGCTTTGAAGCGAGAAAAGAGACGACACAAGAATCTATCACGCTCGCAGCAATCGAGGAGCACGCACTTCCGGCAGTCCAACCGTCGTCCTATACTATCGACGGAGGATCAACATGCCCTTCAGCGAACTTCTCCTGACCGAATTCGATGCGGAAATCAAAAAGACACGTGAGACGCTCGAACGCGTTCCCGAAGACAAAAAAGACTTCAAACCGCACTCCAAGTCCGCGCCCCTCAGCAAGCTGGCGCCTCACGTGGCGCAGTTGGCTGGATTTGGCCTGGCGATACTCACCACTCCCGAACTTGATTTCGGAAAGACCACCTACCAACCCCTGCCCTTTACGTCGGTGGCGCAATTGGTCAGCGCTCTCGATGAAGGCGCTGCCAAAGCTCGCGCCGCTTTACAGAACACGCCCGACAATGCCTGGACCGAGAACTGGAAACTTAGCTTTCACGGCAAACCCATCTTCGACGGAACGCGCTTTCTGGCCTACCGGCAGATGTTCCTCAACCACCTGGTCCACCATCGCGCCCAACTCGGCGTCTACCTGCGCCTGAACGAAAAGCCCGTGCCGGCGACCTACGGGCCTTCGGCGGACGACACCATGGGGTTCTAGTTCCGCTCGAGACTCATTGCTGATCGGGGACTTATCTTCGGCTTTTTGGTGAACCGCGCCGAACAGTGGGTCCGAGGATGGCGACCCGGCCCCATTCCATCGCCTCCCGCCCCACGGCTGAAAACCGCCGCTTGCAGCCCTTCCGCCCAAGCGGGGCAGGAAGCTTCCCCAGTCACGACGCTGCGCAGAGGATCGCGGACCCAACCGCCAGCGGCACGAGAAACCCGATCCACGGCGCCAGGCCCTCAGCTTCTCAATCGGTGTTCAGGGGCACGCGCCATGGCTCTAGCCTTTATAGTTCAGCGCCTTCAGCCCCAGGAACCGAGCCGCCCCACCCAATTGTTCTTCAATGCGCAGCAACTGGTTGTACTTCGCGATTCTGTCCGTACGCGAAGCCGATCCCGTTTTGATCTGCCCAACACCGGTCGCCACCGCCAAATCGGCAATGAACGTGTCTTCGGTCTCGCCCGAGCGATGCGATATCACCGAGGTATAGCCGTTGCGCCGAGCCAGGTCGATGGCATCGAGCGTCTCGCTGACGGTGCCAATCTGGTTGAGTTTGATCAAGATGGAGTTGGCGATCTTCTTCTCGATGCCTTCGGCGAAAATCTGAATGTTGGTAACAAAAATGTCATCGCCCACCAGCTGAATCTCGTCGCCAAGTTCCTTGGTCAGCAACGCCCAGCCTTGCCAATCGTTCTCCGAAAAACCGTCCTCGAGCGACACAATCGGATAATCCTTCACCCACTTCGCCCAATACTGCACCATTTCCTCTGAACTCTTTGCCGACTTGTCCGATTTTTTGAAGACGTATTTTCCGTTCTCATAGAACTCGCTGGCGGCCGGATCGAGTGCGATCGCGACCTCTGTACCCGGCTTGTATCCCGCCTGCTGAATCGCCTCCAGCACGACTTCAATGGCTTCGACATTCGATTTCACCGAAGGAGCAAAGCCGCCCTCGTCGCCCACCGCCGTGTTATATCCGCGCTTCTTCAGCACCCCCTTCAGCGTGTGGAAGACTTCCACCCCCCAGCGCAAAGCCTCTGAAAACGATGGGGCGCCCACCGGCATGACCATAAACTCCTGGAAATCGACGTTGTTATCGGCGTGCGCGCCACCGTTCAGGATGTTCATCATCGGTACCGGCAGGATGTTTGCTGCCGCCCCGCCCAGGTAGCGATACAGTGGCAGTTCGCAAGCGTTGGCGGAAGCCCGCGCCGCCGCCATCGAAACCGCCAGGATCGCATTCGCTCCCAATCGCCCTTTGTTGGGCGTGCCATCCAGTTCGATCATCCGCGCGTCCAGCGTGCGCTGGTCGGCCGCATCCGACCCGGCCAGAGAATCCGCGATCTCGCCGTTGATATTGGCCACCGCCTGCAGAACACCCTTGCCCAGGAAATGCCCCTTGTCTCCGTCTCGCAACTCGACGGCTTCATGCTCGCCGGTGGAGGCCCCACTCGGCACAATGGCTTGCGCGCTGGCGCCGCCATCCAGGAAAATTTCCGCTTCCACAGTGGGATTGCCGCGGGAGTCCAGAACCTGGCGTCCGCGGATTTCAGCAATGCTCGTAAGAGGCATAAGTACGTCCTTTATTGGTCAGATTGATTTAAGAACCCGGGCCCTCGGCGTGGAGGCGCAACTTGTCGCGGCTCCTACGTTCGAAACCGAATTATAGCGGAGGAGCAAGACCCAGTCTGTGAGCTGTGAACATCGCTCCGCTTGGCCCACCGGAGGTCCCCCGTACCCCATCCGTTATTGTTCGTGATTTCCAACTCGCTTAAAGTCAACCCAACATGAAGTGCCGCACCGAAACCTTGGAAATCAGCTCGCCAGCTCCGTATTTTTCGCTGGCCGCGGCCAACCGCGAAGGCACCTTCACGCTTCCCGGGTTGCTGCGCGAGGGTGCACTGATCCTGGAATTTCTGCGCGGCACATGGTGACCGAACTGCGTACAGCGCTTGACTCAGTTCGAGTCCAAGCTGCCCGAGATTAACGCCAGGGGGAGCAATTGGCCTTTATTGCGGCGGAAAAGAGAGAAGGCGTGTGGAAGCCGGCGAAATTTCTGGAGAAACACCCCATCGCCAGCGTGTTTCTCCTCGACGAGGATCGAGCCGTGACCAGAGAGTGCGGGCTTTATCACGCTTTCGCCCGTGACGCCCTTAACATCGCGCACCCGGCGACGCTGCTGATCGATGGCAACCGGGTGGTGCGATACATCTATCGTGGCGATAACCAGCATGATCGAGCGCCGCTCGACGAGGTGCTGAAAGTTTTCCGAGAGATCCATTGAATCCTGGAGGCTAGAGGACCCATGAAAAAATCAATTTCGCTGACTTGGCTTGTCGTGATGGCGGGTTTCGCGTGCGCGCAGACTGCCCTGCCCACCGGAACCGCCGTCAAGATGAAACTGGAAACGACGCTCGCAACTTTCAGTTCGAAAGCCGGAGATCCCTTCTCGGCCAGAGTAACCGAACCCGTGGTCATCGACGGCAAAACCGTGATTCCCATCGGCGCCACGGTCGAGGGCCGGGTCACGAAGGCAACCGAACCGCGCCGCGTCGCCGGCAGGCCCACCATCGCGATCTTCCCGGAAAATCTGGTCCTGCCTAATGGAGACAAGTTCATGCTCAACGCGTCGCTGGTCGACACCAACGCGCGTCACGGCAGCGACGTCAACCCCGAAGGCCAGTTCAAAGGCGACAGCCATGACGCCCGCGACCTCACTGAAATCGGCTTGGGCACCGGTGGCGGAATGCTCATCGGCGGCCTGGCGGGCGGCGGCAAAGGCTTCCTCGTCGGCGGGGCCGTCGGCGCTACCGTAACCGTAGCCCACTGGCTCGGCAAGCACCGCTCCGCCATGCTTCCCGCCGGTACAGAACTGGTAATGGAAATAAACCGTCCAATGACGATGGCGGCCGCCAATAGCGGCCAGTAAAAAAACCAGTGGACCGGGCGGAGGACGCCGCCGGGCTCGGTCCCCGCCGGGCCAAGCCCCGCTTCCACTAACTGCTCACCGCCAGCAAGTCTTCCTCCGCCAGTAGTGCCAGTTCAATCCATCCCTCCACCGGCAAGGCGTCAACCGGCAGATGATTCTGCCACACACTGAACCGCAAGCGTAGGCGCACGGTCAGCACATCGGAACTCTTCGGTCCGCGCACTCTCTCAATCTCCAACGGAGCCGCCAGCAGCCAAGTCAGGGGCACTCGAAACTCGAAATTCCGGGCCAGCGCCACCCGCGCCACATCTTTCGCATCCGTCGAATCGGCCACTGCCTTGTCTTTCCCAAGGGTCATTTTCCAGGATTGCATGCGGCCGGCGTCGACCGAGGCGTCCAAACGCAGTTCGCGACGCGGTTTCGTCGCATGGTTGGCCCATGACTCCAGATTCACCACCGCTTCAAAGGCGTCCTGCGGAACTTTCCCGGCAAAATCCAGTCGCCCGTAGACGTACTCCTCGTCAATCCCGGCAAACACCTCATCCATCAGAAACTGCTTGCCGTGCATCGAACCAGATCGGTGATCGGCCGTATAGCACGCCGCCCCCATCCACTCGAAATAGCGCACCATGTCGCCCGTCACCCGCGGATGAATGTACGCGCTCTGGGCCGTGAACAAGGGCCGCGCCACTCCCCCGGCGATCGGCTGCGCCAGACAATCCGGAGGCGTTCCCCCGAGCGCCTGATAAACGTTCGACAGATGCTTGCGGTACAGCTCGTCAAAATCGCGGTCGTTCGCCGAATGATGCTCTGGCCCGTACCACCAGTTCCAGTCGCTGCCCTCGGCGATCAGGATCTCTTCGAGGGCCAGCTTGCGCTGTTTGTCGGTTCCACCCGGCGCCGCCTGGGCATAGAAATCACGCGCCTGATGCAGGTAATCCCAGGCCTTGTTGTCCTCCGGCGCTCCGATCCAGACATTGAAATTCGCGTTGATCCACGACCCCGGCACCAGCGACTTCAGAGGACCCACATTTTTGTGGCGCGCAATCGCTTCGCTGACGGTCACCGCCTCCATGCCTGGCTCTCTCTGCAAGGCGTCATAGAACCTCCGCAGAAATTCGCGCCCCGACTGCGGGTAGTATTCCCAGGCATTCTCGCCATCCAAAATGATCGGAACCATCGCGTCCTGCCCACTATCCAGCACGGGCTTGGCAGCATCCTTGATTTTGTGTATGAGATTATTGGCCGCATCTTGCGGCGGCATTCCCGAATAAACAAATCCGATCAAATCCGAAAGGGTGTGGTCGCGGAAGATCATATTCATCCGCGTTTCGCCATTCTCGTAACGATAAATCGTATATAGCCGGTGCGCGAGATCCGAATTCAAGTGCCCGTAACCATCGCGCGAGAAGTTCGTCCCCAGACTGCGACCGAGCACGCCTTCATCGGTGGCCATCCACCTCACGCCCAGCTGGTGCGCGATAGAGATCACTTCCTCAGAAACACTGCCCTCGGAGGGCCACACCCCTTTCGGCTTCACGCCAAACACTTTTTTATGCAGATCCAACCCGCGCTGCAATTGCTCGCGCGCATCCTCCGGATGGCAATAGCGGTTCTGCGGCAAAGGCAGCCCCGGAGAGGAGACCGCTCCCATCTGCGTGTCGCATACGAGCGGCAGAATGGGATGATAGAAAGGCGAGGTCGAAATCTCGATCAGCCCCTTCTTGGACGCCTCCGCATGTACGGGCAGAACCCGCCCCAGCAGCTCGCGCTCCCGCCCCATCACAAAACGCTGATCCTCGAGCGAATAGTTGCGTCCTTTTCGGATCAGCTCCGCAACATCGCTCTCGGCCAGAAAAAACTCATCAAACCAGCCAATCTGCGAGAGCACTTGCAGGTCGGTGAACTCCTGCGCCTGAAAATACTTCTCCGCCCGCTCGGGCGACTCTCCGGCGCCGCGAAATTTCTCCCACAACTCGCGGTACCGGGGATAGCGTCCAATGACATTCACCGGATGCGCCTGAAACAGATATTGCAGCGCGAAGCGCCGCTCCGATTCGGTCAGGTCCTTCGCCGGTTTGCTGGCTACCTGCAGAAACGGATCCTGAGCTTCGCCCGATGCATAATCCTGAATCTGATTGACGAGCGATGGCACCAGATTGAACGTCTGGTGCACCTGCGGGAACTCGTCCAGCAGCTTCACCATCCCGTAGTAATCTTTCAACGCGTGGAGACGCGTCCACGGCAGCCGATACTGCCCCGTCACCAGATCCTTGTAGAACGGCTGGTGCTGATGCCACAGTACGACAACTCGCAGTTGGGCCATGTCTTCTTTCCACCTGGAACGGGCTTCATAAATGATTGCTTGAAATGGCGCGGCTTCCTTGCAGTCGCACCCTCTCCGTCCGGTCGAGTCGGAGCCTTAGCCCATGCGGGCCGCAGCACCCACTCCAGACCCATCTATGAAACTCACTCTAATCCATCGGCAATTTTGCCAGTTTAATTCATTCCGCCAGCTTTCCCGTGCGGATTCGACCGCGGCCGGCCGGAGAATGGATTAGGGGGAGCAGCCCCAATCAGGAACCAGGAACCAAGTCACTCCTGAAACGGTCGCAATCTTGCCGTCGCCCCCGCACGGCTCGGGCGGGGCAGCCACCGGTCTCTGGATACAGCGTTCCTTACCCCTGCCAACAGGGATCGCGCTTGCGCACACGTAATCGCGGCTGAGCAGACCAAAGAACAGACAAAAAAGCCCTCCTTACCCGCGTGCCTGCCCCGCGGAAGCAGTGTGGAGAGGGAGTGATCGCAGCCGAACCGCCCCGCAAGCGTGGCTGCCAAACCCTTATCCAATTCGGGCCAGTGATGGGGGCATCGCTCGGGTTAGCAGGGTGAGGCATCCGGCCGGCCGCATTTGAAGCCCGCTCTAAGTGTAGAGTGAAAAACTTCCGGGAGAGGTGAACTCCCGGAGGGATTTGGCACAGGGCGGTGCCGGCCGGCGGCCTTGAATAGGGTGACAATCCATTCGGTCGATAGGACGCCGCCGCACGAGATTGGGTCCTCGCCGTAGATATTCCGACCAGCCGCCGCAGGTCAAGCCCACTCTAAACTTAGAATGGGAATACAGATTGTGCCAAATTTCGCAGTTCTTCACGGGAAACGAACCAAGTAACGGACCTTGGATGCGCGCTCTGACAGCAGTGCTTTAAGCAGAAATGTCCCTGCCTTCAGCTCCGTATTGCTGGCGATTACTTTGCGCACGATTGGCTCGAGTACGTTTTCGCAGCTACGCTGCTGGCGGGCCGTGCTGTACTAACGTTCGCTCGGTGAGTGCCCCGAGGCGATCGAGGCCGATATTATCCCTGAGCACCGGCAGGTTGAGTTCAACGACTCCAGGTGAGAGCTATGTGGCTGGGGTACGCCGTACACGGGCACACCGAAGTGTGGCCGGTTTGCCTTTCCGGACTTAGCCAAAAGGATTCGAAGATGTGAAAGGCGCGCGCCGGTAGTGGGCATGCGCAACGAAGGTTACGGCGGCGGTATCCGGGACGGAGCCGGAGGTACTGGTAAAGGTGACGAGGTTGGTGCCGGGTGCGGTATTGTTCGGGAAAAGATGCCCGAGCAGAGACGAAAACTTCCGCGCGGAACTCGCTAGTAGCTAAGGTTGGGGCCGAAGTCTGGAATCTCGCCGCGACGGACCGCTGAGGTCCATTCATCCAGTCGATGCCGCCCATCCTCCCAGAAATTCCTGCACAGCGTGAAGTACTGCAATACGACGTCTGACTCACCTTTCTCAAGGAGTTCCTTGGCGAGCGTCATGTTGGGTCCGAACAGCGTCACCGCCCGCGAGATTCTCGATAAAGCCTCGAACGACATGGGAAGCGGTCTGGCCAAGGATCCCGAGGTTCAAGCCCAGATGATGCAAGTTATGGCGAATACCTACACAAATCTTGGGCTATACGCTCGTGCCCACGGGCTCACCAAAAGCGCCTTCGACACCCGCATGGCCCGGCTCGGGCCAAATGACCCAAAAACACTGGAGTCGATGTCTCTTCTTGGGTGGATTCTGGATCGTCAAGGACATTATGACGAAGCCGAGAAACTCGAGCGCCAGGCGCTCGCTGACAAGCGACGCGTGTTTGGAGCAACGCCCCATCTACGATTGACACAAGGGATCAATTGTCTGCCACCGTGGCAGCACGGAAAGATTGGGACGACGCGGAGAGACTGGCACGAGACGCGCCCGCGGCCAGCACTCGTAGTCTAGGAGCCGAGAGTCCTGAGACCCTGGAGTCAATGAAAACCTAGGGCGTTGCCCTCTGGTCCCAGCGTCGCTATGACGAGGCCGAACAGGAATACCGTCAGTTGCTCGATATCGACCAGCGTGTCAGGGGTCCGGATCACCCCGAAACTCTGAAAGCGATGTTTAATTTGGCATTAGTCCTCAATTCGGAGGGCCGGCGCACCGAGTCCGAGCGATTGACCCGTGATGCATTGGTGAGCTACCAACGCGTGTTCGGTCCCGCGCACCAGCTTACGGCCCGCGTAATGGAAAAGGTTGAGGAGATGAGACGATTCGCTCCGCTTTCCGCCTCTCTCTAGAAGGTAGCGTAAGCTTCCGCTCCTGTCAGGCTAGAGCGAACCGGAGGCCGTACCGGATGTGCCTCGGACTCTACCACGAGATCGAACCGCGGGTTCAGGGGGAGTGGCGGGGAGTGGCGCGGGGACGCCAATCTCCCCAAAATCAAAGGCGGTGATGACATGATGATTGAGGCTGATCGTGGGGGGCAGTACTTCTTCCGTCGATGCTCTCATACGCGAACGCCTCCGCGCGCTGGAATCGAGCCGTCAACGTTGCAGCATTTCTAAAGTGAATGCCCCACAACTGCAAAAGTCAGAGCAAGCACACGTCTGACAGGCCGAGCCCGGGCGTAAGCCGGTCGTAACCGGACACGCCAACGGGGATCGGAGACAGAAGTGAAGCCAAGCGTAACTGCGTTTTCGGGTTCTTCATAATTCTCGAGAAGTGTGTCTCTTTTGGTTTGTCTCTCTTTCTCGGTTTCCTGCGCAACCCGCCGCCAAGGGTTTGGTAATCTCCGCCTTAACGTCGAAAATCGCGCCGCCCACATGGCAAAAAAAACGCAGGGATCGGACGCTGGCTGAGGCCTTGATCCCTGCGGAATTGTATGCAACTTGGCCGGCAGTTTCGCTCGACAGTGAGTAGCCGGTTCGATTACGGAGCCCAGTTGATCGCCGCGATGCCGTTCGGTTCACCGTTCGCTATCGCTGGTAGCCAGCAGTTGACCTGAATGGTGCCTCCGGGATTTACGTTGACGCTGTAGGTTGCCGTAGTGCCAGGACCGGCAAGAGTCTGGTAAAACGGTCCATCGGCTCCGACGTTTCCGTCGCCCGTGAGCCCCGTCACCGAACAATTGACTTTAGCGTTGGAGCCATAGGACAGGTTCAGGATCTGAACCCAATGGCTTCCGTCATTGTCGATTGGTAAGGCGAATACCAATTCGACTTCGTAGCTGCACTGATTGACGACCTCGCCCCAATATTCGGTGAGGCAGTTATGAGGATTCTTGGCGCCGTATCCGTTCGGGTTCGATTGCTGAACCTGAAAGGTCGGATATGCCGGCACCGACCGCGCGTACGCGGTGCTGGCCGTGATGGCTAAAACGGCCACGCAGAGTCCGAGAAAGAGCGGAGTTACTTTTAGTTTCATAGCAGTTCTCCTTAAGTTTCGGCAGCTTTGTGCCGAGGGTTGAGTGGTTGTGGTGATCGATCGCCGATCCGGTGAAATCTCTCATCGGCGGCTCGCAATATTCCGTCGAACCAGAGGCCAACGGTTGGTTATGGTCTTTTCGTCATTGCGAAAGGTGTTGCAGTATCGCAATCACATGGACCCAGGGGAAGGGGGTGCCCGCGATAACAGCGGAGAGTTTGCGATTTGCATCAGCCGACTGAGCTTGCCGTCGGCTCGCGATCGCGCTCTGTACAAGTAGGCGTAAAGGACGGGCGAAACGCCTCACGAGCGGAAAAAGATTTTTGGGCGGCGACATGTGTCGCTCTCGCAGCGTCTATCAGAACGGCTGTGCCGTCTGGTGGGTCGAGTCTTACGTGCGCGGCATCGCACGGAGAGAAAGCAGCCTTTCGACTGACCGCAAGGTTGCAGAAAAGTTGCTGCGGCGAATTCTCGCCGAAGTCGAAACGAAAACCTACCTCCCACGAACCAATGTGAAAGTCGATGAGTTGATCGCTGACCTGTTCGCCGAATACCGGCAGCAATGACGCAAGAGCATCAAGACGGCAGAGTGGCGCTGGAAAAAGCATCTGGAGCCGTTCTTACGCAAACTGCCCGTCGACGATCTCAACACGGACCTAGTGCAACGCTACTGCACGCAGCAGGAAGCGGAGGGAGCGAGCGGAGCGTCAATCAACCGAGAGTTGGCGAGTCTTAACCGGACTTTTCATCCCGCGATGAAACGCACACCGCCAAAAATCAGACGTGTCCCATGACGCCAACATACCAGGAAAGCGCACCACGCAAAGATTTCTCGAGGACGCGCAATACAAGCCGCTAGCACGGGAATGCAGCAAGGTCGGGCTCCGGCTCAGCGCTATGCTGACCACGGCCTACAGCTTCGCTTTCCGCAAAGGCGAATTGCTCTCGCTGCCCGTCAAGCAGGTTGGCTTGGCGAGTGGCCCGATTCGGCTGGAAACGGGGACGACGAAGAACGGCGATGGCCGCGTGATCAAAATGACGCGAGAAGGCGCAACCTTGCTGACCGCCTGCGTCATTGCCAAAACGCCGGATGACTTCGTGTTCACGCGGGAGAACGGCAAACCAGTCGCAGGCTTTAAAAAACTCCGGGAGACGGTCTGCTGCTCGTCCGGAGTTGGGAAGCGTGTATGCCGTCTGTGCTACAAGACAACGAAGCAGGAAGCGAAGGAATCAAGTGAGCAGATCGCGATGCCACCGCCCATCGAGCCAACGGGTCGGCGTCCTGAGCGCGGCCGAACATGAAAAGAGGGAAGCCAACTTAAGCACATCGGACTGATCGTTCACGATCTGCGCCAGTCTGCGGTTCGCAACCCACCAAGGCTCGGCGTGCAGGAAACGGTCGCCATGGAGGTCAGCGGCCGCAAGACGCGCTCCTTCTTCTAGCGCTACAACCTCATCGACGAAGCCGATCTCGCCGACGCTGCCAGCCGACGCGACACCCAGCAAAATGCAGCAGCGATGGAACTTACTCAAGGCTTCGGGCACGATGGCGGCAAATTGCACCAAAACGGCAACAGACGCGCAGACACAGCGCCAAGCTGCCGTTGTGCCTAACTAGTTTTCCAGTGAATGGGTTCGGTTATAATGCTCTCATCTGCGGTGGGAGTAGCTCAACTGGTAGAGCATCGGACTGTGGCTCCGACGGTTGCGGGTTCAATTCCCGTCTCCCACCCCAATTCCAAAGAGCTTAGCTTACACTTTTGGTCAGTAACTGACTGATAGCCCGCTCCGCAACTTTCGAGCTTGCGTCTCTGAGAGCATCGTTCACCGGGTCCCCGTACACATTCATGGTGACCCTGATGTCCCCGTGGCGCATTGCCCGCTGCTGCACGCTGATAGGGGTTCCAAGCTCATCGAGCCATGCGCGATAGCTATGGCGAAAACTATGCGCCGAAACGTGCTTGATTCCCGCATCCTGACACGCTCTGCCCAGCTTCTCGTAAAAGCAAGTGTACGAGCGTGGCATCTTTCCGTTTAGATCGGGCGAAGCAAACACCCAATCTCGCGGCTCTGCGTAGTCAGTTCGCTGTTTATGCGCTTTCAGCACCTCCAGCAGCCGTGCGTCAAGCGAGAGCGGTTTCGCAGAGTGGACTGTCTTTACTTCGCCCGTGATCTGCTTGACCACAGCACGACGCAAAGTCAGTTCCCCACCCAGCCAGTCAATGTCCTGCCATTGCAATCCAACCAACTCCGACCAGCGCAGACCCAAACAGACGCTCACAATCGCCATCGTTCGGTATGGCTCAGTGAGCATTTCACACAGACGATGAAACTCTTCCAGCGTCATCGTGCGTGCCTTCCGTCCGGGCTTGGACACATTCTTGACCCGTACAAGCTCCATGGGGTTGCGGTCCACCGGGATCAACTCGGCCCACATCGCATACTCGAAAATCACGGACAGCATCATGCGAATGTTGCTCCTGCTTTTTGGAGCGAGGTTGAGACCCGACAGCCAGAGTTCCACAGCGCGTGCCTTAATCTCGGGCAAAGGGATCTGTCCCCATCTGTGCAAAATGTAGTTGTTGACCCAGATGAGATAGCCGCGTTTGGTAGATGCTCTCTCCGGCATCTTCTCCTTTGCGTACCCTTGCCAGACTGACGCAAGCGACAAAGGTGCAGGCTTGGACTCGCCCTGAACCAAGAATCGACCTCGCATCGGTTCTGCTGCTTGCCTCGCCTGAGCCTTCGTCGGAAACTCTTTCTTGGTGCCGATGCGCTCGGCTTTGCGTTTTCCGTCAACGTAATAACGGAAGAACCACGTTTTGGTCTTAATATCCAGAAAGACGCACCCTGTCTGAAATTTTTTTCTGCGTGGCTGCATCTGCTTTACTCGCTTTCCGCAGAGCAGTCGGGACGCTCCGAAAGTATAGGATGTGGCAACTGGGAAGCCAAGGAGACTTCGACTTCGCTGAGTTTGAATCGCCACGTGCGACGTGCGGTTCCCGAAACAGGGTGAGCGGCGATGCGACCCTCGCGTGCCATCTTTGCGACGGTGCGTCGGCACAACCCTAAGAATTTTGCGACCTCGGTGGTGGTGACGAACGGTTCCATACTTCTTGGCCTAGACGCGACCGTCGCGTCCATCTTTTGCGCGGTATCGCCTGTGATTTGGTCGCTTTCGCCTTCGGCTTGAGCGTCGGATTCACGCATTTCGCGCAATCTCATACAACCTCAGGGCAACCGCTGCTGGTGCAAGATTCCCAGTTTCCGAGCTGCAGACTACACGGACCTCAACCGTTGTACTGACTCAGCACATCATTCGAGCAATTTGACAATTCTGGCAAACTCGCGCTTCGTAGCCACTGCCGATGCTGTTTCACCAGCACGATTTGTCAGGGCCTTATTTGCACCTCGCTTCAGCAGCAATTCGACGCAATTGGCTCTGTCGTTGAATGCGGCATACATTAGCGCAGAGTTACCCTGCGCATCCTGTGTATCTAGGTCCACTCCACGGTCCAAGAGAAAGTCGATTATTTCCACATGTCCACCAGAAGCCGCCTCCATTAATGCCGTTGTGCCAGCACTGTTTCTTGATCTTGCATAGGCACCTTTGGAGATCAGAAAACGTAGAGTGCCGAGATGTCCGCCCGCAGCCGCATTCAGCAATGCGGACGACGAGTGAGTCTCTTTGTCCGTGATGATCGCCCCGTTTGCGAACAACAACTCCGCCATCGAAGTTTCTTCGTTGGTCAAAGCAGCAAGCATCATCGGTGTTGTGCCATGTGCATTCCTTGTATTCACGTCGGCGCCGTTGGCGATGAGGATCTTGGCGATGTCGACGTTACCGCCAGCTGCTGCCTTGTGGAGGGCCGTCTCGCCATCTCCGTCTCTGGTTTGTACGACTGCTCCGCCGTTAATGAGTAAATGGACAATGTCGAGATCAGACTTGTCAGTTTTCTTGGCTGTTGAGTAGCAAGCGTGGATGATGCCATCGACGCAGCCACCCGTGCCAATTCGGTGGAGGCCAGCGGCTATCATCAAAGCTGTACTGCCACCCATTTCATTGGAGTTGGGATCCACACCAGCTACAAGAAACAGGTTCACCAATGCGGGATTTTCTTGGTCGACGCTCCTCAAGAATGATGGCTCATTGAATTCCACGCCCAGTGCTCGTAGCTTGGCCAGTGCCTCATCCCGATTAAGCCCACTGGAGGCCTTTTGTGCCGCGATCGAGTTCTGTTGTGCGCAGGAAAGCGTAGCTATGATGGTCACGCCGACCAAGGTCAGCGTGTGCCTGAGTATCGAACTAGCCGCAAGAGCGGAATCTCTCATAACGCTGCAACCGCCAATGCCGCCTATGATATGCGAAACAGCGGTTTGGCGTAGCCAGACACGACCAGAACGGACCAAAACAGAGCCGGAGCCGCAATTCTGGATATGTGATGGTTGGAAGATCACTTCCCATACATGACGGGCGATCCGGAAGTTAACTGTTGTTATCAGCGATCTCGCAACTTTGCGCCGTCTGTTCGCCTCCTCAGCCGCGACACTGGTGATAGGGCGAGAGCGTCAGGCATGAGAGGGGCGTACAATGGTGCCGTTTTCGAGTTCAAAAAAGGTTCTGCACAAAGAAATCCTCACGAGCGAACGCAATGGTAGAGGACGAACCCTATCGCGCACTACAGCGGCATCTGGATCGCATGCCGGTGCCGTACCCGGCTACTGAATCCGGCGTAGAGCTCCGTATTCTCAAGCGGCTTTTCACCCCTGAGGAGGCCCAGCTGGCCCTGTGCCTGAGCACGATTCCAGAGTCGCCAACGACAATCCATCGCCGAGTACGCAGCGTAATGACCCGCGAGCAATTGTGCGAGGCGCTCGATCGGATGGCAGAAAAAGGATCAATCCGAAAGCTGGCGGGCAAGAAGGGTCCTCGATACGCGAAGTCCCCGCTGGTGCTGGGCATGTACGAAGCACAGGTGAACCGCCTGACACCGGAATTAGAGCGTGACGTGCGGGCCTACTTCGACGAGGCCTTTGGAGCAGCGATACACGGGCCGCGAACTCCGCAGATGCGGATCGTTCCAATCAATAAGTCCATCCCGGTGGAGCACGCGGTCGCCAGCCATGACGACATCCGTAGATTTGTCGAAGCCAGCCCGGGCCCCTTCGCAGCAATTCCCTGCATCTGCCGACAGGGCCGCGAACTCACCGGCCAACCTTGCCGACTGACCAAGGAACCGCGAAACTGCCTGATGTTCGGGAAGGTTGCAACCATGATGACCGAGAAAGGAATTGCCCGTCCGGTCAGTAAAGAAGAGATGCTGGTGCTGCTGGAACAGGCCGACCGTCAGGGACTGGTGCTGGAACCGCAGAATACACAGGATCCGCTGTTCGTCTGGAACCGGCGAAGGTCGCCGAGGACCGTTGCATCGGATGCGGGCTCTGTGTAACCACGTGTCCATCAGAGGCGATGGGCCTCCGCAAGAAAGAACGTAGGCCGCCGCCGCCCAAGGACATGGCTGCACTCTACTCGACAATCTTCCAGCAGAGGTTCGGACGCCTGGGTGCTGCCGCTGCGGTCGCAGGGCACTTTCTCGGACGCAAGTTCTGACCGCCGCCCTTGAACTGGCAGCAGGAGAGCAAGGCGCAACCCTGCTAGCGCGAGCCTCTGGTCAACGACCTTGATTTCCTTCCGGTAATAATTCTCATCGATTTGAGCGCCATCAGCCAACCACGCCGATAGAGCATACCCGTGCGACTCGTTCGCCCAGTCCGCCGGATTCCCGCTGGCGATCAGATGCTCGTCGGAGATTAGCTTCTCCAGATGCGAGACGTATTCATCTCGTCCCCTGCCCGTGCGCTGAATGAGCCCACTGTCCCAAGCGCCGTGCAAATTGCATGGATGCCGCTCGTACTGAGTTCTGCCGAACTCCGCAACGGCGATCCCGTTTCCGCCAGCCGCCTCCCCGATTGCATGGAACGGCTGATGCACCTCGCCGACGAAGTGGACGAGGAACTTTAAGGCTTCGATGCGGTCATCCCGTGAGGCATTGCTGTCGGAGAGAACCTGCTTGAATATTTCTATCCGATCCACCACGCAGTTGTGATGGTCGGATGCCGAGTGCTTGTGCCTGCTGTTGGGCAGAAAACAGTCCCGCTCGTCGGAGAAGCCCGAAGCACTCTCGGGAATATCGACAAAATGCCAGTTGTAGGTTTCGTCGCGCTCGGGTCGAACCTCGTCCGCTCAGCCCAGTTTGCGATGGATGCAAGGCTCGCATCACCGATCAGTGAGCGAATCCCCCATTTCGCGTTCGCGGTCAGGCGGGCCTGAGCCAACGACGCCACGATCTCGTGCCCTTCAGACCCCCAGCCGACAAGCGTCGAAGGTATGAGCAATGACAGGACAATGGCTGCCCCGATGACCATGACACGTTTCATAGGGTTGACCCCCAACTCTAGAGCATTCCCGAGTTGATGCTCAAACCCGAAGCCCAGTTCGGCGCCGGGTGAAAAACGAAAGCGCCCCAGACTCAAGGGAGCTAAACATCCGCGCCACCGGGACGAGCTTCGGTAGTAGAGCGGCAGGCAGTGACGGGCAGCGAAGCCCTCGAAGTGATGTAAGCAGTCAGTACCGAATAACAGTCAGTATTCGATGTGGATTTCTCTCCCTTCACGCCCCTACGGTACTGACTGTTTACTGACCGTTAGCGATTCCTACAGTGCTTTGCAGCGTTTTTAGAGCGTCCCGACGCTCTGCAAGTTGTTGTATTCAAGTTTTGGGGCGTTTTCAATTCCCGTCTCCCGCCCCAAGGATTCAGTGAGTTGTAGACCGTTCCGTGCCGTTTCCGTGCTGTGAAGCCCGTTGCACTACTTTTTCATGTGCTAGCCGAAGATCCGAGGCAACTGTATCACCGTAGTTTGCTGTGGTGGTGATGCTGGAATGCCGCATCATGCGCTGTTGTACGCCGATGGGTGAGCCGAGCGCATCTAGCCAACTGCGGTATGTGGGCGTGAAGCAATGACTGCTTACGTGGGCAATCCCAGGCGTGTGCTTGTTGTGGTTAACACGTTCCACACTGACATGTAGCCAAGCGGCATACGGCCTAGCTTGACCGTGCTGGCAAAGATCCAGTCTTCGGTGTCGGCAAACTGTGTGGATTGCTTCCACGCTCTCAGACTATCCAGCAGCTCATCCGCGCAAGCCATCTTGCGGGCCGAGTGCCGGGACTTCACGTCATCCACAATCGCTTTGACTACTCCCCGATTGATACATACGGTTTTGCCGAGCCAGTCCACGTCTTTCCATTTGAGCCCGAGCACCTCAGAAATTCGGAGCCCGAAATAAATAGCCAACAGAAAGAACGTGCGCCACCGCAGATTGTCATCGAAGACCGCCAACAGTTTTTGAAATTCTTCTGTTGTCAGACTCCGAGGGACTTTCTGCCGTTGACTAGCCCCCGGAATGCTCACAAGTTCCATAGGGTTTCGCTGTACGGGAACGTGTCCCGCCCACATGCTGTATTCCCAGAGAATGCGCAGTATCCCCCGGATGTGTGCCCGGCTCTAGGGTGCTACCTCCAGGGATTGCGGCCACAGCTCTGCAGGAAAGCGAATATCGAAGTCGAGATATTCAGGTTTTCTAGAGCTCGTGATCGCCCTGCTAGTTTTCGCTACCGCCGCCGTGTTTCTGTTTGCAGAGCTTGCATTCGGTCGGCACCTCCGAGTTGTCGACTCGATGCGTCACAGGTTTTGTTGTGCGAAGAAAGGCGAAGATCGCCTTGAGGTCGTCATCGGTTAGATTCTTATAAACCATCACGGGCATGATCGGGCTAAGCTCGCGGGCTCCGACCTGTCCGGTGCGCATCACGTTCAGGAAAAGAGCCTCGTCGTAATAGGGGATTCCGGATGCATCGGGCGTGATATTCGCGCTCGCGACAGTGCCCCAGGGGCCCGTGAAGGGAAAGCCTCCGGCAAAGTCCATACCCGAAACATTTTGTCCCCGTACTTGAGGTGTATGGCAGTCGCTACAACCGGCCTGGTCGGCAAGATGAGTTCCGTATTTGAGTTGGTCGGAGGAGACAACGTCGGCGACCGGCGCGGCAACCGGCTCGGGAGCGCTGCGGATCAGGTACTTTACGGGAAAAATGATTTCGGTGGCCGGAAGCTGGTTGTGGACAGCAGGTAGGGACCGCAGGTAGACCACAACGGATGCCAAGTCTTCATTTGACATATTGCGGTAGTGTCGGTAGGGCATGATGGGAAAAAGAGCGCGGCCATCGTGGCCGACGCCTTCGCGTATGGCGCGGGCCAGTTGATCATCGGTCCAACTGCCCGCTCCGGTTTCCGGATCGGGCGTTAGGTTCGGGGCCACGACGCGTCCGGGCAGACCAGCGTAGGGCAGCACCTCGCCGGAAGCTTCTTTGCCGGCCACCATGGGTGTGCCCGGGCTGGTCCACTCGTGCGGGCTGTGACAATAGATGCAGCTGCTCAAGCCCGTCGCGATATAGCGACCTCTCTCGAGCCGTTGCGGAGTACGCTCGAAAGTGCGGTTCGTGAGAGCACGCGCCTTGGGGCCGAAAAGCGGACTCCACCCGATGGTCAACGTGATGATGATAGCCAACAGGACGACCAACGAACCTAATGCAATGAGAAACCATTTCCCGAATCGTCTCATTTGACGGCATCCCAGCCGTTCAAACGGAATGGCCTTTCGCCTTGACGGCCTGCTGAGCAGCCGCGAATACATCGCGTGCGGACGTCGTACCCG